>JADJWN010000024.1 GCA_016716335.1 Saprospiraceae bacterium | reverse complement strand
GAAGGAGCTTGTCAATCGCGATAATCTCAAGTATATCCGAAGTGCCCATATCACAGGTGGGTGGAATAATACTGGCGTACATCTCCCAGAATCAGTGTGAGTCCTACTTCAAGCGTTTTCTCCAATTATCCTTTCCTGCTGAGGGAGAGATATCTCCTAACCATGGGCGGTGATTTTGGAGTAATTGGTAACGAGCCGGTACTGCCTATCTCCAATGGCAGAACTTACGGACTCGAAGTGTTGCTGCAGCAGAGATTGTATAAAGGTTTTTATGGAATAGCTGCCTACACATTCGGATATTCGGAGTTTGAGGATATCAATGGAGTTTATGTACCCAGTAGCTGGGATGCCCGTCATATTGTCAATCTAACTATGGGCAAAAGATTTGGCCAGAATTGGGAATTTGGCTTCAGATGGAGATATCAGGATGGTTTGCCGGTGACACCATTCAGCGAACAGTCTTCTTTAGTGCTCAACTGGGACAGAAACGGCAGGGGTATTCCTGACTATACCAGACTGAATACCCGGAGGGCAGGGGCATTCTCCGCCCTTGATGTCAGATTGGACAAAAAATGGTATTTCAAGGGATGGGATCTGAATCTCTTTCTTGATATCCAGAATATCACAGGCAACAGCATACAGAGAGAGGAACTGATACTGGACTTACCGTTAGACAGTACAGGCAGGCCGGTAGGACTACCCAAAATTGTCAATCCTGATGCACCGCTCAATGAACAACGCTATCTACTGAAAAGCATTACTGACGGTACGGGTACCGTGCTTCCCACGCTTGGGATTATTGTGAGCATCTGAAATTGTTACAGGCATAAATAGTTGACATCAGGTCAAATTCCGTATCTTAGAGCGGATTAAAGACTGGTATATGGATCGGGGTAACGCCACTCTGTTGAAAAATCCTGCAAGATATCTCGCAGTAGTCGGACTGAGCATAATGTTTTTGCAGTCTTTGGCAGCACTTTGGTACTACGATCTGCGCATGTATTTTGTGGATGCCCCTTTTATGGTATTCAGGATTATACAGTTAGACAGTCTGTCACTTCAGGTTGGCAGATTTGGAGCCTTCATCACCCAGTTTTTCCCATATATCATGCAGAAAACCGGATTTTCACTTGAAAATATACTCAGGGGATATTCCGTTGCTTTTTCATTGTTTCCTTTGGTAGTGGCCTGGATACTTTTCAGAATACAACAATACCCATGGGTATCGCTTCTTGCGTTGTATTTTACCATGTTTTGTACAGATGCATGGTTTTGGCCCAATAATGAAATACATCAGGGTGGTCTGGATGACTTTTTGAGAAGGGTATTGGTTTATGCAAAGAGAGCGTTTGAACGACACCTTAAAACTGCTTCGCTCTGGTCCTCATTTTTGTCGCAGTATTCTGTCATCCCCTAATGATTCCTTCTCATGATTTATACAGGGATTTTTCATTCTCCGCAAGGACCTGAATGTACAAGAAAAAAGAGACAGAATATTCCTCATCGGTACAGTCTTTATCATAGTAATGAAGTGGTATGCTTCAAAGCACAACTGGTATGACAGTACCAAGCTTACCACCTTGTCAGATACTTCGCTGGAAAGATATCTGCATTTTTACCAGTCAGAATCTTTCAGGGGATTTGCTGAAATGCTCTTCAAGGATCACCTCCAGATTTGGGTGATTGTGCTTGTATGGATAGTATTTGTTATTAAAAGCAAAAAATACAGACTGTTCATCTGGTCGTGCTTAGGTATAAGCATGCACATTGTCATGACCAGCGTACTTATGGACAGGTTTTATCTCTTTATGCACAAAGTCAGTGGATGATACTGTCGTATTTTTGTGGCTATGCCTCTAATGTTTGCCCGGGAAAATTTATTAACTATAAGGTGATACCTTATCTGGCTTTTTTTTGCTACGTTGGTTTGGGGACAATGTCGGTAAAGCTCAAGATAAATTTGAAGAGGCGGTTGTATTTTTTGGATAAGATACTGAATGCTATGGAGGAGAAAAATCTCCAATGCAGTGGCTCTTGTGGAACCGCCTCAATACTTGCAGAAAGTCATAATGGACTTGGGGATTGCCGGTAGAGTCTCTGTTGCAATCTTCGGCAGCCGGCAAGCCGAAATCCTTTTATTTGAGCAGTGATGAGGAAAATCTGCCGACTCATGGAGTATTCAGATCCTGCTTTGATTCGATCCCTGCCGATGGTCTGAATACATTTTATTTCAGGGGATACAGGCCTGATTATGTAAAAACCGGATTCGGTCAGTTTATTCCTTTCTCAGATTCTCAATGACATGAATCAACTATTGGCAAATTTTCATCATTTACATTTCGGAGGTATAGCATGATTTTTGCCTTTTCAGAATTATCATAAATATCAGATATGAGCAATCAATGGATGACTGCTGCAGAGGCGGTAAAAAAGATAAAAAGTGGTGACAGGGTGTTTATGCAGGGTAGTGCTTACACCTCTGGCTTTGATACGTGCTGTGCTGGACGGAAGCAAGAGCTGAATGATGTGGAGCTTTGAGTATCTCAACTTTGGGTAGGGACCTTTTCAATGTACCTGAAGTAGGGATCATTTTTTTATTAATTCCCCTTTTTTGTTTCCAAAAACGGGGACTCGCCAACAGTCAGTACGCAGGTTATCTCGGTGTTTCTGAGTGAAATTCACCGGTTATTTGACAATAAAATCCTGCCCATAGATGTGGCCCTGGTGCATGTATCTCCTCCTGACAAGCACGGCTTTTGTTCGCTGGGTACCTCTGTGGATATGGCTTTGTCAGCTATACGCAATGCAAAGTACGTCATTGCACAGGTCAATCCCCAAAATGCCACGTACCCATGGCGACGGTATTATCAGTACCAAACACCTGGATGCTCTTTGTAGCGGTGGATGAAGATTTGCCGGAGGTGGAGCTAACAGTGCCAAAATCACGGAAAAAGGCTTGCACTCGGCAGATATAGATCGCTGAATTGGATTGAAGACAGATCTACCTTGCAGATGGGGATCGGAGCAATACCCGATGCAGTACTGAGTTTGTCTGAACAATCACAAAGAACCTCGGCATACATACGGAGATGTTTTCTGATGGGTGTGATACCTTGGTAGAGCAGGAGTGATCACCAATGCATACAAGAAAAACACCCGGCAAAATCGTGACAGGCTTTGCCATTGGTTCACGCAGGTTGTATGACTTTGGGATGATAACCCCAGTTTGGTTTTTCTTGGATATCAGCTATGTCAATGATGCCAAGGTCTTCGTGCCAACCCCAAGGCAGAGCCATAAACTCTGCCTCGAAATAGATCCCAACGTTCAGGTATGCTCTGATTCCATAGGTACTTATCAATATTCAGGCATAGGAGGTCAGATGGATTTATGAGAGGTGCATCTGTCGCCGGGTGGTAAGCCCATCATTGCCCTGAATTCCACAGCGAAGGATGGATCTTCCAGATAGTTTCGTTCTTAAGCAGGGCGCCGGCGTGGTGACTACCCGCGGGCACGTACACTATGTGGTCATGGAATTGGTAGCCTATCTTTACGGAAGAGAATCTCAGGCAGCGGGCCCTGGCACTCACGGAGATAGCACATCCTGATCACAGAGAGTGGCTGCTGAGGTGCATACATGACCGCTTTGACCATTGCTGATTATTTTTTGAAAATAAAATACACAGCAAGTACCAGAAAGAAAAAGCCGATCAGATGATTGGTGCGGAATTGTTCTGTTTTGAATCACCGGGACCGTGAAGGCTGTGGAATACTATCAAATTGGTGATTACTTCTGTTAACTTTCAGTTGCCATAAATTGTAGGGCCTCCATTCCCTGCAAACCCGATTTTGTTGGCAGGCACCTGGAAGATGTGTATTCGAAGAGCGCTATGCCCCAGCTGAGCAGTGTTTGAGAACAGGCCAAATTTTGCAAACCACTTGAATTCGGCTAATTTCAGATGTCCGTACCAGGCCAATGTCATAAAGATATTGGATATGATCAGCAGCAGTATGGTAAGAAATGCTTTCATGGATTTTGATTAATTCAGGACAAATATCTGATTTGTTCATAAAACTCACAGATTCTTTCATCCACAATGATATCCCGGGGTTTTAATGGCCTCTTGAGTATGATACCCTCGAGGGTACGGCAACGGCTCAGGGCCACATAGGTCTGGCCGGCTTCAAAGGCACCACTGCCCAGATCTATAATCACCCGGTCAAAAGTTTTGCCCTGACTTTTGTGGATAGTGATTGCCCAGGCCAGTTCAGTGGATATTGGGTGAATACTCCGGTCACCCTGGTCATGATCCTGTCGGGTGATTGGGGTCCTTTCATATTTGAGTATTCCCGTCCTGTCGTATTATTCGATTTCTTTCTCAGTAACATTTCATCCGGGATTTTACCAGAATTTTCTCTCCATCCACAAAGCTCACTTTTCCGGTAGTGCCATTGACTATAGCTTTTGCAGGTCGTTTCTCACAAACATTCAGAACCCTTTCTTTCGAGTATCAGCTGGTGCTCGGTGGGGAAAAGCTGGGGGTTGGAAGTCGCCGTGATGGAGCTTTGTATTCATATCCGGACCATGAATCGCAGACACTTGGCATTATTGATGGCATTGGCCAGATCATTGCGACTCGTGAGTGTGATGTAGTAATCCGTATTTTTCCGGCAGAGGCATATATCTCGTTGATTTCCATCAGGTCGTCATAATCTAATTGATTCTGCCGGATATTGTCCAATAGCCACGATGAATTTTCTCTCTGCCTGTCTGTACACTTCATAAAGTTCGATCATCAGAAATTTTACAGTCTGCATGATATGCGCCGAAGAAATAGGGACTTGCATAGGTGGTTGCAAATCTCCCTTTCGAAAGTTTGGCCACTACGGGTGGTAACTGAAACATATCCCCGAAAAACACCATCTGCACTCCTCCGAAAGGCAGTTTATTCCTGCGGTTGACCTGGAGGAAAATATGGATGTTGTCAATGGATCAGCCCTCACCATAGAGATTTCATCAATGATAGACTGTCCGGATTCTGAAAATCCGGTAGTTTTTCCTTCGTTCAATTTCAGAAGCTATGATCAGTCTCGGCGGAAAACCGGAAGGAATGTATAGTCTGCCCTCTGACATTAAGTGCTAATGCCCGTAGGAGCGAGGTAAACCCATCCTCTCTCTTTTTTTGGTGGTATTTCGGAATATTTGCAGCAAGGTGGACTTGCCGGTACCTGCTTTACCTGTGATGAATAAATGATCTGCACCGTATTCCATCTGATGCAGAATAGCCTGAAACTCCCGGCTGAGTGTGAGAGGTTCTTTCACAGTACGCTTATCTCCTGTATGATCTTTTATTGTAATCCGGACGAAATCCCAGTCTGAGCGAAATCTGCAGCATGTGTGGATTGACCTGTACATCGCCGGGGCTGCTGCCGTTAATCAATAAATCATTCGCATTGCTCTTGTTTTTCAGGGAGTACAGAAGATTCAGGTCTCGAGTACAGCCTCTGCATGCCAACTGACGCCCGAGTAAAATGAAAAAGAATCCTTTGTTGATGCCGGGCCCTTGTTTGGAAAAGTGGGACAGTTGCAGTCATTGTCCATGATCCAGTGCATAAATGTGAGTATGGGTTAAATTGATGGAACTGTGTTTCATTGCATCCAGATGTGGTCTCTTAATTGGTTTTGCCATAGCATGGGATAGCTCAGGCATAAATTCTATTCTTTTCTTTTTCAGTCTGAACCAATAGTCTGCCCCGATCTCGTACATCGGACTGTATGGGGAATTATTGACGTTAGAATTACTGCGATGCATTTTCCCAGTTGCTGAATCTGGCATCATTGTATTTCAGTCGTAGGCCAAACTGTCCGGACAAGACCTGTCCCGCACCTAAAATAATAAGCAGGACCAGGTAGCGATAATTATTATGAGGACTCATAAATGCGGTATTTTTCAAAACAAAACTCCATATTATGCCGACAGGTTCAAAAATAAGCAACCGGAAGGGAATCTTTTTAACCAAGGTGCGTGCAAGTGCAGAGTAAGGGTGTTTACTTTCCAAACAATCCGATTTTCCGGGGTTTATAAATATAGGGTATAAGACAGATATTTTTCTTCTAAGTCCGGATTCAGAAATACAAATCCCATATCAAATATGTCAACGGTGAGACTACCTAAGGACATTTTTGATCCATTGCCAGGCTTTGTCATTTCTGCCGACCAGTAAATGTCATCTACTACCATTACACTGTTAGGATGGCAGTATCTCAGTATCTCCTGAAAATATTAACGGTGCTGTCATATCGATGATTACCATCCAGATATGCAATGTCCACACTACCCAGACTCTGAAGCGCAAGGTTTAAATTTTCTTCAAACCTGCCTGGCAAAACCTGATATTGTTCAACCCCTGCTTTAGCGTGATACCACGAAGCAACATCTGCCAAATTCCGGTTTCCTTCAAGTGTCAGCACTTCGGCATTGGAATCCGCAAGCGGAGATAGGCAGAAGACAGTCCGGCAGAAGTGCCTAGTTCAAGTATTTTTTTGCCCGGGTAAAATTCACCAGATTAAAATAACAGTTCTGCATTTGTCGTGGTTGGATACTGCTGTACGGACGATTTTGTCAAGAGGGATTGTTTGCTTCTATAGTGCCCATAGCAGAGCCTGCCCCATAATCTTCAGAAGAATCGCTTTCTCCGGACTTACGATTATCTTACCAGAGTCTCCAAACTTTTAAATACATAGTATTCTCTGCTTGTATCCAGTACATTATTTACAAAATCATACAGAAGGTAGACTGTATATTATATACTGTGCATGCTTCTTTATAGAACCGCAGAAATGATTTAATCTAAACCCACATCCCCCACAAAATTTGGGTAAAACTACAATTTTTACCTGAGTCAGCCATAGCACCTGTTACCTCGTTGGCGATGTTAATCGTGGCGTCTCGATGTTAATCGTAGCGTCCACGCTACGATTCTATATTTAATATGTTAGTCGTAGCGTCCACGCTACGATTCGATATCGTTCCAGTTTCCAGCAGGAGAAAGCAATTATTAATGTATCGTCCATGGTACGATCAATGTTAGTCGTAGCGTCCACGCTACGATTCCAATCCATGCCCATGCTAATAGTAGCGCGTCCTCGCGGGGATTCTATATTTACCCATGTTAGTCGTAGCGTCCACGCTACGATTCCATATCCTCACGGCTCGCGGCCGGAGATGCAATATACAAACTGGTTGAACCCGCTCTTCATACTTCTCCCCATCATCAATCCACTTTCACCACCTGCTTGCTTAATAATTTTTACCCCTTGACAACAGGATAAATCTGCATATGATTCAAAAATAATCATTTTCTTCTCTCATTCTGACAAAGAGTTGATTTGTTTTTTATTTATTCCTTTGAGATTTGTATTTATAACGACAATATTTGGCTTTTAAAGCAAACCCTGGATATTTATGTGGCAATTTTACATCCCTGACCTTCCAGTAACTCGCCAACGCAAGTGCCGAAATCAGATGCCATATACTCCACCACGCTGCAATGAGTGCCATACCACCGAGGCCATTAAAAAATTGAAGATTTGTGCATCAAAGCCAGCCCTGAGTTTTGAATGCCGGTTTCGATGGTTATGGCTCTTCTCGTCCTTCACAGGTCTGCCAGTAACAGAAGCAAAACTACATCCTGTAAACAGAGCAAAACTGTTATAGAATCAGCACTATCCAGAAATCCAGATGTACATACTTTCCGATATTATCCAGATTGTTGTAGATGCCGGCAAATACAAAACTTATAAAACTGGCATGCTCAATCTCCTTATATGGATTTTTATTTTTGGGTTATATCAGGATAACATTCTGTCTATCGCCATACCCAGGAGGGGCGGTACCACCAGCAGCCGAAAAATGGCTCCCGGCCATATCATAAAAGCTGATTTCAAACTGGCTTACCATCGCTGTAGGGCCTTTGCAAAAGAAATGAAAACATACCCTTAAATATCAAAGGGGGTACTGATGACACAAAATAGTAGAAAGGTAGTCAGGATAACGGAAAGCCAGGTGTTGGCCTCGTAAATGCAGTACAGCATAGTTTATACTTCCTCCTGGGCAGGCTGCAACTAAGATCATTCCTAATGCTATACTTTCCTGTGGTCTGACAGCAAATTAATAGAAGGGCCACTAATGGCAGCAAAACCTACTGAGCAATCAAAACCTGTGGTAATATTCTTTCAGATTTCTGCTCACCTCCCTGAACTCGGATATCTTCAGATCAAGCGCCACACTGAACATCAGAAAACCCAGACATATGTTCAGCAGGAGTATCTGTTTTCATTAAAATGTACTATAGCCTGATCTAATGTTTGCATGACAAATCTTTACCTCAGAAAATGGATGAACCCGAATAAGTTGTCAATAATTCCAGCGTTTCGTATCTCTTTTTTATTGTGAATTTTAGGATTGAGGTGGTGGGCTCCAGACCGCCACACTGTATTGTTGGGGGTGTATGGCAAGTATCCCACCGCCGACTCCGCTTTTTGCCCGGCAGACCTACCCTGAAGGTAAATTCTCCGGCTTCATCATAAAATCCGCAGGTCTGTACTGCGCATTCCAGTCTCTTAGTCCTCAAGGATGTCAGCATCTGAATATCAGTACCCGGTATTATGCCATGGTGTGTACAAATATCCGTCCTGCCATAGCCAGATCCTGCAAGTCATACTCAAAGAACACATATAAAAGTACAGGTCCAGCACTTCATACACCTCATTTTTTAAGTTTCCATAGCTTTTGATAAAAATACCCCAAAGCCATATTCCTGTATCCTGTCTGTTTTCTTGAGTGCCACTTTCTTCTGATCATAATAGCGGACGGATTGCCGCTCAGCAGTTGTACAATTTTCAGAAATTCATCTTTTGGATGTTTGTAGATGTCCTTCAGAATGTCAGCAACTACGATTGCCCCCGCATTTATAAGCGGATTTCGAGGACGCTGACGCTCATACTCCAGTTGAATCAATGAATTAAAAGCTGTGCCGGATGGTTCCATACCCACTCGTGTCCAGAGCTGATCCCCGACGTGAGCAAAGGCCAGCGTTGGTAGCAAATATTTTCGATATACTCTGAATGGAAAGTAATTTTCTCCAGGTCACCAATGCCATATTCCTGACCGGAAGAGGTGCACAGACAGATGCCGTATTTGCCGGGGCTACACGGGCGAGTTCCGGAATGTAGTCAGCCACACTGCCTTTTACATCGGTACCTTTCACCTTGTTGTAAATCTCCTGTAAAATATCCGCGAATTCTTGCGTTTGCATTCCTATATTGTTATCCGGTCGGAAAAATAAAGGAATATTCAGGAATTTTACAAATGATGTTCTAAGTATTTTATTTCCCGCCAAATTGGGTATTCAACTGCACACAATAAACATACGCAGTTTTTGAAATCATCAGAATAAATTATTTCGGATAATCCCGCTCATTTCGTCCTTTGATTGCCGATTATTTGCATTATTTTTACAAGGTCAAAAATAGATAACCGCGATAGGGTATTGTCACACAGGATTTCGCTGGGTAATATTGCTTTTCATATTATCGGGTGTATCTGCCGATGCTCAGCAGACCATTACAGTGCGGTGGTCTAAATACAAAGCGTCTCAACAGAAGTTACCGGTTGAGATTACCGGCCGATCACAACACTCCAGCAGTCCATACCCCTTAGTATTCTAATCTACATGGCTTTACCCCTCCAATGCCACCCAGCAGGAGTTGTATTCAGGCGGGATTGCCGTGGCAGACACGGCCCGATTTGCAGTAAGTTATCCCAATGGTGTAGCTACTCCTGGAATGTAGGCTGGACCTTTGGCAGTACTGCGGATGATGGGTTTTATCAGTGCATTGATTGACGACCCGGTGAGTAAGTACACTTTGGATACCCGCCGCATTTATGCCTGCGGTATGTCGAATTTGGTGGATTTGCGAGCTTCAGACGGGCGTGCGAACTGGAGCAATAAAAATAGCTGCGGTAGCCTCTGTCACCGGCTCTGTGGCTCCTGGCAGGCTGATGTCCTGCAATCCCGGCAGGCCCGTACCTGTCATGGCTGTCCACGGTACCGCAGATGATGTGGTGCTGTATAATGGTAGTGCCACCAACCTGCCGATAGAGCAGGTGGTGAGGTTTTGGGTAGAGCATAACTGTGTGCAGTGAAGAATAAGGATTTTTTGCATTTCCTGATATCAATATGACGGACAACAGCACTGCTGAAACTTATAAGCTATACTGATTGTGATGAAGATGCCGAAGTTCTTTTATAAAAATCAATGGCGGCGGACATACTCTGGCCGGGTACAGTAGTCAATAACGGAGTGGTAAACAGAGCACATCAACGCAAGTCTGGGAGATATGGAAATTTTTCAGAAAGTTCCGATTGCAGGATGTCTCCGATGTGGCGGATATGCAGGAAGCTCCTCATTATTTGATCCGTGCCTTTCCCAATCCCGCTATCATTTTGCAACTTTGACCGGTGTGCCGGAAAGAACGGGGATAAGGATTTGGGACAGCTATGGTCGGTTGATACTGCAAGGTGATACAGAAACTGATTTACATGAAAAACTTTGAATCTTTCATTGGAAAGCTAGCATCTATTATCTATAGATTGAGAATAATCACCCTTCAAAAACAATCAAATTAATAAAAATCTGAAATTTGTATGGAAGCCTATAAACAGGTTCTGAATTATGCCATTCCCATCTTTCTGCTGTTGATTTGACAGAATGGGCACAGGTTACCATGCATATCCGGCACCAACCGGATCATGGACACCATCTCTAGTCTCAGCTCCGGTATGACCAATACCCTTGGGCGATGTGCTGGGGCTTACGATTATCTTTGTCAGCTATCAGTGGATGTATCAGCATCTGGCACTTCTGGGATATTCAATCTGAGGTAG
>JADJWN010000023.1 GCA_016716335.1 Saprospiraceae bacterium | reverse complement strand
TTGAAGGCGAGCTTGTCAATCGCGATAATCTCAAGTATATCCGAAGTGCCCATATCACAGGTGGGGTGGAATGGAATACCGGTACATCTTCCAGAATCAGTGTGGAGTCCTACTTCAAGCGTTATTCCAATTATCCTTTCCTGCTGAGGGAAAGGATATCTCTGGCCAATCTGGGCGGTGATTTTGGAGTAATTGGTAACGAGCCGGTACTGCCTATCTCCAATGGCAGAACTTACGGACTCGAAGTGTTGTTGCAGCAGAGATTGTATAAAGGTTTTTAGGGAGTAGCTGCCTACATTTTCGGATATTCGGAGTTTGAGGGATATCAATGGAGTTTATGTACCCAGTAGCTGGGATGCCCGTCCATGTCAATCTAACTATGGGCAAAAGATTTGGCCAGAATTGGGAATTTGGCTTTGATGGAGGGGTGTCAGGATGGTTTGCCGGTGACACCATTCAGCGAAGTCTTTACTCTGGTGCGCAACTGGGACAGAAACGGCAGGGGTATTCTTCAGCTATACCAGACTGAATACCCGGAGGGCAGGGCGGTCTCGCTCATGATGTCAGATTGGACAAAAATGGTATTTCAAGGGATGGGATCTGGAATCTCTTCTTGTTATCCAGAATGTCACAGGCAACAGCAGACAGAGGGAGGAACTGATACTGGACTTACCGTTGGAGCAGTACAGGCAGGCCGGTAGGGGACTACCCAAAATTGTCAATCCCGTACGCAAGCTCAATGAACAACGTTATCACTGAAAGCATTACTGATGTTAATTTCCGTCTTCCTAAGCTTGGGATTATTGTGAGCATCTGAAATTGTTACAGCATAAATAGTTGACATCAGGTCAAATTCCGTTCATCTTAGAGCGGATTAAAGAACTGGGTATATGGATCGGGTGACGCTACTTGTTGAAAAATCCCTCAAGATATCTCGCAGTAGTCGGACTGAGCATAATGTTTTTGCAGTCTTTTGGCAGCACTTTTGGTACTACGATCTGCGCATGTATTTTTTGTGATGCCCTTTTTGTGGTATTCCAGGATTACACAGTTAGACAGTCTGTCACTTCAGGTTGGCAGATTGAGCCTTCATGTCCTCCAGTTTTTCCCATAGTCATGCGGAAACCGGATTTCACTTGAAGCCATACGCCTCAGGGATATTCCGTTGCTTTTCATTGTTCAGCTTTGTAGTGGCCTGGATACTTTTCATAAGAGTACAACATACCATGGGTATCGCTTCTTGCGTTGTATTTTACCATGTTTTGTACAGATGCATGGTTTTGGCCCAATAATGAAATACATCAGGGTGTGGTCTGGATGACTTTGGGTATGGGTATATGGTTTATGCAAAGAGAGCGTTTGAACGACACCTTAAAAACTGCTTCTGCTCTGGTCCTCATTTTTGTCGCAGTATTCTGTCATCCCCTAATGATTCCTCTCATGATTTTTATACAGGGATTTTTCATTCTCCGCAAGGACCTGAATGTACAAGAAAAAAGAGACAGAATATTCCTCATCGGTACAGTCTTTATCATAGTAATGAAGTGGTATGCTTCAAACCACAACTGGTATGACAGTACCAAGCTTCTTGTCAGATACTTCGCTGGGAAAGATATCTGCATTTTTACCAGTCAGAATCTTTCAGATTTGCTGAATGCTTTCTTCAAGGATCACCTCCAGATTTGGGTGGTTGTGCTTGTATGGATAGTATTTGTTATTAAAAACAAAAGACAGACTGTTCATCTGGTCGTGCTTAGGTATAAGCATGCAAATTGTCATGACCAGCGTACTTATGGACAGGTTTTATCTCTTTTATGCACAAAGCCAGTGGATGATACTGTCGTATTTTGTGGCTATGCCTCTAATGTTTGCCCGGGAAAAATTTATTAACTATAAGGTGATACCTTATCTGGCTTTTTTTTACATGCTGATTTGGGTACACAATGTCGGTAAAGCTCAGGATAAATTTGAAGAGCGGTTGTATTTTTTGGATAAGATACTGAATGCTATGGAGGAGAAAAATCTCAATGCAGTGGCTCTTGTGGGTGTACCGCCTCAATACTTGCAGAAAGTCATAATGGACTGGGGATTGCCGGTAGAGTCTCTGTTGCGGTCTTCGGCAGCCGGCAAGCCGAAATCCTTTTATTTGAGCAGTGATGAGGAAAATCTGCCGACTCATGGAGTATTCAGATCCTGCTTTGATTCGATCCCTGCCGATGGTCTGAATACATTTTATTTCAGGGGATACAGGCCTGATTATGTAAAAACCGGATTCGGTCAGTTTATTCCTTTCTCAGATTCTCAATGACATGAATCAACTATTGGCAAATTTTCATCATTTACATTTCGGAGGTATAGCATGATTTTTGCCTTTTCAGAATTATCATAAATATCAGATATGAGCAATCAATGGATGACTGCTGCAGAGGCGGTAAAAAAGATAAAAAGTGGTGACAGGGTGTTTATGCAGGGTAGTGCTGCTACACCTCTGGCTTTGATACGTGCTATGCTGGACAGAAGGCAAGAGCTGAATGATGTGGAGCTTTTGAGTATCTCAACTTTGGGTAGGGACCTTTTCAATGTACCTGAAGTAGGGGATCATTTTTTTATTAATTCCCTTTTTGTTTCCGAAAATATCCGGGGACTCGCCAACAGTCAGTACGGAAGTTATATCCCGGTGTTTGAAGTGAAATTCACCGGTTATTTGACAATAAAATCCTGCCCATAGATGTGGCCCTGGTGCATGTATCTCCTCCTGACAAGCACGGCTTTTGTTCGCTGGGTACCTCTGTGGATATCGCTTTGTCAGCTATACGCAATGCAAAGTACGTCATTGCACAGGTCAATCCCAAAATGCCACGTACCCATGGCGACGGTATTATCAGTACCAAACACCTGGATGCTCTTGTAGCGGTGGATGAAGATTTGCCGGAGGTGAGCTACAGTGCCAAAATCACGGAAAAAAGTCTCGCAATCGGCAGATATATCGCTGAATTGATTGAAGACAGATCTACCCTGCAGATGGGGATCGGAGCAATACCCGATGCAGTACTGAGTTGTCTGAACAATCACAAAGACCTCGGCATACATACGGAGATGTTTTCTGATGGTGTGATACCTTTGGTAGAGCAGGGAGTGATCACCAATGCATACAAGAAAAAACACCCCGGCAAAATCGTGACAGGCTTTGCCATTGGTTCACGCAGGTTGTATGACTTTGTGGATGATAACCCCAGCACGGTTTTTCTGGATATCAGCTATGTCAATGATGCCAAGGTCATTCGTGCCAACCCCAAGGTAGTAGCCATAAACTCTGCCCTCGAAACAGATCTCACCGGTCAGGTATGCTCTGATTCCATAGGTACTTATCAATATTCAGGCATAGGAGGTCAGATGGATTTTATGAGAGGTGCATCTTTGTCGCCGGGTGGTAAGCCCATCATTGCCCTGAATTCCACAGCGAAGGATGGATCTTCCAAGATAGTTCCGTTCCTTAAGCAGGGCGCCGGCGTGGTGACTACCCGCGGGCACGTACACTATGTGGTCACGGAATATGGTGTAGCCTATCTTTACGGAAAGAATCTCAGGCAGCGGGCCCTGGCACTCACGGAGATAGCACATCCTGATCACAGAGAGTGGCTGCTGAGGTGCATACATGACCGCTTTGACCATTGCTGATTATTTTTTGAAAATAAAATACACAGCAAGTACCAGAAAGAAAAAGCCGATCAGATGATTGGTGCGGAATTGTTCTGTTTTGAATGCCAGGACCGTGAAGGCTGTGAATACTATCAGGGTGATTACTTCCTGTATAACTTTCAGTTGCCATAAATTGTAGGGGCCTCCATTCCCTGCAAACCCGATTTTGTTGGCAGGCACCTGGAAGATGTATTCGAAGAGCGCTATGCCCCAGCTGAGCAGTATTATTGAGAACAGGCCAAATTTTGCAAACCACTTGAATTCGGCTAATTTCAGATGTCCGTACCAGGCCAATGTCATAAAGATATTGGATATGATCAGCAGCAGTATGGTAAGAAATGCTTCATGGATTTTGATTAATTCAGGACAAATATCTGATTTGTTCATAAAACTCACAGATTCTTTCATCCCAACCATGATATCCCGGGTTTATGGCCTCTTGAGTATGATACCCTCGAGGGTACGGCAACGGCTCAGGGCCACATAGGTCTGGCCGGCTTCAAAGGCACCACTGCCCAGATCTATAATCACCCGGTCAAAAGTTTTGCCCTGACTTTTGTGGATAGTGATTGCCCAGGCCAGTTTCAGTGGATATTGGGTGAATACTCCGGTCACCCTGGTCATGATCCTGTCGGGCTGATTGGGGTCCCTTTCATATTTGAGTATTTCCCAATCCTGTCGTATTACTTCAATTTCTTTCTCAGTAACATTTTCATCCGGGATTTTTACCAGAATTTTCTCTCCATCCACAAAGCTGACTTTTCCGATAGTGCCATTGACATATTGCTTTTGCAGGTCGTTTTTCACAAACATGACCTGAGCCCCTTCTTTCAGTATCAGCTGGTGCTCGGTGGGGAAAAGCTGGGGGTTGAAGTCGCCGCTGATGGAGGCTTTATATTCATATTCCGGACCATGAATCGCAGACAATTCGGCATTATTGATGGTATTGGCCAGATCATTGCGACTCGTGAGTGTGATGTAGTAATCCGTATTTTCCGGCAGAGGCATATATCTCTCGTTGATTTCCATCAGGTCGTCATAATCTAATTGATTCTGCCGGATATTGTCCAATAGCCTGATGAATTTTCTCTCTGCCTGTCTGTACACTTCATAAAGTTCGATCATCTGAAATTTTACAGTCTGCATGATATGCGCCGAAAAGAAATAGGGACTTGCATAGGTGGTTGCAAAATACTCCCTTTCGAAAGGATTGGCTACTACGGGTGGTAACTGAAACATATCCCCGAAAAACACCATCTGCACTCCTCCGAAAGGCAGTTTATTCCTGCGGTTGACCTGGAGGAAAATATGGATGTTGTCAATGAGATCAGCCCTCACCATAGAGATTTCATCAATGATGATCATGTCAATATTCTGAAAAATCCGGTAGTTTTTCCTTCGTTCAATTTCAGAAGTATTGATCAGTCTCGGCGGAAAACCGAAGAAGGAATGTATAGTCTGCCCTCTGACATTAAGTGCAGCAATGCCCGTAGGAGCGAGTACAGCCACTCTTTTTTTGGTGGTATTTCGGAATATTTGCAGCAAGGTGGACTTGCCGGTACCTGCTTACCTGTGATGAAATAAATGATCACTGCACGTATTCATCTGATGCAGAATAGCCTGAAACTCCCGGCTGAGTGTGAGAGGTTCTTTCACAGTACCTTATCTCTGTATGATCTTTTATTGTAATCCGGACGAAATCCCAGTCTGAGCGAAATCTCCCAGGCATGTGATTGACGGTGTACATCGCCGGGGCTGCTGCCGTTAATCAATAAATCATTCCATACCATTCCGGACTGAAAGTAATAGGAAATGATGGGTGTAACTGTCATCAGGTCGCTCACTCCGATATCCAGTCCAAGACCGACTCCTGCCCTTAGTAATACGGCATTGCTCTTGTTTTCAGGGAGTGCTACAGAAGATTCAGGTCTCAGTACAGCCTCTGCATTTGCCATACTGACGCCCGGAGTAAAATGAAAAAACAATCCTTTGTTGATGCCGGGCCCTTGTTTGGAAAAAGTGGGACAGTTGCAGTCATTGTCCATATCCAGTGCATAAATGTGAGTATGGAAGTTGAAATTGATGGAACTGTATTTCATTGCATCCAGTGATGTGGTCTCATAATTGGTTTTTGCCATAGCATAGGATAGCTCAGGCATAAATTCTATTCTTTTCTTTTTCAGTCTGAACCAATAGTCTGCCCCGATCTCGTACATCGGACTGTATAGGGAATTATTGACATTAAAATTACGCTGCAGTGCATTTTCCCAGTTGCTGAATCTGGCATCATTGTATTTCAGTCGTAGGCCAAACTGTCCGGACAAGACCTGTCCCGCACCTAAAATAATAAGCAGGACCAGGTAGCGATAATTATTATGAGGACTCATAAATGCGGTATTTTTCAAAACAAAACTCCATATTATGCCGACAGGTTCAAAAATAAGCAACCGGAAAGGGAATCTTTTAATAAGGTGCAGTGCAAATGCAGAGTAAGGGATGTTTACTTTCCAAACAATCCGATTTTCCAGGGTTTATAAATATAGGGTATAAGACAGATATTTTCTTTGCTAAGTGCCGGATTCAGAAATACAAATCCCATATCAAATATGTCAACGGTGAGACTTACCTCAGGAGCATTTTTGATCCATTGCCAGGCTTTTGTCATTTCTGCCGACCAGTAAATGTCATCTACTACCATTACACTGTTAGGATGGCAGTATCTCAGTATCTCCTGAAAATATTGTACGGTGCTGTCATATCGATGATTACCATCCAGATATGCAATGTCCACACTACCCAGACTCTGAAGCGCAAGGTTTAAATTTTCTTCAAACCTGCCTGGCAAAACCCTGATATTGTTCAACCCTGCTTTAGCGTGATACCGCGAAGCAACATCTGCCAAATTCGGTTTCCTTCAAGTGTCAGCACTTCGGCATTGGAATCCGCAGCAGCGAGATAGGCAGAAGACAGTCCGGCAGAAGTGCCCAGTTCAAGTATTTTTTTTGCCCGGGTAAAATTCACCAGATTAAACAGTTTTCTGCATTTATGTGGGTTGGATACTGCTGTACGGACGATTTTGTCAAGAGGGATTGTTTGCTTTATAGTGCCATATGCAGAGCCTGCCCCATAATCTTCAGAAGGAATCATTTCTCCGGACTTACGCATTATCTTACGCAGAGTCTCCAAACTTTTAAATACATAGTATTCTCTGCTTGTATCCAGTACATTATTTACAAAATCATACAGAAAAGGTGACTGTATATTATATACTGTGCATGCTTCTTTATAGAACCGCAGAAATGATTTTAATCTAAACCACATCCCCACAAAATTTGGGTAAAACTACAATTTTTACCTGAGTCAGCCATAGCACCTGAAACCTCGTTAGCGATGTTAATCGTAGCGTCCTCGATGTTAATCGTAGCGTCCACGCTACGATTCTATATTTACCATGTTAGTCGTAGCGTCCACGCTACGATTCGATATCGTTCCAGTTTCCAGCAGGAGAAAAGCTAATTTGGTTAGTCGTATCGTCCATGGTACGATCAATGTTAGTCGTAGCGTCCACGCTACGATTCCAAATCCTCCCATGCCCATGCTAATAGTAGCGTCCTCGCTGCGATTCTATATTTACCCATGTTAGTCGTAGCGTCCACGCTACGATTCCATATCCCCACGGTTTCCAGCCGGAGATGCAATATACAAACTGGTTGAACCCGCTCTTCATACTTCTCCCCATCATCAATCCACTTTCACCACCTGCTTGCTTAATAATTTTTACCCCTTTGACAACAGGATAAATCTGCATATGATTCAAAGTTAACCATTTTCTTCTCATTCTGACAAAGAGTTGATTTGTTTTTTATTTATTCCTTGAGATTTGTATTTATAACGACAATATTTGGCTTTTAAAGCAAACCTGGATATTTATGTGGCAATTTTTACATCCCTGACCTTCCAGTAACTCGCCAACGCAAGTGCCGAAATCAGATGCCATATACTCCACCACGCTGCAATGAGTGCCATACCACCGAGGCCATTAAAAAATTGAAGATCAGTACCAAAGCCAGCCCTGAGTTTTGAATGCCGGTTTCGATGGCTATGGCTCTTCTGTCCTTCACAGGTCTGCCAGTAACAGAAGCAAAACTATATCCTGTAAACAGAGCAAAACTGTTATGAATCAGCACTATCCAGAAAACCAGATGTACATACTTTCCGATATTATCCAGATTGCTGTAGATGCCGGCAAATACAAATCCGATAAAAATCAGCATGCTCAATCTCTTTATATGGATTTTTATTTTTTGGGTTATATCAGGATAATATCTGGCCATCGCCATACCCAGGAGAAGCGGTACCACCAGCAGCTGAAAAATGGCCCCGGCCATATCATAAAAGCTGATTTCAAACTGGCTTACCATCGCTGTATCTTTATAAAAGAAATGAAACATACCCTTAAATATCAAAGGGGTACTGATGACACAAAATAGTGTAGAAAAGGTAGTCAGGATAACGGAAAGCCAGGTGTTGGCTCCTGCATGGTGTACAGCATAGTTGGACACATTGCCTCCTGGGCAGGCTGCAACTAAGATCATTCCCATTGCTATACTTTCCTGTGGTCTGATAAAGTAAATTAATAGAAGGGTCACCAATGGCAGCAAAACCCATTGAGCAATCAAACCTGTGGTAATACTCTTCAGATTTCTGCTCACCTCCCTGAACTCGGATATCTTCAGATCAAGCGCCACACCGAACATCAGAAAACCCAGACATATGTTCAGCAGGAGTATCTGGTTTTCATTAAAATGTACTGCAGCCTGATCTAATGTTTGCATGACAAATCAATTTTCAGAAAATGGATGAACCCGAATAAGTTGTCAATAATTCCAGCGTTTGCATTCCCCGGACAGAATTTCCTTTAGGATTGAGTGGTGGGCTCCAGACCGCCACACTGTATTGTTGGGGGTGTATGGCAAGTATCCCACCGCCGACTCCGCTTTTGCCCGGCAGACCTACCCTGAAGGTAAATTCTCCGGCTTCATCATAAAATCCGCAGGTCTGCATCAGTGCATTCAGTCTCTTAGTCTGGCTGGATGTCAGCATCTGAATATCAGTACCCGGTATTATGCCATGGTGTACAAATATCCGTCCTGCCATAGCCAGATCCCGGCAAGTCATACTCAAAGAACACATATAAAAGTACAGGTCCAGCACTTCATACACCTCATTTTTTTAAGTTTCCATAGCTTTTGATAAAATACCCCAAAGCCATATTCCTGTATCCTGTCTGTTTTTCGCTGAGTGCCACTTTCTGATCATATTGAAGGGACGGATTGCCGCTCAGCAGTTGCATAAATTTCAGAAATTCATCTTTTGGATGTTTGTAGATGTCCTTCAGAATGTCAGCAACTACGATTGCCCCTGCATTTATAAGCGGATTTCGAGGGATGCCATGCTCATACTCCAGTTGAATCAATGAATTAAAAGCTGTGCCGGATGGTTCCATACCCACTCGTGTCCAGAGCTGATCCCCGACGTGAGCAAAGGCCAGTGCTGTAGCAAATATTTTCGATATACTCTGAATGGAAAAATTTTCTCTCCAGTCACCAATGCCATATTCCTGACCGGAAGAGGTGCACAGACAGATGCCGTACTTGCCGGGGGCTACACGGGCGAGTTCCGGAATGTAGTCAGCCACACTGCCTTTTACATCGGTACCTTTCACCTTGTTGTAAATCTCCTGTAAAATATCTGCGAATTCTTGCGTTTGCATTCCTATATTGTTATCCGGTCGGAAAAATAAAGGAATATTCAGGAATCTCACAAATGATGTTCTAAGTATTTTATTTCCCGCCAAATTAAGGTCTGAACTCAGACACAAGTGGAACATACGCAGTTTTTGAAATCATCAGAATAAATTATTTCGGATAATCCCGCTCATTTCGTCCTTTGATTGCCGATTATTTGCATTATTTTTACAAGGTCAAAAAATAGATAATCATGATAGGGTATTGTCACACAGGATTTCGCTGGGTAATATTGCTTTTCATATTATCGGGTGTATCTGCCGATGCTCAGCAGACCATTACAGGCAGTATTCAACACAAAGGTCTCAACAGAAGTTACCGGTTGAGATTACCGGCCGGTCACAACACTCAGCAGTCCATACCCTTAGTATTCAATCTACATGGTTTTACCTCCAATGCCACCCAGCAGGAGTTGTATTCCGGTATGAATGCCGTGGCAGACACGGCCCGATTTGCAGTGTGTTATCCCAATGGTGTAGCTACCTCCTGGAATGTAGGCTGGACCTTTGGCAGTACTGCGGATGATGTGGGTTTTATCAGTGCATTGATTGACGATCTGGTGAGTAAGTACAATTTTGATACCCGCCGTATTTATGCCTGCGGTATGTCGAATGGTGGATTTATGAGCTTCAGACTTGCGTGCGAACTGAGCAATAAAATAGCTGCAGTAGCCTCTGTCACCGGCTCTGTGGCTCCCGGCAGGCTGATGTCCTGCAATCCCGGCAGGCCCGTACCTGTCATGGCTGTCCACGGTACCGCAGATGATGTGGTGCTGTATAATGGTAGTGCCATCAACCTGCCGATAGAGCAGGTGGTGAGGTTTTGGGTAGAGCATAATCAGTGCAGTGAAGAATATGATTTTTTTGCATTTCCTGATATCAATACGACGGACAACAGCACTGCTGAATCCTATAGCTATACTGATTGTGATGAAGATGCCGAAGTTCTTTTTATAAAAATCAATGGCGGCGGACATACCTGGCCGGGTACAGTAGTCAATAACGGAGTGGTAAACAGAGACATCAACGCAAGTCTGGAGATATGGAAATTTTTCAGAAAGTTCCGATTGCAGGATGTCTCCGATGTGGCGGATATGCAGGAAGCCGGTCATTTGATCCGTGCCTTTCCCAATCCCGCTACTGATTTTATAACTTTGACCGGTGTGCCGGAAAGAACGGGGATAAGGATTTGGGACAGCTATGGTCGGTTGATACTGCAAGGTGATACAGAAACTGATTTACATGAAAAAACTTTGAATCTTTCGCATTGGAAAGCCGGCATCTATTATCTGCAGATTGAGAATAATCAATTTTCAAAAACAATCAAATTAATAAAAATCTGAAATTTGTATGGAAGCCTATGCACAGGTTCTGAATTATGCCATTCCCATCTTTCTGCTGTTGATTTTGACAGAATGGGCAGCAGGTTGCTTCATGCATATCCGCACCAACCGGATCATGGACACCATATCCAGTCTCAGCTCCGGTATGACCAATACCCTTAAGGATGTGCTGGGGCTTACGATTATTATCGTCAGCTATCAGTGGATGTATCAGCATCTGGCACTTCTGGATATTCAATCTGAGGTATGGATGTATGTACTGGCATTTATCGGTCTGGATTTTGCCGGATACTGGTCGCACCGATTTTCGCATGTAATCAATATCTTCTGGAACCGCCACATCATTCACCACTCGAGCGAGGAGTTTAATCTCGCCTGCGCACTGAGGCAGTCGGTATCTGAGGTGTTTGCCGTATTCTTTTTTCTTTATATCCCTATGGCTATTATCGGTATTCCTCCCAAGGTTATTGCCGTGGTTGCACCGTTACATCTGTTTGCGCAGTTCTGGTATCATACCCGGCTGATTGGCAAAATGGGATTTCTGGAGCACATTATCGTGACACCCTCACATCATCGGGTGCATCATGCCATCAATCCTGAGTATATTGATAAGAATTACAGTCAGATATTCATCATATGGGATAAGCTGTTTGGTACTTTTCAGGAAGAGCTGCCCAATGTGCCGCCTGTATATGGGATCACCCGCCCTGCCCGCACCTGGAATCCGCTCATCATCAATTTTCAGCATTTCTGGCTGCTGCTCAGGGATGCCTGGCGTACCCGATCCCAGTTGGGACAAGCTCAGGATATGGTTTATGCCCACAGGCTGGAGGCCGGCAGATGTGGCTGAGAAGTATCCGGTTTTTGGAGTCAAAAATCCCTATGAGCTCGAAAAATATGATGTGGATGCATCTTTGGGGTTGAAGATATGGTCGGCTGCAATTGGTGATACATCTGCTTTTGATGTTGTATTTATTCAATCATCTCGGCCAAATCAGCCATACATGGGTGCTCCTGTACGGAGTTTGGCTTTTTGTTTCGATATTTGCTTTTACCTCTTTGATGGATGGAAGTATGTGGGCTTTGTCGGCCGAGATAGTAAAGGCTGCAGTTGCTGTCGTCTTTCTTCACTTACATGATTACAGCTGGTTTGGTATAGAACAGTGGTGGGGTGCAGCCAATCACCTGATGTGGGTATATATTTTGCTGAGTCTGTTATTGTGCATTTGGTTTTTGTTTGTCAGAAAGCCGGAAGTGGTCTTATTGAAAGAAGACCTGAAACAAAACTGGGCGATACATTGATTATTTATTTACTAACTAAACATTAAAATTATGAGGTTTTTAATTTGGCTGATTATATATTGTACCCCATGGTCATTTTTTGCTCAGGATACTCTGAGGCCGTCCAGTCAGGTCCACCGCATGGCAGTGGAATTTTGGGATTGGATACCGTCAGACGGATCTCACAGGGCTCAGCGACCGGCTGTTTCCGGGAGCACTCACCAGATTCGATAATGCATATTTCACAGGATCTGCCGGAGTAAACGTAGTCATTCAGGACAGATTCATGCTCGGCATAGAGGGCAGTTCGATGCTGGTGCCCAGCATTATGTCCCGCAATAACTTTGATTACTATCTTTCAGGAGGACATGGTGCGCTCAATGCCGGAGTACTTATACTGAACGGACGGAAGGTCAATCTGGCTTTTTCATATGGATTTGGAGCAGATGTCAATGCGCTGCTGATACAGGAGACAGGATACAAGGCATCAGGCTTTGAAGATGCCATCTCCAGACCTCTCACCTCTACTATTACCAGTTTCAACAGTACACATTCCTTTGCTTTGAAATTCCGGTTTTTGGGGAATGTAAATGAGAAGAGAGTCCGTTTCATACAGCACGGGTGGGGATTTGATCTGGGATATGTGGTGGCCGGCACCAATCAGTGGACAGATTTCAATCAGAATAAGATATCAGGCCCGCCTGTAGACAACAGCGGAATTTTTTTCAGAGTGGTATATCAGTTGCACAGACAGAAATTTCAATCCGAAACGTCTCTTTAAAATCCAGTGCTTAAATATTTAACAATTTGAAATTTTCCCAATATCATTTTGCTGATCAGATCAAGCAGAATCTTGAGTCGCTGGGCTATAAAAAACCCACGGACATACAGTACAAGTGTATTCCCAATATTCTCAAAGGTGAGGACGTACTTGCTATTGCCCAGACAGGTACAGGCAAAACTGCGGCATCGCCCTGCCGGTCATACACATGCTGCACACTTCGAGGATCAAAGGCCGTGCTGAGGGCATCCGGTGTGTGGTGATGGAGCCTACCCGCGAACTGGCCATACAGATAAATCAGGTCATCACCAATCTTGCCAGGGGTACCCGGGTGAAAAGTATGAGTGTATTCGGCGGGGTGGAGCAGGATCCGCAGATTGCCCGCCTGGCCAAAGGTGTGGATATCATCGTAGCTACCCCCGGAAGATTGTTTGATCTGGCGCATCAGGGTCATCTGAATCTCCGACGGGTAGAGATACTGGTACTTGATGAAGCAGATCATATGCTGGATCTCGGATTTATCAAAGATATCAGAGACCTCACCGGATTACTTCCTGCCAAACGGCAGACTCTCTTCTTTTCGGCCACCATTGACGACAGGATCAAAGACCTGGCTTATTCGCTGGTGAAAAATCCTGTAAGAATACAGGTGTCTCCCAAAGATCCTGTCTCAAGAAATGTGGATCACAGCCTCCTCTATGTAAAAATAGATGATAAACGTTTTTTTCTCGAACGCCTGATCCGCGAAAATCCGGAGTCCAAGATTCTGGTTTTTGTCCGTACTAAGGTCAGGGCAGAAAGGGTACAAAACGCCATGCAAAGAGTAGGGATAGACACCATGGTGCTGCATGGTGATAAAGAACAGTCCGACAGGCTGGAGATGCTCAATGCCTTCAGAAATGCACCTTCCGGGGTATTGATAGCTACCGACGTGAGTGCCCGGGGTATAGATATCCCGGATGTAGCTTATGTGGTCAATTATGATCTGCCGGAAAAACCGGAAACATATGTGCATAGAGTAGGGCGCACAGGCAGAGGCACCAGGCGGGGTTTTGCCTACAGTTTTTGTGATGAAAGTGAAAAAAAATACCTCACTGATATTGAATCATACATCGGCAAAGCATTGAAAGTGCTCCAACTGGACAATACAGGGTACAGTGAAGTGATAGATCTCGCCACTGAAAAAACCCTACAGATGGAAGATGTGATAGCCGCTGTCAGAAATGAAATGTCGAACCCTAAAAATAAAAAGAATAAGAAGCCTTTGAAATAGGGATGTTTCAGTTTACAAATCCCATCGGAAAAAATCTGAAAATTGTAAAGCTGCATTAAGGTTTTTTGGTGATGTTGCGGTGCTGCACGTTGACTTTGTTTGGCAAAGGATGACAATAAATTTTGATTTAGCGAAATTATTTTTACCTTTGTGTTACCATTGTGGGGGTGCCTGAGCAATCAGGCTGAGATGATACCCTTCGAACCTGCCCGGGTAATGCCGGGAAGGGAACATGGCTGCACTTTTTGCCATACGGTTAATCTTTACCTTTCATAATGGTTATTTTTTCATTCGATAAATAACCTTTTATGAAAATCTTACGGTTTTTTTTTACGCTCTGTGTCCTGACATTTTTCAACCATCCGGAGATCACTGCGCAATATACCCTCAAAGGTACGGTACGTAATGATGCCGGAGAAAAACTGACCGCTGCACTGATTTATTTAGACAATACAAATTTTGCAGCTGTCTCCGACGAACATGGCCGGTACGAAATCCAGAACATTCCGGCAGGTAATTACCTCATCAAAATCAGCTATGTCGGATATCGTACATTGCTGCAATCAGTGACAATAAACGGTAATACTGCATTGGATTTTGTCCTGGACGGTACCGTGTGCAATCTGGAAAACATTGAGATCAGGGCATCCCGGGTACAGTCAGGACAGCCTTTTACCCATAAAAACCTTGCAAAGGAAGATATCCGTAAAGAAAATCTGGGCGTAGATATGCCCTATCTGCTGCAATGGACACCCTCCATCACCGTCACTTCAGATGCCGGCAATGGTATAGGCTATACAGGCATGCGCATCAGGGGTACAGACCAGACTCGTATTAATGTCACCATTAACGGAGTGCCACTCAATGACGCAGAATCCCAGGATGTATTCTGGGTGGACCTGCCGGATCTGGGGAGTTCAGTACAGAGTGTGCAGATACAGAGAGGAGTAGGGCCGTCAGCCAATGGCCCCGGGGCATTCGGAGGTACAGTAGGCATTCAGACTCATCAGACACACATCAATCCCTATGCAGAAGCTGAAGCTGCAGCAGGATCTTTTGACGCCAGAAAATTCAGACTTTCCTTAGGTACAGGACTGATTAATGACAGGTTCAGCATTGACGGCAGGTTCAGCAGGGTGACTTCGGACGGATATATGGACAGGGCAAGTGCAGACCTTACTTCCTGGTATTTATCCGGAGCCAGGGTGACTGAAAAATATTCATTAAGGCTTAATGTGTTTTCGGGTAAAGAGATTACCTATCAGGCATGGCACGGAGTACCGGAAGCCAGATTGCGGGAAGTTTGGAGGAGCTTCAGACCGATTACTTCAATAATGTGGGTACATTATACAAAAATCCGGAAGATTGGGTCAATCTGTTCAATTGTGACAGACGTTACAATTATTATCTGTACCCCAACCAGGTGGACAATTATACCCAGACACATGCACAGTTGCATTACAGCCGGCTCATATCCGGTCAACTGAAATGGAATGCCATCCTGTATTATACCAAAGGGCAGGGTTATTTCGAACAATACCGATACAATGACAGATTCACCGATTATGGTCTGGAAAATGTCAGAGATATGGACGACAATCCTTGAGAGGAGCAATATCGTTCGGCGCAGATGGCTGGATAATGATTTGATAGGAGGAGTGACAGACCTGCATTATTCGCCGTCAAAAAAATATACCCTGCAGTGGGGCTTGGCAGCCAATACTTATATTGGAGAACATTTCGGCAATATCGTATTTGCTGAAGGTGCGGTGATTCCGGATCCGGCATACAGGTATTATGACAATACCGGTCATAAAACCGACCTTTCCAGCTATATAAGACAGGAGTTTCAGGCCTTTGAAGGGTCAGATTATTCGCTGACCTTCAGTATCGTTTTATCCACTATACCATTAAAGGCATAGATCAGGATCTCCAGGAAGTAGATCTGACCCGGAAATTTCATTTTTTTAATCCTAAACTGGGTGCGCACTACCGGCTCAACGACCGCTCTTCCATGTACCTTTCCTGGAGTGTTGGTCAGCGTGAACCGGCAAGAGCCGACTTCTTAGATAATGCAGCGGGCAGGATTCCGGATGCAGAGTACCTGTCGGACTGGGAGGCAGGCTACAGTCACAGATCGGCTGACTGGGTGTTGGATGCCAATCTCTATTATATGCGATAAGAAATCAGCTGGTGCTCACCGGTGATCTCAATGATGTAGGGGCTGCCATCCGTACCAATGTACCTGTGAGCTACAGACTGGGTATTGAGCTGGATGGTAAGGTGCGCTTGCATGAAAAATGGTTTGTGGGCGGCAATCTCAATCTGAGCAGGAATAAGATCCGGGCATTTGAAGAGATTATCATTGATTATACTAACGGATTTGAGAGAATAGCTATCGTTCATGACAACACAGATATTGCATTTTCACCCGCTGTCAATACTGCCTTACAATTGATGTTCATACCCGTCAGAGGACTTGAGGCAGAGCTTTCTACCCGATATGTGGGCAGACAGTTTTTGGACAATACTTCCAATTTAAGGCGCAGCATAGCACCATATCATTTCCAGAATGTAAGGCTTGGCTGGCAGTTTACACTATTAGGTGCCGATGCCCGGGCTACCCTAATGGTAAATAATGTTTTGGACAGGTTATATGAAACCAATGGCTATACCTACAGCTATATCTTCGGCGAACTCATCACCGAAAACTTCTATTATCCTCAGGCTGGGAGAAACTGGATGCTGGGATTGTTGATCAGAATATGAATGAAATTGAGCAGTGACGATGGGTCAAAAGAAGTCCCTGAAGGCTTCTTTATGTAGTGTTAAAATTATCTTAAAATGATATTTCGGCATCGTTACTGCTTTACTTTTTTTGTGTTTTTGAGTTTACTTTGTATTCAGGTTTGAAACAACAGTGATAGCATAATGGGTTTTATAACTAAGCTTGCATTAATACCTTTATCTATATTCGTCATCAGCACGGGTCTGCAAAGTCAAAATATCATTCGTTGGGCCAATTGGAGCGACCTCCCTGCCAAAATAGAAAAGGGTGATCGCAAATTTGTAGTGTATCTGTATTACGATGGCTGCCGGTGGTGTAAGGTGATGGAAAACAGCACACTCTCCGATGATCATGTGGCACGTTTTATCAACAACAATTTTTATGCACTCAGGCTTAATGCACTTTCTTCAGACAAAATCATAGTAGCAGATAAAACCTACAAGCAACAGACGGTGGGAAAATTTGATTTTCATGAATTGGCTGTGGAATTGTCCGGTGGTGAAATGAAATTTCCAAACACTGTTTTCCTTAATGAAAAATTTGAGAAAATACAATCCATTTCAGAATACATCCCCACCCACGAATTTGAAATCATCCTGGCCTACTTCGCAGGTAATCACCACAAAAACACCATGTACAAACGGTTTACCAAAAACTACTGCAAAGAAAGCCACTTCAATACCCTCGTAAACGGGAAAAACTGATAACCAGACCACCGTTCAAAAATTGCAACACTCTATCCATTTCACAAGGAAACGACCAAGTGCAGCACAGTGAGGCATTGTCCCTTCCCACAATGAACCATGAACTCTCAATCTGCCATTGGTGAAAACAATGCACCGTAATCTGCAAACATTCCGTTATTTAAACATCAACCCATAAACCCATCAACACCATCAACACCATCAACACATCGTAAGCATTCGACAAAGTACAAGGGGGATAGATCATTCTTGGTTTTTAAATGAGGCAGGGGTGAGGTCTCAATGGCATTGATATTTGTGTCGGGCACTTTTTAAAACCAATACAAGTACTCGTATGGATTTATATCCTGCGACTTGCGGTTAGTCAATACTGTATAGAATGTGGCTATGTTCAATGCCAGCTTCATGCCCTCCTGCAAACAGATAGTTTTCCTCCCTAATGCCAGGGGCGTATGGCATTTCCACCAGATTGTTGTCTATCTCCACATCTCCGGTACCGGCATACCGTATCAGGCTTTGCCATCGCCTGGTGGTGTAGCTCAATGCCTTGCCCTAGGTGACGACGGACTTACGGTGAGTGAATCCCGGTCTATCCAACTTTTCAGCTCTTCAGTATGGGTACTGATTTTTCTGCACGAAAGGCTTTGCGTTGACCGGTACTGTATTGTTGCGTCCGCCAATCTGCCTCGACCTTGTACAATTGCTATATCATCGTCAATGCCGTATGGGCTAGTGCCTGATCGTTGGCAGTAGCTTCGACAAATTTTCTCCTGGCATGTGCCCAGCAATTGTAATGCTCCACCTCCGCCATGATGCGGTCTGTGGTTTCCATATACGGTGTATCCGTCACTTTATCTTGCCTTTGTAATCCCTCAGCATCTCCGCAGTTCCTGCCCGACCACGGCCGTACCGGTACTCCAAATGCCCTGACTTACTCACCGGATTCACTTTGCCACCACAACTAGCCCGGATGGGTCGTACCTTTTGACAAACATTACTTTTATGGTGCTTTCGTCCATCTCCTTCTCAACCGCTTTGCAATATCTGTTTTGATACATTCGACTACCGGACGCAGCAATTCAGCAAATCCGTTGCACCCAGTTGTTCATCGTAGAGGGGAAATTACCACTCCTGTCTTTTTGTATACTCTGCTGACGGTGTTCGAGCAGATGGTCCACATATTTGGATACCCACCTGTGCCAGCAGGCTCTCATCGGCTTCGCATTTCAGCGGGGCCTCGGACGTAACTCTGCTACACGGATCTGGCCCGTGCCTGGTGTTTTTTATTTGGGCCTTAGCCTTACTTTACATACAGCTTCTGGATGTCTATGGCTAGCTTTCTCAGGTAATTTCTTTACCTGTCTCCTTCGCCTTCCTGACACTCCGGTGTCAAATACTCCTCTCTTACTTCCAGTTGACCACGTCTTTGATAAGCTGACGCCCTTTATCTCGAGTCTTCTTACGCTCGTAGCTGATGGTCTATTTTTCAACCAATCGGGGACAGGTGCGCCAACCTGCTCTGCAGGGGATTCTCAAGGTGATTCTTTAAAGGCGGATTCCAATATGGAAAATGTGACGAGCTGTCTGTCATCTGCCGGCACAAACCTCTCTGACTTGCTGTTATAAATCTGCTTGCAGAAACAAATCAAGCTGATATTGCGGTGCCAGCCTTTTCCTGCATAGAGGCAACGTGTCCAAAAGCTGCTGGTTGGGGTTTTTGATGCCATGGACTTTCTTCCATAGTGCTTCGTAACTCATAGCATAAAGACCCAACCTCTACTATATATATGCAAGTATTTTATAATAATTTGTTTTCTATACTTTTTCTACAAATTTTCAGCCGTTTATTATGCTTTTATACCGTCCACCTACCAGGAATGGCTTCTGCCATAGGCTGTGGGCATATCTTAATGTGGGGTTTGGTTTGTCAGCCTATATCTGGAGTCTGTGGTACAATTCCACAAGATCTTATCATGTATCTTAGATGCTGGTGGCTGATCTCATGCTATCTCTCCTCCACTGAGGTCAGTGATTTCAAATCGACCCCGCTCCAGCCATGCCCATTCCAAATTACAAATCCGTCTCCGTCCCACACCAGCATCTTGACGGTCTAGATAACTCTTGAGAAAAACACCCTTTTACCGAAACCATCCATCCTGGATCTGCTTTCAACTCATCCAACCTGTAATCCCGCCCAGACTCCACAAAATCACGCATATCCACCATGCTGCGGTACAGGTAAAACCTCTGATGCCACCCAAAGCCTATCATCTGACCAATGCCAAAAGCATACCCACCTCAGATGGCTGGTATATGTATTTTTTTATTCCTCCAGGATATTCATTGATCCGATATGAAATTAGCCCAAGAACTGGCTGAAGACGTAACTATCTCCTGAACTTCGATGAGGTGCCCCGGCACCGGAAATTTCTCAACCAATAACTTGGTACTCTTTGGAAATATATCCTTCTAGAATCACCTTGATGTTTGTCCGCTCCCAATGAAATTGATCCAATATCGGGATCTTTGCTCCATACCTTATCTCATATCTTATTTTTGGCCTGAGGTCAAGCCACCTCATCTGGACGAAAAGGATGTACTTTGTGGGATGCTT
>JADJWN010000022.1 GCA_016716335.1 Saprospiraceae bacterium | reverse complement strand
TTCTTTAATTTTACTTTTTTCAATACAGAATCTCGTTTGTCTTTCACTTTATATTCAATTCCAAATCACTGCATTTTACTTCTCTACCCGGATTTGCGGGACTGATGCCATTAGCAGTTTTGATGAGTTATTTTTTCAATGAATTATAATTGGTTTTTGATTAAAATTTTGGTTTTACATGATGTATGACATATTACAGTTGAACGATATGCTCGTTCCTGAATTGAGAGAAGTTGCTGAAAAATTAGGTCTTGACAACTACAAAAAACTAAGTAAGCAGGACCTTGTATATAAAATACTGGATGAACAGGCGCTCCAGGGCAAAAAAACCGCATCTATGCCTCCTATGGCTACAGAAAAAGCGGTGATTCCGGAGAAATCTCCTTCAAAAAGAGGCAGAAAGCCCTCCAGACAGACTGCCGATCCGGAACCTGAAGAATCACTTACCCCTGCCACTGATTCGCCCGTTTCCGCAGAAGATACCAATGATGCTGACGGTAGTAAAAGAACCAGAACCAGAATCAAAAAGGCACCTCAAAAGGTGGAATTATCCGAAGCTGTTGTAGCACCGGAAGAAAGCCCGGCAGAGGACACTGCCAAAGATAAGTCTGAAGAAGCAGATAAGGCGGATAAAAAGGAGTTCAGACAGCACGACAGGAAATTTGAAAAGAAGGACTTTAACAAAGATAAAAAGCAGGCAGGCAATCCTTATGCGGAATACAGGCCTAATGCCCAAAAACAGGAAAAGCCTGAACCACCCAAGGAAGAGGGACCTAAGTTTACGGCTGACCTTGACGGTGTCATAGAGAGTGAAGGGATACTGGAGCTCATGACGGATGGTTACGGATTTTTGCGCTCTTCTGATTACAATTATCTCTCCTCTCCGGATGATATATACGTTTCGCCTTCACAAATCAAACTTTTCGGATTAAAGACCGGAGATACAGTATTGGGATCTATCCGTCCGCCAAAAGATGGTGAAAAGTATTTCGCTCTGTTGAAAGTTTCAAGAATCAATGGATTGGAACCCGCAAAACTCAAAGAGAGAGTGCCGTTTGATTATCTGACTCCGCTTTTTCCCAATGAAAAGTTTAAGCTGGCTACCCATCCTGCCGGAAAAGATTATGGCAACAGGATGATAGACTTGTTTACACCTATTGGAAAAGGTCAGCGGGGACTTATCGTGGCACAGCCCAAAACCGGTAAGACCTTCCTGCTCAAAGATATCGCCAATGCCATAGCTGACAATCACCCCGAATGCTATCTGATCGTATTGCTCATAGACGAAAGACCGGAGGAAGTCACAGATATGAGACGCTCCGTGCATGCAGAGGTGATAGCCAGCACCTTTGATGAACCTGCGGATAATCATGTGCGGGTAGCAGGGATTGTGCTGGAGAAAGCCAAAAGACTGGTAGAGTGCGGCCATGATGTAGTGGTATTGCTGGACTCCATCACACGTCTGGCGAGAGCCTACAATACCGTAGCGCCTACGAGCGGAAGAGTACTGTCGGGTGGGGTAGAAGCCAATGCACTCCACAAACCCAAAAAATTCTTCGGTGCTGCCCGAAATATTGAAGGCGGAGGCTCCCTGACCATCCTGGCTACTGCCCTTATTGATACAGGGTCCAAAATGGATGAGGTGATCTTCGAAGAGTTTAAGGGTACCGGTAATATGGAATTGCAGCTTGACCGGTCTTTGGCCAACAAGCGTATGTATCCGGCTATAGATATCACCAGGTCCAGTACCCGTAGGGAAGAGCTGCTCATCGAGGAGGCCATGCTGCAGCGGTTATTTGTCCTGCGCAATCACCTTGCCGACATGAAACCGGATGAAGCGATCGAGTTTGTGAAAAAGTATATGGTGGGTACTACAACGAATGAGGAGTTTCTGATGTCCATGAATGGCTGATAAGTCAAACTTGTTGTCAGTCCAGGAGAATAGCAATAGTCATCATTTTTTAAAATATTTTTTTGACAGGAATTAGGATAGTTGGCAGAGAAAGTGTACCTTTGCCGCTCTTTTTAAAAAAGTGTGAATCTTTAAAAACGAAAAGTAATGAAACGTACATATCAGCCATCAAAGAGAAAAAGAGTCAATAAGCATGGATTCAGGGCCAGGATGGCTACCAAGAATGGCAGAAGAGTATTGGCCAAAAGAAGAGCCAGAGGCAGATATAAACTGACAGTATCTGACGAGAAAAATCCAAAGTATAAGTTAGTTAATCGGTGTAATACAAAGAAGGGCGATATTCTGCATGGATGTCGCCCCTTTCATTTTATATTATTTTCAGATGGGGTAATTTCCCAAGATTTTACCATTCAAAAAATTACTTATCTTATCATCACAATATTCAGCCCGTCCCTGATAGGTAAAATCAGGCTGAACACATCCTGGTCCTGACGGATGTGTGCATTGAACTCATGCAAAGCTCTGGTCTTTTTATCCATATCTGCATCCAGCACCTTGCCCTTCCACAGTACATTGTCAGCTATGATCACACCTCCTGGACGCATTTTGGGTTTTACCATATGATAATATTCCAGATATGCCTCCTTGTCGGCATCTATGAATACGAGGTCAATTTTTTCCTGAATATCATGAATTATCTTTTTGGCATCTGCCGTGATTAGTTCTATGCAAGTTTCCAGTCCTGCTTCACAAATTGCCTTTTCCGCCATATGCCGGTAGTCTTCGCTGATATCTATGGAAATCAGCCTGCCACCTTGCCTGAGTCCTTTGGCAAGACATATAGCCGAATATCCGGTGAAGGTGCCGATTTCTAAAATGAGTCCGGGTTGCATCATCATGCTGACCATAGTGAGCAGATTGCCTTGCAGATGACCGGAGAGCATATTGGGGGCCAGGGTTTTGATATGGGTTTCCCTGTTCAGTATTGCCAAAACCCGGTCTTCCGCCGTAGAATGGGTTTCACAGTATTCGTATAGTTGCTCGGTGGTGGATATCATGTCCATGATTATTTGATTTTACGTCTTACTAAAAAAGGATAGGCAAGTACTGCTGCAATTATAATGACTGCTCCCGAATAAAACTGAATATTCAGGCTTTTATGTTCCTTCAATATCATGGCAGCCAGTAAGATGCCGTACACTGGCTCAAGATTGATGATGAGGTTTGAATTGAAAGCCGAGATGTGCCTGAGAGCTTTGAGTGAAAGCACATATGCCAGTGTAGTACACAATAATGACAACACTGTAAGGTATAGCCAGTCACTCCATGCAGGTGGCATGAAGGCTGAATTTTGGGGTTCATAAATATACAGACCTGTGATGATGACACTAAGCATGAGCCATGCACTGCCCAGTTCGGTAAAGGTGATGCTGTAAGGATCGGCATTGCTGATATATTTTTTATTCAATACAGCAAACCACGCCGCAAGCAGTGCTGCAAGCAGCCCCACGACAATTCCCTGACGATGGTGCCATTCAGTGCTGTTGACTACAAGAGCCATACCGGGAATGATGAGCATACCCAAAGTAATCTCCAGTCTGCTGAATTTTTTGCGGAGTGCTACTGGCTCAATAAAGGCAGTAAAAAATGATGTGGTGGCCATGCAGATAAGCGCAATAGAGGCATTGGACAATTTGATGGCACCATAAAAGCATATCCAGTGCAACCCTACCAGACACCCGATAAAAATGTATTTCTTCAGGTAAGCGGGAGGAATAGTCTTCAATGATTTTCCCCACTGAATGAATATCAGTAAACTCAGACAAGTGATCAGTACCCGCCACCAGACCAGATTCACTGCCGGCAATTGTATCAAATGACCCAATATAGCTGTAAATCCATAAAGAAATACTGCGATATGCACTTGAATCAATGCCACAGTTTTGTTATTCAGGGTCACGGACTAAACATTTTTGCAAAATAACTATTTATTGGCGAAAATTGTCGTTTAAAAAAAGGAGATGGAGCAAATCAATATCGGTTAATCATTTGTTCCATACTTTTTCGACAAAAATTTTATTCAAGCAAAAATTAAAATCAATAACCATGGCATTGAAAATCGGAGATACGGCACCGGATTTTGTACTGAAATCCTCTGAAAAACAAGATGTAAGACTTTCTGATTACCGGGGAAAGAATGTTGTTTTACTCTTCTTTCCGTTGGCTTTTACCGGTACCTGTACTACAGAGCTCTGCAGTGTGAGAGACCATAAAAAAGAGTTTGAAGATGTCAATGCAGAAGTATTGGCCATATCAGTGGACTCCTTGTTCACACTGGCAAAGTTTAAGGAGAGTCTCAATTTGGAGTTTCCTTTGTTGTCAGACTTCAATAAGGAAGTATCGGCACTTTATGGTAGTCTGTATGATGAGTTTGTCCTCGGCATGAGAGGAGTGTCCAAAAGATCTGCATTTGTAATCGATAAAAATCGGGTGATACAATATGCGGAAGTATTGGATAATGCAGGGGAAATTCCTAATTTTGCAGCCATAAATGAAACTTTAAACCGATTGAACTGATTATAACAAAAGTTATTATTCATTTTCAAAATATCGAAACCGTATGAATCAGAATCAGTTTGACGAGTTGGAAGATGTATTGACGGAAGACATTACCGGAGTCGGACAGCAATCACACATTATTGTATATAATGATGATTTCAATACTTTTGACTGGGTGATTCAATGTTTCATGGAAGTTTGTAATCACACACAGGAACAGTCGGAGCAGCTTTCGCTTTTGATTCATTTCAAAGGAAAGGCTACCGTCAAGACCGGTCCTTTGGATACACTGAAGCCGATGAAGGATGCTCTGGTGGATAGGGGTCTTTCAGCCGTGATAGAAACTTTGGTTGAAGATTAAGTTTAATCATTATATAATTAAACGGACAGCAGTCACCAGAATGGCTGCTGTTTCTTTTTATGTCCTTTTATTTATCGGATACTTACATTTATTTTCCTCATCCTTCTGTGGTGAGGCACTCCGGATTGCTGGCGGCAGGAGGATCACTTTCTACTGAAAGATTGATATTGGCCTACACCTTCGGCATATTTCCATGGTATAATGCCCATGAACCTGTATTGTGGTGGTGTCCGGATCCGAGATTTGTGATATTCCCATCGAGAGTAAAAATTCCAAAAAGTATCCGATCTTATTTTAATCAGGGGAAATACCGGGTCACCTACAATACCCATTTTGAGTCAGTCATACGGTTTTGTCAGCTGGTACCACGCCGGGATCAGGATGGCACATGGATCAATGAGGATATTGTCAGCGCTTACATCCGGCTTCATGAGATGGGTCATGCCTGGTCAGTAGAAGTATGGAAAGGGGATGAACTTGCAGGTGGCTTATACGGTGTAGTAATCGGAAAGGTGTTTTTTGGAGAATCCATGTTCAGCCTGCTACCCAACGCCTCCAAATTCGGGTTTATCAGTCTGGCCCAAAAACTTGAATCTGATGGTTTTCTTCTGATTGACTGCCAGCAGCCCAATCCTTACCTTCAGAGCCTGGGTGGAGAATTTATTTCCGGAAAAGAATTTCAGGGCATACTCCGCAGGAATATTCTGGAGAATGTGCTCCAAAGGTGAAAGTATCTGTACCTGACTGACTATTGTGAGAAAATTGAGTATAAATATCAGAAATTATATATTTTCGCTACTTATTAAACATTGATATCCATGACAAAGGCACAGAAATTCAGAGAAGAAATCACCAATGCATACACCTTCAAAGGGGATTCCATTATTCTGGGAGCACCTAAATTGAACGGGGAAGTTATGACAGATGCATTTATACGTATCCCGCTCAAGACACTTAACAGACACGGCCTGATTGCGGGTGCCACCGGTACCGGAAAAACCAAGACACTCCAGATCATTATAGAGCAACTCTCAGCCAAGGGAGTCCCCAGTCTGGTAATGGATATCAAAGGTGACCTCAGTGGTGTGGCAGCCAAGGGAGAGAGCAATGCAAAAATCGAGGAAAGACATCAGCACATAGGCCTGCCATTTACACCAGATAGCAGCCCGGTGGAGTTTCTGAGTCTTTCGCATGACAGCGGATTGAGACTGAGAGCCACGGTATCCGAATTTGGTCCTGTGTTGTTTTCCAAAATACTGGATCTCAACGATACACAAGGCGGCATCGTAGCCATGATATTTAAGTATTGTGATGATAACCAGTTGCCCTTGCTGGATCTCGATGATATGAAGAAAGTACTGAATTATATCACCAATGAAGGCAAGGCAGAAATCACCCAGGAATACGGTGCGATCTCCACGGCCTCGGTGGGTACCCATTCTGCTAAATAATAGAATTGTTGCAGCAGGGTGCAGATCTCTTTTTGGCGAACGCCCTTTGATGTGGATGATATGCAGGGGATGAACCGGTAAGGGTTACATCCGGTGCTCAGAGTAGACTGGATATCAGTGATAAACCCAAGCTATTTTCACCATGCTTGGGTTGCAGCTTCTGGCTGAGATATATGCCACTTTTCCTGAAGAAGGAGACCTTGACCAACCCAAGTTGGTCTTGTTTATCGATGAAGCGCATCTTATATTTAATGAAGCATCCAAAGTACTGCTCAATCAGATAGAGACCATTGTGAAGCTCATCCGGTCCAAAGGGGTAGGAGTGTTTTTTGTCACCCAAAATCCCACCGATGTACCCAATGCAGTGCTGAGTCAGCTAGGTATGAAGGTACAGCATGCCTTGAGGGCTTTTACAGCCAATGACAGAAAGGCCATCAAGCTCACAGCCCAGAACTACCCGCTTTCGGATTATTATGTGGTGGATCAATTGCTCACAGAACTCGGGATAGGAGAGGCGATAGTTACTGCATTGAATGAAAAAGGAATTCCGACCCCTTTGGTACATTGTTATCTCAGGGCTCCTCAATCCCGAATGGATGTATTGACCCAACAGGAGATCAATCAGATTATGAGCAAATCCAGAATAAAGCACAAGTATGATGAAGTGATCAACCGACAGAGTGCATATGAGATTCTGTCAGCCAAAATAGAGGAAGCACAAAGCAAAGAGGTACAGGATAAACTCAAAGAGCAGCAGAGTAAGGCACAGGGCAGTACCCGCACAAGCACAAGACAGGAAAAGTCCACCTTTGAAAAAGTGTTGGACAGTCCTACTACCCGACAGATAGGTCGTACGGTTGCCTCCACACTCACCCGCGGATTGCTCGGGGTGCTGGGTGTCAAGACGACTACTACCCGAAGGTCCACCTCGTCAAGAAATAAAGGCTGGTTTTTTTGAGTACAATACCTATGGTTTAAGGGGACTATTTATCTTCAGATATGGGGATATATCAGAATTCACCGTTATTGTAATAAAGAATGTGGAAAGAAGACCGACCGGTTCATGAAATTTATTCTGCTTTGAATAAAAATATACATCAATTGAAAGAACTGGTATGTCAGATAGAAACTTCCGGAGACTTCGGCAAGCTGAATCTTCCTGAAAAAACACCGGAAGGTACTCTCGGTTTTCCTTACTGGGAAGAATCTGAACCTGTAAGATTATTCAGAAAGCTTGCCTGTGATATCCCGCTTCTCATAGAATATGACTGGGCGTCATGGCAGGATGGCAGACAAATCCTGCAAAATCATCCTGAAATTCCTGAGAATATGGGAATCATACCACTATGCAAATTGATCACAATGATTATCAGAGCTGACAGATTTAATGAAGGCTTTATGATACAGCAGTTTGAAAACGGGAATATCTTGAGAGTCCTTCGGGCTTTGGTAGATGAAGCTGAAAAATATGAAAATTAAAAGGCTGTTATAATATCCTCCCCATCTTATAAATACCAAAAAGGCAGCCCCAAAATACCGGCTGCCTTTTCAGAACATAAGTTTTGACTCAATCTTCTCCAAGACCGGCGAGATCGAGCAGGAAGGCATACTCCATGGCAGTCTCCCTAAGCCGCTTGAATCTGCCGGATGCACCTCCATGTCCGGTATCCATATTGCAGTATAAGAGCAAGGGATTTTTGTCCGTTTTCATAGCCCGCAGCTTAGCTACCCACTTGGCGGGTTCCCAGTATTGCACCTGTGAGTCCCAATATCCTGTAGTGACAAGGGTAGCAGGATAATCTTTGGCCTCCACATTATCGTAAGGAGAGTAGGAGAGCATGTATTCATAATAGGCTTTATCCTTGGGATTGCCCCATTCATCAAATTCGCCGGTTGTGAGCGGGATACTTTCATCAAGCATGGTGGTCACCACATCTACAAAAGGTACAGCAGCGATCACACCTCTCCATAGATCTGGGCGCATATTCATTACGGCACCCATCAGAAGACCGCCTGCGCTGCCACCCTGTGCAAAAAGTTTATCTTTTGCTGCATACTTTTCCTTTATAAGATATTCACCGCAGTCTATGAAGTCGGTAAAAGTATTTTTCTTGTTGAAAAACTTACCGTTTTCATACCACTGTCTGCCCATCTCCTGTCCACCCCGGATGTGTGCTATGGCAAATCCAAATCCTCTGTCCAGCAGACTTAATCGGGCTGAAGAAAAATATGGATCCATGCTGTAGCCATAAGAGCCGTAGCCATACAGCAATACGGGTCGGGTACCATCTTTTTTGAATCCTTTGCGATATACGATAGACATGGGTACCATTACTCCGTCTCTGGCTTTGACCATTCGCCTTTCAGAGATATAATTGTTTTATCAAAATCTCCCAGCACTTCCTGTTGCTTCAACAGCGTGAGCTCTTGGTTTTTACATTGTAGTCATAAGTACTGTTGGGTGTGGTGAGTGATGTATATCCTATTCTGAGCAAATCGGTTTCAAAATCAGGATTGACCGAGACGTATGCCGCATAAGACTCTTCACCGAAGTTGATGTAATGCTCATTCTTTCCATCCCAGGGTCTGATTTTCAGCATGGTGATACCTTCCTTTCGCTCGGATATGACCATATGATCTTTAAATACTTCCACCCCTTCGATCAATACCTTAGCATCGTAGGGTATCAGATCCTTCCAGTTTTCCTTGGTGGTGGCAGATTCCGGGGTAATCATGATCTTGGAAATTTTCAGCTCCGTCTTTATTGGTACGTATATACCAGTGGTCTCCATAGTGGCTGATATCGTATTCCAGTTTTCTCTCTCTTGGCTGAAACATCCTGAATTCTCCATTGGGGTTATCGGCCTCCAGGATCCGGTATTCATCAGACAGGGTGGCAGATGAGCCTATGACTAAGTATTTTTTGGACTTAGTCTTATAAATGTAGGTGTTGAATGTTTCATCTTTTTCATGCCAGACCAGTTTATCATTACTTACGGGTGTACCCAAAGTATGTCTGTAAATCTGGTAGGATCGCAGAGCTGCATCATTTTTGGTATAGAAAACGGTTTTATTATCGTTGGCCCACACAATACCTCCGGTGGTATTGCTGATCACATCAGGCAGCATCTTTCCGGTGGTGAGATCTTTAAACCGGATAGTGTATTGCCTGCGACTTACGGTATCTTCGCTGTAGGCCAGGAGTGTATTGTCAGGGCTTACCGCCATGCCGCCTATGGCAAAGTATTCATAGTTTTTGGCAAGATCATTTACGTTCAGCAGGATTTCTTCCGGATTGTCCAGATTGTCTTTTTTCGGCTATGTATAGCGTATTCCTGACCTTCTTCATACCGGTGATGTAGTAATAGCCGTTTTCCTTGTAAGGCACCGACATATCGGTTTGCTTGATTCTCCCTTTGATCTCTTCAAAGAGCCGATTTTGAAAGCTGTCCGTGTGAGCCATCATTTTTTCCCTGTATGCATTTTCTGCATTGAGATAATCCAGTACTTTGCGGGTTTGAGCATCCGGATTGGCTGCTTCTTTTTGGGCATCACTAAGCATCATCCAGTAATAGTCATCTATTCGGGTATGCCCGTGAATGGTGAGTTCTTTGGGTTGTTTTTCGGCAATCGGGGCTTCTATCCCGGTCATAGACATGATTTTACTTTCCTTGTAATTGAGCATATCTGAGTTTGAGTTTTTGCATGAAAAGTTGGCAAAAGTAGTACTTAACACCAAAATAAAGGCAATGATTCGGAGCATCAGGCAGGTATTTGATTGGGTGATAAAATGATGAAATTCAACATGCCGTAAAAATAGAGTATGCCTGCATTAATTTTATGTTATATCTGCAAAATCTAAAGGGATTTCGATAAATTGTCGCCCAAATGAGATTAAGTACATCCTACAGACAAATATTGTCCCTGTCCGTTCCGATCATGCTGGGTAGTGCAGCCCAGAATATTATTGTATTATCTGATAATGTATTTCTGTATCATTATGATCCTCTGGAGTTTGCAGCGGTTGGTCTGGTAGGTGTTTTTTATCTTATCATTGCTTCGATAGGCTACGGATTTTCGAGAGGCGGCCAGATATTGATTGCCAGGAGAAACGGTGAACTCAACTATACTGGAGCAGGACGGGATTTTCAGGGGTTGTTTATATTTGAATGTGTGCTGGCTGTCGTACTTTTTCTTTTTTTATGGTTTGGCAGTGCCTCGTTTTTCAGCCTTTTTATCAATAATGAAGAAATACTGCAGAAATGTGTGGAGTATATCAAGCCCAGAAGCTTTGGGGTATTTTTCAGCTATATCGGAGTATCTCTGATTGCATTTTACACCGGCATAGCCAATACCAGGTTCATCATTTATGATACGGTGATACTGATCACTGTGAATATTTTTCTTAATTATGTATTCATCTTCGGGGCTTTTGGAATAGAACCTATGGGTATCGGGGGTGCCGGGCTGGCCAGTACGCTGGCAGAGGTAGTTGCCTTTGTGGCCTTCTTAGTGTATATGATCTGGGATAAAGGCAACAGAAAATATAAACTCCTTAACACTGAAAAGCTTAGTATTCTTACAGTGTTCATTGTATTCAATATTTCATTTCCTGTGGTGTTTCAGTCTATACTCGGAATAGGTTCCTGGTTTTTATTCTTCAGTTTTATTGAGAATGTAGGCAGCAGAGAGTTGCAGATTTCCAATCTGATGCGTAATGTATATCTGATCCTGTCCATTCCATGCTGGGGCTATTCTGCTGGAATAAATACCATGGTGAGTAATTTTATAGGCAACCGCAAAAGACAGGCAGTGCTACCCCTGATCATCAAAACGGTGAAGATTAATGTTTTCTCCACCATGATTATCGCTTTACCCGTGCTGCTTTTTCCGGAGTTTTTTCTTTATCCCCTTTTCGGGAGGGATGATATGTCACTGATACTGGAGTCAAAGCCCTACCTGATGATGGTATTTGCCATATTGATGACCTTTGCGGTGGGTGGTATCTTCATCAATGGCCTGATAGGTACCGGTCATACCCGTACAGCCCTTTGGATACAACTGATATTTACAGTAGTTTATATAATATACAGTATTCTGTTTATCAAAATGTATTGGTTCAACCTCAATATCGCATGGGCCGTGGAAATTTTCTATTGGCTCGGTATTACTTTAATGAGCTATTGGTTTTTGAAGACTGATAAATGGCATATTCTGAAATTCTGAGAACTACACATAAGTTAAGTAAGTAAATTCAATCGGTACTTAATTTTCTAAACATGATATTAAATAAAAATTCAGGGGTTTCATTTCAAGACTTCTTCCATTAGTTGCAATGATTTTTCCATGCTTTAGGCGTGGCTGGCTATGTTTTTTTGGCGATTTTACAAAAAATTACACCATAATAAAGAATCACTATTGGTTTTTATTAAGCATGGGGTAAACCCAGTAGTTAAAATATAACACCCCTCCTTGATATAAGAATGAATTTGTACAATTCACTCAATTCAAGGTATCTTCTTCACACTGATAATTATCTGATTAATACGATTTTAGTTGAAATCGAGTAGGGGAACACTTTCGTTATTGTGTCTCAGATTTGTGTAAGAATGGTTTGCCGGGTTCATTAATTAACTGTACGAGCCACCTTCAAATTTGAGAATGATAAAAATACGCTTTACCGGGTATCCCCATGCTTGAGGTGAAAATTCAATTCCTGAGAGCATAGATCTGAACTAGCCATAATAAAAGGCCTGTAAATCATACAAAAGTTTACTAATTGGTCACTTCCTGTCAGGGGTAATCATATTATGGCATAAAATTTGAATAAAAATTGGTAAAATATTTTATATTATGATTTATAGTAATATATTTGTCCCTATAAAACAAGATTTAATCATTGAATCTTGTTGCTCAGAATGTAGTAGAATCAAAAGGTATGTGCTTAATTTACATATTATAAATCTATTACATATATGAGAATAAGTAAAATGATAACAATCAAACTTCAAAATTTAATAAAAAGAGCGATACAAAGTTATGTGCCGTCTCTTTTTGTCATTAGAACCCATCCCTCAATAGTAATTTTCCAAATAATATACTGTCATTTTTTGACATTATCATATATTTTTTCGTAAAACCAATTTTTTGTAGAACCTAAATCTAAACAACAGAAGTTAATCGCCATGAAAGCCAGAATTTTAACCGTTGCAGCTCTTTTCAGCTGTTTCTTCCTGGTGCAGGACACCTTCGCACAGGTGACCAGTGTCAATTACCAGTTGAAGTACAATCCAGACAGTTGTTGGTATGAAGCATTCATCATCATCAATGCAGGATCTGCTTCATCTTTAGCTCAAAGAACCCAGTTCAACTCACAGTTTACTGTAATCGTGCCTGCTGGGGATTCAATTGTGAACAATCAGATTGTGAGTTACATGCCCTTGAGGTCCACAGATGGGGAGCCAGCTGCCTGGAATATTACCAGTACACTGAAATCTCCTGCTGCTCAACCTGAGAGTAATTTTTACAGTATTACCCCCACTCTGTCTCCGGTGGCAAGATACAACGCACTAAACAGTGGAGATACGGTGAAGATTTTCCACTTCAGAGTTTCGAGTTATGCAAACTGTGGCAGTGGAATTCGTATTTACGAAAATGGGGTGGATCCCTCGTCTGCTGATCCTGGTATGGGTGGTAGCGACTTCAGCAATGGTTTTACGATTGGAGGTACTCAACAAAGGTATAATGCAAATTCTACTCAGTTATATCCTCCCAAGCCTGTGATAGTCAGTGCTACCACTACTTGTGGTAATGGTATTGAGATAAATCTTACAGCAACGACCGGTTCTTGTCAAACGCCTTTATCCTATGCCTGGACAGGTCCGAATAGTTATACATCCACCACAGAAGATGTATCGATTGTGCCGGCTACTCCAGCAAATGCGGGAGACTATAAGGTTATTGTAACTGATGCCTTGGGATGTCGGGATTCAATCACTGTGACCGCTACCAATAAGCCGGATGCAGGTCCGGATCAGACAGTGTGTGCGGGTACCATAGCTTCTATCTCCGGTACAAACCCCACTACAGGTACCTGGAGTGCCAGAGCAGGGAATCCTACGGGAGCTACTATTCAACATTTAGCGGGAGGTAATGCAAATGTTACTTTTGCCAATAATGCCAGTGGTAATTACTTTTTTGTTTATGCCACTACTTCTTGTTCTGATACCATGCAAATTACAGTCAACCCTCGACCAACCGTCGGTATAAGTGGGGCGTCTGCTATATGTATCGGAAACACTACGACACTAACACCAAATACAGGTGGTACCTGGCAAAGCAACAATCCTGCTGTAGCCACTGTGAATGCTACAACCGGTGTGGTGACAGCAATATCCACCGGAACGGCAACCTTTACTTTTACAAACACTGCCACCGGTTGTACCAATACTACGGGTCCAGTTACAGTCAATCCTAAACCTACGGTGACAATAACAGGTACCGCAGCAGTATGTATCGGATCGACCACCACACTATCCCCCACCACAGGAGGCACATGGACTGCTGTGAATCCCACTATTGCTACTGTGACTAATGCAGGTTTGGTTACGGGTATTTCAGCAGGAATCGGACGATTTGTATTTACAGAAACTTCCACAGGATGTACTTCTGATACGCTGAGTGTTACAGTAACTGCCAGTCCCACAACTACTCTGACTGGTCCGGATACGATTTGTGTACTTACCACCACTACATTTGAGCCGAGTTCTGGCGGTACGTGGCAGTCAAGCAATACTTCTATAGCAACAATTAATAATTCCGGTTTGGTAACAGGTTTGGCACCTGGCAGAGTTTCATTCCGATGGACACAGACTTCCACTGGATGTTCTTCGCCATGGACAGACTCAATCACTGTTGTGCCCAGACCGACAGTATCTGTAAACCCAACTGTGGTATGTGTTGGTAGCACGGTCAACCTTACGCCTTCAACCGGAGGTACATGGGTGAGCAATAACGTATCAGTAGCAACCGTATCAGGAAGTGTGGCTACTGCTGTGGGTCAAGGTAGTGTGACCTTTACCTTTACAGATGCAGCTACCGGCTGCTCGAATACTACTTCGCCATTGACAGTGAACCCCAGACCCACATTATTGGCTTCTTCTACCACTATCTGTATAGGAGGTACATCAACTTTAACACCTTCTTCAGGTGGTACATGGACCAGTTTGCATACCAGTATAGCAACGGTGTCAGGCAACGTAGTCACAGGAGTAGGTGAAGGAGTGGCGACGCTGAGATTTACAGAATCCTCAACGGGTTGTCAGAATACCATCGATATCACTGTGACACCACGACCAACAGCAGGTATTACAGTAACTGAAATATGTATTGGAAATACGACCCAGCTCTCACCATCGACAGGAGGTACATGGTCAAGCAGTAATAACTCCGTTGCCACAGTCAGCAATTCAGGATTAGTGACTGCCATCGCAGTTGGACCTGTGACATTTACTTTCACAGAGACGTCCACCGGATGTGCTTCGTTGCCCACACCTACACTTAATGTTTTACCCAGACCGACAGTCAGCATTACAGGGCCTACATCTATATGTCTGGGAGTAACCACTCAGTTGTCTCCGACGACTGGTGGAACCTGGTCAAGTACTAATCCTTCGGTAGCTACTGTTGATGATACAGGATTAGTAACCGCAGTAGCTCCCGGAACTGCTACATTTATATTTACATCAAGTACTACGGGCTGTGCTTCATTACCGACACCTCCTGTTACGGTTAACATAAGTTCACCGGTAGCATTTACAGGACCATCCACTATATGTGTGGACTTCACGACTACGGTATCTCCTACCACAGGGGGTACATGGATGAGTAGTGCTCCGGGTATTGCCACTATAACCAATGCGGGTCTGGTAACCGGTATGTCTGCAGGGTCTGCAAATCTGATCTTTACTGAAACAGCGACAGGATGTCAGTCCACTGCCCTTACCGTAAATGTATCTCCTAAACCTACCGTGACCCTGACCGGACCCTCGCCAATCTGTATAGACAGTACCACGACCTTATCTGCCAATCCTTCGGGAGGTACTTGGGTCAGCAATGCTCCTGCTGTGGCTACTGTAAACAACTCCGGTTCCTATGTAATCTCCTGCCAGGCAAACGGAAATAATCTCAATCTTTTCTTTTGAAAAGAATGCTCAGGGTTTTTCTCCGGCATTCCCTTTCGCAAGATGTTTTGATATTTTCCTTATACAAATTTATTTTTTATTTTCTTATCCGCTCATTTCTATTGTGTTTTTTCTTTCTATTCACGCTCCATATATGTAGTAACGATGTTTTTACCCGTTCTACCGGCATCCATGGGAAAGATTGAGTCTGTAATACAGCTGCTTGCTTGGCGTTGAGATACATTCATCCTTACAGGGTTGTTCTCCACCGGCTGGTTATGCAGTCTGTTTGACCTTTCCACTCTTTGTTGAATTTTCGAGACTGTCTTTGATAATTGATTATATAGGGTTGTTTATTTCTGATCACGCTCCACATCCTGCGGATCAGTTTATGTGCTATCTTTACTATGACGCTCTTACTGTTTTTGCCCTGATGCTTGCGGTAGTATGCCTGGAGTTCCGGATCTCTCCGCATGGCTATCCAGGCCGCCTCGATGATGTACGAACGCAACAAACTCCTGCATCTCGGTGTAATACCCAGGGCTTTCTGTACCACCACTCGAATGCAGCCCCGGTACTACTCCGATGTAATTGGACAGTTCTGATTCGTTGAAACCGGCGTATATCTCCCAGTTCACTCAATATCGCTGATACTACCAGCCTTCCGAATCCCGGTATGCTCCGCAGCAGATAATAATCCTCTTTATAGGGTGCGATAATACTTCGCAAGCTCATTGGTAATGTGGAGAAATCTTTTGTGCAGGCACTCCAGTACTACCAGTTTGCTTCTCCATCGATAACGCCCTTCACTGCTTTGCCACCGGATTGCTCTGATCCATTCTATAAATGCCTTGCTCCAATTAGCATTGTCGCATTCTCAGGTACACTGATGCTCATATACAGCAACTGACTCTTTATCTGGTTTTTATCCTCCTAAGGTTTCTCACCAATATATTGCGATGTCGCAACAGCAACTTCAGAAGATCTTCCCTGCTCCGTAGGTATGTGTATCCCTTGAGCTGTCCATCGCGATACAATCTGCACAGCATCCTTGCATCAATCTTGTCACTCTTCTGATACTGATATTTGTCTGACCTCGGTATGTCTGATGGATTGACCACCATCACATGCCACCCCAGATTCAGACAGTATCTCGCTACCCCAAATCCGCAACACCCTATCTCATACACCAAATGCACTTCATGTGCTGCAAAGTGCTTTTGCACATACTCATACAATAGTTCAATATCTGCGGACATGGAGAAATTCTTGTGATGACAGATATCCGTATCGATATGGACCCGATATGTCTTTTTATGGATGTCCAATCCAATATAAATCCTGGGTGTGCTCATTTGTATCATTTTTATTGTATTTTTACTGGTGAATTTAATATTTATACGATTGATTCACCGGAGAGATTTACATGGATGCTTGGTTACAGGGGTATCGCAGGGAACTGCAATATTTACTTATACCTCACCTGCCGGTTGTGCTTCTGATCCTATAGTAAGTATAGCCATTATGCCAAGGCCGACTGTAAGTATTACGGGACCTGACAATGTATGTATCGGAGGAACAACGCAACTGTCTCCATCCACAGGTGGTACCTGGACAAGTTCTAACCCTGCTATTGCCACTGTTACTAATAGTGGAGTCGTTACAGGGGTAGCAGAAGGTATTGTTACATTTACCTTTACCAGTAGTGCAGGTTGTGTTTCTCTACCCACAGGAGTTATCACCGTTAATCCAAGACCGATTACAGTTTTAAATGGACCCAATTCTATATGCGTAGGAGCCACTACCAATATTTCGCCTACCACAGGGGGTACCTGGAATAGCTCCAATAATGCGGTAGCCACCATCACCAATACCGGTTTAATCACTGCTGTGTCTCCCGGTACTGCTACCTTTACATTCACACAGACTTCTACCGGCTGTATTTCCGACGCATCGAGCCCGGTAACAGTCACTCCCGGTCCAACAATCACAGATCCTGCAGCTGAGCTCTGTATAGGACAGACTACTAATGTGACACCTTCAACAGGTGGAACATGGGAAAGCAGCAATCCTGCAGTGGCTACTATAACAAATGGAGGTGTGATCACTGCTGTAGCTCAGGGTACTGCTACTTTCAGATTCAGACTGACGGCTACCGGCTGTTTGTCTCAGCCATCAAGTGCACTGACCGTTAATGGCAGACCTACTGTGGATATCGTCGGAAGTGCTGAAATCTGTATTGGAAATAACACTACATTATCACCAAGCACAGGAGGTACATGGACCAGCAGTAATCCAGCTGTAGCCACAGTGACGAATGGTGGAGTTGTTACCGGGGTAGCTCCGGGTACTGCGACTTTCACCTTCACATTGACAGATACGGGTTGTCCTTCATTGCCTACTGCACCGATTGAAGTAAGAAATGCACCTACCATAGGATATACCGGTAGTACCAATATCTGTATTGGCGCCACAACTACCCTTACACCTACATCCGGTGGCGTATGGTATAGTAATAATACAAGTGTAGCTACTGTAACCAACAGTGGTATTGTAACTGCGGTAGGTCCCGGTAAGACCACTTTCTATTTCATTGAAAACGGCTCAGGTTGTGCGTCCAGTGGTAACACTGATACGCTGACAGTCACACACTGTTTCAATCCTGACTTTAATGCCACTTTCGTAAATGTTCCGGTGCCGGGCGATGTCAGTACCAATGATTATGTGGTATCTGGTACAAGCTATGGTCCCACGCCGGTGTTGAAATCAAGTCCTTCAGGTAGTATTTATACTTTAACCATCAATTCAGATGGTACATACAACTTCGTGGCTAATATGGCAGGGGTATATATTTATGAGGTACCGGTTTGTGTACCACCATTGGTATCAGGTTGTCCAAGATCTGAACTGACAATTCATGTAAGAGATTATCTCAGTCCTTCCAAGCAGCCGGTTGCCAATGTGGATTTTGCTACTACCTTTACGACCACTCCTGTCACTCTGAATACACTCAATAACGACAGATGTGTAGTTGTGACAGGTTGTACGCTTGATGCCACTTCAGTAACTATAGTTACACCTCCTACCAGAGGTAATGCTACGGTAAACGGTACAAACGGAGAAATCACTTATACTGCAAACTCAGGTGTACTTGGAATAGATTCGTTGGTGTATCGGGTCTGTGTGACAGATGAAGCCAGCAATTGTGCAACTGCTAAACAGTATATCACAATCAATGGTCCATCTGCTCAGAATACCACTTATGCTGCGGATGACTTTGCAGTGACTGCTCAGTCAACTCCTGTGAGCGGCAATGTCAAAAATAATGACGGAGACGCTGAGGGAGATAATCAAACCGTAACCGCTCAAAATACCACAGTTTCGGCCGGTACCCTTGAGTTGAATGCGGATGGTAGCTACACATTTACCCCGGCGGATAATTTCTTTGGTCCTGTTGAGTTCAAATATGAAACATGTGATGATAACCCTGATGGCTCTGTATGTGCCAATGCTACTTTGCATATATTGGTGGTTCCTGATTTGACCATCAAGGTAAGGGTTTATCTTGAAGGTGCTTTGATGAATAATGGTAACGCCACAGCCTCTGATGGAAGACCATTGATGAGAGACCAATTGAGAGTGAATGGATTTACCGGTAAGAGATATATTCCCAATAAGGATCCATTCAAATATCCGGTAAGTCTGAAAGTGGAAACATCACCTAATGACTCGACTACGATTACAACTCTAAGTGTTGCATCCAATTTTAACAAAGTAGGTCCGGGATTACTTACCCGATGGGATTCTGTACCTGATCCTGCGACCGTATTTGCAGTGACTGGTCAGAATGCAATCGTGGATTGGATCTTTATCGAATTGAGAAGTAAGAGCAATAACACTCAGGTGCTTGCTACGAGATCAGGATTATTGCAGAGGGATGGAGATGTAGTGGATCTGGATGGTGTAAGTGGATTGAGATTCCCGAATATGCCGATGGATGACTATTATGTAGTAGTAAGACATCACAGGCATCTGGGTATTATGTCCAAGGATCCTCAGACACCGCAGAAGCTTACGGATCTTGTCAATTTCACTACCAACGCTGTACCTACTTTTGATTTTGGTTCACAATTCGGTCCTTCCAGAAATTACACAGGTCTGGCTCAGAATACCGGTGTAAGATTAGGTTATAACGCCATGTGGGCGGGTGACTTTGATGGAAATGGAAAGATCAAGGCAGATAACCCCGGTGATGATCTCAACACCTTATTCTTCGATGTATTTGCATATCCTAGCAATACCACAGGTAACGTCAACTTTGACTTTGCTTATGGTTATCTGCCGGGTGATTACGATATGAATGGTAAGTCCAAGTTTGATAACCCCAATGACGATAAGAACATGCTGTACGGACAGTTGCTGTTCTATCCGCTCAACTTATCATTGTTGTCCAACTACGACTTCTTTATCCAGCAACTGCCGTAAGGTAGTAAGGGTGTATTAAAGTTAAAGACACTCCGGATTTCGGGCTCCGGAGTGTCTTTTTCGGGAAAACTTTAATACACCCCTCCCTTCAGGGGACCAAGTTTGTAAAAGATGTTTTTGAAATATAAAAGTTAGGGAAATGAAAATCAGATTCATTATGTATGCCTTATTATTGGCATGCACAGCTATGGTGCAAAGCGCACAGGCACAGGTCACGGCAGTGAAATATCAACTCAGATTTAACCCCACCAACTGCCGCTGGGATGCCTACCTGATTATTGTATCGGGTACAGCCGTTTCGGCTCCTCAGAGAGCGCAATTCAATGCTCAGTTTTCAGTTGTGGTGCCAACAGGCAGCAATGTCAGTGTGGCCCAAAACTTTATGCCATTACAAAATAATCAAACCTATACCGGAACAACTCCGTTGGTATGGGTGAAATCCAGTACAGTTGTGGCACCGGCCGCTGAGCCTCAAAGTGATTTTATCAGTATCACTCCTACTTTGTCCCCTACATCTTTTTACAACAATCTTGCTCCCGGGGATTCTGTCAGGCTTTTCAGTCTGAATATCACCTGCAACAGCCAGGAGAAGGTGTCAGGATTTTCAGAAACGGAATAGATCCAAGCTCATCAGCTCCGGGTATGGAGGGCGGTGACTTCAGCAATGGCTTTACCATGGGGTCTCCTAATCAGTTATATACAGGCAATGCACCTCAAGTTTTCCCACCTAAGCCCGTTTTGAGTGCCACAACCGCATGTTCAGGTGGTGTCGAAATAGCACTTACAGCCACACATCCTGCCTGTATGGGAGCATTAACTTATCAATGGTCCGGTCCAAACGGATACACAAGTAATACCCAAAATGTAAATATCAATCCTGCCACGGCAGCCAATTCAGGCACTTATACTGTAACAGTATCGGATGCAAGGGGATGTACCTCTACTTTAAGTGTAGATGCACAAGCAAAACCATCGGCAGGTCCTGATCAGAATGCCTGCCAGGGAGGTAACATAACTCTCACAGGTACTAACCCCAATACTGGTAGCTGGTCTGCTCATCCTGATAATGGTGCAGGTGCCAATCTTGGCCCCGCTGCCAATGGGGTGGCAAATGTCAGTTTTGATCCAACTGCAACCGGAACATATAGTTTTATATACACTTCTGGTAATTGTTCTGACACCATGAATGTAAATATTTTGGTGCCTAATGCCGGAGATGATCCTGCTCCTGTGGGATGTTTCAGTTCCGGTACTGCCACCATGGCAGCTGTCGGCAGTGGTACCTGGTCATTGGGTGCCGGAAGTGCGGGATTTGCCAACATCACCAACCCTAACAGTCCGACCACTACGGTCACTGGCTTCACAGCTCCGGGTACTTACTTTTTGGTCTATACACTTGGAGGATGTACAGATGTGGCACAAATTATAGTAAATGATAACTGCACCTGTACGATCAATGGCAATACATTGAATCCCGTATCACCATCCGTTTATTGCGGTACCAGTGGTTCAGTAAATATTACCGGAGGTGCAGCAACTCCTGGAGGAGGAAGTTATCTATGGCAGTACAGTCTGAATGCCGGTACTTACAGTAATGCACCGGGTAGTAATAACCAGCAGAATTATACTACCCAATCATTAGGTAACGGTACACATAGATTCCGCAGAATTTACATTATCAACGGGGATCCGGTTTGTTATGATACCAGCAATGTGGTATTGTTCAACGTCAATCCGACTCCGGCCATCCCCTCTAACCTGACAGCTAATCCTAATCCGGTATGCCTTGGCAATCCTGTGAACCTTTCTGTGACCAACAATCCGGGAGCCACCTATACCTGGACAGCGAGCTCGGCAAATGCGGGCTTGGTCAGTTCTACATCCTCTTCAACAACAATGACTCCTTTGGCTACCGGGTCTTATACCATAAGTGTAACACAGACCGTAAATGAATGTGCTTCGGATCCCGCCACGTTCGTGGTAGTTGTGAGTCCTACTCCTCCTACACCTTCGGCAGGTACAGTCAGTTTCCAGAATCCATCTTCATGTGGCGGAAGCAACGGATCCATCAGTATTTCTGGCTTGCTACCCAATACAGCTTACACGCTTAATTATTTTAAAAATGCACTTCAACTGTTTGCCAACCTGACATCAAATGGTAGTGGAGTCATTACATTGAGCAATCAATCTGCGGGTACTTACAGTAACTTCAGTATTAGTAATGCTGCAGGTTGTACATCAGGCGTTTATTCAGGTCCTGTCACGTTGACAGACCCGGATGCACCCCCGGCTCCTGCCAACCTTGCGGCATCACCCAATCCAACCTGTGCCGGTACCACAGTGAGTTTGAGTGTGACCAATAATCCGGGAGCAACATTTAACTGGACTGCTTCTTCACCGAATGCGGGATTGGCCGGCAGCACCACCAATACTAATACTATGGTACCTGTCACCAGCGGTTTCTATACCATCAATGTGACCCAGACAGTGGCAGGTTGTACTTCTGTGCCGGCTTCCATCGGAGTTTCCATCAACAGTGCTCCTCCCACGCCGACCGGAGCAACAGTCACCTCCACCAATCCTACAACCTGCGGAGCAAGTAATGGAACTATAAGTCTGAGTGGTCTGCCTACTTTGACACTCTTTACCATTATCTACAAAAAGAACAATATACCGGATACCGTAAATGTTACAACCAACAGTTCCGGAGTGGCTATCCTTACAGGATTGACACAGGGAGTATATACTGATTTCAAAATCGTAAATGTGAGCGGATGTGAGTCCGGTGTTTATCCGGGACCCGTGACGCTGTCAGATCCTGCTACGCCTGCTGCTCCGGCCAATCTTACTGCCAACCCTAACCCTGTGTGTCTGGGCAATCAGGTGGCTTTATCGGTGACTGCGGTGGCAGGAGCCACTTATTCCTGGTCGGCATCCTCTCCTAATGCCGGACTTGTCTCTGCAAATGCTGCCAGTACTACTATGACACCTACTCAAACGGGTACGTACACGGTGAGTATTACCATCTCTGTTACCGGCTGTACTTCACCGGTTTCCACAATCAATGTCACAGTAAACCCTGTTCCGCCCACGCCTTCAAGCGGTAATTTTACTTCAGTAAATCCAACGAATTGTGGAGGCAACAATGGAAGTATATCTATTTCAGGTCTTTTGCCAAATACTGCATATACCATCAATTATTCCAGAAATGGCAATCCTGCTTCAGCCAATGTAACCACCAATGCAAGTGGGGTTGCAGTCATCAATAATCTTACAGCTGGTAGTTATACCAATTTTACCATTGTTAATACTTCCAATTGTCCGTCCGGTGTATTTGCAGGTCCCATCAATCTGACAGATCCTAATGCACCTCCGGCACCAGCTGGATTGGCAGCCAATCCAAATCCGGTTTGTGTAGGCTTACCTGTAAGCTTGAGTGTGACCAATAATCCGGGGGCTACCTATTTCTGGTCTGCTTCGTCTGCTAATGCCGGTCTGGTCTCTTCAACTGTAAATACTACGACCATGACGCCGACCGCGGCAGGAAGTTACATCATCAGCGTTACTCAGACTGTGGCAGGCTGTACTTCGCCGGCAGCAACTATCACTGTAAATGTAAATGCAGCACCACCTACTCCAACCGCAGGAAATATTACCTCTGTTAATCCTACGGTATGTGCCGGTACCAATGGTAGTATCAGCATTTCAGGTCTTGCTGCCAATGCCTCATTTACCATAAATTATACACGTAACGGTAATCCCCAAACGGCCAACGTCACTTCCAATGCGGGTGGAGTAGTTACTATTACAGGACTTTCGTCCGGAAGTTACTCAGGATTTACCATTACCAATGCAAATAATTGTACTTCAGGTACTTTCACCGGTACCATCAGTCTTTCTGATCCAAATGCACCGGCTGCTCCGGCCAACCTGACGGCTGTACCTAATCCGCTGTGTCTCGGTACCCAGGTGAATCTCAGTGTTACCAGCAATGCAGGAGCCACTTTTACCTGGACAGCTTCAAGTCCAAATGCAGGTCTTGGCTCTTCTACTACCAATACCAACAGCATGAATGCCATAGCAGCGGGTACTTACACCATTAATGTCACACAAACAGTCGCAGGTTGCACTTCTCCTTCAGCTTCAGTTCAGGTAGTAGTTCATCCCGTTCCACCTGCATTGACCGGTGTCAATGTCAGTGGAGTAAATCCTACTACTTGTAATGGCAATAACGGGCAGATACAACTTTCGGGGTTACCTGCAAATACCATTTACACCTTGAATTACAGCAGGAATAGTAGTCCTCAGACTGCTGCCATCACTACTAATGGTGCAGGTCAGGCCACTATCAACGGACTTTCATCAGGAACATATACCAATTTCAGTCTTACCGGCATTGGCGGATGCACCGGACCTGTTTTTGCAGGACCTGTTACATTGAGTGATCCTGCTCCGCCAGCGGCACCTGCAGGTTTGAATGCTCAGCCAAATCCTGTTTGTCAGGGCCTGCCGGTAAATCTTAGTGTGACCAATAATCCGGGAGCTACCTACACATGGACGGCGTCTTCAGCAAATGCTGGTTTGGTTCAGTCCACGACAAGCAGTACCACTATGAATGCGCTGACTTCCGGTACATATACTATCAGCGTAACACAGACAGTGAATAACTGTATTTCACCTGCTTCAACTATAAATGTTACTATACATCCACTACCACCTGCACCGACTGGCTCAAGTGTGAGTTCTTCCAACCCGACTACTTGTGGTGGTACCAATGGATCCATAAGTTTCAGCGGGTTACCGGCCAATACAACTTTTACCTTGAATTACTCAAGAAATGGAGTGCCTGCTTCTGTTCAGTTTACCTCCAATGCTTCCGGCGTTGCTGTATTAAACGGATTATCTGCTGCATCATATGCAAATTTCAGTTTGACCAATGCACAAGGTTGCGGATCCGGTGTTTTTGCAGGTCCGTTAAATTTAACAGACCCAGCGCCTCCTGCTGCCCCTTCCAACCTGGTTGCCAATCCTAATCCGGCTTGCCTGGGAGTTACGGTCAACTTAAGTGCATCCGGACAACCGGGAGCAACTTACAACTGGACAGCTTCTGCATCAGGTGCCGGTTTAGTCCCAGCCTCCGGCAATGCTACTACTATGTTGGCAACAGCAGCAGGAAATTATACCATAAGTGTTACCCAAACTGTAAATAATTGCGTTTCACCTGCTGCAAGTATAAATGTGGGGATAAATCCTGTACCACCGGATTTAACATCGGGTAATTTCAACTTTGCAAACCCATCTTGTGCAGGAAATGATGGAAATATCAGCATCAGCGGACTTCTGCCCAATACTACCTACAATATTGCTTACTTGAGAAACAATCAGCCTGTAAGTACTTCCTTTACCACGACCGGTGCTGGAACTATATTCCTCTTCGGATTACAGGCAGGCACTTACACCAATTTTGTAATTACCAATCAGTCAGGCTGTGCCAACAATCCGTTTGCAGGACCTTTGACATTGACAGAGCCCGGATTACCTCCTGTACCGACAGGGTTGACTTTTTCACCTGATCAGGTATGTATCAGGAGTACAGTAAATCTTAGTGTAATCAACAATCCTTCTGCCACTTACAACTGGAGTGCTTCAAATCTGGGTGCAGGCTTGAGTTTCAGTACTTCCAATACCACAACCATGATGCCTACTGCTGCCGGATTTTATACTATCAGTGTTACACAGACAGTAAATGGATGTACCTCTCCGGCTGCTTCCATAATCATTGAAGTGAAAGCAGATTGTTTCAATCCGGACTTTGATGTGACCTATATAGATATGCCTCTGCAGGGCAATCTGAGCACAAACGACATTAATGTACCCAACAGAACCTATGGACTGGCAACTGCTGTGGCCGGTAATCCGGCTGCCTGCCTTCCTATGGTGGCCAATAACGGTACTTACAGCTTTGTTTGCAGCACTCCGGGTAAATATCAGTATTATGTACCTGTTTGCAGTGGTCCGATGTCTTCCATGTGTCAGAACATTCCTTTTGAAATCACAGTATTGCAGCCTTTGTAAGCAATAATCCTCCGGTTGCCAATCATGACTATGTGAGGACACGGAGAAATGTTCCAATCACAGTAAATATGCTGGCCAATGACAGGTGTCAGAGTTTCCGCAATTGTTCATTGAATAATCCGACGATTATAACAGCACCTTTAAATGGTAGCTTCAATCCTGTGACCAATGTTTACACTCCTAACAATGGCTTTATTGGATTTGACTCTCTGAGATACAGAGTATGCCAGACACCTGCGGTGACTCCACAAAATTGTGAGGATGCCTGGGTTTACATTACAGTAATTTCTGACAATGCCCCGAATGTGACAAACGGAATGGATGACTATGGACAGACCCCAATGGATACGCCTCTGATCAAACCTGCAAGTGCAGGGGTTTTGGCCAATGATACGGATCCTGAAGGACATGGACAGACGGTGACCCCCATGAATGCTACAGTTCCGGGCAAGGGAACTTTTGTGGTGAATGCGGATGGTAGTTATATATTTACCCCATTTACCGGTTTTGTGGGACCTGTGGATTGTCCATACGAAGTTTGCGATGATTTTTCTGAAAGGGCTTGTGATCAGGCAACTTTAAGAATACTGGTAGAACCATTTAATCCCACAGGATCGGTTGGCAATTTTGTATGGAATGATTTGAATGGTAACGGAATTCAGGATGCAGGGGAGCAGGGTATTGGCGGAGTGATTGTCAGATTGATGAATCCCAATGGTACAATCGCAGCCACGACTACCACAAATGCTTCCGGTGCTTATCAATTCACCAATATTCTTGCCGGAAGCTATTATATCAGATTCATGCCTTCAGCTCAATATAGTTTCACATTTGCAAAGATTGGAAATAATCCGAATGTGGACAGTGACGTTACCCATGTCAATGGTCAGGGAACCACTGCTACCTTCGTGCTGGCTCCCGGTGAGACAAAGACAGACATAGATGCCGGATTATATATCTGCGCACAGGTCGGGGATAAGGTTTGGTATGATACCAATAAGAATGATATCTGGAATCCCCAGGAAAATGGTATTAACGGACTGAGGGTAAATATCTGGAGGAATCACTTCGGAACATGGACTATCTGGGATTTCACCTTTACCGGACATAAACCGGGCTCACCTTCTGATGATGGTTACTGGGCTTTCTGTGTACCTCCGGGTCAATATTACATACAGGTGATTATGCCTCCTTTAGGATTGGTACAGGTATTACCCAACCGTGGTGGCAATCCAAATACCGACAGTGACCTGACCAATGCAAACGGTCCGGGTACCACCAATGCTTTCAGTCTTACTTCAGGACAGGTAAAACTGGATCTTGCAGGAGGATATTATCCGATGGCAGTAGCCGGTAACCTTGTTTGGAGAGATGAAAATATGAATGGTATTCAGGATGCATGGGAACCGAAGGTACAAGGTGTGCTGGTAGAAGCCTATGATGCAGATACACATCAGAAACTGGCAACAGCCATCACGGACTCTGATGGTGCATACGAAATGGATTATTTGCAGAAAAAAGACATATATGTAAAATTCCAGATTCCGCAGGGTTTTTCACCCACTGTGGCAAGGGCAACAACCGATGACAGAGACAGTGATGTGGACCACAGTTTCGGTTATGGTACCACCAGAAGAATCAGTATGCAGCCCGGTGTAATCAATCCGAATATTGACATGGGTATCGCTTTCGGTGCTCTGCCGGTAGATTGGCTGGATATTTCAGTCAAAAAGTGGACAATGTACATAAATTGGATTGGTCAGTAGCCAGGGAAGTCAATGCAGATTATTATCTCGTGGAGAGAAGGATAGGGGAGAAGGGTGAATTCCGCATTGTCTCTGACAGGATAAAAGCAAATGGAAATTCCAATAATGTAAATTTTTATACATTTTTGGATAGGGATATTTCAGAATCCGGTGTCTATTATTACAGAATAAGGCAGGTAGATACAGATGAAAGGTTTTCTTACAGCAAGATTGTATCTGTACAAAACTTAGGAGAATATAACATCAGTGTCTTTCCGAACCCTGCCAGATTCGATGCAAACATAACTCTGCATTTAAGTGATGAAAGTAATGTGAAGATAGAGTTGATGGATGCATCCTCAAGAATTTTGCAATTGATTTCCAAAACTCATCTGGCCCAGGCCGGTGAACATACGTTTGCACTCAATTTGAATGAATTGACAGCGGGTGTTTACACCATAGCAATCACTGTGAATGATCAGGTGATGTACAGGAAATTGATAAAGATCGATTAAGAAATATTGAAAAAGTGTATTCAGGTTGAAAACGGTCGGTAAATCTATTTGCCGGCCGTTTTTAATCCAGGTCGGAAAAAGTTCCGAAATTTTCCCGGCCGAACATCACTCTTTGAGATAAATATTAATTTCCTGCTTACCGGTCCTTCCAGTGTGAAAAACCGATTTTTTACTTTAAGACATCTCAGGAATGGTAAGGAAATTGTCGCATCTTATTATTGCAGTTTTTGCTGTTTGTAGTCTTACAGAAGCAGTAGCTCAGGTGAATGGGGTTAAATATTTGCTCAAATATGATACCACGACCTGCTTATACAATGTTAACATTGTAATTATGTCTGGTTCAGCAACTACTGTCGCCCAAAGGACACAGTTCAATGCACAGATTACTTTGATTGTACCGGCTTCGGATTCATTGATCATTGTCGAAAGATTTAATCCCTTGCAGAATAATGGCTCCTACATGGGTACTATACCATTGGATTGGGTGGTGTCAAGTACTGTCTTTGCACCTGAAGCTCAACCGCAGAGTAATTTTTACAGCATTATTCCTTCCTTATCTCCAACCTCTCAATATAACAATCTTCAGACAGGTGATACTGTTAAATTATTTTCAATAAGGCATTTTAATAAAGTTACCGGATTGATTCCCAATGATTGTGGAAGATCCATTCGTTTTTTTGAAAATGGCAGTGATCCTGATTCCAGTGCACCGGGAATGGGTGGTGGTGATTTTAAAAATGGATTTACCATAGGTGGTATTCAGGAAAAGTATCAGGGTAACTTACCCACGATTTATCCTCCTAAACCAAAAGTAAACTATAATTTTGAATGTTCCGGTGATATCAATGTAGATGTAAATGCGCAGACCTACAGTTGTCACAATCCATTGACCTATGCATGGTCAGGTCCCGGGCACACTTCCAGTAATGAAGATCTATTTATATCTCCGGCCTCGGCTGGAAATAATGGTTTATATACGCTCATAGTTGCTGACGCCAGAGGATGTGCTGATACTTTGAATATAGACCTTCAGGTAAAACCCAATGCGGGAAATGATTTACAATTGTGCGGTTCTGGAAACTTGAATTTAATTGCTACTCCCGCTGCTGGCGGAAATTGGTCTGGAATACCCACAAATCCTCCCGGGGCAAATTTGGGATCTACCACCGGAGGACAGGCTAATGTGAGTTTTTTACCAGGAAGTACGGGGGAATATTTTTTCATTTATGACACAGGCATCTGTAGTGATACGACTAAAGTTACAGTGAGTGCGTCTTTGAATGCAAATATTACCGGAAATAATACCATCTGTAGTGGTGAAACTACCACTTTTACCGCATCAGGCGGAGTGAATTACATCTGGAGTAATTTTCAAACCGGTCCCACAGTGGTTGTTTCATCTCCCGGCACTTATACAGTGACTGTGTCAGATGCCTCTGGTTGTACAGGTACAGCAAGCAGAACATTAAATGTGAATAATAGCCCAACGGCAGTAATCAGTGGAACAACCGATATCTGTGCGGGCAGCAGCACGACCTTGACGGCAAGTGGTGGAGTGAGTTACCTGTGGGACAACGGCAGCACAGGAGCTACCAGAGTGGTAAACAGTGCCGGAACAGTAAGAGTAACAGTAACCGATAGCAACGGCTGTACGGGAGAGACTTCTGCAAATATCAACCTCAACAGCGGCCCGACAGCAGTCATCAGTGGAACGACCGATATCTGTGCAGGCAGCAGCACGACCTTGACGGCAAGTGGTGGAGTGAGTTATGTTTGGGACAACGGCAGCACAGGCGCCACGAGAGTGGTAAATAGTGCCGGAACGGTAAGAGTAACGGTGACCGACAATAATGGCTGTACAGGAGAAACATCCGCGAATATCAACCTCAACAGTGGCCCGACAGCCGTAATCAGTGGAACGACCGATATCTGTGCAGGCAGCAGCACGACCTTGACGGCGAGTGGCGGAGTGAGTTATGTTTGGGACAACGGCAGCACAGGCGCCACGAGAGTGGTAAATAGTGCCGGAACGGTAAGAGTAACGGTGACCGACAATAATGGCTGTACAGGAGAAACATCCGCAAATATCAACCTCAACAGCGGTCCGACAGCCGTAATAAGTGGAACAACCGATATCTGTGCGGGCAGCAGCACGACCTTGACGGCGAGTGGCGGAGTGAGTTATGTTTGGGACAACGGCAGCACAGGTGCCACGAGAGTGGTAAACAGTGCCGGAACAGTAAGAGTAACGGTGACCGACAACAACGGCTGTACAGGAGAAACATCCGCAAATATCAACCTCAACAGCGGCCCGACAGCAGTAATCAGTGGAACGACCGATATCTGTGCGGGCAGCAGCACGACCTTGACGGCAAGTGGCGGAGTGAGTTATGTTTGGGACAACGGCAGCACAGGTGCCACGAGAGTGGTAAACAGTGCCGGAACGGTAAGAGTAACAGTGACCGACAACAACGGCTGTACAGGAGAAACATCCGCGAATATCAACCTCAACAGCGGCCCGACAGCAGTAATCAGTGGAACGACCGATATCTGTGCGGGCAGCAGCACGACCTTGACGGCAAGTGGCGGAGTGAGTTATGTTTGGGACAACGGCAGCACAGGCGCCACGAGAGTGGTGAACAGTGCTGGTACGGTAAAAGTAACGGTGACCGACAACAATGGCTGTACAGGAGAAACATCCGCGAATATCAACCTCAACAGCGGTCCGACAGCAGTCATCAGTGGAACGACCGATATCTGTGCAGGCAGCAGCACGACCTTGACCGCAAGTGGCGGAGTGAGTTATGTTTGGGACAACGGCAGCACAGGCGCCACGAGAGTAGTGAACAGTGCCGGTACGGTAAGAGTAACAGTAACTGACATCAACGGCTGTACAGGAGAAACATCCGCAAACATCAACCTCAACAGCGGTCCGACAGCAGTCATCAGTGGAACGACCGATATCTGTGCAGGCAGCAGCACGACCTTGACCGCAAGTGGCGGAGTGAGTTATGTTTGGGACAACGGCAGCACAGGCGCCACGAGAGTAGTGAACAGTGCCGGAACGGTAAGAGTAACGGTGACAGACAGCAATGGCTGTACTGGAGAGACTTCCACAAACATCAACCTCAACAGCGGCCCGACAGCCGTCATCAGTGGAACGACCGATATCTGTGCAGGCAGCAGTACGACCTTGACCGCAAGTGGCGGAGTGAGTTATGTTTGGGACAACGGCAGTACAGGCGCCACGAGAGTAGTGAACAGTGCCGGTACGGTAAGAGTAACAGTAACTGACAGCAACGGCTGTACGGGAGAGACATCCGCAAATATTAATATCAATAGCGGCCCGACAGCAGTCATCAGCGGAACGACCGATATCTGTGCAGGCAGCAGCACGACCTTGACCGCAAGTGGCGGAGTGAGTTATGTTTGGGACAACAGCAGCACAGGCGCTACAAGAATAGTGAACAGTGCCGTTACGGTAAGAGTAACAGTAACTGACAGCAACGGCTGTACAGGAGAGACATCCGCAAATATTAATATCAATAGTGGCCCGACAGCAGTAATCAGCGGAACGACCGATATCTGTGCAGGCAGCAGCACCACCTTGACAGCGAGTGGCGGAGTGAGTTATGTTTGGGACAACGGCAGCACAGGCGCCACGAGAGTAGTGAACAGTGCCGGTACGGTAAGAGTAACAGTAACTGACAGCAACGGCTGTACGGGAGAGACATCCGCAAATATTAATATCAATAGCGGCCCGACAGCAGTCATCAGCGGAACGACCGATATCTGTGCAGGCAGCAGCACGACCTTGACCGCAAGTGGCGGAGTGAGTTATGTTTGGGACAACGGCAGCACAGGCGCCACGAGAGTAGTGAACAGTGCCGGTACGGTAAGAGTAACAGTAACTGACAGCAACGGCTGTACGGGAGAGACATCCGCAAATATTAATATCAATAGCGGCCCGACAGCAGTCATCAGCGGAACGACCGATATCTGTGCAGGCAGCAGCACGACCTTGACCGCAAGTGGCGGAGTGAGTTATGTTTGGGACAACGGCAGCACAGGCGCCACGAGAGTAGTGAACAGTGCCGGTACGGTAAGAGTAACAGTAACTGACATCAACGGCTGTACAGGAGAAACATCCGCAAACATCAACCTCAACAGCGGTCCGACAGCAGTCATCAGTGGAACGACCGATATCTGTGCAGGCAGCAGCACGACCTTGACCGCAAGTGGCGGAGTGAGTTATGTTTGGGACAACGGCAGCACAGGCGCCACGAGAGTAGTGAACAGTGCCGGAACGGTAAGAGTAACGGTGACAGACAGCAATGGCTGTACTGAGAGACTTCCACAAACATCAACCTCAACAGCGGCCCGACAGCCGTCATCAGTGGAACGACCGATATCTGTGCAGGCAGCAGTACGACCTTGACCGCAAGTGGCGGAGTGAGTTATGTTTGGGACAACGGCAGCACAGGCGCCACGAGAGTAGTGAACAGTGCCGTTACGGTAAGAGTAACAGTAAGCGACATCAACGGCTGCACAGGAGAAACTTCCTGCAAACATCAACCTCAACAGCGGTCCGACAGCAGTCATCAGTGGAACGACCGATATCTGTGCAGGCAGCAGTACGACCTTGACCGCAAGTGGCGGAGTGAGTTATGTTTGGGACAACGGCAGCACAGGCGCCACGAGAGTAGTGAACAGTGCCGGAACGGTAAGAGTAACGGTGACAGACAAGCAATGGCTGTACTGGAGAGACTTCACAAACATCAACCTCAACAGCGGCCCGACAGCCGTCATCAGTGGAACGACCGATATCTGTGCAGGCAGCAGCACGACCTTGACCGCAAGTGGCGGAGTGAGTTATGTTTGGGACAATGGCAGTACAGGCGCTACGAGAGTGGTGAACAGTGCCGGTACGGTAAGAGTAACAGTAACCGACATCAACGGCTGTACAGGAGAAACATCCGCAAATATCAACCTCAACAGCGGCCCGACAGCAGTCATCAGCGGAACGACCGATATCTGTGCAGGCAGCAGCACGACCTTGACCGCAAGTGGCGGAGTGAGTTATGTTTGGGAAAACGGCAGCACAGGCGCTACCAGAGTGATGAACAGTGCCGGTACGGTAAGAGTAACAGTAACTGACAGCAACGGCTGTACGGGAGAGACATCCGCAAATATTAATATCAACAGCGGCCCGACAGCAGTCATCAGTGGAACGACCGATATCTGTGCAGGCAGCAGTACGACCTTGACAGCGAGTGGCGGAGTGAGTTATGTTTGGGACAACGGCAGTACAGGCGCTACCAGAGTAGTGAACAATGCAGGAACGGTAAGAGTAACGGTGACTGACAACAACGGCTGTACAGGAGAAACTTCCGCAAACATCAACCTCAACAGCGGTCCGACAGCAGTCATCAGTGGAACGACCGATATCTGTGCAGGCAGCAGTACGACCTTGACCGCAAGTGGCGGAGTGAGTTATGTTTGGGACAACGGCAGCACAGGCGCCACGAGAGTAGTGAACAGTGCCGTTACGGTAAGAGTAACAGTAAGCGACATCAACGGCTGTACAGGAGAAACTTCCGCAAACATCAACCTCAACAGCGGTCCGACAGCAGTCATCAGTGGAACGACCGATATCTGTGCAGGCAGCAGTACGACCTTGACCGCAAGTGGCGGAGTGAGTTATGTTTGGGACAACGGCAGCACAGGCGCCACGAGAGTAGTGAACAGTGCCGGAACGGTAAGAGTAACGGTGACAGACAGCAATGGCTGTACTGGAGAGACTTCCACAAACATCAACCTCAACAGCGGCCCGACAGCCGTCATCAGTGGAACGACCGATATCTGTGCAGGCAGCAGCACGACCTTGACCGCAAGTGGCGGAGTGAGTTATGTTTGGGACAATGGCAGTACAGGCGCTACGAGAGTGGTGAACAGTGCCGGTACGGTAAGAGTAACAGTAACCGACATCAACGGCTGTACAGGAGAAACTTCCGCAAACATCAACCTCAACAGCGGCCCGACAGCAGTCATCAGTGGAACGACCGATATCTGTGCAGGCAGCAGCACGACCTTGACCGCAAGTGGCGGAGTGAGTTATGTTTGGGACAACGGCAGCACAGGCGCTACCAGAGTGATGAACAGTGCCGGTACGGTAAGAGTAACAGTAACTGACAGCAACGGCTGTACGGGAGAGACTTCTGCAAATATCAACCTCAACAGTGGCCCGACAGCAGTAATCAGCGGAACGACCGATATCTGTGCAGGCAGCAGCACGACCTTGACGGCGAGTGGCGGAGTGAGTTATGTTTGGGACAACGGCAGCACAGGCGCCACGAGAGTGGTGAATAGTGCCGGTACGGTAAGAGTAACGGGTGACCGACATCAACGGCTGTACGGGAGAGACTTCTGCAAATATCAACCTCAACAGCGGCCCGACAGCAGTCATCAGTGGAACGACCGATATCTGTGCAGGCAGCAGTACGACCTTGACAGCGAGTGGCGGAGTGAGTTATGTTTGGGACAACGGCAGTACAGGCGCTGCCAGAGTAGTGAACAATGCAGGAACGGTAAGAGTAACGGTGACTGACAACAACGGCTGTACAGGAGAAGCGCAGAGAATTATAACGGTGAATCCATTGCCGATTGCTGAAATTATTGGAGCAAATGAAATTTGTGAGGGTGGATTTACCACTTTCACTGCGTCAGGAGGTGATAGCTATCTCTGGAATACAAATGAAACATCATCTACCATTGTAGTCAGTAATCCGGGAATATATACTGTGACTGTGACAACGTTAAATGGATGTGTAAGTACAGCTTCAAAATCCTTGACTATTTCAACTAACCCGGTTGCAACGATTTTTGGTCCGGATAATATTTGTCAGGGTACGCCAGTCTCTTATACCGCATTGGGTGGAGTCAGCTATTTATGGAATACCAATGAAACCTCACAAACAATTACAAACCTGGTAGCAGGAACTTACAGAGTTACAGTAACTGATGCAAGTGGGTGTACTTCGGTGGGATCTAAAACACTGAATATACTGCCCAATCCCACAGCGGCTATTTCAGGTTTAAATACAGCTTGTGCAGGAGAAACAATTTCATTGTCTGCAACAGGTGGAACGGTTTATGAGTGGAGTAATGGTTCATCATCCGATAATATTTCTGTTACCGAAAGTGGAAATTACAGGGTTATTGTTAGTGATTCAAACGGATGTTCCGATCAGGCAGAAATTAATGTTGCCTTCTACCCATTACCAAACGGAATCATTTCAGGAATAGTAAAATTCTGTTCAGGAGAGTCCACCGTTTTAACAGCTTCAGGTGGAGCTTCCTATGCATGGAGTACCGGTGAGAACAATCCAAGTGTTGTGTTAACAGGAAGTGGTACATATTATGTTACCATTACAGATTTAAACGGTTGTTCTTCAGTACTTTCAAGAAACATTACGGTTTTTGATCTTCCAACTGCTCAGATTTCAGGTTTGGATCAGATTTGCGAAAATGGATTTACTACCTTTAATGCATCAGGAGGAATTGATTATATCTGGAGTACCACAGAAACTTCTCAGTCAATTGTGGTCAGCAATGCCGGACTATACACCGTAACGGTGACCGATGCGAACGGCTGTACAGCTACGACATCCAAGAGCCTGACCATCAGCGCCAATCCGACAGCGACCATCACCGGACAGAACAGCATCTGTGAGGGAGCCACTGCAGAATTCACCGCTTTGGGTGGAGTAAGCTATGCATGGAGCAACGGAGCGACCACGGCAGCCATCACGGTAAGCAATGCGGGAGTGTACAGAGTGACGGTGACCGATGCGAATGGCTGTGTAAGCACGGGCGAAAGAACATTGACCATAAACAACCTGCCTGCAGCAGCCATCAGCGGAGCGGATGAGATCTGTGAAGGCAGCAGCACCGACTTCACGGCTACGGGAGGCGTAAGCTATGTCTGGAATACAGGTGCTAATACAAATATTTTAAACATAAATACATCGGGCAATTACACCGTAACGGTGACCGATGCTAACGGCTGTACAGCTACGGCATCCAAGAGCCTGATCATCAGCACCAATCCGACAGCGACCATCACCGGACAGAACAGTATCTGTGAGGGAGCCACTGCAGAATTCACCGCACTTGGAGGGGTAAGCTATGCATGGAGCAACGGAGCGAGTACGGCAGCCATCACGGTCAGCAATGCCGGAGTGTACAGAGTGACGGTGACCGATGCGAATGGCTGTGTAAGCACGGGCGAAAGAACATTGACCATAAACAACCTGCCTGCAGCAGCCATCAGCGGAGCGGATGAGATCTGTGAAGGCAGCAGCACCGACTTCACGGCTACGGGTGGCGTAAGCTATGTCTGGAACACAGGTGACACTACGGCAAACCTGAATATCAGCAATGCCGGACTATACACCGTAACGGTGACCGATGCCAACGGCTGTACGGCTACGGCAGCCAAGAGCCTGACCATCAGCACCAATCCGCCAGCGACCATCACCGGACAGAGCAGCATCTGTGAGGGAGCAGCAACGGAATTCACTGCATTGGGTGGAGTGAGCTATGCATGGAGCAACGGAGCGAGTACGGCAGCCATCACGGTCAGCAATGCCGGAGTATACCGGGTGACGGTGACCGATGCGAACGGTTGTATCAGCACCGGCGAAAGAACATTGACCATAAACAACCTGCCCACGGCAGCCATCAGCGGAGCGGATGAGATATGTGAGGGTAGCAGTACCGACTTCACGGCTACGGGAGGCGTAAGCTATGTATGGAATACAGGCGCCACTACGGCAAACCTGAATATCAGCAATGCCGGACTATACAGAGTGACGGTGACCGATGCTAACGGCTGTACAGCTACGGCATCCAAGAGCCTGACCATCAGCGCCAATCCGACAGCGACCATCACCGGACAGAACAGCATCTGTGAGGGAGCAGCAACGGAATTCACCGCACTGGGAGGCGTAAGCTTTGCATGGAGCAACGGAGCGACCACGGCAGCCATCACGGTAAGCAATGCCGGAGTGTACCGGGTGACAGTGACCGATGTGAATGGCTGTATAAGCACGGGCGAAAGAACATTGACCATAAACAACCTGCCAGCCGCAGCCATCAGCGGAGCGGATGAAATTTGTGAGGGCAGCAATACCGACTTCACGGCTACGGGAGGCGTAAGTTATATCTGGAATACAGGTGCTACTACGGCAAACCTGAATATCAGCAATGCCGGACTATACACCGTAACGGTGACCGATGCCAACGGCTGTACAGCTACGGCATCCAAGAGCCTGACCATCAGCGCCAATCCGATGGCGACCATCACCGGACAGAACAGCATCTGTGAAGGAGCAGCAACGGAATTCACCGCATTGGGAGGCATAAGCTATGCATGGAGCAACGGAGCGACCACGGCAGCCATCACAGTCAGCAATGCCGGAGTGTACCGGGTGACGGTGACCGATGCGAACGGTTGTGTAAGCACCGGCGAAAGAACATTGACGATAAATAACAGACCAGCAGCAGCCATCAGCGGAGCGGATGAAATCTGTGAAGGTAGCAGTACCGACTTCACGGCTACGGGAGGCGTAAGCTATGTATGGAATACAGGCGCCACTACGGCAAACCTGAATATCAGCAATGCCGGACTATACACCGTAACGGTGACCGATGCCAACGGCTGTACAGCTACGGCAGCCAAGAGCCTGACCATCAGCACCAATCCGACAGCGACCATCACCGGACAGAGCAGCATCTGTGAGGGAGCAGCAACGGAATTCACCGCTTTGGGTGGAGGTAAATATGCATGGAGCAACGGAGCGACCACGGCAGCCATCACGGTAAGCAATGCGGGAGTGTACAGAGTGACGGTGACCGATGCGAATGGCTGTGTAAGCACGGGCGAAAGAACATTGACCATAAACAACCTGCCTGCAGCAGCCATCAGCGGAGCGGATGAAATCTGTGAAGGCAGCAATACCGACTTCACGGCTACGGGAGGCGTAAGCTATGTCTGGAATACAGGTGCTACTACGGCAAACCTGAATATCAGCAATGCCGGACTATACACCGTAACGGTGACCGATGCTAACGGCTGTACGGCTACGGCAGCCAAGAGCCTGACCATCAGCACCAATCCGACAGCGACCATCACCGGACAGAGCAGCATCTGTGAGGGAGCAGCAACGGAATTCACCGCCTTGGGTGGAGTGAGCTATGCATGGAGCAACGGAGCGAGTACGGCAGCCATCACGGTGGGCAATGCCGGAGTGTACCGGGTGACGGTGACCGATGCGAATGGCTGTATCAGCACCGGCGAAAGAACATTGACGATAAATAACAGACCAGCAGCAGCCATCAGCGGAGCGGATGAGATCTGTGAAGGCAGCAGCACCGACTTCACGGCTACGGGAGGCGTAAGCTATGTCTGGAATACAGGTGCTACTACGGCAAACCTGAATATCAGCAATGCCGGACTATACAGCGTAACGGTGACCGATGCTAACGGCTGTACAGCTACGGCAGCCAAGAGCCTGACCATCAGCACCAATCCGACAGCGACCATCACCGGACAGAACAGCATCTGTGAGGGAGCAGCAAACAGAATTCACTGCCTTGGGTGGATTAAGCTATGCATGGAGCAACGGAGCGACCACGGCAACCATCACGGTAAGCAATGCCGGAGTGTACCGGGTGACGGTGACCGATGCGAATGGCTGTATCAGCACCGGCGAAAGAACATTGACGATAAATAACAGACCAGCAGCAGCCATCAGCGGAGCGGGATGAGATCTGTGAAGGCAGCAGCACCGACTTCACGGCTACGGGAGGCGTAAGCTATGTCTGGAATACAGGTGCTACTACGGCAAACCTGAATATCAGCAATGCCGGACTATACAGCGTAACGGTGACCGATGCTAACGGCTGTACAGCTACGGCAGCGAAGAGCCTGACCATCAGCACCAATCCGACAGCGACCATCACCGGACAGAGCAGCATCTGTGAGGGAGCAGCAACGGAATTCACCGCCTTGGGTGGAGTGAGCTATGCATGGAGCAACGGAGCGAGTACGGCAGCCATCACGGTAAGCAATGCGGGAGTGTACAGAGTGACGGTGACCGATGCGAATGGCTGTGTAAGCACGGGCGAAAGAACATTGACCATAAACAACCTGCCTGCAGCAGCCATCAGCGGAGCGGATGAAATCTGTGAAGGCAGCAGTACCGACTTCACGGCTACGGGAGGCGTAAGCTATGTCTGGAATACAGGTGCTACTACGGCAAACCTGAATATCAGCAATGCCGGACTATACAGCGTAACGGTGACCGATGCTAACGGCTGTACAGCTACGGCAGCCAAGAGCCTGACCATCAGCTCAAATCCGACAGCGACCATCACCGGACAGAACAGCATCTGTGAGGGAGCAGCAACAGAATTCACTGCCTTGGGTGGATTAAGCTATGCATGGAGCAACGGAGCGACCACGGCAACCATCACGGTAAGCAATGCCGGAGTGTACCGGGTGACGGTGACCGATGCGAACGGCTGTATCAGCACCGGCGAAAAAACATTGACCATAAACAACCTGCCGGCAGCAGCCATCAGCGGAGCGGATGAAATCTGTGAAGGCAGCAGCACCGACTTCACGGCTACGGGAGGCGTAAGCTATGTCTGGAATACAGGTGCTAATACAAATATTTTAAACATAAATACATCGGGCAATTACACCGTAACGGTGACCGACGCCAACGGCTGTACGGCTACGGCATCCAAGAGCCTGACCATTAGCACCAATCCGACAGCGACCATCACCGGACAGAGCAGCATCTGTGAGGGAGCAGCAACGGAATTCACTGCCTTGGGTGGAGTAAGCTATGCATGGAGCAACGGAGCGACCACGGCAGCCATTACGGTAAGCAATGCGGGAGTGTACAGAGTGACGGTGACCGATGCGAATGGCTGTGTAAGCACCGGCGAAAGAACATTGACGATAAATAACAGACCAGCAGCAGCCATCAGCGGAGCGGATGAGATCTGTGAAGGCAGCAATACCGACTTCACGGCTACGGGAGGCGTAAGTTATATCTGGAATACAGGTGCTACTACGGCAAACCTGAATATCAGCAATGCCGGACTATACACCGTAACGGTGACCGACGCCAACGGCTGTACAGCTACGGCAGCCAAGAGCCTGACCATCAGCACCAATCCGACAGCGACCATCACCGGACAGAGCAGCATCTGTGAGGGAGCAGCAACGGAATTCACTGCATTGGGTGGAGTGAGCTATGCATGGAGCAACGGAGCGAGTACGGCAGCCATCACGGTAAGCAATGCGGGAGTGTACAGAGTGACGGTGACCGATGCGAATGGCTGTATCAGCACCGGCGAAAGAACATTGACCATAAACAACCTGCCCACGGCAGCCATCAGCGGAGCGGAAGAGATCTGTGAGGGCAGCAGTACCGACTTCACGGCTACGGGTGGCGTAAGCTATGTCTGGAACACAGGTGCTACTACGGCAAACCTGAATATCAGCAATGCCGGACTATACACCGTAACGGTGACCGATGCCAACGGCTGTACGGCTACGGCAGCGAAGAGCCTGACCATCAGCACCAATCCGACAGCGACCATCACCGGACAGAGCAGCATCTGTGAGGGAGCAGCAACGGAATTCACCGCCTTGGGTGGAGTGAGCTATGCATGGAGCAACGGAGCGACCACGGCAGCCATCACGGTAAGCAATGCAGGAGTGTACCGGGTGACAGTGACCGATGCGAACGGCTGTATCAGCACCGGTGAAAGAACATTGACAATAAACAACCTGCCCACGCCAGCCATAAGTGGAGCGGATGAGATCTGTGAAGGCAGCAATACCGACTTCACGGCTACGGGAGGCGTAAGCTATGTCTGGAACACAGGTGCCACTACGGCAAACCTGAATATCAGCAATGCCGGACTATACAGCGTAACGGTGACCGACGCCAACGGCTGTACAGCTACGGCAGCCAAGAGCCTGACCATAAGCGTCAATCCGACAGCGACCATCACCGGACAGAGCAGCATCTGTGAGGGAGCCACTGCAGAATTCACCGCTTTGGGTGGAGTAAGCTATGCATGGAGCAACGGAGCGACCACGGCAGCCATCACGGTCAGCAATGCCGGAGTGTACAGAGTGACGGTGACCGATGCGAATGGCTGTGTAAGCACGGGCGAAAGAACATTGACAATCAATAACAGACCTACCGCAGCCATTAGCGGAGCAGATGAAATCTGTGAAGGCAGCAGCACCGACTTTACGGCTACGGGAGGCGTAAGCTATGTCTGGAATACAGGTGCTAATACAAATATTTTAAACATAAATACATCGGGCAATTACACCGTAACGGTGACCGATGCTAACGGCTGTACAGCTACGGCAGCCAAGAGCCTGACCATCAGCACCAATCCGACAGCGACCATCACCGGACAGAGCAGCATCTGTGAGGGAGCAGCAGCGGAATTCACCGCACTGGGTGGAGTGAGCTATGCATGGAGCAACGGAGCGAGCACGGCAGCCATCACTGTCAGCAATGCCGGAGTGTACCGGGTGACAGTGACCGATGCGAACGGCTGTATCAGCACAGGCGAAAGAACATTGACCATAAATAACAGACCTACCGCAGCCATCAGCGGAGCGGATGAGATCTGTGAAGGCAGCAGTACCGACTTCACGGCTACGGGAGGCGTGGCTATGTCTGGAATACAGGTGCTAATACAAATATTTTAAACATAAATACATCGGGCAATTACACCGTAACGGTGACCGATGCCAACGGCTGTACGGCTACGGCAGCCAAGAGCCTGACCATCAGCGCCAATCCGACAGCGACCATCACCGGACAGAGTAGCATCTGTGAAGGAGCCACTGCGGAATTCACCGCACTGGGAGGCGTAAGCTTTGCATGGAGCAACGGAGCGACCACAGCAGCCATCACGGTAAGCAATGCCGGAGTGTACCGGGTGACGGTGACCGATGCGAATGGCTGTATCAGCACAGGCGAAAGAACATTGACCATAAACAACCTGCCCACGGCAGCCATCAGCGGAGCGGAAGAGATCTGTGAGGGCAGCAGTACCGACTTCACGGCTACGGGAGGCGTAAGCTATGTCTGGAACACAGGTGCTACTACGGCAAACCTGAATATCAGCAATGCCGGACTATACAGAGTGACGGTGACCGATGCTAACGGCTGTACAGCTACGGCATCCAAGAGCCTGACCATCAGCGCCAATCCGACAGCGACCATCACCGGACAGAGCAGCATCTGTGAAGGAGCCACTGCAGAATTCACCGCACTGGGTGGAGTGAGCTATGCATGGAGCAACGGAGCGAGCACGGCAGCCATCACTGTCAGCAATGCCGGAGTGTACCGGGTGACAGTGACCGATGCGAACGGCTGTATCAGCACAGGCGAAAGAACATTGACCATAAATAACAGACCTACCGCAGCCATCAGCGGAGCGGATGAGATCTGTGAAGGCAGCAGTACCGACTTCACGGCTACGGGAGGCGTAAGCTATGTCTGGAATACAGGTGCTAATACAAATATTTTAAACATAAATACATCGGGCAATTACACCGTAACGGTGACCGATGCCAACGGCTGTACGGCTACGGCAGCCAAGAGCCTGACCATCAGCGCCAATCCGACAGCGACCATCACCGGACAGAGCAGCATCTGTGAGGGAGCAGCAACGGAATTCACCGCCTTGGGTGGAGTGAGCTATGCATGGAGCAACGGAGCGAGTACGGCAGCCATCACGGTAAGCAATGCCGGAGTGTACCGGGTGACGGTGACCGATGCGAATGGCTGTATCAGCACCGGCGAAAGAACATTGACGATAAATAACAGACCAGCAGCAGCCATCAGCGGAGCGGATGAGATCTGTGAAGGCAGCAGCACCGACTTCACGGCTACGGGAGGCGTAAGCTATGTCTGGAATACAGGTGCTACTACGGCAAACCTGAATATCAGCAATGCCGGACTATACAGCGTAACGGTGACCGATGCTAACGGCTGTACAGCTACGGCAGCCAAGAGCCTGACCATCAGCACCAATCCGACAGCGACCATCACCGGACAGAACAGCATCTGTGAGGGAGCAGCAACAGAATTCACTGCCTTGGGTGGATTAAGCTATGCATGGAGCAACGGAGCGACCACGGCAACCATCACGGTAAGCAATGCCGGAGTGTACCGGGTGACGGTGACCGATGCGAATGGCTGTATCAGCACCGGCGAAAGAACATTGACGATAAATAACAGACCAGCAGCAGCCATCAGCGGAGCGGATGAGATCTGTGAAGGCAGCAGCACCGACTTCACGGCTACGGGAGGCGTAAGCTATGTCTGGAATACAGGTGCTACTACGGCAAACCTGAATATCAGCAATGCCGGACTATACAGCGTAACGGTGACCGATGCTAACGGCTGTACAGCTACGGCAGCGAAGAGCCTGACCATCAGCACCAATCCGACAGCGACCATCACCGGACAGAGCAGCATCTGTGAGGGAGCAGCAACGGAATTCACCGCCTTGGGTGGAGTGAGCTATGCATGGAGCAACGGAGCGAGTACGGCAGCCATCACGGTAAGCAATGCCGGAGTGTACAGAGGACGGGTGACCGATGCGAATGGCTGTGTAAGCACGGGCGAAAGAACATTGACCATAAACAACCTGCCTGCAGCAGCCATCAGCGGAGCGGATGAAATCTGTGAAGGCAGCAGTACCGACTTCACGGCTACGGGAGGCGTAAGCTATGTCTGGAATACAGGTGCTACTACGGCAAACCTGGGAATATCAGCAATGCCGGACTATACAGCGTAACGGTGACCGATGCTAACGGCTGTACAGCTACGGCAGCCAAGAGCCTGACCATCAGCTCAAATCCGACAGCGACCATCACCGGACAGAACAGCATCTGTGAGGGAGCAGCAACAGAATTCACTGCCTTGGGTGGATTAAGCTATGCATGGAGCAACGGAGCGACCACGGCAACCATCACGGTAAGCAATGCCGGAGTGTACCGGGTGACGGTGACCGATGCGAACGGCTGTATCAGCACCGGCGAAAAAACATTGACCATAAACAACCTGCCGGCAGCAGCCATCAGCGGAGCGGATGAAATCTGTGAAGGCAGCAGCACCGACTTCACGGCTACGGGAGGCGTAAGCTATGTCTGGAATACAGGTGCTAATACAAAATATTTTAAACATAAATACATCGGGCAATTACACCGTAACGGTGACCGACGCCAACGGCTGTACGGCTACGGCATCCAAGAGCCTGACCATTAGCACCAATCCGACAGCGACCATCACCGGACAGAGCAGCATCTGTGAGGGAGCAGCAACGGAATTCACTGCCTTGGGTGGAGTAAGCTATGCATGGAGCAACGGAGCGACCACGGCAGCCATTACGGTAAGCAATGCGGGAGTGTACAGAGTGACGGTGACCGATGCGAATGGCTGTGTAAGCACCGGCGAAAGAACATTGACGATAAATAACAGACCAGCAGCAGCCATCAGCGGAGCGGATGAGATCTGTGAAGGCAGCAATACCGACTTCACGGCTACGGGAGGCGTAAGTTATATCTGGAATACAGGTGCTACTACGGCAAACCTGAATATCAGCAATGCCGGACTATACACCGTAACGGTGACCGACGCCAACGGCTGTACAGCTACGGCAGCCAAGAGCCTGACCATCAGCACCAATCCGACAGCGACCATCACCGGACAGAGCAGCATCTGTGAGGGAGCAGCAACGGAATTCACCGCTTTGGGTGGAGTAAGCTATGCATGGAGCAACGGAGCGACCACGGCAGCCATCACGGTCAGCAATGCCGGAGTGTACAGAGTGACGGTGACCGATGCGAACGGTTGTATCAGCACGGGCGAAAGAACATTGACAATAAACAACCTGCCGGCAGCAGCCATCAGCGGAGCGGATGAGATCTGTGAAGGCAGCAGCACCGACTTCACGGCTACGGGAGGCGTAAGCTATGTCTGGAATACAGGTGCTACTACGGCAAACCTGAATATCAGCAATGCCGGACTATACAGCGTAACGGTGACCGATGCTAACGGCTGTACGGCTACGGCATCCAAGAGCCTGACCATCAGTGCCAATCCGACAGCGACCATCACCGGACAGAACAGTATCTGTGAGGGAGTCACTGCAGAATTCACTGCATTGGGTGGAGTAAGCTATGCATGGAGCAACGGAGCGACCACGGCAACCATCACGGTCAGCAATGCCGGAGTATACCGGGTGACGGTGACCGATGCGAACGGTTGCAAATCTTCCGCAGAAAAATTCCTGACCATACTTCCGAATCCTGAAGTGAGCATCACCGGGACGGATAAAATCTGTGAAGGGACCAGTGCTATTTGGACTGTTAACACCAATGCTTCTCAGATACTTTGGAGTGATAATCAGACAGGAAACAGTATCATAGTGGCACAAGCCGGGTTATATGGAGTTACCGTTACGGATCAGAATAATTGTTCTTCTACTGCTTCAAGGATTTTGCAAAATGTGGCTCAACCAGTTGCGGGTCCAGACATAGACCTGGGCTGCGTGAGATTACCAGGCGGAATGCTACAGTTAAATGGTCAGGTGGCCGGTAGCTGGAGTCTGTCCGTAAATAATCCCGGAAGTGTTAATATCAGTAATCTGAATGTATTGAATCCGGTTATCTCAGGCTTTACCGTACCGGGTATTTATCAATTCATTTTGCGGAATGACATCTGTGCGGACACGGTATCTGTAAGACTGGATGCAAAACCAAATGCCGGCCCGTCTCCTGCCAATGTCAGCTGCTATCTGGATGGTCTGGTTCAGCTGAACGCAACAGGAACAGGTACGTGGACAAAAGCATCGGAAAATCCGGGTAATGTAAGGATTTTGAATCCCAATTCACCCAATACGCTGGTTACGGATTTTGAAAAAGAAGGTTTGTATCGATTGATCTGGTCTAATGGTTCTTGTTCGGACACCGTGCAATTTTTGGTTGGGGCAGCTTGTGCATGTCCGGTTAATGCCAATCTGATCAGCAATCCCAATCCTGATAAATTCTGTGAAAAAGCACAGAATATAACAATCAGGGGTTTGGATGCAATTCCTGCCGGTGGAAAATACACCTGGCAGTACAGTCAGGACGGAGTGCAGTTCATAATGGCACCCGGCAATGCAGAATCCCGGGATTATACCACCGGTACTTTATTACAGGGAACTCATTATTTCAGAAGGATTTACACACTGAATACTGCGCCATATTGCAGTGATACTTCCAATATTGCTATCATACATGTAGAGCAGATTCTTACCGCACCTTTTGATGTATGGGTTTCTCACGATCCTATATGTTTGGGAGATACGCTGGAGGTAAGAGTGAGTGGTCGTCCGGGAGCAGTTTTCAGCTGGAAGACCAATTCCAAGGAAACGGGGCTTGTAGCTTCGCAGACCGGAACAGCCACTATGATTCCGACATCTGCCGGTAATTTTAGAGTGACAGTTACGCAGAAAACCGAAGTGTGTGAAGAATCCGCACCATATACTTTTGAAATCAAAGTTAATCCCAAACCACAATTGCGTATTTCAAGGGATACTACAATTTGTGAGCAGGATGGCGGAATATTCCTTTATGCAGGTAAGCATGCCACGGTCAGATGGAGCGATGGTACCATCAGTGATAATATGTATGTAAGAAGCCGTGGGAATTATGGTGTTACCGTCACCGATGAGAACGGATGTGAAAATTCCACAGAGATTACTATCAAAAATTTCTGCTGCAAACTTTACCATCCGAATATTTTGCATCTCGACTCAAGACAGAATAATTTCTTCCAGATTACAGAAACAAGTTGTGTCATTGAATCCAAACTCAGGATTTTTGACCGATGGGGTAATCTGGTTTACATTTCCGATAAGGGGTTGGAGCCCTGGGATGGTACATTCAAAGGTGTTCCGGTCGAGCAGGGAGTTTATACCTTCCTTTTTACCTACAAAGCATTGGACGAAGACAACAGACCATTTGATGATAAGCTGGCCGGTGACATCACTGTGATCAGATAATACGAAAGATAAATTACCATTCCTTTTCATAACATTGTATAGGGAACTACCGGGTATTTCGGAAGCCTGGTATTCCCATGCAATGTTTTTTTATTCAGTAGATGTTCACAACATATAATTTCAATATTGCAATCATTTGCATCAACTTCCCAAAAATTCAAACTCTAAGTTTTACCTTTGTAGCCTCAGCAAATTGACAGATAATAATGGATATAGAGATTCAACAATTGGTACAGGCAGAGCTACAGAGGCAGAGAAAGGGCATTGAGTTGATTGCTTCTGAGAATTTCACCTCTCTCGAAGTCATCAGGACGATGGGCAGTTGTCTTACCAATAAATACGCCGAAGGATATCCGGGACGCCGGTATTATGGTGGTTGCGAAGTGGTAGATCAGGTAGAGCAGCTGGCTATCGACAGGCTTTGTTCCCTGTTTGGTGCCGAATATGCCAATGTGCAGCCACACTCCGGAGCTCAGGCCAATGCTGCGGTATTTCTGGCAGTTCTCAATCCGGGTGATGCCATATTGGGTTTTGATCTTGCACACGGGGGACATTTGTCCCATGGCTCTCCGGTCAATTATTCCGGCAAGGTATATCAGGCGCATTTCTATGGCGTAGAGGAAGATTCCGGAGTGATTGATATGGATAAGGTTGCTGAGAAGGCAAGGCAGGTAATGCCCAAACTCATTATTTGCGGGGCATCTGCGTATTCCAGGGACTGGGATTATAAGAGATTCAGAGAGATTGCGGATGAGGTGGGTGCACTTTTGCTGGCGGATATTGCACATCCTGCAGGATTGATTGCCTCCCGATATCTCAACGATCCGTTGCCATATTGCCATATTATTACCTCTACTACTCACAAGACATTGAGGGGACCCAGAGGCGGTATCGTGATGATGGGCAAGGATTTTCCCAATCCCTGGGGTCGTACTACCAAAAAAGGAGACCCGATCATGATGTCTTCGGTGCTGAACAGCGGGGTATTCCCCGGTATGCAGGGTGGTCCGCTTGAGCACGTCATTGCAGCCAAGGCAGTCGCATTCAGAGAGGCAGCTTCACCTTCGTTCATTGACTACGCCGGAAAAGTAATACGCAATGCCCACGCCATGGCTGAGGCTTTTACGGATCTCGGATACAAAATTATTTCAGGAGGTACCAGCAATCATCTGATGCTCATAGACCTCAGAGCCAAGAACCCGGACCTCACGGGTAAAGAGGTGGAAAATGCACTGATTAAGGCCAATATTACAATCAATAAAAATATGGTGCCTTTTGACAGTCGTCCGGCTTTACAGACGTCAGGTATCAGAGTCGGTGCTGCAGCCATAACAACCCGGGGCCTCAATGAAAATGACTGCAGGCAGGTGGTACAGTGGATAGATGATGTGATCAGAAACAAGGACAATGACTCCATATTGGCTGAAATTAAAAACAAAGTCAACCAGTTCATGTTATCCTTCCCGTTATATCCGGAACTGGAGTGATTCATTTACAGCGAATATCTTTTGAAAATATTGACAAAAATAAATGGAACGGACTGGTTCATTATGCACCGGACAGCTCGGTGTATGCCTACCATTGGTATCTGAAAGCAGTAGCCGGTAGTTTTGATGTCTTGATTGAAGGAGATTATGAATCCGGGCTTCCGGTTTTCAGACAAAGTCTGTCCACATTCCAAAAAAAATTAATCCCCGAAACAGGAATTCATACCATCAATCTGATGTCACCGTCAAGAATCAAATCATTTATCGAAAATCCGGATTTCGATAACATACGCTTCTGGCAGGCATTCAAAAATACCCAGACGACCTCCATACAAAGCCTTAAACCCGGCCTCCCTTCGAAGAAATATACTATCCTGTCATTAACAGATGCTTACGAAAGTCTCAGAGAAGGCTACTCTTCCCGTTTTTCAGCTATGTTGGAGGATATTACATCCGAAAATATTCAGATTACCTTAAATCCCAGGCCCGAAGAACTGCTGAAAACTTCTGCGCTTAAAGACTCCGAAAAAAATATACTTTACCGACTGATGTACAATGCCATGCACAGAGGCATTTTGTTTTCTTCTATGTTAGGAAAAGCTCATAACAGTGACATCGCAAAAGCTGTATTTTTTTACAATCCCGGTACCATTACTGAAATTTGGTCTGAATCCGCCGGAAATCCTGCACTGATGGCAGTATTGTATGATTATGTATTTCGGACCCATTGCGGCAGGAAAATGACTATGAGGTTTTCGCCCTTTTCACCATCAAACATTATCCAGGAATTGCCGGTAATCAGCAAAGACATTCTATATGTCGAACAAAGAAGCTGGTGGGAGAAGTTGTTATCCAAAGTTCAATATTAGTCATCCCTTTCTACCCGGCGAATGATTCAAGGCTTTATTAGTTTTTCCTATACCAAAGATGGGTATTTCTGCACATCGGCATAACCGGTACAATAATCCTGGTTTAAATGTATTATGTCTTAAATTTCGTGATGAGGATTGGAATGTAAATAAAATAAGCATTTCCGAAAAAGAGACTTAGAAGCTCACTGAGCTGAATCAGCGCTGCGATTTATTTTCAGCCAAATCAGGCTGTAATAGAATTGCTATTGCATAATTCTGGATTTAAGTACTCTTTTCTAAATGTTTGTTGCATTTCTATATTATTGATATTTTGAAAAATCAACTTCAAACAAGCAAATTTCTTTGCAGGATAATTGCAGTCATGTATGGAAGATAAGATCACGTGGAGTCTTATTATGCCAAAAATTATTTCTTACCAGCGTACAATTTGATAAAAAATATAATTCTGTTTTTGTGACATGACAGGTATTAGTTATATACAACAATATTTTCATACCTGGATTTTTTTGGTGTACGGTCCGACCATAAAATTACCTTAAGTGAGGTTAATCCAGTCATTGTTACCATACCAATATCCACCTGAAAGTACCCAAAGCAGTAGAAGATCCGTTGTTTTTCAGTACGAATACTGTTTGGTTTTGATTATTATTAAAAGTGGTGTAGCTAACATCAATCATATTGGCGCCCCCGCCGTTTTGGTCTGTACTCATCATGACTATGGGGCCATATCCCAGATTATGATCCCAGTTGAAGGATATGGTATTTCCGGCCGGAATACTTACAGGAACAGAATAATACGCTTGTCTGATACTTCCATTTACAGCCACAGGACTTGATGCAATCTGCGTATTGTTTAAAACCTGGGGCACAGTATGGGACTTGTTGCCACCTAAAACAATGGATGTACCCACTGCATCCGGATTGACAACCAAAGTATCCCATGCATTTAATGCTCCATTATGTGCGCCGATAGTGGCAGATCCATTCAGAACACCCATTACAACTCTGTCTCCTGATGTGCCACCTGCATTTATAGCTATCCAGTCAGTGGTGCCGCTTCCGTCATTGGTAGAGCTGACTTTGAGTCCTCCACTTCCTTGAATATCGACTTTGGCTGAAGGATTGTTGGTGCCTATCCCAAGCATTTGGGTATTTGAATTAAAATACAGTTGACTGTTGTTTTCCGTAATATTGTTGCCATTTGAAAACAAAATACTGCCATTAGACAGGTTGGGCAAATTATATTTATTATTAAAGGTATTCCAGTCTGCTGCTGTTAGAATGCCATTAGTAGAACCATTTGCATTGGCGAGTGCATTTTGCTTGTTGTTAAAAATATTCCAGTCTGTTGCTGTTAGAATGCCATCATTGGAGCCACTTGCAGGGGAGAGTGCATTTTGTTTGTTATTAAAAATATTCCAGTCTGTGGAGGTAAGAATTCCATTGGAAGTACCGCTGGCATTGGGTAAACTATTTTGTTTGTTATTGAAGGTACTCCAGTCAGTAGCTGACAGGAAGCCATTTGTGGAACTATTTGCTTGTGGCATAGAGAGGGTCAGTGAGGAATGCAGGGTTCCGCCTCCTGATAGAGGGGCGATAGTGTTGACAGTTGTTGCAGGACTTACTTTGTTGTTGAATGTATTCCAATCCGTTGAGGTCAGCAATCCGGTGGTACCGGAGGATGCAATTTCAATATCCTGGGCATTTACTACGCCCTGATTGTTTACTGTCATAAATTTATTTCCATTACCGGCAAGATGTCCTATTTTCAGTTTACCTGCGGGAGTAATATTTAAGGTATCCCATCCTGTAAGTGGACCATTATGAGCCCCTATTGAGGGTTCACCGTTCAAAAGTCCCATTACTATTCGGTCACCATTCTGACCACCGATATTGGCAGAAATCCAGTTGGCAGAACCCGAGTTCATGTTATTGCTTCCATTAACGGTGAGGGTGGAAGACAAAGGAGTATTGATTGGGGTCCCTATGCCAACTTTTCCGGTATTTCCTTCCACCCTAAGCGTATGGTAACCCGGGATATCTGGCAGTCCTACGAATTTTGAAGTTAAATCTCCAAAAGGCATGGGATTCCCATTTAGATCCAATAGTATGCCCAAAGGCCAATCTGCACCAATCAGTGAAATCTGTGGATAACAATCTGTAAGATATAATGTGTAGGTGGTATTTGCAGCCATGTTGAGATTGTTCAGTGGAATCGTTACTTCGCCAAAAGGATTAACATTAAGTGTACCCGATGCAAGCGGTGTACCACTTATGGTCTGGCCCTGAAATATCTGAAAGGTACCGTTTACAATCGGGAATCCACATATAAACTTTATCTGCTTCAGTATGTAGTTGTAAGGAAAATTGAATGTCTGTCCAATAGGTGTCAGAGAGTATCCGAAACCGCCCGGTATAAATTCTTCAAATATTCCCCCTTCTCCCTCAAAGCTGTAATTGATACTGAAAGTGTGACCATTGCTGGCAATGGAGGTAGATTGGTTAAGATGTCCGCCTATTTGAAAATTTCCACCTGATAATTTTAAACCATTATTGAATCCGAAGAAACTAGTATCACCTACAATATTATCTGCATCAATAGTAAGAAATCTCTTTCCGGATTCACCCAGGCCGGGTAATACAATCTTGCCACCGGGATTGATGACCAAAGTGTCCCAGTTGTTTAATGCCTGATTATGAGCTCCAATGGTGGCCTTTCCATTTAAAATACCTGCCACAACCTTATCACCCGCAAGTCCTCCAAAACTGGCAGCAATCCAGTCTGATACTCCTGATCCGGGGTTGGTGGATGATACTCTGATGCCGCCATGACCTTTTACCTCCAGTTTTGTCGCCGGATTATTCAATCCAATACCTGCCCTGCCATTATCTGCATCAAAAACAAATTGTGAAGCATCACCTTGAATTGTCCCGTTATTACTGAAAAGCACGGCTTTGTGGCCAAAACTCTCCGTATTCAGCGCATCATTGACAGAAGACAGACTGATGGGATAGGGCAGTTGAATTACTGTATCCAACCTGGTATTTCTGTTGTAGGTGATAGTGATAATGCCGTGACCGGCTCTGATATTTGAATTTGTAAATGCCTGCCTCAGTGATGGATCCAAAAAACCGCTGCCACCTCCTCCTGCACCATTGTCAGAAGCAGCTGCCGTACCTCCATACCATCCACCTCCACCGGCACCTACACCTGATACAATGGGACTTTCACCTTGTCCGGGAGCGTTACCTGTGGTTTGTGTACCTCCCTGTCCACAGGCAGAAGGATTGGGACATAAGGGATTACCCCCTGATATTCCACCACCAGCACCTCCTGTTCTTCCGGCCTGAGAGCCACCTCCTCCTCCACCTCCAGCCACAATTTTCCGGTGAGCAAGCGTGTTACCACCTTGCCTGACATCACTTGCTCCACCACCTGCACCTCCAACAAAAATCTGAGAACCTGAGACGAGTATTTTTGCACTTCCACCGCCGTTCCAGCCTCCCTGAATAAGTTGATCATTAGTACCATTAAGAGGGCTTGTGACAAAACCACCGACATTTACATAAAGTGTCTCTCCGGGGGTGACCGGAAGAAAACCCTCTGATTCTCCCCCTTTACCTCCCGGCATATAGTCTATGGCTACCAGTGGAATATGCCACACACCAAGGCTGCCTTCTGCTCCTTTGCAATTGATTTTTACCCAATGTACACCATCAGGTACCACCCATGTTTGGACATTGCCGGTAAACTGGAAAGTGACTGCAGTATCCGGTCCATAGGAATAGAGACCAATCTCTATATCGCTGTCCATTATTCGTCTCCATTCCCCTTGTATATAATTGTAAATGCCCGGTATTTCATCCGTTTGATATATTATCAAGCCATCTGCCGGATTGACAGGCCTGTTGGCTTTTGTAACTCTTGGCATCAGAAAACCTTTGTCTGAGGCACTTACATCCAGCATGGCAGAGTTATCAGGTGTATGTGTTCCTATGCCCACATTCTGACCCAAAATAAATGTATGGGCTAACAATAGAGAAACTATGCATATAGTTTTTACTGATTTTTGGAAGATGTGTTTCATGAGTTTTCAAATTATAGGAAGGGTTATTGATACTGATCTTAATACTTCTGTATTTTTTCATGGGTGATATATTTTCCGGTGTTATCCTGTATGGTAACAATATACAATCCGGAAGATGAGAAAACTGTAGATTCCACCTGATGTAATATTCCGTTTTCAAGTATACCTTTCTTTAGAGTCCGACCCTCAATATCCATTAAAGTATAAATACACATATCGTATTTTGCCCCTGCGACTAACAAATTAAGATATTGATCAGACTGCAATAAGGTAGGAAAGACTGTAAAACTGAATTTATCATGAGAGTCCCTGACTGATGAAGTATTGGATTGTGCACCATTGAGGCAGGTGAAAAATTCATAAGGCTGTGCATTGAACGCTCTGTCGCCATAATAGTAGCTGGCAAAATAATAGAACAAATCTTTTCTGTAAAAATTGATTCTGTTGCCAAAGTTTGTCTTTTGACCTTGCACAAGGCCAAAATTGTTCAGTAATACGGGTGGTGCAGGCGATCCTGCAAGGTAGAAACTGTCTATGGTATGAGTTTCGATTTGATCCACCAATACGTCATATTTTCGGGATACACCTTCAGGTGTCATTATCTGCATGATACCATAGGAAATTACCGTATCTTTTCGCAATGTGTACCAGACGTGTTGTGCAGGTATATTATTCAATCCGAAGGCATTCACTGTGAGGTTGAAGTTGACAGCCCGTCTGCCGGCGCTGGACCAGGATTTTTTGTATGACATAGGAAAAAGTAAATAATCCACTGATGTATTGTACAGATATCCCTGTGTCTGTATTATGAGTGAGTCTAAAGTATTGCCTGTGTAGGGACTTAATGAATATCTCTGTAGAGGCACATAAATACCACGTTCCTGAAGACCGTATTCATTCAGATCGAATTCAAGATCCAGATAATAAAAAAAATTGGCATTAAAATCCTTGGTGGTACTCCGGTAAACATCTATGCCGGCACTTTTGAAGAAATCCAGGTCCTCCTCATTGAAAACCACCTGGTATCTGTCCGTGGGCATTCCCAGATTGGCAAAATTCCACAAATTATCGGGTGTTAAAGTGGGTTTGGCAGGATTAAGCCAAGCTTCCAACTGGAAAGTATCTGCTGGATTGGGAAAATCTTCTGCCCTGAGGGTAATCTGTGCTTTACATAATGCTACAGCAAACAGCAATAGCAGGAGGTTATAAATTTTCATTGTTTCTTAATTTGTTTGAAACAAAATTAGTACCTGCTATATCTTCCTGAAATAGTGGGTAACCCCTATCTGCAGTTTCGAGGGATATTAAGAACCTTTAAAGGATAGATTTTACTGTAAGCGCAAACTTAAGTAAGGCATTTTTTCGGCTCCAGACCCAGTTTTTTGGATATGTTAGAGCGGTGATTCTCTACGGTGTTTGGGCTTGAAAAAAGTAATTTCGCAATTTCAGCGGTGGTTTTTCCTTCCGAAATGAGTTTTAAAATTACGGTTTCGGTGGGTGTGAGTATCTTGAGTAATTTGTAAGCGTTATCCTGTGTTGTATTACATGTCAGAAAATTTGTGATATCCGGACTTATATAATTCCTGCCTGCCCAAACTGTTTTTATGCAGGTAATAATATCCTCCACCGCATTGTCTTTTAAAATATATCCGTTTGCCCCGGCCTGGATTGCAGCATCAAAAAAATGTTTTTCCTTGTGCATCGTAAGGATAATTACTTTGATTTGCGAAAAATCTTGTTTTACTTTTTTACATAACTCTATACCATTAAGTATCGGCATTTCCAGATCCAGTATCACCAAATCCGGCACTGCTGAGAGAATGAAGTGATACGCTTCCATCCCATCGCCTGCCTGTCCTACAATTTTTGTATCGGGTATGAGGTCTATCGCTTGCTTTATACCCTGCCGAAACAAAGGATGATCATCAGCTATCAGTATTTTCATTGATCTTTGGATTTATAAAGGTATTTGTATAGAAAATCGTGTACCTTCATGCTGTGAGGATTGCATAACAATTCGACCCTTGAAAATTTTTACTCTTTCTTCTATACTATACAGACCTACTGAAGGATTGTTCCTGTTTCTTACTTGCTCCAGGTCAAAACCTACGCCGTTATCCTGAAGCAGAATGTGAAGATATTTACCTCCAAACTCCGAAGTAACTCTTACAGCACTCGCACCAGCATGTTTTAGAGAATTATTAATGAATTCCTGTATGATTCTGAAAATATTGATTTTTAAGTCTTTATCAGCAGTCTGGTCAATACCCGTCAAATCACTGCTTACAAATATTCCAAATTCTTCAGTGACCTGCCTTGCGAGCAACTCTACGGATTTTTCAAGGCCTAATTTGTCGAGATGCGCAGGGTATAACTCCTTAGATATATTTCTTACATTTTCAAGTGTCTGATCTATGGAGTAACTAAGTTCCGTTTCAGATTCTTCAAAAAGTTTTCTGACTTTATTTTTTATAAACAGAATATTCTGACCAATACTGTCATGTAATTCTTTGGCAATTCTTTTACGCTCATCTTCCTGTGCCTGCAACAGTGTCTGACTGAATCGCTCCTGTCTGAGTTTATCCAGTTTTTTATGTCTGTATCTCAACCATAAACTTACAATAACAGCCAAAAGTATTATAATAATGACTGCAAGTGTAAGTCTTTCGATTCTGACTGTCGCTAATGCATTTTGTGCATTTAGCAGCTCAATTTTATTTTGCTTTTGTTCAAGCTCATAAAGCGATGACAAACCTGTAAACTTGTTCTGAAATCCGACATTGAAAACGGAATCTTTCAAAGTCCGGAACATTTCGTGGTGTACCAAAGCGTCCTTATATCTGCCGGAAGCTTTGTAAATCTGATACTGGTTTTTATGAAAATCAAAAAGCCATTCTTTGGAATTTATGACAGATCCATAATGAAATGCGGAGTCGAGATATTTTTGTGCGGTCTGGTATCTTCCAAGTTCTATATTCAGCTCTGTGATATGTTGAAACAAAGCCATTTTCAGATAATCGGATACTTTAGCTTCATCCGAATTCAGAAGGACATGCTGATATTCTAAAGCTTTTTCATATTCGCCCAGTTCATGATATACATTAGCGAGATTATCTACGCCATGAACCCATGCTTTTTTGTTTCCCGATCTCTTAGCTGATTCAATGTTATGCTCAAGAATCCTGATACTTTGCTCAAAATCACCCGTTCCTGCCAGATTCAATCCAATCTCCATATTCAATTTCAGCGTGTCTGCAAAATTTCTTTTTTCAATACATAATTGCTTTGCGCTGTAATACAAATCCAAAGCCTCATTATATTGCCCTGTGGCAAAAAAATGACCTCCGATCTCATCAGATATTACTGCAACTTTGGCTGCATCTTCTTTCTTTTTGTATTTCGACAATAAGGCAAACCAGATATCAAGCGACTGGTCAAATAAGTCCATTCTTTCCAATGCATTGGCCTTCTTCATTTTCACCCTGTAATCCAGGGAGTCTATATACGGATTCTGTACCTGTTTTTCCAATTCGATTAGTAAGCTCAATGCCTGTGCAGGATTTTTTTCCATTACCTCATGGCTTAGGCTATCAAGTTTTTTTACCAATGCGCTTTGTCCACACAGTATGGCAGAGTGGATTATCCCCGACATTATCAGGATAATACATATAACGTTATGGTTTTTTCATGACTATTGATGATTCCTTTAAGAGCAAAAGTATTGCTTTCTTCAAATATCAATTAGTTATGAATATGAATTCAAATTAAATTTTATTCAGCATTTTAGCTACGCAGCAATCCTTCCAGGGATATTTTCATGATTTGGTGTAAATGTCCGTGATGTTTACGGATTAAGGCAGGAAGATGAACTATATATTGGTTCGTGCCAGATGGAGAGTTGTTATTTTATTTAATTCTCGGATTACCGTCGTATGTTGCAAATATTTTACACCTACGGATCAAAAGTTGAGCGAATGTTTTCGATAACTGGATACACAGTCCTTGCTGACCATTCATTTTACTGATATACGATGTTACAGTTTGATGCCCTGAATACTTATGTACGCATAAATAAGTGTATTTTTAAAACTTCCGATCTTTTGTTATTTTTACCTGAAATAAATTTGACAATCCATGCATCGCAGAGACTTCCTTCGCAATACCACCCTTGCAGGAGCAGCAATAGGTATTCAGAATCAGGCATTCAGTTATATTCCTTCTGAAAATATGAAAGATAAAATACGCCTTGGTATTATTGGGGTAGGTGCCAGAGGATACGAGACTCTGAAGCTGGCACTATACCGAAAGGATGTTACAGTGACTTCTGTATGTGATATTGATCCCAATCATGCGGCAAGGGCTGAAAAAGCGGTTGTGGAGGCAGGGCATAAAAAACCTGCCCTATATACCAGGGGAGATTATGATTATCGAAGAATGTTGCACAGTAAAGAGCTCGACGCAGTGCTTATTTGCACCCCCTGGGAATGGCACACACCCATGTCTGTGGATGCAATGCGGATGGGCATCGCGGTAGGCTGTGAAGTAGCCGGTGCAGCCAGTGTGGAGGAATGCTGGCAGATGGTGAGAACTCAGGAAAGTACGGGTACACCCTTCATGATTATGGAGAATGTGTGTTACCGACGCGATGTAATGGCGGCACTCAATATGGTTCGTCAGGGGCTTTTTGGTGAATTGGTGCACCTCGAAGGAGGGTATCAGCATGATCTCAGAGAGGTAAAATTTAATGATGGTAAGCAATACTACGGAGGAGGAGTGGAGTTTGGTGAAAAAGGATACAGCGAGGCACGGTGGCGCACTCAGCACTCCGTATATCGCAACGGGGATTTATATCCTACGCATGGTATTGGGCCGATCGGCAGTTTTATCAATAATAACCGGGGCAACAGATTTGTGAGCCTCACATCCATGGCATCCAAAGCCAGAGGCCTTCATCAGTATATTATGGATCATCCTCAGGGAGGTGCCTCTCACCCTAATGCGACCATACAGTTCAGGCTGGGAGATGTGGTCACTACCAGTATTCAGACGGCGATGGGAGAGACCATAGTATTATCCCATGATACCAGTCTGCCTCGTCCTTATTCACTGGGGTTCAGGGTACAGGGAGTGAAAGGGCTTTGGATGGATATCAACAAGTCTGTACATATTGAAGGCAGAAGTCCTGCCCATAAGTGGGAGCCTGCTGATGCCTATTTTAAGACCTATGATCATCCATTATGGCGAAAATATGAAAAGGATGCCGCCGATGCCGGACACGGAGGTATGGACTGGTTTGTTCTGCATGCATTTGTCGAAGCCCTGAAAAATAATGAGCCTATGCCTCTCGATGTGTACGATCATGCATCGTGGGCTGTAATCACCTGCCTGTCTGAGCAGTCAATATCCCAGGGTGGTGCGGTGCAGTCATTTCCCGATTTTACTGATGGCAGGTGGATCAACCGCAAACCCGTTTTTGCGTTGGACGACAGATATTAACAGAATGATTTTTCTCAGTATTGCATCAAAAGCGGGCAATTACAGTGCGGTTGCCTGTTACTTTTTGGTCGAGACTGACCTGAATCTGAGCATTCAAAGGTAAATAAAGGTCCACTCTTGAGCCGAATTTGATGAATCCCAGTTCATGACCCTGACGTGCAGGCATTTCAGGTCTGGCATAGAATACAATTCTTCTCGCCAATGCACCGGCTACCTGTCTGAGCAGCAGTGTGCCGTGTCTGAAGCCTATGGCAATACTGGTTCGCTCATTTTCGGTAGATGCCTTGGGGTGCCATGCGGCCATGTACTTACCCGGATGGTATTTGGCATACAGTACAGTTCCGTTTACCGGGTACCAGTTGATATGCACATTAAGAGGTGACATAAAAACAGATACCATCATACATTCACCTTTCAGATATTCGTTCTCTGTCACTTTTTCAATGACCACTACTTTGCCGTCACACGGGGACAGAATGCTGTCCTCATCAGGAGAGGCAACGGTTCTGTCGGGCTTGCGGAAAAAGGATAGCAAAAAAATAAACAGAGCAACAGATATCCCCGCAAATACAAAGGTAAGGGTGTGGCCCGGTAAATAAGTCTGCAGTAGATAATTGAAGAGAGCCAGTACAAAAAAACTGATGCTCAGTGTGATATATCCTTCTCTGTGAATGGTCATGGGTGTGTTCGTTTTGCTGTTTCAAAAATTGAGCAGCAAAAATAATATAAATGGCAATACAAAGATAAAACTGTCGAATCTGTCCAGAATACCTCCATGACCGGGCAGAATTGTGCCTGAATCCTTAACACCGAACTGTCTTTTGATCGAGGATTCAAACAAGTCTCCAAGAGTTCCTATGACCCAGATGATGATTGCGGCAATAATCCAGAAAAAAAAGGCTGTATTCTCCGGTCAGGCTATAGATAATGATGGCTGTGATTACTGTAAAAATTCCACCACCCATAAATCCTTCCCAGGTCTTGCCGGGTGAAATGGCAGGCCATAATTTATTTTTACCAATACGTGACCCTGTCAGATAGGCAAAGGAATCATTGGCCCAAATGAGCAGAATTATATGAAAGAGTATGAGATGGTCAGAATGATTGTGGTGAAACAGGTAGGAGGTGAAGACTGCGGATGAAGGTACTGTGTACAGCAGACCAGTGATCGCAGAGGCTCTTTCATGTGGGATGAAGGGAGTTTTGAGATGTATTACAGCTGCTATGAACATAACACAGTTGAAGGCACAAAGGAATAAGAGAACGGCTTTGTCACGGCAGGCAAAAAATATCAGAAAGTAAATCAAAGCATATACCAACAGTACTGCCGGTCTGGAGACCGGATTCTTTGTAATGGTCAAATACTCATGAGCGGCACCCAATGCAATGACAAAAAGTAAAGCTGCCACTGTCCACTGAGAAAGCAGTAACAATGAGATTACTGCCACCCCAAAAAAAACTGCTGTGATGCTTCTTTGTCTAAGCACCTGATTCTTCTGCATATCCGGGATTTTTATATTTTGAATGTATGTACCAGGTCAGTAATAATCCTAATACCAGGGATGTAAGTGCAGCTAAAGGTGATATTTTGCCTTCTCCGCTATTTTCAAAACTGCTGAAATCAGATCCTGCAATGAAATAAGCCATTGTAGGCATGCCATTATTGAGTGCATGCAGCAACATGGGCAGACGGATATCCTTTGCGATAAAGTAGGCAAATCCGAGGATACTTCCGATAATAAATTTGGGAAAAAATCCACTGACCTGAAAATGAAATGCACTGAAAATAGCGGCTGTCAGAAGGATACTCAGTACAGGCTTTCCGGTTCTTTTGAGCATTTCGTTCTGAACAATTCCCCGGAAAAGCAATTCCTCGCCTACACCGGGCAATACGGCTACTATTATCAGATTTACTGCAAGATCAAAATAATTTTCCATTTTCAATACACCTGCGAGCTGCTCCATACTGTTTTTATCCATTGTATGCATCCATTCCGGCCATGCAATCTTATCCATTATTTCAGCCAGAAAACTCATGACAGGGTAGCTGATGTACAATAAAATGATACAAAAAAGCAGGAGTGTAAAAGGATAACCTGTCAGTCCCAGAAATTTTCGGATTCTGCCGGGATACAATGCTATAAGGTATAATGCAGGAGCCAGAATAAATACCAAAATATGGTTGGCACCGATCATCAGTTTAAGCAGGGTAGTATGCTCACCGCTTTGCAGTAAATCTTTCAGATCCTGCTCACTATTCAGCTCCAGACCGGTAAGCGTACCTGTAAGTTTTAACATCAAAACTCCCGAAATTCCGCAAAACAAAATCAACCCTACCAAAAAGGACATTTTGTGAAAATAGCTGAAACGGTCGGCGTACAAAATATATGGGTCTTAATAGTGATAAAAAATCATTATTAAAAATCAGGGCCTTATCTGCGATTAATGCTCAAGTACATGGATTACACTGATAAATAGGCCTATCAATACAATACTCCTACAATAGTGGCCGAAAGAAGGGATGCTAAAGTACCACCCAATACTGCTCTCATGCCAAATTCAGAAAGTGTTTTTCTTTGTCCGGGAGCCAGCGAACCAATACCTCCGATTTGAATGCCTATACTGGCAAAATTGGCAAAACCGCAAAGCATGTAGGTTGCCATGATAATAGATTTTTGCTGGCTCAGGTGTACCGCATTTTCCATATTTTTGAGGTCTGCCAGTTGTACATAACCCACAAATTCGCTGGCGGCCAGTTTTATTCCCAGCAACTGACCCATCAGCATCATATCCTCTGCTGCTACTCCGATTATCCACATCACAGGTGAAAATATAAATCCCAGAATGGTCTCTATCGACAGCTTAGTGTAAGGAGTGTAGGCAGCAATAAAATCATTCAGAGTGGTATATTCACCCACTTTACCCAATATATGATTGATCATGGCTATGAATGCTATGAAGACGAGCAGCATGGCCGCCACATTGGCTGCCAGTTTTAGACCTTCGGTAGTACCGTTGGATATAGCATCCAGGATATTGGAGCCAATTCGGTCTGATGATACCTCCACATTGGTGTTTACAGGCTCAGTCTGAGGGTATAATATCTTGGATATCACTATGGCCCCGGGAGCAGCCATGACAGATGCTGCCAGCAGATGCTTGGCAAACTCCAGTCTCTGCACAGGGTCGTCCCCACCCAGAAAGCTGATATAGGCCGCCAGCACAGCTCCTGCCACTGTGGCCATCCCCCCGACCATGACCAGCAGCATTTCCGACTTGTTCATCCGCTCCAAGTATGCTTTGATCAGTAATGGAGCTTCGGTCTGTCCCAGGAAAATATTTCCGGCCACCGATAAGCTTTCTGCTCCCGAAATACCCAGCAAGCGGGTAAATACCATGGCAAATCCTTTTACCACGATCTGTATCACTCCCAGATAAAAGAGCAATGAAGTGAGTGCTGAAAAGAATATGATGGTAGGAATTACCTGAAATAAAAATATAAATCCGAAACTTTCCACATTCATCATGCCGCCGAGCAAAAACTCACTGCCCGCCTTGGTAAAATCCAGTATAAGCACAAATAGACTGCCTGTAAATTCGAAAATGGCTTTGACGAATGATATTTTTAATACTCCGACAGCCAGCAGGATCTGAGCTCCGAGACCAATGCTCACCGTTTTCCAGTTGATTGCTTTTCGGTTATGGCTGAAAAGCCAGGCTATCAATATCAGGGTGACCATTCCCAAGACACCATGCAGGATTCCGGTAAGCAAGTCCATATTTTTCAAATCAAATGTTTAGAAAAGTGGCTGTTTTATCTTTAATTTGTGCGAAAAATAGAATTAATATTCAATTTCATCTGATTTTATGAGCCTGAAAAATTCGAATTCTTACATCATCGGTATTTCCGGAGGTAGTGGTTCGGGGAAAACATCATTTATCAAAGATCTGAAACAGTATTTCGGAGAAGCCGATGTATGTTTTCTTTCGCAGGATGACTACTACAAACCCCGGGATAAGCAGGCAGAGGATGAAAACGGTATAAAAAATTTTGATCTCCCGGATTCCATTGAGCAGGATGAGTTTTATTTCGATCTGGTAAAGCTGACCAACGGCATGATAGTGGAGAGGCTGGAGTACACTTTCAACAATGAACATAAAGAAGAAAAACTGCTCACCTTCAGACCGGCACCTATTATCATTGTGGAAGGTCTCTTCGTTTTTCAGAATCAACGGGTTTTTGAACTGCTGGACCTCAAGATCCTGATCCATGCCACCGATACCCAAAAAATTATCCGCCGTATCAAAAGAGACAGGGTGGAGAGAAATTATCCGCTGGAGGATGTGCTATACAGATATGAGCATCATGTACTTCCTTCATTTGAAGCGTATATCATGCCATTTTTCAATAAGGTGGATATTGTGATCAATAACAATAAATCTTATCAGACCGGCAAGGAAATGGTCATAGCTTATCTGGAAAAGAAACTGAAGGAAATACACTCCGTCGAATTGATGAATCCGTAAGTTCTCTGATTTCTGCCTATAAATGCAGCCTTTCTTTTCTTGCCAATAACTCCTCCTTACTTTCTACCCTGTCAGGATCGGGTACACAGCAATCTACGGGACAAACTGCGGCACATTGAGGCTCTTCATGAAAGCCCACACATTCCGTACATTTATCAGGAACAATGTAGTAGTATTCATTGATGATGGGCTTCTGTTTACTGTTCACGTCCACTTCCTGACCGTTTTCGAGGGTGTATTTTCCGCTTAGATTGGTTCCGTCTTTCATAGACCATTCCACTCCACCTTCATAGATTGCATTGTTCGGACACTCGGGTTCACAGGCTCCGCAGTTGATACATTCGTCCGTTATTATAATAGCCATAAGATTTTCTGATTAAGTTTTTTTTTTTTTAACAGTTATTACCCGGTGGTGGTTTGCGTTTCTTCCTTAAATGTGATGGAATACACAATGGATAAAATGACATATACCACTACGATATAGCTGAAAGCGGCAAACTTGTACAGATATGCCATGAGCAGAAAAATCAGAAAAATTACAATCTGAAATTTGTTTTCCACAAAGCGCTCACTCAATGTTTTGGTCGAAAACATCCGTATGTTGAAACTTACCATCAGACCACTCATGACCACCGGTGTTAGGGCATACACTACAGGATTATTGTACAATTCGGGTAATATGCCGTAATCCATCTCTATCGAAAGAATAATGCCAAGGTAAAAAAGCGCATTAGCCGGTATGGGCAAACCCATGAAGTACCCTTTGGAGGGTGTCACATTGAATTTTGCCAGACGGATGGCTCCTGCAATAACGATAAGGCAGGGTGCTGCCACTACCAGAAAATGATCACTTGGTGCCAGTAAGTAATAAAGGTACGCAGGTGCAGCACCGAAGGATACCATATCAGCCAGTGAGTCTAATTGCTTACCCATATCACTGACCGCATGCAGTTTACGTGCAGCATACCCGTCAAATCCGTCAAATACAAAACTGACCAAAATCAACAGAGAGCTGACATAAAGGTCGCCCTGCTGGATGGCTATAAAACCGCAAACCAGGTTTGCCAGAGTAAGTATCGTAGGTAAAATGCGCAGCACGTGTAAAATTTGCCACAAATATATGAATATACCTCATATATTGTGATGCTCACTGCCTAAAGTATGAGTGAAAAATCCATCCTTTCTTACTTCAGAAAATCTGGCTGTTTCAGGATAAACCATCCGTTGGCACTAAGCCTGTGCCGTAGGCGTAAAATTCATGGGAGGCATCTGCCCTGCTTCGGGATCTTCAATGATGCCGAATTGAGCCTCATACCTCTTTATATTATCCATCATCGCTTTCATCAGACGCTTGGCATGCTGCGGAGTGAGGATAATCCTGGATTTTACTTTAGCTTTAGGTACATTGGGTACTAATCTTACAAAGTCCACTACAAACTCTGAATGAGAATGAGATATGATGGCAAGATTGCTGTAAATGCCCTCCGCAACTTCCTCCGAAAGCTCGATATTGATCTGGTTTTGATTGATTTTATTATCCATGTATGGTGGTTTTAAAAAAAATTACCTTCTACTAATACAAAAAGAAAGGCTTAATTGTTGAATGCATACTTTCGTAATTTGATGAACAGCTTATTGTCCCAATCTTATTTCACCGGTAAACACCGGAGTGGCCGGACCCGATAGCCAGATATTGCTAAAATTTCCGTCTTTTGATTCAAACTCCACCCACAAATCTCCACCCTTAGTTTTCACCCTGACCGGAGAGGGTGTCCCGTGATTATAGAGACGAGCCGCAAGTGCCACCGCTGTTACTCCGGTGCCACATGACAACGTTTCGGCTTCGACTCCTCTTTCATAAGTGGCTGCATGGAGTTCATGGTCTGAAATAACCGCAAAATTGACATTTATCCCTGCTTCGGCATATTGCGGGGCATATCTGACCTCACGGCCTTCTGCATCCACATTTCCCGGTATTTCCTGCACAAATCTCACGAAATGCGGAGATCCGGTATTGAGTTCAAATTCATTCTCTTTCAGTCTTTTTATCGTCGTGACATCATTCATTTTCAGTCTGACTCCGTTTTCCATACCTGCAATCATACAGGCTTCATGGAGGCCGTCTATCGCTTCAAAATGATAGATATCCCGTTCTATCCCGAGGCTATGTGCAAAATGTACGATACATCTGCCGCCGTTACCGCACATGGTACTTTGTCGTCCATCCGCATTGAAATAAACCATCCTGAAATCATATTTTTCACTTTGCTCCAGCAAAATAAGTCCATCCGCCCCGATACCAAATCTCCGGTGGCATAAAAATTCGATGCTTTGCCGGTCCGAAATCTCCAGATAACGTTGGGTTCTCTGGTCTATCATAATGAAATCATTGCCGGTGCCCTGATATTTGATAAAAGGAATGGTCATTTCAGTCTGTCTATATTGTGGGTCAAAATTACACGGAATAATGGGAGAATTTCCAAATTACCGTTATCAATTAATCCGGTGCTTTGTTGGGGTTAATACATGACAGTTGGACAATATTTTCTCATTAAGAAACTTTTAGTTAAATCAGGGATATTATATTTTCTTAACCCCAGCTTTTCATTCCACTTTAGATTTTCCTGTGAGTGAATGCATATGAAATTAAGTCTCTTGATTTGAACATCTGAATGCGAAGGTTGTTTCTTGCCGGTTTTAAATCTATATCATGAAAAATTTTCTCATCGTTGGTGGAACCAAAGGTATCGGCAGGGCTGTGGTCGAAAATCTCTCATCGCAAGGCCATAATGTTTATGCATTAGCAAGGCATGCTCCGGATTTTGCTTTACCGGGTGTACAATTCCGGACAATGGATATTGTCAGTGATGATATGGGTAGCTTGCAATTGCCGGAAGTACTCGATGGGATGGTATATTGTCCGGGTACAATCAATCTCAAGCCATTTAAGTCTGTAAGTGATACCCAGATTCTGGAGGAGTTTCAGGTCAATGTCCTTGGTGCCGTAAGGGTTTTGAGGCATACACTTCCGTTTTTGAAAAACAGCAGTTTTACCCCCGGAATAGTACTGTTCAGCACGGTGGCAGTACAGCAGGGTATGCCTTTTCACAGTTCTATTGCGATGGCCAAGGGTGCAGTGGAAGGATTGACAAGGTCTCTCGCTGCAGAGCTGGCACCCAGGATACGGGTGAATTGTATTGCTCCTTCGCTTACTGATACCCCGCTGGCGGAGAGACTGCTTTCTTCACCGGAGAAAAAAGAAGGAGCTGCCGGCAGACATCCTTTAAAAAAGATAGGTAACCCCTCAGAAATAGCCGCTCTTGCTTCGTTTTTACTTTCTGAGGATGCCTCATGGATCACCGGGCAGATAATTCATATGGATGGTGGCTTGTCATCCTTGAGGTTATGACCCGGTTTGCAGGAATTGATTTTGGTGCAAAGACTACCGGCAACACGGTGATTTGCATGGAGCTTGATGGGCACTTGCACTTTTTTCAGTCCCGGGCCAAGGAAGATGCCGATCTTTTTATCAATGGGATTATAGGGCGATATCGTCCTTCTCAGGTTTTCATAGATGCTCCTCTGAGTTTGCCGGGAGCCTACACCGGACTTAGCAGTGACTTCATGTACAGAGAATGTGACCGCATCTGTCGTGCTATGTCTCCTATGTTTCTCGGAGGGCTCACGGCAAGAGCCATGCAGCTGAAAAATCTCCTCAGCGAACCCGGTGTCCGGTTTTTTGAAGTGTATCCGGCTGCCGTAGCAGAGGAGCTGAAGCTCGCAAAAGCCGTTTATGATAAAAAGTCACCACAGGCTCTGCAGGAGTTTGGTCGGTGGGTAATGGATTACAGCCCTGTAGGCCTTAAACATAGTCCTGAAAACTGGCATCAGGCCGACAGCTGGCTTGCCTGGTTTACCGGTTGGAGATATCAGGAAGGGTTGGCACAGAGTATCGGAAATCCTGAGGAGGGATTGATATGGATTTAGATTTTATACGAGGGTCACAGTACCCAGTTCGGCAGCAATGAGATTGCGTTGCTTAAGGATTTCCTGCATCACCTTCAGGTTGAGTATGTATTCTTCTGTTTCTCTTTCGTCAGCCGGGGTGCTGTCAAGCCATTCCTGTAGCTCGGAGATAATCTTTTTGGCTTTGCGCAGTTTGAACCTTAACACTGCTTTGTAGCTCTGGCGGATATAGTTTTCTTCCGGCATTTTCTGGGTCTGCAGGAGGATGTATTTTTTTTCCCAATCTGCATAAGTGTAGGGTGTAGTGAGGCATTCTACGGCAAATTTCCTTATTTCCTCTGAAGGGTGTGAAGTGAAGTATTTTTCGCTTACTTCCAGATTGTTTTCTACCAACTGGCGGGTCTCCATTATGATATCCCGGTACAAAGGAATGTCTATTTTGTCAAGAAACTCTTCAATCTCCTGCAGGATAAAAGCCGCCACCGTAATACCGGTATTTTCATCATACCATTTATTGCCAAAATTGATGAGTACCGAAGCGATTTCCTTTTCCTGATGGGCATCATTTCTGACCAGATCAGAGGCGATCTCCTCTGATACCGGTCTGGGTCTGGCAGTGATCCATTCCTCTTCATCCTGAGGCTTTTCCATTTTCTGACGGTCGGCATCCAGCTTTTTGCGTTTGATGTCGTCCTTGATCACCTTATTGGTTTCCTGAATGAGTATTTCTTCATTCATTTTCAGCATGGCAGCACATTCTCTGATGTAGAATGTACGTTTGAGCGCATCCGATATTTTGGCGATAGACTGCACTATGTCCTTGATCACGGCGGATTTGCGTATCGGGTCGTTGCCTGTCTCTGTCAGCAGGAGATCTGTCTTGAAAAAAACAAAATCCTTTTCATGATCTTTCAGATAGGCTTTAAATTTTTCTGTCCCTGATTTGGCCAGGTATGAGTCGGGGTCTTCGCCATTCGGCAGCAATACCAACCGTACGTTCATATCTGATTCGAGTACAAGGTCCAGCCCTCTTAAAGCAGCCTTGATACCGGCGGGGTCACCATCATAGATGATCTTGATATTTTGAGTATATCGTCTGATGAGCTTGATTTGATCCGGAGTGAGTGAGGTACCCGAGGAGGCTACCACATTTTTGATTTGACCCTGATGGAGTGTAATGACATCTGTGTAGCCTTCGACCAATATACATTCATCCTCTTTTCGGATAGCTTCTTTTGCCTGATACAGGCCATACAATACCTTCCGCTTATTGTATATTTCGGATTCAGGCGAATTGATATACTTGGGTACTTTTTTGTCAGCAGAGAGTGTACGCCCGGCAAATGCCACGATTTTACCGCTGATATTATGTATCGGAAACATCACCCTGCTTCTGAAAAAGTCATTGTCTGAAGAGGTAGTCAGTCCGGTCAGTCTGAGGTACTCTATGTTGTATTTTTTTTCGATAGCTTTTCTGGTCAGCTCATCTTTTTCTCCATTGGCATAGCCCAGCATAAATTCTTCTATGGTGTTTTCTCTGAAGCCCTGGGATTTAAAATAGCTGAGACCTACACTTTTGCCTTCATCCGTGTGAAAAAGATTATGCCTGTAATGTTGGGCTGCAAAGTCGTTGATGATGTAAAGAGCATCCGACAGTTGTCTGGCCTGCTGATCTTCTTCGGTCTGTACGGTTTCTTCCAGCTCTATTCTGTATTTATTGGCCAGATATCGGATAGCCTCCGGAAAACTGAGGTTTTCATGATCCATAATGAATCTTACGGGATCTCCTCCTTTGCCACAGCCAAAACATTTATAAATATTTTTGGAGGGCGATACAGTGAAGGAGGGTGTTTTTTCATCATGAAATGGACAGTTGCCTATGAGATTGACACCCCGGCGTTTGAGATTCATGAAATCACTGATGACTTCATCAACCCTTGCCGTATTTATGACTTCCTGTATGGATTTATTGCTGATCAAGGCCGGAATACAGATTTTCAGAATTGTAAAACATCGCTCATGCTGAATATTCCTTTTTTGCCGGACAACCACTCGGCTGCAAGTACCGCACCCAGGGCAAATCCGGCTCTGGAGTGTGCCGTGTGTATAATCTTAATGTCATCGATTTCTGAACTGTACTTTACCATATGTGTGCCGGGAGCCGGGTCTTTGCGTTCGGATTCTATGTAAATACTTCTGGAATTCGGCTCTACAGGAGAGATAGTCCATACTTTTTTACGTTCGAGTCTCTGGATAATATCCGTGGCGAGGCTTATGGCAGTACCGCTGGGAGTATCAATTTTTGCAGTGTGATGAATCTCTTTAATGGAGACATCATACACCTCATATTTATTCATTAATGAAGCCAGTTTCTTGTTGATTTCGAAGAAAATATTCACTCCGATACTGAAATTTGAGGCATGCAGAAAGCATCCGTTCTTTTCCAGGCAGAATTCTTCTACCTCCTTTTTCAGATTATTCCAGCCGGTAGTACCCGAAACTACAGGCAGTCCTGCTTCAATGCAGGTCTTTATATTGACAGGTGCTGCCTCCGGTCGCGTGAATTCAATAGCTACATCAGCGGTCTGCAGGACAGCCGGCCTGAGATCCTGTATGTTGGCGGTGGATATGCGGGAGACTACGGAATGTCCCCTTCTCGTGGCGATTTCTTCAATGGCTCTGCCCATCTTACCATATCCTATCAATGCAATATTCATGTTGTTCAGATTGAAGTAGATGCAAATATACGTCAAAATTATCAAGCTCATTTCAGCATAATGGTTGCAGATAATTTGCATGAGTATTTCCAGTGGTACAATTTTTCAAAATAGTCTGAATTGACATTTGTCGGAATTGCTGACAGGAGAGGACTGTTCTGATTCCTTGTAATTCGTTTTGATACAATCCTTATAAAATTTTATTCGGATAATCAGCCGGCGGATTGACAAAAAGTCCTTATTTTTGAAAATAAAATACGAGTATAAATGGATGGCAAGCAGGTTAATGAGCCGATTGAAACATATATTACCCACTATACTTACACGGATTACCTCCGCCTTGGCTATGAAGAAATGGTGGAAATCATCCGCGGTAAAATATTCAGAATGAGTCCGGCACCGTCTGCCAGACATCAGAGGATTTCCAGAAAATTTCTTTTACGTATCGATAATTATTTAAAAGGACAAAAATGTGAGGTTTTTCTGCACCCTTTGATGTGATACTTCCGGTTAAGGGCAAGGATTTTATGGAATCGGACAAAGTGGTACAGCCTGATATCGTGGTGATATGCGATCCGTCCAAAATCAGGGAACAAGGCTGTTTTGGTGCCCCGGACTGGATCATAGAGATATTGTCGCCACATACCACCCGCAAAGATCTGCAGGACAAATTTGACATCTATGAAGAATCCGGAGTGAAGGAGTATTGGGTGGTTGAGCCTCTGAATTCGACGGTGGAAGTATTTGTACTCGAGGGGCAGCATTATCGTCGGATTCGCACCTATGTACACGACGATGTGGTACCCAGCCATACCATTGAGGGTCTGAGTATTGACCTGAATGATATTTTTGAAAACTAAATCAATTTTTGGTAGTTTTTAAGGCTTTGCAGTTTGAATTAAACCAAGCTGTATTTTCTGTGATGACGGAATGATATTGACTCATTAGCCTTAAATAATTACCGCTCTGCCAACTTCAGTAAAGAATGTTTCAACCGTAAACAAGTACAAAAAAAAATAACGCTATACTGCTGCAAACTTTTCAGGTAGTACGTAGATATTCCGGGTTGAAACATTCAGACCCACTGTGACTACTGACAGATATCAGGCATTACGGTAAATGATAGAAATCAGAATGATCAAAATTACCGTTACAAGGATAGCTATTTAAAAAATTTTCTTTCCTGCTTGAGATCCTCAGCGGTCAGTTTATCTTTTTTGGGGCTGGTTCTTACTCTGTATTTGGACATATTCAATCATTTTTTGGAACCCCTAAGGTAAGGAGTTTTACAATTTTTTAACATGATTGACCTGAAAAAAATATTTCTGTCTCTGCCATCCAGCCTTTCGGACTTCAGACATCATATCCGAAGTGGCGCAAGGTACGCTCATCATCTCTCCAGTTTTCCTTCACTTTCACATTCAGATCCAGGAAGATATGTTTTTCAAAAAAAGCCTCCAGCTCCGCCCGGGCAGCGATACCGAGTTTTTTGATGCTGTCACCATTCTTACCAATGATGATGGGTTTTTGTGACTTGCGGTCCACTATGATATCGGCATATATTTTGAGCAATGGGGTATTGTCTTTTTGTTCTTCTCTTTAAACCGGTGTACTATCACCTCGCAGGAGTATGGTACTTCCTGTTTGTATTGCATCAATATTTTTTCTCTGATGATTTCAGAGGCAAAAAATCTTTCCGTTTTGTCCGATATTTCATCTTTGGGATAATATGCCGGGCCCTCGGGCAGATCTTCCCTGATTTTGTTGAGTAATGCATCTGTACCGATTTTTTCTCTGGCAGAGATGACAAATACCTCATCAAAAGGCACCAAATCCAGCCATTTTTCTTGCAATTCCGGTATTACATGGTTTTTGTCCTCATCCATTTTATTGATGATCAGGTAGCGGGGTACTTCAGCCTTTCTGAGTGCCTCGAGTATCGCTTCACTTCCTTCGTACTGTTCGTAAAAGTCGGTAACAAAAAGCAGTATATCTGCATCTTCAAAGGATGACCAGGCAAATCTGTTCATTGATTTCTGCATGCCATAGCCCGGATTGGCGATGATGCCGGGACTGTCTGAAAATACTATCTGCGAATCTTCATCACTCAATATTCCGAATATTCTGTGTCGGGTGGTCTGTGGCTTGCTGGTGATGATGGACATTTTCTCGCCTACTAATGCATTCAAAAGAGTGGATTTCCCCACATTGGGGTTACCTATGATATTGACAAATCCGGATTTATGTACTGTCAAGCGAGGATTTTTTCGGGGTTATTGCAATAATTTCATGCCTTTGTACATGATTTTTTCTATTTCGTCAGGCAGGTGTCCCGGCTTTCTTTTCCGCCAGTTGATGTCATTGAATTCCGGGCCGAAATTTACATAATAGTGCAGCCTGTATTTCTTCATTTCCCGGCTTACATGGTCAAATGTGTTTACAAGACAGATCCATCCGTTTTCATCTCTGATATCCTCATACCATTCTTCATAATAGGAGTCATCATCACCGTGATAATTCAATACATTATCACAAAAAATAACAAACTTGACAATATGCTTTTTAATCAGATAATCTATCAGGTCACGTTTCAAAAACATGATATCGTTTTCAATACAATCATTCCACTCTCCTATGAGTTCTATTAAGGCAAACTTTTTGCTGTAGTCCACGTACAAAATCTTGGCATACAGTGTCTCTGAGCCGAAGGAGTCCCATTGCGGGTGGATGTAGTAATTGTAAATTTTGTTGGTAAAATACGCTTCATCATATTCCCGTCCGTAAAATGGTGATTTCGCATCATTTTCTGCTGTGTACTCATCTCTCCATCCATACCAGGGCTCTATATCATGCATCTTGACTCAGGCTATTTTTAATTTATCAATCAGATAAGTGATCTCATCAGGCTTTTGAGTGCCTATCAACAGTGACTTTCCATTTTTTAGTTTCAACTGCAATCCGGTATTTCCCCGGGTGGTGTATGCCTTACCATGCTTGCTGTAACGGATACCCCAACCACCATACTCCATTACCGGCTTGTATTTGCGTATATATGCTTCTTTCACTTCATCCCATGGAATGCTATGCCAGTTGAAGTGAAAAGGGAAAAATTTGTATTCAATGCCATTTTGATCATACCTTGTGTCAAGTCTGAAAAAGAAAAAAATCAGGCCACCCACTATAGTCATGGCATAGGTGGCTACCAATGCGGTCAGGTCGGTTTCTTTCATATATACATAAATAATCAGATTGATCACAGATACCAATGCCAGAATCACGAAAAACCAGAGACTGTCAAATTTTTGGTTTTCTGTTATGCTCAGTTTCATATGATTTCAGAAAGTAACGGATTTAACCATTTCCTCGTTTCCTCGTTTGATCACTACATCTATGGTTTGCCCTGCCTTAAAAAGTCCCAGGGCTTTCATATAGCTGTTGATGTCAGTGATATCAAGCTCTCCCATTTTCAATATAATATCTCCTTTTTGCATACCGGCTTTCATGGCAGGCTTATCTTCCCGTACTCCGTCTATACGCATCCCTTTACCATCATACAGATAATCCGGCATTACGCCCAGTGATACTGCAAAAGACCTGTTGCCCGGTACAGGATCCTGAGTTTTGTTAAAACTGAGTTTACCCTTTTTGTCCAAACCGGCAATAATGTTGTATATATACTGGGCTACATGCTTCATCCCGGTGTAGTTTATCAGATGGGCATCGTCTGAAGGCTTGTGATAATCTTCATGTTGCCCTGTAAAAAATGCGAGTACCGGAATACCTGACTGATAAAAAGTCATATGGTCGGAAGGACCGGCTCCACTAAGTTCGCGTTTGATGTCGAGATCAGGATATTTGATACCGTCCATCACTTTTTCAAATACCGGTGATGTACCTACACCACTTACTGCCAGTTTACTTTCAGCCCTGAGTCTGCCGATCATATCCATATTGATCATGTAGTTTATTTTATCAGTAGGAACAGGTGCATTTTCAAGAAAATATTTAGAACCTAAAAGCCCCAGTTCCTCACCCGAAAAGGCAACCAGAAGATAATTGTTTTTTTTGTAACGGGATTTAGACAATGTCTCTGCAAGAAATAATAGTCCGGTGACACCGCTGGCATTGTCGTCAGCTCCGTTATGAATGGCTCTGTCTCCGCTGTGCAGCGAGCCATGCTCTCCATATCCCAGGTGGTCATAATGTGCACCAATGATCACAGTGTAGGGTGCTTTATTGTCAATGAAACCCACGACATTTCTGCCATGAATTTCAGGGTCGGTGTCTGCCGGCTTTTCAGCATGTGGATTGGATTTTATTTTTTTCGTAAAACTTTGAAAATAACTGCCATATTCACCTTTGGGCTGGATTTTAAGCTCTGCAAAACGTCTGGCAATGTAGTCTCCGGCTTTTCTTTCACCCTCTGTACCCGTGGCCCTGCCCTCCATATCATCCCCTGAGAGTATGATGAGGTCAGTAGCCATATTTTGTACCGGATACTTGATCGGATATTTCACAGCAGTGCTGCAGGAAACCCATACAAGTACAGCTATGATTGCTGCGATCCGCGAAATTTTTATATGCATGATTTGCATTTGTTTACATTTCTCTGATAATAAATCGGTGTCTGAATAGTACATTCGCACCGTTTTATCAAACGAAATGCGACTGTGTTATGTTCAGATTTTTGATTTTCCTTACTTTATTCTTACAATTCCATGCTTGCAAAAGTAAGCATATCCCTGCTTCCGCACAATACCATTCAGACAGTTTGAAGTATCCTCAGGAGAGGCATCTGAAGAATATTCGCCAGCTGACTTTCGGGGGAGATAATGCAGAGGCTTATTTCAGCTTTGACGATAAAAAACTCGTTTTTCAGGCTACCAACAAAATGTGGGGAGTGGATTGTGATCAGATCTATTATTTTGATCTTGAAAACTGGAAAAAGGAAAGTAAAACTCCTCCGATACTGAGCACAGGCAAGGGCAGAACCACCTGCAGTTTCTTTATGCCTGATAACAAGAGTATAGTATATGCTTCTACCCATGAGCATGATGCATCCTGTCCGCATGTGCCCCCGCGGAGAGAAGATGGAAAATATGTCTGGCCTATTTATCCGTCTTTTGATATTTATCATGCTGATCTGAAAGGAAATATAATACGAAAGCTTACGGACACAGAAGGATATGATGCAGAAGCCACCGTGTCTCCCAAAGGTGACAAAATTGTTTTTACATCCATGCGCAGCGGTGATCTTGAATTATACACCATGAATCTTGATGGCAGTAATGTAAAGCAGATTACCCATGAACTCGGATATGATGGAGGTGCATTTTTTTCGCCGGATGGTGAGAAAATCATTTTCAGAGCCTCAAGACCCAAAACCGAAGAAGAAATCAAGGTGTACAAAGACCTGCTGGCTGAAGGGCTGGTGATGCCTACCAACATGGAATTGTTTGTCTGCAATGCAGATGGGTCTGATCTGAGGCAGATTACTCATCTGGGCAAAGCCAACTGGGCACCTTATTTTCATCCATCAGGTAAAAAGGTTATTTTTTCATCCAATCATGCAAGTCCGAGAGGTTATCAGTTCAATCTGTACATGATCAATCTGGACGGTACCGGGCTGGAGCAGATTACTTATGACGGAGTATTTGACGCTTTCCCTATGTTTTCCTATGATGGTAAAAAACTGGTATTCGCTTCCAACCGATTCAACGGCGGAGGAAGAGATACTAATTTGTTTATTGCTGATTGGGTAGATTGAATTGCTCTTTTACTGTATATAAATCGGGATCCTGAAAAGAACCGTCTTACAATTTGATGCCACGGATGACTTTAGAATTTCCGGACTCATCATTGAGTTGAAGCAAAAAAACTCCGGATCTCAAATCCTGTATATCAATGACGGTATCCGGCTGCTCCGAACTTCCGGATTTCAGCAATTTTCCACCGGCATCCATGAGCTGGTAAGTATAGAAAAAGCCCGTATCACTATGAATATTGATGTAGTGCCCGGCAGGGTTAGGGCTGACAGTAAATGCTGCTGCCTGAATATTCCGGGTGGATGAAATCAGGCCGGGATTGTAGGATATACTATGTCTGGCCAGCAGCCACAATGTCGGGTCGAATTCCACAGATTCTGTTTTGAAATCTGTATCTATGACAAATTGTTGATTTTTGACTGTGTTTTCCAGCCTCAAATGCTGTGTGAGTCCGTTGGCTTTGATGACAAAAGGCAGAGGCATATCAAAAAAATCCACAGAAGGGTGGGAGGTGGTCTGTTGTACCTGAATGATAAGTTTGTTATCTGTGGATGCCCAGGATATATTGTAGGTCGGAAATCCCTGGCCCTCGTACCATTTCCTGAAAAAATCATCCAGATCCTGCCCGGAGGACTGCTCCAGCGCATCTTTCAGGTCCGGAGTCAGGGCATATTGAAAGGCTCTGTTGTACAGATAATCACGTATGCCCTGAAAAAAGGCTTCATCACCGAGTTTCCAGCGGAGCATGTGGAGCAGATATGCCCCTTTGTTGTAAGATAGCCGGGAGCTGAATATTCTTGATACGTTATTGGGGTTATCTACTTTTACGGCTCCGGCAGGATTGGAGGTTACATTGTTGATTTTCGACAGTTTCCAGTTGTACCAGTCATTGGGAGCCTGTGGAAAGCGTTCTCTGCTTAAGCCTTCGAGATAGGTGGCAAATCCTTCATTGAGCCAGATATCCTCCCAGCTGCCACAGGTGACATAATCTCCAAACCACTGATGTGCCAGCTCATGAGCCAGCACCCCCAGTCAAAATTCACTACAAAACTCATGGTCTGATGCTCCATTCCTCCACCCCAGCCAAACTGCGCATGGCCGTATTTTTCATTTTTGAACGGATAATCGACAAACAGTGAATCAAAAAACTGCAGTGCTTTGACGTTTTCCAGCGTGCCTTTTCTGGCTGCCTGTGCATGTTCCGGATATACATAGTTGACCATAGGCATTTTTGTACCATCGCTGAGTTGTACCTCGTCTTCATAGGCTAAATAATCAGTAACAGCAAAGGCGACCAGATAGGGAGTGATCGGATATCTGTGTTTCCAGTGCCAGGTTTTGGTTCCGTCAAAATTCAGGATTTCATCTGACAGCATACCGTTGCTTGCCGCCCTGTACTCTGCCGGCGATGTGATGATCACGTCAATGCTATCTATTTTGTCATCCAGACCATTCTTGCAGGGCCACCAGTCCTGTGCCCCGAAGGGCTCCGATAATGTCCATAATATCGGTGTGCCATTATGGGTACCTTTTATGAATGAGCCAAATCCACCGGACGGTGGTGTCCCGTGATAGCTTATAGAAAGACTATCCAGCGTGGAGGCTTTTACAGCACGAGGAAAAAAAATATCCAACCGGTATTCTTCAGGCTGCGAATAACTTATTTTGGATCCATGCCAAACAATGCTGTCTATGATCAGCTGCTTGGAGAAGTCAAAACTTATAGTCTGCATATCCTCCTCCCCGGCCATAAAATATGGGGTCACTGTACCCGAGATACCGTAAATGGCCGGGTTAATCTGCCATTCAAATCTGTAATACTTCAGGTCATAATTGTCTGTATATGAAGACTGCCTGACGCTTTTCTGAAAAAATACCCTTGATTGATGGGCTTTGTTGCAATAATGCTCAGTGTCATCCTGCTGGGCAGAAACTATCGTGAGAAAATGAAATAATAAAGTGAAAAGGAAAAAGCTGCGGAACATAAGAGATGATTAATCCTGCAAAATTAATAATATTAATTTCCTGCACTGCTGTATTGGGTTATTTACTACCTACTTTGTCTTCCTGAACATTATTTTCTTAAAATTCAGATTGGGCTACTGTACACTATCTGTATTTATTGAGTGAGATTTGTCTCTGCCGGGTGCACTTAAAGCGAAAATCAGTGTTTGAAGTAAGCTGATGCTTGGTCTTTCTACCTGTTACTCTGGCCCTCCACATTCTGAATGAGGAGGGTTTCATATGTTTCCTCATGAGGGAAATCACATCCTGCTCAGAAAGTCCGAACTGCCGGCTGATGGCATCAAAAGGAGTGCGATCCTCCCAGGCCATTTCGATAATCCGGTCCGTATCTTCCACTGTAATTGAGTTGAATTTATTTTTCATAATTATTACGTGAATTTGCTATATACGTTCGGGATACAGAATTGTTTTTAAATTCGTATTATTAAAAAGTGGTTGTCTTGAGCTATTGAGTTAAGGAACACCGCAGGACGCTACAAATCTTTTTTAAAACTCTATACCGGATAGTATGTACTTTAGGCAATGCAGAGCCTTAAAATCAGGAAGTTTGCTATGGGTGTGTCTCACTTTTTGCTCCGGCATGCTATTGGGCCAGTCCCCGGTGGCAAGTAAAAAATTATTACTGACAGGGTCTGATCCCAAAGAGGTGAAGGTGACTGAGCTGATCCGTATGATTGAGGACCGGACATCTGTGACCTTTAGCTACAATGCAGTGCAATTTCAGTCCCTCAGCATCAGGATACCGGATAAGACCGAAATCACCATAGGGAGCTGACCGAAACGATCTGCAAAACTGCAAATTGTAAATTTTTATACCGGGAACCTGATAAGATTATTCTGATTCCTGAATATGTTCCGGACAACCGGGATTGGATCAGTATCCGCGGATATATCTATGACCGTGAAAGTGGAGAAAGTCTGATAGGTGCACTCATACAGGACCAGAAATCCGGTATCACCGTATCCAGCAATGAGAATGGATACTATTATCTCCGGCTCCGGCCCGGAAGAGCTACCATACTGATACGTTATCTCGGTTACCGGGAAGATCCGGTGGAGATAGATCTGCAGACTAACTTATATAAAAACTTTTATCTGGATGGAAATAACAGACTGCCGGAGATTATCATTTCAGATAAAGTGCTGGACCGGATTAACCACTGGAATTCGGGGGAAAATATGGATGCCTACAGATCCAGGGAATTCAAGAGTCTGCTCGGCGAATCGGATTTGATCAATAATGCCAGAATACTCCCCGGCATACAGTCCGGTGGAGAGGGGCAGAACGGATTGCTCGTAAGAGGTGGAAGTTATGATCAGAATCTCGTACTCATGGAAGGAATACCACTTTATGAATCCAGTCATATCGGTGGTATAGCTTCGTTTTTTATAGATGAGACCATTAAGGAAGCGAGTATAATCAAGAACGGATTTCCGGCCAGATATGCCGGAAGATTGTCATCGGTAATGGACGTACAGCTCAGGGATGGCAACAGACAACACACCGAAAGATCGGTATCCGTGGGAATGCCGGGAGCAAAATTGTATTACAACGGACCGATAGCGGGTGACAGGCTGAGTTGCAATATCGCTGCACGTACCTCATGGCTGGATTATTATGTCAATAACTTCCTCAAAAAATACACCCGCTATGACGATATCAATCTCGGTTATTCTGATATCATCGGAAAGCTGAGCTGGTTTCCCGCAGATAATCAGAAATTTACTCTGTCATTTTATAATGGTGGAGATCGTTTTTCATTAGAGAGAAGTGACAGAGTGGATACTGTGGGATATAGTTTTAACTCCTTTGAGCGTTCAGGATTACGTTGGGGCAATACACTTACCTCCCTCCAGTATCATTTTAATCCCGGTGAGAGATTGCATCTTTCGGCCAAAGCCGGTTTGCTCAATTACAGGCACCGGTCAAGATCCAGCTATGCTTTCAATACCGATATCAATGGTACCTCAAATAAAGATGAGCTTGACGTACTGTCTTATGCGGATATCACAGACATACAGGGAGGACTACATGCAGATTATTATCTCAATGATTATCATACTATCAGGACGGGAGTTACTTTTATTCATCATCGTTTCAACCCTGTGGTAAAGCAGAGTCTGATAATACTGGAAGGCGAATCAGCAGATATCATTGACCGAGATTCGACGATCAGGGCAGGAGAATGGGGTTTTTATGTGGAAGATCAGATCCTGATATTCAAAGATTTAAAATTATATACCGGACTTCATTTGTCATCCTTCAATGTAGAGAATAAGACTTATCGGTCACTGCAGCCAAGATTGAATCTCTTGTGGTCACCCGCAAAAACTCATCTTATCAGTCTTTCTTATTCCAGAATGACCCAGAATATTCATCTTTTGGTCAATTCAGGGCTTGGCTTACCCTCCGACCTTTGGGTGCCGAGCACTGCAAATATTGCTCCACAGCATGCTAATCAACTGAGTGTATCATATTCCGGAAAGGTTTTCTCCCATTTGTATTTTTATGCCGGTGCTTATCTGAAGAATTTTCAGAATCTGGTGGAATACAACACACTTCCTGATCTGTTTTACTTTTTTATCAATGATCAGACGGTGGTGCCTGTGTACAATACCTCAAGGGACTGGGAGCGACATCTGCTGACAGGAACAGGCCAATCCAGAGGGCTCGAATTGATGATACAGCGAAAAAACCGCAGGATAAACGGCTGGCTCGGAGTGACCTGGTCAAGATCCCGGCGAAGCTTCGGAAGCATAAACAATGGTTTGCCCTTCCCTTTCACACATGACAGAACCTGGGATGTGAATGTCGGCATCAGCACACAGCTTTCTGAAAGGTGGACCCTCGGCCTCAACGGAGTCTATGGTACCGGCAATACTTTTTCATTGGCTACCGAGGAATATGATTCTTTTCTGGGCATACGGCTGCTGAATGCTGACGGCAGAAATAATTATCGGCTTCCGCCTTTCGTGCAATTAAGTTTTAATGCCGCTTATGATTTCAGTATATCCGGTTTGAAAGCAGGCTTGCATTTCAATGCCTACAATATCACCAACAGGCTTAATGCATATTATATCTACATCTACAAAAATCCGCTCAATGGTGACAGCGTACTGCGAAAAGTCAGCATTCTGCCATTTACACCCTCAATAAATTTTACCCTGCATTTTTAAAATAAAATATGGCAACAGTGTAAATTTATATTTTCTCACAGTATTATATTTTTCATAAATTGATTGTGTAGAATATATAATTGAATGCAGATTTAAGTTGGAAATATTTCGAAAGAAATTTTCCGGAGTTTCCAAATTTAGCTGTAATTTTGGAGACGATTTCGGCACAATGAATCACTTGATCTATAAAAGCAAATACCTGTTTGCACTGATATTCTGCAGTATATTTTTGGCAGGATGCGAAGAAGATTTTGTGCTGCAAAGAGGTGAATTCAAGCCTAAGGTAGTAGTAAATGCAGCCTTCACAGAGGGTAAGCCATGGAAGGTGTCTCTGAGTTTCAGCAGGGATGTACTGGACAACCAATCCAGAATAAAGCCCATCACCAACGCTGAGGTATATGTAATCTGAAAAGTAAACGGACTGCAGATACCATTGCGTCATGAAGGAGACGGGCTCTACACCTCCTATGTTTACATGCCGGAGTTGGATCGTACCTATGAGTTGGTGGTCAATGTGCCGGGTTATCCGACAGTAAGAGCCAAAAGTTCTTCACCTACAAGGTCAGAGGTAGTCAATGTCTTTAAAGAAGAAGTCAATTTGCCCGAAGGTGTGAAGACGGTAGTAAATTTTGAAATACGGGATAATACCCGAAATTTTTATGTGTGGAATCTTGTGACCTCCACATCATCCAACCCGTTGGATACCATTTATACAGGAGATGCCGGCAAGCTGGTAGGATCCATTAAAAAACATGCGAGTCTGCAGACTGTCCTGAACAGTTCCGTACTGTTGTCCAATGAGGCAGAGGCTCAGGGAGGATATTTTTCTACCACCACGGTTGATGATACTCAGAGTAGTAATAATGAAAATCAGGGAGGCAGTCCCTCGGTGGATAATAAGAAATATCTTCGGGTGATGACTCTGAGTCCTGATCTTTACTCCTATTACAAATCTGTGGAAAGATTCCTTAAAAACGAACCTGTACAAAGCAGTGCCGCTCCAGTGCATCAGGTTTTTTCCAATGTACAGAATGGTTTGGGTATATTTGCGGGCTATACTGAAAAATATATCGAAATCAAATAAACTCTGATGTATCTCTATTGTGAAGAAATCGAGTTCGCTACTCCCGAATTTGATGAGGCTGTAAGATTGCGGGACAAAATATTGCGTAAGCCTCTGGGCCTTCAGTTTACCCCGGAAGATATTGCCACTGAATATGACTCGATACACTTAGGATGTTATACTGCAAATAATGACCTTGCAGCGGTGCTTACCCTCAAGCCGGTTTCACAAAAAACTGTGAAAATGCGCCAGGTAGCAGTGGATGACGCACTACAGAATATGGGAGTTGGAAAATTTTTAGTCCTGCAAAGCGAAAAACTGGCAAGATTCAAAGGTTTTGAAAGAATAGAACTCCATGCCCGGCTTACGGCGGTGCCCTTTTATGAAAGCCTTCAATACCTTCAGTCAGGAGATATATTCAAAGAAGTGGGTATAGACCATGTCTTCATGTATAAAAATCTGAAGGACTAAAAATGATTTTTTCAGCGCAGCTGTGTACTTATTCAGGAATCAAAAAATCAATGGTTTTTTGACTTTTTTAATCCTCTTCCCAATGCTCCAGTTTGTGTCTTAGATTTATCAGACCGGCACGTATATGCTGTAATTTTTGCAGGAGTGCCATATCATCATTTGCAGGAGCCTCTGATTTGGTTTGTTTTTTGAGATGGGCGATGTCCTTTTTGGCACCTTCCAATGTAAAACCCCGTTCTTTCACTAAGCTGTAAATAAGCTCTACCTGCTCGATGTCCTTAGGCGTAAATTTTCTTTCTCCCCGGTTATTTTTGCCGGGACGCAGCGAGGGAAATTCCGATTCCCAATACCTTATCAATGAAGTAGAAACCCCAAACATATCCGCAACTTCACCAATGGAGTAGTATAGTTTTGTCAGTTCTTTGGTCAGCAAGATTGTAAATTTTTTACGAAGATAATATAAAAACCATTGATTGTCAATAGTATGGGAAGGTTTTTTGGATAATTAGTTTAAGATTTTTGCGGAGAGTCTGCAAAAATTCACTGTTTTAGCCCCTCATTTTGTCCAATAGCTCGCTCAACTGCTTGTATTCCTGATCTTCCAGACATCTTAAATCACCGGAGAGCAGGGTGATTTCTTCATCAATGTTTTCCGTAATTTCAATGCCCGCAGGTGTGATTCCGACCAGAATGAGCCTCCGGTTGTCAGGACAGATCTGCCTTTCAATCCATCCGTACCGCTCCAGCTTATCCATGAGTCGGGTGAGGTCTGCACCTTTGTCCAGCATCACTTCCTTGATTTTGCCGGGAGTGGTTTTTTCAGGATGCTTGCCTTTGATGATGCGCAACACATTGTAGTGCTGTCCGGTAATTCCATATTTCTGAAAGACAGAATTGAATGCATCACGAAAATAATTGGCAGTAAAAATAAGGTTGATGTACGCTTTGAAAAAGCTGTCTTTAAACTGGGATTGTTTGATTGCCTTACTGATTTCTACCATATACTGCTCTATCCTGAATTATTGCATTTTACATCACTTATAGTTGCCTGAACAGCGATACAAAACAAATTATTAACAGTAGGGATAGTAAAAGGTTGATGAGTGCTGTGATGACATTCGTCACCCAGAATATTTTCTAATTGTTTTCTGTGATAATTTTTTTGGAGAATTTTGCCATCAAAAAGTCTGCAATCCGGTAGTAAATACGATTGACAAAACTGAGATTGATTTTTACATCGCGTAAAGCAAGAAATGATAATACAAAGGCGAACGGCATCAAAATGAGACAGGGTGTCCAGGCAGCCATCGTACCGCTCAGACTGTCTGTTTTTACTAATTTTTCACCCATAATGGTGGTGATAATAAAAAGCATGTAAAAGAGTATTGCTACCAGAAAGGGATATCCGTAGCCGCCTTTGCGGATGATACTGCCCATGGGAGCACCAATAAATAAAAATACGACGCATACCAATGCCCAGCTGTATTGCTGATGCATCCGGAGATTATACCTGTCTATGGCTTTTTTATTTTCATAGTCCACATTTTTGAAAGTCACCAGTTCGTCTCTGTCCCGCGACAAGTCTGCCATAGCCTGATTGATGATGGTGGTTCTGTCTGTATTTTCAGTGAAGGTGGCTACCAGATTTTCGGCTTTCTTTAAGGGGTCATACTCTTGTTTCAATAATCTTTTGGCTGTTTGTCCTGACGTATCTTTCCGGAGCGCAGCCTGATTGAATACTGAAGGGTCGAAAGGTCTTTTTTCCTTGACCCAGACTTTCTTTTGCAGTCTGGCTGGGATCGTACTGTCCGATACAATTGTGGGATTTTCAATATTGCTTTCCTGTGATTTTTCGATAAGCATTGCTTTTGCTTCGCGATTGTTTTCTGTTGCAGTATTCACAGCAGAATCTGTGGAGACACTGTCCTTCCTGTCATTTGTCTTATCCTGATTGTTTTTAATTAAGGGAGGAAGTTTTATCAGATCGTCTTTCCGTTTTTGGACCTGGATGTCGTTATTTATAATCTGGAGTTTGAAAGAGTCGATGGTTTCAAGTATCTGGAAGGTATTGAGCATATCTTCCTTTCGGGTATTGATATTCAGGATGCCTTCGTCCAGGCCGAATATGCTCATATCAAAGGTTTTGACCCATTCTTCAAAATAGGTACGCGTAAAAGGCATCTCTGTTTTACCGCTTCCCAGCTGAGATTTTCTGTCCAATTCACGGTATTGCACGCCTGAGTCCAACTTCATGACAAAGTATTTTCCTTCTTCAGCTGTAAACATCTGTCCTTTTTTTGCAGTCAGGAAGTTAATCTGACTTTTGTCATTGGCACTGTGGTCGTATATCAGCACATCTTTGATATCCCTGCCGTTTTTATCTACCTCACTCACCCGGATAATGACATCATTGAAAGCATCATTGAATACGCCTTCCTCAATAGCGAGGGCAGATTTTTGCTTGCGGCGCTCTATGAATCTTTTTGAAACTGCAGATTGGAGGCAGGCTTGAGATAATTGGACGAAAAAATTGAAAACAGCCCGACCATAGAGACGCAATCACCAGTCCCGGCAGCATGACTCTGAACAGTGAAATACCGGCTGACTTCATGCTGGAGAGCTCATATTTTTCGGCCATATCTCCAAATACCATCACGGATGATATAAGAATCGTGATCGGTACTGCAAGGGGTATGAGGGTGATACCGTAATAAATGATCAGTTCCATCAGCTCCAGTACGGTGAAGCCTTTTCCGAGGATTTCGTCAATGTATTTCCACAAAAACTGCATGATGAGCACAAACTCAGCCACGAAAAAAGAGAGTACGGCCGGCCCTATGAAGCTTTGGGATACCATCTTGTCTATTTTCTTAAGCCTGAGCATATAGTGATTTTGGATGACTGCAAAGATACTTCAACTTATTGGACTGACAGTCTGGCGCCCTGACTATGACTGCTGAATTCCGGAGCATACATACTCTGAATAGTGGTGATACCACCGGTAAAATTGCCTTTATGCACCACAGTGAGCGGATATTCAAACACATAAGTGCCCTTGGGCAAATAGTCGAAATAAAAATGGCTGGCAAGATCTCTGGTGGACTCAAAATAACCCAATCCACCCTGATATCTGTACCCACTGAGTACATTGGCTGGCTCCACCCCTGAAGGTCTCATGTCTTTCATGTGTATGTATTCCATGTTGCGGTCCACCCTTATTTCTATTCTCACTTTGAGTTTATCGCCGGGCTTCAAAACTGTCTCGGGTACGATTTCTGTCAGTTTTTCACCGGTATTGGTGGTGGTCACTTTATACCACTTTTTGTTGATTTTGAGAGGTGTATCTTCAAATCCCTTCACTTTGTCCAATACTTCCAGATACTGATAATACAAGCCTCCCCAGCCAATAGAGCTGTTGTCATTCTTTATACGGACATCGGACAGATTTTTGTCCAGATTTGGTCCTGCCCATGAGTTTTTGATATATCCGGTTCCGGCCTGAACCCCGGAATTGTCCTGTGCGAGGGGTTTGCCGGCTATCTGTATCACAGGCTGAGCGGTCTCCTGAATCCAGGGTGTCATCCCTTCTTTTTCTCCCGGAATCAAAAGAGCATAAATGGCTGATGCCGTAGCTTTGGAAGTTTTCCATTGATGGGTTTGTTTGTGCATGAGGAGCCATAGTTTCATTTTGTCCACTTCTTCTTTAGTGCCCCCTGCCTCACTAAAAAGCTGGATAAGTGTCGCCTGTCGCTCTATGGGCAATTCGTACCAATACATGCCATTGCCTGCATTCCAGTACATACCTCGTTCCGGATGTGAAAAGGATTTTTCTCTGAGAGATCGGAGGATATTGCGTACTTCCCCGTCATTGGCACGGTGCAGTGTGAGGCCTATCAAAGCCTGACAATAGAGGTTTTTCTGCAGCCAGTATTTTTTGGCCTGTCCGAAGTAATATTTTCCGGCTTCGGTGGCTTTTGGATCAGTTTTGTAGTTTTTGAAAAAAGACCGCACATACAGATAATGAATACTGGTTTCGTCCAGATGGTCCAGGTCCTTATTGCCGCCATACTTGCGGATGTTTTCCATAAGCTGCTGATATCTTTCAGCTGTCCTTTCGTCCATGTATTTCAATCCCATGGATATGATGTCAGTCAGTGCGGGATCGTTGAGATCCAGTGCTCCAAGGTGATTGAGCTGTGCAATGGTTTCCAGGACATTTTGTGTGGTATAAAGATTGTCTCTTCCACCCTCAAACCATGGAAATCCACCATTGGAAAGCTGTCTTTCCCTGAGTTGAGCTATAATGGCATGTTTTTGGTTTGCAAGGGTATTCAGGTCAAAAAGCAGGGCAATATTTCTTTTTTGCTCCGATTCGGAAAGTGCCTGCCTTACCCAGGGAGTTTCTTCGAGTATGGCATTCTTAAGCTCTTCATTTTTCATAAGGTTGCTGATGAGAGCCTCTTTGTCCGTTTGTCTCCATTGATCAAATACAGCTTTAATACGCGGATAGTTGTTGGCAATCCTGGAAGCCAGCATATTGGTAAAAAGCCGGTTGACCAAAGTCTGAGTACCTGCATTGCCGCTTTGCTCTATGTAAGGGAGTGCCTGTACAGCATACCATACCGGATGAGCTGTATATTCGAGAGTCAGCCGGAAATCTTTTTTCGTAGGGCTAAGATTGTCTTTAAATGCTTTGAATACAAGGGTAGTATCTGCTTTGCCCTTTACCCAAAATGGCATGGATTCAGTGACCAATATTCTGTTGGTAATCACCGGCAGGCTGTTTTCTTCCGCATCTGTATGATTGCCGGCTGTGGCACTTACATTCCAGGTGATGGCCTGATACTTAGCTTCCGGGATATCCAGCTCCCATGAAAGACCTGCTGATCGTCCTTTGTCCGCTTTGAAGTTCACTGTAACGGCAGATTTAACGATTTCACCCGTGATATCCTTCATGGTCAGCGCATCCCATAGCCGGATACGGGCGGTACCAGTCAATTCACTGTCGGTGAGATTAGTCACTTTGGCACTGAAACTGAGTTTGTCTCCGTCTCTCAGAAATCTTGGGGCATTGGGAAATACCATCAGATTTTTGGTGGTCTGTACCATTCGTTCGGCATATCCAATTTTCAGGTCTTTGGTATGCGCCATTGTCATCAGTCGCCATCGGGTGAGGGCTTCATTATGCCTGAACGTGAGTTTGACATTACCGTCTGCATCGGTCTTCAGATCCGGAAAGAAAAATACGGTTTCTTTGAGATTCTGACGGGGCGGATTGGTGACGGATTCCGGTTTTTTGTCAGGTTGTGTCGTAGCAGTGTTGCCATCGGCCTGTGCCCCAATCGGATTCACGGCAGTATCCATAGCTTCGGCAGCAGGAGCCGGCATCCCGGATTTTTGCATCATGACCTCGCCTTTGGATCTCATACCTCCGACAGCCCACTCATACATCATGCCTCCAATACCCCACTCAAACAATGCAATCAATGCCGGAACTTTCACTTGCTTGATTTCCACATTTGTTTTATTGCCATAATCAAAATATCTGCCCTGTACCATGTTGAATCCCGGGATTTCAAGGTAGATTCGGGAGAATGAAGATGGGTACAGTCCGGTCCTCCAGAAATGACCGGTAAACTGGTCGAGGGATGCGTCGTACATGGCCGCCAGCACCTCTGCTGTGACTTTTTCTTTATTCATACCGGTAATCCTGAGGGAGTAGCTTTCATCGCTGCCGGGCATAGCTTTATCCCTGAAAGTTTCAAAAGCTATGTCCAGTGTTTTATTGGTCCACGGAACATCCACCGAATATTGGTTTTCATATTTTCGGTTTTTCTGAATGTAGCTGACTTTTACGGAGAATCCTCCTCTCATGTGTTCCTTTACGGGCAGTTGTACCTGTGCATATCCCGACACTTTCATGACTGAAGAAAAGAGTGCACTGCCGTCTTTTTCCACAATGACATTTGCATAGACAGGTCCGGAGGAAGTACCGATGCGAAGTACAAAAGTTTCTCCGGGCTGCAAGGTGTTTTTGACTACCTCTGTGTAAAGAAAGGCCGTCTTCGGAAAGGATTTTTTATTGAAATCTGTGATTACCACATAATCTGTAGCAGTGATTTCTTTTCCGTTTTGATCTTTTGACTTCATATCAAGCCGGTACACACCTGCGTCCATTTTATTGCCGGCTGCAATGGTGTGATCTGTATCGAAGTTTCCGGACAGGATGGTTTTTTCTATCTCCCACTGACTGTAATCCTGATCTTTCGGGGTAGGGTAGTGAGACAATTCCTTTTGGAGTACATCCAGAGGTATGGGTATATCTACCTTCCCATCCCAGTATTTACTTATTTTTACCTGGGCCGGAGATTTCAGCCTGTATAGTGTATAAGTTCCGGTTGCCTTTATTTTTTCGTTGTTGGTATTATATGCTGATATGGATATGCTCTTCAGTCTTGACAGGTCAATTTCTGAGGGCAGATCACTTTTCAGTACAAAAGGTGCATACCCCACGGAGATCAGAGCAGTTTTGGATCTGGTTTCGCCCCGCTGATCGGTTACGTTGACTTCTACATTGTAGTAAAATACCGGATTGTCTTTCTGAGCAACACTGCGATCAGGTATAGCCTGAAAACGTAGTTCAAATTTTCCATCAGCATCCGTTTCTGTACTCCCTGTAGTGATGATATAATCATTGCCGGGAGCAGGCATGCGCCACCACCATCTCCACCACGGGAACCGCACATTGCGCACCACTTTATAGGTCACCTGTGCCCCATCTACATTACTGCCTGCAAGGGTGGCTGCTTTGCCTTTGATGGTGACCCAATCATTGAGTACGAAAGTCTCGGTCACAGGTTTGGTCGTCACTTCAAAAGTCGGACGTTTGTATTCTTCTACCTGAAATGGTCTGAATCCGCTGATTCCATCGGCCGAACTGATCTCGAGGCTGTAACTTCCGGTAAGCTTACCGGCAGGAATGACAAAACTTCCATGTACACTACCGTAGTCATTGGATTTCAGATTGAGAGTATTTACAATCTGATAATTGGCATCTTTCAGATGTACTTCCACTGATTTGCCGGAGAGCAGGGAAGGAATATTGCTCTCGTTCTGATGTAACAACAGTGCCTTGAAATATACTATCTGTCCCGGTCTGTAAATACTACGGTCTGTAAAAATCTCGGCAAAATGATAACCCGTGGATTTTCCATAGGAATACAGGGAATGAAAAGTTTCAGGATCAAACCGGTCCTTGCCTTTGGTCAGAATGACTTTTACCGCATTCTGTGAATTATTATCCAATATTATTTTTCCGTCTTTTCGGGTTGTGTATCTGGATAACAATGTGCTTTCATAGCTGCGGGTGGATGGATTGTATCCTGATCTGTAAAATTCCGCCCTTACACCTGACAAAGGCTGTCCGTTTTTCCTATCGGTAATTAAAAATACTCTTTTCTCATTCTCTATCCAACTGGTATAAGCCAGATCTGACACAGTGAAAAGCACATACTGAAATACGGAAGTGCCATTTTCATCCTTGGCTTCTGCAAGCAGGCATAATCTCCAAAAATTATGTTTAGGCATCGTGACTTCCATTCTTTGCTTTTGAAACAGTGGAGAAGCTGAAAGTGTATAATTTGAGGTATATACCGGTTTCTGATTTTTCAGAAAATTCAGGATTTCAGCCTGATCTCTGTTTTTCCATGTTTTGGCATTTGCTTTATCCCATGGGATGAGGGCAAGTCTGATATTTTTCAGATTATTGTAATCCAAAGCCAGCAGCATGGATTTTTCAGAGCTATATACATTTTCGGCAAATATATCGAGTACAGGTGCCTTGATATCGGCAATGATTTGTTTGCATAACAAAGCTCCTCTTGATTCAGGATATATCTTTATGGCTTTTTGACATATTTCCAGCGCTTTGACATTGGCAAGACTATCGGCAATATTGTTTTTGTACGCACCGGCAAGTCCGGCTGATATCAGGGCAAATTCAGGCTCTTTTTCATACATTTCAGTCAGCTTGGTCAGCGACCTTATGTACAGCTCGTTTTTATTTTCCAGCCGTGCTTTATTCAATACATACTCCAGCCTCTGCAGGTCATAGTCCAGCAGTGCTTTTTTCCTTTGTGCATTGATTTGTATGGAAAGGATGTTTTGAAAAAGTACCAATACATTGTACTCCGGTGAGTTTTTCAGATCCGCTGCAGAGGAGGAGGACTGCTTTCTATATATGTCCGCTATATCCAATTTTGCAAATTCGGATGCAACCTCAAAATATAATGGAGAATCCAAGGTAAAGCTTTCGGGATTCTGGCTTTCCCAACCCGTGTGTGTGATAAAAAATTTCAATGCCTTATCTGCCAGTAGTTCAAAAAGGGTAGGGCGAAGTTGCAAAGCATCGTCGTCATAGTCATAAAGGATTGTGCTGTATTTAGTAGTCTCATCCTGCAGCATTTCTTTGTCTTTTAAAGAAGCAAGGTACAGACTGCTGATAGTCTGAAGGAAATTCTGAGTTGTCCATGTTCTGAAATCCGGACCTGCTGCGCTGTTGAGATTGGTTCTCTGACTGATAAGATACCTGTTGGCTTCGAAATAACTCAGATATAGTTCGGCCAGATAGCTTTGCAGGATGTATTTTGCGGGACCTTGCTGACTTTGAATCTGTTCGTTAAGTCTGTCGATGGAAGTTTCAATCCCTTTTTCATCGGTTTCTGTTCTGAAACGGCACTGATAAACTACTGCTTTTATAAGCTGAGGATTGTTTTTTTCCTTCAGAGCTGCCTGATAGATTTCTTCAGTTTTTTCCAAGGCGGATTTGGGCAGTCCCTTCGAACGGAGCTCATCCACTTCTTTCCATGCTTTTTCATAATCAAATCCGTTGTGTAAATGGCCGGAAAATCCGAAAATGGTAAGAAAACTCAGTGTTGCAATCATTAATTTCATCTTGTCTGATTTTCAAATGGATAACGAGAAAAACCTGACTGACATTGTCGAGGTATATTCATTAGATGCAAATGCTGTATGCAAAGTAACGTTTTGCATAGTTAATAATATATTAATGGGAGTCGTACCCGGATATATCGGAGAAAATGAAGTACTCAAAATCCTGGAAATTTTCAGGTTTTTTTTCTGCGGGTAACCGGTGACTTGGTGGTTTTGCTCGTAAAATACTTTTTGGAGTTATCTGTTTTTTTATCAGGTGCAGCTTTCTTAGTCACTGACTTTTTGGGCTTGTTCAGTGCTTCCGCCGATATTTTCAACAATGTCAAAACCGAGGTTTCATCCAATGATTGGTATTGTCCGGGCTGTAGTGTACCCAGCTTGAGCTCTTCTATCTGCACCCGCACCAGTCTCAGCACAGGAAAGCCAACCTTAGCCAGCATTTGCGTATCTGACGGTTTTTACCTTCTTTGAGTTCTATTTTTATCCAACTGGTAGGAATCAGTTTTCTGTAACGTACAGGAGGGTTTCTATCAGGTAACGCAGGAGCCTTACTAAGTTTTTTTACGCTGCATGGCAAAGTATTGTAGGGTCCGGAGTCTAATTTTATTTCCACTCCCTGCTGCAATGCTGCCACAGCCTGGGGTGTGATGTCTCCATCCACCTGTACCAGGTATGTGCGCTTGTGTTTTTGTGCCGGAGATAACAACAGTGCATTGAGTCGTGCATTGTTTGTCAGCAAAACCAGACCTTCTGAATCTTTGTCCAATCTGCCCACAGGATACACATCTTTTTCTACTTTAAGATAGTCTGCCAGTGTGCGGTGTTCCGGTCTCTCCTTAGTGAACTGATTGAGCACATCATAGGGCTTGTAGAACATGTAATATCTGAACTCCGGTGCAAACTTTTTCTTTTCCATGACACATTGTGAATACCCGACAAATAAAATGAATTTATAGCACATTATTGAATTATTCTGAGAATGAATCCTAAAGAGAATCGTTTCAGTCCAAGGGGCAATCTGCGGTATTTTTTGCACTTTTTAGGTCTTTATGTACCGTGGCTCAGATTATGTTTTTATAGCTTTGTCCGATTCAGAACAGAGATTTGTTGAAAATGGTAACCGGTTTTACACAAAAAGAATCCGCCTTCGCTGTGACGCAGGATGGTTTTTACGGAGAATTTGGCGGTGCATTTATACCTGAAATGCTGTATGCCAATGTGGAGGAAATCCGCCGGAAATATATGGAAATCATGGGCGACACTCAGTTTCAGACAGAGTTCCGGGACTTGTTGAAGCATTATGTAGGCAGACCCTCTCCTTTATACAGAGCAGATAACTTATCGAAGTTGCTTGGATTTACTGTTTATCTTAAGAGAGAAGACCTGAATCATACGGGAGCACACAAAATCAACAACACCATAGGTCAGATATTGCTGGCCAGAAGACTGGGCAAAAAAAGGATAATCGCCGAAACGGGAGCCGGCCAGCATGGTGTCGCTACTGCTACGGTGTGTGCGCTTGCCGGATTGGAATGTGTAGTGTATATGGGAGCCGTGGATATTGAACGTCAGGCACCCAATGTAGCAAGGATGAAAATGCTGGGAGCTAAAGTCATACCTGCTGAAAGCGGCAGCAAAACCCTCAAAGATGCAACCAATGAAGCGATAAGGGACTGGATAAACCATGCCGAAAATACCCATTATATCATAGGTTCAGCCATCGGACCTCATCCTTATCCTGATATGGTGCCACGGTTTCAATCAGTAATCAGCGAGGAAATTCAATGGCAGCTGCAAGAACAGACCGGCAGGGATTATCCTGATTATGTGATTGCCTGTGTGGGAGGAGGCAGTAATGCAGCCGGAGCATTTTATCATTATCTGGATGATCAAAGAGTAAAACTGGTACTGGCGGAAGCTGCCGGCAAAGGTATAGACTCCGGACATTCGGCAGCTACCAGTATTCTGGGCAGCAAGGGTATCATCCACGGTTGCATGACCTTGTTGATGCAAAATGAAGACGGACAGATCATGGAGCCTTACTCATTGTCCGCAGGACTGGATTATCCGGGTATCGGGCCATTGCATGCCCATCTGATCCGGACGGGCAGAGCGGAGGTGCATCCAGCCACCGATGACGAAGCGATGGATGCAGTCATACAACTGGCAAGGACTGAAGGCATAATTCCGGCATTGGAGACAGCACATGCCCTCGCCGTATTACGATTGAATGCCGGGCCTGATGCAGTGGCGGTGTTGTGCCTGTCCGGCAGGGGTGACAAAGACCTGAATACCTATCTGACTTATATTGAACAGCATAAGATAGAACTATAACATGCAAACCATCAGAGAAAGCATTTTGAAAAAAGGCAGGGATGTACTCAATATTTACTTCACTGCGGGCTATCCCGGCCCGGAGGATACGGTAGAAATCATCAGGCTGCTCGAGGCTCACGGAGCAGATCTGATAGAACTGGGGATGCCTTATTCTGATCCACTGGCTGATGGACAGACCATACAGAGGAGCAGCGAAAAGGCATTGAAGAACGGGATGAATATCCGAAAACTGTTCAGTCAGGTAGCACAGGCCGTCAATACAACTTCCATACCTGTCATCATGATGGGGTACTACAATCAGATGTTGCAGTACGGAGCGGAAAGCTTTGTACTGGATGCCTCAGCTGCCGGCATTCGTGGCATGATCATTCCGGACCTTCCTATGGAGATTTTTGAGCAGGAGTATCAATCCCTTTTTGAAAGTTGTGGAATGGAAATCAGCTTTCTGGTGACACCGCTTACTTCTGAAGAAAGAATCAGGAAAGCCGCTGATTTGAGCAGTGCCTTTCTGTATGTGGTATCACAGTCTGCCATTACGGGACAGCAGGGAGCGTTTTCGGAAGATCAGATCCGATATTTTCAGAGAATTGAGTCCATGCATCTGAGTACTCCTGTGCTTATTGGATTCGGGATTCATAATGCTGAAACGAGAGCAATTGCCTGCCGGCATGCTCATGGGGTGATCATCGGCAGTGCATTTATCAGAGCATTGGAGGCAGAGGGCAGTCTGGAGGATAAAGTGGAAAATTTTATGCAGAGTATCCGATAGGAGACTATCAAGACATTTTACCTTGACAGCATGAATGCCTCTGAAAACTTCAGGGTGTTCGTTATCAAGTTTAGCCGGGAGACACGTATTTAAAGGTTTAGAATATCATGGTACAGGCCATCTTTCCGACAGTTTTGCCGCCAGATTTGCTATATCCTTGCTCCTTGCCAAAGCGTTGATCCATTGTGATGGAATGGCATCAAATCCATAATGGAGACCTGCCCATGCCCCGGTTACGGCACCTGTGGTGTCTGTATCATCTCCCAGATTTACAGCCTTGAGTACCGCATCTTCAAATCGGTCTGTGGTCAGCAGACACCATAGAGAGGCTTCCAGCGTATGGAGTACATAACCTGTGCTGTTGATTTCATCAGAAGATAATGTAGAAATATCCGATTTTAATATTCTGTCAAATAGTGCGATTTCTCCCGCTGGGAAGTTTTGGGTCGCCAAGAATTCATTCAGTGTGTGCTGCATGCTGTTATATGCCTCTCTGAGTGAAAAACCTTGCAGAAGGTACCTTCCAAATTCCATATAAATGAAGCAGGATAAAACGGATCGTATGTGTCTGTGCGTGATGGAGGAAACCTGGCGGGTTGTCTCAAACCGCTGGTCAACAGCTTTGTCGGCAATATAAAAAAGAAGTGGGGCGATACGCATCAATGAGCCGTTTCCATTGGAGGATTCGGTATCACCACCGGCCAATGCCGGATGCACCCCATTTTTGATGTTTTCGAGTGCAAGTCTGGTGGCATTGCCTATATCAAATACCTGTCCTCTTGCAGTCCAGGTATTATCATAAAACCATGATGCACAGGTAAATGCAATATCGTGAAGATCAAATGTCCCGCACAGGCTTTCGGCCAGACAAAAACTCAACGAACTGTCATCTGACCAGGTGCCGGCGGGTTGCAGATGTGAGCCATAAGCCCTCATATCTGTGACGGGATTTTTCCGAAGCAAACTGCGGCCGTTAAACTCCACAGGTACTCCCAGAGCATCACCTACTGCAATTCCGAAAAGGACGGCTTTGGTTTTCAAGTTGATATTTTTGTGAATAAGTTTTTGAAATAAAAATTGTTTGTGATAGCACCGGATTAAATTTTACCGGGGCTCATGGAAATTAAGTTCCGGAAGAATTCAGGTTAATGTTTTTCCCAGGTTCTGTATCTGGCTGCATGAGAGAATATCCAGTTAAGTATTTTTTTGTCTGCCTCATCAAGGGTTTTACCTCTCCGCTTCATCACAATTTCTGCGGTTTCAATGGCTTTTTCCAGCTGATGTGTGATAAATCCGGATGCTCCACCCCATGAAAAGGATGGAATAAAGTTGCGGGGGAAACCATCTCCGTATGTATTGGCTGCCACTCCCACAACTGTACCGGTATTGAACATGGTGTTGATACCGCATTTGGAAGTGGTCGCCCATGATAAGTCCGCAAACTGTAATCCGGTATTCTCAAAACCCTCCTTTACATAAGACCAGAGTTTTACGGGGAGATAATTGTTCTTGAGGTTGGAGTTATTGCTGTCTGCCCCGAGGTTGCACCATTCTCCGATCACACTGTTGCCCAGAAACCCGTCATGTCCTTTGTTTGCATTACCGATGAATACGGCATTATTTACCTCTCCGCCAACTTTACAACCCGGACCTACTGTGGTGTCACCATATATTTTTGCTCCCATTTTTATCATGCTGTTCTCTCCCAGGGCAAAAGGACCCCTGATCATCGAACCCTCCATGATTTCGGCATTTCTTCCCAGGTAAACCGGACCGTCATTCGTATTGATAATTGCACATTCTGCCTGCACCCCTTCCTCTGCAAAAACCGGATATTTGCCGAATATACGGTTGCTTTCAGACAGCGTAGCAGATTTCCTCCCGAAGGTGATCAAGGCAAAATCAGAGTGAATTTCTTCACCGTTGTATGAGAATAAATGGAATACTCTGGTAATACGCTTTAACCTTAGATTTTCATCTCTGCTGAGATCTATTTTTTTAAGCTGGTCAAAACTCTGACCCAGATCACTGGCATTGAGCTGTGCTGCACTGAGCCGGGCTGCAATCAGTTCATCACCGTACACGAGAGATTCATTGGTCTGAATCTGTTTGACATATCCGAGCAGATGGCTGTCAGGCAGCACGGTGGAATTAATCAGCAGATTGTCTGAAGCGATCTCCAGAGGGAATTTTTCAGACAGATAATCCTGAGTGATATAGCTTGATCTTGATATGCCCAGCCACTGCTCCCATTTTTCTCTTATAGTAAGTATGCCTACCCTGAGCTCACAGATGGGACGGGTATAGGTCAGAGGCAGCAAATGATTCCAGTGATCATCGCAGAAAAATATCAGATTTTCAGGCAATACAGCACTCATAATGTGAATTGAATAAACTAAAAAAGCCCAACATTGCCGGGCTTTTTATGTAACTTGTGCAAAATCAAAATTATTGCTTTGCGAATTTCGCAAATTTCTTATTGAACTTGTCAATTCTACCGGCAGTATCTACAAACTTCACCTTTCCGGTAAAGAAAGGGTGAGAGAAAGAAGATATTTCCATTTTAACCAAAGGATATTCCTTACCGTCTGTGTAGGTGATGGTTTCTCTGGTTTTGGCACACGAACGGGTAAGAAACATCTCGTCATTGGAGATATCTTTGAATACTACCAATCTGTAATCTTGAGGGTGAATATCCTTCTTCATCGGACTAAACTTAACTTGTGAATAAAACTGTTTTTCCAAACAGGAGCGCAAAGATAATCATCCTGGATGAAATCAAGGTAAAAAATTCAAATAAATCCTTGATTTTTTTTAGTCTGCGGTACTAATTCACATTTCCCATTTTGAAAACAAACATATTTATCGCTGTAGATTGTCCCGGATTGGGGGTCACCGGCTGGAAGGCAGGAATACTCTTGTAGCTCGGCACACCATTGGGGAACTCATCAATCAATCCAAGTATAAGCTTACGTATTACTACCAGATCTGCGGCTGTCACCTTGTCATTTCCATCCACATCAGCCGCCATCGTCTGGTAAGCATGCTCAAAAGGAGTGAGTCCAAGTATATGTTTTTGGATCAATACCAGGTCAAATGCAGTGATGGCGGGTTCGTAGGCGGCACCCACGCTTTCCATGATTACTACGGGATTGGTCATTTCAGGATACAATGAAGATGGATAAGTGAAAGTATATTGCCCGTTGGCATTTTTGGGTATTTCTATCTTAGGGGTGGATGCGTTCAATGGTTTAAGAAAGAATTTAACCGCATTGTTGGGTATGGCTACACCTCCGGGAGTTTGAAGATTGACCTGCACCTGTGTCGGAGCGGGACCCGCACCGGGCATTTGTGCTCCCGTAGAGGCAATGACAGCATCCAGTTCGCTGGTCTGGACAGGATAATGCAATGTCCTGTCAGGTGCTATGACCGCAAATGAAGGGGTACCCCAGAAAGGTCCATAGTTGCCCAACTGGAACGGCTGAACCACAGAGGCTGAGCCACCATCACTACCTACGCCAATCACAGTAAGGCCATAGGTGTTTTTGTAGTTTGCCACTTTGACATTATTGTCACTGCCCAGTATGGTGACTTCAAAGAATCGGGTGTCATGCTGATTGTTGCCCCAGGCTACATTGCGCTGCTGCCACCAGGGTGCCAGGGCTATACAAGGCGGACAGGTAGTAAAGAAAAACTTTATCACCACCGTCTTTCCCTGATCCAGGTGGCTGGTGTACAGGTTGTGGGTGTTGCCATCCGAATCTGTCACTGTAAAATTATGCATGGTGTATTGTGCAAAAGTGACCGACGGTACAGTCACAAAAAGCACTGCAGCGATTAAAGAGGTGAGGGCAAATCCAGGGAAGTTTTTCATATTTACTTTGAATTAATATACAAATATAGACCTTTGCTGCTTTATTGTCAACCCTGATGCCCGATAATTGTTGGAAATGCATCACGTTTTAATGAAAACAGATTTGAATCTATCTATTGTAAATCAGGATACAACGATCGGCCGGCATAGAAAACCCCGGGTACGCTTTGAATGGATACAGGGGAAATCCTACGCGGAGGTGTGGGACTATCAGACTATGCTGCATCAACAACTGATACATGCGAAAAAAGCAGTAGTACAGGATTATATGCCCCTTCATCATCTGATTTTTTGCGAACACAATCATGTGTACACTTTAGGTAAGAGTGGTTCGATGGAACACCTTTTGCTGAACGAGGAGGAGATAAAACTGGAAAGCATCGAGTTCTTTAAAATCAATCGGGGAGGAGATATTACCTACCATGGACCCGGGCAAATCACCGGATATCCGGTATTTGACCTGGAAGATTTTTTCAGGGATGTACACAAGTATGTGCGCTTCCTGGAGGAAAGCATCATTCAGACTATTGCAGAATTCGGTCTGGAAGGCATCAGAATCAAAGATTACACAGGTGTATGGTTGCCACCGGATAGGACCAGCAATAAGTTCAGAAAAATATGTGCGATTGGGGTGCATTTGTCCCGCTGGGTGAGTATGCATGGTTTTGCCTTTAATGTAAATACTGATTTGAGTTATTTTGATAAAATAATCCCATGTGGTATTCAGGAACCTGACAAGACAGTGACTTCTCTTGAAAAGGAATTGGGTTTTAAACAGGATATTTTTAAGGTAGGAGATCTGTTGAAAGGTAAAATGGCAGAAATTTTTGGATTTGAATTTTTGAACGACAATCATAGATAAATGGAATCAATCAAGGAAAAACTGGTCAATGAGTCCAGAACCATTATGACAGAAATGATCATGCCCAATGATACCAATCCAATGGGCAATCTTATGGGAGGTTACCTCATGCGCTGGATGGATATTGCGGCCGCAGTATGTGCAGGTAAACACTGTGGTGCACAGGTCACCACAGCATCTGTAGATCATATTTCATTTCACGAGCCTATAAAATTGGGAGATGTGATCACCATTACCGCAGTGGTGACCCGTGCCTTCAATACTTCGGTAGAGATTTATGTGGAAGTATCAGCCTGTGATATCACCGGCAGCAATCCGAGACAATCCAATCATGCCTATTTCTCCTTTGTAGCAGTAGATACAAAAACCGGAAAGCCTGTGCCTGTGCCTAAGGTGATACCAATCAACAATGAAGAAAAGAAACAATACGAAAGTGCCAGCAGAAGACGAGAGCTCAGACTCATCCTTGCAGGCAGAATCAAACCTTCACAAGCTACAGAATTGAAGAATTTTTTTGCTGAGCTTTAGGAGGCTTAAATTACTGCTTGGATAATTTTGTTTGGGCACCTGGCCTGTGTTATCGGCAAAGTGTTTGAAATATATTGAAGCAGAGTGATCCGAAAAGCTGTTTTATGGTTTTCCGGCTGGAATCCGAGGGGATATGTAATCGTAGCGAGACGCTACGACTAGCAAGTTTTTTTTCAGGTTCCGGCTGGAAACCGGGAGAATATGGAATCGTAGCGTGACGCTACGACTAGCAAGTTTTTTTTTCAGGTTCCGGCTGGAAACCGGGAGAATATGGAATCGTAGCGAGACGCTACGACTAGCAAGTTTTTTTTCAGGTTCCAGCTGGAAACCGGGAGAATATGGAATCGTAGCGAGACGCTACGACTAGCAAGTTTTTTTTCAGGTTCCGGCTGGAAACCGGGAGGATATGGAAACGTGGCGAGATGCTACGACTAGCAAGGTATGGAATCGTAGTGAGACGCTACGACTAGCAAGGGGTTTTTTCAGGTTCCGGCTGGAAACCGAGGAGATATGGAATCGTAGCGTGACGCTACGACTAGCAAGTTTTTTTTCAGGTTCCGGTTGGAAACCGGGAGAATATGGAATCGTAGCGAGACGCTACGACTAGCAAGTTTTTTTTCAGGTTCCGGCTGGAAACCGGGAGGATATGGAATCGTAGCGAGACGCTACGACTAGCAAGTTTTTTTTCAGGTTCCGGTTGGAAACCGGGAGGATATAGAATCGTAGCGTGACGCTACGACTAGCAAGGATATGGAAACGTGGCGAGATGCTACGACTAGCAAGGGGCTACGACTAGCAAGGTTTTTTTCAGGTTCATGTTGGAAACCGGGAGGATATGGAAACGTGGCGAGATGCTACGACTAGTAAGTTTTTTTAAAATTTTCGGTTGAAAACCATGGAGTATGAAATCTCGGTGTGTCGATAAGACCACCAGGGATATTAATTCATGAATTTTCAGATCTCAATTTTACTTTGATGGAAGGGTTTCTTAATTGTAATTCTCTTATAAAATTTTTCTTCTGAACGGGAGAAATTAAAATAGAGTCTGATTTACCAAATAATATTTCCAATCTGTCCAGGGAGGTAGCCGGAGCACTCTGTGGATTATTGCTCTCACTTATTTTTTTAATTGAGTTTATGTCAATTTCTCTATGGTAAAAAAAGCCACATTTTATGCTTAATGTCTGATTATCAATGATATAGTAAGTAGTCATAATCATGTGTGTAATGAAGGCCAAAACCAAAAGAATCAGAATTAACCCAATCCATGCTGATTTTTCCATTGAGATAAGGTAAGAAACCACCCCTAATACTGCAATAACCGGAATTATAAACTCCCAACCGATTTTTGATTTGTATTTTGTTCCTGAAGTATGCATGGACAGTCAAAAATGAAATAACATCAGAATTATAGTAAGGGTTTTTTTTATAAAAAAAACATTTGCAGAACGTGGACAGGGAGAGTGCGGTGTTATCCTAAAGTCTGCTTTTTTTTTCTGCTCCGGAAATTATTATTATCCATAAAATAAAGGGAAGGTTACTTTTGACCTTCCCTTTTACTAACAAAACAACTATTATTTATCTTCATTCAGTACTACGATGATTTTTTAATTCTTTGCTGTTCTTCTTCCAGACCGGTACTTCGTCTTCGGGTTTTACCGCCGTTATTGTCCTTGCCGAAGCTGTAAGAGAGGTTTACTCTGACCCTTCTGCTGTCCCATCCACCGCTTACATCCATATAAAGTCCTCCGAATATGCTTTGACCACTCCATACGTTCGTTCTGAATATATCATCCAGATTGACCGTGAGACGGGTACGGCCGTCATCAAATTTTTTGCTGATGCCGGCACCCATGGCCCACATAGCATTCATCCTGAATGTACCTTCCCAGATAGATGGAGAGGTGTACCAGCCGGATACTTCTGCGCCCCATCCTTTGCCCAGTTTATAAGATTGCTGATGGTACATATTGAAGTTACTCACAGCAAGATTGATGATTTTTCCATCCCCAAAATCTGCCCTGTTCCGGGTGTGAACTCCGTTCAGATTGGTGAAGGTACTCCATCTCTCTGTGAGTTGTACCGGAGCACTCAATCCTACTGAAAACGTTTTTCTGTATGCTATATTATCCCATGTGATAAAGGAGCCTTTGACATCTGCGGTATCTACCAGTCTGGTGATGACATTGTCCGTGTGGCTGTAGCTCAGGGTAGTGTTAAATCTCTGCATGAAGGTATGGACCAGCTGAATATTGCTGGTATATTCCGGATTTAAGAATGCATTACCCTTCTCATAAGTCAGTTGATCCAGCTGAAATTCAAAAGGGTTGAGGTCCTGATAGCTGGGTCTGTTGATACGGCGACCATAGCTTAGCTGGAAATTATGTTTGGCCGAAACCATGTAGGATAGTCCTACTGAGGGGAAGAAATCTGTATAATGTCTTTCCACTACTTTATCATTGCCGGCCTGCATAGCGGTCAGTTCACCTTTGGTATTGCTGTTTTCTACTCTGATACCTGTGTTGATACCGAGTTTTTTCCATTTTGTGTTATAGTTGATATATCCGGCATTGACCCATTCATCATACAAAAAGCGGTTGCTTCTTTTTTCATTCAGTATCTCTTCATTATCAATAATATTGTAAAAATTCAGTGTATTGTCGGTGCTGACCAATGAGGACTTTAAGCCTATACCCAGCTTTCCAGGGCCGAGCTTTTTCTCATAATCTGCCTTAATGGTGGAAATCCGGATCAGGGTAGGGGCGATGTTTCTGACTTCGAAGGAGCTTGTCACTTGTTCGCGGTCAGGGGTTGTGTATTTATTGGGAGTGTACATATTGTTGTCCTTGCTGAATCTGCCATGGTTGACATCAATATTGAATGTACTTTCATCGCCGTCATTGTAATAGTAGTTAGCATTGAGATTCAAATTGTTGTTCTGGATTTTGGTTTTGCCGTTGTTAAGCAGCAGTGAATCCACCTGAGACAGCCCCGTGTTGCCCAGTGATGTGGTAGAAAACATATCCATATTGAATCGGTCTGTATTAAATTCGGCAATCACCCCCACCGTACTTTTTGCAGAAAGATTATAATCCGCAGAAACCTTTGAATTCAGCCCTTTTGTACGGTTTTCATTTCTGGCATAAGTATGAAATCCAAGATTATTCTGCTCTCTGTAGAAGTCGTTGATATTAAAATTACTGTTGTCAAATATGGATGAATTTAAAAAGGTTGAGTTTGTTATGCCGGTAGTTCATATTCAGTCCGGCATTGCTGCCCCTTGTCTGACCTTGTCTGAAAGTAGTATTTACTGTACCGTTGAATCCTGTAATATTGGTCTTTTTTCTTTTAATATTGATAATGCCTGCTGTACCCTGTGCATCATATTTTGCAGAGGGGTTGGAAATGATTTCAATACTTTCGATATCATTGGCAGACATATTTTTGAGCATATTGGCAAGGTCGGCAGCTCTCAGCGGTGTAGGTTTTCCGTCTATGTAGATAATAAGCCCTGATTTTCCCAGGAGAGATATATTTTCGTTGTTGTCTACCATCACCCCGGGAGCTTTGCGCAAAAGACTAAGCGCATCATCTCCCGAAGCCAGAATGCTCCCTGCCACATTGAGTACCAGTTTGTCCGGTTTGATTTCCATCATGGGTTTTTGGGCAGTGATGGTTACCTCACTGATATTTACAGATTGGGAAGACATGATTAAGTCTCCGGTTTCGAGTACTTCATTTCCATCATAGCCGAACACTTGCCCATTGTAGTCTGTCAGACCCACGAAGGTGATTTTAATATAATAGTTTCCGGCTTTTATCTGATCAAAATGGAATGCACCATTATCATCCGAGTAAGTAAATTTGTTCAGGGAGCTATCCGCAGCATTGAGCAGTATGACATTGGCAAAAGCAACCGGTTGTTTTTTGTCAGAATCTTCATAAATGTTTCCTTTGATTTGTTGTGCCGAAGAAAAACCTGAAACAAAAAGCAATAAAATGTATAAAAGCTGTCTCATAACCATTGTTTTGAAGTTGAAAATCTACTGAAAGACGAACTGTTTTTATACTCGGTTGCACAGATGGGATTTTGAATCTATCAATAGACAGGATTCATAGACGAATGCAGGATATTATCAGGCAGAAGTAGGGGAGTGCAGAGATATAGTCAATTGAACTTTCAAAGCTCATGGTAGCATAATGGTGTAATTTTTTTCGAATAGTTGCCATAGTAAATAATTAAAAAACAGGAGCACTTGCTCGTTATGTAAAAGGGGAATCCTTTCCCATCTTCATGTTGTTATAAAATGCTTTCCACTTATCCCTTTAGCTAGCCGCCGGGGCCGCATAGCGAAAAGCCTGTCCGACTTTTGTGGTTATATATTTGATTGGATGGGTGGGCTTTTGTCTATAATTTATCCCGGCCTGAGACGGGACGGCTTAATGTTAGCTGGCGTTTTAAGAAGTTAATCCGCATTCAAGAATCTTGATTGAATTGCTTTTTTAATTTCAGAGAAATCATCTGCCGATAATATGTCCTTAGTCTTTGAATTAATGTCATTAAGGAATGGCAATAGGTCAGATATAGAAGTGCGAATTGCTTGAATCCTACGATATTTTCTCTGGTCTGCATCAAAATCTGTTACCAAGCTTTTCCATTCAGCCTCTAATTCTTTCCAATAAGTAAATATTCACGAAGTACTGTTGTATCGTTTAGGTCTAAATTTTCTACACGGATGGGGTAGATCTTTTTTTAGAAGTTCAGTACTGTCTAGACTTGAATTTCGATAAAGCTCGTATAGTTCAAACATGCAATATTCGAGCAGAAGGTATTTGTCACTAAGAGCGATAACTACGAAATTTCCTTTGCCAATACCCTTCATAAATTCGGATATTAATCCCTTGTATCCTAAATTAATTTTATCCCTTATGACCTCATATTTTTCATCTTTTTAAGCTGTCATAAAGGTCGTCTACAATTTTTTCTCGTTAGCCACCCCAAGCATAAGAAAAAAACACCTTTGGTTTAAAAAATTTTATAGACTCAATAATCTCGGTCAACTTCGATTTAAAATAAGTAATTTTATTAGTCACTTCATATTCTGCAAGCTTATTCTGTACGGCAGCATCTGTAAATTGGTTATATTCTAAAATTACGCTTTCAATTTTTTTTCTTTGTTCTATGTCTTGAGGTTGAGAAAGGTATTGATTCAATTGTTTAAATGCTTCACCAATATTCCCACGCACTTTGAGAGATTCTATATGAGTCAAAAATTCTCCGAGTTCTCTTTCCAACCTTTTTGTTGCATGAACATTTACATAAGTTTCACCAAAATCTTTAAAAATGTTTTCCATATGTCTGGCTAACATTATGTCTTTGTATGAAATAATATGATTACTGTCCCATGTACTTAAGTAGATTTTTAATGTAGTCCATGTGTTTTCCCATCTAGGGTGATGAGGAAGTGTATTACAAATTGGAGCCACTTTTAACATGTATTCTAAAACCTGATCAAATGATTTAAATATGTATTCTCTGAATAGTTCTACCCTGTTCTGAGAAGGATTTTCAGGTAACGGAGAAGACACTAGTTTCCAGCCAAAGAGTTCTCGTTCAATAATCAATTGCAACTTTTTAGCATCTAGTTCATCCGGTGGAATAGGAAAGTTTTGAGGATACCTCTTCCTTAATGAAATTTAAATCAGCGTTATTTTCAGAAGTTGTGTCCATTTGTCGAGATGTTTTACTTAAATATTCTAATAAGCTCAAATAACAGTAGGGCCTAAAATGGCAGCTAACGTCAGACTGTGAAAAAACTGCCCCGCCTGTCCAAAATTATCTTTACAAAGATAGGTTTAAAAATTTAATCATTTCATATATTTACAAAAAATTATATGTTGATTTTATGAGGACAGGACAGGCATCAGATGCAGTTTTATACCCTTGAAGAAAGGATTGCTCCGGACAACTTGTAGGTTATGTTGATACCATTGCAGATAAAATAGAGCCACAATCTGAAATACTATTTTAAGTGCCTGAAAGCTGGAAGAACTCGCTACTTCAACCCGTAGGTGATTAAGTCATATCCACAAATTCACATAAAATAGGTATCTAAAAAATCCAATAGGTTAAGCCCGTAGGATTTAAACTTTTAGAATCCAACGGGTTAAATCCCCCCACACACCATCGATATCGCTTCAGTCCGTTGGATAACTATCCTACGGACTGAACATTTATCCCATCAGTAATGACTGGACCGCATAGCGAAAAGCCTGTCTGGCCTTTGTGGTTATTTATCTGATCGGATGGATGGGCTTTTCTCTATAATTTATCCCGGCCTAAGACGGGACGGCTTAATGTTGTGGGTTCGGCATTTTCTGCTCATATTTTTTGATGTCCTTATAATGGTCATATTATGAGAGGCTTAAAAGCGCCACCTTTTTACAAATTTACCCTTTTTGGGGTCGTAATAATGTGTTCCTTGTCTTTCTTTTGGTTTTGTTTGAATCTCTATATTTTGATTTGTTTGTTGCTTTTTAGGCATTATGCTTTCTATAAAGTTTGGCTTCTAATTGTCCATTCACCATTAATTGTTGCACTGACAAAAGCCACTCTAGGAATTTCAGCTAAGATTGAGTATCTGCCTAGTTTTACATGAAATAAGCAATACAAATTATGTCTTAAATCAGCATTATCGTTTAAGTCAATAATTCCTTTAAAGTCAAATAGAACAGGTACTGAACTATTTAACCAATTTGCAGGAAATACTTCGTCAACATAGTCCACCAAGAAAATTCCTTTTTCAGTCTTTCTAAAATCTTTAATTGATTTTAAAATCGATTGAAAATCTCGTTTTAAGCGTGTTCCATCAACAACCCAAATCATATTTTTTATAGAATAATTCTCTGGCAGCCCTTTCCTTTGGGTCTATGTTAGAATGTTGAAATTGATTACTAATTCGTTTGCTGTAAATATGTCGGCAATATGCTTTTCTTTAGTCTTTGGGTCTTCAAATGTAAATTCTTGCCAGTCTGTTGGATAGCAATTTTTCCAGTTCCTGTGCCACTCCGTTTCCGTCTCCCACCACGGGTCACAGTTTCGAACTTTTTTATGACCAATGATGTACCTTAAGTTCTCCACACTTCGCAGTCAATTCGGATGAGCAGAAAGGGCAATAGCCTTTTAATCCTTTCTTAGCTTCGGACTTTATTTTATTTACGAGTGCGTCTTTCACTTTGTCTTTTTAATTTATTGGAATTACTCTGCGATTTTCTTGGGTCTTATAGACCATTGTACCTGCCAAGTTTTACCATCCAATTGGTTTAAAATAATAAAAGTGTAAAATGTTTTGTGTAGGGGTAGAGAGTAAACCTATCATTTATTTCTTTGTCTTTAGTTACCAATGCTTCTAAGCTCAAGAACGTCTCAAAACGTCCCTCACTTTTCATACTAAATTGAACCTGCCACATTTTACCATTTCTAGTGTCAAGTTTGATAAATGTCCACATGTTTTGAGTAGGATAAAGTCTGTATGGGACAGCGATATTTTGTTGTACCACTGAATTGTCAGTTGGCTTTTGTTGGATTGGGCAAATGACGAAAAAGTCAAAATTTAAATAATAAATATAAGATTGTTCTATTCACATGTCTTGTCTTTATGCTGACCCACAACGTCAGACTGTGAAAAAACTGCCCCGCCTGTCCAAAATTATCCTTACAAAGATAGGTTTAAAAATATAATCATTTCATATATTTACAAAAAATTATATATGTTAATATTGCGAGGACAAGACAGGCATCAGATGCAGTTTTATACCCTTGAAGACAGGATTGCTCCAGACAATCCTGTAAGATTTGTGGATGCATTTGTAGATAAAATAGATCCGGATAAGCTGGGATTTGCAGTACGTACTGTCAAGACAGAAGGTCGTCCGGCGTATGAGTCAAAATTATTCCTAAAGATATACTTGTATGGCTATCTGAATGGTATCAGATCAAGCCGGAAGCTGGAGCGAGAGTGCGGACGCAATACCGAGCTGCAATGGCTTACGGGCAATTGCAGCCCAATTATCACAGCATTGCGGATTTTCGTAAGGATAATCCGAAAGCACTCAAAGGGTTGTTTAAACTCTTTGTATTGTTTCTAAAAGAAGCAGAGTTAGTAGCAGGAGAAGTAGTAGCCATAGATGGTGCCAAAGTCAGAGCGAGCAATAGTAAAAAGAATAATTACAGTCAGAAGAAAATAGAACGGCATTTGAGTGTATATAGAAGAAAAGATGAACGAGTATCTGGAAATTTAGAAGCCAATGATAAGCAGGAAGAGACAGAGAAAATCAATCAAATACAAGAGAAAATAGAAAGACTGGAAAGTTAGCAAGATAAGGTATGAATATTTGGAAGAAGATGTAGCAAAGCGGCGACACCCAGCTATCTATAACGGATGGTGATGCCCGGGCTCTGCTGCGCTGTGCGTAAGGGCAGGTAGTGGAAGTAAGCTACAAATGTACAGGCGGCAGTGGATGAAAAGCATAAATTGGTAACAGGTAAACCCAAACCATCAATCGCAACGATGTGAATGCACTGAGTGATATAGCGACAGAGAGCAAAGCAAATATGGGCTCCGAACAAATCACCGTATTGGTTGGGACAAAGGGTATCACAACGGGCGAGAGGATCAGTAAGTACAGAAGCCGGCATTACGACGATAGTATCCCTGTCAGAGATAGTCAACAGTAATGATAAAGGCACCACACCGGAGCATCTGGTGGATAAGTTTGGCATGATGAAAGCACCGATAGCTGCTACACCTGTCCGTGCGAGAAACTGAGACCAAAGGCACATGGCACAAAAAAAGACCAGAGACCGACGCTACTTCAATACAAAAATACTGCACACCTGCTCAGCATTCCTGTCCGGTAAAGCATTTGTGTACGGGCAGGGCCAAAGGAGGCAGAGAAATTGAAAGATCAGAATATGCCCCAGCCGTACAAGCCAACAATCAACGGTATAAAGAAAATACGGCACTGTACAGAAAAAACGACAAGAGATCAACGAGCATATATTTGAATGATAAAACGAGGGGTGGGGTTATGGACACACCAAATCTGCGGGGACCGGGAAAAAGTGAATGGGGAATATGCTCCGATAATGACGGTATAAAATATGAAGCGGTTTACGCATATCCTGGGTATTCCGGAAATTCTGAAAAACCTTCAAAACTGGAAACCGGATCACGAAAAAGTAGTCAAATTTCCCCTAAAAATCATTTTAAAGCATATGATGTACTATAGATGGTCACGATAAATATTTTGGTAGCATAAATAGCCATAAAACGCATCCTATCAGGAAGCCATATAGAGGGCCACAGAAAGCAAAAATTGAGTTTTTTCACAGCCTGACGTTTTGCTTTAGTGTTCGGGCGGGTTTCGGAGCACAAAACCGTCAACAGTTAATTGAACTTGAATAGGAAGCACAATAAAGCTCCAATTTTGCACGTCACCCTGCCTGACGCAAAGCATCCATGTAAATCTCTCCGGTGAATCAATCGTATAAATATTAAATTCACCAGTAAAAATACAATAAAAATGATACAAATGAGCACACTCGTGATTTATATTGATTGACATCCATAAAAAGACATATCGGGTCCATATATCGATACGGATATCTGTCATCACAAGAATTTCTCCATGTCCGCAGATATTGAACTATTGTATGAGTATGTGCAAAAGCACTTTGCGGCACATGAAGTGCATTTTGGTGTATGAGATAGGGTGTTGCGGATTTGGGTAGCGAGATACTGTCTGAATCTGGGGTGGCATGGGATGGTGGTCAATCCATCAGACATACTGAGGTCAGACAATATCAGTATCAGAAGAGTGACAAGATTTACGCAAGGATGTTGTGCAGATTGTATCGCGATGGACAGCTCAAAGGATACACATACCTAGCGGAGCAGGAAGATCTTCTGAAGTTGCTGTTGCGACATCGCAATATATTGGTGAGAAACCTTAGGAGGATAAAAACCAGATAAAGAGTCAGCGTTGCTGTGGCAGAGAGCATCAGTGTACCTGAGGAATATGACAATGCTAATTGAGCAAGGCATTTATAGAATGGATCAGAGCAATCCGGTGGCAAAGTTATGAAGGAGCGAAAAGACGATGGAGAAGCAACCTGGTAGTACTGGAGTGCCTGCACAGTGAGTTTCTCCACATTACCAATGAGCTTGCGAAGCATTATCGCACCCACCATAAAGAGGATTATCCCCTGCTGCGGAGCATACCGCGATCCGGAAGGCTGGTAGTATCAGCGATATTGAGTGAACTGGGAGATATACGCCGCTTCACCAACGAATCAGAACTGTCCAATTACATCGTGGAGTAGTACCGGGGCTGCATTCGAGTGGTGGTACAGAGAAAGCCCTGGGTATTACACCGAGATGCAGGAGTTTGCTGCGTTCGTACATCATCGAGGCGGCCTGGATAGCCATGCGGGAGAGATCCGGAACTCCAGGCATACTACCGCAAGCATCAGGGCAAAAACAGTAAGAGCGTCATAGTAAAGATAGTGACATAAACCGATCTGCAGATGTGGAGCAGGATCAGAAATAAACAACCCTATATAATCAATTATCAAGACAGTTCCCGAAAATTCAACAAAGAGGAA
>JADJWN010000021.1 GCA_016716335.1 Saprospiraceae bacterium | reverse complement strand
ATGGACACACCAACCTGCGGGGACTGGAAAAAGTGAATGGGGAATATGCCCTGATAATGACGGTATATACTATGAAGCGGAGCATTCATATCCTAGGTAGTGCCCTGAAATTCTGAAAATACTCAAAACTGGAAACCGGACTACGAAAAAGTAGTCAAATTTCCCAAAAATCACTTTAGAGCATATGATGTATTACAGATGGTCACGATAAATAACTTGGTAGCATAAATAGCCATAAAACGTATCCTATCAGGAAGCTATATAGAGAGCCATAGAAAGCAAAAATTGAGTTTTTTTCGCTGGCCTGATGAGCCTAGGGCTTATGTTCGGGCGGGTTTCGGAGCACTACACTGTCAACCTGGGAATTACACTTGAATAGAAGCACAAAGCTCCAAGTTTGTACGTCACCCCCGCCTGACAAAGCATCCATGGGAATCTCTCCGGTGAATCAATCGTATAAATATTAAATTCACCAGTAAAAATACAATAAAAAATGATACAATTGAGCACACTCAGGATTTATATTGATTGACATCCATAAAAAGACATATCGGGTCCATATCGATAGGATATCTGTCATCACAAGAATTTCTCCATGTCCGCAGATATTGAACTATTATATGAGTATGCAAAAGCATTTTTGTGGCACATGAAGCATTTGGTGTATGAGATAGGGTGTTGCGGATTTGGGGTAGTGAGATACTGTCTGAATCTGGGGTGCATGTGATGGTGGTCAATCCATCAGACATACTGAGGTCTGATAAATATCAGTATCAGAAGAGTGACAAGATTGATGCAAGGATGTTGTGCAGATTGTATCGCGATGGACAGCTCAAAGGGATACTCTTAGCCTACGGAGCAGGAAGATCTTCTGAAGTTACTGTTGCGACATCGCAATATATTGGTGAGAAACCTTAGGAGGATAAAAACCAGATAAAGAGTCAGTTGCTGTATATGAGCATCAGTGTACCTGAGGAATGACAATGCTACCTGAGCAAGGCATTGGTAGAATGGACAGAGCAATCCGGTGGCAAAGCAGTGAAGGAGCGCGGTTACCGATGGAGAGCAAACTGTGTAGTACTGGAGTGCCTGCACAAAGAGCTTCTCCACATTATCAATGAGCTTGTGAAGTATGGTCGCACCCACCATAAAGAGATTATTATCTGCCGCGGAGCATACCGGGATTCGGAAGGCTGGTAGTATCAGCGATATTGAGTGAACTGGGAGATATACGCCGGTTCACCAACGAATCAGAACTGTCCAATTACATCGGAGTAGTACTGGGGCCGTTTCTGAGTGGTGGTACAGAGAAAGCCCTGGGTATTACACCGAGATGCAGGAGTTTATTGCGTTTTTACATCATCGAGGTGGCCTGGATAGCCATGGAGAGATCCGGAACTCCAGGCATACTACCGCAAGCATCAGGGCAAAACAGTAAGAGCGTCATAGTAAAGATAGTACAAACTGATCCGCAGGATGTGGAGCGATCAGAAATAAACAACCCTATATAATCAATTTTCAAGACAGTCTCGAAAATTCCACAACAAAGAGTGGAAAGGTCAAACAGACTGCATAACCAGCCGGTGGAGAACAACCCGTAGGGATGAGGTATCTCAACGCCAAGCAAGCAGCTGTATTACAGACTCGATCTTTCCCATGGATGCCGGTAGAACGGGTAAAAACATCGTTACTACATATATGGAGCGTGAATAGAGAGAGAAAAAAACACAATAGAATGAGCGGATAAGACAAATAAAAATAAATTGTATAAGGAAAACATCAAAACATCTTGCGAAAGGAATGCCGGGGAAAAAAACTCCTTGACATCTTTTCAAAAAAGAAAAGATTGAGATTATTTCCGTTTGCCTGGCAGGAGATTACATAGGAACCCGTGTTGTAGGCAGTTTTACTTCAAGTTCTTTTTTGAAGAAAGCTGCTTTTTAGCGTCTAACTGTTGTTTGCTTAACAATTCAGCTTTTTTTGAAAGTTGTTTTTTGGCTTCTAACTGTTGCTTAGCAACCAATTCCGCTTTTTGCGAAAGCTGTTTTTTTGCTTCCAATTGTTGCTTGCTCAATAACTCAGCCTTTTGAGCCAGTTGCTTTTTTGCCTCTAATTGTAGTTTTGAAACATCTTTTTCCATGATTTTAAATTTAGAGATTAGGGATGTGTTTTTTTATAAAATTAATTTGTTCAGTCGAAAGTCCCTCAAATAGTTTTTCAGAAGTTAAATCATTAGTGTCTATAGAACATCCCTCTGTTAAACTAGGATTTTCGCCACTAATTACCCTTCTAACCTGCTCTTCAAATCCAGGTATACACAAATTATTTAATGGACATGTAATGCAATCTGTCCTATTTCTATTTGCAGGCAGATACTTCGCTTGAGCGATGCAAAACTCTTCAAAGTTGGGTCCATCATAAATTTTGGATGGGTCAGTTGTATATTTATTGCTATTCATATTCTATCCGAATTACCATTCAGTATCATTTTTATCTGCAACTCTTTTAAACTCATATGAGCCATACAGCGGATCGTCAGGTGGTAACTGCCAATAGTTACAAGAAATATTACCACTGGGGTCTACAAGACCTTCTGCGTAACCTTTGATATGCTTATCGGTTCTTGAAATTTCATATCTATATGCTATCTTATTGTCTGTAATAAAATCCCCCCATGTTGTTTCCCATTGGTAAGGTATATCTAAAAATGTCTTTTTAATAATTGTGCCATTCAAAGTATCTTTTATTTCTTCCCATCTTCTCTCACCTGTCAATTTCCATTGTAATCCATTGTCGGTAGTAATGATTTCTATATGTAAAACTCCACCATGATTTTTGGGTTTTGATTTGCAGCGATACTTGTAATTTCCAACTATTTTTGAGTATTTATTTAGTATATCAGTAGTGACAGTATTTGGTAATCCTTCAGGCACAACTCTAACATAGTTTTCCAAAAATGGGAGTTGAATTTTTTGGCCATTAAGCTTTAACCAGAATAAGATTGTTGTCAATATAAAGAATAGAAGCATAATCAAGATTGCAAAATCTTTCGGCTGCTTCCTTGCAAATTCACCAATACGTTTAGCAAGTTCCATTTCTCAATAGTTATGGTTAGTGATACAGGTTTTCAAATGTAAAAAAAATACATTCATGTTGAAGCAATATTTTTCTGTTGTGATTTCGTTTGTCATGTCCTGAAATAGGTTTCAAAAATTGCCTACAACTTACTTATTTCTACAGCAATCTTACGACACCACTGCGGTTTTTCCAAATTTTTTATCACTTTTTTTTGAATTATTGTTACATTTTTCTCAATCTGTCCAATGGGCTCATCACTGAGTCGATACTTGCCGTAGTGACATGGGTGTAGATCATCGTGGTCTTAATATCCTTATGCCCGAGGAGCTCCCTGACATAGGGCAATTGTGTACCAGAATCCACTAAGTGGGTAGCATAAGGTGCCGAAGCATATGCGGTGTCACTTTGATGGGTATCCGGGCTTTCCGGGCCGCTGTACGCACTACTTCCTGTACGCTCCGCTCACTGTAGCGGCTTTGAGCGTCCTGCCCTTCAAACAACCAGTATTGAGGCCTGTATTCATGGATGTACATCCGTATCAGAGACTTGAATTCCTGACTCATAGGGATGTATCTGTCTTTTTTACCTTTGCCCTTGTGTACAAAAATCTGATTTCTGTCCCAAAGCAGGTCATTGGTTCTTACAGACAGCAGCTCATTGAGCCTCAGCCCATGACCGTACAATGCATACAGCAAGGCGGTATGTTTATGCCGGTGGTATTTTTCAGCGAAAAACCTCTTACGACATGCGATGACTGCAAAATCAGGCGATGGTATAATTCAACCATGCTTTTAAAAATAGATTCATTCACAAAAGTGTATGATATTGTGACCTTTCAACCATTAATATCCTTTTCGAATGCTCAATTCGGGATTAATTCAGATAAAAGTAACTTTAAGTGATTTTCCGGATTATGTACCGACTGAATTACTGAAATATTAAGATAATCAAACGATACAGCCAAGTTGTTTTGGTTTATCAGAAAAGTCATCAATACCTTGGAAGTCCTTACTATCGTCTGGTTTAAAAAAACCGAACGGATACAGACTTTACCATACAAAATATCTGTGGTATAAACGGGTAATCTTGCTACCTTTGTGCACCGATTGATAGAATGATGACCCACAGGAATTTTCTAATGTACTCTGTTGGTTTTTCGGTTTTGACAGCTCATTACCAAGTGGTTACATGATATACACTGAATTGCCCCGAATGAAAACAATACAATGCAGAGGCAGCATACTTAATCTCGCAAAGCCGGTGGTGATGGCTATCATCAATGCCACGCCGGATTCTTTTTATGAGGCTTCGAGATTTACAGATCCGGACATCCTGTGTGCACAGGCAGAAAAGATGCTCAATCAGGGTGCCTCCATACTGGATGTCGGGGGCATGTCAAGTCGTCCGGGAGCTATGGAAATCAGCCCTCAGGAAGAGACAGACAGAGTGGCACCCATAGTCGAAAAAATCCATGCCTGCTTTCCCCAGGCCTTGATCTCCGTAGATACGTGGAGAGCACGTGTAGCGGAATCCCTGTTGCAGGCCGGTGCCCACCTGATCAATGACATTTCCGGAGGTATGAGAGATCCTGACATCTATGCGGTTGCTGCCCGATACAATGCCGCATACATCATGATGCACATGCGGGGTACTCCTGCGACGATGCAACAGCTTACAGACTACGATGATACCATGCTGGAGCTTTTACAATATTTTGCCAAAGGTATCAGGAGAGCACGTGCTGCGGGAGTCAAAGACATCATTCTGGATCCGGGGTTTGGCTTTGCCAAAAAGCTGCAGGACAATTAGCTGAGACTCCGTCACCTTCAATCTCTAAAGATTTTTGACCTTCCTGTTTTGGCCGGAATTTCGAGAAAATCCATGATTCAAAAGGTATTGCAGACTGATGCAAACGGTGCACTCAATGGCACCACAGCACTTCACATGGCAGCTCTGGAGCGTGGGGCTTCCATACTTCGGGTACATGATGTATCAGAGGCCAGAGAAGTGATCCAACTCTATCTTCAACTCACCCAAAACAAGGTTTAAAGTATTGTTAATTGTACAGACCAGGCAGATTTTACCTTATCTTTAGACCGTTTTTAATGACCCATGTCTCCATCAGAAAATAATATACCTGCACCGGAAGAAAAACAACCCTCAGGGTGGAATATTCCTTCCTTAATCAAAAGGATTATGTTGTTCATAGTCCTGCTGCCGGTGCTGGGTCTTGCATTACTTCAGCTCCGGCCGGTTCAGATCTGGTTGAAAGACACCATTTCGGCTTATATCTCTGACAGGACTCAAATGCAGGTAGAAATCAGCGAAGTGAGACTTTCTCTGATAGATGGATTGCAGCTCATGGATGTAAAAATTCATGAGGATCAGGACAGTTTGTTTCAGATGCGGGAATTTGATATTTCGCTTCGAAAAAATCTTTTGTACATTTTCAATAAAAAATTGGATTTATCCTCCGTTAAAGTCAAGGGACTTAAACTTCATATTCTCACCAAAGAAGGGGCAGAAAAATCAAATCTGGATCAATTCATCTCCCGCCTTGCCGGAAAATCCAATAATTCGTCGGGAGGCAAACCCCTGCATCTTGATCTCAAGAGACTCAACCTCGAAGATATCCTACTCATTCTGGACAACGAAAACCAGGGCAAATCCATCAACTTTGCACTGGATAAGGGAAGTTTTCTGCTCAGAAATATTGACCTGGAGTGCAACAGCTTTGATATAGAAAGCATTCTTCTCGACAGGTTGCAGATTACATCGATAAAATATGACAGCACAAAAGCTATCCGTGAAACAGATAAAGCTACCGTTATAAGCCAACCCTCTTCTGCAGCACAATCCGGATCCAACCCTTTGCAGCTGAAGGTGGGAAGCTTCCGTATCTCCGATGCATCGGTATCCGTACATAATAATCTCACCCTTCCGGATCTGACCTACAAGGATGTCATGGATTTCAATCATTTCAATGTCAGTGGGCTGGATATAGGCATAGAGCATTTCAGACTGGACGAAGACCAAAGCATCGGCATGGATCTCAAACAGTTCAGGTTCAGAGATGACAAAGGTTTTGTTTTGCAAAATTTCACCTGTGATTCTATCGTAATCAATGCACAGGAAATTTTACTTCCTGACTATGAATTAATTACAGAAAGGAGCAGACTCCGTAAAAAAATCCACCTCAGCTACGACGGGTGGGGAGCATTTTCCAATTTTTTACACGATGTCATCATCAATACGGAATTTGAGGATAGTAAAATCTTCCTTGGAGATATCACCCATTTTATCAAAGCACTCAAGGGCAACAAGCTGCTTATTCACAACAGCAAAGAAGAATTGTGGATCAGTGGCCGGTATTTTGGCCGTATCAACAACATTGCCGGAAGAGACGTAAACATCAGGCTGGGTGATAAACTGGCGTTGGCCGGATCATTCAACACCCGGGATCTGACAGACCCCGGCAACACCCTGCTCAATATCCGTCTTGACAGGTTTCAGACAAGTATGCGCAAGCTGCGGATGGTATTTCCGGGCATGAATTTACCCGACAATTTTGCAAAAACCGGCAGTATCAACTTTACCGGAAGGTTTGACGGATATCCGGAGGATTTTGTGGCTTACGGAAAACTGCGTACTGACATCGGTACGGCAGAGCTCGATATGCGTCTGGACCTCTCTGCCGGCACCCAAAAGGCCAATTACTCCGGACAGCTCAATCTGATACAGTTCAATCTGGGCAAATGGGCAGATAATCCGGACCTGGGCCTGGTCAACTTCAACTCAAGGGTACAAAACGGTCGCGGACTTACTTTAAATACGCTCCGAACCGACCTTACGGCAACTGTAAAATCCTTGTATTTCAAAAATTACAATTACACCAATTTTGTCGTGCAGGGACTCATTGAGAAAAGTATTTTCAAAGGCACCCTCAGCATCCATGACCCGAATATAGACTTTGAATTCAAGGGCGTACTGGAATATCTGGAAGGCATGGCATTCCTCAATTTCGAATCTGAAGTAAAAAGAATTGACCTGAAAGCCCTGAATCTGAGTAAAAATCCGCTGGCCTTTGCAGGAGACATGCAGATCAACCTGCAGGGCAGCAACATCAACGACATACTCGGAGACATCGAGATCACTGATATGGTCATAGAAAAAGATGACAGCCTGTACACCCTCGAACGCATCAATCTGGATTCCAAAATTCTGGCATCCAAATCCAAGCAGCTCATAGTCACCAGCGATCTGGGCAGAATGAGTATAGAGGGAGATTACGACCTGCCCAACCTGGCCAAATCAGTAAAAAAAATCCTGGCCACCAACTATCCCTATATAACAAAAACCTGGGAATTGGGTGATACCAAAGACTTTCCCAATCAGAGGGTAAATCTGGATATTCAGCTCCAGCAGAGTAAAAACCTGCTTGATCTTGCCGGTCTCAAAAATGTGTATTTCAGCAGATTGAATCTGAAAGGCCGCATAGACAGTTACCGCAATGAAATCTCACTCAGCACTACCCTGCCCCTGCTGAGAATTAAAAATGATTCCATCAAAAACATTCAGGTACTTGTCACCTCAGATGCAAAAACCGGAGATATTTTCATACACGCAGATTCCACATTCGCTGCCGGCACTTCCTTCAAAGCCATAGACTTTCAGACCAATATGAAAGGAGACACCATCACCGCAGGAATATCGAGCTCGGATGTATTCAATATTTTTGAAAATTTTGACATTCAGGGAAGGTTTATTCCGCATGCCAGAGGATATGAACTCAGTCTGAAAGAAAATCAGCTGAAATTCTTCAATCAGAGCTGGAATATCTCCAAAGGAAACAAAATTATCCTCGGCAAAAGCTATTTTGACATTCAGAATCTGAGTTTTTCGGATGGTACCAGGAGGTTACTCTTCAGAGATATTGAAAACAAAGGCCTCAATGTTATTCTCACACGCTTTGACCTTGACATGCTCAATCCGGTGATCGATTATGATAAGATGAAATTCGGAGGTCTCACAGATGTGGATATAGAAATTTCTGACATCTTCGGTGAGCACAAAGATATCAGCGTCATCGGATATGTGCAGGAATTTACCATCAACAAAGACCCCTACGGCACCCTGAATATATATCTGACGCAACCCGCCGGCGAAAAACTGAATGCCTCCATCACACTCGGAGATATCATTGCGGCAAAAGTGGACTACAGTCCGGAAGGAAAACATCTGAATGCAAGGGCTAAGCTCAAACGAGCACCGCTGTACATACTTCAGTATTTGCTGAAAGACGGTATCACCAATACCGCCGGGTATGCAGATGCCGAGATCAATGTCAACGGACCTCTTTCAGACCTTAAAATAAATGGCAGCGGCACCATCAACAAAGGCAGAACCAAGCTCATATACACCGGTGCCACCTATTATTTTGACAATCAGAAAGTAAAGCTCAATGAGAGGGTGATAGACCTCACCGGAGCGGTAATCAAAGATGCCAACGGCAACAGCGGGACGATCACAGGCGGCTTGACACACAATGTTTTTAAGGATTTTGGGGTGAATGCCACCCTTACCGGCAATAATGTCATAGTGCTGAATACTACTAAATCTGACAATGCCAATTATTACGGATATGGCGTGGGAAATGTCACCGCAAGATTTACCGGTAGTTTTGAGAATGTGGATATGGTCATCACCGGCGTCACAGGTCCGGGCTCCAAACTATTCATTCCGGTAGGCAATACCCAGGCATCCGCTGAGGAAAGTTTTATTACATTTTTCAAAAAAGATTCAATTCAGTCAGACAATACGGAATATACCGAAAGTACAATAAAAGGTATCAACATTGAAGTCAATCTGACGCTGACGCCTGATGCAGAGCTGAGTATCATTTTTGATGAATCCCGGGGAGATATCATCCGGGGCAATGGCAGAGGCAATATGCAGATTACCATCACCCGAAAAGGGGACTTTGATATATTCGGTGAATATCAGATAGAAAGTGGTGAATACCTTTTCACCGTAGCATTGCTACCCGTGGCCAAGCCCTTCGTCGTAAGCCGGGGAGGTATCATCCGGTGGACCGGAGACCCGATCAATACCACCCTGGACATCGAGGCCAACTACCGAATGCGTACGGCCGTAAAACCTTTCATCGAAGAATACTTAGTACTCTCCGGTGCAGAGACTGTCAATCAGGCCAATCAGCGGACAGAGGTAGATCTCAAACTCAAGCTGGGAGGCACACTGTACAAACCGGAAATCAAATTTGACCTCGCCTTCCCCAATCTGGTAGGCGAATTGGCCAATCTTACGGACAGCAAGATGAGACTGATCCGCATCAACGAACTCGAGCTCAACAGCCAGGTACTGGGATTGATTGTATTCAACTCCTTCCTGCCTTCCAATCGTGTATCGGATGCATTCGGTGCCGGAAGTCTGCAATCGGCGGGCATCAATACACTGAGCGAATTTGTATCAAGTCAGCTATCCATGTACCTGACCAGCCTGCTCAATACTGCGCTTGAAGAAAACGGTTTTATTGCCGGCGTAGATTTTGAAGTAGGCTTACGCAATAATACCCTGAATGTGGGAGGTGCCACAGACAACCGTAATCTTTTTCCGGATGAAGTGGAGTTTATGCTGAAAAACAGATTCAGATTTATGGATGAAAGACTGTCCCTCAATGTAGGCGGAAATTATGTTTTTCAAAATCAGGGTTTTACAGTCAATCAGATCCTGCCGGATTTCTCTCTGGAATTGATCCTGACCAAGGACAGAAAACTTAAGGCAAGACTGTACGGTAAATACGACCTTGATGCTGTGGCCATCAATAATTTCAGACAAAAATACGGACTTGGACTCGGGTACAGGACAGAGTTCGGCTCCATGCTGGACTTTGAAAAAAACGTCAAAAAAGGAGTCAGAGAACTGCTGGAAAATAAGTAAAAAAGACCAAATCAGATATCTCGTTCCTACGTCCCTGCAAATTGTGCCATAGTGCACGGGCCATGGGGATATATGCCTGATCGTTTTATAAAAATCTGACGAATAATTTACGGGTTTATATATTGCTCGCAGCTTATTATTAATTTTACCCTCTGTCTAAACAAAACACCCAATCATGCCCGAAATAAAATCCTCCGAGCTGATCCTTAATCCTGATGGCAGCGTATATCACCTGCACCTCCACGAAGGACAGGTAGCCCGGGACATCATCACCGTCGGAGACATAGAGCGGGTGGATATGATTACCCAATACTTTGACCATATAGAGTTTACCGTACAAAACAGAGAGTTCAGGACGACTACAGGCAGTCTCAACGGAAAGCGTCTTACGGTCATATCCACAGGCATCGGGACGGACAATATCGACATAGTCATCACTGAACTGGATGCCCTGTTCAATATAGACCTGAAAGAAAGAATGGTCAGGAAAGACCTTACCCAACTCAATTTTTACCGGATAGGCACATCAGGTGCATTGATTGAGGAAGTAGCCTTAGACAGTTACATAGTATCGGCCTATGCCATTGGTCTCGATGGTTTGCTCCACTTCTACACAATGGACAATACAGTGTCCGAAAAAGCCATCACCCATGATGCAAGGACTGTACTCAAGGACCAGCTGCCCTCTGTTTTCCCTTATGCAGTGAAGGCACCCGGCCCGCTCGCTGACAGATTCACACATTTCTGTACGCCGGGCATCACCATCACCAATACCGGATTTTATGGTCCACAGGGCAGATCACTGCGTATAGCTCCAAGATCGACCGATTTTCTGGATTTATTAAGAAATGTGAGATACGAGCATCTCCGCACCACCAATCTGGAGATGGAAACCGCAGGAATCTATGGCCTTGCCCATATTTTCAATCATAATGCTGTCTCACTGAATGCCATCATTGCCAACAGAGCATTGAAAACATTTACTTCAAATCCCGGAAAAGCCGTAAAATCCCTGATAGAGAAGTCTCTGGAGGTGATCGTCGGATAATTTTCTCTGATTTATCGTCCTACACCCGCGACTTAGCTTCATTCCACAACGCATCCATCTCCTGAAGCGTCATCTCAATGAGTGGTTTAGGAGCATGGGCTTCGATATACTCAAATCGTCTTTTGAATTTCAGATTTACCCGTTCGAGGGCTGCCTCCGGGTCAATATTTTTAAATCTTGCATAGTTGACCAGTGAAAACAGGATATCGCCGAATTCGTCTTCACGGGCTGCAAAATCCTCAGAATCAGCCACTGCCTTAAACTCCATGATTTCTTCTTCTACTTTGCTCCACACATCTTCTGCATTATCCCATTCAAAACCTACCTTGGCCGTCTTTTCCTGCATTCTGTATGCTTTGACCATTGCCGGTAAGCCGGCAGGCACCCCCTGGAGTACAGATTTCTTGCCTTCAGACAGCTTGATCTGCTCCCAGTTTCTTTTCACATCTTCCTCATTCTCCACCTGCACATTACCGTATATATGAGGATGTCTGGACACCAGCTTGTCGCAGATGGCATGAATAGCCGTGCCGACATCAAAAGCATTTTTTTCTTCAGCTATTTTGGCATAAAACACCATGTGCAGCATGATATCTCCGATTTCTTCCTTAATTCCCTGTAAGTCACCTTCCAAAATGGCATCTGCCAGCTCATAGCACTCCTCAAGCGTCAGAATACGGAGGGATTCGAAGGTCTGTTTTCTGTCCCAGGGACATTTTTCCCGAAGGTCATCCATGATATCCAGCAATCTGGAGAAGGCTTCCAGTTTTTCCTGCTTTGTTTTTGAAATTTCTGGCATAATATTCGAATTACAATCATGAAGAATATCCGATGTACTGCTCTCGGTGGCAATTTTCAACCATAGTCAGAATTACTTAAAACCCATGAATTCTGTATCTCTGACTATTATGAAAATAATAACAAACCGGAAGGAGCAAATTTATCATAATAAGGTATCTTTGTGGCGTTTTAAATATTAAATTGTATTTTAACATGAAACTTTTCCATTTTTTATTCAGTATTGCAGGACTGATATTAATGATGTACTCTGATGCGCATACGCAATCACAGATGAATGCGCAGGAGCAGGTACAGCCCTACAAAGCTACCATGCCCGGATGGCTGGTAAATATTGATGAAGCGTATGCCATCTCCAAGAAAACCGGAAAACCTATTCTGGCCAATTTTACCGGAAGTGACTGGTGTGGATGGTGCAAGAGACTAAAAGCCAATGTATTTGATCACGATGAGTTTAAGCAATGGGCAGACAAGAATGTCGTTTTACTGGAGCTGGATTTTCCCCGAAGTTTTAAAATACCGGCCGAGATACAGCAGCAAAACATGAGTCTGGCACAGGCTTTTCAGGTACAGGGTTATCCTACTGTATGGGTATTTGACCTGAACAAGGACCAAACCAACAATCAATACACAATCAATGCATTGGGTAAAACCGGCTACACGGCTACAGCTGCAGAGTTTATTGATGGTGTAAACAGGATGATGGGGAAAAATTAAGCGACAGCTTTTGAAAAATTAAACTTATAATGTTTGTAGATGTTAAAAATGCCTGAATGAATTGTTCGGGCATTTTTTATTTCAGAACGTAAATCTGATATTTATTCATTTAACTTTCGGGAATATTATGTTGGAATTTTTATATATCACGGGAATTATTTTTGTCTTTTTTGGCCTGTCCTTTGTATTGATAAACCTTAGACATGTAGTGACAGGAAATGAATTCAGAGGTACATGCGCCAGCAACAATCCAATGCTGAAAAGTCAAATTGGAGAGTGTACAGTCTGTGGTAAGAAAGCAGATGAGGCCTGCAAAATGCCTTCAGCCAAGTAATTTTGTCACCTGTATCTTCGGACCGTTTGTTTTTGATTGAGGATGAATACCCCCAGACAAATAGCCATCAAGAGTGTTATAAAAACTATTAACATTCCTTATACAACTTAATCACGTCGCAAATATGACAGAAACCTATTGTTTTTCCAACTGATTGAAAATGTTTTTATTCGAAAATGAGGTGTATTTTTCATATCAGCATAATGGGACATGTATTTTCAACCATAAATCAAATATGTATGACTCCATACCGGACTAAAACTCTGAGACTTAGCCAAATCACCATCCTGTTTGCTGTCCTGATACATTTTTCCGGATTGGCCCAATCCCCCAAAAAATGGACCAGCGGCGACATATACAACGGGCTGGAACGACTTAACTTTTTGGGTTCTGTGCTGTATGTAGCTGCCCATCCGGATGATGAAAATACCCGACTGATATCCTACCTCGCCAACGATAAAAAAGCCTATACCACCTATCTGTCTCTCACACGTGGCGATGGAGGGCAGAATCTGATAGGGACAGAAATCAACGAACTGCTGGGTGTACTCCGTACTCAGGAACTGCTGATGGCAAGATCAGTGGACAACGGACATCAGATGTTTACCCGGGCCAATGACTTCGGCTTTTCAAAAAATGCCGAAGAGACCATCAGAATCTGGGATACCGAAAAAGTCAAAGCCGATGTGGTGTGGGCTATCCGCAAGCTGAGGCCGGATGTGATTATCAATCGTTTTGATCATCGTACCTCCGGAGAGACCCACGGTCATCATACTGCTTCTGCCATTCTGGCACTGGAACTATTTGACAAATCGGGAGACAAAAACAGCTACCCCGAACATCTCAGATATGTGCAGCCGTGGAGTGCCAGAAGGATATTCTTCAATACCAGCTGGTGGTTTTATGGCAGCCAGGAAAAATTTGACAAAGCTGATAAATCCATGCTGATGAGTATGGATGTAGGAGTGTATTTTCCTTTGATTGGCAAATCCAATACTGAAATAGCTGCAGAATCCAGAAGCAAGCACAAATGCCAGGGTTTTGGTTCTACCGGTACCCGGGGCAGTCAGCTGGAATATCTGGAACTGCTCAAAGGTGATATGCCGGAAGGCAAGGAAGACATATTCAAGGGTATCAATACAGGCTGGAGCAGGGTGAAGAACGGAGCCCACATTGAAACATTGATCAAAAAAGCCATAGAAAGATACGATTTCAAAAATCCATCCACCATTATACCGGATCTGGCACAGATATACAAAGCCATACAAAAAACAGATGACCCCTTCTGGACTCAGGTCAAACTCCGGGAATGCAGTGATCTGATAGCCGCCTGTGCCGGGTTGTTTCTGGAAGCCAGAACCAGCCAGCACAAGGTCACAAGAGGCGAAAACATTTCAGTAGATGTGGAAAGTATCAAACGTCTGGGTGGCAACATTCAGCTCAAACGCATTTCCATACCGGCTATTCAGCTGGATTCAGCCTTTGATATAGCTCTGGAGGAAAACGATATCAGGCAATTCAATTTCAAATTTGATATCCCTGCTTCCACCCTTTATACTGCACCTTACTGGCTTACAAAAAAGGGAACTCAGGGTCTCTTCCATGTCGATAATCCGGAATATATAGGACTACCCGAAACACCGAGAACGCTAAGCACCATCTTCCTTCTGGATGTGGAAGGTGTGGAAATTCCTTTTAAAAGAGATATAGTTTATAAATTCAACAGTCCCGAAAACGGCGAAACTTACAGACCACTCGAAGTGGTACCCCATCTGACAGTATCAGTCAAAGAACCTGTGTACATTTTCGGATCAGATGCAGGAAGGGAGATCATGGTGGAAGTGCATACCTGGGCAGCACATCAAAAGGGCAAAGTGTCCGTGCCTCTTCCCCGTGGCTGGAAAACAGAACCGGCTTTTTATGAATTCGATCTGAAGGTCAAAGGTGAAAGTCAGCAATTCAGGTTTCAGGTAACACCGCCGGCACAGCAATCGGAAATTGTATTCAGCCCAAGAGTTGAAGCAGGCGGGCAGGTGTATGAAAATGAAATGATTGACATAGGATATGATCATATACCACATCAGGTGGTCATACGCAAAGCTGAAGGTAAACTCTCAAGAATCGAAATAGAAATCAAGGGCCGGCGCATAGCTTATGTCATGGGAGCCGGAGATCAGTTACCCCAATCCCTGCAACAAATCGGTTATTTGGTCGATCTGCTCAAACCTTCAGACCTCAATGCCGAAAAGCTGGCTCAGTACGATGCCCTGGTGATGGGTGTCCGGGCTTACAATACGGAGGAATCCCTGAAATTCAAGCAAAAGGAGATCTTTGACTATATTCATAAAGGTGGTACAGTGGTGGTACAATACAATACATCCAACGGATTGGTAACCAAAGAGTTGGGCCCCTACCCTATTACGCTGTCCAGATTCCGCACTTCAGTCGAAGAAGCGGAAATGCGATTCCTCCAGCCTGATCACGAATTATTAAATAAGCCCAATAAAATCACCGCTAAAGATTTTGAAGGCTGGGTTCAGGAAAGAGGTTTGTACTTCCCCGGTGAATGGGATGCTGCCTACACTCCCGTCCTGACCTGCAATGACCCCGGCGAACCTGCCAGAGACGGCACCTTGCTGGTAGCCAGGTATGGCAGCGGCTATTATATCTATACCGGTCTGAGCTTTTTCAGGCAGCTTCCTGCAGGTGTTTCCGGTGCTTTCAGGCTATTTGCCAATATGCTTTCTTTGGGCAAAACTTCGATTCCCTGAATATGAAAGACCCCAAAATCCCGATCTGGAAACCCGCCTACAATTGGGTAATCATCCTCAATATAGTATATATTCTGGTTTTTTACCTGATTATGCAAATGTACAGCTGATATGCATCTGATTGACTGGGCTGTGCTGACAGCGACACTGGCATTCATAGTGATCTATGGAGTATGGAAGACTAAGGGTGCGCAGAGTATGCAGACCTACCTGCTGGGCAATAATGAAGCCCGGTGGTGGACGGTTGGGCTGAGTGTCATGGCTACACAGGCAAGCGCCATCACTTTCATGAGTACACCGGGTCAGGCATTTCACGATGGCATGGGCTTTGTCCAGTTTTATTTCGGTATGCCACTGGCTATTATTATTATCAGCATCACCTTTGTACCGATATTCCACAAGCTGAAAGTATTCACTGCCTATGAGTTTCTGGAAGAAAGGTTTGATCTGAAAACCCGTTCTCTTACGGCCATTTTATTTCTGATACAGAGAGGCATGGCTGCAGGAATCACTATATATGCGCCGGCTATCATACTCTCCACCATACTCGGCTGGAATCTGAATCTGCTGAATTTTATCATCGGCATCTTAGTAGTCATTTATACTGTAAGCGGGGGCACCAAAGCGGTCAATATCACGCAAAAACAGCAGATGTTTGTCATCATGGCAGGCATGTTTATCGCTTTCGGCATTATACTGAGCTACCTGCCGGACAATGCAGGCCTGCACGAATCACTCACTCTTGCGGGATTGTCAGGCAAAATGAACATCCTTGATTTCAGCTGGAATCCGGAAAACCGATATACTTTGTGGTCCGGTATATTGGGAGGTGTTTTTTTATTTCTCTCTTATTTTGGCACTGACCAGAGTCAGGTACAACGATACCTGTCTGGAAAATCCATCCGGGAGAGTCAGATGGGTCTGATTTTCAACGGCATACTGAAGGTGCCTATGCAGTTTTTTATTTTGCTGACGGGAGTGATGGTGTTTGTATTCTTTCAGTTCAATAAAGCTCCGATATTCTTCAATCCCAAAGTACTTGAAAAATCGGAAATTGCCCAAAATCAGGAATTTGCTTCTATTGTAAAAAAGCATGACACCCTCTTCGTCCAAAAGAAAAACGTCTATGAACAAATCCTGAACAACGAGACTCCTGAAGCGAAAGCAGAACTGCAACATTTATTGGCAGAAGAACAATCCGTCAGGGCTAAAGCCAGGCAAATCATCAAGGAAGCCTCACCGGGTACAGAGACAAACGACAAAGACTATGTATTCATTTATTTCATACTCCATTATCTGCCACAAGGACTCATCGGTTTGCTGCTGGCAGTGATACTCAGTGCTGCCATGTCGTCCACGGCGTCTGAACTGAATGCTTTGGGCACCACTACATGTGTGGACATATACAAAAGAAATGTAAAAAGAGACGGCAGTGATACCCATTATGTATTTACTTCCCGTTTATTTACCGTCGGCTGGGGACTTGTTGCCATATTTTTTGCATGTTATGGTACCCTTTTTGAAAATCTGATCCAATTTGTAAACATCATCGGATCCCTGTTTTATGGTACAATTCTCGGTATTTTTCTGATTGCCTTTTATATGAAAAGAATCGGAGGTGATGCCGTGTTTTACGGAGCTTTGCTGGCAGAGGCTTCGGTAATCTACATATACAAATACCATGACATCGGCTACCTCTGGCTGAACGCCGTCGGATGTCTGGGGGTAATCTTTTTTGCTGCGGTATTTCAGATTCTTATCAGCAGCATTAAAAAATAGTCAGTTTCGGTATGTTATATTAACTTTACCGACCAAGTTAGGTTTGAATGGGCAAAAATTCCTTTAAATTCAAAGGGCTTACGTCGGCTGAAGCAGAGCAGTCAGCACAGAACTTTGGATACAACCGATTTGAATCCAAAAAGAATCCGGTTTTTCATGCACTCAGGGATACAGTCACAGAGCCTATGTTTCTGTTGCTGCTGGCGTGTGCCTCTATTTATTTCATATTAGGAGAAACAACAGAAGCATGGTTCATGTTCGGTGCAATTCTGCTTGTGTCGGGAATTTCATTTTTTCAGGACACAAGAAGTCGAAGAGCCGTTGAGGCCCTAAGTCTTTACACTAAGCCCAAAGCCCGGGTAATAAGGGACAATATGATTCAGGACATACCATCTGATCAGATAGTACTGGGCGACTTCATCATAGTGTCAGAGGGCGAATTTGTACCGGCAGATGGAGTTATCAGGCACATGAATGATTTGTCTGTAATGGAGTCAATCCTCACGGGAGAAAGTTATTCCACTACTAAGGAGATGGAAAATCCGGAGAAAAACCAACTCTTTCAAGGGACCATTGTCACCGGAGGACTGGCAATCATTGAGGCCACGGCCATTGGAATGAATACAAGGCTCGGAAAAATTGCAGGAAATGTAGAAGAAATAAGATCTGAAAAATCTCCAATGCAGATTCAGATTGACAGGTTTGTAAAGAAAATGGCCTTAGTGGGCATATTTTGTTTTTTGCTTATTTGGATTTATCACTACTACCTGACCGGTGATATCTGGCATTCTTTGCTGCAAGGACTGACATTAGCCATGTCGATACTTCCCGAAGAAATTCCGGTAGCATTCTCCACATTTATGGCACTGGGTGCATGGAGACTCCTTAAGGCAGGTATCATAGTCAAAAGACCTCAGGTAATAGAATCACTGGGGGCTGCCAATGTACTCTGTATTGATAAAACCGGTACCATTACTAAAAATCAAATGGAACTCTCCCGGATTTGGGTGCCCGGTCTGGAAAATCCTGTGACAATCGATGAAATAAAGCAAAATGAAAAAGCCCTGGAACTGATAGAATATGCCATGTGGGCGAGTGAACCCGCTCCCTTTGATATGATGGAAAAAGCCATTCATCAGGCATATGCAAAAAACACCCCTGCAGATAAACGGAATCAATACACTATGTATCATGAGTATCCTCTCGGTGGTCAGCCGCCAATGATGACCCATATTTACAGGCATAATACCGATGACTCCCTGATAATTGCACGAAAAGGTGCTCCCGAAGCAGTCATCCGGTATTCCAATTTGGATAATACTTTAGAAACATTGGTCTCTGCAGTCCACAAAAAACTGGCTGAACAGGGATACAGAGTACTGGCTGTGGCAAAAAAAGATGCACCGGATTTCCCTTTTCCAAAGGAACAGGAGTCTGTAATAACCCGGTTTTTAGGCTTGATTGCCTTTTATGACCCACCCAAAGATAACATCAAAGAGGTATTCGGTGATTTTGAAAAAGCCGGCATTGAGATCAAAATAGTCACAGGCGACAGCAGTGAAACCTCAAAATCCATTGCCTCTCAGGCGGGCTTGCACCACTCTTCAAAACTGATACATGCAGAAGATTTTGAGAAGCTGAAAGAAGGTGCCGATACCAATGCCGCCAATGATTACCACATATTCACCAGAATGTATCCGGAGCTGAAGTTGAAATTAGTGCAACTGTTGAAAAACACCGGCAAAATCACGGGAATGACAGGTGATGGCGTAAATGACGGACCGGCACTTAAAGCAGCTCATATCGGTATTGCGATGGGCAAAAGAGGCACAGAGATTGCCCGACAGGCTGCCTCCATTATTCTTACGGATGATGACTTCTCCAAAATGAGGGAGGCTATAGCTATGGGTAGAAAAATACACACCAATCTGAAAAAAGCAGTGAGATATATCATTTCAATTCATATAGCCATCATACTCATGGTAGCTTTACCTCTTTTCTTAAACTGGCAGTATCCTGTCATATTTACCCCGGTTCACATCATTTTTTTCGAACTTATCATGGGACCAACCTGCTCCATTGTATATGAAAACGAGCCTATTGAAAAAAATATAATGAATGGACCGGCCAATTTTACAACCACCAATTATCTGAGCAACAAGGATCTGAGTTTAAGTATAGCACAAGGTCTGATCATCACACTGGGATTGTTGTTCCTCTATAAATGGACAGAAGCAAAGGCCGGAGATGAAACTTCTGTCAGATCTGCGGCGTTCCTCGGAATAGTTTTGAGCAATATTTTCCTGACATTGGTCAACAGATCATTTTACTATTCCGTGATTGAAACCCTAAAATATAAAAACAATCTCCTGCCGCTCATTATAATGATAACCGTGCTGCTGACCATTAGTATTTTCTACATACCTGTTTTTTCCGGATTTTTTAAGGTCCAGCCCCTCACTTTGACAAGTTTTGGGAACGTATTTCTGATTTCGATGATTACGGTCGGATGGATTGAAGTGCTTAAATTTTTTATAAGGCAAAAAAATACCGCCATACTAAAAACCTAAATCCCTTATAAAAATGGACTTCGATCCCCGTTTTAAAGAAAGAATGATCAGAGAACTTGGCATTGAAGAGTGGAAATTATTCGAATCCGCTGCAAAACAATCCCCTCCCGTATCTGTCAGACTTCATCCCCGCAAATATACAGGTACGCTGGATACTGCATCTGAAGTACCGTGGTGCAGGCAAGGCAGATACCTCGACCGGCGGCCGGTATTCACGCTGGATCCGGCTTTTCATGCAGGCGGGTATTATGTACAGGAAGCTTCCTCCATGTCATTGTGGCATATACTTGACAAAATCGCAAAAGACAGGGAAACCCTCACCATCCTCGATCTGTGCGGTGCCCCGGGAGGTAAAAGCACCCTGATTGCAGAATGGCTGGACGGCAAAGGCATTTTGGTAAGCAATGAAGTTATACGGTCCAGAAGTCAGATTCTGAAACAAAACCTGATGAAAAGCGGATATGATAATATCATCGTGACTCAAAACGACCCCGCAGACTGGGGTGAAGTTAAGGGGCTTTTTGACATAATAGTGACAGACGCTCCATGCAGCGGTGAGGGGATGTTCAGAAAAGACCCCAAAGCTATACAGGAATGGTCGGAAGTCAATGTGCACCATTGCAGTCTGAGACAAAAACGTATTGTGGAGGATGTCATGCCTGTTTTGAAGAAGGATGGTATGATGATCTATTCCACCTGCACTTTCAACCATGAGGAAAATATTGATAATATTGAAGATTTCTGTAAAAGATTGGGACTCCAATCTATAGATATAGGGCTGGATAATTTTGAAAATGTGACCAAAATCCGGAAGAATGAAGTCACAGGTTATCAGTTTTATCCCCATAAAATCAAAGGAGAAGGATTTTTTGTAGCTGTGATGCAGAAATCAGGCACCGTCGAATCTCCGGTACGACATCCTGAAAGATACTTTACCTTTCCGGCTAAGAGAAAGAACTTGCAATATTGGAATCATGGGTTATGCCCGGCGACAATATTGTTATGGCTACAGATAAAACAGGCACCATTCACGCCATGAGCAAAAAACTTCTGGATTTCACCCGGCTTTTGCCCCGTAAAACAAGAATCATCAATTCGGGAATTGCTACAGGACAGCTGAACAAGGAGGTGTTCATTCCCGATTATCACCTGGCACTTTCATTTATGTACCACCCTCAGACAGCAGCCGCAGATCTCGATAAAGCTGACGCATTGCTGTACTTAAAAAAAGAATTGCAGCAGCTTGCATCAGAAACGAAAGGATGGTTTCTTGTAAAATACAATAATACAGGATTGGGGTGGTGTAAAAATCTGGGTAACAGAATCAACAACTACCTACCCAATGAGTGGCGGATACGTATGGACCTGGATGTCAGCAATTCCTGACTCAGTATTTTCAATAAGCGATGATCACTACCAACCTGCCAATACTTGTACCATTGGCTTGTTCAGGGATGTCTGTGCTTATATACGGTATGTCTGATGCAGTCTGCTTATCAAACCGGCAGGTAAATTTTTCAAATTTTTGTTATTTTAAAATATATTATTACTTTTCACCTGTTTTTCATATTTCGTCAGCATTGAGCACAGGTTTATTTACTGTTAACTCAATGAATGCGATGGAAAAACATATCTTAAACAATTTAATAAACGATTTTACAACCAACGGGCAATGGCAGACCGTCATGTCCTGAAAAAACCCAAAACGCTATGCAGTCAGTAAAAACTTTCTTTCTTTTCATTGGCTTTTTTCTCTCTTTTATCAATGGAAACTACGCTCAGGAAAACCAGTCCCCCACCCCTGAATCCGGTACAGACAGCACAGTAATGATGACAACACAGGCAGCTGCAGAGTCAGTAACCGAAACCATACAGACCGCTGCGGAAATGGGTTGGGACGAAAGAATAGACAAGGCATTTGCTCCTTATGCAGCTGCATGGGAAGGGATAGTGCTGTATTCTGTGCCATTGGGCGGTCAAAAAATACCATTGGTAGTGATTATCCTCGTGTTGGGTGCTTTATTTTTTACCCTTTACTTTGCTTTTATCAATATCAGGCGTTTCCCCCTTGCCATCAATGTGGTCAGAGGAAAATATGACGAAATCGAAAAAGTCAGGGATACCAAACCTGAAATTCATGAAGTCTTTGAAGTGGATGGTGACATAGTGCACACCATCAGGGATGAAAGTAAGGATGGTGAAGTAAGCCATTTTCAGGCCTTAGCCACTGCTGTATCAGGCACCGTAGGTCTCGGAAATATTGCCGGGGTGTCCCTTGCCATTGCATTGGGTGGACCGGGAGCTACCTTCTGGATGATCATATGCGGATTACTGGGTATGTCTCTCAAATTTGTCGAATGCACTCTCGGGGTAAAATACAGAGATGTGGATGAAAACGGAGTGGTATTCGGAGGACCTATGTATTACCTGTCTAAGGGACTCAGAGAAAAAGGATATGAAAATATGGGCAAAGTCCTTGCGGTATTGTTCGCCATCCTTTGTATTGGTGGGTCTTTTGGGGGCGGCAACGCAGCTCAGTCCAACCAGGCAGCCTCACAGCTTGCTTCCATGCTGGGCATGACCAGCGGCAGTGCCGGCACAGTGATTGGTGTGATACTGGCCATTGTCGTAGGCATTGTAATCATAGGCGGTATCAAGCGTATTGCATCTGTCACTGAAAAGATTGTACCTTTTATGGCCATCATTTACATAGGAGCATGTATTTTTATTATATTCTCCAACTTCAGCTACATAGATGATGCTCTGGGACAGATCGTTACGCAGGCTTTCAATCCGCAGGCAGGACTGGGAGGCTTGTTTGGAGTGCTGGTCATCGGATTCAGAAGAGCAGCTTTCTCCAATGAAGCCGGCGCAGGGTCAGCATCTATTGCCCACTCGGCCGTAAAAACCAAATACCCTGCTTCTGAAGGTCTGGTGGCTTTATTGGAGCCTTTCATAGATACTGTGGTGATATGTACCATGACGGCACTGGTAGTCATAATTTATAATTCTACGGGTGTATTCCAGTATGGTGCTGCCACTGTAAACATCAATGGAGTGGATGTTCAGGGTTCAACTTTGACATCGCTTGCATTCCAGAACTCCATATCATGGTTTCCTTATGTACTCACGGTGGCTATCGTACTTTTTGCAGTCTCCACCATGATCAGCTGGTCATATTATGGATTGCAGAGCTGGATGTATCTTTTCGGAAAAACCAAAGCAGCAGAATTGAGCTACAAGGTATTGTTTTTGATATTCATCATCATCGGAGCTGCTGCAAGTATGGAGTCTGTATGGGGATTTTCGGATGCGATGATTCTGGCAATGGTATTTCCCAATATGGTCGGTCTGATGTTCCTCTATCCCGAGGTCAAAAAAGAGCTCAATGCCTACCTGGATGCCATCGGAGTAAACCGGTTTTTTAAATAATCCATTCATCCGTATCTAAATAATGTCAGATTATTACCTGCTACTGGGGTCTAATATGGGTGACCGGGAGAAAAATCTCAGGACAGCCATACAGCACATTGCCAATAAACTTGGTAAGGTGATTGCAGAATCATCAATGTATGAAACCGAACCCTGGGGTAAAGAAGACCAGGCTCCATTTCTCAACATGGCCATACAGGTAGAATCCGCATTCGAACCCTTAGTATTGCTCGACAAAATCCTGCAGATACAGCAGGAAATGGGCAAATCCCAGACCGAACACTGGGGACCCCGCAATATTGATATAGATATATTGTATTGTGATGATGTAGTGTTGAACAGCGAAAAGCTGACCATTCCTCACCCCAGATTGTATGAGCGGAATTTTGCCCTGGTACCATTGATAGAAATTGCCGGAGATTTTACAGATCCTGTCCACCAGATTACGGTAGATGAGATATATGACCGGTGTACAGATAAAAAAGAGGTATATCTGTATGAAAATTGAGGATGGATATATGCAATTTTGATTAATATGATAAATTTGCAGCAAATTCGTCCGCACTATCGCTATTCAGTTTCCATATAGCTACATCTGTATTGAGGGCAACATCGGCGCCGGAAAGACCAGTTTCTGCCATCTGCTCAAAGAGGAATACAATTGCAATCTCATTCTCGAGGAATTTGACGACAACCCTTTTTTACCTTATTTCTACAAGGAACCCGACCGCTTTGCATTCACCGTAGAGCTTTTTTTCATGACAGAAAGGCATAAGCAACTCGAACGCAGCCTGCTCAATCAGGATATGTTCATTGACTTTACCGTAGCGGATTATGCCTTTATCAAGACCTTGTTGTTTGCCAGAAAAAATCTTACGGACGAGGAATTCAGACTGTTTCAGAAACTCTTCAGCGTGCTCAACCAGAATTTTCCCAAGCCTGACCTTATGGTCTATTTTCACCGGAATGTGGATATTCTGCTCGAACAGATAGCCAAAAGAAACCGCCCCTACGAAAAAGATATAACCCCTGAATACCTCGGAAAAATACAGGATGCCTACTTCGAATATTTCCGCAACATCCTTTCTTATCCGGTACTGATCATAGATCTGAATACCATAGATTTTGTGGCCAACAAAGCCCACTATGAGCATGTCAAATACCTCATCAGCAAGAAATATCAGCCCGGAGTGCATAGAATCAGTCTGGTAGTCTGAATGTTATTGAAAAGAAAACAACATTGTCGTCTCTAAACCGCATACACTCATCGACACACAGCTGCATTACATTCAAAAATAAAAATTCACACCAGGCCAAAATCACATCAAACCCGGATTATGCATTAAAACTTCGTGATGAAGGTTGCAATAAAATAACCAATTTCACGATTAGATATAATTAGCCACACAAGGTGCATGAGTGAAAGTGAACCGTCTCGGCGGAGACTTATATTGCATCCATGCCTGCCCGTAATAGATTTTCTGGTGCAAATTCGGGTTAAAAGCTATATTTGCAACCGAATAAAAAATTGAGTCGTGACTATTTTAATATTTCTGATCATATCCTACATTTTATTGAGTATCAGTCTTTATATGCTCTTTCCCAAAGCTGGAGCAGATGCCGTAAAAGGCCTGATACCGGGCGTAAACTTTGCGGAATGGTGCAAAATCATAGGCCGTAAACCCACCTATGCACTCTGGTTGCTCTTTCCTGTTGTCAATTTATTCATCTTCGTGGGTATGTCCATAGATCTGGTAAGGTCTTTCAACAGACATTCACTCGGAGATGCAGCCTGGGCATTTATATATGCACCTTCCATATTTTTTCATATAGCCAGAAATGACCATGATAAATATGCAGGACCTGTGGTACCCAAAGAACAGGAATACCTTGCCCAGATCCACGAAGCCCGCAAATCCGGCGACAGCTTCAAGCTAAAACAACTGGAAGAAAAAAATCCGTTCAAAAAATCTCCCTCCCGGGAATGGCTTGAATCCATTGTGTTTGCAGTATTTGCAGCGGCCTTTATCCGTATGTTTCTGATAGAAGCCTATGTCATTCCTACCCCATCCATGGAAGGCTCCTTAAATGTGGGCGATTTTCTGTTTGTATCCAAAGCACACTACGGCATACGCACTCCTATGACTGTGGTTATGGTCCCCTTATTGCACAATCAGATACCGGTAATCCGTAAGGAGTCCTACCTTTCCAAACCCTCATTGCCCTATTACAGACTTCCGGCATTCGAAAAAATAGAGGCTGGCAAACCCATAGTATTCAACTGGCCGGTAGGTGACAGCGTTTATATTACCTCCAGCCGATCTTATACAGTCTCTCAGATCGAGCGGGAACCCGGATATATCCAGCAAGACAGAGAACTAATCCGGAAAGTTAAGGAAAAAGATTTTGTGGTAAGACCTTTAGACAAAAAGGACCACTATATAAAGCGATGTGTGGCCGGACCCGGAGACAGCCTTCAGATCATAGACCGACAAATTTATCTCAACGGCAAGCCCGTAAAAAATCCTAAGCACACTCAATTTCTGTATAAAATTCAGTTGAGCCCCGGAGTATCGGTAAATCTGAAAAAACTAGACGAATGGGGAATTGATGCAGGAGACAATGCCTATGGTAATGCTCCCCTGTTTACCAATGGATTCGGAGTGTTGTTTCTGGATGAAGATCAGGCTGAAAAAATGAAATCACTGGATCCAAATGCTATGGTGGAGGTCATTAAAAAAGAACCGGAACCCAAGACATTATTCCCTTTCGATCCTGTACAATGTGCCAATTGGTCAGTGGATAATTATGGCCCGATATGGGTTCCTAAAAAGGGAGCCACCACACCACTCAATATGCAGACACTTCCCTTCTACCAAAGAATCATATCTGTCTATGAAAACAACAAACTCGAAATCAAGGGGGATGAAATATACGTCAATGATCAGAAAGCCGACAGTTATACCTTCAAGCAGGATTATTACTGGGCTATGGGAGACAACCGGCACAACTCCGAAGACAGCCGATCCTGGGGATATGTACCTCACGACCATATCGTAGGTAAGCCGCTGTTTATCTGGTTTTCTACCAAAGAAGGTAATATCCGCAATGGCATCAACTGGGACAGAATATTCAGATCTGCAAGTAAAGATTGAAGACAATCACCATGAGCATAAAGGAAATTCTTTTCAATACATTTAATTCCTGTCGCAGATGGGTCTGGATGTATATTTTCCTGAATCTCGCAGCCTTCGGGTATGGTCAGCTGCCCAAAACCCATCTTTATCTCGGAGAATTGAAATTTTCAGGTCAAGCCATACAGCTGAAAAATCTCAGCTACCTCAATACTTTCAATCCCGAAGGGTACAACAACCAACCTCAGTTTTTTAGTTATAATGAGGTGTATTTTTCTGCCGCAGCAGATACCCAGCAATACACCGATATCTACCGTATCAATCTGAGCACAAAACAGCTCACCAGATTTACGGATACAGAAAAAATTTCAGAATTCTCCCCTACTCCTGTGCCTGCATCAGACGAACTTTCAGTGATAAGGATCGAGACGGATGGCAAGACCCAGACGCTGTGGGTATATCCCAAAGATGGGAACAACACCGGCAAAAGGCTCATGAAAGACCTGGACAATCCCGGATATCACTGCTGGTTGAGCAGTAACGAAGTTGCCCTGTTTCTGGTAGGCGAGCCCCATAGATTGGGTATTGGCAATATCATTACCGGAAAAGTGAAAATTATAGCCGATAATCCGGGAAGGTGTCTGAAGAAAAACGTAGACAGTCATCTGGTTTTTGTGGATAAGTCTGCCAAAGATTGGATACTTAAAAAGTACGATGCTATCCAGGATAAGTTTTCGGATATATGCATGATGCCGGAAGGCAGTGAGGATTTCGAAATACTTTCCAATGGCACTTACCTCTCTGCTAAGGGAAATACCCTGATGGCATATGACCCTGTGAAAAAATCCGGCTGGGTTGAAATCTCAGACCTGTCAGGTACCGGAGTGAAAAAAATCTCCAGAATCACGGCCTCAAGAGACAGAATAGTTTTTGTCGCTGAAAAATGATAGCGGTATGAAGTACCATCAAATATTTTCGCTTGTTTCAATTGCTATGTCAGTTATTGTATTGTCGGTGAGTGGCCAGAAAGAATATCTGGATGGTATGAAGGAATACAGGCAAAAATATATCCAATCCGTAACAAATGGCAACAACACCCCATTGATGCCTGAAGATGCCGGGTACATGCACTTCTTCAAACCGGACCCAAAGTATGCCCTTGAATGCAAAGTTATGCCTGAAAGCCAGGCAAAAGCTTTTGAAATGCCTACATACAGTGGGCTCACCCGTACCTACATCAAATATGCAACCTGTGAATGCAAGCTGGGCAAAAGCACATTCAGACCGGTCTTGTACAAAAATCTGAGTCAGCCCCAGAACCCCGTGTATCGCAATCATCTCTTCCTGCCATTCAAAGATGCCACTAATGGCGCAGAAAGCTATGGTGGAGGCAGATACATCAATCTGGATGTCAATGACATAGAAAACGGGAAAATTATCATAGATTTCAATAAGGCTTACAATCCTTACTGCGCACAGTGATGGATACAACTGCCCCATACCTCCCAAAGAAAATCATTTCAAACTGGCTATCAAAGCCGGGGAGAAAAATTATACCGGACCCATCAAAAAAAGGAAGATTGATTGAACTCAAGGATCACACCGGCAGACAGCTTTTGCTTCCTCAGTTCCCACAGGATTGTATCTCTGGTTCCTTCACTTACCGAAACCCTGATAGATGCGGGATTGGAAAGCAAGCTCATTGGGAGGACCAAATTCTGCATTCATCCGGCTGAAGTGGTACATAAAATTCCGGTAACAGGAGGCACCAAAAATCCCAAAACCGATAAAATCCTGGCTCTGCGCCCCGATCTTATCATCGCCAACAAAGAAGAAAACCGCAAAGAGGATATTGATACCCTGGCGCAGACTGTACCTGTATATGTGAGTAACATTCAAAATCTCCGGGAACTGACCCTTTTTATGGAGGACATGGCAGCAATTTTTCCACAAAGCGGAGCCGCAGAAATCAAGTGCCGGTTCGAGGAGTTTCCAAAACCTGATAGTAATCCAAAAACTTTTCGCAGCTGCTACCTGATCTGGAAAGACCCGTGGATGACCATAGGGGGAGATACTTTCATTCACCATATGATGGAGTACGCCGGGTTTACCAACATTTTCGGCAATATGCAACGCTATCCGGAGATCACATTGGAAACACTTAAAAAGGCAGATCCCGAACTCATTCTCCTGTCTTCAGAGCCCTACCCTTTCAAACAAAGACAGCTTATGGAACTTCAGGCTGAGTTTCCGGTCTCAAAAATCAGGCTGGTGGATGGAGAAATGTTTTCGTGGTATGGTACCCGCATTCTGAAGGCCCCTTCATACTTTAAAAAACTCAGAGGAGAACTCCAGTAATGGCAGAAGCGGAAAGCACCCTCGAGTCAGGAACAAATGACGATAATATTTTTCATAACAAATCCGGAATTGTCTGAACAATATGCGGGATAGTGAAATTAATATAGCCTGAACAAACACAAAAAACAATTATGGCATTTGAAGATATAGATAATCTCCCCATCACCTGGTCTGATCATGAGGATATTGCAATGAAGCTGTACGAACGATTTGGAGACGAATTCACTGAAGCAAATATTTACAGAATCCGGTTTACAGACCTTATTGAATGGGTACTTGAAATTCCCAATTTCGTGGGCAAAAGAGAAGACTGCAATGAGGGTCATCTCGAGCAGATACAGGCCAAGTGGGTTTATGAATGGAGAGATAATCAATAAAGTCTGATGGATTTCAGCAAATTCAGGCAGATTACCACCTTTGTGTTTGATGTGGATGGGGTGTTTACCGACAATTCTATCCTGGTCACAGAAAATGGCGACCTGCTTCGTACTATGAATACCAGAGACGGGCAGGCGTTAAAGTATGCGATGGAGAAAGGGTACAATATTGCTATCATAACCAAAGGATTTTCCAAAGGCGTTCGGATAAGGTTCGAAATGCTCGGAGTACCTCATATTTATGACAGCCTGAAAGAGAAGGTAAGTGCTTTTGAAGCCTACAAATCCATGCTTAATCTTCATAAAGAAGAGATACTGTACATGGGCGACGACCTGCCGGATCTGCCCGTTTATGATCTGGCCGGCATTTCTGTGTGCCCTGCGGATGCTGCCATCGACAATCTCTCCAAAGCCCAATACATCACTGCTAAAAAGGGAGGAGAAGGCTGTGTTAGAGAGATCATCGAAAAAGTCATGCGTATACAAAATAAATGGCTAATTTAGCCGGAAAAAAGCTTGGCTTTTATAAAAATTCTGAGGCCGTCAAACCTTTTGATGGTCATGCTGACCCAATTTGCTTTACAATACAAGGTAATAGTTCCGTTAGCCGGCACCCATGTCCTCCTTGATGGTGTTTTATTTCCATTATTTACGGTGGTGACTGCATTGGTGGCAGGCAGTGGCTATATCATCAATGATATCTTTGACTATCAGGCCGACAAACTCAACAAACCGGAGAAATGCTACATTCCTGAATTTATTACCACCAAACAGGCCTGGATTTATTTTTTTATCCTTGTGCTTGCCGGATTTATAATTGCGGCATATATCGCCGTGACTACCCAAACCATTTTTTACCTGGGATTATATCCCCTCTCAGTAATTTTACTCTATCTGTATTCTGCCCGGTTCAAATCCACCATACTCGCAGGAAATATTCTGGTGAGCCTGTTTATAGCCTGCGTGACCGGAGTGGTATTTCTGGCACAATCGCTGTATCCCGGTCAGGACCGTACTACAGCCCATATACTTACAGAACTTTGCGCCCTTATCATGACGCTTTCCTTTTTACTCAATCTCATACGTGAAATAGTAAAGGACCTCGAGGATATAGAAGGAGACAGTGCCACGGGGCTTAAAACCATTGCGACAGGAATGCCGGCACAAAGAATAAAAATATGGCTGAATGCGTTGATTATTTGTACCTTAATCCTGGTCATAGTATGGCTTTGGCATTCTGCAATGGCATCAGGTTTTATGGTCAGGGTCTATTTCCTGATTTTTATTACCGCTCCATTGATACTGATGATTCAGAAAATAAAGGCAGCACGTATTAAGAGGGATTACGGCAAAATAAGTCAATTATCCAAGCTGATTATGCTGGCAGGAATACTCAGTATTTTTATCATCACAGCACAGCTGTAAATTGAATTCGGAAGAAATACATCCAATCTTAAGAAGAGGTATGTTTATAAATTCAAATCTTTCCGAAAACATGAAACACAGATTAAAAAATCTTAAATTGCTATGACCACACTCCCTGTATTCCAAAAAAAAATTGTGCTCGGATCCAAATCCCCCCGAAGAAGTCAATTGCTGCGTGAAGCAGGATTCAGCTTTGAAATCAGGACAGCAGACACCGATGAGAGCTATGGACCCGATATAGCTACAGAACAGGTAGCTGTCTATCTGGCTGAAAAGAAAGCCGCTGATCTTCTTCACACCCTGGAGGAGGACGAAATCCTGATTACTGCCGACAGTGTAGTAATTCTCGAGGGTAAAATACTGGGCAAACCGGTCGATCAGGACGAAGCATTCCTATTTATAAGGGCTCTGGCAGGTAAAAGTCATCAGGTCATTACCGGAGTATGCATCAGTACATTAAAGACCAAAAAACTTTTTCAGGATAAAACCGAAGTCATCTTCGGGGAAATGACCGATGAAGAAATCCGGTACTACATTCATCATTATAATCCCCTGGATAAAGCCGGAGCCTATGGGATACAGGATTGGATCGGACTGTGTAAGGTACATACGATTCATGGCAGCTATGCCAATGTCATGGGACTACCTGTGCACAGGCTTTATGAAGCGTTGGCTGAATTATAAATTCTAAATTAGTACAGCTTCTAAAACTGCATATTGTCCAGAATGAGGTTGGAGAGTGATATCATACCGATATACTCGTTGTTTTCTATCACCGGAGCAATCCTGATTCCTGCCTTGATCATGAGCCGTGGCACATACCGTATATTCATATCAGCCGGTACGGCAATGACCGGCTTGGACATGATTTCATACACATTCACCTCGTCCGACCTTCTGTCCGGTATGATTACACCTCTGATAAAATCATTGATCACCACTATCCCGAATGCATCCGCATTATCCCTCTTTTTTACAATCAGTGCATTGACATTCTCCGCCCGCATAAGCTGGGCCGCTTCCTGTGCAGTGGCAAGGCCGTCTATCATCACCACCTTCGCCATCATGACATCTTTGGCAGTTACAGCAGGTTGACTGAAATTATCCATGGTAAGAGTACTTTTTTGTATTACTGTTAAAAAATTGATTGTTATTAAAATCAGAGGTAATTTTTTCGTGCCTGCTCTCTGAATTTTTCCATCTGACTTTCGAGTCCTGCCACTCTTTCGATATTGAGTACGCAGGCGATACCTCTGCCGGGTTCATCAAATTTTGCCTCTGCCTTTATGGCTTGAAGTATCTGATCCACACAGTGTTCTTCCACCAGAAACATAATGATATCTGTCTGATCTTCCACTACCAGACCAAAAAATGATTTGGTTTCATGGGCTCCGCTGCCTCGGCCCGATAGTATGACATCACCGGTGGCACCGGCTGATTTGGCAGCATGGACTACCTTTCCGGTACAATCGGGATTTACCAACGCCATGATCAATTTGAATTTCATGATTGATTACGTTTAGTGTTTTTTAAAAAATAAATTATCTGACCATAAGCCAACACAGTCATGATTGGAAATAAACTTGCGAAAGCTATCAATCCAAAGCCATCAAGGGCCGGATTTCTACCCGGTACAACAGAGGATAAACCTAATCCAAGTGCAGCTACCAAAGGAACTGTAACTGTCGATGTAGTCACCCCTCCTGAATCATAGGCTAATGCTATCAATTGTTTGGGAGCAAAAATGGTTTGTATCAATACCAGTATATATCCCACAAGAATATAAATATAAAGGGGTGTGCCACTTACAATACGATAGGTACCTATTGCTAAGGCCACAGCTACACCTATTGCAACAGTGATTCTTAGCCATTTTTCATGGATAGTTCCTGCTGAAACTTCTTTAGCTTTCAATGCAACCGCGATAAGCGATGGTTCTGCGATAGTTGTTGAAAACCCAATCATTGCTGCAAATATATATATCCAGTAATATGAAAGATGACTTTGAGTATCTGAGTAACTTGTTTTAATAAATTCCGGTGAAGAAAGTTGCTCGGCCATTATCCTACCAAGAGGAAACAAGGCTTTCTCCAAACCCATCAGAAAAAAACTCAATCCAACAATCACCATTACTACTCCGGTAATTATTCGTTTTAGATTGGGAATAGGTCTTTATACAAAATCTGAAAAATAATATCAGCACACCACAGGTGCTACATCAAATAAAGTAGAAGAAAAACTTTGAAATAAAGATGACAAAAAACTCATGTTACCCTCAAAATATAATCATTCCATAAGCCATAACAAAAATCATGGGCAATAATGAGGCAAATGCTATCAGTCCAAATCCATCAACGAGCGGATCTCTTCCTCTAATAACACTCGCCAGCCCTACTCCTAAGGCAGTAACCAATGGAACAGTCACTGTGGAAGTCGTAACACCACCAGAATCGTAAGCTATTCCTATTATTTCCTCAGGAGCAAAAATAGTCATCACCATCACTAGAATGTACCCTATAATAATAAGAATGTATAAAGGCCATCCCTTCAAAATCCTTAAAACCCCAATCAGTATGGATAGCCCAACAGACAAAGCCACCGATATTCTTAGTCCCAGCGCATATTGCTTTAAGGATTCTTCATCATTCCTGATAAAACCAGCATCTGATGCAATATTAGCAGCTTCCTGAGTGATTGCGATTAGTGCCGGCTCCGCTATGGTAGTAGAAAAACCCAATAAAAAGAGAATGAAAGCACCAAAACAAACTCCCTTTTTTCGCCAACGCATATGACATTGTCTCGCCAATAGGAAACAGACCCATCTCAAGACCCTCCACAAAAAGCATCAATCCCAATACCACCAATAACATACCGGTTAAAATGCCCAAAAAATCAGGTATTGGCTGCCTTATAACGACAATCTGAAAAAACCCTACCACAACAATGATAGGTAAAAGGTCCATAAAGGAAGTTTTCAGTTTGCCCAAGACCAGCAATCCTAATTTTACAAGGTCCGATGGATTCACAGCATTGATTTTATCAGCAATTCTTTCCTTTCATATCCTGAGTGCTTCATGAAGTATCAGTTTAAGGTCAAAGATATAGACTATGTTCCAACTTACAACTATAAAAAATTTGATCCTCGTCTGAAATCCTTAAACTCTGTAAGTGGTGATTATCTCCTAATTCTTATGGTACATCCCACTTCCATCATACTCCGTCAGTCAGATTTATATGGAATTACACATGAAAAATTTCTGTAATTTATTAGCTTTGCAACAATTTTTATCATCAAACTTTATACCTATATGAAAATCAACGTTTTATTCATACTGCTCTCCATTGGCCTGCTCGCCTGCAAAAACGACAAAAGCGGCAATGATGCAGACAGCCAAAGCTATGATCTGGCAGAATATGAAAGCAACACACCTATCCATCCGGATAAACTCCCATTGCCTGCATCGTGCGACCTGCTGTCAGAAGTCTGGATTAAAGAAACCCTGGGGCTCACCCTGTCGGATGTATCCCGAAAAGAATCCGATGATCCCGGCAATCCCAACGCCAGATCCTGCTTTTTCAGATGGGAAGACCCTGCCACACCCAATGCAGGTATTTTTATTCAGTTAATGACCAATCCAGTATTCAATGAATATGATGCCTGGATCAGTACCTTTGTCAACGCAAAACTGTCCGAAGGCGAAACTCCACTGGGCAGTGAGGAGGCATACAAATATAAAAGATTCGATGCCGGTAAATACAAGGGAGCCTATTCCTATGATCTTAAAAGATTTTACTGGAACATCGGGAATAACTATTTATTCATGCTGGCCTTCAATCTGGATATTCCTGAGTCCAAAATGCTGAACTATGCAGAGAAAATCAGTGCAAAAGTCAATGAAAATTTTGCTGAAAAAGTGAAGTCCATGCAATAAGCAAGGCACTGCCCAATGATAAAAAAAGGGAGTCAGGTAGGATACACGCTGACTCCCTTTTTTATTTTCTTTCTTTCAGTTTCAATTTTGCGACTGCTGTTCGGAGATGATTCTTTTAGCGATATTCAATATTTTATCATCGTCCAGATGAACTATACCTCCCTGAGGTCCGGGTTCGATATGCATCCCAACCACTGAACCGTTATCAAATTTTTTAGCTCCAAAATAATTTCGCACCGTTTGCTCATCAATGTTTAGTTCGTGGGCGATCCTGCTGACACTTCCTGTGGGCAACTGGTGCTTGATCCTGCGCAATTCATCAAATGTAATGTTCATATTGACTAGGTTTTATAGATGAAAAAATCAATTGCCAAAATACAGCTTTTATCAATATCTGTCAATACATTAACACAATTATTTCACGACGATGATAAGGATCACAATACATGGGTAATCTACGTCAATTTTTCAGAATATTTTATGGTAACTTTTACCAGTATCGCTTTCTGAAAAAATACAATGATAGCTCTCCTTTTATTTAAAGTTGAGGAGCGTCTGCCTGATTCTGCGCACTGCTTCCTTCAGGTCTTCGTCTGAGGCGGCATAGGACAGGCGCACACATTGATCGGCCCCGAAGGCTGATCCGGATACAGTACCGACATGGGCTTCAGTCAGCATGGCTTCTGCAAAATCATCGGCATTGTGGATTTGCACATTACCATTGCTGGTGCCAAAATAGGCACTCACATCCGGAAATATATAAAATGCACCCTGTGGCTTATTGATTTTCAAACCCGGCACATCACTCAATAAGTCAATCATCAGATTTCTTCTCCTCAGAAATGCATCTCTCATGGCGAAAGCCTCATCTCTGGGTGCCCGTAATGCCACAGCTGCTGCCTCCTGACTGAATGATGCTGCACCGGAGGTAAACTGTCCCTGCACCTTGTTGCAGGCATCTGCCAGCCAATCCGGACCTCCCATATAACCCAATCTCCAGCCAGTCATGGAAAATCCCTTTGAAAACCCGTTGACAGTAGCAGTCAAATGTCTGACATGGTCAAATGCCCCTATACTGGCATGTTTTCCGGTAAAGTTGATATACTCATAGATTTCATCCGCCACTATCAGCATATTGCCATGTGCTGCCACAATATCGGCTATGGCCTTCAGTTCATCAAAGGTATATACAGAGCCCGTAGGATTGCAGGGTGACGAAAATATCAGCATCTTGGTCTTTGGAGTAATTGCTTCTGCAATTTCATGAGGATGCACTTTGAAATCCTTTTCTATACCGGCATTCAGTATCACCGGAACACCTCCGGCAAATTTGATAATCTCCACATAAGATACCCAGTACGGCGCCAAAACGATGGCCTCATCCCCTTCATTAAGCATAGACATGCATATATTGGCTATGGATTGCTTTGCCCCGTTGGATACCACTATCTGCGCAGGTGTAAAATGCAGATCATTCTCTGTTCTGAACTTTTCGCAGATCGCCTTCCGGAGATCCAGAGTGCCCGGTACCGGAGTATATTTGGTATTTCCCTTTTTCAGTGCCTCCCATGCTGCCTGCTTGATAAATTCAGGTGTATCAAAATCCGGTTCACCAAGACTCAGACTTATCACATGTACCCCTTTGGCTGCGAGGTCTCTGGACTTTTGTGCCATTCTTATAGTGGCAGATTCTTCCATGGCCTGCACCCTGGCCGATAACAGACTTTCTCCTTTACTCATGAATGTCAGTATTGTTTCTAATGGGCAAAGGTAAGCGAATATATAGCTATTTGCATATTCTTCTGTCAAAAATACCCTTAGATTGCCATTCCGGCTGAAGAAAAATCAGTCCTGAAAATATCCCCTGATTTCAGCCGGATTATCCCAAAGACATCGGTACATCCATCAGCAGAATCTCCGAATCCCTGGTTTCTGACCTGAGATTGATCCGGTTTATATCCCATATACCGAATCCATCTCTTGTATGCAGTAGTTGGCCGTTGAGCGTAAAACTTCCCCGGAGCACAAAGGCATAGACTCCGTTTCCTTTCTTCTTCAAAGCATATTCTGCTTCTTTCCCCTTGTCGAATACACCGAGGTGAAACCAAGCATCCTGATGAATCCAAACTCCGGCATCATGGGGAACGGGGGAAAGTATCTGCTGTAGCCTGTTTTGCCTGTCAGCCACATTGAGCGTGATCTGGTCATACCTGGGGGACACATTTCTCTTATTGGGGAAAACCCAAATCTGTAGAAACTTCACCTGCTTATCCTTATTTTTATTATATTCACTATGACGGATTCCGGTACCGGCACTCATCACCTGTATATCACCATGTCGGATTGTGGCCACATTGCCCATACTGTCTTTGTGCTCAAGGTCACCCTCCAGGGGAATACTGATAATTTCCATATTGTCATGCGGATGTGTACCAAACCCCATACCGGGAGCCACCGTATCATCATTTAAAACTCTGAGTACCCCGAAATGCATACGCTCCGGATTGTAATAATTGGCAAAACTAAAAGTGTGATAGCTGTCGAGCCAGCCATGATCAGCGTGGCCTCTGGTAGCAGCCTGATGCAAAACTGTGTTGTTCATAATTTTAGAATTTGTATTCGGAATGTGATTAAAACCTACGACTTCAAGCGAATGAAGTTCGTCAATGTCATTCCTGGCGAGTTCAGAAATTTTGCCTGATGCAGCAAAAATAGCCGTGCCCATCAAGCCCTTTTTTAAAAATTCCTTTCTGTCCATTATGCATTATTCTTGTTGCAACAAATATCAAACTAAAAACAGACAAGACTTATTTTGGTTGTTTTAAAAATTTCTTAAAAACGACCCTGACCCTGAATAGAATAAAAACGGCAGCTTACCGACCGAAAGCCCGTATCAGTTGAGTATGTACTTTTTTCCGGGTAGAGATCGCACCAAACCTTTGAATTCAAGACCTAGCAGTAGTGAGGACACCTCGGAGGGTGCAAGTTTGAGCTTATAGGTTAGTGCATCAATGGTAATGGTTTTGGCCTGACGGATGCAGTCTATGATCTCGGATTCAGCGGGTTCAAGCTCCAGAAATAACTGCCCCTGGATGTCCTTGTTTTTGTCCAGTTCTTCCCATCGCATGATGTAGGCTACATCTTCGGCTGTTTCGAGCAGGTGTGCTTTATTCTGTTTGATCAGTTTATTGCATCCTTCCGAATATTCATCAGATACCCTTCCGGGCACCGCAAAGACATCCTTATTAAATTCATTGGCAAACTCGGCGGTTATGATTGATCCTCCTTTTCTTTTGGATTCTATAATTATCACTGCATCAGACATTGCTGCAATAAGCCGGTTTCGCATAGGAAAGTTTTCTTTATCCGGCAGCGTACCGGAAGGAAACTCTGTTAAGAGCCCGCCATTGACCTGCATTTTATCTGCCAGGCTTTTGTGCGATTGGGGATAAATTCTGTCTAGTCCATGACCCAATACCGCCAGGGTGGATATTCCATATTGCACGCATGCCTTATGTGCCACAGCATCCACCCCGAATGCCAGGCCGCTTATCACCATAGTCTGATAGGGCCTGAGACCTTCCACTACTTTTTCACAAATGATTTTGCCGGATTCGGTGGGTGTACGGGTGCCCACTATGGCTACAGTCCTGAAATGATTGAGCTCCCCGTGTCCTTTGTAATACACAACAATAGGGCAGGTATCAAAATATAGCATACGCCTCGGATATCTGCCTTCATGATAATGGATGGCATCAATATTATGCCTCAGGCAAAACTCAATCTCCCGCTCTGCCTGAGCCAGGGCACCTGAAGTGAGTATTTCATCAGTGAGCACCTTGCCTATGCCGGGAATGGCCTCAAGGCTCTGCCTGCTTTCCCTGAAGACAGATTCTGCACTGCCACAGTAGCTGATCAGGGTTTTGGCCAGTACCGGACCTATCTTGTTAATTTTGGTAAGTGCAATATAATATAGGACCTCCTCCTGCATTATTCCGGCAATCCTTGTGCAGCGGCCCTGACTGTTCTGGCCTGTTCAAAATTATTATTCAACTCATAAGCTGTAGCCAGACTTTCGGCCAGCTTTTTATTTCTGGGATTGATGTTGTAGGCATATTCCAGATACTTCTGGGCATATAGTCTTTTTGTGGTATTCATTTTAAGCAGTTCATATCCCACATCCTGATAAAAAACATACAATTTATCCTTGTCAGCATTTCTTTGATTGAGCCATTCACTGAATTCAAAAATAAAGGAAAGATCCGGCCTTCGCAGAATGAGCGGACGCATATCCTGAATATACCTGTCTATTTTGTAATCCATCTTGAAAGTCTCAGATATCACACCGACAATCATGAGATTGGCATTGGCATATTCCGGTACAATCTCTATCGCTCTCGCTGCATACTTGCGGGCTTCTTCCAGTAGATATTTCCTACGGTCAAAATCCTCTGTCACCTTATATTCCTCAAACAATGCAGTGGACATAAATGAATTAGCCCTGGCACTCTTGGGAGAAACCTCAACCCCGGACTTATTGAGCGACATGGTGTTTTTCCAGTCCGGCACCCTTGTCACTGTTTTGAAACCGTAACCCAGAGTAAGAACAGCAAAAATCGCAAGTGACAGCCAGGCAGATTTTATATTTTTGACATCCGGTATTTTAACAGAGATAAGGTATGCCAATAGAATACAATAACCCGCTGAGGACATAAATATAAAACGCTCATTCATAAAAGTACCCACATTGATTACAATATTGGATACAATAGAAAGCGTAATCAGATAAAACCAGATAGAGTAAGAAATGACACTTTTCTGCTTCCAGTATTTAAAACCGAAGTAAACCAGACCAATATGTACCAACAGAGCAGTAAAAGCCCAGACATTCATCAATGTCACTTTGGGAATGGCATAAGGATAATAATCATGGGTGAGCGGATGCGGGAAAATCAGGAGGAGAATATATTTACCCAAGGTGTACATTTTGGTACCCAGTTTTTCAAATCCGGTCATGCCGTAAAAAGGATTGTTGAACAGATCTGTAATCTCATTTTTGAAATCCGGCACACCGGCAGTATTGAACCTAAGGGTCAGATAAGCAATAGTAGTCAGTAACAATGCTCCCATCAATGTCCACGACCTGCTCAAGCCATCCCTGCTGAAAAAGTAGATGGTCAGCGGTATGACTGCCAGAAATGTGATCGCATTTTCTTTGGACAATAATGCCAGAAAATAAAGAACAGAGGACGTTAGCATCCACGGCCACTTTCTACCGTCCGAATATCGCAATGCTGCAATCAATGCCGCTGTGGAGAAAAGCATGGACATGATTTCATCTCTGCCCTTGATATTGGCTACTGCCTCCACGTGTATGGGATGTGCCACAAATAATACCGAGGCTATAAATGGAATCGAAAGCCACCAATACTTCGCGTTATAATTTCTGAACATCATATTCAGTACGTAAAGCAGCAGGACAGCAGTAATAAAATAAAGTACAATATTGATAAAATGGCTCAAACCGGGATTCAAATCCCCCACGATACCATACTCTATCGCAAAAGTCACGATGGAAAGAGGCCTGTACCTGTTGCCCATGACCAGATTCTTTTGCTCACCGAAATATCCAGTAAAGCTCTCGGTGGTCAGGATATCCTTAATTCCTGCAAATCCTTTTTTGGTAAACTTATTTTCCGTTATCACAATCAGGTCATCAAGGACATACTCATATTGTATGCTGGCCTGATACAAACCAAAACTCAATACTGCAAGAATCAGAATTTCCTTCCAGTAATTTCTGAAAAATCCCGGTTGAAAAAACGGACCTGACAGTTTGGAATAATCCACATTTTCTGTTTCCTTCGTCTGGATTTTATTTACAGTCGGTTCCTTTTTAGTTGTTTTTTTAGCCATGGTTTTATGATATCTTAGGATTATGCTTGCCGCAAACGGGCATAAGCTATTCAAAACTGCAAAGATTTACAATTTTGCATTATTTTTGCTACATAAATCAGCAATTTATTCCATTCCTAATGAAGGTTAGAACAATCCCCTCCTTTTCACTAATCCTGTTTTTACTCGTCATAAATATGTCGCTGCATGCTCAGTTTAACATTAAAGTAGGATACAGAGGTGGATATTCAGAAATGAACGCAGTCAATGATATTGTGAATCGTTTTAATGAAAAATATTTCACTCTGGAAGACAAACTTGACAATTTCAGATTTATTCACGGACTGGAGCTGGGGCTCCGCTATAAAATTGGAGCTACCGCCTTTGAGATAGGCTGGTGCAATCAGACCGACCGAAGTGACGTAGTGGGAAAACTGCCATCCGGGGCTAATTTTCAGGATAAATGGTTTTTGTCATTTACAGAATATGCCTTGGGATTTGAGACCTACATAGGTGAATATTTTGGATACGGTGCCAGCATAGGCAGCACCACATTGAGGTTCAAGACCGATATTGCGGGTGCGAGGAGAAAAACCAGAGTAGCATCGAGTGACCACGCATATAACAGCCGCTTTTATCTGCTGTATCAATATCCTGGATATAAGGTATCCATAGCATTCAAACCTTATGTGCAGTTTCCCTGGAGTCAGTACAATGTGCGGGATTTTGACCAGGATCTGAACTCTGCGATTGACCCTGAATATGTAGCTCCGGACGGGCAAAAAGAGAGATTTATGATCTACGGTTTATCAGTATTATTGTACAACGGTCGCCAGTGAGCGGGCCGGCTACTGAGTGCTGCAAATATTTACTTCTAACATATTGAAAAAAGTTAGCGGAAAGTCCGGATTATTTTCGGGTGGAAATCTTTTTTACTTCAATAAAATATCAGCTTTCAAAAAATCCCACACTACCACCTACCCAGGTTTTATCTTTATTGTATTTGACTCCAATCATTTTCCCTTTAGATAATCTGACCAGATTGGTTACGACGAAAGGTCTTGGAGCGTTGTCCGGCCACAACATAAGCATTCTGATCTCAGCCTTAACCCTGTCATCAGGAGATCGGAGTATGGGTTCGTAAGTAACCTTCTTTTGAAGGATATAATTTTTTCTGTCGAATATATTATCCAGATCTTCCTTAGTCACATCAATGATGACGCCACTGCCTGCAAATGAGAAAAGCGGCTTAAGTACATAATTTTCAAGATCAGGCGGATATACCTTCAGATCTGAAAGAAAGTGGGTCTCAGGGACATACTTACTTTTCAGAAAAGGCATGAGATATTTACTGATTCTGAAAAACCAATTGGGATGACCTACCCATCTGACCTCCAGATCATCAGTAAATTTAAAATTATATACCAGATCCGGCCTTTGATCCAGCTCATCAAAAATGACCCGATTGTATATCCTTAGAATTCTGACTTCCTCTCCCTCGTCATTCAGATAATAAAGTTGTCTGCCTTTTTTGATTACCTTGGTAAGGCACAAAACTTTAATACCCAGTACCTTACCGGTTACATGCATATCAATGTAGGTGGTCTGCTTTTCAGGCTCTATTTCCAGAAGTACCACATTTTCAGGTGGCACATCCCCTACAATGATGTCTCGCATGATATTGACATAATCCTCCCTGCTGAGTCCACCGATAAAGGGAGTAAGATTTTCAGGCATCTGATAAACCTCCTTGAATAATCCGGATACCAGATACTGAAAAAAGTACACCGATGGAAATCCCTGAACCTCTATGAGATGAGGAAACGGGTCCCCGTATTCATCCAGCCCTACCCCAAAGTCCATCTGGAGAAATGTGGTATGATCATCCTCGCCGGGTACCACAAGCTCCGGAGCATACAATGCACCCTGAGTTATTTGCTTAATATCATCCCTGATAATCACTTCAGAAATTTCGGCACAGGCTTCCAGAAGTCTGTGTTTCAGTACATCAGGAATAAATAGGGGATTCTGCAACCCTGAACAGCGGCTTGCAGCCATAAGACTTTTCTACCAAAAGGAGAAATTCCTGATATTTTTCCTCAGTGAACTGTGCATTGAACCACTGTCTGTATTTTTCTATCATATAAGTACCGGTTGATCTGCATGCAAAGCCTCCAGCGCCTTTTTTATAAATGTAGGCAGAATGGTACGATGGGTAAGATCTATCTTATCAGGGTCTTCGAGATGCTCCATCATGCTGTCATACTTTGCCTGACCGAAATTTTCTATAACCTGCTTTCTGATTTCCTCTTTAGAGAAATGCACTTTCATTCCCGCGACATCTGCTTCGGGATGAAACTGTGTACCTACAAACTCCTTAGAGAAACGTACTGCCATGATGGCTCTTTCATACTCGACGTGAGTACGGATTTTCTCCAACGCGAGGATTGTGGCCCCATGTCTCGCTAAAACATTCAGATTGGGTTGTACCAACTGCCAGTCACGGCTATCTACAGCATAAAATGGATCCGGAAGACCTTTGAATATGGGGTCAGCATAAGCAAACTTGGTCATATGCACCGGCATAATGCCAAATGAAGTGGACTTCCTGCGGGTAATGGAACCGAGCCCGAAATGATTGCAGGCCATCTGGAACGAATGACACACAAAGAAAAAGTGTTTCTTACCGTATCTGTGCACCTTATTATGCATCCACAGCGCATCCACAAGCTCATACCAGGCTTTGTCCCAGACCCCGTCACCTTCCAGAGGATTGCCAGGACCGCCACTCGAAATATAAACATCAAAGGAAGTATCCGGAATCTCACAATGTTGTCTGACATCAAATTCTTCAATATAAAAGTCATCAGAAAACATATGAGCAATCTCTCTGATACATCGCATCCCCTGATTTGGTTTGCCGGCATTCATATCCAGAAGTGCCAGCCTGAATTTTTGTTCCATGGGTATTAAAACTGTTGCCTTCCTTACTATCAGACACTATTTATATGCAATAGTTTCTGTTTTCAGGAACTTTTTTTGCTTGTTGACTTTTTTGCCGGTGCAAAAATATTGCTAATAAATGTACCCCAGGTAAGATTCACCTGATTTTCTTTATGATTCAGGGCTTTTTCGATTGCCATTTCTGCCGCATTTTCCACAATCCAGTCATAGTTTTGCTGACCTACAGAGTGCACATCGGCATCCGGTGCAGGATTGCAGAAGTCTATCGCATACGGTATTCCGTTTCTGACCGCAAACTCCACCGTATTGAAATCATATCCCAAGGCTCTGCAAAGCCTGATGGTGTAATCTCTTACTGTATTGAGCAGCTTCTGATCTTTAGTCGGGTTTTCCACTACATACCGGAGATGATGCGGGTTTCTGGGTTCATATGGCATAATGTGCACCCTGTCGCCACTCAGATAGTAGCACCTGAAATAATGTTCGAATACTATTTCTTCCTGAAGCATCATTACAAGCTGTCCTGTTTCGGCATGTTTATTCCACATATCCTGCGGATCCGTGACTTTATATACACTTTTCCATCCTCCACCGGAGTGTGGCTTCATATAGGCAGGAAATCCGATGTACTTAAATATTCTTTCCCAGTCGGTGGGAAATTTCAGATTTCTGAAAGACTTCTCACTGGTATCATCCGGCCTCTTATGTGAGGGCAGCAATACTGTATTGGGCACAGGCACCCCAATCTCCGTTGCCAGACAATTGTTGAAAAATTTTTCATCGGCACTCCACCAGAAAGGATTGTTGACTACCGCTGTACCTTTAAGGGCAGCATTCTTGAGATATGCTCTGTAGAATGGCACATCCTGAGATATTCTGTCTATAATTACTGCATATTCAGTAGCTTCACCCTGCTGCAATACATCTATCATTACAGGTTCTGCAACGACACCCTTAACTTTCTTTGAATTGACACGTTCTACAAAGGCATGAGGAAACGTATCTTCCTTTCCGAATAAAATTCCGATTTTCTTCATTATTCGTGTTTTAATTAGGTTAATTGAATTTTTTAATGGCTATACGCAATGTCAGCCACAAAGATTCATAATTGATTGGTATTTTGAAAAAATATGATGTGTTTTTTTCAAAAAAGTCACTTATGCCTCTATTTGCCAAGACCAAACTGGCTGAGCAGATATTCTCAGGATGTTCTCCATACCTTAAGTAAAAAGACCGGATGGCATGCACTGTCACGGGTACCCGGATTCAGAAAAGCAGCATTCAGCGTTGAGATATGAAAGCGCTTTGCAGACACCCCTTTTTCAATCTGTACCGAAGGTATGCTGCTGATGAAATCAAGGCCAGTCCTGTCTGTGTATATCCATAATGGTCCTGAAGATTGCTGGATCAGATTGAGCACTTCATCTTCAGATTTGAGCTCAGGTGCCCGTACTCCGGAATAAAAATCGATGGCATAAAAACGCAGGTCTTTCCCATAGATATAAAACCGGTCTTTAGCTACCTCGGGATGCGTGCTGATGGACTTACCAATTATCGAACCCGACTGATACTGCATAATCTGAGGATAAAAATGTACATTCATGAAGACATTGAATCCTGCGATTGTCACCACCGAGGGTAAAATCAAGGACTTATACACATCCCTGTATGTCGCCCACAGATACAATGCTGAAAGATAAAACAGGATAAGTACCGATATCAAAACCGGTGAAGTAAGCCTGAATGCCCAAAATCCCAGCACACCTGTCACTGCAATGATTAATAGTATTATTAAGCCTTGTGTCCACCTGAAAATTCTTTGCCGGCCGGAAGCAATCCTGTCCAGATAATCCCCTGTCATAACTGAAGCAAGTGGAAATAAAATAAAAATGTAGTGTGGCAGTTGGTACTTCGAAGTACTGAGTGCAATAAACGGTAATATAAATCCAAAAAATGATATTATCTCCGGGTGTTTCTCTTTACCGGATATTAATACTCTCAATTTGAAAAAAAAGGCTGCAAAAAAAATGAGAATCCATGGCAGATAACTCCAAAGGAAGTTCTCCAGCAAAAAGGTGGGAGGAGGATTATTGCTCCATTCACTTTCGCCGGTAAGCCTTCCGAAGCTTTGTTTCCAGAAATAAAAATAAAGTCCGGACTCTTTATCGGAATAAGCATCAAACTGCTGATATAATCCGATGCACATGGGTAGCAGCATGACTGCCACGATAGCAACACCTATCAGATACTTAGGATCAAATATGGCGGCATAATCCTTACGGATGAGGAGTTGGGGTAATATTCCAAGCACCGGAACCATAAGACCGATCGGACCTTTTGCCAGCAAAGACAAACCCAAAGCTCCAAATCCTAAAATCAGATATCGGATTTCATGGTTCTTGTGATAAGTACTCAATAACCATATAGCTGTAATGGTAAAACCGGTGAGCATAGTATCAGTCCGGACATCGTGATTCATCAGAAAAAATGCCTGACAGGAGGCAAAAACAATGGCTGCATACCTCGCCGCTCTGTCATTGTAATGCAAGGCTGTAAATCTGTAGGTAGCATATACACCAAGGAATGAAACCAATACCGGAATGATTCTGAACACAAAATGACTGACCCCAAAAATAGCATACATCAGACTGCTGACCCAAAACAGCAGTGGAGGTTTGTCGAGGTAATCTTCACCTCTGTTATATACTTTCAGAAAATTACCGGTCTCCAGCATCTCTTTGGACATAGCCGCATACTGCGAAGAATCTATATCCATCACGTCAATATACATACCTGCAATCACTGCCGGCAGCACAAGCAGGAAAGGCAACCACCTCAAAACCGAATTCACATATTTTACCATTAATCTTAGGAACAAAACATACATTGGCAGGAAGCATCAGTGAAGTGACGAATCCCAACAATCTTACCATTTTTTCTATCAAAACGACTTTGAATACGACTTATCAGGTCAGTTTCATTATTCTCAAAATACCTTCTAAGGGCAAAACAACATAAATCTGCTATTTGTACAAGGCTTGTAAGTTCTGAATTTACAAAGAATGGCGTTTCAATAATATGTTCTATCGTTGTCCACAGAGTTCCGTGATGATGAAATTTCTTCATTAATTCGGTATGTTTATGAGAAACAGTGTCATTGTTGTCGTGAATCAGTGTACCATAAAGCATCGTGTTTTTTGTGCTTTTACTGACAATTTTCAAATACTGTTCAAAACGGGAAACAAGCTGTTCCAACGACTGCTCATCAACAGACTGCTGTGCCCTTATTGGATCAAAATGGATTTTATTAATGCATTCACCAAACAACCTTGAAAAAGACCAGCTACCAACCAAATCTGCTAATTCCTGAACAATTGCTATTCTTTCGATATGAGTCAAATGAATGTATGAATCTGTTTGACGATAATTTTTCCTTGTCTGTTTATAGTGACTTTTATTTTGACTTTTTTGAAGTTTCAGAAGTTCTGCCTTTCGAAGTTTTAAAACTTCGTGACGTCTTTGTGCATAGTCCATTGACTCAAACCCTACTATCCTACTCTGTTCTAAGTATTTACGGACTATCCAACCTGTATGAATTTCAGAATCTTTCAAATCATATTTACTCTTCAACATTGATATTCCTGTCTCACATTTTTTCCAATAAGATATAGGTATTGAAAGACCTGCCAATACATAGTGACTGGTATTCCCCGGAACCTCTGGTGTTCCCGACTCATCAATATAGCAAAAATAAACCATTGAGTAAGGGGCATAAAAAAAGCGACTGGTTCCAGGGAATTACTCCCGTAGTAGAGACGCTTGGCGACTCTTCCCAGACGCAAAAGCAAATATATAACATATATTTGTAAAAATAAAGAAATCAAACGAAAATAAAAATTGGTGGTATCAGGAGTTTGGCCCGATTGGGGTTAAGTGGATAAATGAAAAATCTATCTATCATCAACTTTATATCGGGTTAAATCTGTCTGAGTAGGATGTTGCAAAATCCTCCATTTTGGATAGGACGATAACTATTCCTGCGGCATAATTATGGGACAGATAAAGTTTAACCGATGACAGGATCAAACTGCAATCGGGCAAGATTGCTGTACACTCCGTTTTGTAAGGTCAGGGCTTCGTGGGTACCGGATTCGACGATTTTTCCGTTTTCTATCACATAAATACAATCTACATCGCGTACTGTGGCCAGTCTGTGCGCAATAATGATGGAAGTGCGGTTTTGCATCAGATGATCCAGCGCCTCCTGCACCAGTTTTTCAGACTCCGCATCCAATGAAGAAGTGGCTTCGTCCAGAATGAGAATTCTTGGATCTTTCAGAATGGCTCTGGCAATGGCTATCCGTTGTCTCTGACGTCCGGACAATTTTATGCCCCGTTCACCCACCACAGTATTCAATCCGTCCGGAAATGAGCGGATAAACTCCATAGAGTTGGAAAGTTCTGCAGCCCTTATGATTTCCTCCTCCGTGGCTCCGGTCTTACCGTACGAAATGTTCTCTCTTATAGTACCACCGAATAGTATGACTTCCTGTGGCACAATACCTATATTCCGGCGGTAAGCAGTGATGTCAAAACTTTGGATGTTTTGCCCATCCACAAGAATATCTCCCGCCAAAGGATTGTAAAATTTCATGAGGAGCTGGACAATGGTAGATTTGCCGGCTCCACTCTGGCCTACCAGGGCAATTTTAGACCCGGCCCTGACATCAAAACTTATTCCTTTCAGGATTTCAACATCAGGCCGTGAAGGATAGGCAAACCTGACATTGTTGAACTGTATATCTCCCCGGATATGCAAGGGCTGGACCTTTTCTGACGGCTTGATTTCTACCTCTGACTCTGATTCCAGAATCTGCTGGATACGCTCTGTAGCCCCTATAGCACTGACCAACTGGGTATAAAGATTGCCGAAAGAAGCAATGGCACCTCCGAGTATGCCGGTATAAATTATAAATGAAAACAGATCACCGGCTTCCATACTGCCGTTTTGTACCATCAATGCGCCCCGCCACAGGATAAAAAATATCCCACCGAACAGGATGGTAATAATAAAGACGAAAAATACACCTCTGATTTTGGCAAATCTCAGAGAGATACGGACAATGTCATCTACAGACTGAGCATAACGGATAGATTCATACCACTCATTGGCAAAGGACTTGACGATGCTGAAAGACTGGAATGTCTCTTCCACCACTGTATTGGTTTTGGCCAGTTGATCCTGCCTTTCTTTGGAAAGTTTGCGGATATATCTCCCGAAAATGACGGCGACAATTACAATTGCAGGAAAAGTGAGTAACATAATCAATGATAACCTCGGAGTCCAGTACACTATGATGGCAATACCTGATATCAATATCACCACCTGTCTGATAAACTCAGCCAGCGTAATCGAAAATGCACTTTGAAGCTGCTCCACATCCGCAGTGATGCGGCTCGTCAGCTCTCCTACCCTTCTTTCTTCAATAAATGAGATGGGTTGGGTAATAATCTTGTTGTAAAGATCCTTTCTGAGATCAGCCATCCCTTTTTCGGATACAATGGCAAAATACAATGTCCGGAAATAACTGAGCAACCCCTGCAGTATGAGTATGACCAGAAAAAGCCATCCATAATCTCTGACATCAATGCCAAAATTGAACTTGGGCTTTCCGACAGCGGTGTTGGCCATTTCACCGGGCAAGCCCATCAATGCCATGAATATCAGACTTCCGGCTACCAATAATATCATGGCTATCGTAAAATATCCCATATAGGGCCTGATATACCTGAAAATTCCTATGGCTTTTTTAAGTTTCTCTCTGCTCACAAAGAGATTGCCGGATTTGTTTTTTTCCTGACCTGCCGTTTCCATGATTCGTTTAAAAATGCGTGACGCAAAAATAAAACGAACAAAACTGAAAAACGAAAGTTCAGTATTCCAATCCGTCAGATGCCGGTTAATTGCAAATACAGGGTTGAGGAATTAAGTCTTTACTTATGATATTAGCTTAAGGTTCTGCAACCGGCTTTACCAGTATAATGTAAGAGGGAAAATGATCACTGTAGCCTCCCTGATAGGTATCCCCGGAAAATGTACGGAATGGATAGCCTTTGTACTGACCGGAAGGCTGAATGAGAAACTTTTTGTTAAATACATTTCCTTTAAGGAAGTAATACCCGGGTTTATTTTTATTCACCAATCCTTCGGATATGATGATCTGATCAAACAGACTCCATCCGTCGCGGTAGGCATTGGATCCCATCCCTCTGTTGTAGAAGTCATAAAATGGATTGAATAAATCTCCCTTATTCAGTTTTTTAGGTGAAGATTTGGCTCTAAGGTGACGGGTTATGCTTTCATTTACAGGATCGTCATTCAGGTCACCCATCATAATGAACTTAACATCAGGATCCGTTTTACGCAACTCGTCATAGAGTTTACGGTTGTGTTTGGCTCCGTGATTGCGTAAAGGAGCCGTAATCTCTTCACCACCCCTTCTGGATGGCCAATGGTTGACGGTAATGTGAATGGTGTCATCCTCCAGCAGCCCTTTGACGTACAAAATATCTCTGGTGGCACGGCTGGACAATTCTTTGTTATCATAAAAAGGAATAGCCCGGCTTTCCAGGTACTTAAAGTGAGAGGGATTGTACAGGAGAGCCACATCCACTCCACGGTTATCCGGCGAATCATAGTGTACAATCCGGTAGTTTCTTGAAGCCAATGCCGGTTCCTTCACGAGGTCTTCCAGTACTTTTCTGTTTTCTATTTCAGCAAGGCCTATCACCGAGAGTCCGGTTTTGGTTTCGTCCAAAGCAATCTGTGATATCACATAGGCCATATTTGCCAGCTTCTCCCGATATCTTTCCTCAGTCCATGCCCTCAGGCCGTCAGGCAGAAATTCGGCATCGTCAATCAAAGGATCATCTTCCGTATCGTACAGGTTTTCAACATTATAAAAACCTATACCCACTACCTTAAATTTCTGATCCTGAGATCTCAGCGGAACGATCCCCAGATAACACAGTAATCCAACCAAAAACAACTTATTCACCTGCCAATTTTTTGCGTAAAGATAATAGAAATAAAAAGCTGAAAATTATTGCTGCTAAATTTAACCCACACTTAATAACCGGTACAGAATTTCGTTTTACTTTTACAGTCTGTTTTTAAAACCAATCTGATGTTCAGACGACTTTACTCTCTCTTTGTTACAACCATCCTCTTCTTATTTTTCAGCCATGTAAATGCCCAGGAAATTTCGGGAAGACTGATTAATGAATCCACCTCAGAACCATTATCCGGTATCCTTATTCAGCTTAAGCCCGGCACAAGAACTGCTTACACCAACGGAGCAGGCATCTTCCGGTTTTTTAATGTGCCGGCCGGTGAATACGAACTTAAAGTAAGTAACGGTACCGAATACGTGACAATTTTCAATGTATTGACAGGAAATGAAAGCGTATCCACAGGAGACATCCCGGTATCTTTCATCCAGAGTTTTGTACCTGTTTCAGAGATTACGGTCATTGATATTACTGACCTGTCAGGAGTTGAGAGTGAAAACGATAATTTTTCCAGTCTGCTTACTGCCGGAAGAGATGTTTTTTTTAATGCAGCTGCTTTCAATCTGGGGGCAGGAAGGTTCCGCCCCAGAGGATATTTTAATGAAGACTCTGAAATGCTGCTTAACGGAATGCCTATGAATGATCAGGATGACGGCAGGGTATTATGGACTGCATGGAGCGGACTTAATGACGTACTCAGAGCTCAGACCCTTGCACTCAATCTGGCCTACAACGAGTACATGTTCGGAGGGATTGGCGGTGGTACCTTCACCGATCTGCGTGCCACTACCCAAAGGACAGGCACCAGACTCACCTACTCCAATTCCAACCGTACCTATCAGCACAGGTGGATGGCTACCCACTCCAGCGGATTGATGAAAAACAACTGGGCCTACACAGTTTCTGTGTCTCACCGTTATGCAGAAAGGGGCTATATAGAAGGTACCTACATGCAGGGTACGAGCTATTTTTTATCCGTGGATCGTAAATTCAATGCAAAGCACGCCCTGAATGCTGTAATCTTCGGAGCACCACAGAGAAGAGGCAGATCTACCGGAAGCTTTCAGGAAATGTATGACCTCCTGGGAGATAATTATTATAACCCCAACTGGGGTCTTCAAAACGGTGAGGTACGAAATTCCAGAGAGTACCGTATCAACCAGCCCGTAGCAATGCTTCGGCATGACTGGAAAATCGGTAATAAGACCAACATCATTTCTACATTTGGGGTACAGTGGGGTAAATTTGGTTCTACCCGACTGGATTGGCTTGAATCACCGGACCCGAGACCTGATTATTATCGCAGACTGCCTTCATTTTCTACCAATACAGAGACTGCTGCTTTGATCGCTGATGCATATAGAAATGATGTAAATGTACGACAGGTTGACTGGGCAGGGTTGTATGCCGCTAACCAGACCAGATTTACCACCATAGAAAATGCTAATGGCATACCCGGCAACAGTGTATCCGGAAAACTGGCTGCCTACATCGTGGAAGAAGAACACTTTGATAATCAGAAGATTAATTTCAACACCATTTTCAATACTGCAATATCTCCCAATTTCTCACTGACAGGTGGGTTGCAGTATCTGAGTGAAAAAGTACATAACTACCGCCGTGTGGATGACCTGCTGGGAGCGGACTTTTACATTGACTTCAACAGATTTGCCCTTAGAGACTTTCCCAATAATGATGATGCCAGACAAAACGACCTCAATAATCCCAACAGGATATTGAAAGAAGGAGATATTTTTGGTTACAATTTTGATATCATCACAGACCGTGCCTCAGCATGGACGCAAGGGGTATGGCTGGGCAACAAATGGGATATTTTTGCTGCTGTCAATCTTGCACAGCAATCATTCTTCAGAAGGGGATATACCAGGGTTGGCGTATTTCCGGATGATTCCTTCGGAGATTCTGAAAAACACAGTTTCTTCAATTACGGACTCAAGGCTGGGGTCACCTACAAAATAGATGGTCGTAATTACATAGTGGCCAATGGTTCCTACAGGACGAGGGCTCCTTTTGCCAGAGAAGCATTTGTGTCTCCACGTACCCGTAACGAAGTGGTCAAAGACCTGACCAATGAAAAAATTACAGCTGCCGAAATTTCCTATGTATTGCGTTATCCCAAGCTAAAAGGCCGGATTTCCGCCTTTTACACCGATTTCAAGGATCAGATCAACAGCAATGTATTTTATCATGATGAAGAGCGCACATTTGTAAACTATGTAATGAACGGTATCAGTAAAAGACATACCGGAGTAGAGGCAGGTGTCGAAGCCCGTGTCACCACAGCTATATCTCTTACCCTTGCAGGATCGGTGGGTGAATATCACTACACTTCAAGACCTACTGCCACCATAGCCAGAGACAACAGTGCAGAAAATCTGGTAGAGGGACGTACTGTTTTTATCAATAATTATTATGTGCCGGGTACACCCCAGTCAGCAGGAACCTTCGGCATCAATTACAACAGCAAGCATTTCTGGTTTGTCAATCTGAACCTGAATGTCTTTGGCAATAACTGGCTGGACTTCAATCCGGACCGTCGGACACAGGCTGGTGTCGAATCCGTCAATCCTGTAGAACAGGCTGATTTATTCAACAGAATCATTGCTCAGGAAAGATTACCAGGAGCTTACACTGTGGACCTCTTCGGCGGCAAATCCTGGAGAATTAAAAGAAAGTATTTCCTGAATGTCAATCTGAACATCTCCAATATTCTCAACAACAAATCCTTTGTTACGGGCGGATTTGAACAGCTCAGATTTGATTACAGGGATAAAAATGTGGATAGATTCCCGCCGAGATATTTTTATGCCTTCGGAACCAACTACAACCTCAACATTGCACTTAGATTTTAAAAACATAATTTTCTTCTTATGAATTTCAGTAAATTCTCATTTTCAGCATTCCTTATATTCATACTTACTTTTCAGGCTTGCCTCAAAGGAGATTTTGACAAGCCGGAAACTCCCTTTGCCAATATCACTCCGGACAAAATAGTAAGCCTCACTGAAGTGATCAATCTCATCAAAGCCAATGAAGCCGTCAAAATCAATCTGGAAAAATATATCGAGGTAGTGGTGGTAGCTGATGATAAATCAGGTAATTTTTACAAAACCCTGATTGTTAAAGATCTGAACGGTGACAGAGGAATCTCTGTAAGTATAGACGAAACAGACCTTCATGCCAAATACCCGGTCGGACAAGGAGTCTATATATACCTCAAAGACCTCTACATTGGGCTGTATGAGGGATTGCCTACACTTGGAGCAGCTCCTGATGCTGCTTCTCAGGGCAGAGTGGCAAGAATTCCTGCCGGACTGATCAAAACCCTGTTTTTTACCGGTAAAAGCGGATTGAGTGTGACACCCAGAAAGGTAAATTTTTCAGATTTAAAACCTGAATTATTTAATACTCTGATCGAAATGGAAGGTTTTGAATTTAAAACCGCCACCCCTACCACTACTTATGCGGACAATAATCCGGTCAATCCGCTTTCTGTCAATCACACCCTGACTAACTGTTCAGGAAATGAAATTGTACTCCGAAACAGTGGTTTTGCTGAATTTGCAGGACAAATCGTCCCACAGGGCAATGGCAAAATCGTGGCTGTGTACAGCTACTTCAGAAATGCGGCTCAGCTTTTTATCAGAGATACCCGGGATCTGGATTTTACAGGCAAAAGATGTATAGAACAGTCGGCAGGCAACAGAGTCAGAGTATCCGAGCTGAGAAGCTTATTCAGTAATGGCACCACCACTCCTCCGGCTGGATTTGTGCAGGGAGTAGTCATATCGGATGCTTCTACCGGTAATATTGTGGGCCAGAACATGGTCATTCAGGATGATCAATCAGGGATTGTCTTGAGATTTTCTTCCAATCACAACGTACCTTTAGGCAAAGAAGTACGAGTATTGCTTTCAGGAGCTACTATGAGTGAATTCAGCGGACTGCTTCAATTGGCCACTTTACCCAATGCCAACCTTTCTGTAGTAGGAGATGGAGTACTGCCGACTCCAAGAGAAATTACAGTAAGCCAACTGGGCAATAAAGCTTTTGAATCTACTCTGGCTATCATCAAAAATGCAGAGCTCTCCGGGGGTGCTACCTATGGTTCCAACGGAGGTAACATCACCATCGCAGATGGTACCGGGACAGCCATCTTATTTACCAGATCTTCCGCCTCTTTTGCAGGTACAGCATTACCGACCGGTAAGGTCAATGTGACAGGGATTGTCTCAAGATTCAACAACCCGCAGATTCAGATCAGAAACACCTCTGATGTGACAGGCGGTCAGCCACCGGTAGATCCGCCCACCGGAGGTATCAATGAAAATTTCAACGGACTTACAGACAATCAGGATATTAATTTACCCGGATGGCTCAATGTGGCTGTTGTAGGCACCGGCAAATGGGTCAAAAAGTCCTTTCAGGGAGATGGATTTGCAGAAGCACGGTCATTTCAGGACGCAAGCCCCAACCGGGAATGCTGGCTGGTGACTCCGGAAGTAGATGCTACCAAGCACTCTACCCTTACCTTCGATTCAGAAATGGCTTTTTATGTACATGACGGGCTGACCGTTTGGGCTACTTCCAACTTTACGGGTGATGTCACTACCACCAACTGGACCCAACTCAATCCAAAACTGGCCGGAAAAACCAATGCCAACTACGAAAGAGTCGCCTCCGGAAATGTGGACATAAAAAGTTTTGGCAGTAAGGCAAGAGTAGCATTCCAAATATGTGGGTTCGAGTGCCACCAATACCACTACCTATGGGATAGATAATGTGCTGATTAAATAAGCAGGCATAAAAACTTATTCTGTATCGTTCAGGATGCAGGGCGACGTCTTCAGGTTCAAATGTTTTGAGGTACATCAGGGTGTATGTACCATGCGGGTCAATACGGATGGCGTGCTCTTGGGTGCATGGTCGGATATGTCAGGCAAAAAACGGATACTGGATGTAGGTACGGGAACCGGAGTAATTGCCATGATGGCCGCATACCGCAATCCGGATGCTGAAGTGACGGCCATAGATATTGATCAGACCGCCGCAGAGACTGCATACTATAATTTCAGCCATTCTCCCTTCAGTACCCGACTCTCAGCTCTTCATTTCAGCGTGCAGGATTTTGTCAAGGCATCTCCATCAGAAGTTTGACCTTGTCATATCCAATCCGCCTTTTTCACGAATGGAACCAGACCGGGCCATGCCGGCAAGGCTCTGGCCAGACATGCACAGCAGCTTCCTCATGATACGCTGATTGATACTGCACTCAATTTGTTGACACCTGAAGGTCATCTGGACGTCATATTGCCCTATGCAGAATCCATTTTATTTCAAAAAGCAGCGCTCGAAAAAAAATTATATCCCGAAAAAATCACTTATGTACACAGTAAGGCAGGACGACCGGTTGAACGAAGTCTGATGCGACTGGGACTCACCGAAAAAACTTTGATAGAAGATAGTCTGACCATACATGATGTGAATCAGCCTGATAAGTATTCCGACAGCTATGTAGGGCTAACCAAAGATTTTTATCTCTTTATGTGAAAACATTCAACTGCAATTATGGCATGATATATTACCATCCCGTGAATGCTTCATTGAATACATTCTCCGTGAGCTGATCAAATATTTCACGGATGAGTACATCCTGAATACTCAGAAAATCCTGAGTACTGTCAAAAGTACGGAAAAAGGAAAAGGTTTTGTTCCAGTTTTTCTTCTCATCCTTATTGTTTTTGAATTCCACATTGACAGCAATGGTCAGACGGTTGAGTGCCACCGTGTTGCCTGCCTGCAATGCTTCCTGCATTACGGTAAATCCCCGTATGCTTCCCGAAAATTCTATATCAGGATTATTTTCATTGAGAATAAGTCTGGATTCATTTCTGATTTTGGTTCTGACGGCCTCTGCAAATCTTTGATTAAGGTCACCCGGGGCTGTAAGTACACCTGCATCAAAGGTAAAATCCTGAACCACAAATGTCTTTACATCCGGAGGAATCGCTATTCCTTTGAATGAATAACATCCCTGCAGCAATGTCCATACAACAAAACAAATAAATACCCTCATTTTCAGATTCAGAAGATTATAAATGCAAATATAGCATCTTAGCCATGCACCGAAATACAATTCCGGACCGGAAAACTGAAAAAAGAATTAGAAGGACTGCATCTCTTAAAATACAGCTCAGTGAAATCAAGTACCGATATAAATAAATACAGGCTTAAACCTGCATTTCATCCCCTTAAAATCTGAATCCCAGCCTTCCGAAATAATATGCACCCGAAAATCCCATCTGTACCGAATCCCAATATCCGCCGGAGTCAGTGCCATCAGGGTTCTGCTGTGTAGGATAGGCATTCAGAAGATTATTGGCCCCCAGAGTGAAATTCAGCTTTGGAGCTATATGCCATGTGGCACTGAAATCCACCACCATGGCAGGATCGTAAACATCTTTGGAAGCTTCCAATGCTGCGCCTTCAAATCCTCCATAATCATCATCTGACCCGAACACTTCCCAACCAAGCAAAGTAATGCCACTGAATCTGGTCAATCCCAAAGAAAAATCAATCACATCTGACTTAAACGAACTGAGTAATCCAAACTTGTAATCGGGTGCAGAGGCTCTGAGAAAATACTGCTCTCTCGGACCAAAGAATACATCAGGATCCAACGCACCATTGTGAATTTTCTGAATATCAATAGCGTTGATATTTCCTGTCAGCGCAAAATTGAGGCTGTTTTTACCCAATGGTTGTCTGTAATTCAATACGATATCCAGGCCTTTGGTTCTCGTATCCAGTCCATTGGCAAAAAACTGGGCAGATGCTACATTGATACCTAATGATGAAGCATCGAAATAATCGGTAAGCACTATTCTGTTTTTTACATCAATCAGGTAGGCATCCACTGTGGCAGAAAAATTACCGGATGCATATGTGACACCCAGACTTGCGTTTTGAGCGGTTTCCTGCCTGAGCTCACTGATGCCGAATGCCCGGGTGACAGGGCTGTTATTGGGCGACAACAGTACTTCGTTGGCTACTCCGCCAACAAAATTGGTAAACCTCAGATTGTAGTAAATCTGGGCTAAGGAGGGAGCCCTGAATCCCGTTGAAAAAGCTCCTCTTAAAGCGAGCTCATCCGTTAATTTATATCTTGTGGCAAACTTATAGTTGAAAGTGCTCCCAAAATCACTGTAGTTTTCATAACGGAATGCCAGACTTGTCATCCATGCATTGCTTAGGTTCAATTCTCCATCCGCATAGAGTGAAAGATTGGTTCTGTTTCGGTCCACTGCATTGGAAGGGCTGTATCCCGGGAAGCCTTGTGATCCGCCGGGTCTCTGTTCGCCGGTTTCAGGATCTACCGGGATAACCTGATCGGGTCTTGTGACGACAATACCATTTACATCATAGGTGGCATAAGAACCTTCCTCTCCGGCAAAAATCCGGAAATTTTCAGTCCTGTACTCTGTACCGAAGGCTACATTTAGTCCTGACATCACTTTCCTGAAATATTTGGTAAAATCCAGTCCCCTGGTATTCTGACTCAGACTGTGTCCTCCGGCATCAAAGGATGTGGGTGATGCTCCCTGCAACGACGCATTCAGGGTATTCTTTATAAAATAATGGAAATTATTCTTACCGTATGTATTATTGAAATCCACCAGCCATCCGTTGGACATTTCATGTCTGATACCGGCAGATACGGAGGCATCTGTAATATTGGAAGTGATACGGGGTGTAAATCCATCCGGATAGATACTCAGTACATTTCTCTCCGTGGGATTGTTTCGGGTGAATGCATACGCATCCGTATCCCTGAAATTTCTTCCGCCGAATGCATAAGCCTCTGTCTTTTGAGTCAGGGGTACAGCCGCATTCAGCATGAAATTAAATCCATCAATGGCCGCTTCGCCAAATCCTTTCCTGAAATCCGCACCCGGCCTCAGCGTCCTTTGTTTGGACAGCAGTTCAGTGGTCATATTGATGAATCCACCGTTTTGGCTAAGTTTGATACCATAATTACCTGAAATTCTCACTGTCTGTCCGTCCAATGCACGATCCTTGTCATACAAACGGTTTTTACCATCCGCATTGGGTGTACCCGGATCAAAAGTACCCTGAGCAGCAGTACTGTACAGCCCGTAAGTGACATTACCCTGAAATTCTTCCGTCTGATCATTCAATACTATATTGATTACCCCGGCGATTGCATCTGAACCATACTGTGCTGCCGCTCCATCCCTGAGTACTTCAATCCGTTTGATGGCAGCCACAGGGATGGCATTCAGGTCAGTACCTGTATTTCCTCTACCCCGGGTACCGAATACATTAATCAGCGAGGATTGATGCCTCCTTTTACCGTTGATAAGCACCAGGGTCTGATCAGGACCAAGACCTCTTAATGTAGCAGGATCTATATGGTCAGCCCCATCAGAGCCGGATTGCTTGCTGGCATTGAATGAAGGCGCTACGTACTGAAGTATCTGATTGATTTCAATTTGTCCGTTTCTGATAGAAAGCTCTGACAGGTCAATGACGTCCACCGGAACGGGAGAATTGGTCGATGAACGTTTGAAACTCCTCGAACCCACTACCTGGACTTCTCCAAGCAGGAGACCTTCCTGCATTTCTACGGTGACATAGTTTCTTCCGTTAAGACTCAATTCTACATCCCTGTATCCTATATAACTAAGACTTAGGGTAGCATTCAATGACCGGACCTGCAATCTGAAATATCCATCCAGATCGGTTGAGGTACCATTGGACGTACCTTTCTCTGTAACATTGACACCTACCAGAGGAATATTGTTTTCATCAGTAACTTTGCCCTCCACAACCTGTGACAGTACGGCATTTTGAAACAATACAAACAGAATGAATAAAATTTTGCGCATAATCTTGGATTTTGAAATAAATGTAAAGTCAAAATTAAAAAATAATTTAATTCGGTGTAAGCTTGAAAATAAATTTAATCATATTTGCAACAATGTTGCATTAATTGCGTTACTTTTACATCACCAATTGATTTCGATATGAAAATATTTCAAGTTATTCTGATCTTTTCCATGAGTTTAGTACTACTTTCCACAGGATGCAGCAAGCACGATCACGATCATGATGAAGAAGAATTGATTACTACCCTCATCTACCAACTTACTTCCGAATCAGATGGAAGTATTGTAGAGATGAGTTTCAGGGACCTTGATGGAAGTGGAGGAAATCCACCGGTTATTACAGGTGGCACCCTGAAACCTAATCACTCATACAAAGGCACCATTACCATATTAAACGAATCTGTAAGTCCGGCAGAAGACATTACCATGGAGGTGTCCATTGCAGCCACAGCGCATCAGTTTTTCTTTACTTCCACAGTTTCAGGTCTGAAAGTGACCTACGAAGACAATGACAAAGATGGAAGACCACTGGGATTAAAAACCAGGCTCTCCACAGGGGCAGCGGGCAGCGGAAATCTGAAAATTGTATTGCGGCACAACCCAAATAAATCTGCAGCAGGAGTCAGTGAAGGAAATATCGCCAATGCCGGGGGAGAGACGGATATCGAAGTGAATTTTCCTGTAACAGTCCAATAAGGTTTGAGTCGGCTTTTTACAATAAGTCTGATTTTACACCTGATTTTTTCAGGTTTTCCTGGAAGTCTTGTAGGTCAGTCACCTTGCCGTTTAAGACTTGATGGCAGGATTATGGATGTAAGTACCACCCTACCATTGGAGAATGCTCATATCATAGTGCAGGAATCCGGCAAAGGTACAGCGACAGATGTGAATGGTATATTTGCACTCGAGCCGCTCTGTCCCGGAAAATATCATATAAAGGTATCTCACATAGGGTGTGAAAGCAAGATTTTCTTTTTGGATATGCAAAGGGATACCTCCATCACTCTCTTCCTCGATCACCACAGCCACCACCTTGAAGGTGTCACAGTCATCCAGAAAGGCCTGAAAAGCCTGGCAAAAACCAACTTCATTCAATCTCTGAAAATTGAGGAAAACGCTCACAGAGATCTGGGTGGTCTTCTGGAGCAGGTGGCAGGTGTGAGCATACTCCGCACCGGTCATAACATCAGCAAGCCTGTGGTGCAGGGAATGTATGGCAACCGTCTGCTGATATTGAATAACGGACTTGCGCAGGCGGGACAGCAATGGGGCAATGATCACAGTCCGGAAATAGATCCATTGTCAGCCCACACCCTCAATGTGGTCAAAGGCACTGCTGTAATCCAGTATCAGGGCAGCAGTCTGGGCAATATCATATCTGTAGAACCGGGGAATATTCCGGCAGACCCGCATCTACACGGTAAGGCCGGGTATTATTTTGAGTCCAATGGCAGAAGCCATGGCATCCATGCACAGCAGCACAAATCTTCTGATTCAGGTTTTGCCTGGAAACTGACCGGTACACTTCGAAAATCCGGAGACAGACAAACCCCTGAATATTTCCTCATAAATACTGGCAGAAACGAAGCCAATGCTTCCTTGCAGTTGGAAAAAAAGCATAGTGATCACTGGAAAAGTAATCTGTATTTCAGTACGTTCAACACTGAAATCGGGATCCTTAGAGGGGCACATATAGGCAATCTGACTGATCTGCAGGAAGCTATGGGGAGACAGATCCCTTTTTTTACAGAACCTGATTTCTCTTACAGAATCGAATCACCATTTCAGTCCGTAAATCATCATTTGCTTAAGCTCCGAACCCAATACTTCATTCAGGATGACCGCTGGATAGAAATCATTTCAGGTACGCAGTTCAATCACCGCAAGGAATTCGATATACGGAGAGGCAATCAGTCAGACAGGCCATCTCTGAGCCTTTCTCAATGGGCCCAATATCTCGAATTAAAACACACCCGGGAATGGCATGATGAGACCAAGATTATCGCAGGAATACAAAGTAATTTCGTTCACAATTTCAATAATGCCGGAACCGGCGTACTGCCTTTGATACCGGATTATAATGCTGCGGAAAACGGAGCGTATATAACAGGAATGAAAAAATTTGGGGTTATTCATACTGAGCTTGGCCTGAGATATGATTTAATATGGCAAGATGCATTTCCACTTTCTTCCACATTACCCAGAACTGTCCTGAATTATAAAAATATATTCCACAATTTGAATGCCGCCGGTGCCATCGGGATTAAACTGGCCGGCGGTAATAAACTGAGTGTAAACACCGGATATAATACCCGCAACCCTGCCATCAACGAAAGATTCAGTCAGGGACTACATCAGGGTGTCAGCGGTATAGAAGAAGGCAATCCGGATCTGATTCCTGAAAGAGCATTTAAAACATCTATAAACTTTGAAGGAAATATAGCCAAAAAGCTTTTTTTTGATATAATGGCCTACAATCAGCATATACAGAACTATATTTTTCTTAATCCTGAAAATGAATTCAGGCTCACCATACGGGGTGCCTTTCCGGTTTCAGGTACAGACAGACCTCTGCCTCACTGAGGGGTGTGGATGCAGGTATAAGCGGAGAACTACATAAGCATATCAATTTTTCCATCAAATACAGTTACCTGTACGGGAAGGATCTTACCCAAAATTTACCATTGGTATTTATTCCCCCGCAACAAGTTCAGACCAGCCTGAAAGTGCAATTAGGCAGTAAAGGCAAATTTGAAAATTTGCAGTTGGAAATAATTTCAAGATGGGTGGACAGACAGAGACATTATGCAGAAGGACAGGATTTCATGCCACCACCTCCAGCATATCACATCTCAGGTCTGAAATTTTCCACCAGTATTAACCTCGCAGGTTATAAAACCAACCTGTTTTTTACAGCGGAAAATATTTTTGATACAAAATACCGGGACTTTCTCAACAGACAGCGGTATTTTGCTGACGAGTTGGGCAGAAACCTGATTGGAGGAATACAAATCAGTTTTTAGGCCGATTACCGGAAATGAGGCACTCATTATTACCACTTTACAAGTCAGGACAGAGTAAACGTTTTATTAGTGATATATAGTTTATTGTGTAAAACCTCTTGCCTACCCCAATAAAGGTAACACAAACGACATTTATTATGGCTTAAATTCAAAAATCAGTATATTTGAATTACCCTATCCGAAAATAAAGCTATATTTATTGCGAAAATACGGGAATTAAAAAATGATATACGTGAAAAATTATAGATTCTGATTGCAGTTTTAATCCCAAAATCCTGTCGTAAAAACTTTTTTCATGAAAAAATTCAACCAAGCTTCATCCTGCTTATCATGCCTGATTGTGACAATTATGTTCCTCATCAGCCTTCAAATCACAGCTCAGAATAATTGTGATAATCCCTGGCTACATAATACCAGGTCCACAAATGTAAATTGCAATGCATTCGGCCCCTATGAATATGACAATTTTGTGTATCCGGACTTTGTGGATTCCTCATTTATTCATCCTTGTCTGAATAAAAAAGTGCCATTATTCTTTTATAAAGTAAAGATAGATGCTCAGGCCGTCTGGATACACAGTATAGTACAATCTTTGGGATCATGGAAACCCGTATGGGCGATCTTTGCAGGAATGGATTGTAACAATCCTAAATTAGTCCAGGGTGGAAACGGAAACATCCCTTGTAATAACAGCGACAATAATCCATACATACACTCTGTAAAAAGATTGGCGGGAGAAGATTTTTATTATCTGGTTATTGGATCCGAAGGAGACATTGATATCCGGGATTTTAGAGTATCGGTATGGACTACCACAGATTGTCTGAATTGTATCGGGGCTCCGGGATGCGACACCAAAGCAAAATGGAAAATAATCGACAGAAGCTCCGGACGGCCATTGGATGATCCTGAATTTTGCCAGGGTGAAGAAGTCAATTTTTGCTTTGAATTTTTTTATGATGCCAGTGAGACCGGAGTGGATTGGTTTCATGGACTTTTACCTGATTTTGGCCCGGGCTGGGACATGGACTATTTTGTGTCTGAAGAAATTGAGGTCTCGCCATTCGGAGCAAAATGGATTGATGAGCAGGATACGGCTTGCGCAGCTGTTGCCAACGAATCACTCCGATTTTTATGTGTTTACAGAGATGAACTGACTAACCGGCTGAAGTGGTGTAATACCCAGTGCCAACCCTGTCCATGCTCTGGTCCTCTCGAAGCCGGTACAGTTTTACCTTCGGGTTGGTTCTGGAACAGAGATGGTGGTGAGGGTTGCACAAACACCTGCTCCCCATCCACCAATTATGGTATAGGAAGTGTTACAGCCAACATTAAAATATGCATGAATCTCAGAGTCAGAACCTTTGATAATGCCACTGAATTATTTAAAAACAGAAATCTGCAAATTAATTTTCAGACCACTTCTGACGGTGTTACAGGTTGCTGGCAGGATCCCCTTGCAGAATGTATGTATGATTATGCACAGATAGGACCTGAATGGGTAATAAACTGCGATTCTGTACTTCCACAAACACCTTTGCTGCAAATCTTTGTTTTCAATGATGAAAACCAAAACGGCAGGTACGATCCTTCAGAGGACAGTGTACTCCCCAATTGTGCAGTAAGCATTCAGGAGCTTAATAAAACTTTTTTCACCAACTCATTTGGCAAACTATTCGTAAGAGCTGACTCGGGAACCTACCATATTACATACAGAATGAATTACGGCAGCTGGAAGGATTCTGTCATTCAAAAGCTGATTGAGTTATACAATCCGGTGGTTACAGATACAACATTTTTTACTCCCAAGACTACAATGCCCAATGGAAGAGTCACAATAAGCGGTGAATTTATGAGGTGTGAGTCTGAAGCAGGCCTTTTAATAGATTGTATGAATACATCAAATGTAAAATTGAACGGCTACCTTGTTTTAAGACCGGACAGCAGAGTGGGTCATATCAATATTTTTCCGGAACCTGACCTTTCCGGGGGCAATGAGTTTAAGTGGCTGATAAATAATCTCAGATCGGGGAAGACCGCAAGCTTTTTCTATATATTCAGAGTACCATTCAGTATGTCAAATAATGACACCTTGAGATTCAGGGCATACCTGATCACCCTTGATGGAGATACTTTGTCAGAATTTATATACAAGGATATCATCAGATGCAGTTTTGACCCCAATGACAAACTCACATATCCTGACAGATTCGGACCTGAAAACTATACATTAAGGAATGAAGACCTGCTTTACACCATCAGATTTCAGAATACCGGAAATGATACCGCGTTTATCGTAAGGCTTGAGGACATCCTGGATAAAAATCTGGATAAAAACAGTCTGATTTTGTACAGCTCAAGTCATCCATGCGAGTATCAGATAAGTGAGGACACTCTTTGGGTCAATTTTGAAAACATATTATTGCCTGACAGCACCACTAATGAGCGGGAAAGTCAGGGTTTCGCTACTTTTGGTATTAAATTTTATAAGGATGTACCTCATGGAACTGTAATTCACAATTCAGCAGCCATATACTTCGACAAAAATCCCCCTATTACAACCAATACAGTGATTAATACGATAGTGGATCAGCTACATTGCCCGCTCATGGTGTATTCTATAAGATATGACACTTTGTTTGCAAGGCCGGATGCTTTGCTCTATCGCTGGTATGATTGCAGCACAAACAGCTTGATTTTCGAAAGTGAATCAAATTTTTTCATACCGCAAAAATCCGGAATTTATCGGGCAGAACTTACGGATCACTTTTGCTCATCCATGGGAGAATGCATACATTTTATCCTGTCTGAGACCAATGAGGCCCGATTGTCTGATCTCAAAATATTCCCGAACCCATCTCAAAGTGGATTCCAAATAACCGGTTTTAACGGGGATGCTGATATTTTTCTGTATGATGCTTCCGGTATGCTTTTGTATCAATGGCCCTGCCGAAATCAGGGGCAGTTCATTATGCCTGCCAATATACAGCTGCCGGATGGCAACTACTATGTCAAAACAGTGGATCAGCATACTCAGTATGTTTTTAAGTGGGTAAAAACAGGCAGGTAAAAATAGAGGTATGACTTCAAAATCTGTCTCAAATGATTATGTAAGCAATATATTGGAAACTGAAATTTCAATAACTTCGCTTACCATTTTTAAATTCTTGCCATGGACAAAAGAGATTTTTTGAAAAATCTGGCATGGTCTGGACTTACCCTACTTCCCGGTCTGGAAGCCCTGACCCGAAATCTGGATAAATACAGCCATCTGCCTGCATCTGCAGTTGCAGCAGATGAGGACTTCTGGGCAGAGGTGCGCATGGGATACAGACTGAAACCGGATTATATCAATCTGGAAAACGGATACTACAATTTCATGCCCCAGTTCATCCTCGAAGCATATATGGAGCAGGTACGGCGGATCAATTATGAAGGCTCTTATTACATGCGAACCACACAATTTGACGATAAAAAGCAGGTGGCGGCAGAATTGGCGGATTTGTTGGGGTGCAGCAAAGAAGAGTTAATCATCACCCGCAACACCACTGAATCCTTAGATACCATCATCAGCGGTATCGACTGGAAAGCCGGCGATGAAGCCGTGATGGCAGCACAGGATTATGGCGCCATGCTCAATCAATTTAAGCTTATGGCCGCAAGACACGGCATCGTCAATAGAGTGGTGTCCATTCCCAATCATCCTGCCTCTGATGACGAAATCGTAAATCTCTACAGTAATGCCATCACATCCAAAACCCGACTATTGATGATCTGCCATATGATCAACATCACCGGACAAATTCTGCCTGTCAGGAAAATCTGCGATATGGCTCATGCCAAAGGTGTGGAAGTACTGGTGGACGGAGCTCATGCCGTGGCGCATATCCGGTTCAATATCAGTGAGCTGAATTGTGACTATTATGGCTCCAGCCTGCATAAGTGGCTGAGTGTACCCTTGGGTGCGGGAATTCTCTATGTAAAAAAAGGAAAAGCTATAAGCAAATGGCCGGTATTTGCACCCTGGAGTGCAGGAAATGATGACGTTTACAAATTCAATCATACAGGTACTCATCCGGTACATACTGACCTGACCATATCGTCAGCTATACGCTATTACCATATCATAGGCCCGGACCGGAAGGAACAGCGACTCAGATATCTTCAGAGATACTGGACGGATCAGGTGAGGAATATAGATGGTATCATACTTAATACTCCTGCGGATGCTGATCGGTCATGTGGAATTGCAAATGTGGGCATCCAAGGTATATCACCCGCAGATCTGGGCAAAAAACTCATGGACGAATATAAAATCTACACAGCCCCAATAGATTATGCAGGAGTACACGGTTGCCGTGTTACGCCCAATATTTACACTACTCTGAATGAACTGGATACTTTTGTGGCTGCTTTGAAAGCTATCAATGAAAAAATTCACTGATGTTAAAATTCGTCCTTAATATATTACCTTAAAAGTTTATTATTCTCTTTTCATCAGATTTTCCTGTCCATCTTCAGGCAAAGTTATTTCCCTAAAAGTACCTTCAAGGACCTAAATAAATCGAAATGAATCCAAATCTTTCAATAAATGAAAAATCAGAGATAACGGCTCAAATCTGATGTCTTGTTTATAGCAATTACAGTTCTTTTAATTTGAAGCAGATTAAAATCATCCGGCTAATATTCAAATATCTCTTTAATCTTTCATATACTAAATAGGACATCACATCATCCAGTTTACCTATCTTTTTGACAAATCTGAGCTTATCAACAGCCCTGATATGATCTAAAACAATTTGTCCATCCTGACTCTGCAATTGAAATGATATCCTTGATGGATAGTTTTTAATTTTATGCGTAATCGGGGCTACAAGTACAGTTTTTAAATTGTTATTCATCTCAGGTTGTGATATCACCAGGCAAGGTCTTGATTTTGATATTTCACTTCCAACAGTTGGGTCCAAACTTACGTACCAGATTTCAAACCTGTTTATCTTTCTTCTATCACCATTCATCAATATCAAACTCATTGGTTACACCCTCAAAATAATTTTCTTCAATTTCTTCATTGCCGGCATTTGCTTCTTTAAACATTAAATCCCAATTTTCACGTGGTTTCTTATTTAAAGGCTTAATATTAATCATATCCTCAACAATTTCCAGACTTACATATCCTGAAATCCTGCATTTATCCAACATTTGTTTCGGGATTATTATTCCTGATGAATTTCCAATTTTTCTGATTTGCTGTATCATAAAATCTATCCACAATTATAATGTTATAACTAAAGTAATAACATTTATTAAATTCAAAGGCAAAGCCCTTAAAATTAATTTTAAAGAAAAACCTTTAGAGAATTATTCCTTAGAGAAAACACAGGCAAACTAAGAAGCCTGAACAAAATGGTGAATCAGAATTATCAGATCCAATCCAATTTATAACGCCTATATTCAATTCTATATCTTAAATATAATACGAAATACCGCTTTGGAGCGGACAAAATTAATATGTTCTTTTATACCCTACTGAGGAAACCTTTTGCCTATGCATGAATCAAGGCGATGATATTTTCTTTATCAAATCATATTGTCAAGTAAAACTACACTTTTAAGATCCAGAACAATCACTTTTAATTTTTGTATCCGATAATTGTTCCATCCGGGATGACTGCATTTTTATTGAGCACAACAATTCCCTTCTTGATCACATAATGCTCGTGTTCTTCATCTGCCAGTTTATCATTACCCCGTATCAACACATTATCCCCTACCCGTACATGCTTGTCGATGATGGCGTTTTCGATATAACAATCTCTGCCTATACCCATTGGGATTTTGTTGCCTGCACTCATTTCCTCCAGTGACTCATAGTAATCATGACCCATCAGATATGAATTCTTAATGATAGTACCGTACCCAACTCTGGATCGGATACCCAGCAGGGAGTTTTCGATCAGCTTTGCATGAACGATAGAACCCTCTGCCACTATACTGTTGGTAAATGTCACCCCTGAAAACTTGGCCGGCGGCAACAATCTTGCCCTGGTGTAAATTCTGTTCTTATTGTCAAAAAGATTGAATTCGGGTATATCACTGGTCAGAGCGATATTGGCCTCATAAAAAGACCGGATGTCACCGATGTCCGTCCAGTAGCCGTCATAGGCATAGCTGGCGACTTTCATCCCTCTGTTGATGGAATCAGGAATAAGCTCTTTGCCAAAATCCACGGCATTAGGGTTTTCGTTGAGCAGGGCTCTCAGTGCCGGCCTGTTGAAAATGTAAATACCCATAGATGCCAGATATTCCTTGCCCTTTGCTTTTGCTCAGGTGTCACTTCTGATTTCCAGTCCTTCAGTACATCTTTGGATGGCTTTTCTATAAATTTTTCAATCATACTGTCGGCATTCACTTTCATGATACCAAATGACACTGCATCCCTGGCTACCACAGGAATTGTGGCTATACTTACATCTGCATTGCTTTCCACATGTTTGGTCATCATCTCTTCAAAATCCATCTGATACAATTGGTCACCGGACAGTATCAGTATATAATCGAAATCGTAGTATGCAAAATTCCTCACGGATTGTCTTACGGCATCGGCAGTGCCCTGAAACCAGTTCATATTGCTGCTGGTCTGTTCGGCAGCAAGGATATCTACAAAGCCATTGGAAAAGTGGTCAAAGTGAAAAGTATTTTTGATATGCTTATTGAGTGAAGCAGAGTTGTATTGGGTCAGTACAAAGATACGGTAAAGTCCTGAATTGAGACAGTTGGAAATGGGAATGTCTATCAATCTGTATTTCCCGCCCACGGGCACTGCAGGTTTGGATCTGTCTTTGGTGAGGGGATACAGCCTTGTACCTGCGCCACCGCCCAAAATCAGACAAATGGTCTTTTGCATTAGGTTAGTACTCGATTTCATCGGATTGCTTTTGGTCTTTAAAATTATCTTTCACACTAAGGAAAAGTCACAGATTTTCCTTTCTGCAATAATACAACTTTTAAAACATTGACAAAGAAAATGCAGGTTATTTATTTTAGAGTAATTTCTTTCGGTATGAAAATACTTAATGTCGCCGTCTTCTCAGATATACCTGCTCATCACACTTTGGAGCTCTGCTGCTCTTCTTTGGGCTGCCTGACCGAAATCTTCCCCGGCTGAAGCATACAGAATATCACGGGACGAATTAATCAACAATCCGGTTTCACCCTTAATCCCTGCTGCTTTCATTACCTCTTCCACACTTCCTCCCTGCGCACCTACTCCGGGCACCAGAAAAAAATGATGTGGTGCAATCTCTCTCAAGGACTTTAATTTTTCAGCGTGAGTAGCACCGGTCACATACATAAGATTGCGGGGAGTGCCCCATTCTGAAGAAAGCCTTATTACTTCCTCATAAAGGTAAGCATCCCCGGTACGTAGCATTTGGAAATCGGCACTGCCGGGATTGGAGGTGAGACCAAGCAGGATGGTCCATTTATTATGGTACTCCAAAAAAGGATCAATGGAGTCTCTGCCCATATAAGGGGCCACCGTCACCGCATCAAAATGGTAGTATTCAAAGTAGGTTTTGGCATACATTTTTCCGGTATTGCCAATATCACCTCGTTTTGCATCTGCTATTGTAAAAATATGCTCCGGAATGTAACGCAGGGTTTTTTCCAATGCCATCCAGCCCTTCGGACCCATACTTTCATAAAAGGCAATATTGGGTTTATAGGCTACACAATATTCGTGTGTGTGGTCAATAATGATCTTGTTGAATTCAAAAACCGGATCGTCTGTATCCAGCAAAAATGAGGGAATCTTTGCAATATCGGTATCCAACCCAATACAGAGGCAGGATTTTTTGATATGAATCTGCTGAACGAGCTCTTCTCTTGTCATGGTACATCCACCCCGTTAACTGCTTCCACCCCTCTGATTTCCGGCACTTTTGTGCGGATGGCCTGCTCTACTCCGGCTTTCATGGTCATTGCGGACATAGAACAGAATTCACAGTTTCCTGTCCATTTCACCTTGACTATCATATCCCCGGTGATATCTACCAATTCAATATTACCTCCATCCACTGCAAGGTGAGGTCTGATGTCATTGAGTGGAGCATCTACTCTTTCAAAAATGGTTGATTTTAAATCTGTCAGCATGACACAAAGGTAATATTAATTTGCCACTTAATATTTCAGGTAGTTAATTTGTTTATTCCTGCATCTGTACAATTCTGGTAGGATTGTAGTGGGTATTGCGGTATTCAATGGCTTCCACCACTTGTTCGGCCATCTGTCTGAATACCGGAAACAGGATATGATGCTCATCCTCTGCTACCGGTGCTCCTGTATCTCCACCTTCTCTTACAGATTGTACAAGGGGCACCTGACCCAGCACCCTGGTATCTCCCATAGAAGCAAGTTTGACACCACCTCCCTGACCAAACAGATAATATTTGTTATCGGGAAGTTCTTCCGGAGTAAACCAGCTCATATTCTCCACCACTCCCAGAATAGGCACATTTACATTAGGTAATAAAAACATATTCATGGCTTTCACCGCATCGGATACCGCTACTTCCTGCGGGGTGGTAACCATCACAGCACCCGTGACCGGCACTGTCTGTACGAGTGTAAGCTGTACGTCACCGGTACCTGGGGGCAGGTCAATAATCAGAAAATCAAGCTCCGGCCACAAACAATCCTGTAAAAACTGTCGCAACAATCCGGCAAGCCTCGGGCCTCTCAATACTACTGCCTGCTCAGGCTCTACTATAAATCCAATAGACATCACACTCAGTCCGTGAGCTTCAATAGGTACAATTTTGTGCTTGCCATAGAGCATTTCCACCTTGGGTCGCTGACCCTGTACGCCGAGCATGGTAGGAATAGAAGGACCATAAAGATCTGCATCCACCAGACCTGTTTTGTATCCCAATCCTGCCAATGCCACCGCAAGATTTACCGAGATCGTGGATTTACCCACTCCTCCTTTGCCTGAAGCGACCGCTATGATATTTTTGACCTGTGGCAATATACTGTCGTTTTCAGGTATATTATCAGACTTGATTTTGATGTGCGGGTGCACATTAGCCTGAGGATATATCTCCGTTATGGCCGAAATACAGGCAAAATTGAGACTGGACTTGATGTTCTGATCATTGTGCTTGAGCACAATGGAAAAAAACACATTATCCCCTTCGATACGCAGATCTTCTACCATTCTGGCGGATATCAGATCCCGTCCACTGTTCGGATCCTTTACAGTACGCAGCTGTTGTACGACTGTATTATTGTCTATTTGCATAGAATAAATGAATATTTAATAATGACAGACTTATTAACAATCGCAGAGAATAAGTTGTTTTGACACCAGGGCTTGACAAAAAAAGCTATTTTTGCCGTGAATTACCGAAAATAAGCTGAATCTTATTTAAGGTCCGACATGAACATATACCGAAATACAGCTGAAATTCCGGCTTTCAGAAAGCCTGTGATTACCATCGGATCATTTGATGGGGTACATCGCGGGCATCAGAAAATATTGGAACGCATCCGCAATATCGCAGAAGAAACAGGCGGCGAAAGTGTAGTCATCACCTTTCATCCTCATCCCCGCAAAATCATTTTTCCCAAAGACAGCTCCCTAAGATTGCTGAACACCCTGGATGAAAAGCTGGAACTGCTGCAAAAATATAAGGTGGATCATGTGTGCGTATTGCCATTCAGCGTGGAGTTTTCTCAGATGCACCCGGCCGAGTATGTCGAGAATTTTCTGATCAAAACCTTTCACCCAGCATACATCGTCATTGGATACGACCATAAATTTGGCCTCAACAGGGCCGGAGACATTCATCTGCTGCGCTCCTATGAAAGCACACACAATTTTAAAGTGCTGGAAATACCGGTACAAGAACTGGAAGAGATCAGCATCAGTTCCACTAAAATCAGAAATGCACTCGAGGCGGGCAATATTCAGGATGCCAACCGTTTTTTAAACCACCTTACCGGCTCACCGGAAAGGTGATACACGGGGATAAGCTGGGCAGTAAATTAGGATATCCTACTGCTAATATCAGTATTGGCGATAAAGACAAACTCATACCCAAAGAGGGAGTCTATGCCGTAAAAATCGACATTGAGGGCGAATCCTTCAACGGTATGATGTATATAGGCAAGAGACCCACACTTTCGGGCCAGGACCATAATTCTGTTGAAGTTCACATTTTTGATTTCAATCAGAATATCTATGACCAGATCCTGAAAATCGAAGTCATGGAATATATGAGGGAAGACAGGAAATTTGCAGATTTGAGCGAGCTTACAGCTCAGCTCAATGTGGACGAAAAAAGCAGATCCGCATGTTTTTTGCACAAAATAAGCCTGCAAGCAAGACTAAACCGAAGGTGACTCTGGCTATCCTGAATTACAACGGAGTGGAATATCTGGAGTCATTTTTGCCCATGATGCTTTACAGCTGTGAAAAATACGAGGCTGAGGTGGTAGTGATAGATAATAATTCTTCAGATGGTTCATCAGAGTACATCAGAGAATGGCATCCCGAAATTAAGGTCGTAGAGCTCACTAAAAACTATGGATATGCTGCCGGGTACAATATCGGCATCAGAGATATTGACAGCGAATATATTGTATTCATGAACTCAGATGTACTGGTCAGGGAAAAGTGGCTGGATCCTATCATCGAAATGATGGATCTGGATCAAAAAATCGGTGCAGCCCAGCCTTTGGTATTATCCCTTGAAAATAAAGCTGAGTTTGAATATGCCGGAGCAGCTGGAGGTTATATGGATATCCTGGGCTATCCTTTCTGCCGGGGCAGGATTTTTGACAGGATTGAAAAAAATTCCGGGCAATACGACGGTATCCACGAAGTATTCTGGGCAAGTGGCGCAGCACTCGTCACGAGGACCGCACTTTTCAGCAAGACGGGAGGATTTGATACCGGATACTTTGCCCATCATGAAGAGATAGACTATTGCTGGAGGATTAAAAGAGCCGGATATAAGGTCGTGTGCAACAGTGCCGGCGTGGTTTATCATCTCGGAGGAGGCACACTCGCCTATGACAACCCGAGAAAAACTTTCCTCAACTTTAAGAACAACATGCTGACTTTGCTCACAAATGAAGCAATGCCGGGATTGTTGATCATCTTCATTATCCGACTGATTCTTGATGGCATCGCAGGATTAAAATTCATTCTGGAAGGAAAAGCGGGGTCTACCATGGCCATCATCAAGGCGCATTTTCAGGTATATGCCTCATTACCTGCCTTGATCCGTCAACGGTCTGAGATTAATGCTGTCATACGGAGATACGGTATTGGCAAGAGCAATTCAGCAGGCCGGTACTATGGCTCGATTGTAGCTGATTACTTCCTTTTGGGAAAAAAATATTTTACTGACCTGAAAATAAAATAAATCATAACTTCAAAAAACGAGGCATTAGCATTGAAGCACAATTTACAGATATTATGGGACGATGAACAATTTGTAGCTGTGAATAAACCTGCAGGTATATTGAGCATTCCTGACAGGTTCAATCCGGATCTGCCCAACATTCTTCATATGCTTCTGAAACAATATCCGGAAATCATTCCCGTCCACAGACTGGACAAATATACCAGCGGTGTCAATATTTTCGCAAAAAATGCGGAGGCCCACCGTAATCTCTCTCTGCAGTTTGAAAACGGAGAGGTGGAAAAATATTACTACACCATAGTGGATGGCATACCTGAAGAACCTGAAGATTTCATTGACCTGCCGCTTGCTGAGTCTATCACAAAAAGGGGTAAAATGGTCATCACCAGAAAGGGAAAGCCCGCCCTTACACAGTATAAGGTATTGGAATCATTCAAAAGATATGCATTTCTGGCCGTAAGGATTTTCACCGGCAGGATGCATCAGATCCGGGTACATATGCAGGCGATAGGACATCCGCTGATCGTGGATTCTCTTTACGGTAAAAGGGAGGCATTTTACATATCGGAGATAAAAACCAGAGGTTTCAAACAAAATGACCCCGAAAATATGCGTCCCCTGCTGGACAGACAGCCTCTGCATGCTTATGCCATTATGCTGCATCATCCGGTCACCAATGAAGCCATAAGAATTGAAGCAGAACTACCCAAAGATATGCAGGCCTGTCTGAATCAACTCAGAAAGTGGATTAAATGAAGATATAGCTTTGATACTTTACAATTATCCCGGTAAATACTAAAATTTGGGGCAGAAATCATCAGCGTTATGATACTCTCCGATGTAGGTAAGGGAGAATTCGAAGGATGAGAGATTGCGTCTGTCACGAATGAGGCTGTTGATATTCTGGTCATAACTAAAACCAAGGATAAAATTATTGAACTCTACCCCGGCCATAGCCACAAAAGACTCAAACCCGAAGTTATCCTTGTTTTTCACTCCCCTGATCCAGGGTCCTACATGAAAATATTTGCCGGATGTTCGAGAAACTTTAAATCTGAAATTGGTACCGAGATTCAACTCAGAGTGTTCGCCCTGCTGCAAAAACCAGGCTCTGGGCTGTACTGAAACATACTCCGAAGTCTGCAGAGACATACCGGTGTGAATACTCCATTTTGGATCCAGAATATTGGTTCTCACAATATTGGGATCAATAATATCCGGGTCGTTGAAGAAAGAAATATTCGGTCTGGTGATATGGTAATAACCGGCTCCGATGTGAAAATTGAACTTTTTGGAAGGAGTAATGGTATAATACAATCCCATATTAAAATCACCGAAAGCTTTATTGTTGGGTGGTAAAAACTCCGAAGTCCCAAGCGTATATCCGTCAATGGCATTAAACTGATCCTGAAAACTCAGATCCTCATAATTTACAGATTTCTGTCCTATGCCTCCCTGAAAACCGATACCAAGATACTGTTTCGTCCTTTTGTCCAATGCCTTGTGGTATGCTGCCGTCAGTAAAATCTGTTTGGTATTAAAGTCAAAAACCGATACCCTGTCTGCAAAAAAGGTAATGCCTACCCCAACAATGTCCGGAAGATTTTTCTTATTGTAGTCAATTTCAAACTTAACGTCTCCGGAAGCAGAAAAAGTTTTGAGCGGTGTGTCTATGGCAGCACGCCACTGATCTCTGTATATGGTAGAAATCCTGAAAGTACCGCTGTAAGTACCTACGAGTGCCGGATTGAGTAAAGTAGGTGCGGCATAGTACTGTGAAAAATGCGCATCCTGACTGTACAGAATATTTATCCAGATATTAATCAAAGAAAACACCAACCAAAATCTTAACATACACTGCTTTTATATGGCAAAATTAACAAATGCTGCGAAAGTTGCGGCTTATTAAAACGTATTAATGGGTTTTGGTTATTTTCGCAACCTGATAAAAATCCATGCAGGTCAGACAAAAATATACAGAGGTCAAGGATTTTGAGCATTTCATATGCCATCTGAGTATTATACCGTTGTATGAAAAACCCGGATTTGACGAATATTTTACAGGCCAGCTTTTGTTTGGCGAAACGGGAACCATCATTGCGAAGAAAAACAAGCATTGGTGTAAAATCAGAGCGACTACTTACAGGCTGAAGCCTGGGTACATACCGATCAGATTACCTTGATACCGGAAAAAAAACATCAATATTACACCTCCAAGATTGCCTATCTGGCAGAAATCAACCATACTGTCCTGCACGACCAGAATCCACTTTCTTTACTTATGGGAGCCTGCCTGAGGGGATACGATGGTATCTCTTTCCGGATGCCGGATGGCAAATACATCTGTAATGGCACAGTCGTAATCCCCGAAGAAATACCCGCTACTAAGGAGGTCTTATTGAAAATCTGCCGTCGATATCTTTATGCTCCTTACCTAAGGGGAGGCAGGTCTCCCTATGGCATAGACCCTTTCAATCTGATACAACTCGTTTTCAGAAATTTTAATATTTTTCTTCCCTGGATGCCCGAAGAAATGATGCGTCAGGGAGAAATCATTGATTTTATTGACTTTGCACAACCCGGAGATGTAGCCTTTTTTCAGGATGAAGAAGGCAAAATCAATCATTGCGGAATCGTCACCGGTCCGAGAGAATGCCTGCACACCGCTGCATTTACCAGGATTGACAAGCTTGATCATCATGGCATATATTGCAGTCAGCGCAGGCGCTATACCCACAGACTACGTATCATCAAGAGGATTGCTGATTTCAAATGAGCATCATCATTTGACTCATGACTTGATCAGTTCCTGAGTTTATTGTTGATACTGTTATCCGTTTTGAAGATTAGCGTCACATTTCTCCTGGAGATTCCAGATTGGTGCAAACTTATAATTACCGGCAGCAGCCATAAATTTTTTAAGCGTGGCTTTATCCTTAATGGTGGTTTCACCGGGAATAATTTCGCCATAAGTCACTATCCCTGCTCTGTTGACACATACTTTGATGGCAACAGTACCACTCATGTTTACTGCTGCTTTTGCAGCCGCCACATCACGGTAAATCACCTTTCTGCCAAATATACCATCACCCGACCCGTCATATGCTCCGGTACCATCACTTGAATTACCCAGACCTGAATCTCCGTCATCCCCTTTGCTGCTGCCTGCTCCGGTCCCTGTATCCCCTTTGCCAGTGCCCCCTTCTTTACCTTCAACAGTGGAGGGTTTTGTGGCTGATGTGCCGGATCCGGAGGTAGAGGTCGTACTCGGCGTAGAGGTGGAGGTAGTCTTGGCCGGTTCCTTGACAGGCTCAGGCTTTGGAGTTTCCTTTACAGGCTCAGGTTTGGCAGGCTCCACCGTTTTTACATCAGCTACTTTTACAGGTGCTTCCTCTTCTACTGTTTTAGAGATCACAGGCTCCGGAGTGGGAGTAAATACAGGAGTAGGCACCTTAATCTCAGGCTTTTGTACCTCAAGCTCCTGAGGCTTGGTCGCTTCAATCTGCTGCACGGCTTCTGCCTTGGGACGCTTTACACCGACATCCTCATGAGCAAATTTACTCATAGAACTCTCCTGAAATGAAAAATCGACTTTTACCGCATAGGGTGGCTTATCCTCCAGGGCTTCCCTGTCCACTTCGGGTAAAAAGTAAAAAAATGCGATCAGCAACAGCAAAGCATGCAGGATGATAGAAATCCGCAGCCCTTTGTTTCTGTTTTCTCTTTCGAAAGCTAATTGATTGATCATGTCTGAAGGTCTGAAGTGTATAATAAAATAATGACGATATGTAAACGCCAATCAAACGGATAAAATCCTTAAAATTATATTAATTTGTAAAAATTTCTCTTGACTTCGCCTCATCAGCGTTCCAATGGTGAAACAAAAGTAGGGCAAATTATGAAAATATTACAAAAATTATTAATAAGAAAAATCTATCTCTCCGCCTCTTCCGGAAGGAGTTCATAAAAATCTTTGCCATAATACCGATAATACAGGCGAAAAAGCATTGCAACAATCAGAAAGCCGAGTATCGTACCACTTATTACATCCAATGGGAAGTGCACTCCTACATACACCTGAGCAAATGCGACAGAAGCAGCCCAAAAATACAGCCAAAAAGGGAGTTTGCGGATATACCTGCCCAATGCCATGCTCAGGAATGCAGCCACTGCAAAATGATTGGTGGCATGTGATGAAGTAAAACTGTATCCTGACCCACAATTGACCAATACTCTGGGCTCAAAAGACATTTCGGTCCTGCATGGCCTGGTCCTTTTGACCAAAGGCTTCACTAACCTGCTGCTGATGATATCTGCTGCAGATGCGGTGATTATGACGAATATAATCAGCCAGTATGCCTTTTTACCAAAATTAAACAAGAGAAAACTGATAAGGAATACATACAGGGGTATCCAAAACTTATCATTTCTCAACCAGGGCACTACACTGTCAAACAGAGAATTACTCAAGGAGTGGTTGATAAGGTAGAATAAAAACTGATCTGCTTCAATCATATCCCCGGTTTATTTGTAATCCTTTGTTATCAATCAGTGATAAGCGCATTCCAGCCATAAGCAGTGTTTTTATGGGATGCATTCACCTGCATCAATGCCAGGGCATCTTTGGTACCTCCACCTGCCAGAATACCCTGCGCCACATTTTCCACTGACCCGGCACTGCTGATGTTCAGAGGTACATGCACCAGACCGGCCCATCTGCTGCCGTTAAAAACCATAAAATTATGCAATTCTGTATTGTACACCATCATACCCGGAACAGGATGCTCTATCTGAATAATCTGATTGGTATGCATGGCAGGCCATTTTATAAATCCCTGATTGCCGCTCAGATTTATGATCGCCCTTGGGTGCGTCTGCCCACCAACTGTAAAATTAGAACTATCTGTTGAAGATAACTCCGCAATTACATCTCTGAAGGTATGGATTACTCTGCGCCAGGATGTTCCATTGTTAAAAACCAGACATTTGCAATCATTATTATAGGACAATAATCCTTCCGTCGGGGTATTAAGCGAAGATATATAGGAGTCTTCAGCATTGGGCAGGCCAATACCTTTATGGGTACCTTCCAGATATAATGCCATACTTTGCCCTCCGGACACAGCAGCGGATGGAATACTTTTGGTACTCAGGAGAATCTCCGGTGTACCGGAGGGAGCATTGGATCTGGCTATGAAGAGCTGCCTTTGCTGATTGAGCGGCTCCATTAACTCAAAATTCAGATTACCTCTCATCCCCGATGTAACTGTCAGACTTTGCTGTCGCATCTCCTCCCAAGGCACTGCATGTGCATTTACACCTCTTGAAAAACCAAAAAACTCATAGCTGCTCTGCATATTCTGGCTGATCGTACCGGTATTTTTAAATGTTACACTCAATGGATTGGCAAACGATGCATTCGACCCATACTTATTGATGATCCAGTACCCGTCATCCATGGGAGTGAGATTATTCACCAGCGTATCAGGTTTGACATTCAGCCTGGATACTACCACCTGACCATTGGGATGGGGATTGCTAAACTGGATTTCCATATCAGCATTCTGAAAATTGTACAGGCCTGCACTATTTACAGTCAGTGTGAGAGCTGCCTTTTCCCACAGGTACCCGTGATCTGACCCTCTTGATATTCCCATTGTATAGACCATGCTTTCCGCCTTTAGCATCATAGGCGTAGGATATATTGCCGTTAAACTGGTAGTAAGCCAGCATTTGGTTTTCAAGTTCCGGTTTTTTGGTGAGGTGTCTGCTTGCTCTGATCTCAGCCTCTGTCAAAGACCTGTTCCATATACAAACTTCATCGATTTCTCCTCTGAAATTCCTGTCTGACCAGCCTTGATAACTGCCTATGCGACCGGTACCAAGTGCCAGTGGAGATACATTGACTGTATGGGTACTCCCTACCCCATTCAGATATAACCTTACCGATGTGGGTGTAACCACCATGGCTACATGTGACCATACCCCTACAGGAACCGTCAAACCACTGTCCCACCACCATTGGCCACCGGGCCAGTGATAACCGAGCATATTATTACCGGGTCTGAAATTAAGTCCGCCGGCAGTACCATCATTCATATACACAGAGGCATAACCGGGCTGTATGGTATCAGGTTTAATCCAGGCAGTAACCGTAAAATTATTGGTGGTCACTCCCAGCGAAGGCAATCTGACATAATCGGATTACCATTGCATTTAACTGCCAATCCTGGTATAGTGTCCACCTTACATTCATCCAGCACTTTGATTAATCCGGCAAAAACTCTGGTATCTGAGCCATTTACATCCGAAACCGTCAGCGTCACGTCATAAACACCGGGTTGATTGTAAACAACCTTTTGAGTTCTCTCAGATGATGATGAAGGAGTACCTCCCGGAAAACTCCAGCTCCAGCTTACATTCTGATCCGAAACAATAGAATGATCCACAAAATAGGCAGTATCCTTGACGCAGGAAATCACATCGGTCTGTACAGATGCCTGTGCAATCGGTGTGGATGGCTGATAGAAAGGAGATTCCCACACTGACCGGTTGGTGGCATTCCGGATTTTATTTTTTCGGTAGTAACCTTCCAGACGGGTACTGTGTGTACTTGCGGGTTGTCCCTGATTGTACAATACCCAGTCATTGAGAGCATTGTTTCTGTAAAATACAGCTCTTCTCGTTCCTACGTACACTCCTCCGTTACTTCCTTTCTGCAAAAACATTCCGGTAGGCGAATGTCCGTTGAGACCGGTACCACTTATATTTTGCCATGTATTGCCTCCATTGGCAGAATAATATACAGAATATCCATTGATATTACTGTCATACATGGAGGTACGCACAATCCACACCTTCATAGGGTCCTGATGATCCACGGCAATATCATAAGGAATCCAGGTACTGCCATTGAGTTGTGCTGAGGATGGAGTGATATTAGTCCAGGTTTTCCCACCGTTGGTACTGCGGAATATTTTTTTTACTCCCCACCAATCAGGAAAGGTACAGACATACAAGACATCGGGGTGAGTCCAGCATTGATCCATGGCAGCTATATCTTCACCAAAGTCATAAATGAGTTCAAAAGTGTAACCATTGTCTCTGGTTTTGAAAAGTCTGGTACCACTGCCTGTGAGCCAGTGAGTATAATACCTCGGATCAAACAAAAGGTCATTTGATCTGCCTGTGATGTAGGTATTATTGGGCTTGTAATAAAAGTCCCGGGTCTCGGGTGCGATGTTCCGGTTACTCTTAAGAGTCTTGATATCAAACCAGCTGTAAACTTGCCTGTCTATACCAGGATTGACAAATCCCAAAGTACCATCACCACCATCAGTACATAGCCAGTCGTTGATGTACACATTATCCTCTTTGAGCATGGTACCATTGTGATAAGCACCTCCCAACATCACATCTCCATACCACCACCCCTGGCCAAAACCCCAGAAATCTGTACCTTGAATTCCAACAGTTCTCCTTTCAAAACTTGCTCCATTATTGTTGGAATAAAAAATACCGCCATCGCAGGCAACCCAGATTTCATTAGTATGGGCATAATAATGAATGTCATGGATATCGGCATGCACATAATTGGCTTTGTGCGGATGACTCCATTTTGCAGGACAGACAAAACTGCTGCCACCGTTTCCGGAAACCCACATGTTTACCCCGCCAACAAAAATACTATCCGCTGTGACTGGTGACACAGCAAATGCCAGGTCATAATAATACTGACCTCCGTTATCCGTTCCATCATCATTCCACCCCATAAGGTTAGGGTTGCTCAAAGAAGGAGGACCCGCCGGCTGAGGTCCACAACATCTGAATGTCCAGTTTGCCCCCTGATTGGTACTGACATATACGCCGTACAGTCCTTCTCCTCCATTGGCCTTACCTGTACAGAGCGCATATACATGATTGGGGCTGGCAGGACTTACCGCAAGTTCTGTTCTTTTTTGCTCACCATCTGCCGGAGGTACCGGCCATCCTGTACCGGTTTGTGTAAAACTGGCTCCTCCGTTTTCTGATTTATAAAACTGAGTCAGATTGCCACTCACCCGTACTGCATAAATAACATTGGCATTGGATGGATGTATTTCCACTTCCTGAAAATCGCCGCTTACAATTTGTGTCCAGGAATTTCCGGCATCAGTGGTTCTGAAAAGACCATTATTGGTACAGGCAAAAACCACCTGATTATTGACCGGAGACATCCGTATATCTCTTATATTCAGATTAAGTGCCTGAAAAGCGGCATTACCCGTAGGCTGAAAGTTGACACCTCCGTTGATAGATTTATATACCGAATTAAACAGCGATGCATAGATTATGTCCGGATTGGTGTAATCGATTTCAATGGCATATACTTCATTCCTCAACAATCCATTGGTCAATGGAAACCAGCTCATTCCGCGGTTTGTAGATTTCCACAATCCTGTAGTAGCTGTACCGGCATACAATACATCAGGATTGGAAATCGACTGTTCCACAGTATATACATGGGCAGAACCCGGTGCATAACTCCTGCCTGCTGCATGGTGATCCCAATCGTGGGCCGATAAATTCCCAGGAGGCATTGTTTCGGTTTGAGGATTGTCTGTTCACCAGATTCAGATATTCCCTGTCTTCGGATGGTGTCCTTTTTTGCTCCCTACCGATACTTCTCAGCCATCTTTTATAGTACTGGGTGTGAAAATTTTTCACAAAAGGATGACTCTGATAATAAGATTCATAAAGCTGAATAACAAGTCCCGGATCTGCATTTTCCTTATACATCTCCACCGTCCATCGCGGTAAATCTTTCATATCACCACCATATTTCATCAACTCCTGTGCTTTGAGATTTGACGATGATGAGTACAATAGCAATATCAGTGCAGGAATAAATAATCTGAAATTCATTAATTATTATTTGTTAAACTCAATCGAATATCATGGTCTTTAAAATCCATTTTATGCCTTTTCCCCAAAAAAACCTAAATCCATTCCATCAAAATTACCCGAGCTCATGAGTAATATATCAGATTTATCCCGGTCAGCATTTCTCAGGAAAGCCTCCAGTTGCTCTTTATCTGTAAACACGCTGCAATCCGGATGATTCACCGAGGATTTGACAAAATCAGCGTCTAAGCTCGGCATATTTTTCATTCTTAGAGTGTGAGCATTGTAAAATATCACACATTTGTCGGCTTTGGACAGTGTATCCCGGTATTGGGGTATAAAATCACGATTCAGACTGGAAAAAGTATGCAATTCTAATACAGCAAGCAGCTTTCTCTCAGGATGCCAGTCTTTGACGGCCTCGCAGGTAGCCTTTACTTTTGAAGGAGCGTGAGCAAAATCAAGATAAATGGTTCTGAGCTCATCATTGTATAGTACCTGCAATCTTTTGGATGCCCCTTTAAAATCAGCAATAGACTGGAAAAATGCATCATCACTTATACCAAGCCTGTTGCAGACTATTCTGGCCGCATTCATATTGGATAGATTATGCCTTCCTATCACAGATACAGGATATTCTTTATGATTGTGGTTCACATTATTGCCTGCCCCTCTATTCAATGCCCGGTAAGGAATTAAGGTTAAGTTTTGATCCAGCTCTTGTATAAGGGAGACAACTTCCCTATCCTCTTCATTGTAAATCAACTCACCCCGCTCTTCTATCATTCCGATATATTTTCTGAACTGATCCTTATAATCTTCATAATCGGGAAAAACATTGATGTGATCCCATGCAATTCCGGTCAATACACTGATATGGGGATAATAATGATGGATTTTAGGCCTCCTGTCAATGGGACTACTTAGATATTCATCACCTTCAATAATTATTAACGGAGCATCTGACAATTTCACCATATTGTCAAATCCGGGTACAGCAGCTCCCAGCAGATAATCCGAAGCAATATGCTGCTTATGGAGCACGTGAAGAATCATGGAGGTTGTCGTGGTTTTGCCATGACTCCCGGCAATGACCACTCTTTTTTTATGGATAGACTGAATGTACACAAATTCAGGATAGGAGTACACGGGTATGCCTGATTGCAGAGCTTTGCGCAGTTCCGGATTGTCTGCTCTGGCATGCATACCCAAAACCACAGCATCCACATCAACCAGCTTTTCAGGAAACCAGCCGGTAGATTCCGGAAGGATACCTGCTGCTGCCAGTCTGCTTTTAGAGGGCTCATAAATTTCATCATCTGAGCCGCTTATCTTATATCCTGAACGGTGCAGGTCAAGCGCCAGTGAATGCATAGCAGCTCCACCGATTGCTATAAAATGAATGTGTTTCATAAGCGAAGAATGGTCAAAAATACGAGCAAACCGCAACAATCAATAAAATAAATTTTTTCTCTCAAATATTTTGATATTTGTTAAATACATCATACCTTTGCAGTCCGTTTGAAAGAAAGATGGTTCTTCCTATTCAATTTACGGAACATAACATCGCGGGATGGAGCAGTTGGTAGCTCGTCGGGCTCATAACCCGAAGGCCGCAGGTTCGAGTCCTGCTCCCGCTACTAAAGAGTACACAAGCCGGTTTATTTTTAAATCGGCTTTTTTGTTTTAATAGGCTACTTTATCTTTCAATCTGTTTTAATTTCGTTTAACTTTTTATTGAAATACTCAGATTGCTATGATGAATGACTATTTTGTTGTCTACGTTCTTTACTCCTTTAAATCCCAAATTTGTTATTATGGGTTCACCACCGATCTTATTCAAAGATATTATGCCCACAATTTCTCGAATGTATTCGGTTTTACAGTCGCTCACAGGCCCTGGGTGGTCCTCTATTCTGAAATCTACGCTTCTAAATCCGAAGCTCTGAAGAGAGAGAAATTTTTAAAATCCGGAACAGGCAGGGAGTGGGTGAAAAATTCCATCCTTCCACTTTATCTCCCTTTATTCTCCCGGTCGGGCTCATGACTCCGCCGATGGCGGACCGCAGGTTCGAGTCCTGCTCCCGCTACTAAAGAGTACAAAAGCCGGTTTATTTTTAAATCGGCTTTTTTGTTTTAATAGGCTACTTTATCTTTCAATCTGTTTTAATTTCGTTTAACTTTTTATTGAAATACTCAGATTGCTATGATGAATGACTATTTTGTGGTCTATGTTCTTTACTCCCTTAAATCCCATATTTGTTATTATGGGTTCACCACTGATCTTATACAAAGATATAATGCTCACAATTTCTCGAATGTATCCGGTTTTACAGTCGCTCACAGGCTCTGGGTGGTCCTCTATTCTGAAATCTACGCTTCTAAATCCGAAGCCTGAAGAGAGAGAAATTTTAAAATCCGGAACAGGCAGGGAGTGGGTGAAAAATTCCATCCTTCCACTTTTTTCTCCCTTTATTCTCCGGTCGGCTCATGACTCTGCTGGTGGCGGACCGCAGGTTCGGAGTCCTGCCCTGCTACTAAGAGTACACAAGCCGGTTTATTTTTTAAATCGGCTTTTTGTTTTAATAGGCTACTTTTATCTTTCAATCTGTTTTAATTTCTCGTTTAACTTTTTATTGAAATACTTGGATTGCTATGATGAATGACTATTTTGTGGTCTATGTTCTTACTCCCTTTAAATCCCATATTTGTTATTATGGGTTCACCACTGATCTTATACAAAGATATAATGCTCACAATTTCTCGAATGTATCCGGTTTTACAGTCGCTCACAGGCTCTGGGTGGTCCTCTATTCTGAAATCTACTCTTCTAAATCCGAAGCTCTGAAGAGAGAGAAATTTTTAAAATCCGAACAGGCAGGGAGTGGGTGAAAAATCCATCCTTCCACTTTATCTCCTTATTCTCCTGGTCGGGCCCATGACTCCAAGATGGCGGACCGCAGGTTCGAGTCCTGCTCCTGCATTAAAGAGTACAAAAGCCGGTTTATTTTAAATCGGCTTTTTTGTTTTAATAGGTTACTTTATCTTTCAATCTGTTTTAATTTCGTTTAACTTTTATTGAAATACTCAGATTCTATGATGAATGACTATTTTGTTGTTCATGTTCTTTACCCTTTAAATCCCAAATTTGTTATTATGGGTTCACCACCGATCTTATTCAAAGATATTATGCCCACAATTTCTCGAATGTATTCGGTTTTACAGTCGCTCATAGACCCTGGGTGGTCCTCTATACTGAAATCTACGCTTCTAAATCCGAAGCCCTCAAGAGAGAGAAATTTTTAAAATCCGGAACTGGTAGGGAGTGGGTGAAAAATTCCATCCTTCCACTTTATCTCCCTTTATTCTCCCGGTCGGCTCACGACTCCGATGGCGGACCGCAGAGTTCGAGTCTACGCCTTCGGCGCCGCTGGAGCCTTCGCGCACTACGGCGGAGTACAAAAGCCGGTTTATTTTTAAATCGGCTTTTTTGTTTTCAAAACCTTATAGGTTTTGAAAACCTATAAGGTTTATTATATCACAGCACGCCAAATAACAAACACTTTCGAAATACGCTCACCCCTTTCCAGCCAGATATTCATAACTCATCCGGATACTTTCCAGAGGTGTACGCCCTTTGGTAGCGTCCTGCTCTACATAAAAGTGTTTCAAGCCGGCAGTTTCAGCTTTAGCGAAGATGGCAGGAAAATCAATTATACCACTCCCTACCTCTGCAAAAAACTGTTCTTGCTCATTATTCATATCCTTTACATGCCAGTATGGAAACCTGCCGGGATACTTTTCAAACAAGGAGATACTGTCCTGACCGGCTTTTTTAGTCCAGTACAAGTCGAGTTCAAAAAAAACTTTATCCGGATCCGTCTCCTTAAAAAGGATATCCATTGGTGATTGGCCATCAATGGGCTCGAACTCGAAATCGTGATTGTGGTGACCAAAAAGCAGCCCGTACTCTTTCGCCTTTTCACCGCATTTATTGAAGAGTTCGGCGATTTGTTTGTAATCATCCAGCGATTTTCTTTCTTCAGGCATAAAATATCCGCAAAAGACTGCTTCCTGCCCAACATTTTTAAAATCCTCTAATGCTGCCTCCCAGTCATTACTGAGCGTTCGTTTTACCTCAGGCATTGTGCGCCCGGTCATGATGTGCCCGCTGCGCATTTTCAGCCCGTTATCATCCAGCATTTTTTTAAACTCTGCAGGGGACATACCATAAAAGCTGCCTTCACGATATCCTGCACATTCTACATCTGTGTACCCTATATCTGCTACAGCTTTCAGAGTAGTTGTCGGATCTTTGGCCATTTCTTCCCTTACCGTCCATAATTGCACTCCGAAGTCACTTAACCCCAATCCGGAAGTTTTCATATTCTTATCCTCCTTATTCCTGCAATGCAGATACAAAATTGTGCCTGTTGCCATTAAGGCAGTATTTCTGATGAATTTTCGTCTTTGCATATTCCATAAGATTTTGAGGCATAAATATAGAATCCTCCCTTGAGAGTACAAAACATACCGTATTTCATTTGGAAAAATGGCATGGGAATAGCTATTTTTGCACACCTTTTGAAAATTCAATGTAAATCATTACACCATGGGAAGAGCATTTGAATACCGCAGAGCCGCCAAAGAAAAAAGATGGGCTACCATGTCCAGGATATTTCCCAAGTTATCCAGACTGATCACCATAGCCGCCAAAGAAGGTGGCCCTGACCCCGAAATGAACGCCAAGCTTCGACTTGCCATTCAGGCTGCCAAAGCTGCCAATATGCCTAAGGACAATGTAGAAAATGCCATCAAAAGGGCTGCCGGTAAAGATGCTGACCAATACTCCGAAGTGAATTATGAAGGGAAAGGACCTCATGGTGTTCTGGTATTCGTGGAATGCGCCACTGATAATACGACACGTACGGTAGCCAATGTAAAATCCTACTTTAATAAGTCAGGTGGAAGTATAGTACCCTCCGGTTCGCTGGAATTTATGTTTGACCGAAAAACGGTAGTTGAATTTGAAAAGCCGGCAGACCTGGACATGGATGAATTCGAACTGGAAATGATCGACCACGGCTTAGATAAATATGAAATTGACGGAAACACCGTCTATGCTTACGGTGATTATACAGACTTCGGCTCACTCACCAAAGCCATAGAAGAAAAAGGTATCGCCATCACCAAAGCCAACCTCCAGCGTATTCCCAACAATCCGGTGGAATTCACTGATGAACAAATGGCAGATATAGAAAAACTGCTTGACAAGCTGGAAGAAGATGATGATGTGCAGGCTGTATATACCAACATAGCCTGATATACTCTGATCTACATTACAAAAGGGGGAATATCGTCCATAAACATTTTCCCTTAAAAGTCGTAACCGGTAGATTCCGTACAGGTAATTTGCGCCATGACTTTGCACTTTCGTAGAATAATTTTTGCATTTCAGAAGATTTAATTCTATCTTTATAGGGTATTTTTTTTAAATTATTGAGATATGCATAAACTGCTGTTATCTATTCTGCTGACATTGGTATTGTTCTCCTCCTGTGCTTATTTCGGCCCCAATCCGCCGGATATGACAGGCATCTACCATGTTTCATTTTCTCTGGATGACAAATTAATGGACAGCAAGGAAATCAGGGATCAACTGAATGAAACCCTTGCTGAGACCAAAGCAGCCTTGCAGAATTCGGCACGGGAATTTGAAAAGGACCTGAATCTATCAGGGATAGACACCTCCACCATAGAAGGAAAACTGGAATATACTACCAAAAGCCTGGTGAAAAGTTTTTCCGGACTGGGTGAAGCATTGGGCAGCATGGGCGAAACTATGAGCACAGCAATATCTGATCACATTTCCGGTGCGATCGGCACTGCCATAAACAGTCTGAACGGACTGACATTCACTGCTGAACTGCAGGAAGACGGAAATTTTAATATCAGAGGAGCAATGTCTCTTCTTGATGCAGGACAAAACAGATGGAAGGTGGATGGCAATGATTTTATACTGTATTCAGAGCATAGAGGTAATGAAGAAACGCGATTCAAAATTGAAGACAGAAACAACGGATTCCGCCTGAAAAAGGATAGTTGTATCATGAAATTTGAAAGAAAACAACAGGAATAATTGCTAAATCAATTTTGCTTCCCGGGTTTAGTGTTAGTCAAGCTGATGCCTTTTATTCTCAGCAATATTATCAATGGTCCAAACCTGAATCTTTTCAAAGGGAAACTTTCGCACCGGACAATCTTCCTTGGTGCAAAGCCTGCAAGAAAAGTCTTCACATGCATCAGTATGCACAAATAGCTCCATAAGGTCGCCGAATCTTTGTTTTGCCAGTTTTTCGAGTTTATCCACTTCTTCATGGGCCTGCCGAACATCAAAATACCAGGGCACTGTCAGATGACAATCCACATGCAGTGTAGATCCATAGCGAATAATCCTTAGATGATGGAGGTCAATCCAATTAGGATTTCTGTTTTTATTGATTACCTCCAGAAGTTCGGTCAGAAGTGCCTCGTCTGCTTCATCCATGATGCCTGAAATGGATTTGCCCACGATTTGTACCCCTGTGATGATAATGACCACTGCAAATATGAGGGCAGTAATACTGTCCAGCCATTGCCATCCGGTAAAATACAATAATGCCAACCCTACTAAAATACCCAGTGTTGACCAAGCATCTGACTGAAGATGCCTGCCACTGGCCTGAAGCGCCAAAGAATTATTTCTGATTCCTTTGGAATGTGCATACCATCCTGCTATAAAATTGATGATTCCTGCTCCTGCAGTCAGCAATATCCCATAATCCAGACTGTCTATCCTTCCGGGAAATCTGAGCTTGTTGACGGATTCAAATATAATTATCAAACCTGCTACCGTAATCAGGATACCTTCTGTAGCTGCGGATAAAAATTCCACTTTTCCATGCCCATAGGGATGGTTTTTATCTCTGGGCAATGAAGCAAGATAGAGACTGTACAATCCGATAATGCCACTTATGACATTAACCACACTTTCCAGAGCATCTGTCATGATAGCCACAGAGCCGGTGATGTACCATGCTGCCAATTTGATCACAAAAAGTGATACGCTCACACCCACCACCCATTTCTGTACCTGAAGATTCTCTCTGGAAGAGGACATAAATCACAGTTTTAAGGTAAACTTTTAAAAACCGTGCAATTTAAAAATTCATGATTGATTGACGAATTAAAAATAATGCATTAAATTTGCGCACCTTTTTGCCCGGGTGCTGAAATTGGTAGACAGGCATGTTTGAGGGGCATGTGTTCGTTAGGACGTGCGGGTTCGAGTCCCGCCCCGGGCACTTTCACAAAAGTGTCATGCGAAAAGGAAGCGTACAAAGGGGGACGCTTGATTTTATTTATTTATCTATCCCACCCAAGCCCGGGTGCTGAAATTGGTAGACAGGCATGGCTCAGGACCATGTGTTCGAAAGGACGTGAGGGTTCGAGTCCCTCCTCGGGCACTTTAATAATCTTCCCCGATGCGGGCATTGCTCATCCCCATATTGTTTTTACCGTTTTCACTTGTGCCCATCTTGCTGTCCGGACAGGATTTTGTTTCTTTTTTCACAGGGGATACTTCCAATGTCATCATATCCGTAGAGCCTGCAGTGGTGCTGGCCGGAGGAGGCTCAGACAATGACGATGCCATGCGGTGGATGCTTAGCAGAGCCAAAGGAGGGGATGTGGTGGTACTGCGGGCATCAGGAGGCTCCGGTTATAACCCATATTTTTATTCAGAGCTGGGAGTGCAGGTCAACTCGGTGGAAACGATTGTCTTCAGAAACAGAGATGCTGCTTTCGACCCCTATGTTGTCAGGAGGCTTCTGGAAGCCGAAGTGATTTTTATCGCAGGCGGAGACCAGACCGTTTATTTTAATTATTGGCAGGGTACCCCCGTTGCGGCTGTGCTCCATCGGGCTCTCAACAATATGGATATCGTAATCGGAGGCACCAGTGCCGGAATGATGATATTGAGTGACGTTATATACACCCCGACAACTCAAAGCGTTACCTCCTCTGAAGCTCTTTCGGATCCTTATCATCCGCACATTGACAGTCTTCGAGGGTACAATATTGTCCAAAGTCCGGTTTTAACCAATACAATCACTGACACTCATTTTGACAACCGCAACAGGGCCGGAAGACTTGTGACATTCATGGCCCGTATGGCTCATGACTGGAGCTGGAGAGTGAGAGCAATAGCAGCCAACGAAGCTACGGTCATATGTATCGATACCCTTCTTATTGCCCGGATATTTGGCGAATTTCCCGCTTATCAGGATTTTGCTTATTTCCTCAGGGCTACATGCGATTCGCCCTGGAAGCCACAACAGGTAATAAAAGGCCTCCCATTGCACTGGGTGACTGAACAGGGCAGAACAGTCGTTGTACAAAAATTAGCGGGTAAACGTGATGGAAGTGCTCTTTTTGATATCCTCAACTGGAAAGCACTATCGAACGACGTCATCATAGAATACTGGCAGGTAAATAATGGAACCCTCGAAAAAATATCCGGGAATGATGCCGGCTGCCATTCCGTTACAGCGGTGAATGATTTGCATATAACAGATGAAAGCATTCCTGTTTTCCCAAATCCTTCCAGCTCAACACTCTCCTTTCCACACAGCGACAAGGTGATTATATCCGACATCAGCGGAAATATAATCACCATTCTTGACGACTGCTCCACCTATGACACCTCTCACCTAACACCAGGCAGATATATCCTGCAGATGCTCATCCGGGACAGATGGATTGCCCGTCATTTTATCATTGCAAGATAATATTCACACTTCTTGCTGAATGGAGGTGCTCATGGGCTTGTCTGTCTTATAATTTTTTTCATGCTCCTGATAGTCCTCCGGATTCTGAATCAACTCTATCATTTTTTTACCTTCCCTATACCCTATTTCATACATTTTATCCACATTTTTTCTGTCAAAGAGATTGTATCCTGCCAGCTCTTTGGGTTCAACCACAACATCGCAATGCTTGAATTTGAGATAAGGAATCGTCCCGGTACTAATACTGAATGCACGTTCCAGCACTTTGAGCGAACTTCTGATCTCATTAGGCTCAATCTCCCGGACAGGGTTTAATATTGTGGTGTGTTGGCGTTGGCTTGGCGCCTGGTGGCTTTGGCCCTGGCCTTGTTGGTGTTTTTCTTGTTGGCGTGTGTGTTGTTGTTGTTGTTTGTGTGTTTGTTGGCGGTTGGCGTGTTGTTGGCCGTGTTGTTGTTTGTGGCGGCGGCGCGTGTGGCGGCGCACTCTCCTATAATTTTCTGACATTTGCCAATCAATGGCTCTACCGGAAAATTATTAATAATCCCCCCGTCACTCAGACACTGTCCATCCAGCCACACAGGCGAAAACACAAAAGGAAAAGCACAGGAAGCAAGGATAGGTTTGTTCAGCTCCCCGGAATGAAAAGTAACCAACTTGCCGGTAAGCATATTGGTGGCACAAATGTATAGAGGAATATTCAACTCTTCATAAGCTGACTGTGGGATGTATTCATTAAGATAATGCACAAATTTATCGGTATCCAATAAGCCGGGTTTGTTGTATGAATAATGTGCTAATGAAAATATTTTGGGTTTTGAAAACAACTCAAGCATTCTCTCCGTACTTAACCCCGCTGCATAGCATGCACCCACCAATGCACCTGCACTTACTCCGGAAACCACATCAGGGTGTATTCCTGCCTCTTCCAAAGCTTTGATGACTCCGATATGCGCTGCTCCCCTGAATCCACCTCCCGACAAAACTAAACCTACTTTGTAATGCTCCTTTCTTTTCATAAGCCCTGTTTTTCGTTATAACGTATTACATCCCGAAAAAATTAAACCCGGAGTAAACTTTTATACATTATTTACAATTATTGAAACAGCATTAAAGCTTCGTCAAAGGAGTGGACAGAATGACAAATACTGTTAATTTCGCCGTTTTAAGTTTACTCACTTTACAGAATTAAAACCATATGCTGCCCGCACATCCACTTTTAAGACATACTGAATCCAATAATTTCTTTCTGATAGCCGGACCTTGCGCCATAGAATCAGAGGAAAATGCTCTTTATATTGCAGAAAATCTGGTACGACTGACTGAAACACTGAAGATACCCTATATATTCAAAGGGTCTTACCGCAAAGCCAACAGATCCAGCATACATTCGTTTACCGGTATAGGAGATGAAAAGGCTCTGAAAATTTTACAAAAAGTCGCACAGGAATTCCGCATTCCGGTACTGACAGATATACATGCAGATGAGGAGGCAGCCATGGCCGCTGAATATGTGGACATTCTCCAGATACCGGCATTCCTATGCAGACAGACATCGCTGATTATGGCAGCAGCAAAAACCGGCAAGACTGTAAATATCAAAAAAGGACAGTTCATGAGTCCGGATGCCATGATACATGCCGTTCAAAAAGTAAGAGAATGCGGCAATGAAAAAGTGATACTTACAGACCGGGGCACCACATTTGGTTATCAGGATCTGATCGTGGATTTCAGAGGCATACCTAAAATGCAGTCTTTTGGAGTACCTGTGGTAATGGATTGCACACATTCTCTGCAGCAACCCAATCAATCATCAGGGGTCACCGGTGGCCTGCCTGCCTTAATAGAAACCATAGCCAGAGCAGCCGTGGCAGTGTGTGTAGATGGATTATTTATAGAAACACATCCGGAACCTTCACAAGCTAAATCTGATGGTGCCAATATGCTCCCGCTTCATAAAATGCAGGATTTGCTTGAAAGACTGATTAAAATAAGAAACGCCGTTATATAAACAGCTTCTCGTAATACTCTCTTGCCATCCTGCCGGATTCAAAGGCAGGACTGACATCCTTCATTGCATTGATCAATATCGATGCCCATTTTTTGGGGTTTTCGTAATAAGTAGGGAGAATTTCTTTTTCCAGCAGATCATAAATCCGGTTGGCCTCTATGATGTTCTGTTCATATTCTGTAAGAGATCGGTCGGCCGGCTCAACGATAAAACTGTTTTTTCCGTGTTGGGCAAATTCAGGTATCCACCCATCCGGAATGGACAGATTGACACTACCGTTCATGGCTGCTGTCATACCACTGGTGCCGGATGCTTCTCTGTACAGCTTCGGGTTATTCAGCCATATGTCAGAACCTTTCTTCATAAGAGCAGACAGGCCGAGCTCATAGCCTGTCAATACGGTGCAATTCGGAAGATCCAGTGTTTTCCAAAATAAATCATTGAAAGTACCAATGGCGTGATAATCTTCTGGATATGGTTTGCCGGCCCAGATAATCTGTACCGGATATTTTTTATTCATCACCAGTTCTGTAAACCTCTCCTCAATCTGCATTAACAGATTGGCCCTCTTGTATCCGGCATATCTCCTTGCCCATACTATGGTAAGTACGTTTGGATCAAAAAGCTTACCCGACTGATCAGCTACCACCCTGAAAAGGTCTTTTTTCATTTGCTTCTTTCGTTCCAGCAGGGCATCATTATCCTTCTTTACAGCGGCAGTATCCAACTGTACATCAGCCCAGTACCTTTTGTTCTGAGCGTTGGTGATGGCTTTGATTTTGCATATCCCTTTGTTTTCCGCCCACATTTCATTGGCTACCACTCCGTGCATCTGTGAGACTCCATTGGCAATCTTGGCCATTTTCAAGGCTGCCAGAGTATAATTGAGATGAGTACCTTCAATATCCAGCATGGCTCTGATTTCCTTTTCTTTTATATTGCCGAAGAAAGACATGCGATTCAGTAAATCCACTTCCCGTTCTTCATTTCCGGCAGTTTCAGGTGTATGTGTGGTGAAAACCAGACGTTTTTGTACTTCTTTCAGGCTGCCATGCTTTTCGTAAAGATAAAATGCAAGGGGCAAAGCATGTCCCTCATTCATGTGGTAAATGTCTGTTTTCAGGTTCAGGATATCCAGCAATTTGGCTCCACCTGCACCCAAAACAATGGATTGTGCAACCCTAGTGGCTTCATTGGAATCATACAGTCTGTGGGTTATCGTCCTTGAGATATGGTCATTTTCCTCAATATCTGTGGTGAGCAAAAATATAGGTGCAGACTCAAATACCCCGGGTCGTAACAGATAGGCCTTGACATATACTGTAGAACTATGCACGGTAACCGGAAATACCAGACCGATATCCTCAAGAAAGGAGTAGTACTTCTGGATGAATTCAGCTTTCATGGTACCGTTACTGTGCCGCTTCTGGTCGTAGTAACCATACTTCCATAAAATACCGATGCCCAACAGATTCTGCTTCAATTCATAAGCACTTCTCATATGTGAGCCGGCAAGAAATCCCAATCCTCCACTGTAAATCTTCAATGCCTGATCTACGGCAAACTCCATCGAAAAATACGCTACGGACTTTGCATACTCTTTCGCAGGTTCGTAGCCAAAAATATCCTTTCTACTGAGCATTTTATTCAAATTTGCGGAATTACCTTAATAAAAAGGCGCAAATATAGGGATTGAAGCTGCTAATGTTAACTTTCACATGGTTAATTTAGCAAAACAAAGGATACTTTGTGTAAAAATTACACTATTTGAGATATTCAATGCTGTGAATGTCTGCTACCTGATAAGAGTCAGATGTCCTTTTTCAGTCTTTCTCTCACCCCGTGGTGTAAGGTATTCCATGAGCCATAAATATACTCCGGGTGGAGCTGCTGCTCCCGTGTTATTTATCTGTCCGTTCCACCCGGTACTTACATCGTCTGTTTCAAATATTTTTTCGCCCCACCGGCTCCAGATACTCAATCTGAAATCCCGCATGCCGTCAAATATACCTACTACTTTAAATACTTCATTCAGGCCATTATTATCCGGAGTAAATGCATTGGGAAGGAAAGCGTTGATTACAGGACGGATATCAATCAATGCAGTGGCCGTATCTGTACAGCCCGACTGATGAAGAACGATCTGACGCACTTCATAAATTCCTGTATCCCTGAATGTAAATTGAGGGTTGCGCACAAAAGCAGCCCCTTCATCACTGAAAGTCCACAACCAGGACACAGCATCCACAGATTTATCAGTGAATGAAACGGTATTGTTAAATATGGTGGGCTCCTCTGGTGTAAAGTCAAAACCTGCCTGGGGACTCGGTACTATCCTGATGAGGTCCGGAAAATTTTTACTTGTTTTACAACCAATCGGAGATATGATTTCCAGGTTCACACTGTAGGTACCAATATTCTCATAAATATGGGTAGGACTTATAGTATTGGCTGTATTGCCATCCCCGAAGGTCCAGTTTACCGTATAGCTCTCGTCAATTGGCTTGGAAAGATTATTGAAAAAAATATTTGCCGGTTTACATCCGATAAAAGTACTGGGTTCAATTATAATAAGGGGAGGTACCGGATACCATTCTACAGTCTGCAATATGGAGTCTCTGCACTTGTTGGCATCCTCTGCGACAAGGAGCACTCTTTTATCGCCGGGTTGTTTGAACAAATGGTTGGGGTCTTTGGTATTGGCCTGGCTATCTTCAAATCTCCATGTCCACTTCTGAACAGGTCCGGCCCCTGATACCGATTTATCAAAAAACTGCACGGGACCTGCTACACAGGTGTCATATTCATAAGTAAAGTCCGCTTTAATATCCGGAAAGACATTCACCTTAATCCTTGCTGTATCCGAGCAGGTACTCAGACCCGGTATATCTTTGTTCAATATCATGATGGCAGAGTACTCACCCACTCCCGGAAAAGTCACAGTAGCGTTTCGGGTAGTCCTTATTTCCTTTTTTCCGTTAATATCAAACTCCCAGTAATAATTCTGGATAAAACGTACGTCGGTACTCAAATTTTCGAAATTGATGGTAAAATCACCACAGGAAGTCACATTGTATTCGGTCGCTGTTCGGGATGTAGCCTTGATGTCAGCATTCACTGCCACTTCACATGTGGTCACGTTAAACTGGAAGTCCCGGCGAAGTGTACTAATTAACTCTCCGTTTCTGAACTCCTTTACGCAGACACCTACCACAAACTGTCCCAACACATTGGGCGAACCATCTATAATACCGGTGACCGGATCTATGTGTACAATGGGGTTGCCTCCCATAGGATTATTGAAACTGTACTGAGGCAAGCCAAACCTTACCTGATCAAAAGGAGGTCTGCAATTCTCGGGTCTTGGTGTCACTCCGGTGCATGAGGTAGCACTGCCTGGTGTCGTAGCTCCGTCTGTTCCTCCTGCAGTGAGTGGTGAACAAAATTCATATACCAGTTGGTCTCCATCTACATCTCTGGCTGAATGATTGAAATTGATAGGCTGATTGGCACAGATTACGACGGAGGAAATCCATTAAATACCGGGCTGTTGTTGCAGGTACGTTGAGCCAATGGAGTAATCTCTGTCGTAAAGGCAGCCCCTGTATCGCCCGGACGCTGCAGATTGAGGATGGTATTGTTGCGACAGCAGCGCTGATAGGCTATCATATAGGTTTCATCAATGATATCCAGCTCTACCTCAAAAGTATAGGTACCTCTCTGCACACCTACATTAGCTGGAATAATCACACAGGGATTGCTCCTGTCAATGGGTATATCCACGATATTACGCACCTGTATATTTCTGACCGTTCTGACATGCACCCAATTGCTCCCATTGCCTCTGTAAATACCAAACTCTGTGGGCGAATCAAAATTGGCACCCCCGCTGCGACTATCTCTATACATGGTAAAGGTGATGAAAAACCTGACCTTATTGCGCATAGTGTCAATGCCTCTGCATTCATAAGTAACATCCCCGCCTATAATGTGCAATGCAGAAAGCTCTAATGTAACTGTGAAGTACAACAGCAAAGTGAGCAATAGGGGTCGAAGCAATTTTACCATCCGTTATTGATTCAGGAATTGTCAGATACACTTATTTACAAACAAATAAAAGGAAAGTTTATGTAAAAATATTGTATTATCCTTTTGCATTTGACCAAAATGTCATTTAAAATATATTTTCGGACAAAATATGCAGAAAAAATCAGTCGGGTGAAGAGTGAAAAGTGAAAATCGTACATGAAAAAGAGCAAACTATCCGGTCGGAGAAATAGTGAAGCCGCTAGAAATGCGAAGAGCCCGGGTAACTTATTTACCAAGGCTCTTTCGACTAAGGTCTCAAAATAAGAAAACTACATCTTAAGGGCAATACCCATATATTTTTCGTCTGATTTTTTCAACGATAACCAAAGCCGAAAGAGTACTTATTACTGCCTTTACTGTCTTTGGTTTTGCAAAATTATGAAAATCTCTTAAAATTTCAAAATCAAAAACGAATTATTCCTCCTTTAAGTTCATTTATTACAAAAAAAAATATATATTTATTTTTATAATAAATATTAAATTGTTTTAGTGCATTATACACATTAAAAAATTATGATTTCCTTGAATAATTGGGAGATTCCTTCGTGATGGAAATATTGTGCGGATGGCTCTCCATAATACCTGAACTGGTGATCCGAACCATTTTGGCTTGCTGCAGGGCTTCAATATTTTCAGCACCGCAATAGCCCATACCTGCCCGGAGCCCTCCCAGATACTGCACCATTACTTCTGATACACTCCCTTTATATGGCACCCTTCCTTCTATACCCTCAGGCACCAGTTTTTTGACATCATCCTCCACATCCTGGAAGTATCGGTCTTTTGATCCCAGTTCCATAGCTCCAAGTGAGCCCATACCTCTGTACACTTTAAATTTCCTGCCTTCATACAGGATAGTTTCTCCGGGAGCTTCCTCCGTACCTGCAAACAGTGAACCGGCCATGATCGTACTTGCTCCCGCTGCCAGAGCTTTGGCTATATCACCTGTGTATCTGATACCTCCGTCACCTATGATGGGAATACCTTTGGAACGCAATCCCTGCGCAGCATTCATGATGGCAAAAAGCTGCGGCACACCGACTCCGGCCACAATACGGGTGGTACAGATACTTCCGGGCCCTACCCCGACTTTCACGGCGTTGACACCGGCTTCTGCCAAAGCCAGAGCACCTTCGGCTGTAGCCACATTTCCTCCTACTATCTGCAAGTCTCTGAAAGTATGCCTCAAAGTCTTCACGGCATCCAAAACGCCTTTGGAATGTCCGTGTGCAGTGTCCACGCAAATCACATCCACCTACACTTATCAGAGCTTCCACCCTCTCCATCATATCAGCAGAAACCCCGACTGCTGCCCCTACCAGCAATCGTCCGTGATTGTCTTTGGATGAATTGGGGTAATTCTCCAGTTTCATGATATCTTTATAAGTAATGAGACCTACCAATACATTATGGTCATCCACTACGGGCAACTTCTCGATTTTGTAACGTTGCAGGATATCTTTGGCCTGCGTCAGGGTTGTCCCCTTAGGCGCAGTAATCAGTCTTTCCTTAGTCATAATTTCAGTCACTTTCCGGTGACCTTCAGTTTCGAATCGCAGATCTCTGTTGGTAAGTATGCCTGCAAGGGTGCCATCCGCTTTCACCACAGGGATTCCGCCTATTTTATGTGACTGCATCAATCTGTGGGCATCCTGAATCGTAGCGTCTTCCGTCAGGGTCACAGGATCCAGTATCATTCCGCTTTCAGACCTCTTCACGGTTCTTACCTGTGCCGCCTGAGCATCTATGGACATGTTCTTGTGTATTATGCCTATGCCTCCTTCTCTTGCCATAGCAATGGCGAGCTTATACTCAGTGACAGTATCCATAGCCGCTGAAACGATGGGTGTATTCAGTCTGATATCGGTTGTCAACCGGGTAGATACGTCCACTTCTCTGGGAAGTACTTCTGAGTAGGCAGGCACCAACAGCACATCATCGAATGTGAGTGCTTCTGAAATTACAGGGGTTGTATTATATGTTTCCATACGCAAAATTAGGCAGATTTAGATATTCCGCAACAAAATGAACGGCCAAACCGAAAATTAATTTTTGTAATGTGTGTCTCAAAGCGGCTCATTATTCTGCTTTTCATTTACTAATCATTCTTTGCATGTTTATTTCTGGCATAGCATTCAGATGTGTGGAAAGTATTTCTTTTCTTGCAGGAAATTTCAGATCCCGGATTATGCTTACAGTTATCAGTGACGATTATTTCATGAAGCAGGCATTGGCTGAAGCCAGAAAAGCGGCCGAAGAAGGGGAAGTCCCGATAGGTGCCATAATAGTCTGCAACCATCAGATCATCGCCAGAGCACACAATCAAACCGAAACCCTGCAGGATGTGACCGCACATGCAGAAATTCTTGCCATTACAGCTGCTTCATCTTACCTTCAGAATAAATATCTCAAAGATTGCACGATATATGTAACACTGGAGCCCTGTGCCATGTGTGCCTCTGCCCTTCGATGGGCCCAGATAAGCAGAGTTGTATTCGGAGCGCAGGATGATAAATCCGGATTTATGAAAACAGGAAGAGAACTGTTGCATCCGTCCACCAAACTCGAATTTGGAGTAATGCACGACGAATGCTCTGCAATCATCTCAGATTTCTTTAAATCAAAGAGATAGCATTGGTTAACAAAAATGAATATCTGCCCAAAAAAAGTATTAAATGTCTTTATAAAGCAATAATTTTCAGTACAACTTGATTAATATTGTACACAAAATGAACAGAATCACACCCATCATGATGATTTCGAAGAAAGTAAATAAGATAATTGCCCTATATCTGATTGCTCAGTGTTTTGCAATTTGGGGGAGCGCACAGAATCCAAGGACAGAATTTATTTTTGAGACTCACCTCCAATCCGGTGCCCTCAGATCTTCCCTGATCTCATCAGCAAGAGACGGTGAAACTTTACCACCTTTCACTCTGGAGAAAATCTCACAAAATTTTGAGATTTACACCATTTCGGTAGAAAAGATAGACAGTGCATTCTGGAGAAATCACCTGGAAAAACATCCCTCTGTTTACCATATCACCCCTAATCTGACATGGGAAAAAAGAGCAACACCCAACGATACAAGAATAGCGGAGCAATGGCATCTGGGAGTAATCAAAGCCTTCGAAGCGTGGGATATTACCACCGGAGGAAAAGATAAGGCCGGCAGGGAAATAGTCATAGCAGTGTTGGATGATGGGTATGATCTGGAGCATGAAGATCTGAAAGCCAACTTCAGAATCAACAATGCAGAGATACCGGATGATGGCATAGATAATGATAACAACGGATATATAGACGACTACAGAGGATGGAATACACGTACGAAAAATGATAAAATAGAAAACAGGTCTCACGGCACAAACGTAGTGGGCGTATTGGGTGCTGTGGGAAATAATGGCAAAGGAGTCTCGGGAATAAACTGGAATGTCAAAATGCTCCCGATAGCCATAGGTACTCAGATATCAGACATTATACAAGGATTTGACTATGTCATTACCCAAAGAAGAAGATTTAATACTTCGAATGGTGCAGCAGGTGCATTTATAGTGGCTACCAATTACTCCGGTGGATTACCCAATGCATTTGCCAAAGATTTTCCTGTGTGGTGCAATATGTATGACCGGCTTGGAGCAGAAGGTATCATCAACGTAGGTGCTACCACCAATGAAGATGCAGATGTTGAAGTAAAAGGAGACATGCCATCCACCTGCGAAAGCAACTATCTAATCATTGCCACAAGTACTGACAGGACGGATGAGAAAGAAAAAATCGTAGGATACGGAGCAAAAAGTGTAGATCTGGCAGCTCCTGGAGAAAGAATACTCACTACTGATACAGCTGTAAGGGGATTTTATCGTACAGAGTCCGGCACCTCTCTATCTGCTCCGATGGTGGCCGGTGCAGTAGGCTTACTATATGCAGCAGGATGTACGCCTTTTGAAGCTCTGAGTAAATCAAGACCTCATGAAGCTGCTTTGAAGGTTAAAGAAATTATACTGAACAGTGTGGATATCCGGCCTTCATTGGTGGGGAAGACCGTGACCGGTGGCAGACTGAATTTGTTTAATGCCCTTGTCTGGCTTACAGAAGCTTATGACGGATGTGTGGCCATACCCGCACCTGTAGGAAAGTTATCTATACTGGATGCATACCAGACGGGCAATAATCTTTTTATCAATTATCTCACACCGGACGATCAGGATGTGTATCTCAGAATAGTGGACAGCCGTGGGCAACGTATCTATGAACAGGTACTCACACCTCCCATTTTTGGTTTGAAACAATTAAATATCCCCTTTATTCCCGCAGTACCGGGCATCTATTTCATAAGTATGATTTCAGGCAAAAATGTGGCGAGCAAAAAATTCTATGCCCGTATTCCCTGACTTCAGTTAATCCTGACAGGTGTCACTTTATAATGTTTCTTTTTCAGAAGCCTCAACAGACCGATAGCTCCCGGGAGATGGGCCGCACCAACGGTGATAAAAGTGGCCTGTCCGGATGCCAGGCAGTGTATGGTTTCACTCATCAAAGCATTTCTCTCATTCAGCATCATTTGCCTCAGTGACCCAAGACTTCGCCGGGTCAGTCTGTAGAGCGCAATCAGATCCTGATCAATATAGGCCTTGTTGAGTTTTTTGATGCTTCTCTGAAAACCTGAGATATTGAGCAGCATTTTTTTCAGATTTCTGCATTGATATTCCATTGGAATTCTTCTGTAAAAGGCAATCTGCTCATGAATGGATTCCAAACCCGTCAGTTTCGCCCCTCTTTCCCGGGCATAATTCCACAAAAATTTATCCACAGACTCCACCCCTGCTTCAGCGAGTACCTTCTGACTGATGAGGCTCATGATAAAAAACGGAGAGTATCTGCTCAATTGAGTAAGATCGAGATCAAAATAGTGCGAGGCACTTTGCCACAGTTTTTCATACACATGTCCCGGATATAACTGTTCCAGACTACAGCCTTGCTCCAGTTCAAAAATATGTATAAACTCTGGATCGGACAATGCCTCTATATCCGTCTCTCCCGCATATACCGCACATTGGTCAATGTACGGCAAGACAGACCGGGCTATCTGCTGAGCATCATATCTGCCAATATGCATACTTCCAAACACATAGCTCACCGGCGAAGTGGAAGTAAGCTGAATTTTCCAGAGTAAACTTTGCTTCATAAAATGAAAAAGCCACCTGACAGGAATGCCGGTGGCTTACTGTATTCTAATTCTTATAATTATTCTTCTGCATTTTCGTAATCAAAAGGCAGTACTTTCTCCTTCTTGACTTTGGACAATGTCATAAGTGTTTTAAGTCTCTCAATCTCTTCAATTTGAGAAAGGGTCTTGAATAACAGTTTTTCATAAGTTGGAATATCCTTACAAACAATTTTCAGCAAAAAGTCTGCATCACCGGTAATGATATAACATTCTGTGATTTCAGGCACTGCCTTTACCTTTCGGATGAAGTTATCCAGTGCATTTTCCTTCTGCCATGCCAGAGAGACCAGCACAAACGTTTTCACATTCAGTCCGATAGCGGATGAATCTACCTTTGCATGATAACTCTGAATGATTCCTGCCTGTTCCAGTTTCTTAACTCTTTCGAGCGTAGGTGCGGGAGACAATCCTATTTTTTTTGATAGATCAAGATTCGTGATTTTACTGTTTTCCTGAAGCAGTTTTAGAATCTTCAGATCAATCTTATCCATTTTGTAATCTGCCATTTCTAACTATTTTAAAATATTATTTGAATTTCGTGTCAAAATAAAGTGCAAATAAAATTAAATTTTAATAAATTGACAGAGTCTAAACGAAAATTTATTGTTTATGTTTTGTTAAAATGTAAAAATTTATTCGCTGCACCTGTGTTATTCCAATAAAAAAAGCCGCCCCGAATGCAGGGACGGCTTTTTTATTGGTTTGAGATTCTGTAAATTACAACTTTATCGTCACAGGCAAGGTGTACAGCACATTATACTCCAGTTCGCCCATGTTCAATCTTTTGTAGTTCAATGTGGATTTTACCAATCCATCCAGTTCGGGGTGGCTTGTGGACACTACGATAATTTCATTCTGGGTATTTACCAGAAAAGTTATGTTCACCTTCATGTCAGTTTTTACATAATCTGCAAAATTGACCTTGGACAGATAACTCTGAATCTGACTGACTTCCGGTTTTTTCGCAGGACTTGAAGCGTTCAGAGCGGGAAAGAAAGCACCGGCAGCAATGACTAAAGCAAGAGCAAAAGATTTTACATTTTTCATGATAAAAAGATTTTAAGGTTTTTTAAAAATTATTTACGACTTCAAAGACGAAGCCATGAGGTTCAGGGTTGCACTGCTTACCACCGGTTATCAGTTTATCTCGACCAACAACCTTAATAATCCTATTAATGGTACTTTTGTGCCACGAACATGGATTATTTGACAAAAGACAAAGAATATGAAGATGAAAATAGCCATTATAGGATGTGGTAATATGGGAATGGCATTTGCCCGATCTTTTCTGCAATATGAATTGGTCAATAAGGACCAATTGCTGCTGGTGGAAAAAAATGACCACCGGTGTGCAATACTCAAAGCTGCCAGGGATGGTATAGTGATCAATACCATAAATGCAGAACTCAAAGATTATGAACTGATTATCCTTGCGGTAAAACCACAGGATTTTGAAGAGTTGGCCGAAGAGTTGAAGGACAAGCTGGAACCATCGCAGATAGTATTATCCATCATGGCAGGTATCACCATAAAAAAAATTCAGGAAAAGCTCAATCACAAATCTGTAATACGTGCCATGCCTAATACCCCTGGTATGCTGGGGATGGGTATTACCGGATTCACTTCGGCCGAAGGTATCAGTATAGCCCGACTGTTCAAGGTAGAAAACCTGATCAATGCCACAGGGAGATCCATTTATCTGGAGGACGAAAGCCTGCTCGATGCGGTCACAGCACTGAGCGGCAGCGGCCCTGCATACTTTTATTATTTTGTGAAACATATGGTGGAGGCAGGCAAAAAAATGGGCTTTGATGAAGGTACGGCCCAACTGCTGGTAAAACAGACCATGCTGGGGGCTTATCACCTGATCAATAATGCGGAACTCAGTCTGGATGATCTGATCAAAGCCGTAGCATCTAAGGGAGGAACAACCGAAGCAGCCCTAAACATATTTAACAGCCACCATATGGATGACATCATCATAGAAGCAGTGCTGGGTGCAGAAAAAAGATCACGGGAGCTCTCAAGATAAGCACCCCTTACATTAGTTTTTTATTAAATTTTACGTATTTAAGCAAATTTTAAAGCATAATACTTTGAAATAAGTTATCTTTGTTGTGATATTGAATGATTACCCTAAAGTGGGTATGGTTTCACCGATTTTTTTATTTTTTTATTCTTATTTTTTATGAACATTTTTGTTGCGAAATTAAACTACAGGACTTCTTCAGAAGCATTGGGAAATCTTTTTTTCAAAGTATGGCGAGGTAGTGTCCGCAAAAGTTGTAACTGACAGGGAAACCGGCAGATCCAAAGGTTTTGGTTTTGTTGAAATGGGTAGCGACGATGCGGGACTGGCTGCAATCGCCGGATTGAATGAGACGGTTTTTGAAGGACAAACCATAGTTTGTAAACAAGCCGAGCCCAGAACCCAGGCACCCCGTAGAGATAACAATTTCAGACCCAGAGAAAGAAGATATTGATATTATAGTTGAAATGTAATCTTTGCAAAGGCTTTCTGATATCGGAAAGCCTTTTTGCTTTACGCCATATCCCTTATCCACGCTTCCCTCTCCACCGGCATCTGCCATACACAGCCACTGTTTTCCATAGCAGTAAACATAGGTACCCAATCTGCAGGGCCTGCCGATTCACTCAATATCTCATATCTTCTCATTTTGAGGATGGGCTCCAGCGGATTTATCATTACGGGGCAAGCCTCCACACAGGCATTGCAGGTCGTGCATGCGTGCAGTTCCTCCCTGCTTATATAATCAAAAAGCGATCTCCCATCATCGTACCGCTGTGCTAAAGGCAATGATTCCTCGCCTTTGAGATAGCTTTGCGGATTCTTTTTGATGTTATTGCCCACTTCCGTAGCTCTGTCCCTGATATCCATCATGATTTTTCGGGGAGACAACTTTTTGCCGGTGATATTAGCCGGGCACTCTGCGGTACATCTGCCGCATTCGGTACAACTGTAGGCATCCAGAATGTTCTTCCAGCTCAAATCAAAAATATCCTTGGCTCCGAATTCAGCATTTACCTCTGCACCTGCCGCCTGATCAGCCACCTCCAGTCCCAGCATGGACTTTACTTCATTCATAATTTCCGGCATATTCTCCATTTTACCTCTGGAACTCAGCTTGCTGAAATATACATTGGGAAACGCCAGAAAAATGTGCAGATGCTTGGAATAGGGCAGATAAAGTATAAAACCAAAAACCACAAGAATATGCAGCCACCATCCTACCCTCTCCAATACAGCCAGAGTTGAAACTTCCAATCCTCCAAAGAATACAGGCCCCAACCAACTGCTTACTGCCAGCGGACCTGTATCCGGATAGTGCTCCACACCCAGCTGCTGCAGCACCTTGTCTGCTCCATTCATGGTAAAAATCCCGATCACCAGTACAATCTCTGCCATGAGTATGATATTGGCATCCAGCTTAGGCCAACCATTAAGCTCTGATTTTACTAAGCGTGGTACCTTCAGCAGATTCCTGCGATACAGAAATACAAAGGTGGCCACCAGCGCCAGAAGCGATAGTACCTCTATAAAATTGATAATCAGCGTGTATAAGCTACCCAGATAGGGCGCAAAAAAACGATGTCTGCCTGAAAATCCATCAATCAATATCTCAATAAGCTCTATCTGTGTGAATAAAAAAGCGACGTATATAAAGAGATGAAATATGGCCGGAATCCAGTTTTTAAACATTTTCTTCTGGCCAAAGGCTACGAGGAAGGTATTTTTCCATCTTTGAGCAGTATCTCCATCGATATCTTCCGGTTTTCCCAAAAATATATTTTGATACACCGCTTTAAATTGCCTGAAAGCAAAATAAAAAACGACAATTGTTAATAATATAAAAACAAGTTGCTGAATTCCCATAATAATGTGTTAATTGATTGAAAGCTTGAGACAACAATAAAATCGGATTGTTTTAAGTTCGTAAATTTACATCATAATTCATTATTGTATGCAAATATTGAATCAATATCAGATAGAACAAAAAATACACCGGCTAGCCATAGAGATTCTGGAGAATAATCTGGATAGTCAGGAAATCATATTGGCAGGTATCAACAACAATGGTTTCAGGTTTGCGTCAATGCTGATGGAATCTATCCAATCGAGAACTGACAAAAAGCTGACACTGGCAAGAATTCAGCTCAATCCGGCTGAGCCTGTCCTTCATCCGGTCAAAATAGATCTTGCACCGGAGTATCTCAATCACAAGACTATCATCATCATAGACGACGTAGCCAATACCGGCAGAACCATTTTTTATGCCTGCAAGGTTTTGATGGATGTATTGCCGGAAAAAGTAGAAGTAGCCGTACTGGTGGACAGAAAGCACAAATCTTTCCCTGTGAAGGTGGATTACGTTGGGTTATCACTGGCTACCACCACACTGCAAAAAAAATCCTTGAAACCTAGCGCGATACCCAGCAATTGGAAGTGTTGCTGAATTGATTTAGTTTTGCTGCCTTATAATATTATATGGTAAGAATAATATCTTTCGTCTCATTTTTAGTGTTGGGGCTGATTTGTTCCTGCATGCCTGTTTTTGCCGGAGATTATGGAATCTCATCCGGCAATTTTCAGGATACTTTGACCTGGAAAATACTGAACAATCTTGAGTATAAGGAAGCTCAGCATGAGCAATATGGCACAGTGTATCTGCCTACAAGTTTTCTCAGGAAATCATAAAATTTGCCAACAAAAAAGTGCTAATCAGGGGATATCATACCTGTGGATAAGACAACCTACGCCCTGAGCAAAAATGTGTATGCTGCCTGCTTTTTCTGCGGTAAATCAGGGCCTGAAACGGTAATGGGTCTGACTTTTAAGGAAAATCCCGGTAAACTGAAAATGGACTCGAATGCTTTGCTGACCGGATATTTCCGGCTCAACGGCACAAACGTAGATGACTGGATGTACAGTCTTGACGAAGTTGAAATATTACAGATAAAATAAGCCAGCCTAAAGCTTCGGCCGGCTATAATTTTTTTATTTCATCAAAATCAAATGCTTAATTTAATAAAGCATTATTTTTTACTGAAAGCATTGGGTATTTCTGATTCTATCCACGATTTTACAGTGTCAAGATCTACTTCCTTAAGCATTTCAGCATCCGGCTTTACGCCATTCAGTTTGGGAATTTTCACATTATTTTTTCCAAATTTCACGTAGGGTCCCCACCTGCCGTTTTCAATGGAAATATTTTCCTTAGGCCATTGACGGATATATCGGTTAGCCTCTTTTTCCATTTTGGCTTCTATGATTTCGACAGCTTCGGCTTCAGTGATGGATTCAAGTTTGTATCGTGCAGGAATATTGACAAAGAGATTGTTCCATTTCACAAACGGACCGAATCTGCCTTTACCTTTGGTAATGGGTTGTCCCTCATAATATCCTATGGGAGCGTTTTCATCCAGCTTAGCCTCTATGAGACCTACAGCCGTCTCCATATCCACTTCCATCGGATCAGTGCCTTTGGGTAAGTTGATATAGGTCTCGCCGAACTTTAAATAAGGTCCGAATCTTCCAGTATTGACAGTGACCTCTTCATTCTTATAATCCCCAAGTTTTTTAGGGAGCTTAAATAATTCGAGTGCTTCTTCCAGAGTGATGGATTCGAGCGACTGACCGGGTTTCAGGTTGGCAAATCTGGGTTTTTCGCTTTCCGGCAACTCTTCTCTGTCTCCGATTTGAATCACCGGCCCAAATCTTGTCATCTGTGCCAGCACTGTGCGGCCGGTGGCAGGATCTTTACCCAGTTCCCTTCTGCCTTTCACCCGCTCAGCTGTCTGGAGTGTCTGATCTACCGTTTCATGAAATGGCCCGTAAAAGTCCTTCAGAATTTTTCTCCAGTCAATTCCCTCAGTAGCGATCTTATCCAGTTTATCTTCCATCTCGGCAGTAAAGCTGTAGTTCATGATCTGATCGAAATGCTCCGACAGAAAATCACTTACCAGCATACCCATATCTGTAGGATAAAGCCTGTTGGTGGTTGCACCGGTGATTTCAGATTTTTCTTCCTTACGGATTTGGTCCTTTTCCAATTTGAGGTACTGAAATTTCCTCTCTACTCCCGGTCTGCTGTCTTTTATGACATACCCACGTTCCTGTTCCATGATTTTGGAAATGGTAGGGGCATAAGTAGAGGGTCTGCCAATTCCCAGTTCCTCCAGTTTTTTCACCAGGCTGGCTTCGGTATATCTCGAAGGAGGTCTGGTAAAACTTTCCACTGCTTCCATATAGTTCAGTGGAAGTTCCTGACCGACTTTCAGCGGTGGCAGCATCCCTTTATTTTCTTCATCTTCATCATCATCCGATGATTCCAGATATACCTTCAGAAATCCATCAAACTTCAATACTTCGCCCACAGCCTCAAGGCGTATATCTTTTACAGTCGATATGGAGATGCTCGCAATGGTTTTTTCAATTTCTGCATCAGCCATCTGACTTGCAATGGTTCGTTTCCATATCAGATCATATAATCTCTGCATATCCCTGTCGGAACTTATATTCTTACGCTCTATGTAGGTAGGTCTGATGGCTTCATGGGCTTCCTGGGCATTCGCAGTTTTTGATTTGTATTTTCTGATTTTCAGGTATTGACTACCGAATGCAGACTCTATTTCGGCAGAGATGGATTGCAGTGCTGTATCGCTCAGATTGGCAGAGTCTGTCCTCATGTAGGTAATGAATCCCTCTTCATACAATCTTTGTGCAATATTCATGGTGCGGTTTACACTGAAACCCAGCTTTCTGCTTGCTTCCTGCTGAAGCGTGGATGTGGTGAACGGTGCTGCCGGTGTTCTTTTTCCGGGTTTTTTCTCAATATCCGCAATCTTATAAACGGCTCCTTTGCATTTCTGCAGAAATTGCTCCGCCGAGGCAAAATCGGTCAGTTTGTCCGGATTTTCTGCTTTGAGCTGGACAATCTCTCCTCTGCCATTGTCCACAGCAAAATATGCAGCTACTTTATAAAATGAAGAAACCTTAAAGTGCTGAATTTCCCGTTCCCTTTCCACCACCAGCTTTACGGCCACGGACTGGACACGTCCGGCAGAAAGCTTATTTTTTACTTTACGCCACAGCACTTCAGACAATTCATATCCCACCAGCCTGTCCAGTACTCTGCGTGCCTGCTGTGCATTGACAAGGTTCAGATCGAGAGTACGGGGATTGGCTACTGCCTTTTCAATGGCAGGTTTGGTTATTTCTGAAAAAACTATCCTTTTGGTCGTATATTCGTCCAATCCCAGCTCTTTGCACAAGTGCCATGAGATGGCTTCTCCTTCACGGTCTTCATCCGTTGCAAGCCAGACCTGAGATGCTTTGCTCACCTGATCCCTGAGCTCCCGTACTACTTTGACCTTTTCAGGTGATACTACATATCTGGGTTCAAAATTGTTGGCAATATCAATGCCTTTATCTCCCTTATCCAAATCACGGATATGGCCATAACTTGATTTGACCACAAAATCTTTACCCAGATATTTTTCTATGGTTTTTGCCTTCGCCGGAGACTCAACGATGAGAAGATTTTTTGCCATGCTCTGTTTTTTTATTCACTGCCCGGATTTCCACTTGTATCGATGAATTATCATAAATACCTTGTAAATACTTTGGAAGCGAGGCAGCAAACTAATTATGGCGGCAAAACTAACAATTTTTACCAACTCACAAGTCGGTGAGAACACATAAGCCTTTTTTGAGAGCCTAAATTCGAATAAGTAAACTTATTCAGGCTTCATTGATCAATATTCATGTTAAATGAAAAACATCTTGCGACCCCGGGTGTTTTCAGGTCTATATACTTCCATATGAAAGAAGATATTCTCCTGCGTAAAAGTTTTTTCATTGCTCTGGCCTGCGTCCTTCTCATGCTCTCAGTAGTTTATATGCCCACTGTCATGATGCTTGGGGTATTTACATTGTTGAGTTCGGTGCTGGTGTTGTATCAGGTATGGATAGTGCTGACGGACAAAGTAGAATAGAACATCCGTCTGTACTGGATGTAAGTTTTGCAAGGCAATTGCCTCAATACTTGGTCTAGATGGATACATAAGTCTGAAATCAGATGCGTCATAAAAACAGGGTGGACAGGTACAGAATCAAGGTTGGAGTTATTTTACTCTTTCAAAGCACTTTCCACTTATCAATAGGGATGCATTACTAAAAAAAACAGCCTGTAACCTTGTGATTACAGACTGTTTTGCCGGAAAAAATTGTGGAGCTGCAGGGATTCGAACCCTGGTCCAGACAAAGCATCTGAAGGCTTTCTACATGCTTAGCTTTTATTTTGATTGTCGGCATCGGGCAGGTATAAAAGCAAACCTCACCCTCAGCTTAGCTTCTGAAATCTCGGCGCAGAATCGAAGCAGGTTCTGCACCCAGTCCGCGGGTCTGTTGATGTGCGGCTACCGGCCTGTATCGGACGTCATCCGGGCGGCACAAAAGGCTTTATAATCCTGGATTACGCAGCCAATGCGAAATTTCTATCGCCGTTTATTGTCGATCATCATTTGATAACGGAGTGAACAATCGTGCTCCGGCATGCTTACCAACCGATTCACCTTCCTGTCGATACCAGTCAGCCCCTTGATTGGAAAATATTTGATATAATCTGCTTTTACACTGTTGAAAAGCAATATGTAAACTTTAAACCCTTCTCAAAAGTTCCTTTTCACAAAACTTTAAGAGATTTTCCATCCAAGCCTGTATTTCAGAGAAAAAAAAGGAGCGGTTTCAGGCCACTCCTTTATATTATTTTGATGTGAAAAAGATTTTATTTCACTTTTTCCACCACAGACCTGAAAGCATCAGGATGATTCATGGCGAGGTCTGCCAATACTTTTCTGTTCAGACCGATCTGCTTCTGACTGAGTGCATGTATGAATTTGGAATAAGACATACCATAAGGCCTTACGGCTGCATTGATACGCACTATCCACAATCTTCTGAATGCACGCTTTTTGTTTTTACGGTCGCGGTATGCGTATTGCAATGCTTTTTCGACCGCATTTTTGGCTACAGTGTACACTTTGCTTCTCGCACCAAAGTAACCTTTAGCCATTTTGAGAATTTTCTTTCTTCTTGCTCTTGACGCTACTGCGTTGACTGATCTAGGCATATTTTAAAGAATTTTAGTACAATACAGGGATTCACTTCAGAATGCTTTGACTCCTGTATTCTCGTTAAACAATAAATAACTGATTACACACACAGCAATCTCTTGATTTTTGGAGTATCTGCATCGCTTACTAAAGCAGAGCCCAGTAATCTAGTTTTTGCTTTGTTGGACTTTTTTCTCATCAAGTGTCTTGCATTAGCCTGGTCACGCTTGATTTTACCGCTTCCGGTCAGGCTGAAACGCTTTTTTGCACTTGAATGGGTTTTCATCTTTGGCATACTTCAAAATTTAAGGCCGCAAAGATACACTTCGTTTAATTAAAACACCGGATTTTTTACATATTTTTTAATGCAATCATAAAAATATTCCATAAAAAGGCAAAATCCAATCACCGGCAACATCCGATTGGATACAGCAGCTTCAACGGATTTTATCGTAAACCATAGTACCAACATTTTCACCAACTAAATAATCAGTGATATTCACATTTTTACAAACGGATATACATTCCTCTGTGATTTGCTTAATTTTGCGGCCTATGCTGCAAAGGATTTTTATACAGAATTATGCAATTATCGATCATCTGGATCTGAATATCCCTGAAGGTCTGAATATCATTACCGGAGAAACCGGAGCAGGTAAATCTATTTTTGCACTGGGTGCTCTGGGCCTCATAATGGGCAAAAGGGCAGATTCCAAAGTACTGTACGATCAGGAAAGAAAGTGTATTGTAGAGGCTGAATTTGATATTTCGGAATATAACCTGAAGCCATTCTTTGAACAGGAGGAACTGGATTACTACACAGAACTGACCCTGCGCAGAGAGATAGCACCGGGTGGTAAAAGCAGGGCATTCATCAATGACACCCCGGTCACTCTGGAGCAGATACAACAATTGACTGAAAATCTTGTGTGTTATACACCAGCAATTTGACATGCTGGATATCCAGAAGCCCGCACTTCAGCTTGAAATCCTGGATGCCCTGGCTGATAATGCAACGCTGCTTGCAGAATACAGAGCGATTTACCGAAAAGTATTGCAGCTCAGAAAAGAACTTGAACAGCTCAGACAAAAACAGCATTCCATCAAAAATGAGTATGAATTCCTGAGCTTCCAGGTTGAAGAACTGGACAATCTGGCTCTCAAAGAAGGAGAACTGGAGGAAATCGAGCATCAGCTTGCCCTGCTTAATGCAGCTGAAGAAATCAAAAAAATCACCCTCAACATTACAAATACCCTTGAAGAATCTGAAATTTCAGTGAATGCTGCCATAAGGACTCTCATGCATCAACTGGAATCAATCAGTCACCTCGGGCAGGAATACGAATCTATGAAAAACAGGCTTCATGCTGCCTATGAGGAATTGGCCGATATTGCCAAAGAGGCAGGCAATATGGCTGAAAACACAGAGTATGACCCCAAACAGATTGAACACCTTCAGGAAAGACTGAACCACATATACCGCTTGCTCAAAAAACACGGCAAAACGGATGGTATCGGTTTGATTGCCCTGCACCAGGAACTCAGAGCTCAACTTACGGCTACCGGTAATATAGAAGTAATCATCGCAGATACAGAGAAAGCACTCCAACTCGCAGAAAATGAATTGAAGCAACTGGCCGAAAAGCTTCATCTGCGCAGAAAAGCAGTGATAGCAGATTTTGAAAAAAATATAAATGCCGGCATCCGTCAACTGGGCATGGAATATGCCGGCATACAGATATCACTGGAAAAAGCCAAATCCGAAGGACCTTCGGGCATTGATGAAGTGACTTACCTGTTTGCATCCAACAAAGGCAGCAGGTTTTTACCACTGAAGGATATTGCATCCGGAGGGGAAATAAGCAGGTTGACATTGTGTATCAAGTCTTTTGTGGCCGGAGTCATGACATTACCTACGTTGATTTTTGACGAGATAGATACCGGAGTATCCGGCGAAATTGCCCGAAAAATGGGCAATCTGCTGGCCAATCTTGCCGAAAAACACCAGGTCGTTGCCATATCGCATGCACCTCAGATAGCAGCCAAAGCCAGTACACAGTTTTTTGTGTACAAAAAAGTTGCCGGCGACAGAACAATCACCGCCATCAGAAAGTTAGAACCGGAAGAACGCAAATATGAAATAGCAAAAATGCTCAGCGGAGACCCACCCACAGAAACAGCCTTGGCCAATGCAGCAGAGCTTCTCCGGAATTAAGACCTCACCATTATGGATCTTTAAAATGGGTATTAGGCCTGTACAGGGAATCCTTCTCAGGCTTATCAAGGGAAATTTGGTTATTGAGTCTGGTCATGTTGATCAACAGGGCAGGAGCCATGGTACTCACATTCATGTCTCTGTATCTCACCACTTCGCTGGGTTTCAGTCTGACCGATGCAGGATATGTACTGGCATTTTACGGAGCAGGCAGTATATCCGGTGCCTACATCGGCGGATATCTCACTGACCGGTTCGGATTCTATTACATCCAATTGTATTCTCTGCTATTAGGTGCAGTCATGCTCTTTATCCTGATTTTCCTGACTTCATTCTGGACTATCAGTATATGTGTATTTTTATTTTCTCTGATTTCAGACACTCTCAGACCTGCCAACAGTGTGGCCGTGGCTGCATATTCCAAGGCCGAAAACCGCACCCGGTCATTTTCGCTTATGCGTCTTGCCATCAATCTGGGTTTTTCGATAGGCCCTGCCATGGGTGGACTGGTGGCAGGATACATCGGCTTTAAGTGGATATTTCTTATTGACGGGATTACCTGCATCATGGCCGCCATGTTACTGCTCAAATATTTGCCATACAGGTCTGTCGCCGAACAGCAGAAATCCAAGTCTGTCGAACAGCATAAAAGCAGGTCGGCTTACCGGGATTATCCATATCTGGGATTTATTATTCTGGTAGCCGTGTATGCCATGCTTTTCTTCCAGCTTTTTACCAGTATCCCCGTATTCTGGGAAAGAGAATGGCACTTTTCGGAAGTCAAAATCGGCATCCTGCTGGCTCTGAATGGCTTTCTTGTCGTCATTCTGGAGATGCCCATTGTCAAGGCATTGGAAAATTATAAGCGGTTTATGGTGCTGATTGCTTCCGGATGTATCTCGCTGGCTGTGAGTTATATTTTTCTGGGTGCAAATCTGGGCGGACTGTTTGCCGCAGTTTCCTACATTGTGTTTGCTACTTTATCAGAAATACTGGCTATGCCATTTATGATTAACTATGCGGTATCCAGACCCAAACCCGACAGACAGGGGCAATATATGGCATTGTACTCCATTGCCTATGGTATTGCCCACATATTTGCTCCCTTAGGTGGTATGTATATCGCAGACAGGCTGGGATTCAGCAATCTTTACTGGACCATGACCATTGCTTCACTTTTTCTGGCAGGAGGATTTTATCTGTTACGAAAACGAAATGTGCAGGATAGCCTGATACCCTCTGCATAAATGTGAACTTAACATTTGGAAGGATATTTTTTTGCCGCTTCAAATTCAATAAGGTCTTTGAAATGGTGATTTTCTGTGTAGTCAGGTGTATAATAAAACACATGCAACATTATGCCATCTATACGCCCCTTTTTTTACATAACTATATATTAAAAAAATCATATCTTTGCATTCGTTATTCAACCGGACAATCAGGTATTATGAATCCTCACATGACTGATGACTTGCCCCTGATACTTTCTCCCGAACAGACTGCAATTACCAGGCAGAGCGGGAAAGTGATATCTGTAGGGTATGAAGATGACAAAACGGCTGCAGAGACTATTGTTGTCTCAGTTCTGCAAGGCATTCCTGGGGGTGAAAATTCCATCATAGTATGCAGGGATTCAAAGTTGCATGATTGGATGATACAAAAACTCAGACTGTATCTTATGCCGGGGTGGTATAGATCCGTGAATATTCCGGAGTTTATGGAAGACAGTGATGCCGAACATTTCCGAACCATGACTTCCGCCTCAGGTGAAGCGGGCACCACCATGCTCAAAATGAAGAGATTCGTACTTGAAGCCAATTATCAAAAAACAATGCAGCGACACAGCTTCCTGCAAAAACCTGTATGGAATCACTTTACAGTCAAGGATTTATATTACAATTATGCCTCAAAAAAATCAGAGTCAGGGGTAGCATCGCTTCTGTATCACATCAGTTCCGACAAGACAGCATACAGTCCGGAACATTATAAATATTTGATGGATGAAGTAACTCTGGCTCAGAAACTTTTTCCGGATGATGATTTTTTCACCCATGAAAGCAAGGAAATCAAAATTCCTGTTGAATCTGCTTTGACCGTTTATACTCCGGATGAATGGCTTTTTTGGTTGCAGGAACAGATTGATTCCATACGCAACATCAAAAAACAGTATTTCAATTTTATACAAAGGCATAAAAAACAGTTTCATCAGGCACATACGGCCGAATTGAGAAATACAGAAGATAAAATCATGCTGCTTCGCTTTCTGGCAGAATTACCGGAAGAAGAGTATTTGAATGATACGGTATCAAAAATTAAAATCTCATCCCTTTTCACCAATGACTCCGATAAACTAACTGAGAAGGAAGCACAATGCAGGAAAATAGCTGAAGAAATAATCCGCAAACTCGGGAAATGTGCCGGGGAAAGTACGCTGCCTGCTTACACAGACATTGCTCATCTCCCGGATTTTATTGAAAATTGCAGTAAAATCATAGCTGCTTGCTATGAATCACTGGATTTGAAAGCAGATAATGTTATCAGGTCTTTAAACAATAAAAATACTCCCGACAGACAACTGTTTCACCTTGAAAATCAGCTCAAAAAATGTATTGAAGCTATTAATCAAAGTAATCTTTTGACCAGAACATTCGAACTCAACACTTTGAGTGGACAAAAGCAGGCGCAAATATGCGAGAATATTGAAGCTGCCCTTTTAACGGCTCTTAAAGAATTGCAAAGACATAAGGTGTACGCAGACTGGATGATGTTTATAATCACAGCACCCCGATGTTCAAAAATATTTTCCAGTTGCCTGAAGGATCAACCTGTGCGCCGCTGGGAAAGGATAGTCATGGACTGGTATATGAATGCTTTCGTTGAAAACAAAATGCATTACTATGACGCAGGAGCAGCAAAAAGTGAATCACTACCACTTCAAAGTAAGGAAATAGTCAATTCTGCCTTGAGACTGGAGGAGGCAAACAGATACCGGCTCATCCGGAAAAAAATGAAAACCTGGGAAACGAAACACAGGGATTTGTGGCATGATATATTCAGAAAGAAAAAACTCAGAAACTACAGCTGGAAATATGGTCTCGAAAAATGCACTGAATTCATAGCTGCATTTTATCCGGTCCTCGTTCTATCTGATGATGACCTGGAGGGAATGGAGACAGGTGGATATCAAAATATTTTCTACCTTAATCACAAAAATCCAAATCCGGAAATACTGCAATATTTCAAAACTATTCACAGTTATTTTGCTGTAAAGGATTATCCGGACTTACAAACCGATTATCGACTGCAACTCCACTACCTTGAGGACATGGCGCCTATCCGCGAGACAGCCCTGAGCGAACGTCTGCAAACAGCAAGGTCTTTGAGCAGATTATTAACCTCTGTCAGCCCCAAACTGAAATTTTATCAAACAAAAAAGCTGAACATCATTTCCTGCCTGTCGGATATTGCCACTTATAAAATGGAGGAGGTACTTTCAGGTCTGGGATTGAAAGAATTAAAAATGGAAAACAATCCGGAAGACCATGTCATTGAATACATTCTGGAGACAGAAAGGTTTCAGGTACTTCTGATTGAAAATGGCCAGCCTTCAGCAGAATATCAAGATATGCTCTGGCAATATCATATTGTCGAATAAATGAAGCAAAGCGGCTTTGAAATTATTTCCTTTGACTTTGATGAGGCCGTCGAATATGAAGAAAATTACTTCGAGCATAAACTCAAAAAAATCCTGAGCCGGTTTTCAACCAAGTCTCAGGCAAGGCATGAAGCGACCACAAGTTTTGTCTGACGTGATAGTCCTCTCACTGGAAAGATTTCACACTGAGCTGAAAGTTCAGCCTTCTGGAGACAAGGTCAGAATCTGGGATGTCATCCGCAGGAAATATGTGATGGCCACCCCGGAGGAACTTGTCAGACAGTTATTCGTAATGTATCTGATTCAAGAGCTGAAATACAGTAAAACCAGCATTTCCATAGAAAAGTCATTTACCATCAATGGCCTGACCAAAAGGTATGACATAGTGGTTTATCATAAAGATAAGTCGCCTCTGATTCTGGTGGAATGCAAAGCACCTGAAGTAAATATCACTCAAAACAGTTTCGATCAGGCATTAAGGTATAATACTGCATTATCCGCTCCCTATCTCATTGTCACCAACGGACGCACTGCATTCTGTGCGGGTAAAACAGATGAAAAATCCGGTTATTACCTGCTCAACAAAGTACCTGATGCAAACTCCATAACAGGGAAATAAAAGCTTATTTTGGCAATTAACAGTACTTTAACTCGAAAAAAGCTAACTTTCTTTTTGATAATCCGTGTTTAGCACTACTTTTGTATTGAATTTATTAAAAATTTTATCAGCATGAAACAAATAGTATTACTCATTGCCGTGTTTGCTCTCAGTATGTCTGCAAATGCACAAAGCGGTCTTAAAAAAGCAGAAGCTCCTGCAGTAGTAACTAAAGAAGCCCCTGCAAAGAACAGCAACCAGCCTGTACAGGTAACTACACCTACTGAACAGCCATCTATTCAGGTGAATTTTCCGGTAGAAGAGAAGTCAAATGCAAAAATGACTTTCGAGTCAATGGCAGTAGATTATGGTACTGTAGCTCAAAACAGTGAGCCACTGAGATTGATTAAATTTACCAACACAGGTACTGATCCATTAATTATCAAGAATGCAAGAGGATCCTGCGGATGTACTGTGCCCAACTGGCCTAAAGATCCAATCATGCCAGGTCAATCTTCTTCCATCGAAGTGAGATACGACACCAACAGAATCGGAAAGATCAACAAGTCCATTACCATTACTACCAACGAGGGAGATGAGCCTCATGTAATTCAGGTAATCGGTGAAATTCTGAAGGCAGACGATCAAAGCGTACCACCAAGTACACCAAACATCATCAAAGGAAATTAATCCAGTATCAAAATAAACCTTTAGACCCCGGGCAGGTTATTTCCTTCCGGGGTTTTTTATTGAAAAACTGAAATCAAACGTTATATAAAAATATGATAGCTGTAATATCTCCGGCCAAAACACTCGATACCCGGACATTTAATGCACAGGTGCCATATACCATGACACAATTTCAATCCAATGCCTACCAACTTGTTAAAAAGCTTAAAAAAATAAAGACCGAGGAATTGATGCAACTGATGGACCTGAGTGAAAAACTTGCTGTCCTGAACATTGAGAGATACAGAATTTTAAAAAGAACACACTGCTGAAAACTCTACCATGCCATCCTTACCCTTTAAAGGAGACGTTTATCAGGGACTGCAGGCTGATACATTTAACTCAGATGATTTGAATTTTGCCCAGGAGCATCTCAGAATACTTTCCGGTCTTTATGGGATATTGAGACCTTTAGACCTGATGCAGCCCTACAGACTTGAGATGGGTACCAGACTGGACACAGAGAAAGGAGAAAATCTATACAATTATTGGGGAGATAAAATCACCAAAGCATTGAATGATGAAATCCGGAAAAATCAGTACAAATATGTGATAAACCTGGCTTCACAGGAATACTGGCAGGCAGTGCAACCTAAAAAACTCCGTGCCGGGGTAATAAATGTAGAATTTCATGAAGAACGGAACGGCAAGATTTCGTTCGTCTCTTTTAATGCCAAAAGAGCCAGGGGTATGATGTGCCATTATATTGTAAAAAACAAAATCACAGATCCGGAACATCTTAAGGGCTTTGATTATGACGGATATTATTTTGCCGAAAATCTTTCGAATGATCAAAATTTCAGATTTTTAAAGTAAACCGTTCATGCATAAATATACCAATGCCCTCATTCACGAGACGAGCCCTTACCTGCTGCAACATGCGCATAATCCTGTCAACTGGGTAGCCTGGAGTGATGACATCCTTCAAAAGGCAAAAGAAGAAAACAAGTTGCTTATTATTTCCATAGGCTATTCGGCCTGCCACTGGTGCCACGTGATGGAAAAAGAATCATTTGAAGATCTGATTGTCGCCGGCCTGATGAATGATCATTTCATTCCTGTGAAAGTGGACAGGGAAGAGAGACCTGATGTAGATGATATATATATGACTGCCTGCCAGTTGACAAGTCAGAGAGGTTGTGGATGGCCATTGAATGCTTTTGCGATGCCGGATGGCAGACCAATATGGGCAGGCACTTATTTTCCGAAAGAGCACTGGATCAACATTCTGGACCAGTTTATACAGCTTAAAAATAAGCATCCGGAAAAACTGGAGGAAGCAGCAAGACAGCTGACACAAAGAATCCAAAGCTATGAGCTGGTAGCCTCTCCGGAAAATGAATCTTCAGCTGCCATGGACGACATACACCTTTGGGTACAGAAAATACTGGGAGAGATTGATTTTGCCGAGGGAGGGCGTAAAGGACATCCCAAGTTTCCGATGCCTGTGATATATGAGTTGTTACTTCACTATCACTTTGTCACCGGCAATCCTATGGCACTTGAAGCCGTAACTGTCACTTTGGAAAAAATGGCGTATGGGGGAATATTTGACCAGATTGGTGGAGGATTTGCAAGATACAGTGTAGATGACATCTGGCTGGTACCCCACTTTGAAAAAATGTTGTATGACAATGGTCAGCTTCTTAGTCTATACGCCAACGCTTATAAAATCACACAAAGTCCGCTTTATAAAAAAGTCATTGAGCTCACGATTGAGTGCATGGAAAGGGAATTCCTGGATGAATCCACAGGTGCTTATTACAGTGCTCTGGATGCAGACAGTGAAGGTGAGGAGGGCAAGTTCTATGTGTGGAATAAGGAAGAGATTCATAAAATCATAAAAAACACCACCAATCATGAGGAAATATTCTGTACCTATTATAATGTAACGGATGAAGGCAACTGGGAAGGTAATAATATTTTATACCATAATAGGGCAAATTTCAAAAGACACTATCCTGATATTTCGGATAATGAGCTGGAAATGATCCTTGAAGCCTGCAGATCCCAGCTATTGCAATATCGCAATACACGAGTAAGACCCGGACTTGACGACAAAATACTCAGCTCATGGAACGGGCTGATAATCAAGGGGCTCACGGATGCTTACACCGCAACAGGCAAGATAAAATACCTTCAACTTGCTGAAAGAGCGGCTTCGTTTGTATGCGACAGGCAAATGTCGGATGAAGGCAGACTATTCCGGAACTTCAAAGGCGGGAATTCCACCATTAATGCATTCCTAGAGGATTATGCAGCAGTCATTGAGGCATTGATCACCTTGTACCAGGCTACTTTCAACAAGAAGTGGCTGTTTGCTGCAGAAAAATTAACCCGATACAGTGTAGAGCATTTTTACAATGAAGAATCAGGATTATTTTACTTTACCTCAGATCTCGATACCGTGATTGTCACCCGAAAAACTGAAATCACGGATAATGTCATTCCGGCCTCCAACTCTGTAATGGCGAGAAACCTTCATATCCTGTCAATCATTTTTTATAATGAACAGTGGGACAGCATGGCTAAAAAAATGTTAGGTGCTGTGTATGAACAGATTTCAACAGCGAGAGATCCATCGTACTATGCAAATTGGATCAGACTTGCATTAGAATTGGTGTCATCTGCCCATGAAGTAGCAATATGTGGTGATAATGCCTTTGCTATCAGAGATGCCCTGCAAAAAAATACCTGCCAATCTGATACTGGCCGGTTCTGCAACGGAAGGAGAGGATATCCCTATGCTCCAAAACCGATTTGTACCCGATAAACCAACATTTATGTGTGTAAAGACCATATATGCCAAAAACCGGTACATACGCTTGAGGAAATACTGGAGCAAATCGTCTGAAAAAAAATGCGAAGTATGCCTTAAGGCTACTCCGCATTTTATAAGTGATGAAGAATTCTGCTAATTCTTTTATTTCAGTGCAGCTTCATATTTTTTCTCCACCACATTCCAGTTCAGGACATTCCAGAATGCATTCACATAGTCTGCCCTTCGGTTTTGGTAATTCAGATAGTAAGCATGTTCCCATACATCCAGACCCATAATCGGTGTACCTCCGCAGCCTACTCCCGGCATCACCGGTACATCCTGATTGGGTGTACTGCAGATATCTACCTTGCCACCCGGATGCACGCAGAGCCAGGCCCATCCTGATCCGAATCTACTCATCGCAGCAGCTGAAAATTTCTCCATAAACTGTTCTTTGGAACCAAATGCCTCATTGATCGCATCTGCCAATGCACCAGACAATCTGCCTTTGTTTTCCGGATGGAGTATTTCCCAAAAAAGATTGTGATTGAAGTAACCGCCTCCGTTATTTCTTACAGGCATATTATTCATGTCCAGATGAGTGAGGATATCCAGAATAGACTTGCCCTCAAGATCTGTACCTGCTATGGCATTATTAAGATTGGTGGTGTAGGCAGCATGATGCTTGGTATGGTGGATTTCCATAGTTCTTGCATCAATGTGAGGTTCGAGGGCATTGTAAGCATATCCCAGTTCAGGTAATGTGAAAGCCATATATATTTGATTTTAATGGTTTTATAATGGACTTCTAACAACGAGGGATGAAAAAAGGTTTAGTTAAAAAATCATGAATACATCATAAAATTTCACCATATTTGACCGGTTTTTGTAATGCAACAGTACATGGAATATGGAATATGACGATTCACATAAGCCCGTTGAAATTGAGGAAAAAACCCTGCGCCTCCGGCAAATAGTATCTGAATTTTACCCCGATACCATCGGTAGTGCTGCAATATCTGATACGGACTACAAGAAAGCGGACCTGCTGAGACGCATGCGGGATGATGCCGATATGCTGGCCTATCCCAAACTGATTACCATACTTATAATCAGTCTTATGGTCAGTACGCTTACCGTCTTTTTACTTCAGAGATCCTGGCTTTTTCTGATTATCGGTGTGTTGGGATTATTGGTCATACTATCCGTCAGATACTGGCTCAAAGAAGAAACATTAAGGCAACTACAGTATAAAGACAACTTTGAATTGTATGTATGGGAAGGGCTGAAACTTAAGCAGTCCAGACAAACATCTGTTCAGGTACTTTATTTAGTGATTTTTCCGGTCATCATGATACAGTTTGCTATTGCATTTGAGACGGTAGGTACAGGAATTCAATACTGGAAAGAATATATCATAGCTATTGTAATCAGTACTCTGACATGGTGGTATGTATTCAAAGATGACAGGAAGCAACTCCTGGTTTGGAAAAGAGAACTGCTCGAATTATTGCCCTATAATCCTGATCAACCCGGTTTCTGATTATGGGCATATTTGAATCTTATCTGCATCTCGGTATTGAACATATCCTTGACCCCAATGCTTACGACCATATTTTATTTGTACTGACTTTATGCTCCGTATATGTACTGAAAGACTGGAAAAAAATACTCATTTTAGTCACAGCATTCACAGTGGGGCACAGCCTGACGCTTGCTTTAGCCTCATTGCAAATCATAAAAATCAACACCAAAATAGTTGAGATACTCATTCCGGTCACGATAATAATTACTGCCTTGTACAATATAATGAGGGTATCCCGCTCATCCGACGTCAACTCCACGATACACTGGAACTACCTGATGGCATTGTTTTTTGGGTTTATTCACGGGATGGGATTTTCCAATTACTTCAGAGCTATACTGGGCAATGAGGAATCCATCACTATTCCCTTGCTTGCATTCAATCTGGGAGTGGAAACGGGACAGTTAGCTATTGTAACTATGTACTTTCTGTTCCTCCTGATTTTGGTAGAATGGCTGGGAGTACGAAGGAAATATTGGACAAGCTTTATTTCGGGTGCTGCCATAATTATTTCCATAAAATTGATATTCAATCAATTATAAACTGAATTTCTCCTACACTATATTGCCTTGATGTACCTTCTTCTGTGGTAATTATCAATTTGCCATCATCCGCAACATCCCTGATTTCTCCCATAATAATGTGTCCATTTTGCTCTTTGAACGGATGGTAGCCGCCTCGTCGGTAGAGATTAGAGAGATACAATTCTTTAACAGCAGCATACTTTCCTGCTTTCAAAGTCAGATACTTTCTTTCGAGCTCAGCATGCAACCGAAGCAGAAATTCATTTTTGTCCACCGTATGTCCACAGACATTACGGAGTGATACCGGATTGGGAATCCACTCCGGAAAAATGTCCTGATTGATATTTACACCGATCCCCACTACTGTATTTCTGATAAGGTTACCGCTTAGCTGGTTTTGAATCAGAATACCTGCCAGTTTACGGTCACCAATGTATATATCATTGGGCCATTTTACATTTACTTCCGCATTTGTAAAATGAGCTACTGTATGATATACTGCCAGTGCAGCCATCATACTGAGTAAAAATTGTCCCGAAACAGGTAAAAATGCCGGATAAAGGATATAACTGACTGTCAGGTTATCAGACCTTCCACTGAACCATGTCCTGCCAATTTGTCCTGCACCTTCTGTCTGAAAGTCAGTAATTATGCAGCAACCTTCGACTGGATTGGTTTTTGAAACTAAATCTGCAGCAAATTTGTTTGTTGAGGGTAATGTATCATAATACAAGACAGTTCTGCCAATAAAGAGTGTAGCTGATTGGTGCATTATGAGTATTGATTTTTGTAAATTTGCGCAATATTAAGTAACTGTAAATATAAGTAATAATTTGAAAGTAAACGGATTAATTGCCCCGACTACCCAGGATATTGAACTACTGAATCATCTCATCATCGATGCCATACAGGATATAAAAGGCAAAAATATCGTAAAACTGGACCTCAGATCCCTCGAGGACGCTCCTACTGACTTTTTCATTATTTGCGAGGGTGATTCCGTCACTCAGATCAGGGCCATCTCCGAAAATATAGGCAGAAGGCTTAAAGAAGAGGCCGGGCTGAGTCCCAATCATACGGAAGGCATGGAGGGTGCAAAATGGATCTTAGTCGATTATTTTGATACAGTGGTACATGTATTTTATCCCGAGACCCGGTACTTTTATGAAATAGAGGAGTTGTGGGGTGATGCTATCCGCACAGACTACGAAAATTTGTAATGATGGTACAAAACGAAATCCCCGCATTGCTGTTTTAAAATAATTCAATAAAAGAGAATGGAACAAAATCAGAATAATAACGATAAAAATAATTCTCCGGGCAAATTCAACTTCAGTTCCTACTGGATTTATGGAATCATTATACTGATTCTGATAGGTACCAATATTTTTCTGGAGATTGAAACACAGGCTGAGAAAATAGATATCAATGCATTTGAAGAAAAGGTCAAAAACGGTGAAGTGGACCATATTGAAATCATCAATAAAGATTTGGTCAATGTTTTTATCCGAAAAGAAGTACTCGATGCAAAATATCCCAAACTTAGAGAAAAAAAGTTCAGTGCCCAGCACCACCAGTTCAGTTTCAGAATCGGGGATGTAGGCAACTTTGAACGAAAACTCGAAGAGCTTAAAAAGGATGGTTATCCCATAAAATATACACTCAAGACGGAGACCAATTATGTAGGCCAGATCATCAGTTGGTTATTGCCTTTTGCCTTGCTTATCGGTTTATGGCTGTTTATCATGCGCAGAGTGAGTGGTGGGCCCGGCGGGCCGGGTGGCCAGATCTTCAATATCGGCAAATCCAAAGCTACGCTCTTTGACAGCAATTCGAAAGTCAATGTGACCTTCGCAGATGTAGCCGGGCTTAATGAGGCCAAAGTAGAAGTGATGGAGGTCGTGGATTTTCTGAAAAATCCTAAGAAATACACCTCACTGGGAGGTAAAATCCCCAAAGGAGTACTGTTGGTGGGTCCTCCAGGTACGGGTAAGACGCTGCTGGCTAAAGCAGTGGCCGGAGAGGCAGGCGTACCCTTTTTCTCCATTTCAGGATCTGATTTTGTGGAAATGTTTGTGGGTGTTGGTGCATCCAGAGTCCGTGACCTTTTCAAGCAGGCCAGAGAAAAAGCCCCCTGCATTGTGTTTATAGATGAAATAGACGCAATCGGCAGGGCCAGAGGAAGGAATGCCATTCAGGGCGGTAATGACGAGCGGGAAAACACTCTCAACCAGTTGTTGGTAGAAATGGATGGATTCAGCACGGATAAAGGTGTAATTATGATGGCTGCTACCAACAGGCCGGATATTCTGGATTCTGCCTTACTCAGGCCCGGCAGATTTGACAGACAGATCGGCATAGATCCACCTGATATTCTGGGCAGAGAAGAGATTTTCAAGGTGCATCTCAGATCTATCAAAGTTTCTCCAGAAATCAACCCTACCATCCTGGCTGAAATGACACCCGGATTTGCGGGGGCAGATATCGCGAATATTTGCAATGAAGCAGCCCTTGTAGCAGCCAGGAGAAACAAGAATGAAGTGGATCTGGACGACTTCAATTATGCTTTGGACAGGGTAATTGGCGGACTGGAGAAGAAAAACAAAGTCATCTCACCCAAAGAAAAAGAGATCATCGCCTACCATGAAGCCGGACATGCCATCTGCGGCTGGTTTCTGGAGCATGCAAGTCCATTGGTCAAAGTAACGATAGTGCCAAGAGGTATAGGTACGCTGGGTTACGCTCAATACCTGCCAAAGGAAGAGTATATCATCCGGACAGAGCAACTGCTCGACAGAATGTGTATGACGCTGGGTGGCAGGGCTGCCGAAAAAATCGTATTTGACAAAATTTCCACCGGTGCGCAAAACGATCTGGATCAGGTAACAAAAATGGCATACAGCATGGTCACAATTTACGGCATGAACAAAAACGTAGGCAATGTATCATTTTATGCCATGTCTCAGGACCAGTTTAACAAACCATACTCAGAGGAGACTGCCCGACTCATAGACGAAGAGGTGCGAAAACTCATTGACGCTCAATATGAACGGGCACAAAAGCTACTCACTGAAAGAAGGCATGAGCTTAATCTTCTGGCTCAGGAACTTCTGGAGAAGGAAATGCTGCTCAAATCTGACGTAGAGCGACTGATAGGCCCAAGACCCGTACCCGTAGATGAACTGGCTATCAGCAATCAGACATTTTGATCAGGCATTGACAGGCTCATAAGGATATACCGTAAAAGCTGAATGTATAACTCTCCAGAATAATCAAAAGGAGCATATATTGGCTTTTTTTGTACTATATTCAAACCGGGGATAATCAGTCTTTTTTGAGTGTTACAGCCGGTGAATTTGTAATTTTAACCCGGATTGGATGAGTAACCCAATATTTCTTTGTTCATGGGTACCACTATCCAGCAAGCATTTAATTTAAGAATACAGCATGGCTCCGGTGAAAGCAAGATATGTTTCAGTGATATTCCCTTTGGCTTTGCCCAGATTATACACCTATGAGGTACCTGAACATCTTGCCGCACAGATACAACCAGGTGTCAGGGTGGAAGTAGCACTAAAAAACAGACTTTATTCGGCGATCGTAGCCCGTATAGACGAACGCAACGAGACAGAAAGCAAACCCAGACCTATCATATCCGTCATCGACCCACTTCCCGTAGTCACTGAGGCACAGCTCAGATTCTGGAACTGGCTAGCAGAGTACTACTGCTGTACTCTGGGCGAAGTGATGCATATCGCTCTACCGGCAGGCATGAAGCTTGCCAGCGAAACCAAAATTGTGCTTAAATCTGATTATGAGGCCAATATGGAGGAGCTTTCGGATGATGAGTATATGATAGCTGAGGCGTTGAGCATACAAAATGAACTCAGTATCCAAAAGATTCAGGATATACTGAATAAAAAAACGATTTATCCGGTCATCAGAAAATTGCTGGATAAGGGCATCATTTATGTAAAAGAAGAAATGGTGCAGAAATTCAAGCCAAAATTAGTCAGACACATTGCATTGACAGAACCATTCAGAAATGAAGCTTCAGCTCTGCAGGATGTGGTCAAAATGGTGGAAAAATCAGAAAAACAAACCCGGGCATTGTTGGCCTATATCCAGACTACCAAAAACACAGGAAAAGAACACGTACCAGTGAGTGAAATCACCCGACTGGCGGAAGTGGACTCTGCCACTGTAACTTCTATGGTAAAAAAAGGCATTTTTGAAAGCGTGGAACTGGAAGTATCCAGAGTTTTAAAATACACAAACGCCGAAAATGACCCTTTGCCTCCGCTTTCTGAAATGCAGCAGACAGCCTTAAAGCAAATCCAAAACTATTTTGCTTATAAAAAGCCTGTGCTGATACATGGTATCACGGGCAGTGGTAAAACCCGGATATATACCGAGCTTATCAAAACGTGCATTGAATCCGGAAAACAGGCTTTGTATCTCCTGCCTGAAATAGCGTTGACCACCCAGACAGTACAGCGGCTGAAGGCTGTCTTTGGAAGTGATGTGATGGTATATCACAGCAGGATGAGCGACAATGAGCGGGTAGAGGTATGGAAAGCTGTACTGCAGGGACAAAAAATCATACTTTCTGCCAGGTCGGGCTTATTGCTGCCCTACAAAAATCCCGGACTTATCATTGTCGATGAGGAGCACGACCCATCTTACAAACAGAATGACCCCAACCCACGGTATAATGCAAGAGATGCTGCCCTTTTTCTGGCCAGACAACTGAAAGTTGACATCATCTTAGGAAGTGCTACGCCAAGTCTTGAAAGCTATCAAAATGCCGTGCAGGAAAAATTCGGTCTGGTGGAGCTTCCGGAGCGGTATGGTGCAAGTGTTTTGCCGGATATCCACATTGTGGACCTGAAAAAGGAGCTGAAAGACCAAAGATTTGACGGTCTTTTCAGCATGGAGCTCCGGGAAGCCATTCAAAAGGCACTGGAAGCAAACGAGCAGGTCATACTCTTTCAGAATCGCAGAGGTTACTCCCCTACCCTGACCTGTGAGTTGTGTGGGTGGAAAGCCGGATGTATCAATTGTGATGTCAATCTTACCGTACACCGTTTTACTCATGAGCTCAGGTGTCATTATTGTGGCAGCAGGTCACGATATCCACACCAATGCCCTGAATGCGGCAACAGACAGCTGACTGAGGCAGGATTCGGCACTGAAAAGATAGAAGAAGCCATCGCCGGAGTGTTTCCCCAAGCCCGTGTTGACAGGCTGGACCTCGACACAGCTAAAACCAAGCTGGCATATGAAAAAATTTTATATGAATTCGGCGAGGGTAATATAGACATCCTCGTCGGCACTCAGATGATTACCAAGGGACTGGACTTTGACCATATTTCCGTGGTAGGCGTACTGAATGCGGACAGTCTGATGAGATATCCTGATATCCGTGCCAATGAAAGGGCTTTTCAGTTGCTCACACAGGTGGCGGGAAGGGCAGGCAGACGGGAAAAACCCGGCAAAGTATATATACAGACCTACAATCCGCAACATCCGGTCATCATGGAAACACTGGCGCATCACTACCGGAGGTTTTTTCAGCGGGAGATGGCAGAGCGGCAAAAGTTCAGATATCCGCCCTTTTACAGAATGATACAGATTGAATTTATGCACAAGCAGCCGGACACTGTGGAATATGCGGCCAACACTTATGCTGACATGCTCCGTCCGGCACTTCGAGACCGGTTATTGGGACCCGCTACGCCCCCGGTAAGCAGAATCAGAGGCCAGTATATTCAGGTAATCACTGTAAAAATGGAAAAAGACCCAAAAATCGTGAGCTACATCAAAAATATGATCCTGGAAGCCAGATATAAACTGAAGGAAACGGAAAAATGCAAATCTGTGAGGGTAGTGATTGATGTTGACCCTTATTGATGCATCAGTAATTGCTCAGGATGAATTACAACTGTAAACAAAAAAGCCCACCCCGTTTTTAAGGTGAGCTTTGTGATTTTTTTAATGGAAAAAGTAATCGGATTACAGTTTCGGTATTCTCAACACCTGACCCGGATAGATCAAATCCGGATTGGTCAGCATAGGCTTGTTGGCTTCGAAGATCACCGGATACTTCATCATATCTCCGTAAAACTCTTTGGCAATTTTGGAGAGTGTATCTCCCTTCTTTACTTCATAGAAGTCTGATTCAGGCTCAGTCTTCACCACAGAGAGTCTGTCATCTACGGTGGCTATACCTTCCACATTACCCAATACAAGAACCACTTTTTCTTTTGCAGAGGTGGTTTCTACATTTCCATACACTGTCACTTTGTCGTCATCCAGGTCAATAGACAGATTGTCCACAGGAATTCCTGTACTTCTTACAGATGACTCCAGCATAGATATTTTGCTCTTTCTTGCTGACTCCTTGAGTGCATCCAAAGTAGATGAAGAAGATGTAGCTGTGGTTGTGGTGTTTTTAGCTGCCTTGTCCTCTACCATCTTAGCACCGGCAGACTTTAAAAAAGAAAATAAACCCATAGTTCAGAATATTTTAATGATTACATGCCAATATTGGCGTTTTGGTTATTGTTTAGACTTTGAAAACGTATAAAGTCACTCAAAATTATCAAAAAAATCCGATTGGATATCATTGAATTTCAAACAATCTTAAAATATCACAATTCCTTAACCCGGATTTATTCATTAGTCTTGATTTCGAGCAGTTCTACCTCAAATATCAAGGCTGAATATCCGGGGATAATGCCACCTGAGCCTTTCTCTCCATAAGCCAGGTCGTATGGAATAAATAACTTCCATTTATCCCCCACAGACATAAGCTGTAATGCTTCCTGCCATCCTTTGATCACCTGATTCAGTCCGAATGTGATGGGCTCCCCCCGGTTGACAGAACTATCAAAGACCGTCCCATTGATCAAAGTACCATGATAATGGGTGACCACCTTATCCGTTGCTTTAGGTTTCGGACCTTTACCTGATTTCAACACTTCATATTGAAGACCGCTGGGCAATACCACTACCCCTTTTCTTTTGGCATTATCAGCCAGAAATTTTTCACCCTCTGCCTTTACCTGCCTGGTCTGTTGTGCCCTCAGCGAATCCACAAAAGTTTTGAGATAGACTTCTCCCTGCCCTGCGGCTGATCAGCCCCTCTTTGTTGGCCATGGCATCCGCCACACCTCTGGCGATCCACTCATGATCCACCTCACGGATTCCCTGACGCTTGATATTTTCTGCGAGGTTGTATCCAAAGATATACGACAACGAATCGAGTTGATTCTCAAGCTGCTGTGCCTGGCCGGACATGCCCGAAATTATAATCCATATCGCAAAGCAAAAGCCTCTTATTGTTTGTGTCATCCTATCGAAAAAATTTGATTCGCGGTATTATTTTTTCAATTCAGCATAATACTGGTAAAAATAGGGAATGGTTTCAATGCCCTTATAATAATTGAACAGGCCATAGTGTTCGTTGGGTGAATGGATATCATCCGAGTCAAGACCAAAACCCATCAACACTGTTTTTACACCCAAGACTTTTTCAAACAGAGCTACGATTGGAATGCTGCCTCCGCCTCTGACCGGAATCGGAGTTTTGCCATAGGTGGCTTCCATAGCCCTTGCAGCTGCCATATACTCCGGAGTATCGGAGGGTGTAACAGCCGGTTCGCCTCCGTGATGAGGTTTGACCACAACTTTTACACAGGGTGGCGCAATACTCTCGAAATATTCCTTGAATAAATTAGTGATTTTGTCTGAGGACTGATTGGGTACCAGGCGCATGCTGAACTTTGCATACGCTTTGGAAGGCAGGACTGTCTTGGCACCTTCACCGATATATCCTCCCCACATTCCATTAATCTCAAGGGTAGGCCGTATGGATGTCTGCTCCAGTATCGTGTATCCTTTTTCACCCTGAGTGTCCTGTATTCCGAGCCCTTTCATATATTCATTTCTGTCAAAAGGGGCCTTATTCATTTCAGCCCTTTCCTGCGCACTCACCTCCACCACATCATCATAAAATCCCGGAATGGTGATATGTCTGTTTTCATCCTTCAGGGATGCAATCATGTCGCAAAGTACATTCAGCGGATTGCCCACTGCACCTCCGTACACTCCGGAATGCAGATCCTTGTTAGGGCCGGTCACTTCGACTTCCACATAACTCAGTCCTCTTAGTCCTACGGTGATAGACGGAATGTCATTGGCTATGACTGAGGTATCAGATATCAGTACCACATCACAGGTAAGCATATCTTTGTATTCATTGCAGAATACTCCCAGATTATCTGACCCAATCTCCTCTTCTCCTTCGATCATAAACTTGACATTGCAGGGCAGATTACCGGACCGTATCATTGCCTCAAATGCCTTGACATGCATAAACATCTGACCTTTGTCGTCACAGGATCCGCGGGCAAAAATGGCACCGTCCGGATGAATATCTGTCTTTTTGATGACGGGCTCAAATGGCGGACTGTGCCACAGATCGAGCGGGTCAGGTGGCTGCACGTCATAATGCCCGTAAACCAGTACCGTAGGAAGGGTACTGTCTATAATGTGTTCTCCATACACAATGGGGTGTCCTTTGGTAGGATATATTTCCACCCGGCTGCATCCTGCAGACTTCAGACTTTCTGATACAAACTCTGCCGTCCTCCGCACATCATCTTTATAGGCGGGATCTGCACTGACTGAAGGAATACGAAGCAGGTGTAGCAGTTCATTGAGGAATCTCTCTTTATTGGCATTGATATAATCCTGAGTGTGTTTCATGAAAAATGGATTTTGGTAATTATTTTTTAAAAGGAACATTCATATTGTAAAATGCGAAGGCAAATCTGTCTGCAGCCTCCTCGATGATCTTGGAGGTGGGTTTGCCTGCACCATGTCCGGCACTCTTATCGATGCGTATCAATACAGGTTTGCTGCCGGTATGTTTATCCTGTAATGCGGCTATAAATTTGAAAGAATGGGCCGGCACCACCCGATCGTCATGATCTGCCGTGGTCACCAGGGTAGCAGGATAGGCCACAGCCTTCACATTATGTACCGGCGAGTAAGCCAGCAGATATTCAAACATCTCCTTGCTCTGATCTGATGTGCCATAATCATATGCCCATCCTGCACCGGCGGTAAAGGTGTGGTATCTCAACATATCCAGTACACCTACTGCGGGCAGAGCCACCGCAAAAAGATCCGGTCTCTGCGTCATGACTGCGCCTACCAGTAAGCCTCCGTTAGAGCCACCGGAGATGGTCAGTTTTTCAGGCGAGGTATATTTTTCTGCAATCAGGTATTCAGCAGCAGCTATAAAGTCATCAAATACGTTTTGTTTTTTCATCTGCGTACCTGCATCGTGCCATTTCTTGCCATACTCTCCTCCACCCCGGATATTGGGGACTGCATAGATACCTCCCTGTTCCATCCATACCGCATTGGCAATGCTGAATCTGGGGGTAAGACTGATATTGAAGCCTCCATAACCGTAAAGCATTACCGGATTATTACCATCCAGTTTGATCCCTTTTTTATGGGTGATGAGCATCGGCACTCTGGTACCATCCTTTGAGGTGTAAAATACCTGTCTGGACTCATAATCATTGGGGTTAAAATCCAGCTTAGGCTCGATATACAATTCGGATTTGCCGGTTTCGGGATTGAAAGCATAAATTCCTCCCGGGGTCACATAATTGGTGAAGGAATAGTAAATATCTTTCTCTTTCCTTTTGGTACCACTCATAGACACCGTACCGACTCCCGGCAGCTCAAGCTCTCTGATGAGCTTACCCGCATAATCATACTGTTTTACCTGAGACAGCGCATCTTTCATATAATGTGCGAATATATAGCCTCCACCTGTGGTCACAGAGAGTACGTTTTCGGTTTCCGGAATCAGATCCACCCACTGATCGGGAGCAGGATTACCAAGGCTTACTTTCACCACTTTCTGATTGGGTGCATTCAGATTGGTAAGTATCAGCAGATGGTCTCCGTCTGTATCAATCACATTATGATCATTGTCAAAATTATCCACGATTTTCCGGATTTTTGCAGCAGGATCTTTGAGGTCCATGACATATAATTCATTTCCGGAGGTAGAAACTGCTGCGGAAATAAACAAAAATCTGCCATCTTCCGACACAGCTCCTCCCACATATCTGCGCTTGTCCTTATCACCGAAAATGAGTTTATCATCTTTCTGGCCGGTACCCAGCTTGTGATAATACAGCTTGTGCTGATCGGTTTTTGCAGATAGCTCACTACCTTTGGGTTTGTCATATGAAGAATAGAAGAAGCCTTCATTTCCCTTCCATGATATGCCGCTGAATTTAATGTCTCTCAGTGTGTCTTCAAGGATTTCCTTAGTTTCGGCATTGATGACTATCACTTTTCTCCAGTCACTGCCACCTTCGGATATAGCATAGGCAGCCAATGTGCCATCTTCAGAAAAATCGATGCTTGCCAGAGAGGTAGTGCCATCTTTGGAAAAGGTATTAGGGTCCAAAAACACCTCGGCCGATCCGTCATCTGTCTTTCGATAAAGTACGTATTGATTCTGAAGTCCATCATTCTTGTAATAGTATGTGTACTTACCTTCTTTAAACAGTGCGGTGTATTTTTCATAATTCCAGAGTTTTTCCAGTCGGTTTTTGAAATCATTCCGGAAAGGTATTTTTACAAGATAATCAAAGGTGACTTTATTCTGCATCCACCCATGCTGCGGTTTCTTCTGAGAGGTCGTCTTCGAGCCATCGGTATGGATCGGCAATCTCCACCCCGAAATAGATGTCTTTGACAGTGTCTTTGCGGGTTTGAGGATATTGTACGGGTATTTCGGGAAAATTCATCCGGTCACCAGATTTACATTGAAATAAAATGAAAGGGATAAGGAAAAAAGTTAATCTATGCATGTGGCTTTATAAATTTTGGCAAATATAATGAATCACCCTTTAATCGGGTAGTGGTATGTTGGTTGGGTGTGTATTTATGGATTATGCAAGGTCGTTATTTAGCTTTGTTTGTTTGCTGAGTTGCTGAGTTGCTGAGTTGCTGAGTTGATGGGTTGATGGGTTGATGGGTTGATGAGGTTGATTGTGGATTTGCTGAGTTGCGGATTCGCTAAGTTGTTTATTAAGTTGATGGGTTGATGGGTTGATGGGTTGATGGGTTGATTGTGGATTTGCTGAGTTGCGGATTCGCTAAGTTGTTTATTAAGTTGATGGGTTGATGGGTTGATGGGTTGATGAGGTTGACTGTGGATTTGCTGAGTTGCGGATTCGCTAAGTTGTTTATTAAGTTGATGGGTTGATGGGTTGATGGGTTGATGGGTTGATGTGTTGATGGTGTTGATGGTGTTGATGGGTTTATGGGGTTGATGGGTTGATGGGTTGATGAGGTTGATTGTGGATTTGCTGAGTTGCGGATTCGCTAAGTTGTTTATTAAGTTGATGGGTTGATGGGTTGATGGGTTGATGGGTTGATTGTGGATTTGCTGAGTTGCGGATTCGCTAAGTTGTTTATTAAGTTGATGGGTTGATGGGTTGATGGGTTGATGGGTTTATGGGTTGATGTGTTGTAAGCATCCCACAAAGTACATCCCTTTTCGTCCAGATGAGGTGGCTTAACTTTGGGTCAAAAATAAGATATGAGATACAGTATGGAGCAAAGATCCCGAATATTGGATCAATTTCATCAGAGCGGACAAAGCATCAAGGCATTCTGTGCTGATAAGGAGCTCAAAGAGAGTACCCTAAGTTATTGGTTGAGAAATCAATGCCGGAGCACCTCATCGAAGTTCAGGGAGATAGTTATGCCTTCAGCTGCTCCACACCCCCATATCATCATCGAATATCCCGGAGGAATAAAAATACATATACCGGCAGCTTTATCTGAGGTGGGTATGCTTTTGGCATTGGTCAGATGATAGGCTTTGGGTCACATCAGAGGTTTTACCTGTACCGCAGCAGTGTGGATATGCGCAAGGGATTGTGGAGTCTGGGCGGGATTGTACGGCAGGAGTTGAAAGCAGATCCGATGGATGGTTCGGTGTATGTGTTTTCTCTAAGAGTTATCAGACTGTCAAGATGCTGGTGTGGGACGGAGACGGATTTGTGGTGTACATGAAGCGGCTGGAGCGGGGTCGATTTGAATCACTGACCTCAGTGGAGGGAGAGATAAAGTATGAGATCAGCTACCAGCATCTGGTGATGCTGCTGAGCGGCATATCTTTGGTGGGATTGCACCACAGACTCAGATATAGGCCGACGAACCCACCAGGGCTTCAAGGCACACCTATGGCAGAAGTCACCGGTGGTAGCGGGACGGTATAAAAGCATAATAAACGGCTGAAAAAAACAGTAGAAAAAAGCAGAAAACAAATTATAAAATACTTGCATATATATAGCAGAGGTTGTATCTTTATGCATGAGTTACGAAGCATTGTTAGCAGAAAATACAGCATTAAAAGACCTCAACCAGCAGCTTTTGGACAAGTATGCGTCTATGCAGGAAAAAAGTGCTGGCACTGCAATATCAGCTTGATTTGTTTCGCAAGCAGATTTATAACAGCAAGTCAGAGAGGTTTGTGCCGGCAGATGACAGACAGCTCACCATATTTTCCATATTGGAATCCGCCTGTGAAGAATCACCGGGAGAATCCCCTGCAGAGCAGGTTGACTGAAAAACAGACCATCAGCTACGAGCGTAAGAAGACTCGACATAAAGGGCGTCAGCTTATCGAAGGCTGTGGTCACCTGGAAGTAAGAGGAGTATTTGACACTGGAGTGTCAGGAAGGCGAAGTGGAGATAGGTAGGAAATCACCCGAAAGCTAGCCATAGACATCCAGAAGCTGTATGTAAAGTGCATAATAAGGCCCAAATACAAAACACCAGCACGGGCCAGATCCGTGCAGCAGAGTTGCCGTCCGAGGCCCTGCCGAAATGCGAAGCCGATGAGAGCCTGCTGGCACAGGTGGTAGTATCCAAATATGTGGATCATCTGCCCGAATACCGTCAGCAGCAGATATACAAAAGACAGGGAGTGGTGATCTCCCCCTCTACGATGAACAACTGGGTGCATCGCATTGCCGAATTGCTGCATCCGGTAGCCGAATGTATCAAAAAACAGATATTGCAAAGCGGTTACATACAGATGGACGAAAGCACCATAAAAGTAATGTTTGTCAAAAAGGTACGACCCATCAGGGCTATGTGGGTCATAGTGGATCCGGTGAGTAAGTCAGGGTACTTTGAGTACCGGCACGGCCGGGGTCGGGCAGGACCTGCGGAGATGCTGAGGGATTACAAAGGCAAGATACAAAGTGACGGATACACCGTATATGAAACCATAGACCGCATCATGGCGGAGGTGGAGCATTACAATTGCTGGGCACATGCCAGGAGAAAATTTGTCGAAGCCACTGCCAACGATCAGGCACTGGCCCATACGGCATTGACGATGATACAGCAATTGTACAAGGTCGAGGAGCATTGCCGGACGCAACAATACAGTACCGGTCAACGCAAAGCCTTTCGTGCAGAAAATCAGTACCCATACTCGAAGAGCTGAAAAGCTGGATAGACCGGCATTCCACTCACTGTAAGTCCGTCGTCACCCATAGGCAAGGCATTGAGCTACACCACCAGGCGATGGCAAAGCCTGATACGGTATGCCGGTACCGGAGATGTGGAGATAGACAACAATCTGGTGGAAAATGCCATACGCCCCCTGGCATTAGGGGAGGAAAACTATCTGTTTGCAGGAGGGCATGAAGCAGCATTGAACATAGCCACATTCTACACAGTATTGACCAACTGCAAGTCGCAGGATATAAATCCATACGAGTACTTGTATTGGTTTTTGAAAAAAGTGCCCGACACAAATATCAATGCCATTGAGACCCTCACCCCTGCCTCATTTAAAAACCAAGAATGATCTATCCCCCTTGTACTTTGTCGAATGCTTACGTTTTATTAGACGCTGAATTACTGTCCCCCATCGGGACTTTTAACTAAACGACAGTTTAACTTTCAACTTTTGTTCTTTTATTTCAGTTCAGTCACGGGGGACAGTAATTCAGGTCTGACAGGACTTGGTTAACGACTAAACAGACAATTTCGGATGACTGACAGTAACGCTTTAGCAGACAAAAATATTTAGCGACAAGTATGAGCAACATTGAGATAAGAAAAGTAACTACTAAAGACCTTGAAGAATTACAAATAATCGGCAGACTGACATTTTACGAAACATTCGCTTCGGGCAACACCGAAGAAAATATGAACAAATATCTTGACGAAAGTTTTTCCTTTACTAAACTGACAACAGAACTTAGCGACAATAACGCTGAGTTTTTCTTCGCAACACTTGACAACAATATAATCGGTTATCTAAAACTGAACTTCGGACCATCACAGACAGAGTTGCAAGACAATAAAGCCGTTGAGATTGAAAGAATTTATGTGCTTAAAGAATATCACGGAAAAGGCGTTGGACAAATGCTTTACGACCAAGCAATTAAAATCGCAAGACAGAAAAACGCTGACTATGTTTGGCTTGGTGTATGGGAAGAAAATCCGAGAGCCATAAACTTCTATAAGAAAAACGGTTTTGTAGAGTTTGACAAACACATTTTCAAATTAGGTAATGACGAACAGACTGACATAATGATGAAACTTAAACTTAATGAAAACGAATGACAAGAACAGCAGCCGCTAACATTAAGCCGTCCCGTCTTAGGCCGGGATAAAATAGAGAAAAGCCTGCCCATCCGTTTAAATAAATAACCACAAAGGCCAAACAGGCTTTTCGCTATGTGGTGAGTAAACTAATAAAACAAATATTCGGCATCAATAGTGGTAATTCCGTTTACAGATCTGTTATATAAAAAAGGCATCCACAAATCTTACAGGATTGTCCGGAGCAATCCTGTCTTCAAGGGTATAAAACTGCATCTGATGCTTGTCTTATCCTCGCAATATCAACATATATAATTTTTTTAAATATATGAAATGATTATATTTTTAAACCTATCTTTGTAAGGATAATTTTGGACTGAAGGAGGAGTTTTCTCACAACCTGACTTTGTGGGTAATGGTATCACGACACAGCAAATTTCACAGACTAAGAAATACAGCTTAACATCCTTTCTTGTCCCAAATATTTGCTAATTTTGGGACGAAATATAATTCAATGGAAAGACCACAAGTTGAAAATAGAATTTCAGAAGCATTGAAAACTTACCCTAATGGTAGTGTTCTCTTTGTTGACGACTTTTTAGAATATGGCAATCCTGAAAGCGTTAAGAAAGCCTTGTTACGACTGAAAGAAAAGGAGATTCTTGTTCGTTTGGCACATGGAATTTATTTGTATCCAAAAGTTGATAAAGAACTTGGGGTTCTATATCCATCAACAGAAGAAATAGCCAAAGCCATTGCAAGACGGGATAAAGCGAGAATTATACCAACAGGCGTTCAGGCCTTAAACAAATTAGGATTATCTACGCAAGTTCCTATGAAAGTGATCTACCTGACTGATGGGGCTGCAAGAATCGTAAAAGTTGGCAAGCGAACTATCACATTTAAAAAGACAAGCCCAAAGAACCTTTCAGTTAGAGGAGAAATAAGCGGTTTGGCTATTCAGGCACTTAAAACCATTGGTCAAAATAAGGTTGATGAGAAAACAATAGAAAAAATCCAAACCATTCTAAAGAATGAGAAAAAAGAAAACATCATCAATGATGCAAAACTTTCCCCTGCCTGGATATACAAAATATTAATGCAAGCAATTCAATGAACACCACTTGGCTCACATTACCAAAAGAAAGAAGGATTGAAATCCTCAATCAGGCAACAGAAATGACAGGTCTGCCGGCCATAGCTATTGAAAAAGATTGGTGGGTAACATTATGCTTAAATGCTTCATTTTCTTTACCTTATAGCGAGCATTTTATATTTAAAGGAGGAACTTCTTTAAGCAAAGGCTGGTATTTGATAGAGCGATTTTCAGAAGATATAGACTTGGCAATTGACCGAAAATTTTTCGGATTTGAAGGAGACATTAGCAAAACACAAATAAGTAAGCTTAGAAAACAATCTTGTGAATTCATCTCAACAGAATTTCTCAAAGACTTAACGCAAACTTTGACGGATTGGGGCGCAATTGCAGAATGTGAGCTATTTGCACAACCCGTTAACGATTCGGACAAAGACCCGCAGGTAATTGAAATTCATTACAATTCGGTAATAGACACGTCGGAATATCTACCCCAAAGAGTTTTGGTTGAAATAAGCTCCCGTTCCTTGATAGAGCCGACAGAGAAGCGTGAAATTAATTCTATTCTAAGTGTAAATTTTCCAAAGAGGGATTTTGCAACAGATACTTTTAAAATCTCTACAGTTCTACCCCAACGAACTTTCCTTGAAAAGATATTCCTGCTTCACGAAGAATTTTCGCAAGAGCCTGACAAAATTCGTATGGACCGCCTTTCAAGGCATTTGTATGATTTGGAAAGATTAATGGACACTCATCACGGTATAAAAGCACTTCAAGACAAGGAACTTTACAACAATATCGTTGCTCATAGAGAAAAATTCAATCCGTTGAGGGGGCTTGACTATGGCAACCATACTCCTGACAAAATCAAAATCATACCACCTGACACAATTATAAAAGAATATGAGAAGGACTATTCAGAAATGACCAAGTTTATGATTTATGGGGAGGTGTTGACTTTTGACAGATTAGTAAAAAGAATTTCAGAACTTCAAACACGAATAAATCAATTAAGATGAAAAGAACCAATACAACCAACAGCCGTTCCTATGTAATCTCCTGCCAGCCAATCGGAAATAATCCCAATCCTTTATAATGTTTATACATCTCTTATATATAATGATTTTTCGTCCGGCCTTTTCTGCTGATGTACAAATTCATAAGATCGGTGGCTTTCGTGTGCTGTGGATGGATGTTTTGGTCAGCTTTCAGCGCTTGCTTTGACGGAACCTTCTATGAAATTTGTGAGATCCATATCCTGGCTCCAAACAAAAGGTCGCTATGCGGGTTTATGAAAGCAGAGGATTCAAACTTAATTTTGTTCAAAAAGCTTCAAAACTTGATCGGATGATTGGATTTTGAGGTGAATTGTTTGATACAGAAAGTATAACTATGCAGATATTGGACTTAAATTACTGGGATACAAGACACAGGACAGGTGATACACCCTGGGATATAGGATATGCTGCTCCGGCGCTGACCGATTATTTTGACCAGATCGAAGATCGCACCCTGAAGGTATTGATACCCGGTGCAGGCATGGCACATGAAGCATTGTACCTGCAGCAGCAGGGCTGGACAGATATCACCATTTGTGACATTTCTGAAAGCGCTCTTAAAAAAGTGGAGCAACAGCTGATGCCGGAGCCTCAAGTAAGGCTGGTATCAGGCGATTTTTTCGCATTGGAAGACAGCTTTGACCTGATCATGGAGCAAACCTTTTTTTGCGCCCTGGATCCTGCATTAAGATCTCGATATGTGGATAAGATGGCAGATTTGCTGGTGGAAGGCGGAAAGCTCTTCGGTCTTTTGTTCTGCAAACACTTTGATCATCAGGGGCCACCTTTTGGAGGGGATAAGAATGAATACATCAGCTTGTTCAGCAACAAATTTTATATCAAGACCATGGAAAACTGCTACAATTCCATACCGCAGAGGGCGGGTAGTGAGGTCTTTTCATATGTGTAAAAAACACAATTTGAAATTATTAACAGCTCATTTGTTTGGTACTTTCAAAATGCTGTCTATCTTTGGACGCAAATGCAGCATTCATTTGCTGTAACTTCGGAGCAGGTTTTTGTATTTCGGTAATTTTACCTGCATCACATGAAAACGAGGTGTTTAGTGTGTGTTCGCCTTGTTCTCATTCATGGATTCTGATACGATAGAGCCTTGTGTTTTGTTGTTTCATGCAATTTATTGACCGTAAAATCGTATATTTTGAAACTTACATCGTGGAATATTAAAGTAGCCAAGAGACTAATTGATATTGTGTTGTCCCTAACTTTAGCCTCAGGTCTGATCTATTGGACAAATTCCTTTACCACAGACAATGCAAATCATGAAATGTCCCGTCTGGCATTAGCCGGGGTAGATCAAAAAAATTATGTGTTCGGATTTAATCCTGATTCCGTATATATCGAAAGAAATGTAATCCGTAAAAACGAGATCTTCGGTAATATTTTATCACAAAACGGACTTGCCACCAATCTGATTCTGCTCCTGGAGCATGAAGCCAAAGAGATTTTTAACATCAGAAATATTCAGGCAGGCAAAAAATATCATGTGATCAAAAAGCATGAATGTGCCGAATCCCCTCTGGCAATCGTGTATGAGCCTGACAAAACGAAGTATGTGGTGTTTAATATTGCGGATTCAGTACATGTGAAAGTCGTGGAAAAAGACGTGATCACTACCACCGAAGTAGCTACAGGAAAGATTGAAAGTTCTCTATGGCAGGCATTGGACAAAAGAGGCGTAGATCCCAAAGTGATCGATCTGATGGAAGAAGCACTGAGCAGTTCTGTGGACTTTTACCACGTCAGAAAAGGGGATGAGTTTAAACTGATTTATGAGAATAAGTATGTGGATAAAGAGCCGGTAGGGGTCGGAAGGTTGATTGCGGCTTCCTACAAATCCGGTGACAACACCTACTATTCCATGCTGTATAAGACCAAGGATAAAGAAGGATATTTTGATGCAGAAGGAAGGCCTGCAAAAAAAGCTTTCCTGAAGGCTCCGGTTAAGTTTACCCGTATATCATCTTCCTACAACCTTCGCAGATTTCACCCGATCAAGCAGACAACGATTCCACACCTGGGCACTGATTATGCAGCGCCTTATGGTACCGAAATCCGGGCAGTGGCTGACGGGGTGGTTACCGCAGCATCATACACCTCAGGTAATGGTAATTTTGTTAAAATCCGGCATGATAAGGTCTATGAGACCCAGTATCTGCACATGTCCCGATTTGCTAAGGGTATAAAGGCCGGTACGCCTGTGAAACAAGGTCAGACCATCGGCTATGTAGGAGCTACCGGACTGGCTACAGGTCCTCACGTTTGCTTCAGATTCTGGAAGAACGGCAAGCAGGTCAATCACCTGACCACCAAGTTGCCATCCGCAGAGCCCATGGATGCAGCAGAGCTCCCAGCTTTTTTCAAGTACAGAGACGAAATGCTGGCCAGACTTGAGCAGATCAGGATTGGAGATACTGATTTTTATACCAAGCCTGACTCACTGGTTACGATCAAACCCTGATACAGCCTGTCCACTGTTACTATGCGCATTAGACCGTTCAGTTTTATATGTATCCTGTTGCATGTAACTTACCTTTCTGTTTGGTCACAGTCCTCACCGGAAGCTATAAAAAATAAAGCCAGTACACTTGCGCAGAAATTTATCATTGTAGATGGACACGTGGATTTGCCCTATCGGCTCAAAGTGCATAATTTCAGATTGGAAAAAGAATACATCGGCATTCCTGTACAGACAGATCAGGGGGATTTTGATTTTGTAAGGGCTCGAAAAGGTGGCTTAGATGCTCCTTTTATGTCCATTTATATCCCGGCCTCCTATCAGCAGTCCGGAGGTGCCAGAGAGCTGGCAGACAGCCTCATCCGGATGGTAAAATTTATTGCCGAAGAGCAGAAACAGTATTTTGAGGTCGCCTACACTCCACAGGATGTGATCCGCATAAAGAACAGTGGCAGAATAGCTCTGCCCATGGGTATGGAGAACGGAGCTCCGGTCGAGGATGATCCTGACCTGATTCCCTATTTCAGAAGACAAGGCATCAGCTACATTACACTCACCCACTCGAAGGATAATAAGATCTGTGATTCAAGTTATGATACCACCCGTACCTGGAATGGATTGAGTCCATACGGCTATCAAGTGATTGAAAGCATGCAGCGTGCCGGGATTATGATAGACATATCTCACGTATCAGACAGTACTTTTTATCAGGTACTCAGATCTGTCCATGTTCCTGTCATAGCTTCCCATTCCTCCTGCCGAAAGTTTACACCGGGATTTGAGAGGAATATGGACGATGATATGATTTTGGCCATGAAGGGAAACGGTGGAGTGATTATGGTCAATTTCGGTTCGGATTTTCTGGATGGCAATGTCTCCCGCATAAACAGGGAAAAACGCCGGCAGCTCAATCATCTGCTGGATTCACTGGGGCTTAATGCCGATTCTGAGGCCGGAAAAACAGTAATCGAAAAATTCAGGCAGGACAATCCTGTATTATTCTCAGATGTGGCGATGGTAGCAGATCATATTGAGCACATAGTCCGTATTGCCGGTATTGACCACGTGGGGTTGGGTTCGGATTATGACGGGGTAGGGGATTCGTTGCCCACCGGATTGAAGGATGTGTCGGATTATCCCAATCTGCTGGAAGAACTGCTGAAGCGAGGCTATACCGAAGAGGATCTGGAGAAAATCTGTTCCGGAAATATCTTCAGGGTTTGGAATCAGGTCTTGGATTACAGCAGTAAATATCCATCGTCCAAAAGGTAAAATAATAATAATATCCGCACTCTGCTTACAACGGGTGGTATCATTAGCATTACACTATGCTCTCACCGTTTTCATCTGTCAGCAAGGCTGAGTTCAGAAAAGTTATGAGAGGTTTGATGGCCGTGAGTAATTCAGTCAGATTGGTCAAAAAATCATCTCCCAATACTATCCGGTCCGGCAGATCGGTCACTGCCGTAAAACTCTTGTACTTCAGATATTCTATGGCCGGATCGTCTGCACTGTAATCTTTGGGAGGGTTTTTCAGCAGCTGACCGGGGTCTTTGTCCAATCCTCTGAAATGTTGGGTAAATGTAGGGTTTTCAAGGATGGCTTTAAATGTTGGGTAATCATAGTGGATTTCTCGTCTCACCTTTTTCAACTGTTCGGGCATGGGCATATACAATCCACCTCCGGCAAAACTTCCCCCCGGCTCGATATGTATGTAGTAACCGGCCAGGTCTTTTTTTCTGCCGTAAGGAGCTAAAAATATTCCAAGATTGGTCTTGTACGGACTCTTATCCTTACTGAAGCGGATATCTCTGTTGATTCTGAATACGCAATCCCTGGCAGTGAGAAGATCCAGACTGTCGTCTGTCTGTTTCATACTTTCAAGCACCTGTGCCGTGAATGCGTAATATTCTTTTTTTACTGATTCATACCATTTTCTGTTTTCATCAAACCATTCTTTGTAGTTATGCTTTTTGAGTTCATTCAAAAAGTCGAAAGTATGGGCTGTTATCATCGCCATGAAACTTTATTTTATTTGAATAATGTCCTGAAAAATGCAGCGGTAAAAGCACTTTTCGGCTTGGTTTTAAGTATAATTTCAAGATCTTCCTTCAATGTGGATTCATTATTGAGAAAACGCAATATTTTAGCCGGTGCCACCTGCTTAAACAAACTGGAGAAAACTTCTGTACCGGATGCATTATCTGCTGCCAGGACCTCGATAAATATGCGGTCATACCATTGATATCTGGTCGGCGTGAAGCCTGACTGAGTATCGCCGCCTGATTTCAGCAACGCTGCAAGCCCGGCAGAATTGCGGCAAATATTCATGAACGTAAAACCGGTACTCGCTTTAGTCCATCCTCCGGCACTACCAACGTGGATCAGCTTATCTGTATTTTTCTGATGCAGCGGATAGCACGTCATGGGTATATTGCCCATTTCTTTCTCAATAATCTGAAAATCCCGGATCCCCTGTCTGTCAAGATACCATTGAATCCCTTCTTCGTATTCGGAAAATTCCAGCAGGTGCTCCGAAAACAATGTATATTCTACCAATGCCTCCTTTGTCGAAGTGGGTAATACATAAATAAAGCGGGTGTTTCCCTTCTGAGGGATGTCAAAATCCATGAAAGTAGCCACAGAAGGATCGAAGCACTGACTCCCCGTACGGATAAACCACCCCACGAAATGCTGTTTAAGGTATGGATAGCTGCTGTTGTCGGGTATAGGGTTGAATTCAGGAATGCTGTTAAGCACATACTTTCTGGCTTCAAAACTCTGATGGGCTGTTGATACAATGCATCGTTCTTTTTCCTTACTAATGCCGATTACCTTTTCTGTGACAATTTGGATGTTGTTGTAATGGCTCAATTGATTTTTAATGAATGCATACAGGTCACTGCTTCTTAACATTTTATATCGGAATGGGCTTATAGCTTTTTCCAGATGGAGGTGTGGGGCTTTGAAAATGATTTTATCCCATGTGTGTGTGAGTATATTGTCCCATTCGCCGGCTCCTGCCTCCCAGTAACACCAGGTTCTGTCATTGGCGTTTTTTTCATCCTTATCTATGATCAGTATCTGCTTGTTTGCAAAAAAAGGATCCCTGCTCATACGGTATGCGGTAATCAATCCGGATGCCCCGCCTCCTGCAAATATATAATCGTAACTGTTCATTGCACTGACATATTTGACAATGGAATGTGTGTCGGAACTATACACCGGAAAAATGAATCCAGAGCAATTTGATAGCTATGAGCAGAGGGCAAATTATCATGCGTGCCTCCGGCTATGGTGATGAATGTTTTGTTTCCGAAAGGGACAGAATCATATAATCTTGCAGCTTCCTGTATGGGAATGAGCGCATCTTCGGTACCGTGCAATATCATGACCGGGGCCTTAACATTTTGCAAAAAACCGGCAGAGTTCATTTCTATCCTGTTTTCAGAGTAATAGGTATAAAGGGGATAATACCGGGTAATCAGAGATTCGAGACTGAAGTAGGGAGTTTCCAGTACAATACCTGATGGATTGTATTGAGAGGCCAGCCATGAAGCTACACCCGTGCCGAGGGAGCGACCATAAAAAACAATATGGTTATAGCTGTATTTTTCAGTGACAAATCTGTGCAGTGCTCCGGCATCCTCATACAGGCCTGATTCAGAAGGCTCTCCCGTGCTTTTACCGTATCCTCTGTAGTCCGGTACGAATACATCCCATCCATACTCCGTCAATTCCGATGCTATTTCGCCCCAGCGATCAAGATTGTCCTTATTCCCGTGAAAATACAAAATGGCTCCTTTAGGTTTGTCAATATAAAAGTGTATAACATTCAGATCAATATTGGGTTGCGGAGACAGACTGTACTGCCGCCACGGTTTTGAAAAACGGTAAGTGTGCTGCATATCCAGTTTGGTCGGACGGAACACAACTTTATGTACTATGCTGTCGGCATGATACAACATTGCCCATACAGTCATGAGCAATATAATCAATATGAATGAGACGGTACGGGATCCGGATGCCACTTATCGGTGTTTTCTTTTGAAATGGATACTGCTTTGTTCTTTGTCAAACTCCAGTTTGTCTATGGTGAAAATCCTGCTGAGTATTTCGTGGTAGGACTCAAAATTGTGCAGATTGTTGTGGCCACCACCGATGACAGGATGAAGTCTGGTCAGCGAAGGATTGATAGAGGCAAGACGGATACTGGATTTGAAGGGAATCAGCCGGTCATGTGTACCGTGTATGATGTGTATAGGACATTTTACATATTTTATCCATTTGTAGGTGGGTATGGGAAATTTGAGGAGAATTGACATAGGCATGAAAGGCATGTATCTGCCGGTGGTTTTACTCATGCTGTAATAGGGTGCATCCAGGATGAGCATCCTCGGATTATTGGCCGAAGCCAGCTTGGTGGCAAATCCTGAGCCCAGTGACCTGCCGTACAGTATGATATGACTTTCATCCACCTTTTCCCTGATCTTGTTATAGACCAGCTGGAGATCCTGCTTGATTTCCTCCTGATTACGTATGCCGGTACTTTTGCCGAAACCTCTGTAATCCACCATTATGACATCATATCTGTACCGTATGAAGTCAATTGCAAATTTACCCCAGCCCTTGATACTTCTTGAATTACCTTTCAGATAAAACACCACACCGATGGGATTTTCTGCTTTAAATCTTATACCGGAAAGAATCACACCCGGCTTTACCTCAATAAGGTATTCATGGAATTTCAGGTTTTCATACTCAAATTTGAATTCCTTACCGAGTTTTTCAGGCCTGAACAATATGATATCCTGAAAGAAATATACCAGAATACTCAGTGCAAGATAAACCAATGCCCCTACTGCCAGGATACTCCACAGATTGTCTTTGAGCCATATTACAGTATCGGCCATAAAGGTGATTGTAATACAAATATAATTGCTATCTGATTAGCAGGAATGATTTGTCCGATTGAAATTAATCAGTTGCGTATTTATTGTCGAACATAATGGCTATACTCTTTTGGGATTGATCTGGTCGGGTGTTGGAAAACTTACGTCGAGAATCCGGAGATTGGCGTTTTTTTTGATTTTAAAAGTGCGCCTGGATACCCATTTTTTCAATATAAATCCTATGCCGGCTGCTGTGGCCCCGATAGCGAAAGTACTCCAGGTAAATTTGTTTTCAGTAAAAATGTGTATGATAGCTCCATAGGTCCACCATACCACTCCTGCCTGGATCAACCGAAGCCCCAGGGCATATACATTGGGCTTATATACTCTGAATTCTGTGATATCTTCCAGTTTTACCAGGCCATCGTTGGTAATCAGCATTTTTTCATCAAAGAGTATCCTTTCTATTTTCGACTGCCTCCAGTCTTTTGGAAACTGCTTTACTTTGTAATGGATAACGTCTCCGGGATAGTATTTGATGGCTTTCACCTCCTTGAATATCTCGAGTTGCATTAATACCTGACTTATTCCGGATTGGGCCTGCATCCAGAATATTATCAGTAAGGCAACTTTCATCATTTTCATCGGATCAGTATTTCTGATTAAGTGTGGGCTTGGTCAATGCCATTTGGTAAACTCCGCATTCTCCAGGATGACAGCAAAGCCTTGCCCCACCCCTATACACATGGTGACCAATGCATATCTCTGATCTCTCTCTCTGAGCTCCAAAGAGGCACTCAGGAGGATTCTTGCACCTGACATACCCAAAGGATGGCCCAAAGCTATGGCTCCGCCATTCGGATTGAGTCTGCGTCATTTTCATTCAATCCCAACTGACGCATACATGCGATGACCTGTGCTGCAAAGGCTTCGTTGATCTCTATGATACTCATATCGCTGAGTGACAGTCCGGCTTTGGCCAATGCCTTCATACTTGCATCCACCGGCCCGATGCCCATGATGCGGGGCTCTACACCGCTTACCGCTGTACTTACAATTCTTGCCAAAGGACGGAGATGATGTTTTTCTATGGCTGAAGGAGAAGCCAGCAATAATGCAGCTGCTCCGTCATTCAAGCCTTGAGGCATTGCCTGCAGTCACGGTACCCCGACCGGAATGCCGGCCTGAGATTGGCCAGTACCTCTATCTGCATTTTCTTTGATGAATTCATCGTCGCTGAATATCAGCGGTTCTTCTTTTTTTCGGGGAATGGGTATGGGTATGATCTCCCGGGCAAACCTGCCGTTTTTTCTTGCTTCAGCAGCTTTTTTCTGCGAATTGTAGGCAAAGGAATCCTGATCTAATCTGCTGATATTGTACATTTCAACCAGATTTTCTGCCGTCTCGCCCATGGCTTCTGTGCCATAAAGTGCTTTCATTTTCGGATTGATAAAACGCCATCCGAAACTCGAATCAAACATTTCAGCATCATTCCCGAAAGGTGTACTTGCCTTGGATATGACCCACGGTGCCCTGGTCATGTGCTCTACCCCTCCGCTTATAATGAGGTCTGCATCTCCACAGGCTATGGCACGTTGTCCATGTATTACGGCAGACATGCCTGAGGCACACAGCCGGTTGATGGTCTCACCGGGCACAGTGTAGGGCATACCTGCCAGCAACAGAGCCATCCGTGCTACATTACGGTTGTCCTCACCGGCCTGGTTGGCACAACCCATATACACGTCATCTACCAGACCCGGGTCCAGATCGGGATATTTGTCCAGCAAGGCCCTGACAGGTATGGATGCCAGGTCGTCTGTTCTGATGGAAGATAAACTGCCCCGGAAATTTCCGATTGCGGTACGGATACCATCTATAATATAGGCTTCGATCATGCGAAATTGTCTTGATGGCCAAAGATATTGAATCCACGGTTAATGCCTGCCTGTCAAATAAATTTTGAGAAAATTTTAATGACCATGTCTGAATATGTATCTTCGCCTGCGATGCCCTACATGGTCAGGTGATATTTTCAGGAGCAGTGATAACCGGGATTGCATTCGGATAGGTTATGCCTTCTTAACTTTTGTGTTTTCCTGTTGTCGAATAATTGTTCAGATCAGATTATAAACCATAAAATTTTTCAGATGATCAACCGTAGTCAATTGAATGATTGCATGTACACTTTATTATTGCTTTTAGTCTCATTTTACGCTGTTATTGCTCAGGAAAAAAGCTTAATGACTCCTGAGGTGTATAAAATCTGGAACAAACTCAAGTTGCAGGATACTGACGACAGTCTGAAATATGTAGCGTACCTGCTGGAGAAAGAGACCGGCAATAAAATCCTCATGATTTACGACAGACTGAATGACAGTTATAGACAAATCGAAAGGGGATCGCAGGCGGTGGTTGATCCTTCGGGAATTTTCATCGCTTACCGGATCTCCCATGATTATGAGGCACTGAAAGATCTGAAGCGAAAGAAAACGGCCAAGGACAAAATGCCCAAAGACAGCCTTGTAGTAACGAATCTTCTGACTAACGAAACGCTCAGGTTTCCGGGTATTGACCAGTTTATGCGGCCAAAGAAATATGGATCATATCTTGCAGCACTGCTGAATACGGAATCAAAAGAAAGCAGCGATGGAAACAAGGACAATAAAAAGGAAAAAGCGGATGGGAATAAGGATAATAAGTATGGAAAGCTGTTAATATTCAATTTTATGACCAGTTCCATTGACAGCTTTGACAATGTATCCGAATTTGTGTTTTGCGATGAATGGCCGAGATTTGCCTATGTGACTAAGTCAGGAGATAGTATTACCCAACATACCTTGGTGTATATCAATCTGGGTTCAGGTGAGAAGATAGAGGTATTCAGCTCCGATAAAAAAATTCAGAATATTGTTCTGGATAAAAGCGGTGACCAGCTTGCTTTTTATGTGGTGAATGATAATGACGGAAAAAGCAATCAATGCGAAATCCATCATTTTTCCCTTTTAAACAGACAGTTGTCAAAAATTGAAGAGTCGGAAAAATTTTCACTGCCGCCTAATTATGAATTCAGTAAAAATGCTCCCTTGTACTTTTCTGAAACGGGTCAGCGATTGTTTTGGGGGATTTCACCCAAAATAATGCAAAGGGACAGTACCATTCTGGATGAAGATATGCCTGAGCTGGAAGTCTGGCATTATGATGATGGTAATCTTTATACAGTAGATAAAGTAAACCTTGATAAAGACAAGAAAAAATCATACAGGTATTACCTTGATCTGGTTGACCAGACCATCCGTAAAATCGAAGATATCAGGATGGATGCTTCGGTCGTATCCATTAAAAATGACGGCAGGTATGCTTTGCTGACAGACCAGTCTTCTTACCGAAAACTGATGACCTGGGAAGGAAATATTCCCGTGGATATTCATTTGCTGGATCTGAATACCGGTGAAAAAATCCGGTTGGCTGAGAAGCATTCTTCCGCCGCATCATTTTCACCCGGAGGAAAGTATGCGCAATGGTACAACCGATATGACAGTATCTGGTATGCCTTTGATATCAGGATGAGAAAAACAATTAAACTCAACGGGGGCATTAAGGTACCATTCTACGATGAACTGAATGATGTGCCGGATCAGCCCGTGAGCTATGGTACAGCAGGCTGGACCTTCGATGACAGACAGATCTGGTTGTATGACAGATATGATATATGGCATATAGATCCGTTGAATCTTCCCTTGGCCAGAAGGCTTACGGATGGAAGAGAGCGGAAAATCAGGTACAGATATCTCAAGACCGATCCGGAGGCTGATTTTATAGATATCAATGCCAGTCACTACATACATGCTTTTGATGAAAATGACAAGTCTGAATACTATCTGAAATGGAATTTTTCCACAGGATCAAAAGATACCTTGTTTGGTGGTGCATATAAACTGCAAAGCCGGTTAACCAAAGCAAGGAAAGAAGATTTATTTCTGTTTACTTTTGAAAATTTTGAAACTTTCCCGGATTTACATCTGGCAGATGGATCATTCAGGGAAATTAAGCGGATATCGCAGGCCAATCCTCAGCAACAGGAGTACGGGTGGGGTAGCAGCCGGCTCATTGAATGGGAGAGTTACGATGGCACTCCAAGGCGGGGTATGTTGTTTTTACCACCCGGATTTGATCCGGAGTCGCAATATCCCCTCATTGTGAATTTTTATGAAAGGAGTTCGGACAATCTGCACCAGCACAGAGCACCGGAAGCCCATAGGTCCACCATCAATTATACTTACTATACCAACAAAGGCTATGTGGTATTCAATCCTGATATACACTACAAAATCGGCTATCCCGGCCAGAGTGCATTCGAGGACGTGATGAGCGGTGTAGATGCATTGCTGAGGGAAGGATTTATAGACTCGACCAGGATGGGGCTTCAGGGACACAGCTGGGGTGGATATCAGGTAGCTTATATCATCAATCAAACCCATAGATTCAAATGTGCAGAATCCGGAGCTCCCGTAGTCAATATGGTGAGTGCCTACGGGGGCATTCCGTTGGGAAACAGGGCTGAGCCGTATGTTTCAGTATGAAAAGGGGCAAAGCAGGCTCGGTGAAAATCTGTGGAATGACCCTGTAAAGTATTTTGAAAATTCACCGCTCTACAGCATGTACAAATTGAATACTCCGGTACTGATCATGCACAATGATGCCGATGGTCATGTGCCCTGGTATCAGGGCATCGAATATTATATGGCACTCCGGAGGCTCGAAAAACCCTGTTGGCTGCTCAATTACAATAATGAGCCCCATTGGCCCCTGAAATGGCCCAACAGACTCGATTTTAATATCCGGATGGAACAGTTTTTTGATCATTATCTGATGGGCAAACCCATGCCGCTGTGGATGAAGGAAGGAATAAAGCCTTCAGAAAAAACGGTATTGACCAAATATGAGTTAGAGGATTGACAGCCTGAATGATTTCTGTCGGTATAAGTCAGGTTTTTTTCTTTGTTCCGTTATCTTTGTGCCGTTATGGATCAGGGCAAACTGATATTACCTCCGGAGAGATTCCAGCTCACACTCGAAAGATTGAGCTACCTTATACTGGAAAACCACCAGAATATGGACAGGGTATGCATCATAGGTATTCAGGAAAGAGGGGTCTATCTTGCAGAGCGTATCCGGCAGCTGTTGTTCAAAATCTCAGGAGCAGAGCATTTTAAATTTGGAAAACTGGACATTACATTCTACCGGGATGATTTCAGACGGAGGGATACTCCTCTCAAGGCATCTACCACAGACATTGATTTTCTCGTGGAGGGTAAAGATGTCATTCTCGTGGATGATGTCCTGTATTCAGGCAGGACTGTACACGCTGCCATGTCGGCGATCTCAGATTACGGCAGACCGGCCAGGATAGAACTCCTGTGCATGGTGGACAGGAGATTCAACCGACAGTTTCCGATCAAGGCGGATTATATCGGCATTACAGTGGATGCAGTAGATGCAGCCTATGTGGGGTAGAACATGCCCACATAAATGGAGAAGACAGGGTATTATTATTTTCAGGAGTACACAAAGATTCACGAGTGTAAAAGAACATAAATCAGGTTCACAGTTAAGTACAAAGCACCTTCTCGGTATCAAATACATTACAAGGGAAGATATTGACCTGATTTTCAGAACAGCCACAAAATTCAAGGAAGTGATCAACAGACCTATCAAAAAGGTGCCATCTTTGCGGGATGTGACTGTGGCCAATGTATTTTTTGAAAATTCTACCCGTACCCGCATCTCATTTGAACTTGCCGAAAGGAGACTTTCTGCAGATGTGGTCAATTTTGCAGCATCTTCCTCCTCTGTAAGCAAAGGGGAGACATTGCTCGATACAGTGAATAATCTACTTGCCATGAAAGTGGACATGGTGGTAATGAGGCACCCGGCACCGGGAGCCCACCATTTTCTGGCTCAGCATATTGATGCGAATATCATCAATGCAGGAGATGGCACACACGAGCATCCTACTCAGGCTCTGCTGGATGCTTATTCTCTGATTGAGGAGCTCGGGGATCTTGAGGGTAAGAATATAGTCATTGCGGGGGATATATTGCACAGCAGGGTCGCACTGAGCAATATATTCTGTCTGACAAAACTTGGTGCAAATGTCAAGGTTTGTGGTCCGCCCACCCTTATACCCAAACATATACACAGCCTGGGTGTGGAGGTAGAGTATGACATACGCAAAGCCCTCAGGTGGTGTGATGCGGCCAATGTACTCAGGATTCAGCTCGAGCGACAGGATATCAAATATATTCCTTCCCTGAGAGAGTACACCCGTTATTACGGCATCAACAAACAGATGCTGAATGAATTGGATAAAAAAATCGTCATCATGCATCCTGGCCCTATCAACAGAGGGGTAGAACTGTCAAGTGATGTGGCAGACTCAGACCAGTCTGTGATACTCAGGCAGGTGGAGAATGGAGTGGCTATCCGTATGGCCGTCCTTTATCTCCTGGCAGGTAAACTGGGTTGATTGTTAAAAAAGTATTAATCATCATATCTAACAAATTAGTAACCAACGAAATATTGTTTATTTGCGAAAAAAACCGAAATGATGACTAAGAATGTGCTGTTTCTTTGTTTTTTGTTTTGCCTCAATGCACTGAATGCTCAGATAAAGATTGAATTTAATGTCAAAAACTATGATAATGATACTATCATCATCGGTAATTATTACGGAGAAAAAACAGTAGTAAAGGATACACTGATTGCGGCCGGCAAAGGAAAATTCACTTATACCAACAGTGAAATGCTGGCTCCTGGTATGTACATTGCTCTGATGAAGCCCGATAATTCTTACATCCAGTTTTTGGTAAACGGTAAGGAAAAGGACTTTAAGGTGATGTATGATAAAAACGACCTCACCACTGTTAAATTTTCAGGGAGTGCAGAGAATAATCTATTTTACGGGTATCTCGATTTTCTGAAGGACAAGAGGGAGATTGCGGATACACTCAAAGCCCGGATAGCACGGGCAGAAAGTGAAGGAGGTAAAGACGAAAAGTCTAAAAACGAGCTGGACGCTTTAGATAAGGAAGTAACTAAATACCAGAAAAATTTCATAGAGAAGAATGCAGCTACTCTGACAGGCTATCTCATCAAGTCCAATATGGATATAGACCTGCCAGAATTTGAAGGCGAAGGAGATGAATTGCAGATGAAACGATACCTTTATTACAGAGAGCATTTCTTTGATAATATTGATTTTACCCATCCCGCACTGATCAGGATGCCTTTTCTACATCCTAAAGTCAATACATTTGTCACAAAACTGAGCAGTCAGCAGCCCGATTCTCTGATCAAAACAGTGGATTATGTTTTGGCAAAGCTTGAACCTAATCAGGATGCGTACAGGTATTATCTGGCCGATTTCCTCAATCAATATGCACAGATGAAAATGGTGGGACTGGATGCCATCTATGTGCATTTGGTCGATAACTATTACAGTAAAGGAAAAGCAAGCTGGGTCAATGAAGAAAATCTGCAGAAAATGCAGGAGGAATGCCAATGACCTTCGTCCTATTCTGATTGGCAAGATTATGCCTGATTTTACCACATTTACAGAGGACAACAAACCCGTCCGTCTGCACAGTATCAAATCACCTTATACCATCGTACTCTTCTGGGCTCCGGATTGCGGACATTGCAAAAAAGTGATGCCGAGCATTGTGGCGTTTTTTGAAAAAAATAAGAACAAAGGGGTAACGATGTTTTCTGTGTGCACCAAAGGTGGAGACAAGACAGCTACCTGCTGGCCGGCTATTAAGGAAAAGAAAATGGAGGGATTCATCAATACAGCCGATGAATACCAGCGTTACCACCGAAACGTCAAGATTAAATCCACGCCGAAAATTTTCGTTCTGGACGAAAAGAAAGAAATCATTGTAAAAGACATTCCGGGTGAGGAGTTAGACAGAATTTTTAATGAAATTCTCGATTTTGAGGAGAAAAAGAGAAGCGTGAAACAATGATTGCTTTTACTGCTCTGATGCTTTGGTCGGACCTAAATACAGGCCTGTGAATGAATCGGCAAGTATTGTGGTGAATACCCGAAGATTCAGAAAACTACACAAATTCATTGCGCTGCCGGTTTTTATATTTATATTCCTGATTGGAATTACCGGATTACTGTTGGGATGGAAAAAACAGACCGGTTTGTTGCCGGAAACCCGTAAATCAGCCTTGGATAAAAATACAGCCTGGGTTTCTACCGAGCATGTGATGGCAGTGGCAGAAAAATTTATGAATGATTCTGTTCAGAAGCAATGTACCATTGACCGACTCGATTACAGACCCAAACAGGGAGTCATAAAGGTCTTGTTTAATTCCTGCTTTTATGAAATTCAGATTGATGGTAAAAGCGGAGCTGTTTTATCCCATGGCCGTCGGTATTCGGATCTTATAGAAAGAATACATGATGGCTCAATCCTCGATTTCCTCACAGGAGACAACACTCAGTTTTTTAAGCTTGGATACACCACCTGGCTCTCATTAAGTCTGATCGGGCTCAGTTTGAGTGGTTTTTTCCTGTGGTACAATCCCAAAATTATCAAAAAACGAAAACATAAGCTATGATAGCAATCTATTCCTTACATAAGTGCAGATATCTATTATACCTGACTGCCGGGGCAATCTTGCTGGCTTTCGGTTGTAAAAATCCAAACTCCGCTTCGGATAGCAATGTGCCTGAATCCGATGCTTCCGGGGTAGCAACCAATGGAATCCGCTTTGACTCCAGTTTGTACAAGTTTGAGGATGGCTACATCAAGCTGGAATGGGATATGCTTTTGAAGGTGAAATTTGAAAAGCAGTATAACGAAGATCTGGGTTTTGAAGTGGATATGCCTGTATTTTCGGATACACTCCTTGCACTGAATGGAAGAGAAGTAATCGCAGAGGGTTTTTATATTCCGGTGGATGAAACCGGTGACGAAAGCATCCTGATATTGTCTGCCTACCCCTTTGCCCAGTGCTTTTTTTGTGGCGCTGCCGGAGCAGAATCAGTCATCGATGTGCTCAATATCGGAAAACTTCCTAAAATGAAAGTGGATCAGAAAATTAGATTTAAAGGTAAATTCCGGCTGAACAAAGATAATTTCGACTTTCTGATTTATGTCCTTGAACAGGCGGAATACCTAACCTGACCAAAAGGTTGAGGACACACCAAAATGCCGTTTTATATCATTTTATTTACAATACAGATTACATGTCAGGAATTTCACAGCTATTTGATCCGGAAAGTTTCCGGGCTGAAGGGCATAAAATGGTAGATGCCTTAGCAGATTGGTTGAAAGTGACTTTGAATCCTGATGCGGAAACTAAGGTCATAGATTGGGCAGAACCTGATGCTGAATATCAGGACTGGAGCACTTTTCATTCGAAAGATACGGAAGCAATTTTCAGCAAAATTCTCAATCGGTCTATCCGTATCCATCACCCGCAATACATGGGGCATCAGGTCTGTGCCCCTGCACCGCTTGCCGCTTTAGCAGCTTTTGAAGGTGCATTGCTCAATAACGGAGGTGCGGTATTTGAAATGGGACAGGCTTCCTGTACCTTGGAAAAATACCTGATAGACAGGTTCAAATCCTGGTTTGGGTATGATGATAAGGGTGATGGTTTTTTCACTTCAGGCGGCACCATAGCCAATATTACAGCATTGCTTTGTGCAAAATCTGTCATGGCGGAGGAAGATGTGTGGGAGAAGGGTACGGGCAGACAATATGCAGTCATGGTATCTGAGGAAGCCCATTACTGCGTGGACAGGGCTGTCAGAATCATGGGGTGGGGAAGAGAAGGCATCATACTCATACCTGTGGATGAGCAGTACAAAATGCGTACAGATTTACTGGAAAACAACTTCAATAAGGCAAAAGAAGAAGGAAAGCAAATCATCGCGGTGGTGGGCAGTGCTCCATCTACAGCTACCGGGATATATGATAATCTCCTTGAGATCGGTGCATTTTGCAGGTCAAAAAATCTCTGGTTTCATATAGATGCTGCTCATGGAGGACCCTCCGTTTTTTCAGAAAAATACAAGTTTCTGATGGAAGGATGTGGTCTGGCAGATTCTATCACCGTGGATGCACATAAGATGATGATGGTGCCCGGGCTGACTACCATGCTCCTTTTCAGGGATTACAGACATTCATACCAGACTTTTGCTCAGAAAGCACATTACCTGTGGGGAAATGACGAACCGGAGTGGTACAATCTTGGTAAAAGGACTATGGAATGCACCAAATTGATGATGAGCATAAGGGTGTATGTTATATTGCAGACTTATGGCATCCATATTTTTGGGGAGTTTGTAGAGTATTGCTATGATCTTGCTGGTCTTTTCTACAACCTGATATTGCAGCAACCCCGGCTCGAAGCTCCTGTGGCTCCCGAATCGAATATCGTTTGTTTCAGGTATTACAGGGATGATTGTGCCGATCTGAATGAAATCAATCAAAAGATACGTCGCAGAATACTGGAGGAAGGTAAATTTTACATCGTACAAACCAGATTGAAGGATAAGGTGTTTTTAAGAACAACCCTCATCAGTCCGGCCACCGGGGCAAAGCATATAGAGCTCCTGATCAGGGAAGTGGTAAGTATAGGTGACAGTATTTTTGAAAATAAAGAAAATGAAATAATATGAAAATCATTTGTATAGGCAGGAATTATGCCGAACATGCAGCTGAACTCAACAACCCGGTGCCTCAAAGGCCGGTAATATTCATGAAGCCGGCTACTGCATTACTTACTGACGGCAAGCCTTTTTATCATCCTGATTTCAGCAATAATATCCATTATGAACTGGAACTGGTGATCAAAATCTGCAAGAATGGAAAGTATATCCCTGTGGAGCAGGCACATTTGTATTATGACCAGATAGGGCTTGGTATAGACTTTACGGCAAGAGACCTGCAGGATGAACTCAAGGCCAAAGGTCATCCCTGGGAAATTGCCAAAGCTTTTGATCATTCTGCCGTAATCAGTAAATTTTTTTCTTTGTCTGATTATGACAAAACTGCCATACGCTTTCAGCTGAAAAAAAATGAAGCAGTGGTACAATCCGGTGTTTCTTCTGATATGATCTTCGGTTTTGACTATATCGTATCCTATGTAAGCAGATTTTTTACCCTTCAGTTGGGTGATTTGATTTTTACAGGTACTCCGGCCGGAGTAGGCAAGGTAGAGATTGGTGACAGACTTGAAGGAATTTTGGAAGGTCAATCCATTCTGTTTTGTCAGGTTAAATAATCCCTGATAAACCTTTACCTAATAAACACTTTCATTTTTTAGTTTTTCATGGAGGTATTATGTACTTTTGGCCTCTGTTTGTGAAATAAAAGAGGGTTGCAGCCCGGATTTTGTATAATTTTCAAAATAAAATATCATGCCTTATCTCTTTACTTCAGAATCTGTGTCAGAAGGACATCCTGATAAAATTGCAGACCAGATTTCAGATGCTTTGGTAGATCATTTTCTGGCCTTTGATCCTTTCATCAAAAGTCGCATGTGAAACCCTGGTTACCACGGGTCAGGTAGTGCTGGCAGGAGAGGTCAAGTCAAAAACCTATCTGGATGTTCAGCAGATCGCCAGAGATGTCATCAAACGCATTGGTTATACCAGGTCTGAGTATATGTTTGAAGCGCATTCCTGTGGGGTATTATCCTCCATCCATGAGCAATCTCCTGATATTAACCGCGGAGTGGAAAGAGAAAAGAAAGAGGATCAGGGTGCAGGAGATCAGGGTATGATGTTTGGTTATGCTACCAGCGAAACAGAAAACTACATGCCACTGGCCATAGATATTTCTCATAAAAATACCATCAGACGCTCTCCCGCATACGTAAGGAAGGGAAGAAAATGAAATATCTCAGGCCGGATGCCAAGTCACAGGTTACCATTGTTTATGCAGATGATCATACTCCAATCAGGATAGACAGTATCGTGGTATCCACACAGCATGATATGTTTGATCCGGATGAGCACAAAGTCCTGGCAAAAATCAAAGAAGATGTCATCAATATTGTCATCCCGGAGGTGGCAAAAATGTATCCGAAGAAAATCAAATCTTTGTTTGAAACAGAAATCACATATCACGTCAATCCAACGGGAAAATTTGAAATCGGAGGCCCGCATGGGGATACCGGACTTACCGGACGAAAGATTATCGTAGATACCTATGGAGGTAAGGGTGCACATGGCGGAGGAGCGTTTTCAGGAAAAGATCCAAGCAAAGTGGACCGTTCAGCAGCTTATGCCACCAGACATATTGCCAAGAATATGGTTGCTGCCGGACTTTGTGATGAAGTACTGGTGCAGGTCTCTTATGCCATCGGGGTGGCAAAACCCACCAATATTTATGTCAATACTTATGGCACTGCTAAAGTCCACATGACGGACGGTGAGATTGCTCAGAAAATTTATGATATATTTGATATGCGTCCATACGCCATAGAGAAGAGGCTTAAACTCAGAAATCCCATTTACTCAGACACCGCTGCTTACGGTCATATGGGTCGCAAACCGGAGATCAAGGATGTCACTTTCAGAGATGGTTCAGGCAATATCAAAACCCTTCAGGTAGAAACTTTCACCTGGGAGAAGCTTGATTATGTAGATAAAATTGCCAAGGCATTCAGGTTGTAAATAAGAATCTGACACCAATTACTGCCTGTGCTTATTGCAGGCGATAATTGCAGTGCTATTCGAAGTAATTAAAAAATTGAAAGTGGTAACTTACCTTGAAGTTATTTGCTGACAGGATTTCCGTCGCTGCTGTTTAAACACCACCATTTACCATTTTACCTGTGGGCACCACCAGACCATGATCTCTTTGATTCAGCAGTGATTGGGCAATGGCAGCAGCCACTTCCGCTTTTCTGCCCAGAAGTTGTTGAATCTGTGTTTCATTCCAGTACAATTTGACAAAGTTGGTGTCAAACTTTCCGGTGGTAAACGCTGGATGATTGATCACGTAAGCCCCGAAATCCAGCGTACTCACAATCCCTTCAATTTCGTATGCTGCGATGGCTTCCTTCATTTTTTCAATGGCCGCATCCCTGTTGTATCCATGTACTACCAGTTTTGCCAGAATAGGATCATAGTACACCGGGATCTGCATCCCCTCCAGGATGCCATTGTCCACTCTTATACCTTCCCCTTCGGGTAGTCTGTATTTGTGGAGTTTGCCAATGCTCGGCATAAAGTTATCGTATGGATCTTCGGCATAAATTCTCAGTTCTAATGCATGACCATGAATTGAAAGATCTTCCTGTCTGAAGCTGAGTTTTTCACCGCGGGCGATCCTGATCTGTTGCTCTACCAGATCCAGACCTGTGATCATCTCTGTCACCGGATGCTCCACCTGAAGCCGGGTGTTCATTTCGAGGAAATAAAAATTCAGCTTTTCATCCACCAAAATTCCACAGTACCGGCACCTTCATAATGGCAGGAGCGGGCTACATTTACAGCAGCTTCGCCCATAGCCTTACGGATTTCGGGAGTGAGTATGCTGCTGGGAGCTTCTTCCACTACTTTCTGATGCCTTCTCTGCACACTGCATTCCCTTTCGAAAAGATACACTACATTGCCGTGAGCATCCGCCAGAATCTGAATTTCAATGTGTCTCGGGCTGGTGATAAATTTCTCGATAAACACGGACCCATCTCCAAAGGCAGAGGTGGCTTCATTGATGGCTAATTGTACCTGTTCGGCGATTTCCTTGGGCTCATTGACAATGCGCATACCTTTGCCTCCACCTCCGGCAGCAGCTTTGATCAGTATCGGAAAGCCTATCCGCTGGGCGACTTCTACCGCTTCATCTACTCCTGTCAGTGCGGCAGGTGTGCCCGGTACCATAGGTATATTGAAGTGTTTTACGGCATCTTTGGCAGACAGTTTATTGCCCATTACCTCCATGCTGTATCCGGAGGGACCAATAAGCTTGATACCTGCTTCCTGGCAGGCATAGGCAAAGCCGGCATTTTCGCTCAGAAATCCGTATCCCGGATGAATGCCTTCTGCACCTGTGGTCTTTGCTGCCTGCAAAATGGCTTTTTGGTTCAGATAGGATTCAGAGGAGGGAGATGCCCCGATATGTACAGCTTCATCAGCCATTTGTACATGCAATGCATTTTTATCCGCATCCGAATACACGGCTACCGAGGGTATTCCCATTTTTCGGCAGGTTTTTATCACCCTGCACGCTATTTCTCCTCTGTTGGCAATCAAAATCTTCCTCATTCCGAAAAATATTTTGGACGAAGATAACCATTGTACTTTGCAGGACGTAACATTCCGGTTAATTTCAATTATAAAAATTTAACCTCTTTTTATCGTCAACGCTTTTAAGCATTACCACCGCAGACTTCCATAAATGTTATATTTGCAGAATGAAATACCTTTTGATTCATTTTTTTTTTCTTTGGATTTCTACCTTTTTATATGGTCAGACGACGCTGCCATCCATTTCTCTTCTGACCTGTAGTCCGGGTAAGGAAATATACTCCATATATGGCCACAATGCCATCAGAGTCAGAGATTCTGTGGCAGGTACAGACTATGTATTCAATTATGGTACTTTTGATTTTAATACACCGGGATTTACGCTTAAGTTCATGAGAGGTAAACTGCCGTACCTCCTGAGTGTGACTACCTATGACCGTTTTTTAATGGAATATCATTATCTCAGAAGGGATGTCAGAGAGCAGATTTTAGGTCTGGATTCTGTGCAGACTTACAAAATCATTGATTTCCTTCGGGAAAATTACAAACCGGAAAACCGGGCTTATGCATACGATTTCTTTTTTGATAATTGTGCTACAAGACTCAGGGATGTCATAGAATATGGGTGCAACACTGATTTGGATTGGGGGCCGCCACCCTCAGCAACAAAATCCTTTCGCCAACTCATTAAGGAGTACCAGCAGGTATGGCCCTGGCTCAATTTCGGAGTGGATCTCATCATAGGAGCTAAAGCTGATAGACCTGCGTCCCTGAGAGATCAGATGTTTTTACCCGATTACCTGGCTTCGGCAGCCCGGCAGGCTAAAATATTTTCCGTTCCATTGGTACGATCGTCAGCTGATATCCTTGTATATGAGCAGTATGAGAGTCACAAGCTTACAAGCATTTTTACACATCCTGTGTCTGTTTTCCTGATTTTGGTAATGCTTGAAGTGTACTTTTTATTTTCCTTTGTCAGATTGCGTCAAAAGACAAAGATTCTGGCAATAAGTGACCGGATCTGGTTCAGTTTATTGTTAATATGTGTAGTGGTAATGGGCTTTATGTGGTGGGGTACAGACCATCTCGCTACTAAAAATAACTGGAATATCCTTTGGGCTTTGACAGGATTGGTTTTTTTTAATTCTGACCAACAGCAGATTGCATTCAGAAAGCCGCTTGCCGGTCTTATGATAATGGTATTGCTAATTTGTATGGCTAATGCTGTACCGGGTCTCAGCTTTCTTCCACAGTTTTTTCATCCGGCGGTTATACTCATCTGTACGATTACCGGGCTTAAGATCTTTCGTAAATATTTTCTGGAATCCATTAGTTTAAATGCCTGACCAAAGCTTCAATGCCAGAGAGAGATTAAAAAGCCGGAAATTGATTCAGCAGCTTTTTAAAGAGGGCCAAAATACTTTTGCCTATCCCTTGAAGTGGGTGTATTTGCCAGTGGAGTTCGACCCTGATAGCCCGCCTGTGCAGTTTACTGTCAGTGTCAGTAAGAAAACATTTAAGAAAGCTGTGGACCGCAACCTGCTGAAGCGCAGGATCAAGGAGGCTTATCGTTTGTCGAAGTCTGAATATATTGACAGATTGAAAAACAGTCAGAAAACCTTCGCAGTCATGGCTGTATATGTAGGTAAGACCGTAGAGGATTATGACACTATACAGAAATCTGTGCTGAGGAACTGGAATAAAATGATCAGAGAACTTACTGAAAAAGCTGATCTCAACAACAAGGATTAACAATGAAAAATCCTGCAACCCGGCGGGACATTTCTTTGTTCAAAATATGGGATCATAAAAAGCACAGTACTTTCGGAATATTGCCATCATAACAATACAGGTGTTTTTAAACGGATCCGCAAATGTTTTTCACTATTCTCAAAATCAATTTTTATTTTTGTGCAAAATTTAATTACCTAACCAAATTAAAAATCGTGTATTATGCAAAATGTTTATATAGTTTCTGCCAAAAGGACTCCAATGGGGAGTTTTGGAGGTGGGTTGTCTTCAGTGCCTGCCACACATCTCGGAGCTGCCGCCCTTAAAGCTGCGGTACAAGCTGCGGGCATTGATCCTAATGCCGTTGACGAAGTATTCATGGGTAATGTAGTCCAGGCCAATAATGGGCAGGCACCCGCAAGGCAGGCAGCATTGTACGCCGGAATCAGCCATAGTACCCCATGTACCACAGTGAACAAAGTTTGCGCTTCCGGTTTGAAATCTGTCATGTTTGGAGCGCAAAGCATACAGTTGGAGCAAAATCAGCTGGTGGCTGCCGGTGGTATGGAAAATATGTCAGCGATCCCGTTTTATCTTGCCAAGGCAAGATACGGCTACGGCTATGGCAATAGTGAACTTATTGATGGCCTGGTGAGAGACGGCCTGCAGGATGTATACAATGGCAGTGCTATGGGATGTTTTGCAGATGCTACGGCTGCTAAATTTGAAATCAGCAGAGAAGCACAGGATGAGTATGCCATACAGTCCTACAAAAGGTCAGCTGCTGCCTGGGAAGCCGGTAGGTTCGCTGAGGAGATCAGTGGTGTAGAGGTAAAGGACATAAAGGGAAATGTGAAAATAGTGGATCATGATGAGGAATACAAAAATGTTATGTTTGAGAAAATTCCCACTTTGAGGCCGGTCTTCACCAAAGATGGCACGGTGACAGCTGCTAATGCATCCACTATTAATGATGGGGCTGCTGCATTGATTCTTGCCGGTGAAAGCTATCTGAAAACCCACGGATTAAAACCGCTTGCCAGAATAATTGCCTATGCGGATGCCGCCCAGGATCCTGCATGGTTTACGACTGCTCCGGCTATTGCTGCGGAAAAGGCCCTGAAAAGAGCGGATCTCAATATCACCGACATAGATTATTTTGAAGTCAATGAAGCATTTGCTGTGGTAGCCCTTGCTTTTATCAAACATTTCAATCTTGATCAGAGTAAGGTGAATGTAAACGGAGGTGCCGTATCACTGGGGCATCCGCTGGGTGCTTCCGGAGCAAGGATACTTACCACATTAGTCCATGTCCTCAGGCAAAACAATGGCAGATATGGAATGGCCGCCATATGCAATGGTGGAGGAGTTGCAAGTGCCATGATCATCGAAAATCTGTGATAGTTTTCAGCTCCATAAGGCTTATTTTGATAATATTCCATGCCTTATTCATAACATTCGGGGGCTTTGACTGTTATTTCAGCAAAATTTTGCCATGAAGCGGTCAAGAAGAGTCATCCTGTGGTTTCGTAATGATCTGCGACTGCATGATAATGAATCCCTGACAGATGCCATTGATATAGGTGCAGAGATTTTACCTGTCTATATTTTCGATGAAAGGATTTTTAAAGGTCATACCTCTTTGGGCTTTGAAAAAACCGGCAGGTTCAGAACAAAATTTATCATTGAAAGCGTCGCCAATCTGAGAGAAAATCTTAGGAAAAGAGGGGCTGACCTGATCATCCGAATAGGAAAACCTGAAGAAATAATCTTTGAAATCGCCCGGCAGGTCAAATCCAACTGGGTGTTTTGCAACAGAGAGCGGACTGCCGAAGAAGTGAAGGTGCAGGACAGACTGGAAAAAAATCTCTGGAGTATCGGCCAGGAGCTCAGATACGGCAGAGGGAAGATGTTGTACTATACTTCAGACCTCCCATTTCCGGTCAATCAGACCCCCGATACCTTTACTAACTTCAGAAAAGAGGTGGAGCGCATTGTGCAGGTTCGGCCGCCATTGCCTACACCGGATTACATCCCATACATCCATAGCGATATTGATCCGGGACCTCTTCCCAAGCTGAGTGACTTTGGTAAATCTGAGGTGGAAATTCACCATATCGAAAATAAGATGTTTGCAGGTGGAGAAGATGCAGGATTAGCGCAGCTTAAATATTATTTTTGGGATAATAAACTGGTTTCCCGATACAAAGAAACCCGCAATGAGCTGCTGGGATGGGACTTTTCCTCCAAGTTTTCCGCCTGGCTTGCTTCCGGTTGTCTCTCTCCTAAGATGATTTATGCTGAGCTGCATAAATTCGAACAAAGAGTCAAGAAAAATGAATCTACCTATTGGTTGTTTTTCGAATTACTGTGGAGGGATTTTTTCCGGCTGATGGGTAAAAAACATGGTAACAAAATATTCTGCTTTTCCGGGACCCGAGGGGTAGATATAAAGGCTAAAACAGATTGGGATAAGTTCCGCTTGTGGGCAAATGGAAATACAGGAATGCCTTTTGTGGATGCCAATATGCGGCAGCTGAATGCAACCGGGTTTATGTCCAACAGAGGCAGGCAGAATGTCGCATCGTATCTGGTAAAAGATTTAGGTGTAAACTGGCTGATGGGAGCTGAGTACTTTGAATCTCTGCTGATAGACTATGATCCTTGCTCCAATTACGGAAATTGGAATTACATCGCCGGAGTAGGTTCGGATCCGAGGGAAGACCGATATTTCAATATTCCTGTTCAGGCGAGGAGATATGATCCTGAGTGCGCATTTACCAGATATTGGATGCCTGAACTCGGACATTTTTCAAATCATGAATTATTTGAGGGCTTTGTACAAACCATAAATGAACCTGACCGGAAATACAGGGTAGAAGTAAATCATGGATAATGCCATTCCTAATCAAATGTTAAATTTCAATACTATGAAACATTTCATACCTTTACAGCATCTTATACCGGATTGTCTATTTTATCACTTAAAACTTAACCTAAAAATGAAAATTAATCTGAAATCTGTCTTCTTCTTTCTGCTTTTGGCAGGTATAACTTCCTTTATTCAGGCACAGAAGGTCATGGATCAGGGAATGATCAAAATGGAGATTACCAAAGTAACAGCGGATGACCCGCAAATGGCCATGCAGCTGGATATGCTGAAAGGCTCACAAAGTGACATTTATTTTACCAAAGATAAAAGTGCACTGTACATGTCCATGATGGGAGGCATGCTTGAAATCAAGAACTTTTCTGACTTTTCGGATGGCAAGCAGAATATGCTGATGGATATGATGGGCCAGAAGATATGGGTTGAAACCACAGAAGCTGAACGGATGAATGCACAGCAAAAACAGGTAGCTGATAAAACCGTAGTCACTATTGATAAAAATGATACCAAAAAGATTCAGGGTTTCAACTGTTACAAATTTAGTATCAGCAATCCTGAGATGGAAGATTTCGGGATTTCAGGATATGCCACGGATGAGCTTAAACTCAATCCTAAAATTCTTCAGGGATTTGAAAGTGCCAAAATGGAAGGATTTCCACTGGAGTATATAGTGGGTAATAAAATGTTTGGTATGACTATGACAGCAGTAAGCGTCAAAGATACCGTAGATGCGAAGAAACTGCAGTTTGATACCAAAGGATACAAAAAAATGACCATGGAAGAACTGGCCAAAATGACCGGAGGTATGGGCGGTTTCGGCTTCTGACCGGATTTTATATCTGTAAAAATTAAAAAAGGGAGATTTCACAATAAAGTGACTTCTCCTTTTTTATTTCCGGCCAAAGCGACTGCATAATAAATATTATATACCATTGTTGAATTCCGAATTCAGCAGATAAATGTAAATCATGGATTTTATAATCATTAAAATCATCAGTCACAGTAAGTAATGTGATAACACCTGTGAGCTTCAATAAATCTGAATGCTGTATTCGTATGACAAATCCAGAATTTGCAGGTATTCAATCCCGCCTGTAATAAAATCTCATCAGAGGTCACAGGAATCCTTGAATAAAAATCAGACTTTCAGTTCGCAGTTGTCAAATTAAGACCGATTACCTGTGAAAAAAAAGGAGCTTTTTTCAGTATTCTTATAATTGAAAGTCTTAAAATGCATGCATGAGTATAAATACGGCACAACCGACAAGGTAACCTATCGCAGCAAGTAAGGTGATTTTCTTGAGGTACCAAATGAAGTCAATACGCTCCATACCCATAGCTGCTACTCCGGCAGCCGATCCAATGATCAGCATACTTCCACCGGTACCGGCAGCATAAGCCAGAAAATGCCAGAGAGGGTCATCTATCGGGTCTGTGTACATACCCATAGCTGCGGCCACCAGTGGGACATTATCTATGATCGCTGAGCCCACACCAAGCAACATAATTACTACATTCTGACTGGGTATAGTCTTTTCAAGGTGCTGGGCAGCATTTTGTAAGGCACCGACTCCTCCGATTACAATGGTTTCTATAGCAGCCACTGCCATCAGGATTCCCAGGAAAAACAATATACTGGAAAGCTCGATCCTGCTCAAAGCTTTGTGAGGAGAATACTTATGTTTTATCTCAGCAGTGAAGTCCTCCTCCGGATGGATGTACTCAGAAACTAACCAAACCACCCCAAGACTCAGCATCATTCCAAGATAGGGGGGCAGATGGGTGATGGATTTGAACACAGGCACAAAAATAATCATCCCCAGACCCAGATAAAGCATGGTCTTACTGCTCAATAATTTTGAAGCCTGCATATCCCTTTCAAGATTCGTATCTATGTCGCCTTTGAAAGCTTTATTCATGGACCCTATCAGAAATGGAACTACAAAACAGGCAATGGAGGGCAGGATAATATACTCAATGAGTCCGACAGCGGATACTTTTTTGCCAATCCACAACATGGTAGTGGTAACATCCCCGATGGGAGACCAGGCTCCGCCGGCATTGGCTGCGATGACAATAAGACTCACATACCAGATTCTTTCGTTTCTGTCTGTGATAAGTTTTCTGAGCAAACTTACCAGTACAATGGTAGCAGTCAGATTGTCAATAATAGCGGATAGTATAAAACCCAATATTCCCACAATCCAAAGCAGCTTCTTTTTGTTTTTGGTCTTTACCCAATCTTTCAACACTTCAAAACCCCTGTGAAGATCTATAAGCTCAACGATGGTCATGGCTCCGATAAGAAAAATCAGAATCTCTGCGGTTTTTCCTAAATGGTGCAATAAAACTTCGCTGAAGCCTTCATGACTCGATTCGATTGCCTGCAAATCCGTCAAGCCATTAGTCGTGAATACATGTCCATGACTGTTTATTACGTCAATATTACCACTGTAGAAAGCTATGGCTGCCAATGCCCACATAAGGGCTCCCATGATCAATGCAGGTACGGTTTTGTCTAACTGTAGCGGATGTTCGAAAACAATGACTAAATATCCGATGATGAATACGACTATAATGGCAGCTATCATGCTTTATGTTTTAAGTCACAAATATAATTTTTAATAGAGCAAATCAACAAATGAAGTTCATTTATTAATGATTGCTTCATGTTGAATTTCATTTTCATATCTCCTCCGTTGCCTTAGCCGGGTTGCATCCGGTGGAAAAGTATATTTATCAATCTTGTAACTATCCAGCTATAACCCCGGAGGTGTGTAGTATTTAGTCCGTAGGAAATTTTCCAACGGACTAAATAACCACGGATGGTAATCCATGGATAAAATGATAAAATAACTTTTGTTTTGGCGGGACACGCTGTTTGCCATAATATGCAAAACTGTCGGGCACCAGCACGAAATCGTGCTTGTCTGCCCATAGCATAGCTTGCCACGCAGTAGGTGTGAGACAAAATCAATGGTTGTCATTTTGCAGCTCAATAGTTACTCAATCTTTAAATGGAATATAAGTGATTGAGCTAAAGTTGTTGGCCCTGATCGATGTAGAAATCTGAACTTCTTTCTTGTCTTTTTGATAAACCGGCAGGTTGACAAATATCACGATATAAGCTCCTGAGTTTCCTTTCTTACGCAGAGATGACTTGCAGGCTTGGAATGGTTGGTTTTATTAATAGGATATTTGCTATTTAAGCTTGTCTAAAAAAGATTTTAGGTTACTAATATTGTAATGCGTTTTGCCATCATACACTATCACTGGCATAGTGACGGAGTTTCCTTTAAAACCCGCTTTTTCCAACTGTTCAAACATAAGATCCTGGTTGGGCAAATGAATGGTAGTGTTCAGCTCAACATACTGTATTTTATGCTCTTCCAGATATTTCACTACCATAGCACACCTGCCACATCCATCCTGTGTAAAGACATTGACTTTGTTGCTGTTCATCTGAATGGAAGTAAAACGTTTGTTCTCAACCTGGTTACCATCTACTTCTCTGGTTACGGCTTTTTTCTTGTAGGATACAGAGGTACGGAATGAGCAGTCTGCACCAGCCGGGATGATGAGAGATGACACAAAGGTTTCAATCCCGGGTTGTAGCAGAAGGGTGGCCGGATTTTGTCCTTTATCTCTCTGACATCCTGTGATCTGAACATTGATGGTAGCTTCCACCGGGTCATCCATTTTATTGATTGCATATATTTCTACTCCATTGGCCGTCTCTTTGTTGATGATATCAACCTCTTTATTTTGCGCATATACTGATACTGAAAATAAGGCTAAAAAGATAAAGCCAGACAATTTTGATATTTTGACCATTCTAAATGATTTTAAGATTTCAAGAGCTATTGGCAATTATTATTTAAAACTGCATTTTATGTGTCACTGCAAAGTGTAATCTGATTCGATAACGTATCTGATTCTGTATTGTTACGTCGCATTCAAAACAAAATCCTCATCTCAAATTTCAAACAACTGCAACCCATCTTAGCGATATCCCGACCTGATATAATCTTCAAATCAGCAATTCACCAACCCAGAGAAGCAAAGTCATTTCAAAACATGATACTCAACTCAGCGAATCCGCAACCAGGCGAAGCGAGCCACTCCCTACCTCAATCCTCCAGTTTCAATACCTGCAAAAATGCCTTTTGCGGCACCTCTACATTTCCGATCTGACGCATTTTCTTTTTACCCTTCTTCTGTTTTTCGAGGAGCTTTCTTTTTCGGGAAATATCCCCGCCATAACATTTGGCTGTGACATCCTTTCTCAGTGCCGATATGGTCTCCCTGGCTATAATCTTTGCTCCGATGGACGCCTGAATAGCAATGACAAACTGCTGCTTAGGCAATAACTCCTTCAGTTTGAGGCAGATTTTTCTGCCGATATACTCTGCTTTACCCCTGTGTACCAGTGAAGACAGAGCATCCACCGGCTCACCGTTTAGTCTGATGTCCAATTTTACAAGGTCGGAAGGTCTGTAATCTATCTGATGATAATCAAAGGAAGCATATCCTCTTGATATGGATTTCAACTTGTCGTAAAAGTCAAACACTATTTCGGCCAAAGGCATTTCGAAAGTGAGTTCCACCCGCTCCGGAGTCAGGTAGCTTTGACGGATCAGTGTACCTCTCTTATCCATACAAAGGGTCATGATGGAGCCGATATATTCCGGTTTGGTAATGATTTGTGCCCGGATATAGGGCTCTTCCACCTTTTGGATAAGGGTAGGGTCAGGGAGCTCGTTGGGGGTATTGATTATTTTGGCTTCTCCTTTATTGTTATAAGCTATATATGATACGTTAGGTACCGTAGTGATAACCTCCTGATCAAATTCTCTGGAAAGTCTTTCCTGAATAATTTCCAGATGCAGCATACCCAGAAAGCCGCATCTGAAACCAAAACCCAGAGCTGCAGAGGATTCCGGCTCGAAAACCAGAGAGGCATCGTTCAACTGCAGTTTTTCCAGACTGTCTCTGAGGTCTTCGAAATCTTCATTCTCAATCGGGTAGATGCCGGCGAATACCATGGGCTTTACTTCTTCAAATCCATGGATGGCCTCATCGCAGGGTCTTTCATGATGTGTGATGGTATCTCCGACTTTGATTTCTTTGGATTCTTTTATGCCTGTGATGATGTAACCTACATTTCCCGCCGACAGTTCCTCCTTGGGTACCTGCTGCATCTGAAGGATGCCTATCTCATCCGCCTCATAATTTTTCCCGGTGTTGAAGAATCTCACTTTATCTCCCTTTCTGAGGGTGCCATTAATTATTCTGTAATAGGCAATCACCCCTCTGAATGAATTGAACATAGAGTCAAAGATCAATGCCTGCAGCGGGGCATCCGGATCACCTTTAGGATGGGGTATCCTGTCCACAATGGCTGCCATGATTTCTTCTATACCAATTCCAGTTTTTCCGCTTGCCAGAATGATTTCCTCTTTTTTACATCCGATCAGGTCAATGACCTGATCAGATACCTCTTCTATCATTGCGGACTCCATATCCACTTTGTTCAGTACCGGAATTATCTCTAGGTCATGTTCTATAGCCAGATACAGATTGGATATGGTTTGCGCCTGAATCCCCTGCGAGGCATCTACAAGTAACAAAGCTCCCTCGCAGGCTGCAATACTTCGGGATACTTCATAAGAAAAATCCACATGTCCTGGGGTGTCTATCATGTTAAAGGTGTATTGTACCCCATCAGTGTGCGTATAATACATTTGTATTGCATGGCTTTTGATGGTAATACCTCTTTCTCTCTCCAGATCCATGTCATCCAGTGCCTGATCCTGCATTTCCCGTTCGGATATGGTCTTGGTAAATTCCAGTAATCTGTCTGATAAAGTACTCTTCCCGTGGTCAATATGTGCTATAACACAAAAATTTCTGATATGCTTCATGGCGCAAATATAGTATATAGATATGTTATCATGGTAAAGAGTGTAAATGGGATTACTATACAGTTGCTTTCTGAAATTGTTTTCTTACAGTGATTCAGGTATTAAAGAACTTTAGAACAAACAAGAGTTTCCAAATGAAGACAAATTTGATCCTTATTTTCTTTTGAGTGAAGGTATTAGGTGACTAAAAATTGATAATTTGCAAAGTTTTATGGTTGATGTCAGACTGAAAACATTAGCTGTGGATTAAAAAAATTGTGAAATAAATATTTGAAAAACAATGAATTATAAAATTTACAAAATATTATATTAATTTTTTTAATCTTTTGTTTTTTAGTTAAGAAAGTTGTAATACCTTTGTCCCGAAGTAGTGCGAAAGCCCTGCTTCAGGATTTATATACAACCAACAAAGAGAATGATGATGAAAAGTTCAAGTGCATATACACTTGATAAGGATATAAAGCCTGTACCGTAATACAAATAGATGTATTGCAGTACAGGCTTTTTTTATGAATTATTATTTTTTTAACCAAAACTCAATCTCATGAAAATTGAAAATCGAAATTCTTTCATTGAAAGGGTGAAAACAGCGGTAAGCGCTAAGCTTGGGCTGCTTGTTTTTATACTTTCTATGTCAGCAATGCTCTCCTCTACATCTGTGTCCGCACAGTATGTGAGTAAGGAGATTGCAATGCACCGACTGAGTGCGGAGATTAATGCTATGGCATTTGAACTCCGGTCTTTAGTGCCTTTCACAGAACAGTACAGATTTGTACAAAACAAGGCAAGATACTATCGCATGATAGTTGTCGATTTGCATAACGATGTAAGAGGGGTTGCAGATGCAATCGAATACAACCTTACTCAATTTATGCACGAGCCCTCCGGAGGAAATGGTTTTTCAAAAGCTGTTGGAGAAACACCCAGCGTTCCTGAAATCGTCGTAAGCAAAAACGATAGAATCAGGATGGAAAATGATGTTAAAGAACTCCTTGCCCTTTAATTCTCTAATCTAAAATTTTTGTAAAATGAAGAATAAGATATATACTTTATTAAGTGGTATTGCTATGTTCTTTTTTGCATTGAATGTACAGGCTCAGCAGACCTGTACCCTTACCAATGCAGGAAATGTGACTACCAGCAATACTCCGGGGCAGTGTTCTGCTCAGGTAACTGTGCCATCACCTACGGTAGGAGCCGGATGTTCATCTACCGCTACCGTAGTGGTTGCCTCACAAAACTTTAATGCTTCTACGCTCATACCTGCAGGTTGGACCACAAGTTTTACTGGTTCCCCTGCGCCTGCATCCCAGTTTGGACCATCATTTGCGCTGCCTGCAAATGCCAACTTCAATGGTAACGTAGCAAGAATCAACTCTAATGCAGCTTTTACCGGTGCAGGTTCCGGTACTATTACTTCTGCACTTATCGGTCAGGCTCCTGTTGCAGGTAGTACTTACAGACTGAGAGGTGACTATGCAATCAGAAGAGACTTCTTCGGTCCCACTGACCAGTTTTTGGTACAGGTATCAAGTGACGGTATCACCTGGGTTACAGTATTCGATGCACCGGGTGCGCCGAACAACGCAGCCGGTTCATTTGACGTTGCTGTAACTGCTCAAATGAGCACAAACTTCAGAGCAAGATTTACATATGTATATTCTGGCTGGAACTGGTGGGCTGAGTTTGACAACATTCAGGTAGTCAGACTGGATCCTATTCCTGCTCAGATTGTTAACAGCTTTAACAACACCAACAATGCCAGTGGTGTGTATCCTGTAGGAACAACCACCATCACATGGACAGTGGTGGGAACCAACGTTACTACCACTCAGACTGTAACTGTAAATGATACAGAAGCACCGCAAATTACTTGTCCTGCTGCTGTAACCTTTACTTTACCTGAAGGTGCATGTACAGTTCCTTATTTCTTCAATATTCCTGTAACTGACAACTGCCCTCCGGGTACAGTTACATTGAATGGCCCAGCTGGAGCTCCGGTTGCAGGTCAAGGTTCAGCTTTGGCATGTTCAGCAGGTCCAAACAGTATTATAACCAGAGTAAATGTTGGTTCATTGCTACCCGGTTCTTTATTGTCAGGTATAACTTACGTACATGATCAGGCTGGTGCGACAGGTACAGGTACTGGTACAATCAATGTATTCTGTGCACCTTTCAATACCACCAATATACCTTATGCAGCAGGTGGCTTCACGCCTTTTGCTATAGCATCTTTCACGTATGGACCACAATTTAATGGACAGATCAGGACTATTAATTTTGCCAATCCTGTTGCTATACCGGCCAACTGTGGCGCAATTTGGATTGAAATCATTGTACCCACAGCAAGAGTGGTTCACACTCCTGCAGGTACAGGTACAAACACCTGGATTGTTGCTCCTGCTTGTGGTCTGAACGTGCCGGGCACATTTATTTCGGTAGGTTTTGCTTTGGATGCTGCTATGAGTATAGTCACTGTTCAGCCTCCTATTGCTGCCGTACCATTTACTCCAAGCCCTAACCCAACCAATATCAATCAATACAAATCAGGGGATAATCTTCCTGTAGGTACCCATTGCTTCAGATACAGAGCTACGGATAATGCCGGTAATAACTCTGCTGTATGTAACTGGTGCGTGACTGTAAATCCGATTTCTCCGATCACTGCCAATATGGTTTGTAACAATCATGTGAATGTTTCTTTGGATGCAAACTGCCAGGTAAGATTAAATCCTGACATGTTGCTGGAAGGTAGCAATTACGGTTGTTTTGACAATTACCAGATCAGAGTATGGCCATTCGGCAATCAGGCTCAGGCTACCGGTAATGTCAATAATGTATCCGTAGCATTCCCATGCGGAACTCACACTTATGAAGTAATCAACCAGGCTGGTAACAGATGTTGGGGAACCTTCACAATAGAAGACAAAACAGCTCCTACATTGACTTGTGAGTGTGCCAACGGATTTATATTAGTGCCTATTACTTCATTGACAAGTAACTTGACTGCTGCAAGTCCAAGATTTGCAAGACCAAGTGTAGTTAGCGTACCATTTGGTGCTTGCGCTCCTGCAGGAGTGAATACTTATCCGTATCAGGCATTTACCATCAATATTCCTTCTGCCGGTTCAAGAACATTTACTTCTGTTTCTTTACCGGGTAGTGGTACTACAGACAACTTCCTTGCTCTGTACATCAATAGCTTCAATCCTGCTGCTCCTTGTCAGAATCTGGTATTGTCCAATGATGATACAAATGGATTGTTGGCAGCTATTACTTACAACTTCCCTGGTCCAGGTACCTATGTACTTGTTAACACTACATTCTCCTCTGCTCCTGCATTACCAAGCAACTGGGCAATCAACATTACCGGAGGTGCAGTAAATTCTTCTACTCCTTGTACAGTAGCTTGCTATGATGTAGATGCTTTCATGGCCCAGACATTGACCAACTTTACTGCTTCAAGCCCTGCAGCTCTTCCTCAGGCTATCCAGAACAGAATTTCTTGGACTCCTGAGTGTTGCGGTCCTGTAACAGTAACTATCAGCAATCACAAGTTTATCAACGACATGTGTGAAGGTGGTACTTTGGTACGTAAGTGGTTGGTAAGAGATGCAAGCGGTAATACTGCACAGTGTGAGCAGACATTCTTTGTAACAAACATTGGATTCAATCAGGTATTCATTCCAAATACTCCTGTTGATCTTACATGTAAGGATGCAACAGATCCTGAAAGTATCGTTGCTAAAACAGGTGATGTAAGAAATGGATATCCATACATAGTGAGAGGAAACACTTTTGTTCCCGTAAATGGAAGCATCTGTAAAATCTTCTGTACTTACAATGACACTGAAATCACTGCTTGTGGTGCACACTGTCATGGTAACAAGAAGGTAATCAGAACATGGACTTGCCTTGACTGGTGTACAGGTCAGACAGCTACTGTTACTCAGGTAATCAAAGCAACTGACGATGAGGCTCCTACTGCAATACTGAAGGACACTGTAGTAAGTACACGTCCATGGGATTGTACCGCAGACTTCTTTGTGCCTAATCCATGGGAACTCCATGATGACTGTGATATCAATCCTCAATGGACTGTAAAAGGTCCTGTAGGGGTACAGATTGTACCTGCTGTACAGGTAGTAAATGGTCAGACTCAGCCTCACCCTGTATATAAGTGGAGAGCTGTGGGTGCACCTAAAGGAGTACATACCTTCAAGTACACTTTTGTTGACTGTTGTGGAAATGAAAGAGTACTTACAAATCAGGTGACTGTTGAGGATAAAACACCTCCAACACCTATTGCTAAGAGAGATATCGTGATAGGTTTGGTACCTGGTTATGATGCTAATGGTTTCCCTGATGGTCAGGCTAAATTATTTGCCCGTGATGTAGATAATGGTTCTCATGACAACTGTTCAGCTGTAAGATTGGATATCAGAAGACCTAAGGGGCCAAGTTGTGGAAATGACGGTTTGATTACCAATCCTGCAACAGGTGCAAGACACAACAACAACCTGACATTCAGCAACAGAGTAAATATGCCTAACTACAGTCCTAATGACACAGACGGTGCAGAATTTGTGAAGTTCTGCTGTGCTGACCTCGATGCATTGGATGTAGATGCTAATGGTGACGGCGTAATCAATGATCTCGACAGAGGTTTTGTAGAAGTAATTCTGAGAGTTTGGGATGATGGAAACATGAACGGAATCATCGGTGATGCCGGTGACAACTGGAACGAGACATGGGCATTTGTAAAGGTTGAACAGAAAGTTCCACCTGTACTGACTTGTCCTCCGGATGCAACAATTCACTGCGACTGGGCTATTCAGACCAGCACTACTGAAAGATCTATCGATGGTGTAGATTTCACTAAGACAGGATTACCTACAGCTGTGGGTGTATGTGCCAATCCTCCTATCAGATTCAGAGATGTACTTCAATTGAATCAGTGCGGAATCGGTACTATCAACAGAACATTCTCCATCACAGCTAACGGTGTAACCCGTCAGTGTCAGCAGAGAATTACTGTAGCGCCAAGCACAAGTACTCAGCAATGGGTAGTTACTCCTCCATCTTCAAGTGTACCTGAAGTAGGTTGTGATGGTCCTACTGAAGCACAGATCAAGGCTAATCAGCCTACTTGGGTGAATGGTCCTTGTGATGTAATCGGTATCAGCACCAAGAAGTGGGAATTTGAATTTGAAGATGGTGTTTGTAAGAAGTGGGTTGTAGAGTACAAATTAGTGAACTGGTGTACAAATGAGGAAAGAGGTCCATACACCAAGATGTTTGTGTACAAGGATGTTGTTCCTCCTACATTCGACAAGTGTAGAGATACCATGTTTGGTGTAGATCAGAATTGTGAGATCAGATTCCTCACTTTGACTAAGAGAGCAAATGATACAGGCGGATGTATTGAAAACGGATGGATTAAGTGGGTAGTAATCGTTGACCTTTGGGCTGATGGTACACCTGACTACGAGTGGAGCAGCTTCCTTCCTGTAGGTAATGACGTAAACAATGCCAATACAGGAAACTTCAATGCTATCCAGGATAACAATGGTAACGGTATTAAAGATATCTATCTTGCTCCTACTGCTAATGGTGGAGAAGTTACAATCAGAATACCTGAGCCTATCGTTGGTAAGATGAGCAACCACAAAGTAACCTGGAAGGCTACGGATGGCTGTCACAACTATTCTACTTGCCACGAAGACTTTATGGTTGCTGACAAGAAGCCACCTACACCAGTATGTGTTCCTTTGAGCACTGCATTGATGGCTGATCCTGATGGTTCAGGACCAATGAGACCTATGGTAGAATTGTGGGCGATTGATTTCAACGTGAAGTCATTCGATAACTGTACTGACGAAAGAGATCTGTTGTACACATTTGACAACACAGCACCTCAGGTAACTGACAAGACTGTATTCAACAGATTAATCAATATCGACATTCCTCATTACTTCGATAAGACAGGTGGATTGTTGAGATTCCCTGCTGATATGACTAATGCTCAGCAAAGAGCAATAGTTGAGAAGTACATGAGAGGTGAAGAAAATACAGCCGGAAACGGAGTTATCCAGTTGTGGAATCCTGCTCAGAGAAGTTCTGCTAAAGTATGGACTGACAGAGAGCTTGCTCCTAATACCAACAAGGGTAATGTGGATGTAATGATGAGTGTATGGGATAAGAAGTTCAATGTAGATTTCTGCTGGACTAACCTCCAGTTGATCTGCAACACTTGTCCTGGTGGTACTATCGGCAGCAAAGTGATTGCCGGTACCGTAGCTACAGAAGCTGGTCAGAATGTAAGCCAGGTGAGTGTAAGCTTCGGTTCTAACCAGCCTGAGTATCCAAGAGCTGTAATGACTGGTTCTAACGGTCAGTATGCTATGTCTCACCTTGAATTGTTGAGCTATGAGGTATCTGCCAACAAGGACAATGACTACACTAATGGTGTAAGTACATTAGACCTCGTATTGATCCAGAGACACATTCTGAATCAGCAGAAACTGAACAGTCCGTACAAGTTGATCGCAGCTGACGCTACCAATGATGGTAAAGTAACTGCAGCGGATATCACTGAATTGAGAAAGCTGATCCTTGGTGTGACCAATGATCTGCCTAACAATACAAGCTGGAGATTCCCGATTGCAGCACAGACAATGGATGCAGAAAATCCATGGCCGTTTGCTGAAGTGATCAGCATTCCTGCACTGATTGAAGATATGAGCAATCAGAACTTCGTAGCAGTGAAAGTGGGTGATGTGAACGGAAGCGTATCTGCTAATGTAAGCGATCCTGCTCTTGAAAGCAGAAGTGCTAAGGTAGTAAGATTCACTGCTGAGGACAGAAATGTAGCAGCAGGCGAAAGAGTAGCCGTAGCCATCAGCGGAGCAGACTTTGCAGATGTATATGGATACCAGTTTACCATGAATCTGAACGGTGCAAGCTTTGCTGAAATCGTTCCCGGTGCAGTAGATATGACAGCTAACAACATTGGAGTACTTGCCAGTGATGTAGTGACCATGAGCTACGCTTCCAGAAATGGAGTGACAGTAAGTGATGATGAGACATTGTTCACCGTAGTACTGAAGGCAGAGAAGGCCGGAAGACTGAGTGAAATGATGAGCATCGGATCAGCTGTAACCAAGGCAGAAGCATACACCGGAGCAGATCTTCAGGTAAGCAATGTAACTCTGAGCATGAGAACTAAAGAAGTTACAGCAGATGTAGCTGAATTGTTCCAGAACGAGCCTAACCCATTCAGAGGTGCTACCACTGTAAGTTACTATTTACCGGAAGCTTCAGATGCAGTTATCACTGTATTTGACGTGACCGGAAGAGTAGTGCTGGTAAGAAAGGCATCTGCCAATAAGGGTATGAACAGCGAAGTATTCACTAAGGAGCAGCTGGGTGCAGCAGGAGTGTTGTACTACAGACTCGACAGCGGCGACTTCACTGCGACTAAGAAGATGATTGTTATTGAGTAAGAACGGTTAAATAATTATTCAAAGCCCCGTGCAGATAGCCTGCACGGGGCTTTTTTTTATCTGAATTTTACATTAAAGTTTCGTGATGAAGCTTGAGATTACAATATAATAAGCACTTTTGCGAATGAGTCTTAGTAGCCCGCCAAGGTAAATGAGCGAAAGTGATCCGCCTTGGCAGAGACTTATTTTGCATCCATTTCAGAGCGTAATACCTGCCGGTCCGCAGGCAGGGATTTTCTGCTGTATAATTCGGGTTAATATATGATTTGGGTATTACCTGCGGGACAAGCTTTATTGACATTGGAGTAAGCCGGATATAAATTATCTTTCGATTGCCTTGCTTTCATAAGATGAAAAGTAAATAAGTTTGCAGGTAATAATTTAAAGACTATGAACATAAAGCAACAAATTAAGGGCTTGGCAGAAGATTTTTGGTACACCCTGTTCCCAACCCTTTGCCTGGCCTGTTCCAATCATCCTAGAGTACAGAATGGGCACTTTTGTGTTCATTGTTTGATAGAGATGCCTTATACAGACCATTTTATAATAAAGGAAAATCAGGTCAGGCAAAAGTTTTATGGTAGAATAGATATGGAGCTTTGCAGCTGCTGTACTTTATTTCAGGACCGGAGGTATGGTAAGGAATATGCTTCATCAGTTAAAGTATAACAGGGAGAAAGCTGTGGGAATTGTTATGGGTAATATTGCGGGTGATCTGTGTCTGTCTTCACCGCATTTTATTAAACCGGATATGATGATACCTATCCCTTTGCATCCCTCTAAAGAAAGGAGACGAGGTTATAATCAAAGTTTTGTTTTTGGCGAAGGGGTCCGCCAGGTTTTAGATATTCCGCTGGAAAAAAATATATTACTTAAAACCGTAGCTACTGATTCTCAAACCGGAAAAACAAGGACTGAAAGAGTCCAAAATGTGAATTCAAGTTTTAAAGTATCGGAAAATGATTTGAAATCAGTCAAACATGTTTTAATACTGGATGATGTGGTGACAACCGGTGCAACTGTGGAAGCCGCAGCTTTAGCACTCAGATCAGCAGGAGTGGAGAAAATTTCAGTCCTTGCAATTGCGATGGCTCAATAAAAAAGGGATGCTATCCCATTCAGACAGCATCCCTTTGTGTATCAGAGATTTTATTTTCCGGTATTAATGAATAATCAGCTTAATGGTTTTGCTGTACTTATTATCCTGTAAAGTAATCAGGTGAAGCCCGGGAATAAAATTACCTTTCAATTGAAACCTGTGATTTCCTTCAGTCAGAGCACCGGGACTGAGTGAAGTGATAGTTTTGCCATTCAGATCAGTTACTGTAATGATAGGATTACTGAATGAAACCTGAGAATTTATCTGCAGATGTACCTCACTCCCTTCTGTCTGGTAGGCCTTCATTTCACTCAGGTCACTGTGTATATCAAGTTGCGAAGCCGGAATGCCGACCGGCACCTGATAACCATTAAAAAACAGATATTTATTGCCCACTTTATTCCAGATTACTGCCGCAACATAAAGTCTGTTACGTGGAGTGGTGATATTTTCCAATTCAACATCCACATCAAATATTTCTCCCTTTTCTAATGGACCTTTTTTCAACGATTTTCCCCATGTTGTATTCAACAGACTTCTTCGCAAAACGTATCTGTGTACGGCATTTTGCCCCTGAGACTGCTGATATGCTACCAGGCTGTCTTCTACAAGGTAGAGTCCTAGGTAGTAATCACCCCCTTCCACAGGCTGTAAAAATTCAACCTTAGTTTTGACATCAAGCCTGTTAGTCACACTGCTTAAAATCGCTTCAATTCCTATACCTGCATAAGCCGGTTGAGCTAAAGTGAAATTTACAATATCTTCTGCCTCTGCAACTTTTGCAGCAATGTTGTTGGGTGTAGCATTGAGGTCAATACCTTCCACGTAAAACAAAGGTTGACCTGAGCCGCCAAAATTTGCTGAAATATCAACGGCAGCCTGATTTTGCAGACCTCCGCTGTAATGTAATGCCCAATTCAGTACATTTTTGTTCTCAAATCTGTCAGTGAGCTGTTTGTGCATATTCCAGCCCCAACCTCCACATAATGAGCACCAATCGGCTGTTTTTTTATTGACCATTGACCATTGTTTGGTATGGATTTCCTGGCTGATTGCCGGAAGACCGATCAAAAGAATTGTAAAAATTATCAGATTACGCATATTGAGAATATTTTAATTTGCAAGCTTACATTAATTACAAGAACAACAATTTACTCATTTTGCTGCTTTGACGGAGTGAAAAATTGTTAAGAACACAAAAGTGTCTAGAATGTGCCGTCAGAAGTTTTATACAGGACAGCTGTGACTACCTGTATTACTGAACGTAAAATTTCCGGGTCTATTGCATCCAGATTATCATTATGGGTGTGATGATAGGATCCAAACCCACCGGAAGCATTGGTCTCAATGATATCTATGGATGGTATATTCCTTATAGTATTGACATAATAATGGTCATCCATGATGCCTCCGCCGTCATACACTTTGAATAGGTGTCCGTATCCCATTTGTCCTGCCAGATGCCATACTTTTTTCAACAACTCACCGGCAAATCTGAAGGAATATCCTTCATAACCGTAAGTACTGTTTTTTGCTCCGATGAGATCAAGCAGGATGCCAAATTGTGCAGTATAATTTTTTTTATGCGGATTTTCGGCCCAGTATTTTGATCCCAGACACCAGTTTTCTCCATCTTCACCCTGATCTTCCATATCAAAGAAGATAAAGTCCACCCCAAGATCTATGGGGTTATTATAGATAGACCTTGCAATTTCAAGCAATGCAGCTACTCCGCTCGCACCATCCACAGCACCTGGTATTGCTTTATTTCTTTTTGCTTCATCAGGATCCTTTTCTGCTATCAGACGGGTATCCCAATGAGCCATGAGCAATACTCTTTGTTTGTGAGATGGGTTGATAGAAGCAATGATATTGAACCCTTCCACATCTTTTTTACCCAGAAATGAACCTTTGAAGCTCTGAACCTGTACCTCAGCACCATAGGATTTCATTTTTTCGACCAGCCAATCTCTTGTATTCTTATGTCCTTCTGTCCCGGGCACTCTCACCCCAAAACTCAACTGCTTTTCCAAAAAATACATGGCAGAATCTTTACTGATTCTGGGTACAATAGCTCTTGGTTTCTCAACAGCAACAGATAAATCCTTTTTATCATTTTTACATCCTGTGTAAAAAAAGATAGCTGTCAGAAGCAGACTAACTGTCCATAAAGCCTTTAATCTATTTAAAAGACCATTCGGTACCTTCTTTTCCATCCTTTATTTGAATATTCAATGCATTGAGTGAATCCCTGATTGTATCTGAAGTAGCCCAGTCCTTATTTGCCCTTGCCTGCTGTCTGAGCCGGATGATCAGCTCCATCAATCCTTTTACATAACCCTTGTCCGCATCTGACTCTTCTGTCTTTAAACCCAGAATATCGAAAAATATTACATGGAATGCATTTTTTAGTTCTTCCAGCATTTTTTGAGAGATGCTTTCAGGGGGTATTTTTCCGTCTTTTACACTGTTGATTACAGGTACCAGTTCAAACAAACGGGCAATAGCTTTGGGCGTATTGAAGTCATCATTCATGTCTTCAAATACACCATGTATGATTTTTGAGATATTTTCATCCTCAGCTCCTCCTTCCGTGACAGGTGAGTGGAGCTTATGCAGAGCCTCGAATGCTTCGGTCAATCTTTTGAATCCCTTTTCTGCTGCCTGCAGGGCTTCATCGGTCAGGTCATTGGTCGAACGGTAATGGGATTGCAACATAAAGAATCTCACTACCATCGGGCTGTAACCTTTGGATACATGAGGACTGTCACCGGTGAAAAGTTCAGAAGGTGAAATGGTATTACCGTCACTTTTGGACATTTTTTTGCCATTCATCAACAGCATATTGGTATGCATCCAATATTTTGCCGGCTGACAACCGCATGACCCCATATTTTGAGCAATCTCGTTTTCGTGATGGGGAAATTTAAGGTCATTTCCTCCTCCATGTATGTCAAACTGTTTGCCTAAGTATTTGGTGCTCATGGCGCTACACTCCAGATGCCAACCCGGAAAACCCACAGACCAGGGTGAATTCCACTTCATGATGTGTTCGTCTGACGCTTTCATCCATATGGCAAAATCAGAGGGGTGATTTTTTTCATCCTGGTTTTTCAGATTGTCCCTTGATTCAGCGATCAGCTCCTCAATTACTCTTCCGGATAGTTTGCCATATTCTTTGGTCTCTTCTGCAAATTTTACAGTATCGAAATATACGGATCCATTTTTTATGTAAGCATATCCATTGTCCAGAATCTGCTGCACCATCTCAATCTGCTCAGGAATGTGCCCTGTGGCCCGGGGCTCAATGGACGGAGGCAGCACATTGAATGTACGCATCATATCATGGAAGTTGTTGGTGTATTTCTGGGCAACTTCCATGGGTTCAAGATTATCTAATCGGGCGCCTTTGCTCATTCTGTCCTCTCCATCATCCAGGAGGTGTCCTACATCCGTGATATTTCTGATATACCGGACTTTATACCCGAGATATGTGAGATATCTGTATATGACATCAAAGGAGATGAATGTGCGGCAATTGCCCAGGTGTACATCGTTGTACACTGTCGGACCGCACACATACATACCTACATGTCCTGCATGCAAAGGGGTGAATACTTCTTTCTGTCTGGTGAGACTGTTATATATCTGCAAAGGAGCGTCCATGGGTGATGGTACAATTTTTTGTAAAAATTAGATTGAAAACAAACAGCCACTTATTTACCTTGCAAATGCGGTGGCTCTTTTTTCACGGATTACAGTCACTTTAACCTGACCGGGATACTGCATCTCATCCTGTATCTTCTGTGATATCATGAAAGCCAGATCATCCGCAAATTCATCGGAAACTTTTTCGCTTTCCACAATTACTCTTAGCTCCCTTCCTGCCTGGAGAGCATATGCCTTCTGCACACCTTCGTAGGACAGGGCCAGTTCTTCCAGCTCGCCGATGCGTTTCAGATAACTTTCCAGTATTTCTCTTCTGGCTCCGGGTCTTGCTCCGGATATGGCATCACAGGCCTGTACGATGGGGGAAATGATATTGTTCATTTCTATTTCATCATGGTGTGCCCCAACCGCATTGAGGATGACCGGATGCTCCTTGTATTTTTCGCAGATTTCCATCCCCAGCAAGGCATGTGAAAGTTCTGAATCTTCTTCGGCTACCTTTCCGATATCATGCAGCAGCCCTGCTCTTTTGGCCATTTTGACCTGCTTGGGGCTCAGACCCAGTTCTGCTGCCATGGTGGCACAGAGATTAGCGGTTTCGATGGAGTGTTTCAGGAGGTTCTGCCCATAAGAAGACCTGAATCTCATCCTTCCAACCATTTTGACCAGATAAGGAGCTAAGCCATGAATATCCAGATCTATGATGGTACGTTCTCCGATCTCTATAATCTGTTCTTCCAGTTGTTTTCGGACTTTGGCTACGGTCTCTTCGATTTTTGCCGGATGGATTCTTCCGTCGGCCACGAGCTTTTTGAGCGAGAGTCTGCACAGTTCCCGTCTTATAGGATCAAAGCTGGATATTACGATGGCTTCCGGGGTATCATCTACAACGATTTCTGCGCCTGTAGCAGCCTCGAGTGCTCTTATATTCCGTCCTTCACGACCAATAATCTGACCTTTGATGTCGTCTGATTCAAGATTGAAGACAGATACAGTGTTTTCGATAGTGTATTCGGCGCACATCCTCTGTATGGTCTGTATGACAATCTTTTTGGCCTCTTTGTTTGCATTGGTGTGGGCATTGGCTATAGCTTCTTTCTCGATAGCCAATGCTTCTGTGGTGGCTTTGCCACGGATGGCCTCCAGCAACTGTTCTTTGGCCTGTGCTTCGGTGAGCTTTGAAATATTTTCGAGTTCTTTGATAAAGCGCTCATTGGCAGTATCCAGTTCTTCTTTTTTCTTAGCCACGATTTTGAGCTGAAGGTCCAGATTTTCTCTCAGGGTGTTGAGTTCCTGTTCTCTGTTTTCCAGCTGCTCGGTTTCTGCATTCAAAGCATCCTGCTTTTGCTTGAGTTCCTTTTCCATAGCTACCAGTGTCATCTCACGTTCTTTGATCTCCACTTTCTGCTCAGCTTTCCAGGATTCAAATTCAGATTTGAGTTTTGCAAAATTGTCTCGTGCTTCCTGAATTTTTTTCTGTTTGATGCTCTCATTGGTCTGCTCAGCCTTAGCGATAATTTTTTCGGCTTTGTTTTCAGCCTCATTCAGTTTTCGCTGTGCTGTCAGTTCGGCTTCTTTAATAGTGATATCAGCCTTGTCATTGGCTTCTTTCACTTTTTGCTTGAAAAAGGTTTGCATGATAAAGTATCCTGCTCCGGACCCTGCCAGCAAACCCACAATAAGTCCTATTCCTATTTCCATAATCGAAGGATTTTAATGGTTTAAAAAAATGTCCCTTCACGGGTAAGGAAACAGCATACCTCTGAATTGTACATTAAAAGATGAAGTCCGGTAAAAGGAAAAATTATCAGGCGAGATTTTTGAGCAAACTATCGATGTTTTCAATCTTATCGATAATTTGGTCAGTCTTTTCAGCATTTGCTTTCGATTTTTTCTTATCTTCAAAAGCAAATTTGAGCAAGGTCATCAAAACACAATCCAGCTTATCTCTCGAGGCATACTGATGCTGATAGTTGTTGATCGCATCGTTAAGCTCTTGTTCTATTTCATGTACGATCTCCTCTTCGACTGCGCTGACTTTAAGAGGGAATACTCTCCCGGCCACCGTAATTTGAATTGTTCTTAGATCGTTTTGCTCCATTTTATTTGGATTGTATGGTATCTATGCATTGATCCAGATCTGCAATAAATGTGTCCAACTCCATTCTGATTTGCCGCACTTCATTTTCTTTAGACACTTTTTTGATTGCTTTTTTTTCTGTCCCTATGCCCTCCTGTTCACTTTCTGATACGTTTTTCCCTTCTTCTGCACTTATCCCTGTATCTGTTTCCGGTTTATTAACATTAATTGATTTAAGCTTGTTTAATAATTCATCACGTTCTTCTTTAAGAACTTTATATTCTATCTCCAGATTCTTGTACTTTTTGACTGCATCTTTCAGCACTTTTTCGATCTCTGCCAGTCTTGCTATGATATTTTCCATGGTCAAAGATAATATTTTTTTATAATGTGTAATAATTTCATAATTTTTGCTATGTCTTCGAAAATGATGGCCAATGCTTATCTCTAAGGAGATTACCTTCTGATTTGGGCACCGGTTTCCGATACAATTTTATTTTCTATCTTCTGCATCATTCGCTCAATATCCGTTTCCTGCAGGGTTTTTTCGAGAGATTCGAAGATAAAACTTACTGCATAGGACTTCTTCCCTTCCCCCAATTGTGAAGCATTTTCGTAAATATCAAAAAGATTAACATTCCTCAGGTGTTTTTTCTCTGCCCCCCATGCTGCCTGTCTGATGGTTTCGAATGCCGTGTCTTTGCTGACTACAAAGGCGAGATCTCTTCTTACTGAAGGATACCTGGATATTTCTTTAAGTTTTGTTTTTGAAGCTGAAGCACAGCTAATCAGAGCAGCAAGGTCAAATTCTGCAAAAAACACATTTTGCTTTATTCCCGAACTTTTCAAAATCTTCCCTGACACCTCACCAAAACGCACTATTTCATGGTTTTTCACCACATACTTCAGGCCATAATTAAAGTCCTCTGAATCTGATTCTGAACTATCCCAATCCCTGATACCTGTAACTGCAAGTACCGCTTCCACAATATTTTTTATATCAAAGAAGCTTACCGGCTGTGGTTTTGGGACACGCCAGCTCTCTTCCTGTGCATTGCCTGAAAGAAAAATTGTGATTATTTCTTTTTCTTCTATCTGCTCCCCGTTTTTCTGATACATCTTTCCGGTTTCATACAGTGCAATCTGATTTTGTTGCCTGTTGAGATTGTAGCTGACGGATACCAGACCACTCACCAGCATATCAGGTCTCATGATGTTGAGATGTATATTGGAAGTATTGTTGACAAAAACCATTTTGCCTTCATCCAGATGGGGATAAGCGGAAGATTCGATCATGGATAATCCCATCATTTCATAAAATCCTCTGGAAGCAAGAAAATCGCATATTTTCCTGACGATATCCATTTTACCCGGAAAATCGGTGTAATTGACCGCACTTCTGATCTGATTAGATACGGGAATTTTGTTAAGACCGTAGATCCGGATAATTTCTTCGATCAGGTCTATTTCCCGGGTTACATCGGGTTTGTTGGTAGGGACATGCACCAGAATGCTCTCCTGATCTATGGGTGATATTTCCATTTCCAAAGCCAGCAGAATTTCGTGAACTCTGTCCCTGGGGATTTCAATACCGATGATATCCTGTACTTTGGAATATCTTAATCGCACTGCACAGGGTTCAACAGGGTGGGGGTATATGTCAGTGACCTCAGCACTTACGGTGCCTCCGCCAAGTTCGGTGATGGGGATACAGGCTCGTTTCAGTGCATGAAGAGTGATATTGGGGTCTGAACCTTTTTCAAAAATCCTGGCTGCATCAGTTCTCAGATTATGACTCATGCTCGTTTTACGGACAAAGGCTGCACTGAAGCAGGCAGATTCCAGAAAGATATTTTTTGTATCACCGGTCACCCCTGAGGTCAAACCACCGAACACACCGGCAATGCACATCGGGTTCATATCTCCATCGCATATCATGAGATCGTGAGCCTCTAAGGTACGCTCCACTCCATCCAGGCTAACGAATTTAGTGCCTTTTTCGAGTGTGGTGACATTGATTTTGTGTCCCTTGATTTTGTCTGCATCAAAGGCATGTAAAGGCTGTCCGTATTCGTGTAATACAAAATTGGTGATATCCACAATATTATTGATAGGCCTGACGCCAACAGAGATAAGCAGCTGCTTAAGCCAGTCAGGAGACTCTTTTACCTCTACATTGTGGATCAGTACCCCGGAGTACCTTGGACATGCCGATTTATTATGGACTTCTACCTGTATATTGAAGGGTGTCTTCCTGCCGATGAAGGCGGATAAGTCCGGATCTTTCAGGTCTTCGGTAATTCCTTCGTTAACTCTCAGGTAAGCCAGCAGATCTCTGGCGACCCCAAGCTGAGAGGTAGCATCGGCTCTGTTGGGTGTAAGACCAATTTCATACACTGTGTCACTTTCCAGGTGAAGTACTTCTGCGGCACTTTTTCCTACGGGTGTATGCGAAGGCAGGACTGCAATACCGGAGTGGTCCTTACTTAATCCCAACTCTGCTTCCGAACAGATCATTCCCTCGGATTCTACTCCTCTGATTTTGCTCTTTTTTATTTTGAATTCTTCACCACTATCTGTGTAAAGTGTTGTACCCACTGTGGCCACCAACACCTTCTGGCCTGCTGCTACATTGGGAGCTCCGCAAACAACCTGCAGCTCTTCTCCGGTTCCGGTGTCCACTGTCGTGACAGATAGTTTATCGGCATCCGGATGTTTGGTGCAGGTTTTAACTTCACCAACAACCACGCCTTTCAAGCCGCCTTTTACCATTTCCACTTCTTCGACTCCCTCCACTTCAAGCCCTATTGTGGTAAGTATCTCTGCAATTTTATCTTTAGAAACGTCTATATTCAGATATCTCTTCAGCCATTTTAACGATAATCTCATACTCTATGCCTTTCCTGCGTCTGAAATGTTTTTAAAATAAGCCGCAAAAATAGCATTTTTCCGCTGGTTGAAAACTGATTTTCAGGCTTATTTACTGAGTGGTCAGGGTAAAGCCGTATGATGCGGGTTAAATTTGAGCAGAATCAGGGCAGTAAGTGCAGCTGTTTCCGTTCGGAGTCTGGTATTGCCCAGTGAAATACCCTGAAAACCGGTATCCTTTGATTTCTGAATTTCTGCCATGCTGAAGTCACCCTCAGGGCCAATCAGAATGATGGTGGACTTAGCATCTTCTTGTGCTGAAGTGATAAACGGCAGATCTTCCTGACAATGAGCAATCAGCCTGCATTGTGCCTGCCTGCCGTGCTCCAGTAATGTGTCGAATGAGTCAAAATATTGAATATCAGGCAGAAACACCTGATTGGACTGTTTCATGGCGGATATGGCAATCCTGGCAGTTCTATCTGTATTGAGCTGTTTTCTTTCTGAATGATCTGACCTGAAAAAACAAATTTCAGAAATTCCGAGTTCCACTGCTTTTTCTACAAACCATTCAATACGTGCATGATTTTTGGTTGGGGCTACGGCTACACTTACCTGGCTGCCCTCCCGTGCATGTATCTCCTTTTCATGTATAGCACAGATGGTTTTATTTTTCTCAATGGACAGTATGGCAGCGTGGTACAATCCACCCATCCCATCTGTAATGTACACAGTATCACCCTGTTTATGCCTGAGAGCCCTCACACAATGCTGATGCTCTTCATTGTGCAATGTAATCACCTCTCCCTGTATGTCTGTACTGTAAAATAGCTGCATGGTCAATAAAGGTCAAATTCAGTTTTAGAAATGGGTAAAAATTTTATCCGGTCTCCGGATTTTGCCGGACACCAGGGTGGTTGATAAGGGTCAAACAGTCTGGCCGGGCTTTTTCCGATGATCTGCCATCCACCGGGACTTTCAATGGGATAAATACCGGTCTGCAATCCTGCTATTCCCACTGAACCCGCTGGTATTCTTAATCTTGGAGTATCTTTTCGGGGCATTTCCAATTTACGGTCCAATCCTCCGAGATACATAAATCCGGGCATAAAACCTATGAAATAGACAAGATAATCCTGAGCTGAGTGTATTTCAACAATATTATTAAAACCAAGACCCGTATATCCCTCTGCTTCTTCTCTGTCCAAAGCAAATTCAGGGTCATAGCAAACCGGAATCTCAATCAATTTGCTTTCATTTTTTAAGATCTCCGGTAATGTGTCAGGACATGATAGGATCCATTCTTCCAGTCTTCCAACTTCTGTTGTCTTCTCTGTGAAAATCAGTGTAAGAGATGCATATCCCTGAACAATTTCTGAAAGACCCGCTATGTTTTTTGATTCAATATGCTTTTTTACGGCCAAAATACAGTAAAGCGTATCCGGATCAATAATCTGAGGCCACTCTATGATCAGAGCTTTACAACCCCAAGGCTTTATTTTTACATTTTTTATCAATCTGAGAGGTATTTGGAACGGATGAATCGGACGATGTCCAAAGCATGGGGGTGATCTCCATGAATACAAATGGTACTGTTCGGCATCGATATAATTTTACCGGTTTCTGTTTTGACCTGATCTGTCAATAAAAGCTGAACCTGTTCCCATGCGCTTTCAGGTTGATGTATAATACTTCTATCCTGATTTCTGTTTTTGAGTGTCCCGTTTTCTGTATAGACTCTGTCAGCGAAAGCTTCAAGCCTTACCCGCAGACCTTTGGATTGGGCTACTTCCTGCAACATTCCGGACGGCTGTACGAAGATTTCCCATTCAGGATTCCAGGTACTGACCACCTCTGCGATGGCTAAAGCTTCTTTTTCGGCGATCATTGCCTGATTGTACAAGGCGCCATGAGCTTTGATGTGACTCAGTTTTCCTCCGAAATGCTCCGTTAATCCTTTGATCACTGCAATCTGATAATTCAATATACTTTTCAGTTCCTCAAAGGGAATATCCATATATCGTCTGCCAAATCCTGAAAGGTCAGGGTAGGAGGGGTGAGCCCCGATTTCTTTACCTGCCTTTATTGCCATCATAAGAGTACTTTCAATACTTGCAGCATCCCCGCCGTGAAACCCGCAGGCTATATTGCAGGCATCAACATATGGTATGAGCTCCTGGTCTCTGCCAATCCGGAAATTCCCGTAGGATTCGGCCATGTCACAGTTGATATGAAGTGGTTTATTCATAAATGTCAAAGGATTACTGTTACCATACTCTTTATGCCTAATGCGATACAAATCAGCCAAACCAATACAGCCAGGAAGTTTTGAATAAGGGAATTGGATTTGCCCTGCATTAACCTGTGGTTGTTTACAGCATAAATCAGGAAGGCTACAATGACAGGCAAAAGCAAACCATTGGCAAATTGGGCGGATTTTATTATCTGAATTGGTTTGTATCCGGATACTGAAATAGCAGTACCTGTGCATAATACCGTCAACCAGATCAGACGATATTTTGTGGTTTTTGGATCTGTGCTCCAGCCGAATATACCGCAAATGGCCAATGATGCGGCCATTGGAGCTGTGACGGCGGAGGTCAATCCTGCTGCTGTAAGGCCAAATCCAAAGAAAATCCCGGCATATTGGCCCATGAGAGGTTCCAGAGCAGTGGGTAGCTCCGAAATATGATGGATCTGAATGTGCTGTACGGCCGCTCCGCAAATCATTATACAGGCAGAGATGACACAGCCCACGATTATGGCCCGTATTATATCTGTTCTTGCGGCTTTCAAGTCGGTCGATTTCCATTTTTTCGCTGCAAGGGATGCGTGAAGGAAAAGATTGTAAGGTACAATGGTGGTGCCGATAATGCCTAATATAGATATCCAGGAGCCTTCAGGTGCATTGGGTACAAAGGTGTTTTTTATGATAGCTGCCAGGTCAGGTCTGATGAGAATGGCGGTCATCAGAAAACTGATACTCATCAGTATTACAATCCAGGTGAGTATGGTTTGCAGTCTTTTATAATTGCCGAAAAATAGCAGTATTCCTGCCATTCCTCCAATGAGGGGATACAAATAGATCGAAGCTTGCTTCGTTTCGGGCCAGATCAGCTGAATGCCAATACCTGTCCCGCTGATATTTCCTCCTTCGAATGCCGAATTGCCTACAAAAACAGCCAAAAAAATAAGCAAGGCAGCAACATGAAAAACCCATTTTCGGGAGATAGTCATTCTCAGTGACTCGCTGAGTCCGGCAGAGGTGATGATTCCCAGTCTGGCTGACATTTCCTGGAGAATGATGGTGGCCAGTAATGCAAAGAGTATGACCCAAAGCAAAGAGTATCCGAATTGATTACCAGCAAGCGTGCATACAGTCACTGTACCAGGCCCGATGAAGGCTGCAGTAATAACTGCACCCGGACCTGAATCTTTCAACCACCTTAACATATTATTGTCGTATGTCATGCAAATATATTCCTGTTGTAATGTTTTTTTATGTTTACCGAAACAATTTTGGGTATAGCTTGTCCATTGTTTTTTTTTAGAATGATGAAAAAGCAGCATTTAGCTTCAAAAATTTGTGTCGTATGTAACCGACCCTTTTCGTGGCGAAAAAAATGGGAAAAGGTATGGGATGAGGTCAAATATTGCAGTGACAGATGCAGGTCCACCCACAAATCGAAAAACAAAGCAAACGCATGACCAGGTTCAAAACGCTCAGACTGATATTGGGTGATCAGTTGAATTATAAACATAGCTGGTTTCAGACGCAAGATGATTCAGTATTGTATGTGCTGATGGAGGTAAGGCAGGAGACGGATTACACGGTGCATCATATCCAGAAAATCATTGCTTTTTTTGCATCCATGTACAATTTTGCAGCCTGGCTCAGGAAAAAGGGGCATCTGGTACACCACTTTCTGATCAATGATCCCGACAATACACAGAGCATAGCAGACAATCTCAATTATTTGATCCGGAAACATGGCATTATTAAATTTGAATATATGCTGCCAGACGAATACCGCCTGGATGAATACCTCAGGAAGTTTTGTGATTCGCTTGATATTGAAAGCCGGAGTATGGATACAGAGCATTTTCTGACGTACAGGTCTGAATTTCAGCAGATATTTAAAGGCAGACAACAGTATCTGATGGAAACATTCTATCGGTATATGCGTAAAAAGCATAATATATTGATGGGAGAAGATGGACAGCCTGAAGGAGGCAGCTGGAACTATGATAAGGAGAATCGCCATCCGGTAAAATCCTCCTTAAACATCCCGGATCCTCTGTGTTTTCATCACGATTATTCAGATATTTTTGAAGAAATCACCTGCTCTGGTATCCGGTACATCGGGGAATCCAAAGCAGACGCCTTTCCATGGCCCACGACACGGAGAGAATCACTTTTACTGATGCACTATTTTAATGAAAACCTGTTGGCAAGTTTTGGAAAGTTTCAGGATGCTATGCATACAGAAAGCTGGAGTCTTTATCATTCAAGACTGTCTTTTGCCATGAATGTCAAAATGATCAGCCCAAAAGAAGTGATCCAATCTGCCATAAAAACCTGGTTAGCACGACCGGATGTCATCAGCATAGCACAAATAGAAGGTTATGTGAGGCAGATACTTGGCTGGAGAGAGTACATGAGAGGGATTTACTGGACAAGAATGCCTGAGTTTGCATCTTTAAATTATCTGGAGCATTCAAATAAGCTGCCCGAATGGTACTGGAGCGGACAGACCAAAATGCAATGTCTGGGATCAGCCATAAGACAAAGTCTGGATCATGCCTATGCACACCACATTCAGAGGTTAATGGTTACAGGAAATTTTGCTTTGCTGGCCGGTGTACATCCGGATGAGGTAGATCAATGGTATCTGGGCATATATATAGATGCTGTCGAGTGGGTGGAAATCACCAATACCAGAGGAATGAGTCAATATGCTGACGGTGGCATTGTTGGAACCAAACCTTATGTTTCGTCCGCCAACTATATACACAAAATGAGTAATTACTGTCAGCATTGCTTTTACAACCATAAATTGAAAACAGGGGAAAAAGCTTGCCCTTTCAATAGTCTTTACTGGCATTTTTATATAAGGAATGAGGCTAAACTCAGGAGCAATCCCAGAATAGGGATGGCATATGTGTTGCTTGACAAAATGACGGATTCAGACAAAGCGTCAATCGTAGCACAGGCAGAAGATTATCTCAATAATCTGGATTCATTGTAATCGGCCGAAAAGCTGAAAATTATATTATAATCTAAACGCCGGGACAGAGGTCGAGATGATATTCTGAATCCGGAGGAAGATTTACTTTACCTTGATTTTTTTGGTGCCGATCAATCTGAGTATGCCTCTCCTGATTTCCTTAAGTTCAATCACATACTTCCCCGGCTGGTCGTAGGTGTAGATCAGGTCCTTTTGGGTAACAATTAGTCGTTCTCCATTACCCATCTCCATTACATATCTGGAGGCAGTTTCATCCTGCAGAAATTTGATCTCTATGACTTCTCCGGCATTTGCCTTGGATGGCATCTGAATGTACTGGTCAAAATCAGAAGTGGACTGTTCGGAGTTGTCTGATTGACCCAAAAGTGTACTGATGGCTGCCATCTCTGGGCCTTTGTTGTTGTTCAATGGATTGTTCAGGTGCTGGCTGATGAGAAATACAGTGCCAATCACTCCGGTAGTTGCCAGAAGCCATAGCAGCAGCGACTCGATGTGTTTAATAATATGAATTCCTGAATGAGCAGCTTTTTTACCTATTGGATAATGTGTGTAATTATTCAATTGCATATAAATCGGTTTGGGTAATCATTAAATCGGACTGTAAAGGTATGTCTTTTTGTTGGAAATTAAAAATTAAATTTAACTTTTATACGTGAAATTTTTAATGCATAATGTCAACATTTTTAGTTTTTAACACAAAATGATTTCAAAATAATTGAATTATTGAGAGTTATAAAATGTCAAAAATCGTATAATAAATTTATGAATATAAAATTTTTTTTCCGGGATGCTGTCCTGTTATCTGCTTGAGGATGTAATTACTGCCATATTTGTACGGAGGAGTACATTTTAGACAGTCGGAATTTGGGGGGTATCAGGGTTAAAGTTTACTTTTGGCCAAATTTTTATTATGCTGCGAAAGTTTTTGTATCGTCAGCTTTTCAATGTTGTATTAAGCAGGGGTAAGGCTTTTACTCCCAATCCTGTGATGGAAAGAGGCTGGAAGTCCCGCAAAATTGATGTCAAAGGAAAAGACCTGCACTTACTGTTTAGAAAAAGTGATCTACAACCGGAAAGTAAAACAGCGGTTTTGCTGGCTCATCCCTATCTTACTGAAGGACGCTATTTTTTTATAAGAATCGGAATTGCTGATTTGTATCTTCAATCAGGGGTAGATGTGTTCATCACTGATTTTAACGGATTTGGTCGAAGTTCTTTCAGGGATTTTGATTTTGAACAGGATATCCTGCATGCAGGTGATTACATTCAGAAATTCAACTATAAAAAAATTATACTGCATGGTGTTTCATTTGGGGCTGCTCAATCTATTCTTGCATGTACAGCAGAGCAACACCCGTTTGATTTGCTGGTAGTGGAAAATTGCCTGAATGAAAACATGAGCTATTTCAAAATTAGAAATAAAATGCTGTTCCGTTTATTACAGATCATTCATTACTTTCGACCGGCCTATGCGGCAAAGCACCGGTATTTTGAGCAAATAGCGAGGCTTGCCAGGCTGCGTAAGGTGGTATTTATTTATGGGGATGCCGATACATTGACCAGACCTGATATGGGCAGATTACTGGCCAAAAACTGCAATATATCCAATGAATTCTGTCTTTTACATTCCAGGCATCTGGAGGGAATCATCGCAGACCATAAAGCTTATGAGCTGATTATTAAAGGTCTAACCCATTGATTATAAGGCCTTATTATATTTTACTAATAAATGATAATTGTTTTTACCTTTGTGGCAGGAAACAGTTATTATTAAAAAATAAAGGTTTATGAAATTTCATCTGGTATCGGGGGCATGTGGTTTTGTGGGGAAAAATATGGTCAGGAGACTTTATCATACTACAAAAGACACTATAATTTGTATAGACAATCTGCTGGTGGGTACCCATCCATCTGAATGGCTCGGTTTACCCAAAACCGGTCAGATCAGAGATATGGAAGTCTTTGGCGAAGACTCCAGAGTGCTTTTTTTGAAGGAAGACTTCCGTAATACCGTCCGGTACATGCTTGAGAATGACCGGTATTTTCAGGATCAATATGGGCTGGAATTTGAAAAATTTGGGGATGTCTATCATTTTGCTGCCATAGTCGGAGGCCGGCTTACGATTGACGGAGACCCGATGATGGTCGCTTTGGATCTGAGTATAGATGCGGAGTTTTTCTACTGGGCGACCCGTCATATGCCCGGGAGAGTGCTGTATCCGAGTTCGAGTGCAGCCTATCCGGTGGACTTACAGACAGAATCGGATGCCATCGCCCTGAAGGAGAGTGATATCAATTTTAAAAAAATGGGTGAGCCCGATATGACATACGGCTGGTCAAAGCTGACGGGAGAGTATCTGGCTAAAATTGCTGCCGGTCATTATAATCTGAAAGTGACCTGTATTCGTCCCTTTTCCGGTTATGGAGAGGATCAGAATCTGACATATCCTATACCGGCCATAGCCCGAAGGATTGCCCGACGGGAAAATCCGATAGAAGTATGGGGTACAGGCAGACAAGGTCGGGATTTTGTGCATATAGACGACGTCATAGACTGTATTCAGCTTGCCATGAATCACATTCATGACGGGACCGCTATCAATATAGGGATGGGAAGGCTCACTTCCTTTATTGAAATCATTGAAGTGTTGATGGATATTGCAGGCCACAAAGCAGAAATCAAAACCCTGACCGATAAACCCGTGGGAGTGTTTTCAAGATATTCCGACATGTCGTTTGTCAAAGAAAAATTAGGTTGGGAGGCAAAAATAAGTCTGAGAGAGGGTATGGAAAGAATGTACAAAGCCGCATTGGAAAGGGAAAAACAAAATGCAAATTAACCACCAATTCTATTTAAGCCCCTTCTGAATGTTGACATCCATCATACCCAAACTCCCCATGCGGGATAAGGCCAACACTATATTTTTTTATATCTATATGCTGGATTTTCAGTTAGTCAGTGATTACGGGGACTATCTCATTCTGACAAAGGATAATATTGAAATACATTTTTTCAGCTTCGCATCGCTCAATCCATTTGAAAACTACGGTCAGGTATATATCCGTGTCACTGATATTGAAAACATATATGAGGAGTTGACGTTAAAAAATGTTTCGATACACCCCAATGGCGCACTAGCTAAAAAACCGTGGGGAATGCAGGAGTTTTCGTTGCTTGATCCTGACCATAATTTGCTTACCTTCGGTGAATTGATCTGAATTGCTGTCCCTGAATATTCGGAGAGGATAAAAACAAAATGAAAATACCAAACCGGTAATAAAACCATACAAACTCTTACATTTGCAATCTTTTTTGAAACAATCACAAAATTAAATTCGTTGTATCATGCCTCCACAGAGAGGTAAACATTAAAAACATTCTTATGGACAAGCTCAGTCTCGCACTTCAACTCATACTTAGTCTTTCTATACTTGTAGTTTTGCATGAAGCCGGTCACTTTTTCCCTGCAAGATGGTTTAAAACACGGGTGGAGAAATTTTATCTGTTTTTCAATCCCTGGTTTTCTCTTTTCAAAGTAAAAAGAGGGGAGACTGAATACGGAATAGGCTGGATTCCTTTCGGAGGATATGTAAAGATCTCCGGGATGATTGATGAAAGCATGGATAAGGAACAGATGAAGCAGCCTCCTCAACCCTGGGAGTTCAGGTCTAAGAAGGCATGGCAGAGACTGATTATCATGATTGGCGGTGTTACGGTCAATTTTATTCTGGGCTTTCTCATTTTTGCCTTTATCCTGTTTTACTGGGGGGAGACTTACATAAAAAATGAAGATGTAAAGTACGGTATAGCTGTGGACAGTCTGGGTATGATGCTCGGCCTGCAGGATGGAGATAAGGTACTCAAAGTCGGTGAGGCAGAAATGGTAAAGTTTAATCCGGGATTTGTAACCAAGGAGATCATACTTCACGATGCAAAAACCATTACAGTAGAAAGAGATGGAGAAGTCAGGACTCTGCAGGTACCTGAAGGTATAACCGTAGAGCTCACCAAATATGAAAATAAAAATAAAAGACTGTTTTATACCCGAATACCACTCGGTGTGGAAGAAGTGACCAAAGGTAGCAATGCAGAGAAAGCAGGCCTCAAAGACAAGGATCAGATCATTGGGGTAAATGATATGCCGGTAGCTTACTTCCATGAGCTGACGAGAGTACTTCAGGCAAATAAGTCCAAAGAAGTGACGCTGGCTGTGGTAAGAAATAATACGGATACCCTGCAAATACCGGTAGCCGTAACGGAAGGAGGAACCATAGGATTCAAACCCACGCCGCCCGATCGATTTCTGACTCAATCCAGGGAGCGGTACGGTATCCTTGAAGCATTACCCAAAGGAGTCTCCAAGGGTGTTAATTTTCTGACAGATCAGATCAAAGCCTTTGGTCAGATTTTTGCCGGAAAGATCAAGGCAAAAGATTCATTAGGCAGCATATTCTCTATGGCAGGGATGTTTGATGCAGGATGGGATTGGGAGGTGTTCTGGCAAATGACGGGTATGCTGTCCATCCTGCTGGCATTCTTCAATCTGTTGCCTATTCCTGCCTTGGATGGAGGATATGTACTGTTTTTATTATGGGAAATCATAACCGGAAAAGCACCTTCAGACCGATTTATGGAAATCGTAAATATCATTGGTTTTGTTTTATTGCTTACGCTGATGGTATTTGCCCTGGGATTGGATATTTCTAGATGGTTTTAATCCTGTGTCATCATGAAAGGTGAAGATTATTTCAGTTTTTTTGGGATGAAGCCGGCATTTTTCACAGACGAGTCTGCATTGAAAAAATCTTACTATCTGAACAGCAGGAAATATCATCCCGATCATTCAGGGCTGGATGAAGACAATACGGTCATGGACATGGCTGAATATAATAACCGGGCTTACAAGACATTGGCCGACTTTCATACCAGGATGGAGTATATTCTGAAGGAGATAGCCGGTATTGACCTGACCGGCATCCGCCTTGAGGGAGTATTTCTTATGGAAATGATGGAGATCAATGAGAAAATCGGAGATTTGAGGACCGAAGAAGATAGGCAAGAACTTGATGAAATAAGAGAACTTACAGCAGCCCGAATGTCCGAAATGCTGGAGGAGATAACGCCATTGCTTGAGGCATATGACCGGGATGAAGGAAGGGTAAAACCTGACCATGCCATTGCAGAATATTTTTTAAAAAGAAAATATCTTTTGCGAATTCAGGAAAGTTTAGATAACTTTGCAGCCCCGGAGAGCCGGTATGACCTATAAATTGAATGCCGAAGTGGTGGAATTGGTAGACACGCTGGACTCAAAATCCAGTGCTAGCGATAGTGTGCGGGTTCGAGTCCCGCCTTCGGTACATCTTACTTTCCGAAAAAATACATACTTATTCAGGGGCCGCAGAGATGCAGGCCCTTTGTTATTTTAAAAACCTTACAGCCTTTTACTCCTAAATGTTTGCCTGATGTTGATCTGGATTTTATTTCTGTTGATGATTCTCGGCTTTCTGGCTCTTGATCTGGGCGTCTTTAATAAGACACCTCATATCATCAGCAACCGGGAAACCGCAATATGGACCTCAGTCTGGGTCACTCTAGGGTTGGGCTTCTCTTTGGTAATCTACCAGTTGTATCTCCATGCCTTGGTACCTAATCCTACGAAATTAAGTCCCGGCAATGCTATGCTCAAATACATCACCGGATATCTGGTAGAATTATCGCTGAGTGTGGATAATATTTTTGTTATAGCCGTGATTTTCACATCTTTCAGGATACCCCAAAAATATCAGCACCGAGTCTTATTCTGGGGGATTATCGGTGCCCTGGTTTTCAGAGCTTTGATGATATTGTTCGGGGTGTTGCTGATTGAGAAGTTTGATTGGATGGCCTATGTTTTTGGGGCATTTCTGGTATATACAGCCATAAAAATGTTTCTGTCCAAAGATGATCATGCTGATGAAGAATTCAATCCCAAAAAATCGGGTGTCTTCAGGTTTGTGAAGAGAATAATGCCGGTGACTTCCAAAACTGATGGAGAGCATTTTTTTGTGCGCAAACGACATATTCTTGCTGCTACTCCATTGTTTATTGTATTGATTCTGATAGAGTTTACAGATATCCTCTTCGCTTTGGACAGTATACCGGCTATTATTGCAATCACTACTGATCCCTTTTTGGTGTTTACCTCCAATATCTTTGCTATTTTGGGCCTTCGCTCCATGTATTTTTTTCTATCGAATATGCTGGGTAAGTTCAGTAAGCTGAAATACAGCCTGACGGTGATTCTGACTTTTGTCGGTATCAAACTGATACTTAAGGAGCACTATCATCTTCCCGAATGGGCATCGCTGGGTGTGATAGCACTCAGCCTCGCCGGAGGCATCATTTGGTCCTTAAAATCCTCGCAGAGTAATGACAAAGTGACTAATGTGCACTAATGTGTGATTTGAATGATTTTCAGATTAATCTCTGATGGTTCATTTGAATTGCCTGTTTCCTTTGTTCTGGCAGTTTGTAGTGAATGCTGCATACTCTCCTACAAGATTCTGAAAGATATTCATATTTGTTTTGATTTGTTCCATACATGTAGTAAAATGAATGGAAATAATATGATTTTCTGAAAATATCAATGTACTGAATATTTTAACTTCCACATTATCAACTACTTTCTTGAATTGAGAGGAAATTTTCTGACCTTTATCATCAAATGAGTAGAATATCCCTTCAGTTTTGGAATTTTTAAAATTTTCGTACAGATTTGAGGGGGTACATGTGTAATAAATCTGATAACCTAGACAGGCATCTGCTGATTCATTTTGAAGTATCAACCTATTGTTTTTGGATAAATATTCATGAAACGGGAACTGTGCTGGATGAGCCTCCAAATTTTTTCTTTGTACGGTTTGCTCTGATTCCATGGTTCTGAAAACAGTATTTTCCTGTCCTTTGAGACAGGTTGATAGGCATAGAGCTATGAACAAACTGAATGCAATTGTGGAGTAAATTTTTGGTTTCATGGCTTTAGGGTGTTAGTATTCGGAAACTTGTTATTATTTGAATGACACATTTGTTATATCAGACCCCTATCTGAATTATATTCTGAATTGCTATTATGAACATTGTTGACTTTTAATCTATATTCGTTACTGTAAAGTCCGATTTTCATATTTTGTGAAAAGTGTGAAAACTTATATAAACATGTTGAACATTCCTTCAAAAAATGAATTGATATGGCTGTGCTCAGTCCGATTCCCATCCTTCAACAATTAATACAGGGGTCGATGCAGTCTTTTTTTCTTATTTCACGGAGGATTTTTGTCTTTTTTTTCCTTGGAGTCATCCTTTTCTTATTTTTTAGTAAGAGCTTGTCTTCAGATTTTGTGTACAGGTACTATTTCTCTTATTTCTTCCAGGGATTGAGGGTGTTGTGGGATTATACCCTGGGATGGAGTCCGGTACCATGGTTGTATCTTTTTCTTTTCGGAGTAGTGTTATGGATAATATTCAGAATAAAGCAGTTTTCAACTTACAGTTTTGAGGTGGGCTACCTGTTTTTCTGGAAGCGGCTCATTATAAAGATGTTGAGGAGCATTTCGATTGCCCTGGTTTTATTCTTTATACTTTGGGGCTTCAATTATAAAAGAGCTAAACTTTTTCATGAACTCCCGGCTGAAATGATTACTGTGGACTCTGTTTCGCTAATGAATGAAATATTATCCGTATCCAGTATATTAAATCAATTGAGAAATCAGATTTCTTCAGATAGCTTGTCAGTGGATACCCTTCCCGATTTTCAGCAATTGGAACAAAAAGTAAGGAGTGATCAGAAAAAATTACTTACTACATGGAAGGTGCCAGACTATGGAAGAGTCAGAATACGGAAAATAAGGCCTGAAGGTACATTATTGGTTTGGTCGGCAGCGGGTATTTACATCCCCTTTGTCATGGAGGGCCACATTGATAGTGGTCTGCATCCTTTGCAGTGGCCATTTGTGACGGCTCATGAGATGGCACATGGATATGGCTACACCGATGAAGGAGACTGCAATTTTGTAGGATTCCTGACCTGTGTCAATTCGGATGATTTATTCTTCAGATATTCGGGCTGGCTGGGATATTACAGATATCTGTATCACGATATGAGAAAAACCGACAAAGACCTTGCAGTCAAGCTCTTCATGCAATTGTCCAAAGGTGTCAGGGCTGATCTGCAGGCGGTCACCGAGTATTCAGCAAGGTTTCCGGATTGGCTGCCGTGGTGGCAGGAGCTGGTGTATGACAATTATCTTAAGATTCAGGGTGTAAAGGAAGGGATCCGGAGTTATAACCTGATTGTCAGACAGGTGATAAGCTGGAGAAAATCCGGCAAACTGCCTCTCATACAACAATGAAATCATCCGGTTATTATTTGAACAAGCGTTTGGTTCAGTTGATCAATGGCTTTAGTGATTTGCCATTCTGCTTTGTTGCGTGGGGTTACATAATTGCTGATAGCCCTGAGCTGAATGACCTGGATGCCTTTTTTTAAACAGGTAAACATCACCGCTGCGCCTTCCATAGACTCTACATCAGCCTTATACAGGGATTGGATCTTTTTAATAGAAGCTTCACTGCCATGTACTTTGTTTACTGTAATTCCTCTGACTTTCTGCAGGGTGATATGTGACAAAGGGACGTTGCTCAATAGTGCTCCACCGGTGTAGGGGAAACTGTCGGGATTTTCAAAGCCCAACTCAAAGGTACTGATAAAGCTTCCGTCCCGGTCTTCAGCTCCGATATCTGCAAATCTGTCTTCTGTGACCCAAACTACGTCACCGATGAGGATATCTTTTCTGAAACTACCCGCAATGCCGGCATTAATGATCAGGGACGGCAGCTCTGCTGAAAAAGCTTCCATCAGACTGAAAATGGTGTGGTGTATGCCTACGCCTGTAATCAGTAAATGCATTATTTTGTCCTCAATCCGGAGCTGATAAAAATTATTCCGGATCTGAAGTGTGTGGTATTCCCTGATTAAAGGGAGGACTTCGTCTGCTGTGGCAGCTACTATCCATGCATTATCAAAGGACAGAATATCGCGACTCTCAGAGGTATTCATGGATATAGCAGGTATTTCTGACGGATCTTTTTAAATTTTTCAATATCCTGTTGCCAGGATGCTCTGATTTGCACTTCCTTCAGTCCCTCAATTATCTGTTTTCTGAGCTTATCTGTTCCGGCCAGTTTGTCAAAGAAAAGATTGTCCAGAAAATATTTATCTCCCTTCGAGGTTAATTCCCGGTAATATCTGATTAAATAATTCAAATCCAGTTTTTTAGTTTGAAATAACGGTTCAACAGGTATTCCGGTGAAATCCGTTCCATAACATCTGGTGCCGTTCCAAACCGGATCTTTGGCACCTTCGTTGGGTGAGGGTGTAAAGCTGAAATCACTTTTTATTTCAGGATGCCCCAGGATTTGAAACTGTCTGTCCGTGCCCCTGCCCACACTCAGGGTAGTACCCTCAAATAAGCAGAGCGAGGGATATAACAGGACGGATCTGAGATTCGGCAGGTTAGGGGAGGGTTTGACCGGTAAATCATACATACTGTTGTGCTTGTAGTCCTTGCAAGTTATGACATCCAACCGGCAACGGACAGAGCCGTTCAGCCATTTTTCCCCGTTGATCATGAGTGCATATTCTCCGATCGTCATGCCATAGACTACAAGGTACAGGATGCATGCCCACAAATGACCGGAATGCAGGCTCAAGTACAGGTCCATCTATATAGTGGCCGTTGGGATTGGGCCTGTCTAATACAATCAATGGAATGTCATTTTCGGCTGCTGCCTCCATGACATAATGCAGAGTAGAAATATAAGTGTAGAATCTTGCCCCCACATCCTGAATATCAAAAACCAGCATATCTACATTCCGGAGGTCTTCAGGTCGGGGTTTTCTTTTGTTGCCATACAGAGACACAATTGTGAGACCTGTTTGACCATCTTTACTGTCTGAAATTTTTTTCACCGGCATCTGCTGTACGCCTGAAACCATGCTCAGGAGAAAAAATCACTTTAATATCTATGCCTGAGCGGAGAAGACTGTCCACCAGATGTACATTTCGTATCAGGCTGGTCTGATTGACTACCAGTCCGATCTTCCTGCCCTTCAATAAGTGCATGTAAAGTTCTGTTCTTTCTGCACCGGGTACAATTGGTACAGGCACCTCAGGATCAGAAGCTACTGTTTGATCTATGATTTTTTTACTGTTTGCAGCCTCACATCCTGTCATCAAAGTCTGGATGTGGAGGAAAGAATACAAGAACAACAGGGTTTTCAACATCTGAATGTAACTCTTTAAAAAACAAAACTAAAACAAATTCAAAAAAGTTATCATATTGGCAATCTTTTTAGTCAAATATGCCAGGCAGATTATTCTCAGTCATTGATATCGAGACTACCGGTGGGATGGCCGGAAGGGATAAAATTATCGAAATAGCCATTGTACTTGTGCAGGATGGCCGGATTATAGAACAATGGGATACTTTGATTCACCCGGAAAGAAGCATTCCGTTTGAGATTACCAGGATTACTGGAATCACGGATGAAATGGTGGCCAATGCACCCAAATTTTATGAGGTGGCTGCCAGAATTGTACACATGACCGAAGGAGCTGTATTCGTTGCACATAATGTGAGGTTTGATTACAGTTTTATTAAGGAGGAGTTCAGGCAACTCGGTTATACTTTCACTAAAAAACAATTGTGCACGGTGAGGCTTACCAGGGCAGCATTTCCCGGCTTGCGGTCTTACAGTCTTGGCAATCTGATACGTCACTTTGGGATAGAAGTACAAAGCCGGCACAGAGCTTTGGATGATACCCTGGCAACTGTGGAATTGATGCACAAGGTTTTATTAAAAGAGAACGGACATGAACAAGTGGAAAGACTGATCAATGAAGGAATCCGTACAGCGAATTTACCCACAGGCTTGTCAGTACAAAAACTTCAATCTCTACCCGAGGCTCCGGGGGTGTATTATTTTTACAACAGTTACAATCAGGTGGTGTATGTTGGAAAAGCTAAAAATATCCGTCAGAGAGTTTTTCAGCATTTCAGCAAGACAGATGAAAAATCCGGCAAACTGATCCGCAAAGTAGTGGATGTAAGCTATGAGTGTACAGGTCATGAGCTCATAGCCTTACTACTTGAATCATATGAGATCAAGGCACTTCAACCTGAGATCAACAAAGCACAACGAACAAAAGACTATCCCTATTTTTCTTATGCATATTATGACACTAAAGGTTATCTGTGTTTTGGCTGGGATAAGACTTCAACTAAAAATCAGATGGATAAAACAATATTGAATCATTATGCCGGAAAAGAAAATGCAAGAGGTCATCTGGCATCGGTAGTACAGCAATTGGGCCTTTGTTACTGCAAGGCCGGAGTGTTTGAGCGTCATGCGGATTGTTTTTACCATCAGACCGGAGAATGTGCAGGAGCCGATCTGGATAAAGAATCTCCCGGGAGCTATGATGAAAGAGCTGTCCCGGCATTGGAGCTGCTCAAACGAAAATTTGACAAAAACTTTTTCCTTTTTGTAAATGGAAGGAGCCATGAAGAAAAAGCCGTAATCCTGGTATTTGACGGACATTACAGAGGATTTGCATATGTTGACACAGCAGAGCAGTATGATATTGTATCACTTAAAGAACTTATTCCACATAAAAATCCGAATCCGGAATGTAATCAGATATTAAAGACTTATATGGAGTCGAATGTGGATTACAGTATTTTGTATATTGGAGAATAATTTAAGTAATTATGAAATTTCAAGTTTAAGCCATTCTGCACAGGTATCAATTGCGCAATGAATATTTTGCCGACTGCAGCTAATAAAACTTTAGGAATAGCGAAGCAATATTATATTTGGTGCCAACCTGCGATTATGGTAATTTAAACATTTTTTTATATTGTTTATTAATTGTTTTTAGATATTATGTTTCTTTAAAGACAGTTTGGAACATAGATATAGAGTAAAATTTTAAAAAAAAATTAAAAAAATTTGGTTTTTAATATATATATTGCACTTTCTTTAGGGGGAGAATTAAAGTTTTAAAGCATTGTAGAGTCCGGATGTTCTTAAGATTTTAGTATTGTAATTTGATTGGTTGTGGAAAAAACAAGAGAAGACGCTTATAACTACAAAAATCCTCTGAAGGTTGATTTTCTTCAATATTGAGAATTAAAATAGTTAGTTTAAAGATTGAATGACAGAAAATTGAAGTCATGGAGTTCTGTATCTTTTTGAATACAGATTGGAGTAAGAGCTGGACTGAGTTTTTGCTGGTATATTATAATTGGAAATAATAAGTGACAGAAAGTGAGAAATTCGTAATTATAACGTGAAGAATAATATTGACCAATGTTTTTTTTAATTAATATGCAGATTACAATTAATTTTATAAATTTAAAACTAACAATTATGGACAAAATCAGACTATTTACCTATGTATTCTTTTATGCATTGGGTTTTACCCAACTTAATGCATCTACGCCGCCTCCTGTTCAGTATGAATACATGCTGCTGGATATGTGCGATGGAAAAGCGGCTGCTTACCTCAAGTTTTATCAAGACACGACTGTTGATACCACAATTACCCGAATAACGAGAATTGATATAAGTACTATCGATCAGGCTATACCATCTGTTTTAACGGATATAACAGATGGGGAAGCGGAAATTTACAATCTGATACCTGTAAATGACTTTATTGAATTTGAGGTAAAGGTTTATGACAGTAAAGGAAGAGTGACAATCCGTCGGATAAGGATCAATACCAAGGATGATGGGAAAATCAATGTGACAGAAAGGTTATATCAATACATTGATGAGTTTACAAAAACCAATGCATCACTTTACACCTATTGGTGTGGCAAAAAGATAAGCAGAGTAGAATTGTTTGCATTTTTCCAACAATATCTGAAACTTACCCCTGAGCAGATTTGTACGATGGTTGCAAAATACAACCAGATTACAGGAAGAGGATTTACTGAAGAAGTTATAGAAAACAGTGCCTGGTTGCAGCATATGTGTCAGCTTTTTACTTTTTTTCAGAGTGCCATAGGATCCGGAGGAAATCAGAATGAATGTATATGCAAACTCATCGGTACCAAACAAAGTGCATTGAATGTGCAGGGCGAATCTAATTATAACCAGCCTGATAATTGTATGAACTATCTCGCTTATACAAATGCTCATAATTATGACAATAGGCCAAATGACAATGACCTGATATTTTCACAAGGCAGAATAGGTGCCGCCAAGGCAGCGAGAATGCATATTTTTTATGATGGTGTGGATAGCTCCCCTACCAACTTCTCTGTCAATCTTGCTCAGGGCTGGAGTACAGTCAGATTCAGATTGGTGTGCCTCAGCTCTGTGACCCTGACCCCTGATCTGGAAAATTGTAAAGCCTGCAAAAAAAGAGTGGAAGTAGAGTATGGTTACTATTCCAAAACTTTTTTGACAGCATCTTCTCAAACTTGTGTGTTTTGTACGCAGGGAGCATGGATGACCATAGAAGACTGGGCAATGTTATTTATTACCAAAAACGGACAATTGCAGGACTCGGTTATTCAGGGTCAGAGAAAATATCAGGCGATATGCGATAATCCGGATGAGCCGGGTATTGACAGTGTGCTGACTACTACACAGTCATTGGTGCAAGCCATCTCCACTGCTTTGGGCAGCGCTACAACTGCCAATATTTTTGCGGCAGCCACCGCAGCTTACACCGCATATCAAACCATTTTTGCTGAGACTTTGTGCGATCAACTCAATATTGACAATCATACATTATTCACAGGTCAGAATCAGTATGATATTGGGCCTGGGGAAGAACTTAAATTCACAGTCATTTCCAACGCAACTTTCGGGGGCAGGGTGAAAAATCATGGCACAGCCATTGGGCAGATCAATTCCGACTTTTATCTTGCAGCCGTCCTCACCACTGTACCGGATCCGATAGATGGTGTCCCGCCATATTGTGAATGTGAAAAAATCGGCGCCTATGTCTTAGGTAGTCTGAATACTTCTGTTGAACGCATACCTCATGTTGATGAGCCCAATAACACAGCCCAATCTGACTGGACTCTTGTCTTTGACGATCCCCCCTTTGGTCTTACTACTATGCAGGCTTTGGTAGGGTCATTTATTGGATTGAGAGGACCCTGGCCGGGTGCATTTGAGACGACCAATTGTTGTGATGTGAAGATCAACTGTATGAGCGATTGTGTATCGCTCACCGGTTGTGGCGATAATCCTGTGGTAGGTAAGGGAATGATCATCAATGACCAAAAGATACTGGAATCGTTGGTGCAGAATGTTGTCCTGACTGAAATGAGTGATCTATCCATATCGGCTAAAAATGCCGGGCAAAGAGCATTAGATAGAAATTTAGTAGTTTATCCCAATCCTGTGGCAAGTGCTGAGATATTCATTGATAACAGAGCTGAAAAAGAATTCAGGAAAATTTCTTTATGGAATATGGAGGGCAAGCTATTGGTATCACAAGATTGGCCCGAAGGATATGCACCGGCTAAGCTAATATACCAGTTGCCTGACCTTATGCCGGGGATATACATCCTCGTGCTGCTCGATAAAGACAATAACTATTTTTACACCAAAATTCTTAGACCATGAGATTACTGATTATAGTACTCAGCATATTTGCAGTAGGCTCGTGCTGCCGGTCATCCCAGCCGGATTGTGCAGCGGATGAAATCGCCTACGGCACTTTGGACTGTATCAAAAAGGAAGGATATACCTTTTATCAGGCCGATGTCAATTTTTATTGCTTCAACAGGTCCGTTTTGCTGGGGCTGGATATCGAAAAAAAGGTATTGAAGCCATATTATATCAATACCTACAATCCTGTCAACAGAGAAGTTATGGGAAGTTTAAGCGATATCTTTTACAATAGTTGCTTTTATTGTGGATATAATATTGAATGTACTATCAACAATTCATATAAAGTCACCTGGCTATTGATAGAAGATAAGGAGCAGTTCAGTACGATTCCGGCTGTAATCAAGGCTAAGTTAGTGCTGAAGGAATCTGTCGATTTTTTCAGCAATACGTTGGAAGAGACAGATATAATCCTGAATAAACGCTCTTAGAAAACTATGTCATACGCCCCGGCTCTCTCTTGTGAGGTTGTCGGGGCGTAATATCCTGCTTCATTAAGTTTCAATAAATTTCGGTGCTAATGGAATTCAATCAAAAATTAAGTTGGAAATAGTAGTTTTTTTCAAAGCTTATGGTTTTTACGAAGTATTTCATTGACATCATCTTCACTCATTTGAGTGATTTCGGAAAGCACGGAAATACTTAATCCACTGTCAAAACCTCGCAGGATTACTTCGATTTTACCTTCGATTTTACCTTCGATTTTACCTTCCAACATACTTTTCTTTTGTATGGATTCAATATTTTTTTGGGTTAATCTGATGTTTTTCAGATAATCTGCATATTCTTTTTGTGTCGCGGTATCCATTTTATTTAAGTTTAAAGATTTTGCTACATCTGTGAGCCCTTTGGCTTTGAAGTCTTCAGGCAATTCTGTGTGTTTCAAAAAGTAAATCCATTCATCCAGGGTATCCTTTGATATGTCATTAAAATTATTTACTTTAATCAGATAAACTTCAGGAAAGAGTTCGCCGGGATAAGTTTTTGAGTAATCCCGCTTTTGTAATTCACTCAATCTGAGTTTATCCTCTGTATGTAATCCTCTAAAGTCCATCTGACCATGATATACATAGTCTGCTCCACTACCAAGATCAAAATAAAGAATATTGACCGAAAATACCTTTTTGACCAACTCATACTCCTGCCCTTCCTTAATGTAATCCGAGATAATTTTAGAAGTGGAGTAAATAATCCTATGGAAATAATCAGGTTCATCATAAAATTGAATTTCAATGTAAATGATTTCTCCATGGCTATTCTGGCACAATACATCTACCTGATTATATTTATCATCAAAAGACGACTTTTTGCTTTGGGACTCTAAAATGGAATCAATCTTTATTTCTTCCCTGAGCAATTCTGATAAAAAGCCTTCTGATATTCCAAAATTGGCCTTTTGTCTCAGTAATCTCTTTGCAGCCCAATCAAAACTTACCAATGTTCGCTTTCTTATGCCGGATATATAAACAACAAATTTAAAGAAAGAATTCTTTGAGCAGTTAGGATAATAAAATAGTATTGCCTCGGATGCTTTTTTCCACAGGATATGTGTCACATTTCTTGTCGGTTAAGACAAATGTTTGACAAATCTTTCAAAGTGTCAGATAGAATAAGCTTTTATTGTCTATTTTTGTTGCATTATTAAAAATTCACATATATGCGGCTTTTATCCGGAATTATTATATTTTTAGGGTTGTTCGGGGCTGTGCAAGCTCAGGAGATTCCATTGAATACCAGGCTTCTTGCACATATTCCCTTACCTGAAGATGGCAGCGGTATCTGGGGTTATGAAGATCGCAATGGCATTCCTTACGCTGTAATAGGTGGATTCAACCAGGCCTGGGTGTACTCTGTAGAAGACCCGGAAAATCCCATTCTCAGACATAAGGCTCCCGGATTTCCATCCATATGGAGGGAAATCAGAGGATATGGAGATTATATATATGTGGTCAATGACAGAGGTGCCGACGGGCTGCTCATCATTGATATGACCAAGGCACCGGACACTATCACTCATCAGTTTTATACACCCCAAATCACTGTCAATACCACTACCCGCAACCTGGGACGATGCCACACCATCTTTATCGATGAGAAAGGATATCTGTATCTAATGGGATGTAATATAAGCAGGGGTGGGGTTTTGATTTTTGATCTGAATGAAGATCCTGTGGAACCTCCATTTTTGGGCTATGCTGATTTGGAGTATTCCCATGATGCCTTTGCAAGGGGAGATACCTTATGGTCTGCGGAGATATTGGCCGGTTTTTTTGCTGTATATGATGTGTCAGACAGAACTCAGCCAAAGCTTCTTGCCAGGCAGGTGACATCCAGGGCGTTTACTCATAATGTCTGGCCATCAGATGATGGAAAATACCTTTTTTCAACAGACGAAAGAAGTAATGCATTTGTGGACTCCTATGATGTATCTGATCTGAACAATATCAAACTGTTGGACAAGTACAGGACACTGGCCACTGAGAATACCGGAGTGATTCCTCATAACACTTACTACCACAATGGATTTTTAGTTACGAGTTATTACACGGATGGAATCAGGGTGATTGATGCCCATCGACCGGATAACCTCATAGAGGTAGCCCATTACGATACGTGGAATGACCCATACAGATGTCACTCGGGATTTTTCGGATGCTGGGGAGTTTTCCCTTACACCGGAGATCGCAATATTGTTTATGCTTCCGACATCAATAATGGCTTATTTATCATAGAAGTAGATTATAAAAGAGCCTGCTATCTGGAAGGTAGTGTCAAGGATGCCAATGGCGTACCTGTAGCCAATGCAAGGGTACGCATCCTTTCTGATCAGGTCAACCGTAAATTTACTGATCCCTCCGGCTTGTTTAAGACAGGACAGGTTTTGGCCGGTACCTTTAAGGTTGAGGTCATGCATCCCGACTTTCACACCGGGTACTATACAGTGGAATTGCAGAATGGGGAGGTAACTCCCCTTGAGGCAGTATTGTTCAGAAGGAGACCCGTGCAGTTCAGTGCAGTAAGCAGGGATGAAGCCGGAAAGCCCGTGGAAGCCCGCATCTATCTCTCCAATGAATCCAATGTTTATGAGCTGGATTTTGATAATGCCGGTAAAGTCAACACTGTCCTTTTATCCGGAAAATACGCAATGAATGCGGGAGCCTGGGGCTATAAGACCATTTATTCTGAGGATTTTGAAGTGCTGGATGAAAATTTTTCTACCGGATTTGTATTTAAAGAAGGCTATGAAGATAATTTTGAAAATGATCTGGGTTGGGAAGTGCAGAGCACGCCATCTATGGTGGGTGCATGGACCCGGGCCGTACCGAGAGGGACAGAATATCTGGGCGACCCTGCCAGTCCTGCCATGGATGATCCGGATGATGATGGAGATTTTGCTTATGTTACAGGCAATTGGTTTCCGGGGGCAGCCTGTGGAGATCTGATGAATGGTACTACTACGCTGACTTCTCCATGGATGGATCTTTCGAAAATGCAGGAACCCGCCTTTAATTACTCAGTCTGGTACTTCAGCAACAAACTCATAGATTCAGACTTGAATGACATGCTCATCAAAGTGCAAAGCAAAAATAAAGTGCAGCTGATACAGAGAATCAACAGTAATACAAATGGTTGGGAAAAAGTGAGGAATGTGCTGGTCAAAGATTTTGTAGAACTTTCTGATTCTGTCAGGCTCATCATAGAAGTGGGTGATTTGAATAATGTACGCAATATTACCGAGGCAGGGTTTGACCATTTTTTTGTCACTGAAACTGCCGAACCCTCCAATACCCAGGAGGGATTTACGCATTCCGGCTGGAGTATTTCACCTAATCCGGGCGACACATATCTGAGTTTACATCACATGGGTGAAGTGCAGGTAGCTCAAGATATAACAGTGCGAAATATGCAGGGGGTGGTCGTTTACCGGAATACCATACATGATTCTGATTTCAATATAAATACAGAAGCATGGGCTCCCGGTTTGTACTTAATCCGGATTGGTGGGGATAAAATATTGAAGTGGATAAAGTTGTAACGGGGATTCCTTATCAACTATCCAACTGAATTGCTCTTGATTCTGTAACCATTCAGGAATTCTGCAATTCCCATTTTACGTTTACCCTCCATCTTGATTTCTTCAATCGAAATCAAGCCATCAGAAGTGGCAATGTGAAGAAACCGCCTTTGGTCTGTAATAATCCGCCCGGGAGGATTTTCGGGTTTTTCCGGCAATTTTTTTGAGGATGTAATTTTACATTCTTTATCATCAAGAATAAGCCAGGCTCCCGGGTAAGGGCTCAATCCACGAATAAAATTGTACACCTGCACAGTGGGGAGCATGAAGTTGATTTTGCAGGTTTCGTGATAGATTTTAGGTGCAAGGGTAGCTTCTGCATCTGACTGCCTGATAAATGTAATATTGCCCGATTCCAGCATCCTGATGGTTTTAAGGATTACCTCACTGCCTGTTATCATCATTCTGTCATGTAAAGTGCCGGCATTATCATCTTCATAAATCGGAATTTTTTCCTGTAGCACAATATCACCCGTATCTATCTCATGCTGCAGCTTGAAGGCGGTCACCCCTGTTTCGCTTTCGCCATTGATGATAGCCCAGTTTATAGGTGCGGCCCCCCTGTATTTGGGCAGCAGACTGCCATGGAGATTGAAAGTACCCAAGGAGGCATATTCCATACCACCTCAGGCAACATCCGGAAGGCTACCACTATCTGCACATCAGCATTGAGTGCACGCAGCTCACTCAAAAACCCGGGATTTTTCAATCTCTCTGGTTGCAGGATTTTCAGCTTGTGTTCGACTGCATATCTTTTTACAGCTGATTCGATCAGTTGTTTTCCACCTCTGCCTCCATAGCTGTCCGGACTTGTGATGACGGCTATTATGTCATATCCATTCCTTACCAATATATCCAGAGAGGGTACTGCAAACTCAGGGGTGCCCATAAATACGATTCGCATAATACAGAACTACTTTTTTTATTGTTAAAGCTTTCCAATTAACTTAATCTAACAATGGTCAATCGAACAAATCTTCCAGTTCGCCTATCTTCATCAGTTTGATAAAACATCTTGCTGCAGCTATTACATCTGCTCTTGCATTGTTGGATGGAGTATATCCCTGATTGAAGCAAATGACATGCAATTCATTGAGCGTAGGCCATTTGTAACCTCCTCTTTTATTGGGTATCTTGCAGTAGTGGGTGCTTTCCTGCATCAGGCAGATTCTTTCTTTTTTAAAAAGGTTGATATCTTTATTCTTGCGGATGTATTCGGCGGCCACCACATTTTCATTAAAGTTGAGATTATGGGATACGAGGTAATCAGCTTTTTCTACTGTCGCAGAAAACTTATCCAGTATCTCTTCAAGGTCTGCTCCTTTCTTCTGAAAATCTTCCTGGTCCAGATGGGCATTTTTTTCTGCTTCAGAAGTGAGAATAAATCCTTCAGGCTTGACGATACAGTCATAATCCTCAACAGGTTTCAATTGTTCATTCAGTAAAATCCAGGATAGATGTATCATTCTTGGCCACGCATAAGTGTCAGAAAACGGGGCTTTGTAATTGGTGGGTTTGGAGATGGCAGACGCATCAAATATGAGGTAGTTCATGTTCTTATTTTAATTTTGAATAAATGTTTTCAGCCATTCGGTGTGCAGTACTTTGGGATAATCCGGCAACTTTTACTTCACGGTGCTCAATATCAATACAGGTTGCCTTGCAATGCAGGTTCCCTCTTGGGTCTGTGTAACAATAAGCCTTTACCTTACATTTTGGTTCCTTTTCAGCAAGAATGGCAATTTTCCTTTCTATATTGGTACAGGTAGCCGTAGGATAATGGTGCCATTTGGAAAGCATTCGTCTTAATTCCAGATTTTCTCTCAAACAGATGAGGGCTGATACTCCTGTCCCCGGCCAGGGAATGAATTCAGTGGGATGCAGGTGTATTACCTCTGTTTCAGCTCCTTCCAATGATGGATAGAGGTAAGAATCATCTTTGATCAATATAGCATCCGTTTTTCCATCCCGTTGTAATTGAATCATGTTTTTATCATCTCCTTCAGTATTAACCGGAATACAAAGACTGTTCAGGTACTGCAGCATCAATCCATCCTCAGGATGAGAGACTGAGATTTTTGTTCCATCCTTTATTTTCAGGTCTTTAGCAGGGTCAATCAGATTTTTTAATACTATTATGTTTGCATCAGGTGTGATGCGTTCTGATAACGCTGCCATAACCAATGTCTCAGGCAAGCGGAGTGGCATGGCAGCTAAATGTACTATCAAGGCATCTGTATTTCCTTTTAATAAAAGCTTTATCATCTCCTGCAGACTCTGCTCGTCGTACCATCCTTCATTCCCCGGGGTTATGGATACGGAATGAACTGAATGTAATGGGTGGTCTGTGTTGGACAGCCACCTTCCGGAGAATGCCGCAGCAAACCTGTCCGTTTCCGGTATTGAAAATCTCAAGACATCTTTCATATTGCCATGTAAAGTGTGCAAAGATATTCAAAAATGCCGAGGGTGGAAAGGTCAGCTGCATTCAGGAGACAAAGCCTTATATTCAATTATTTGTCCGTAAAGTTCAATTCTTAATCTAATTATCTTATCATAAGAGGTAATATTTTTACCTTTGTTGCATGAATATCACAGTAAGAACGATAGCTGATCTGGTGCAAGGGGAAATAGTAGGGGATCCTGAAACTATATTGACAGGTCCGGGTAAAATAGAGGATGCTCCACCCGGCAGTATCACTTTTCTGGCCAACGAGAAATATGCACATCTTCTGCCTTCTTCAAAAGCTGCAGCAGTATTGGTATCAAGACAATTTGTACCTGAAAGTGCATCACACCCCGTCTTAATAAAGGTAGATAATGTCTATCTGGCATTGTCCGTACTACTCAGACACTTTGACAGGGGACTGTCTTTTGAAAAGAAAGTATCCGACAAAGCGAGTGTAAGTGACACTGCAAAAATAGGGGCAGATGTGTCCATCGGGGAATTTACCGTAGTGAAGCAAGGTGTCGTAATAGAGGAGGGGAGTGTTGTGTACGGACAGGTATATATAGGTGATAATGTAAAAATCGGGAAAAACACAAAAATTTATCCGGGTGTAAGGATTTATCATAACTGTGTGATCGGGGATCACTGTGTGATACATGCCAATAGTGTGATTGGTAGTGATGGTTTTGGATTTGCCCATGACGAAAATGGAAACTACTCGAAAATACCACAGATAGGAAATGTGGTCATCGAGAATAATGTGGAGATCGGTGCTAATACCGTCATAGACCGTGCCACCATGGGATCTACGGTGATAAAATCCGGGGTGAAGCTGGATAATCTGATCCAGATTGCTCATAATGTGGTGATTGGTGAGGATACAGTGATTGCGGCACAAACCGGAATAGCAGGAAGTACCAAAGTAGGTAAGCGATGTATGATAGGTGGTCAGGTAGGAATTGTAGGGCATCTGAATGTGGCAGACGGAGCTATGATTCAGGCTCAGTCAGGTGTGGCGTCAGAGGTGAAGGAGCCGGGTTCGAAACTGTATGGTTCGCCAGCGATTGAATATTCCTCCTTTCTCAGGTCATATGCGCATTTCAAAAAATTGCCTGACATAGCGCAGCAAATCAGGGATTTGGAAAAGGAAATTGAATTATTAAAAAAGCAGATCATTCATTCATCTTGAATGTATTTTAACCAGGGATTATGGCAAGAAATACCATAAGGAAAGAAATTCAGTTCAGCGGGATAGGATTGCACACGGGTCAAACAGCTACTGTCAGGCTGGTACCCGCAGATACTGCCAAGGGTATTGTTTTCATCAGAGAAGATTTGCCGGCCAAACCCAGAATTCCTGCCGATGTATCATCAGTTAATAATACGGTAAGATCTACCACTCTCAAAAGCGGAGATGCCGGTGTTTCAACCGTAGAGCATCTGATGGCTGCACTGTATGCAAATGAGATTACGGATGTTGAAGTTTATATCAACGGACCGGAAGTTCCGATTCTGGATGGGAGTTCTGCCACTTTTTTTCATGAAATTCAAAAAGCCGGTCTTGCTCCGATAGATGGTGATAAAGAATGTCTTCTTATAGAAACTCCCCTGAATTACAAGATGGACGAAACCGGCAGCGAGTATTGGGTGTATCCCCATGATAAGCTGAAAATCACGGTGATTCTTGATTTTCCAGATCAAAGCCTGGGAGAACAATCTGCCACTATGCATGAAATTGCTGAATTTGGCAGCCAGATAGCTTGTTGCCGAACCTTTGTGATGCTGAGCGAACTGGAGGCCCTTGCCAACGCCGGGCTGATAAAAGGAGGAGATCTGGATAATGCCATAGTAATTGTGGACCAGGCTATGGATGAACCCAAGCTGGAGAGTCTGCGTCAAAAGCTAAACAAGCCTGGCGTACAAATGACCGAGGACGGCATATTGAATACCGTAAAATTACAATTCAGAAATGAACCCGCCAGACATAAAATCCTGGATCTTTTGGGAGATATTGCATTGTTTGGCAAGGAGGTTAAAGGACATATCATAGCCAGACGTCCCGGTCACAGGGCCAATCATGCTTTTGCTTCCATGTTAAAGTCTCTGTACCTTGAACAAAAAAAACTGAAAGGAAAGCCTAAATACAATCCGGATGCCCCGGCATTGATGGACGTGGAAGCGATACAGCATTATCTGCCCCACCGCTACCCTTTTTTGCTTGTGGATAAAATTATTGAGATATCTGATAAGCACATCGTTGGGGTCAAAAACGTCACAATGAATGAATACTTCTTCCAGGGGCATTTCCCTGGTAACGCAGTATTTCCCGGCGTACTTCAGATGGAAGCCATGGCACAGACAGGAGGGATACTCGCCTTGAATATCGTAGGTGACCCCGGGCATTGGGATACTTATTTCCTCAAAATGGACGGAGTAAAATTTAAAGCTAAAGTGGTGCCGGGCGACACCCTCCTGCTGAAAATGGAACTGCTCGAGCCTATCAGAAGAGGGATTGTGCGCATGCAGGGAACTGCATATGTCGGTAATAAAATCGTGTCAGAAGGAGAGTTAACTGCTCAAATTATTAAAAGAAAGTATGAAGAGTAATCTTGCCTATATACATCCTGATGCAAGGATTGGAAATAATGTAACCATAGAACCATTTGCCTATATAGCAGGTGAGGTGACTATTGGAGATGACAGCTGGATTGGGCCGCATGCCACTATTCTTGACGGTACCACTTTAGGGCAGTCCTGTAAAGTGTTTCCGGGAGCTGTGGTCGGTGCTATACCTCAGGACTTGAAATACAGAGGTGAGGCATCCACCCTGATTGTGGAGGATAATGTGACCATTCGTGAGTGTTGTACGCTCAACAGGGGTACAGCTGCCAGTATGACTACCAAAGTCGGCAGGAACACGCTGCTGATGGCATATGTGCATGTAGCCCATGACTGTTTCATTGGGTCTGACTGTATTTTAGCCAATAATGTGAATCTGGCCGGCCATATCGAAATCGGTAATCATGTGATATTGGGTGGACTTACTGCCGTCCATCAATTTGTCAAAATCGGAGATCACGCCATGGTAGGAGGCGGATCACTGGTGCGTAAAGATGTACCACCCTTGTCAAGGCTGCCAGAGAGCCTTTGTCTTATGCTGGCGTTAATTCCATCGGTTTGAAACGTCGGGGTTTCAGCGATGAGCAGATTGCGTCCATCCAGGAAATTTACAGAATCCTTTTTGTAAAAGGTACCAATGTCCAGAAATCCATCGAAAGGATAGAAGCGGAGATTGCACCTTCCGTCGAAAAAGACAAAATTATACAGTTTCTTAAACAGGCGGATCGAGGCCTCATGAAAGGATTTAAGCATTCCTGACCATGAATATACTGGCAGAAAAGCTCTCCAAAAGATATTATTATCAATGGATAATCAAAGATTTCTCCTACCAGTTCACCCCGGACAAGATTTATGGTATTGCTGGTCGCAACGGAAGCGGTAAGTCCACCTTGATTAAGCTGCTTTCCGGTTATCTGACACCCAGCAAGGGCACACTGATTTACTCCGAAACCAAAGAAATTATATCCCCATCCTCTATCTTCCGGTATATCTCAATTGCTGCGCCATACACTGACCTGATTCAGGAGTACAGCCTTGAGGAAAATTTTGTTTTCCACCAAAAATTTAAGCCTTTCAACAGAAAGATATCGTATAAGGAGTTTTTGAACCTCCTGGAAATGTCAGACCAAAAAGAAAAGCCATTACGCTTTTTTTCTTCAGGTATGAAACAAAAGACTCAGCTGGCTCTGTCATTATTGAGTTACACTCCAGTATTATTGCTGGATGAGCCCACTTCCTTTCTTGATTTGAATGCGAGAGAGTGGTTTCAGAAATTGCTGCACATGCACTCTCATGGCAGAATAGTAATCGTTGCTTCCAACGATCGTTTTGATCTGGATCAATGTGATACCATCATTCATTTGTAATCAGCATTAATTTTTCATATTTTTTGGGCCTTATTGTGAGGCTCAAGTTTAATTTTGAATTTTAATTAGAATTAATCTAAATAAAAATAGGATATATGGAAAGCACCTATTACATTTGTCCATCTATTTAACATAAAAATTCAATTATATGCAAAATCCATTTGTAGCTATCAATTACATCCACTGTGATGAAAATTACAGAAACAGATTTGAAGAGTTATTTGGTACCCGGGCAAAAGCTATTGACCGGATGAAGGGATTCAGGTTTATGCAGGTATTAAGGCCCAAAACTGAAAATGAGCCATATCTCATTGTAAGTTTTTGGGACTCTGAGGAGGATTTCAAAGCCTGGACCAACTCACCGGAATTCATAGAGGGACACAAAAGAGGATTCGAAGACATCAGGAAAGCAAAGGAAGAAGGTAAAAAGCCGCCTATGTCTTCCACATTCCGCACCTATGAAGTAATTGCAGATTAATTATGGAAAAGCAAAAGTCCGGATTTAAAATATGGATTAAAAAAGTGGGAATCTTCGGATTCTTATTTTTTCTCATCAAAGGCTTGCTGTGGCTTGTCATTCCATATATGATTGCAAAGGGTATCCTCTGAGGTACCCTTTATTTACTGCTTTCAAGCCAGTCATCCATAAAGTGTTTTTCTCTTTCGATTTCTTCAAATTTCTTAAAATTATATGCTACAGATTCACCTTTTGGAATAGAAAGGGATTTCCACTCCCCGGATTTAATGATTTTCCCTATATGTACAATCTGTCCTACATGATAGGTATAGTGACATAACTGCCGGATCACTGCATCTTCGGCTGTCATGCTTTCTTTGCGGATTTTTACGGTGAGTTTTAGCTGGTCTTCCGTCAGTTCTCCCAAAACCTGAAATAACAGATTCCATCCTTCTTCCCACATAGCTGTAAGCTCCCCGGCCGTGAGCTTTTTGTCTTCAAATTCTTCGTCTCTTTTCCTCCACTCTTTTTCGCCATCCTGTGAGAGAAAGCACGTCCATCTGGAGAGCATATTGCCATGCAGATGCTGAATGATAATGGCTATCGAATTTACCTCTTCATGAGGCCTGTAGTAGAAGTCTTCCTCTGAAATCTGAGCGAAAGTCCTGTCTCCCAGACCTTTGTAATGTTTAAGCTGTCGTATCGCAAATTCCAGCATGACTTTTCAGCAAAGATACTTACTGCAAGTATGCAATTAAAATGTCATGCCGGATTTTGTTTTACTTATTCATTGCATCCTCAATCAGGTGTTCCAGCTGATTCAAAGATTGCATACCGGACTGTCTCCAGAGGATTTTACCTTTTTTGTAGAGGACAAAAGTCGGTACACCCATGATGTTCATCTTTTGGGCCAGTGCCGGATTTTTATCCACATCAATTTTTATGATTTTGGCCTTGCCTTCCACCTTGGAGGCTAATTTTTTGAAGTATAGGCGTCATTGCCTTACAAGGGCCACACCACTCTGCTGAAAAATCTACCAAAACCGGTTGGTCGCTGTTGATTATATCATTGTATTTCATGTGTTTAAATGTTGATTTACGTTGCAAAATTACAGCAGTCCTGTCGGATTATTTGTAATTTATGTTACACTGACCTTTTTACTGTTTTACCAGGAATAAAAAAGCCGTTGAAGCTGGATTGCTCTCAACGGCTTTTATTTTATACGGTGCGTAATGGATTACATATCCTCATCATCATAATCATCTCCCTCATCATCAGCAATCATATCGAGATCCTCATCATCATCTACTGATGAGAAAGTATCATCTTCATCATCTTCGATGTGAAGTTCTGACTCATCCAGTTCCTTGATCACATCCAGTTCTGAGAATATTTTGTCCAGATCTTCATCATCCAGTGGATCTGCAGCTTTGGCAGTGCCCGCCTTTTTGATCACCTTAGTGATAATGACGGGTTTTTTAGGCTCTGACTTTATAGCCGGCCTTGATTTTTCTTCATCCTCTTCGATGTCGTCAAAACCTCTCATTTTTTCTTTGGGTACCTGCATCACATCCTTCATTTCTGCCTGAGTTTTGGCAGTTACAGATTTGGTAGTAGTAGGCACTGCCATCAGTCTTTTCTTGTCGATCAACTCACCGGTCACTATACAGATGCCGTAAGACTTATTATTGATTCGGATGAGTGCATTTTCCAGATCCTGAATGTATTTGCGTTGATGGTTTGCCATATTATTCAGCATTTCCACCTCAGACTGCAGAGAGGAGAAGTCGGTGATGTCTTTGGCAAAGTCATCGTTGTTGTTCTCGGTTATATCCTTCAGCTGTTCTCTCAAACTGTTATACTGTTCCTGAGCTTTGGCCAGTTTGGATTCAATCAATTCCTTGAATTCCTTCAGGTCTTCGTCACTGTACCTTGTGGTTACGTTAGTCTGTTCGGACATATAATAATTTTTTAAAATTCGTGCAAAAATATTCCATAAATCATTTTAAACAAAAAAAAGTTCAAATTTCCTGTGGTTTGAAGCGATGTATAAGGCTGATTTGCCAACAAACCGTTCATTTTTTATCTTTTTAATGTATGGCAGGGCAATTAGGGACACATTTTCGGGATTGGTTTTGTCTTGCTTTAAGCTAAGCACACTTTGTGGAAACATTGTGTATATTACATGAAATCAGGGCAATACATATATATCACTGACGGTATTATCTTTGTGCCCTTATGAGATTACAGAGTTTATATATCAAGGGGTTTAAAAGTTTCGCCAACGAAACGATTCTGCATTTTAATGATGATGTCATCGGAGTAGTGGGGCCCAATGGTTCGGGTAAGTCCAATATTGTAGATGCAATAAGATGGGTCTTGGGAGAGCAGAAAGGTAAGGATCTCCGTCTTGAGTCCATGTCTGATGTCATATTTAACGGCACAAAGAAAAGGAAAGAGGCCGCTGCAGCCATCGTATCCCTGACATTCGAAAACAACAGGCATATACTTCCTGTCGAATACAACACGGTCACTATATCCAGAATTCTGTACCGAAACGGGGAGTCAGAGTACAGGATTAACAATGTGATTTGCAGGCTCAAGGATATCAACACCTTGTTTATGGATACCGGTATTGGTTCCAATTCCTATGCGATCATAGTCCTGGGTATGGTGGATGACATACTTGCAGACAAAGAGAATGCAAGGAGACGTATGTTTGAGCAGGCGGCCGGAATATCCAAATTCAAAATACGGAAAAGGGAAACGTTAAACAAGCTGAAGAGTGCCGAAGAAGACCTTAACAGGGTAGAGGATCTGCTTTTTGAAATAGACTCTAATCTCAAAGTGCTTGAAAAACAGGCAAAAAGAACAAAAAAGTACAATGAGCTCCGAGAGCAATATAAAAATCTGAGCATTACATATGCCATACACTCTATCCAGTCATTGAAGGAGGAATACAAGCAAACCTCAGAGCAGATACGTCAGGAGCAGGATAAATACAAATCCATGGATGCAGAGCTGTACACCCTGCATGCTGCACTGGAAAAGGAAAAAAAGAAGCATGTGGACAAGGAGGAAGAGGTAAGTCAGAAACAAAAAAGCCTCGCTGAACTTGTCAGCAATATCAGGAATATTGAAAATGAGAAAAATCTTACCAGGCAAAACATTGGGTTCAAACAGCAGACACTGCATAATCTTAAAATTCAGATAGAGTCAGATTCCGGTGAATTGAAGAAACTCCTTTCTGAAACAGAAGCTCTGCAAGAACGCATCCTTGCCGAACAAATGACAGAGCATCAGATGAAGGATCAATTCAGACTGACTGAAACTGCATATAATCAGGCAAAGTCTGAATACAATGCCGCAAAGCAATCATTTGATCAGTTTCAGCTGAAAAAGCAAAGTCTGGACCGCCTGATATTTGACAATGAAAAATCCACGGCAATTCTGCAGAATACCATTGACAACCTCAATAAGGAGAATCAAAGAATGTCTGAGGATTTCGAAAACAGAAAGCAGGCTGTGGCGGACTTAAAATCATCATCGGCATATACTGAAAAGGAAATTGTCAGGGTAAAGGCTCAACTGGATGCGTTCAATACAAGGGAAGAAGACCGAAAGCAGACATTAAGACAGTTGGAATCCGAAAAGGAAGCACTGTCCGATAAACTCAAAGATATACACAGAAGGCTGGATGCAAGGCAACACGAACATGATCTCCTGAAGAGTATGGTGGAAAATTATGAAGGTTTTCCGGAGTCAGTTAAATTTCTGGGTGAAAACTGGAATAAAAACGCAGTACTGCTGTCTGATGTCATTCAGGTGGAAGACCGGTACAGGACAGCGATCGAACAGTATCTTGAGCAGTATTTGAATTACTTTGTGGTCTCCGATGAAGTGGAAGCGAAGGCAGCCATCAAACTGCTTCGTGACGGCCAGCATGGTAAAGCCAATTTCTTTTTGTTAAACAAAGTGCCGGATGTAAAGACCGGGCCGCATGCAGATTCCGGGATAAAATCTGCCCTTGAGGTGATAAAGACGCAGGACAAATACCTGCCGCTTGTAAAATGGCTTCTCCACGATGTATATCTTACAGAGGAAGAATTGGACACTTTCAGACCCGTCGAATCATTAAATGAGGATATCGTATATATATCTGCTTCAGGTACTTTTCAGAAGACAAGACTGAGCTTTTCCGGAGGTTCGGTTGGGCTATTTGAAGGTAAAAGAATAGGCCGGAAACAGAATCTGGAAAAACTTGCGGTTGATATTGAAAAGCTGACCAAAGCTAAACTGAAAGCTGAGGCTGATATGCTCTCCCTGCAGCAACGTATCCAACAGATCAGGGCAGCCGATATGCAAAAAGACATTGATAGTCTGAATGCAGAACTGGCAAAATTGCAGCAGTCGGCAATGAAACTGACGCTTCAGCTGGACAATTTTGAAAAATTGCGCAAAGAAATGGAGGATAAGATATCTTCCAACAACGAACAGATAAAACTAAAGTCCGGCCAGATTGAAAAATTGCGTGAAGAAAATACAGGCATATTGCATCAGATCCAGGAAATAAGTGGCAGTATCACCTCAGATGATCAGCATATCAATGCGTTATACCGAAAGATGACAGAATGTACGGAAGCTTTTAATACTGAAAACATCCGTTTGATCAGACATCAGAATCTACTTGAAAATCTCAGCAGAGACCTCGACTTCAAGCACAGCAGATCAAAGGAAATTGAAGCCAAAATATCTCAGAGTAAACTTCGCATTGCTTCCGAAGAAAAACAAATGATTGACCTCAGTGATCAGGTCATACAGATGGAGGAGCAACTAAAAAATCTCTACACCGAGAAAGAAGGCTATCAAAGCACCTTGAGTGAAGCAGAGCAGTCTTACTTTCAGGCTCGGGCAGTCATCAATGAACTGGAGGAAAAAATAAGGCAATTGACCAGATTGCAGAATCTGGTACAAAATCAAATCCAGCAACTCAAGGATAAATTCACTGAGTGCAAGTTCAGAATCAATGCAGTAGGGGAGAGGCTGAAAATAGAGTTTGATATTCAGATTAATGATATCATAAATGCAGAACCTGAGCCCATTGAGGATCTGGAAATTGCTTGGGCAGGAGGTCGAAAATTGAGAAACAAGCTGCAGACCTTCGGGGAGATCAATCCCATGGCGCTTGAAGCATACAATGAGATGCATGAGAGATTCACGGTGATACAGACACAGCGTCAGGATATTCTGGATGCCAGAAATTCTCTTGAAGATACGATAAAAGAGATCGAAAATACTGCTACCCAAAAGTTTACAGAGGCATTCGGAAAGGTAAGGGAAAATTTCATCAAGGTATTCAGAAGTCTTTTTACGGAAGATGACACCTGTGATCTGGTATTGCTCGATCCTGCTAATCCCCTGGAGTCTGAGATAGAAATCATTGCCAAACCCAAAGGTAAAAAGCCTAAATCGCTCTCACAGTTGTCGGGAGGAGAAAAAACACTCACTGCCACAGCTTTGCTTTTTGCATTGTATCTGCTCAAGCCGGCACCTTTCTGCATATTTGATGAAGTGGATGCGCCGCTGGATGATGCCAATATTCAGAAGTTCAACAATATCATCAAGACTTTCAGTAAGGATTCTCAGTTTATTATCGTCACACACAATAAAGCCACTATGGCAGAGGTGGATATATTGTACGGTGTGTATATGGACGAACCCGGAGTATCAAGCGTCAGTGCGGTGGATTTCCGTTCGTTCAGGCATGAGCCTATTCTCGAAACAGTCAATGGCACCGATATTTAATTGAATTTCCTGGCACATATGTTTTTGTCCGGAGAGGATCCGGATATCATCGCAGGTAATTATATTGCCGATTTTGTAAGTAACGCACAGACTGTATTCTTTTCAGAAAAGGTCAGAGCCGGGATTTTACTTCACCGGGAGATTGATCACTTTACGGACAATCATCCCGTGATCTCATTATTCAATGCCCGCTTGAGAGAGACTCAAAAAAAGTATGCCCCGGTGGTTACAGATATTTTTCTGGATTATTTTTTGAGCCGTCACTGGCATGAATATCATGAAGTCCCTCTCCGACAATTTGCTGACAGCATATACCATGTTCTGGAGCATTATTACACCATTTTACCCGAAAAGCTCCGTTCATTGGCACCACGAATGATAGCTGATGATTTCCTATTGAGTTGCAGTAGTGAAGAACGGTTGGTCAAAACCCTGCACTTTCTGGCCAGAAGAGCCCGGTTTGACAATAATATACCACATGCACACCAGGATCTGCAACGGTTCTACCAAGAGTTTTCAGAAAATTTCAGGATTTTCTTTCCTGAAGCCACTGCTGTCTTGAGACCCAAATGACTGCTGGTCGGTACATTTATTCATTTCATTTCAAATCTCTCTAATTGTCAATATTTTTTAACTTTGTGTAAATAAAATGCCTGTCCAGATGACCCAAATCAGAACAAAAATTGCAGGAATCGGTGCATACACTCTGGAGAGAGTGGTGACCAATCATGAGTTGACTAAGTACATGGATACTTCAGATGAATGGATACGGGAGCGTACGGGAATAGAAGAAAGAAGGTATGCCACCAAACACAAGGAAACCACCACCACCTTAGGTGTAAAAGCTGCTGAAATTGCCATACAGCGTGCCGGTATTTCCAAAGAAGACATTGATTTTATCATATTTGCTACCTTGAGCCCTGATTATTATTTTCCGGGTTGTGGGGTCTTACTGCAGAGGGCGATGGGCAGATTACCCACAAAGAGGCGGGAGCTCTGGACATCAGAAACCAGTGTTCGGGTTTTGTCTATGGTTTGTCGATTGCAGATCAGTTTATCAAATCCGGTATGTACAAAAACATCCTGCTTGTAGGAGCAGAAATGCACTCTATGGGACTGGATTTTTCGGATGAGGGCAGGGCTGTGACGGTTATTTTCGGGGATGGGGCGGGAGCCGTAGTGCTGCAGCCTACGGATAAGGAAGGGCAGGGTATTCTCACGTCTCATCTGCACGCAGACGGTACACATGCGGAAGAGTTGGCTATGATAAATCCAGGGTCTCATGGTGGTTACCATCTGGGAGTTGAAAAATTTGGATATCCCGATTCGGATCTACCCGGCGGCTTGTTTGTCACTCAGAAAATGCTGGATGACAATTTGCTGGCTCCTTACATGAATGGTCAGTTGGTATTCAAAACAGCAGTGACCAAGTTTCCGGAGGTCATACATGAAGCACTCAAGGCGACAGGGCTTACTCCCCAGGATATTGATTTATTGGTACCACATCAGGCCAATCTGAGGATTAGTCAGTTTGTGCAGAAAGTGCTTCGTCTGCCTGATGAGAAAGTGGTGAACAATATCCAGAAATACGGCAATACCACCGCAGCTTCCATTCCCATTGCCCTCAACGAAGCCTATGAAAATGGCCGTGTAAAAGAAGGAGATCTGATTTGTCTGGCTGCATTCGGCAGCGGATTTACCTGGGGCAGTGTGTTATTGAGGTGGTAAATTTTTACGATTATTTGTTGCAACAACTAAATTGTGTGGATGTTTGTTGTTCACTTTTCAATGTAATTTTTTATTAAAATGGATAACACATCAGTAGATATTCTGGCATTCGGGGTGCATCCGGATGATGTAGAACTAAGTTGTTCAGGCACCCTGCTACGACACATAGATCTGGGATATACAGTAGGTCTGTGCGACCTCACAGAGGGTGAACTGGGCACAAGGGGTAATAATGTGATAAGGCTGCGGGAGGCTGAGAATGCAAGGATAAAGATGGGGGCCGCTTTCAGAGAAAATCTCGGGATGAAAGATGGCTTCTTTAAAGTGGATGAAGAGCATTTGCTGCCGGTAATCCGTATAATCAGAAAATATCAACCCCGATTAATACTGGCAAATGCCGTATCTGATCGCCACCCGGATCATGGCAGAGCTGCTGAACTGGTGGCGCAGGCAAGTTTTTATGCAGGCTTGGTAAAAATCACCACTTATGATGATAGTGGCGAAAAGCAGCTTCCCTGGCGGCCTAAGGCCCTGTATCATTATATTCAGGACAGGAATATTCCGGCTGATTTTGTGGTGGATATCTCCGGATATATGGACAAAAAAATGGAACTGATCCTGACATTCAGCTCTCAGTTTTATGACCCTGATTCTTCCGAGCCTGAAACGCCTATTTCCTCTGCTTCTTTTCTGGATTTTATAAAGGCCAAAAATAAAAGCTATGGCAGGGATGCAGGCTTTGAATACGCAGAAGCATTCAACGTCAGAAGGAATATCGGGGTGGGTGATTTATTTCACCTGTATTGATTTGACTTTAGATAAATACCGTTTATTTCTTATTGCCAACAAATCCACACTTGTCTGAGAGATTGAGGAAGCCCGGAGGCAGCGGGAATCCTCCTACATTGATCGGATCTGTATTGGTGAGTTTCAGATTGATGTCACCGGTCAATGTTTTATTGTCAGTACTGATTTTCAGCAAAGTTTTGACCTCTCCTCTGCACCTCACCGGTTCAGTGCCTGCTCCGGGGAAAATATCATTCGGGATGACCGGTAAATTCTCCAGTACCTGGTCAATTTCGATTTCTTCCCTGGATATGATTTTTCCCAATACGATAAGGGGGCCGATGGTGGACTGAATGGTCATCTGGATTTCCTGCTTGGACAACCTTTCGGTTATGCTGATGTCTGCCCTGTTGAATACGGTAGCAAAGGCATCCGTACACATAAAATTACCGTCATATTCTCCAAGAAATCGTTTCTGATAGGTGCAACTGCCGTCATCCTCTGTGGCTCTGGAGTTAAAATTGTCCGCTACACTATCGGTGCAGCCTTTGGTTATTTCGGGCTCTTTTTTGCATCCTGTAATAATGAGTCCTGCGGTCAGGATAAAAATCAGAAGGTAATTGGCATTTTTGAAGGTGGCAGTTGTCATAAATTGTTGATTTTATTCAGCAAATATATTACTTTTTTTATTTTCCAGCATATTTACATACTGAAGATTTCCCAATCTGAAACGAAATGCTATTCCGGATTTTTGTTCTATGACATGCTCGATTTTACAGAATAAAGGTAATGGGTCTTTTGAACACAATCCATACCGGTTTTTGACGTCAGTACGTGGTATTAATTGAATTCCGAACCGAAATAATTCCTCTACAGGGATATATTTTTCTTTAGGTAGGGGAGCAATAGTATGCTGGGAGGATGCATGATAACCAAGCATGATAAAAATGCCAACTGCTATATGGCTGACCCGGATCACTTTTTAAAGATGAAGTTTCGGGACGAGAAATTGCGGATATACAGAATCAACCGCCACATTCCTTGCGAAGTTCAGTCATCAGATTATTCCAGATATCTTTAATTTCGTCCACTTCATCCTCATCACAAAAATCCGTGATTTCCAGAATGGTCTCATTGGTGATGTCCGATTTGTACATCCTGAATTCCAGGTATTCGTCCTCATTTTCAGCATTTTCCCATTGGAATCTGACCCGCTCTTCTTCTATATCATCAATCATAAAAGCCCGTTCCTTGGTACCTGACCAGTAAAAAGTGTACACATCATTGGCAATATCCACCTCTTCGCAATACCATCGTACCAGACATACCGGTGTGGTGATAAACGCATAAAGTATAGCTGGCGAAGCTCTGAAAATATATTCTAACTCTAATTGGACTCTTTTCATGTGTACTATGCATTCAGGCCAATCAGCCCTTGTAGAAAAAGACCGCAATAAAAAATAAATTTTCTATTTGGCAAAATAATTGAACTTTTTTTACTGATGCATAATTATAACAATGGTTTTTTTTGCAGGAGTTTTATTCATGACCCATTGCTTTGGTGTCGAAGCGGGTAGAGTCCTGCAAATCGAAAACTCAATAACGTGGTGTTTTTCGAATATTTAACAATTTTAATTTGCTGTAAAACAGATAATTATTGTAATTTTGCGCTCTTTTTTGAAAATTCTTAATAAAATCCTAACGTACAGATAATGAGACAACTTAAGATTACCAAATCCATTACCAACCGGGAAAGCCAGTCATTAGAGAAATATCTGCAGGAAATCGGCAAGGTGGACTTATTGACGCCGGAAGAGGAAGTGGATTTAGCTCAGAGGATCAAGGATGGTGACCAGGAAGCTTTGGAAAGGCTGACCAAGGCCAATTTGAGATTTGTCGTTTCAGTTGCAAAACAGTATCAAAATCAGGGATTGTCCCTTTCAGACCTGATCAATGAGGGAAACCTCGGACTTATCAAGGCAGCTCAGCGCTTTGACGAAACCAGAGGTTTCAAATTTATTTCCTACGCAGTATGGTGGATCAGACAGTCCATCCTGCAGGCTTTGGCTGAACAATCCAGAATTGTAAGACTGCCACTCAATAAGGTTGGTTCGCTCAATAAAATCAACAGAGCTTTTTCTGAACTTGAGCAGGAGTTTGAAAGAGAGCCCTCTCCGGAAGAGCTGGCAGAGTTGCTTGAAATACCCACAGAAGAAGTAGAAACCACGCTCGGAGTGGCTGCAAGACACGTATCCATGGATGCACCATTTGTGGACGGGGAAGATAATTCTTTGCTGGATGTACTCGAAAATAACAGTACGCCGGATACGGATGCAGGTTTGGAATATGCCGAATCTTTGAGAAGGGAAATAGAAAGATCTCTCAGTACCCTCACAGACAGACAATGTGATGTCATCAAGCTGTATTTCGGGATAGGCATAGAACACCCCATGTCACTGGAAGACATCGGAGACAAGTTTGGTCTGACCCGCGAACGTGTACGTCAGATTAAAGATAAGGCAATCAATAAACTCAGATCTGTTTCAAGAAGTAAGTTGCTGAAAAACTATCTCGGTAACTAAGTATTGTCGTTTTTTGATAACAAAAAGGCATATCTTCAGCAAAGGATATGCCCTTTTGTTTTTATATATGTTCGCCTTCTAACATATCATGATTTCCCGGCTATGTGACCAAAGAAAAAAGGACATCCCAATTATAGCTGTATGGAATGGAAAAAATGGGGCACGACCTATCTTTTGGGCATAATGCATCTGACAATATTCAGCCACCCAAGAATGAATAACAATCCGCCCAGTGGGGTGATCGGCCCAAGCAGCCGGAAAGATGAAATGCCCGAAATCTCAACAGTGCTCAACAGATATAACGAACCGCTGAAAGCTAAAATACCCCCGGTAAAAAGATAAAAACTGTGCAGGAAGGTCTTATTTTCAGATTGTAAATAAAATAAAACCATCAACCCCATGGCCAGCACATGATAGAAGTGGTACTGCACTCCTGTCTGATAAGTATGTAAAGCTGTTTCGCTGAGTAATGGCTTTAAGCCATGGGCTCCAAAAGCACCAAGTGCTACGACCAAGGCTCCGGTCACTGCTAAAACTGTTAGTTCCTTTCGGGATTCAATCAGAGATGTCATATTTCAAACTTTATTTGATCTGCCAGTCGATGGGTTGTATTCCATGTGTGCTTAAATATTGGTTGGCTTTGGAAAAATGCCTGCATCCGGAAAAAGCATTACCGGCCAATGGAGACGGATGCGCAGCCTCAAGGATGAGATGTTTGCTACTGTCAATCAGTGACTTTTTACTTTTGGCAAAATTACCCCACAGCATGAATACAAGATTTACCTTCTCATTACTAAGCGTGTGAATTACTTCATCCGTAAATTTTGCCAGCCAATATCCCTATGCGATCCTGCCCTGTTTTTTTCTACTGTAAGGATTGCATTCAGCAAAAAAACGCCCTGTGTTGCCCATGCGGACAGATCTCCGTGATCCGGGATAGTACAGCCAAGGTCATCATGAAGCTCTTTATATATATTTCTCAGTGAAGGAGGAATTTTCACACCTCTGGGTACTGAAAAGCTCAAACCCATTGCTTCACCGGGATTATGGTAAGGATCCTGACCCAATATGACTACCTTTACATTATCAAAGGGTGTGGTGTTGAATGCATTAAATATCAGCTGTCCGGGCGGGTAAAATGTAATCCCATCCTTTTTCAGGTCCCGTAATTGTCTGCTGATATCATCAAAGTAAGAGGACATGAATACATGAGTCAAAGGGGCTTTCCATGTGTCATTTATCTTAACCTGATCAGGTTGCATAGATTTTACTCAAAAATTCCTTTATTAGCTTGCAAATATATTGAATGTTATTAACTTTGCGTCCGTTTTTGAAGATTTGATGGTTCCGTAGCTCAGCTGGATAGAGCAACTGCCTTCTAAGCAGTAGGTCTCTGGTTCGAATCCAGACGGAATCACACTGAAGATCAAGCAGTTATGATGTAAGTTGTAACTGCTTTTTTATTTTCAGTATGCCCGGACATTAGCATTTTATGGCTGAAAGCCTGTGTTAACAAATTTATTAAGCCTCAGGATCAACTGAGGACTTTCTTTTATTTTTAAATGGAATTTATCAGTCGTTGGATGCTGATCTATTTATTGTCCATATATTGAATCCCGGATTCGGGTTATATGACTCCTAACTTCTTTCCGACTTTAGTGAATGCTGCCACAGCCTGTTCAATGTGCTCCGGTTCATGACCTGCACTGATCTGTACCCTGATTCTTGCTTTATCTTTGGGTACTACAGGATAAAAGAATCCTATCACATATATGCCTTCATCCAATAGAGCGGCAGCAAACTGCTGAGCCAGCGGCGCATCATACAGCATCACCGGAGTGATAGGGTGGGTACCCGGTATGATATCAAATCCGGCTTCAGTCATACCTTTTCTGAAGAGTTGTGTGTTTTGTTCAAGTTTATCCCTCAATGCGGTACTGTGCGACAAAATATCCAAAACTTTGATAGAAGCTCCCACAATGGCAGGAGCAAGCGTATTGGAGAAGAGATAGGGTCTGGATTTTTGTCTCAGCATTTCCACCACTTCCTTTTTTGCAGCGGTAAATCCACCTGATGCACCTCCCAGAGCTTTACCAAAGGTGCCTGTGATGATATCCACTTCTTCCGTAAGCACCCCGAATGTTCGGCCGATCCTCTTCCGGTTTTTCCAACAAAGCCGGTAGCATGACAATCATCTACCATGACCATAGCTCCATACTCCTCTGCGAGATCACATATTTTGTCTATCTGTGCGATGATGCCATCCATCGAAAAAACACCATCCGTTGCTATCATTATCCTCCGTGCACCGGCTTCCTTCGCTTCTCTCAGTTTAGTCTCCAGATCTTGCATATCATTGTTATGATACCTGTATCTTTTGGCTTTGCACAGCCTGATACCATCTATGATTGACGCATGATTGAGGGCATCGGATATGATGGCGTCACGTTCATCGAGCAATGGCTCAAAGAGACCTCCGTTGGCGTCAAAAGCTGCAGCATAAAGTATGGCATCTTCCTGCCCTACAAATTCGGCGATTTTTTGTTCCAGTTCTTTGTGTATGTCCTGCGTACCGCAAATAAACCGGACAGAAGACATACCAAATCCGTGGGTATCAATGGCTTCTTTGGCAGCTTTTATGATTTCGGGATGCGATGAGAGCCCGAGGTAATTGTTGGCGCAAAAGTTCAGTACCTCTTTTCCGGCAGTGGTCCGGATTTTTGCACTTTGAGGAGTGGTAATGATTCTTTCGGATTTGAACAATCCCGCATCTTTGAGCTCTTGTAATTCAGCTGCCAGTTCCTTCGCAATATTCAGGTTCATTTATTATAAATTGAGGTTAGTAACAGATAATCAATGCTTTTAAATCAGATATTCAATTTTTCAAAATTTCCTTGCTTAAATGGTGAAGCATATCCCGGGTCATGGAGGCAAGGTCAAATCCGGGTTTCCATCCCCAATCCTCACGGGCTCTGCTGTCATCAATGGACTCCGACCAGCTTCTGGCAATTTCATCCCTGAAATCCGGTTTATACACTACTTTAAAATCCGGTATGTGTTTCTGGATTTCTGCCGTAATCTCTGCCGGAGTAAAACTCATGGCTGCCAGGTTGTAGCTATATCTCACTCTGATGTTTTCAGGCGGTGCATCCATCAGTTGCAGGGTAGCTTGTATGGCATCATCCATATACATCATAGGCAGTCTGGTGTCCTCAGCTAAAAGGCATTCATAGTTGTCTCCCTTAAGTGCGGCATGATAGATTTCTACTGCATAATCTGTGGTGCCACCCGCCGGTAATGATTGCCATCCGATGATACCCGGATATCTGATAGACCGTACGTCAATGCCATACCTGAGATTGTAATAGTTGCACAGCAATTCACCGGTAGCTTTACTGATACCATATACGGTAGTGGGCAGTAGTGGTACATCCTGTGGTGTTTCCACTCTTGGGGTAGTCTTGCCGAATACCGCTATCGTAGATGGAAAAAATATTTTTTCAATTTTTTTGTCCTTAGCCAATTCCAGTATGGACAGCAGGCCATTGAGATTGATATTCCAGGTTTTGACAGGATTCCATTCACCATTGGCCGAAAGTATGGCAGCAAGGTGATATATCTGATTGATCTGATGATCTTCTATGATTTCTTTCAGACGTTGTGTATTCAGTATATCCAGAAACTCAAAGGGATCGTTGTGCAGGTGGTGTTTTTGAATATCGGATGCCAAGACATTTTGATTACCGTATTTTGCTCTTAATGCCTCTGTCAATACCCGGCCTATCTGACCGTTAGCACCTGTTACCAGGATTTTGGGTGTTTGCATTTGGAATGGGTTTGGTGGCAAAAATAATCAAAACCATGGCATAAAAAGCAGCCTGATCAATTTTTACTTTGTGATTGTATTGAATTCCTTCTGAGGTATCTTAAGTCTGTGTTTAACCCAAATTATTCATTAGAACTTTGTCATGAGGGGTTAAAGTGCAATAAAATAAGCCATTTTACTGACTGAGACATAGCATCGCTATGGTAAAGGAGGAAAATGGAGTGTAGCGTCTTATTTTGAACCAATTCTGCACCGTAATAAATTTTATAATGAATAATTTGGTTTTAATACGGATACAAAGTTGGATGAGGTGAAAATCATATGTCAACAAAAATGAATAACCGACGCTTTTTCTTCATATAACTTATCTCAGATTGTACCGGTGCTCCGGGTTGGAGGCATAGGTGATGTGTGCATTCGGCAGGTCACTTTCTATTTTGCCGTCTCTCAGTCTTATGATCCGGTGGGCGTGATCCGCAATATCGGGTTCGTGGGTGACAAGTATTACAGTATTGCCGGCATTGTGGATAGCTTCAAAGATAGACATGATCTCAATGGACGTTTTGGTATCGAGATTTCCGGTAGGCTCATCTGCCAGTATGATGGCAGGGTCATTACCAAGCCCGGCTATGGCTACTCTTTGTCTTTGCCCTCCTGAGAGTTCGTTGGGTTTATGACTCATTCTGTCTGCCAGGCCGACCTTCTCCATGACATGCATCGCTCTTTCGTTTCTTGCTGTTTTGGACATTCCCGCATACACCAAGGGTAAAGCCACATTTTCCAGTGCGCTCAATCTGGGCAAAAGATTGAAAGTCTGAAAAACAAATCCTATCTGTTTATTGCGCACTTCTGCCAGTTCGCTGTCCGACATTTTACTCACGTCGGTATTATTGAGAATATAAGTACCTGACGTCGGGCTGTCCAGACATCCCAGTATGTTCATTAAAGTGGATTTGCCGGATCCCGAGGGTCCCATTAATGCTACGTATTCATTCTTAGTGATATTAAAACTCATGTTTCGTATAGCATGTATTTTTTCCTCACCCATGGTATAGACCTTGGCAAGATCCTTGACCTCTATCAGATATTCAGACATTTTATTCTATTACTTTTGGTACCGCAAAAAAACCGTTTTTACTTTGTGGAGCGTTTGACATCAGGTCCTCTCTTCCTGAATCTGTGACAGATACATCCTTACGCATGATATTATAGCTGTCCGTCATGTGTATGAGTGGTGGAATATTTCCGGTATCTACTTCGCTGATTTTTGCAAACATATCAATCATAGCAGAGAGTTCACTCTGCAGTTGGACTCTTTCCTCATCACTGAGTTTCAATTTGGAGAGCGTCTCAAGTTTTGTAATCAGTTGCTCATCTATTTTCATCACATTAGTCTGTTAATCTTTAAATACTAAACAAAGCTACACAAGAAGAGACAAATAGAAGGCAGAAAATCGACAATTCTTGCATTTCGAACGGTCAATGAAGCAATGTCCACTTTATTAAGTAATCAGCCGAATCGCACTTCCAACCCTTTTTCACCAAATCAGAATAGTTAAAATACGGATATCAGTTGTTTGTACGATGTTCCTGATTGTTGTGAGGGAAAGGTGTAGCGATGTGGCTTAAAATCTTAATTTTCCAAAAGTATGAAATATAAAAAAAAATGCGCTTTTTTGCAACGCCTTTGGATGGAGGAGAGAATGAACAGGATCAGATTGACTTGATTTGCAATTTTATCATTGTATTGTCGGAATGATATCCTCAGGACAGTAAAACCAGACTTTGTTATGAAACAACCCGTCATAATTTTATCCTGATTACAAATGCAAAAAGTAAAACACATTGCCGTAGCAGGAAATATCGGAGCCGGTAAGACTACGCTGACTGAATTGCTTTCCAGACATTACGGTTGGGAAGTATTATATGAAGACACAACTACCAATCCATACCTTGCTGATTTCTACAATGACATGCATCGATGGTCGTTCAATCTGCAGATCTATTTTCTCAACAGCAGATACAGACAGATACTGGATATCAGGAAGGGAAATCAAACTGTTATACAGGACAGAACGATCTATGAAGATGCCCACATATTTGCCCCGAATCTCTATGAAATGGGCCTTATGACTGAAAGAGATTTCAAAAATTATATCGAGCTGTTCAGATTGATGTCTTCACAGGTGGATGCACCGGATCTGCTGATTTATTTGAAATCGGGTATTCCCAAACTGGTAGAACACATACAGACCCGGGGCAGGGACTATGAAGGGAATATGAGTCTGGATTACCTGAAAGGACTGAATGAGCGATATGAAAACTGGATCAATAATTATAAGGAAGGCAATCTGCTCATTGTAAACAACGATAAGCTGGATTTCAAAAACAAGCCCGAAGACCTGGGCCTTATCATTGAAATGGTGGACAGGGAGCTGCATGGCTTGTTCTGACTCCTTATATCATCCCCGGGCTTTAATCCCGAAAGAACTTATATAATAAATTTCTCTTTAATACAATGTATAGTGAAATCAGGGATTTTTTGAAAGCACACAATGTGAAGCTGATAGCTGTCTCAAAAACCAGATCTGTGGCGCAGATTATGCATTTGTATGATCAGGGGCAGAGAGCTTTTGGTGAAAACCGTGTTCAGGAACTCATGGAAAAACAACCTCAGCTGCCCGGAGATATAGAATGGCACCTTATCGGACATTTGCAGAAAAATAAGGTCAAGTATATAGCCCCGTTCATACATCTGATACACTCGGCAGATGATCTGGAGTTGATCCAAACCATCCAGAAAGAGGCGTATAAAAATGACCGGACCATCAGAATACTTTTACAGTTTCATATTGCTGACGAACAAACCAAATTTGGCCTGGCTGAATCCGATATTGAAACCATTATGGCCGCCAGAGAAACCGGACAATTACCGAATATTCTGTTTTGCGGAGTGATGGGAATGGCAACACTGACAGATGATAAAGATAAAATCCGGTCTGAATTCAGACATCTGAAAACAATTTTTGAGAATCTGAAATCCCGCTATTTCTGTGATGATGTGCACTTTAGAGAGATTTCCATGGGTATGTCAGGAGACTATGAAATTGCAATGGAGGAAGGCGCCACCATGGTCAGATTGGGGACGGTTTTATTCTGAAAAGCAAGAATAATTAGTGTAATTTTTACAATAAGTACATTTTACCAAATTCTTACTTAGCTTTACACGCTGAAATATGTATTAATTATGCTAAGAACAGTAATTACAGGCAGTGGAAGTTACATTCCGGAAGATATCATCACCAACAGAGACTTTACCACCCATGACTTTTTCGGTGAAGACCACCACAGGATACAGTCACCCCCTGAGGAGGTGGTCCGTAAATTTCAGGATATCACCGGGATTGAAGAGCGCAGATATGCCCACCATGACATGAAAACATCTGATATTGCCCTGATCGCTGCACAGAGAGCCATAGAAGACAGTAAGATTGACCCTGAATCCATAGATCAGATCATTTTTGCACATAATTTTGGCAATGTAATCAAACATACCATACAGGCAGATACATTGCCGGCGTTGGCATCCCGATTGAAGCATGAGTTAGGTATAAAAAATCCCGGGTGTATTCCGTATGATATATTATTTGGTTGTCCGGGCTGGCTGCAGGGTGTGATTCAGGCAGATGCTTTTTTCAAGGCCGGAATCGCAAAAAAGGCTTTGGTCATCGGTGCAGAAACACTCTCCAGGGTATTGGATCCCTACGATCGGGATAGTATGATTTTCAGTGATGGAGCAGGAGCCACCGTGCTGGAGTACAAAGATGTGGAAGAAAGCGGACCCGGCGTGCTGGGTAGTGCGGTACATGCCCACACAGTGGATGAAGCCTACTATATCTATTATGGAAAATCCAACTTCCCCCATGCCGATCCGAGAGTCAGATACATTAAAATGAAGGGCCGCAAGGTGTATGAGTATGCCATGAAAAATGTGCCGTTGGCCATGAAAGCCTGTCTGGATAATTCCGGGGTGGATGTATCGCAGGTGAAAAAAGTATTGATTCATCAGGCCAATGAGAAAATGGATGAGGGGATTATAAAGCTGTTTTTCAGATTATACGGTATAAAGGATACACCGGCTGATATCATGCCCATGAGTATTCATAAGCTGGGTAACAGTTCGGTTGCTACCGTTCCTACACTGTATGACCTCATTGCCAGGGGACAGATGCCCGAGCACCGGTTTGAGAAAGGAGATATCATCCTGTTTGCTTCAGTTGGAGCCGGCATGAATATCAATGCGGTAACTTATCGGATATAATCCGGAATGGCATAAAATAAAAAAGCCCGTGAAGACGAAAACACGGGCATTACTCAATTTAATAACCAAAACTCATATACTATATAATCTTCAAATATCGTGCCAAAACATTTTCATATAGTCTAATATGAAAATATATTTTGTAGTCAAAAGCAGTTATGAACCTTCGGGATTCCTATGGGGTCATTGATTTGCTGTTTAAGTACAGGGTTATAAAAAAAATGCTCGTGACTTTTCACGAGCAACAACGAATTTTACAATTTAATAACCAAAACTTACACAGCACAAAGATAATACGTATTATTATTTTATGCAATATGTTTTGCGAAAATATTATGAAAAAAAATTATATTTTTTTATTTTAATGTGTAAAATGCTGATAAAGAGCAGGCTTATTTCTATCTAAGTTTTTTCAATTTGATACAAAACATTTAGTCTGTACTGCTTTTTAGCTCTTTACAAGGATTCATCTCATAGTTATGGGGCATCAACAAACAGCCTGTGAGCGATATTTTTATATTGGTCAGGAGTCATTTTTTTCTGCATTAAATAGTGTACGGCAGATTTTCCTGCTTCGCTGATGGCTCTGGAGTCCTCATTGACATATAGCTGTATGTGCTGCTTCATGACATGATCCTGCATTTCCTGTGCATGGCATCTCACATAAGGCATGACAGTATCAGGATGCTGGAAGGCAAAATTTATACTGCTTTGGATCACCTTACTTATTCGCATTTTGATTTTTTCAGGCAGGCTTCTTTTGACCGCAATGGCACCCAGAGGTATGGGATGGCCGGTGGTATTTTCCCAGATTTCTCCCAGGTCAGCAATTTTCAATAACCCTTTTTCCTGATAGGTGAATCTGTTTTCGTGAATAATCACTCCCGCATCACACTTTCCCCGAATTACCATATCTTCCACTTCTGAAAATACCACTTCATGACATTGGGATACTTCAGGGTATGCATGCGTCAACAGAAAATATGCGGTTGTATTAAAACCGGGTATCGCTATGCGTGCTGAGGAAACTTCACCCGGATTCATGTAGCGACCGGCAATCAGCAATGGACCGCAACCTCTTCCCAAGGCACTGCCATACTGGAGCAACTGGTATTTTTCAGCAAGTGAAGCATATGCGTTAAAACTGAGTTTTGTTACATCGTAAGTTTCCTCCTGTGCTGCCTTATTGAGCTGCTCCACATCATGTAGTGCAGTTTCAAACTCCAGGTCCGGCATATCTATCCTCCGGTGTACCAGAGCTTCAAACATGAAGGTGTCATTGGGGCAGGGGGAAAAAGCAAATGTTAATCTCATGACAACTACTACCTGATCTTATTTGTAATATTACATAACAACTTCCTTAAAGTTCAGAGCTTGGATTATTTTTGTTCTGTGGTATGGAAGAAATCTGTTGTTTTTTAAGAAGCAAAATATCAGTTTATGACAAAGCAGACTCCTGAAATTGTATATGAAGACAATCATATCATAGCTGTAAATAAAAAGCCGGGCATCCTGGTACAAGGTGATGAAACCGGAGATGAAACACTTGCTGATATCGTAAAAGCTTACATTAAAAACAAACTGAATAAACCCGGAGATGTATTTCTGGGTGTAGTCCACCGTCTTGACAGACCAGTGAGCGGCGTAGTCATTTTTGCCCGTACTTCTAAAGCGCTCACCAGAATGAACGAACTGATGAGGGACAGAGCTATTCAGAAACTTTACTACGCCATCGTGTTTCCACGTCCGGAAGAATTATCCGGCACATTGAAACATTACATTTCTAAGGATTCCGATAAGAATACTGTTAAAGCCTATAATTCCCCTAAAAAGGATACTAAGGAAGCCATACTGGAATACAAAGTAATAGGTGAACTGGATCAAAAAGTCCTGCTTGAGGTCAGACCACATACCGGCAGGCCGCATCAGATCAGAGTACAACTGAGTAAAATCGGCTCACCGATTGTCGGAGATCTGAGATATGGAGCTTCCTATCCGCTGCAGGATAAAAGTATTGCTTTGCACTGCCGGAGTATGAGATTCATTCATCCTGTCAAAAAAGAAGAGATTGTGATAGAGGCTGAAGTTCCGCGGAAGTTCCCATGGAATGTTTTTTCCTACAATGTATCAGATGATTGAGGGGTATAAGTTTCTTTTAATCAACTATATAAACATTATGTAATTTTATATCCGATTTTATGGCTATATTTTGCCCAACCCTGATTTCTGAAAATTCAGGAAATCTGTTAATTTTGCGCCGTGAGGGCCATACGGCCAGCTCCTTCTGAACCCCCCCAGGGCAGAAATGCAGCAAGGGTAGGAGGTTGAGCGGCTCGGTATGCACCCTCACATTTTTATTTAATCTCTCCTGCAAAAATCTGAATCATGAAATTTTTTATAGATACTGCCAACCTGGACCAGATCAGGGAAGCTATGGATCTCGGTATTCTGGATGGTGTGACCACCAATCCCAGTCTTATGGCCAAAGAAGGGATATCAGGTACTAAAAACATTTATGCACATTACAAGAAGATATGCAAGCTGGTCGATGGAGGCGATGTATCCGCTGAGGTTATAGCCACAGACTACAAGGGCATTATTGAGGAAGGCAAAAAACTTTCTGACCTGTCTGAAAATATTGTGGTAAAAGTTCCGATGATCAAAGACGGTGTAAAAGCCATCTCTTACTTCACGGATCATGGGATATCGACCAACTGTACGCTGGTATTTTCGGCCGGACAGGCAATTCTTGCGGCCAAAGCAGGGGCAACCTATCTTTCACCATTTATCGGCAGGGTGGATGATATAACCTGGGATGGTATAAAATTGATTGAAGAAATTGCCTCTATATATTCGATGCAAGGATATATGACAGAGATTCTGGCAGCATCTATCAGATCCCCTCTGCATATTGTGCAGGCAGCCAAGGCCGGAGCTGATGTGGTGACCTGTCCGTTGTCATCTATCATGGGGCTGCTCAATCATCCATTGACGGATATCGGACTGGCCAAATTTCTGGAAGACCATCACAAACTCAATTCCTGAAAATAAAAAAAAGCGCTTAAAATCACTTTAAGCGCTTTTTTTTGCGTTTGCAGTTTGTATTACGCAAAAACCTCCACACCGGCAAAGTGGAAGTTGCTTTCAATGATTGCATTTTCGTCGCTGTCTGAACCATGAATGGCATTTTCACCAATATTTTTGGCAAATTTTGCACGAATGGTACCGGGAGCTGCCTCAGCCGGATTGGTAGCACCAATCAGTTTTCTGAAATCCTCCACAGCATTATCCTTTTCCAGGATGGCAGCTACTATTGGTCCGGAGGACATAAATTCCACCAATTCTCCATAAAAAGGTCTTGCTTTGTGTACTGCATAAAATTCACCTGCTTTTTCTGCAGAGAGCTTGGTGTATTTCATAGCAACAATTTTGAATCCTGCTTCACAGATTTGAGCTAATATCGCACCAATATGGCCTGCTGCCACTGCATCGGGCTTGATCATTGTAAAAGTTCTGTTACCTGACATTTGTATTATTTAATTTTGATTTTTTAAAAAAGAGCTGCAAAAATACTAATACACTTGCCAATAAAATGTAAATAACCATAATAAATTTTGATTTCTTAGCTACAATGCCGAATTTTGCCACCATTATGTCAGAAAATATCAGCCGGCTAAGGGAGATTTTGGCTTTTCCCAAACAAGTTACCATTATTACACACAGGAATCCGGATGGAGATGCATTGGGTTCTTCATTGGGATTGGCAGCTTTTTTACGCAAATCCGGCCACTCTGTGGATGTTGTAGCCCCGAGCGAATACCCTGAATTTTTCAATTATATGCATGGTATAGAAAAATGCATTATATTTGACACAGACCCTCAAGCCGCCAGAAAAGCCGTAGATAGAGCTGAGGTGATATTCTGTCTGGATTTCAATGGGTTGGACAGAATTGATAAACTGGGAGAGAACGTACAGTTTTCCAAAGCCAAAAAAATTCTCATAGATCATCATCTTGATCCCGAACCATTTACAGACATCGAATTTTCAGATACACAGGCCAGCAGTACTTCTGAGCTCGTATTCAAACTGATTGAAGATTTGGGAGAGCTTTCAAAAATTGACCCCGACCTGGGTGCCTGCATTCTTTCAGGTATCATTACAGATACCGGTTCCTTCAGGTATGGCACCAGGGTAGAGACTTACAGGATAGCAGGATATCTCAAATCGGTAGGAGTGGATGATCACTTTGTACAGGATAAAATACACAATTCACTCAACGAAAAAAAGCTGAGATTGCTGGGGCATTGTCTGTATAACAGAATGGAAGTAATCAAAGAATACGGAGTGGGTATCATGTATCTAAACAAAAAGGATTACACTGATTTTGATATCCAGAGAGGGGATACAGAGGGCATAGTGAATTATATGCTGATGGTTCCTGAAATCGTAGTAGCGGCTTTTATTACCGAACAACCCACCATCGTTAAGATCTCGCTGCGAAGTAAAGGCGATATTTCAGTACAGGAGATTGCCACCAAATATTTTAACGGGGGCGGACATAAGAATGCTTCCGGAGGCGGGGTGTATGCCAGTCTGAATGACATTATTGATAAACTTAAAAAGGTAATTCCGCTGCACGTTCCTAAAATACAATAACACCTAAATATTTTTAAAACATGAGATTATTAAATGTATTGCTTGTAACATTGATTGCCACCTGGATCATGAGCTGCCGCACCGGCGAACTCGTCACCAAAAGTGGATATGAATACCGTTTCGTTTCCAGAGGCGATGGAAAAGCCGTGAGCCCGGAAGATTTTGTATTCTTTACGATAAAAATTTCCGGTGATGACGGAACAGTCCTGCAGGAAATGGGCGAAGGTCCTCAAATGCCGAGAATTCAGATTCCTAAGACCCATGGTACCGGCAAAGATGCCAATCCGGTGGCAGAAGTATTGTCAGTGTGTAAAATAGGAGATCACGTGATCATGACAATGCCTATTGATTCTTTGCCTTCAGTACCGCCTGATGTTCAGAATATGAAATTTATAGAATACGAAATGGTGGTGAAGGATGTGAAATCACAGGAAGAGTATGATAAATTTATTGAGCAGGAGGAAAAAGAAAGACAGGAGAGGATAGCTATCAGCAGAGAAAGGATACCTGCTATTCAGGAATTGGTGAAAGCTACCATAAATGACTACAAGTCCGGAAAACTTGAGGTTACCAAAACCGACTCAGGCTTGAAGTATTACATTACCAAAAACGGAGAAGGGGATAATATTCAATCCGGTAATACAGCCAGTGTACAATATTATGGTTCCCTGATGAATGGTGAAATGTTTGACAACTCTTTTATGAGAGGCGACGCATTTCCTGTACCGGTAGGTAAGGGTCAGGTAATCAAAGGATGGGATGAAGGTTTGACTTACTTTAACAAAGGTGCCAAAGGCTTTTTATTTATCCCGGCAGAGCTTGGATACGGGGAAGCAGGCAGTCCACCTATGATTCCCGGAAATTCCGAACTCGTGTTCTACATTGAGATTGACGACATTAAGAAGTAAAAATCAACAACAGTCTATACAGCAGAAAAGCATACTGAATCAAGGTATGCTTTTTTACTGTATGGGTTTCCAATTTATTATCTAACCAATAAAACCAGGGCAATGACCACAGAACAGTTAGCTGAACTGCAGGAGCGATTGACATCGGTAAGGAGGTATCTTTGACGTCGACAGACGGAAGATAGAAATTGAAGAAAAAGACCAGCTTACGCTGAATCCGGATTTCTGGCAGGATCCTGAAAAAGCCGAATCCATCCTTAAAGAATTGAAGGATCATAAAAAATGGGTTGAAAAGTATAATTATCTTCAGGGTCTGGTGGATGACCTTGAAGTGTTGCTTGAGTTTCAGAAAGCAGGAGAAGCCACCGAGCAGGAAGTGGATGAGAAATACCGCGAAATGCTTGCTGAGCTTGACGAGATAGAATTCAGAACTACCCTCGATCAGCCTGAGGACCAGCTTAGTTGTATATTGGAAATCAATGCAGGAGCAGGTGGTACAGAAGCCTGTGACTGGGCAAGTATGCTCCAAAGAATGTACATTATGTGGGCTGAGAAAAACGACTTCAAGGTATTGGAGCTGGATAGAATAGATGGTGATGTAGCCGGGATCAAATCAGTTTCATTAGAGATTGATGGAGAGTTTGCCTATGGTATGCTTAAAGGGGAGAATGGTGTACACCGACTGGTAAGAGTCAGCCCCTTCAATGCTCAGGGAAAAAGGATGACTTCTTTCGCCTCTGTATTTGTACATCCCATGATTGACGACACCATCTAAATTGAGATCAACCCTTCGGACCTGGAATGGGACACTTTCAGAGCACAGGGAGCAGGAGGACAGAATGTAAACAAAGTGGAAACAGCAGTCAGGGTGAAGCATATCCCTTCCGGCATAGTGGTCGCATGCCAGGAAGCAAGATCACAGCATGCCAACAGAGACAAAGCGCTCCAGATGCTCAAATCGAGACTATATGAAATAGAGCTTGAAAAACAAAGAGCAGAAAGAGAAAAACTGGAAGCCGGCAAAATGAAAAACGAGTGGGGCAGCCAGATCAGATCCTATGTATTGGACGACAGGAGGGTGAAGGATCATCGTACCGGTTTTGAGACCCGAAATCCTGATATGGTGCTGGATGGCGGACTGGATGGTTTTTTGAAAGCTTATCTTATGTGGGATGGGGGACAATCCAATTAAGGTCTCTGGTTTTAACCATTATGCCATATCTGTAAGTGTTGTACCGGTAAGCCTTAATTTTTATACCCGCATACTGGGATTAAAGGCCATAGTCCGACCTGAGTTCGACTTTCCGGGGGCATGGCTGGATTGTGGTAATGGCATCCAGTTGCATCTGATAGAAGGAAAGCCGGATTGTATAGGTGCGGATGGTACGAGGTCTTTGCATTTTGCCTTTGCTGTTGCTGATATTAATGCCTTCAAAGCTCATCTTACATCAAACCATATAAATATAGTAAAGGATATCAAAGCAAGACCTGATGGCATCCTTCAGATGTTTATTCAGGACCCTGACGGCTATTTTATTGAGATTACCCAACTTCAGGATCACGTTGTTTCCACCTGATTCTAAGGATTTTTTTTGTGTTCTCTTCCACTTTAAAATGCTCTGATATCCTGTAGGGAAGTACAGCAGCGATTTCGTCCCCCGAAATCAGTACAGGCACCTGCTTTTTCTCATCCATACCTGTTTTCATGTCTGTCAAAAAGTCTTTTACTTTTTAGACTTTCCTTTCATCCCCAATGGAGAGAATTTGTCACCGGCCCTCCATTGTCTGATTTCCAATGGAAAAGATAAGCTCTTCGAGTCCAGTATAAGTTCTACGTTTCCATTAAAGTTGCCGTCGTTATCTGTTAATTCAAAGTTATAGATTTTATCATTGATTATAATTTCTGCAGGCAGCTGGTCAATGGTGTAATCTGAGCATAGATTGATTTTGTGTTCGGTCAGAATCAGATGTTCCATGTAATGCCACAAAGTATAACCCTGGCTCATCACTTTGGAGCCATCAGGTGTACTGATCAAAATATCCTTCAGCTGTTGTGGAGTAAATTTGTAGGGTGACAGTATATTGAATAATAAAGTTTCATATCCGGCTATGGCAAAAAGGTCTTTTTTAGAAATTCTCAGAATTTCGTTGCCTGTACCTTTCCATTTTTCAGCAAATGCTTCAGCCATACTTTCTATCAGATTCTGGCTGTTTTTCAGGATATGAATGCTATCCTGAATTTTGTGCACTGCTTCAGGATGCAGTTCACGGATGACAGGTATCAGATGATGTCTTATTCTGTTGCGCAGATATTTATCTTCTTCGTTGGAATAATCCTCTCTGTATTCAATATGGTGGGACCGGGCATACGCTTCGATCTCAATTTTGGAAAAATACAGCAATGGTCTCAGGATATCCTTATTTCTGTATGGTATGCTGCTTAAGCCTTTCAGCCCCGAACCCCTCAAAAGGTGCATAAAAAAACTTTCTGTCAAATCATCTGCATGATGTGCCGTACAAATGTAGTTACACTCAAATTGTTTTTTTACCTCATAAAAAAAAGCATAACGTGCACGTCTTGCTGTTTCCTGCACATTTTTCCCTTTGAATATCATCGGATCCAGAGATTTCTCTGCATAACTTATATCATGTGCGGTACAGTACTTTCTTACAAAATCTGCGTCCTCGTCAGCATCTTTTCCTCTGAGTCGATGGTTTACATGAGCTACTGCAATATTCAATCCTGATCTTCTGAAAAGGTCCAGCATTACCATGGAATCAATACCGCCCGACACTCCAAGTACAAAGCTGTTTGTGGCGGCGAATAAATTATCCTGCGAATTACATGTAATAAAATTTTCTAATGTTAATTTTGCCACTTTGTGTCGAAATAGATTTGTAAAATTAAAAAATGTTAGATATGAAATTCATTTTAGGATTACTTTCCGTATTTACTGTACTTTCCCTTACATCGTGTAATTTTGATAAAGCAAAACCTTCGACCACGACAGAAAAAGCAGAAACGCCCAAAGTGCCTCAGGATTACGTCATGCTGAATCAAGAGGAATTATCCGGAGATGAAATAAAAACTATGCGGAGTAACGCACTGTCCATTTTGAATCACAGACAGAAAGAAAGTAATAATAAAGCTTACTCCATTATTGTCAATAATCTTTGGAAATATGATGGAGCCGTCAAGAACAGTGATTTTCTGAAAGGTGATCAGCTTGCCGGTAAATGGATTGCTTTCAAAGATGACCTTACCTATGAATACGGAGATTATCAGGAAACTAAGGGCTCCGGACGTTACTTTTTTGACCTTGAAAAGAATCTGATGTTGATGCTGGATAACCATCCTGACATCAAGCCACAGGAATTTGAAGTAAAATTAGTCACCGACATGATGGTTTTGGTGGGTAATTATATCTACCAGGATAATAATCTGCAGGCAAAATTAGTCAGTATTACATCCAAACCTACCAAGCAGTAATGCGGTATCATCAAGATTTCTGTCTGTTTTGAGTAAAATATCCCTTTTTGCGACCTCATTATTTAGATAATTTCTAAATAATTACAATCTTATATGTAAAAATTGTGTACTATTTGTGAGAATCATACTTTTGTGAGCAATTCAGGAATTTTACAATTCTGTTACAATTAATGAATAGTAACCACCACCATAAACGATTATATACGATGATTTACAAGCATCTGAAAATCAGTATTCTACTTCTTTTTACAGCTTTTTCTTATCAGGTTTCTCAGGCTGAGGTATCGGCAGATGCCGGAAAGGAGTTGTTTAAAAATTATTGTGCTGCCTGCCACTCCAAAGATATGAGATCTGCTGCAACAGGTCCGGCTTTGGGAGGTTCTCAGGGCCGATGGAACGATGATGCAGCGCTCTATGCCTGGATCAGGAATTCACAGGCCATGATTGCGCAGGGTCACCCCAGAGCAGTAGAACTTTGGAATCAGTACAAGCCAACCATCATGACTGCTTTCCCTAATCTTACGGATGATGAGATAGGGAGTATGCTGGCTTACATCAATGGTGTATATGACGGTACCTACGGAGCCAAACCGGGTGCTTCGGCTGTTGCAGCTCAAGGCCCTGTGGAGCAAAAGAGTAAGGCACCTCTTTATGCAGTCATAGCTGTAATCCTTGCCCTGCTTGCATTGCTCCTGACCAAGATTATCATGAATCTCAATCAGATTGCAGCAGCTAAGGCAGGGGAAGATTATGAGCCCAAGTCTCTGTACCAGGTATTGTCATCCAAGGGAGTTGTTACATTTTTAATATTTGCTGCGGTTATTCTGGGTGCATACACCACCGTAAATAATGCTACAAACCTCGGCAGGCAGGAAGGTTACATGCCTGATCAGCCTATTAAGTTTTCACATGCCACCCATGCCGGATTGCATAAAATTGATTGTCAGTATTGTCATGATTCGGCAAGAAAATCAAAGCATTCCAGCATACCTGCGGCAAATACCTGTATGAACTGTCACAGAGCTATCAAGGTGGGTTCAAAGTACGGTACAGCGGAGATTACCAAAATATATGCCTCTATTGGTTACGACCCGACAACCAATACTTACATCGAAGATTATGACAAAAAATCAGAAGAAGAAATAAAGGCGATCTACACCAAATGGATGACAGATGCTTATGTGGCATCCAAAGAACTGGCAGATATTGACGCAGAAGGTGAGCGACTTGTGGCTAAACAGTGGAATGATATTGTAAAGTCTTTGACCAATGAGCAGAAAAAGAAAATTCAGGGTCCCATTGAGTGGATCAGAATTCATAATCTGCCGGATCATGCTTACTTCAACCATGCCCAGCATGTTACAGTTGGTAAAGTAGAATGCCAGACATGTCATGGTAAAGTGGAAGAGATGGAGGTTGTGTACCAGGCATCCCCGCTATCCATGGGATGGTGTATCAACTGCCACAGACAGACAGAAGTGAAGTTTAAAGACAACCCATATTATGCCAACTATACCAGCTACCATGAAGAAATGGCTGCCGGTAAAAGGTCAAAGGTCACAGTTGCTGACATCGGAGGTCTCGAGTGTCAGAAATGTCATTATTAATATTTAATCAATTCAGGACTTTATCAATTAAGTATACATGAAGCAGCAGGAAAATATTTGGATTGGTCAGCAGGATTTGCATCGGGAAGAAGAATTTCTGAAATTAGCAGAACAGGAATTCTTGCCCAGTGACTCATTGGTTGCGGATGCAAGTGTTTCCATGGAAGGAAACAGACGCGACTTCCTGAAATTTTTAGGTTTTGGTTTAGGTGCAGCTACTGTTGCTGCCGGATGTGACATTCCTGTTAAAAGAGCCATCCCTTATGTTGTAAAACCCGAGGAGATTGTCCCGGGAATAGCAAATTACTATGCCTCTACATTTGTACAGGGTGGGGATTATTGTCCTGTACTTGTCAAAACAAGAGAGGGTAGGCCTATCAAGATAGAAGGTAATGACCTGTCACCAATTACAGGAGGAGGTACCTCTGCCCGTGCTCAGGCATCTGTACTGAGCCTGTATGATACCAATCGTATCAAGGGCCCCATGGTGAAGGACGGTATGAACTGGAAATCTTCTAATTGGGATGAAATTGATAAAATAGTAAGAACAACCCTTGATGCTTCTCAGCAGATACGAATGGTGACCCATACCAACATGAGTCCATCTGCCAAAAGTGCTGTTGAGGCATTAAAAGCCAAGTATCCCTCTCTGCAGGTTGTGACTTATGACCCTGTTTCCTGCTCTGCTTTACTGGATGCCAATGAAAAGAACTTTGGACAAAGGGTAGTGCCCGGATATCAGTTTGATAAAGCTGAAGTGATTGTAAGTTTTGGAGCAGATTTTCTGGGTACCTGGATTTCTCCAGTGGAGTATGCTGCTGCCTACAGCAAAAACCGAAGAGTGTCCGATATCGAAAATCCAAAAATGTCAAGACACATTCAGGTGGAAAGCTTCATGTCCATGACCGGCTCAAATGCAGACAACAGGATTCTGATCCGTCCATCTGAACAGGGTGTGGCCATAGCTCATCTGTATAATGAAATCACCGGTTCTGCTGTCAGTACGACAGGATTGAATGATAAAGCCAAAGCCGCTCTCAGTAAAGTGGCTGCGGAACTCAAAGCCGCCAATGGAAAATCTTTGGTGGTGACATCATCCAATAATATCAATGAGCAATTGATGGTCAATGTCATCAATCATACCTTGGGTAATTATGGCACAACCATAGATATGGCCAATGTTTCTTACCAGAGACAGGGTGATGATAAAGCACTTCAGGCATTGATTAAGGAAATGAACGAAGGTGCGGTACAGGCATTGATTGTCTGTGGTGCAAATCCCGCATATGACTGCGCCTGGTCTGCAGAATTTGTACAGGGAATGGAAAAAGTGACCAACAAAATCTCTTTTGCAGGTACACTTGATGAAACATCATCCCTCTGTAATGTAATAGCTCCCACCAACCATTATCTGGAAAGCTGGGGAGACGCAGAAGCCAGAAAAGGACACTACACACTGATGCAGCCTACCATTGCCCCCCTTTTTGATACCAGACAATATGAGTTATCGCTCTTGGTGTGGGCAGGTGCCTTTGATGGTGAGAATGCCGGTCCGGTTTCTTATTATGACTATCTCCAGAATTACTGGAAGACCAATATATTTCCTAAGCAAAATACATACTCGACATTCCAGAGTTTTTGGGATAATACACTTCATGACGGAGTGCTGAATATTCCTCAGTCTTCTGCACTGACTTACACAGCAAGTCCGGTGGAAGGCAATATCACCAAAGTGTCCAATGCGGAGCTGGAAATTGCTTTTTATGAAACGGTAAATATAGGAAACGGACAATATGCCGGTAATCCCTGGCTGATGGAAATGCCGGATCCTGTGAACAGAACAGTATGGGGTAATTACCTTGCCGTACCTGTCAATTTTGACGGGGTGAGGACCATGGAAGGCTTCAAAGGATTGAAGGATGGAGACCTTGTAGAGCTTACCATCAATGGTAAAACGCTGACAGTTCCTGTAATCCAGCAATTCGGTATGATGCCGGGTACATTGGCCATTGCTTTAGGTTATGGCAGAACTTATGCCGGTAACACCGGAAGTAATGTGGGTGTGGATGTTAATCCTTTTCTGATGCAGGATGATAAGAGTATTGCCTTTTTCAATACCAATGTCAGTGTGTCAGGTAAAAAAGGTACCGAAAAAGATTTCTCCTGCGTGCAATACCATCATACCATCGGGGTAAGAGGAATTGATAAAAAATCCGGAGAAGAAATCAACGCTGATGAAGCTGCCTTGGTATTTTTTGACTATTTCACAGGGGCTAAAGGATTCCAGGGGGCATTGACAGATCGTTCTGTGATTTATACTTCCAATGTAAGAGATATCAGGGAAAATGTTGAGCACCTTAAAGAGAAGAGCACATGCCCAGTATCTTAATGCACAGCAGATTTACAGAGGTTATGATTACAAGTACCAGATGGGACATCACTGGGGAATGCATATTGACCTCAATGCATGTATAGGCTGTGGAGCATGTACAGTAGCATGTATGGCTGAAAATAACGTACCCGTTGTTGGAAAGCATGAAGTTTCCATTCATCATGAAATGGCCTGGTTACGTATAGACCGATACTATTATGGGAGATGTTGAGAATCCCAATGTGATTTACCAACCCATGATGTGTCAGCATTGTGATAATGCACCATGCGAAAACGTTTGTCCGGTAAATGCCTCCAACCACAGTTCTGAGGGATTAAACCAGATGGCTTACAACAGATGTATCGGTACACGATATTGCGCCAATAACTGTCCGTATAAAGTGAGAAGATTCAACTGGCTCGACTACACCACTGCTGACTTATGGCCTGCCAATCAACCGAAGCTGAAGGATGAGAGCATTCCGTTTGGTGCAGACAATCTTACCAGAATGGTATTAAATCCTGATGTTACAGTGAGATCCAGAGGTGTCATAGAAAAATGCAGCTTCTGTGTTCAGAGAATACAGGAAGGCAAACTCACCGCTAAGGCGGAAGGAAGAGCATTGCGGGATAGTGATGTGAAAACTGCCTGTCAGACTTCCTGCCCGACCGGAGCTATCACCTTTGGAGATATGAACAATAAAGAAGGTATGTTGAACGTAAAACTTGAGTCACCGCTCAATTACATTGCACTCGAAGAGATCAATGTGAGAAGCTCTGTCAATTACACCATGAAAGTAAATAACCGGGATAAATCTTTAGATGCCTGATTTTAATAAGAACATAAACTAAATATTAAAAATGAGTGCTGTTGTCAGTCCAATAAGAAATCCGCTCATCACGGGCAATAAAACCTACCACCAGATTACGGAGGATTTGATAAGCCCCACCGAAAAGACGCCGTCTAAAGCATGGGTCATTGGCTTTATTATTTCCGTTGCATTACTTACCTATGGTCTTTTTTGTATTATCTGGACCATTTGGGTTGGTATCGGCTCCTGGAATCTGAACAGAACCATCAACTGGGGATGGGATATTACCAACTTCGTGTGGTGGATCGGGATAGGTCATGCAGGAACCCTGATTTCTGCCATTCTTCTTCTCTTCAGACAAAAATGGAGAACAGGAGTAAACCGGGCAGCAGAAGCTATGACCATCTTTGCGGTAATGTGTGCAGGTTTGTTCCCGCTCATACACATGGGACGTCTGTGGCTGGCGATTTTCATCTTTCCTTATCCCAATACCAGAGGACCTCTGTGGCCCAACTTCAACTCTCCGCTCTTGTGGGACGTATTTGCGATCAGTACTTACTTCACCGTATCCTTATTGTTCTGGTACACAGGGTTGGTGCCTGATTTCGCTACTGTGAGAGACAGAGCAAAGGGATTGCGCAGGAAAATATACAACTGGCTCTCGTTCGGATGGACAGGTTCAGCCAAGCATTGGCAGAGATGGGAGTCCCTATCGCTGGTACTGGCAGGATTATCTACTCCATTGGTACTCTCCGTACACACCATAGTAAGTTTTGACTTTGCCACATCAGTTATACCGGGCTGGCATACGACTATTTTCCCTCCATACTTTGTGGCAGGGGCGATTTTCTCGGGATTTGCGATGGTACTGACCTTGATGCTGGTAACCCGCAAAGTACTCAGGCTTGAGGATTATATTACGATAGAACACATTGAGTCCATATCCTTACTGGTGGTCATATTTTGGTATGATGTTCTGTAATGTGGTATCTCCCCAGTTATTCTGGAAAAAATCATGGAGAAGGAATATAACACTTACATTCTTCCTTTCTATTCTTATAAACATAGGTATGTGGTTTGAGAGATTCGTGATCATAGCCACCACACTGGCGAGAGACTATCTCCCCTCCAGCTGGAGTCTATATTCACCATCCTGGGTGGAGATAGGCATATTTGTCGGTACATTGGGACTGTTCTTCACCTTATATCTGATTTTCAGCAGAGTAGCACCTGTTGTTGCAGTGGCTGAAGTGAAGAGTATTCTGAAAACAGGTGGAAATCAATATGTGGGACCCGATGCTGTGCATCATCATCACTCACATGCTCATAGCTCTCATGAAACACATCATTAATAAATCAAAATCTATCTTAGAATGGCAACAAACAATACAGAAGTAATTTACGGCCTGTACAACGATGAGGAGGATTTGCTCAAAGCGGTGAAGGCGGCCAATGATGCGCATCTGGAGATACATGATGTTTTCACTCCCTTTCCGGTACATGGATTGGATCCATTGTTAGGTCTGGAAGAATCGAGGTTACACATTGCGGGATTTATTTACGGAGGTATCGGCACGCTGACTGCTTTTCTCGGTATGACCTGGATTTTTACCAAGGACTGGCCAAATATATTCGGGGGTAAGCCGTATTGGGCTGTACCTTCCTTCATTCCGATTACTTTTGAACTTACAGTATTGTTTGCAGCTATCGGAATGGTGGTCACATTTTACATTGTCAACGGTCTCGGTCCGGGTGTAGTAAATAAGCATCTTGATGATCGTATTACTGACGATAAATTCTGTATTGCATTTAATAAAGCACAGGTAAATGCTGAAGATGCGGAGGCTTTCTTCAAAAATACCGGAGCTTCTGAAATTAATTCAAAAACATTGTAATCGAGGCACAATGATGAAGAGTTTATTATCTACCTTTTTATCCGCATCAGTCATTATCAGTCTGACATTGGTATCATGTCAGCAGCCGGGTAAAAATAAAACCGGAAGTGAGTATTTTCCGGACATGGGACACTCCATAGCTTATGAGGCCAACACTTATTCCTATTATTATTACAATACATGGGGAACTGAGGACGAGTATCATCAGATGGCACAACCAAGAAAGCCGGTAAAAGGTACCATTGCCAGAGGTTATACCGGAAGTAATATGGATGTATTGAAAGGTATGGCTTCACACAACGGGATTTCTGTCACTCCAAATGCCAAAGTTCCTTATTACTATGCTGATACTGAAGAAGACAGGACAAGAGCTATGGCAGAAATCATCAAAAATCCATACCCAATTACTACCACAGGTTTGGAGCAAGGTAAGAATCTGTACAATATTTTCTGTGCAACCTGCCATGGAGAAAAAGGGGATGGAGCAGGGTATCTGGTGAGAGATGACGGTGGTAAGTATCCGGTACAGCCGGCAAACTTTATGCTTGAAGAATTTTTGAATTCTTCCAATAGTGGGTTTTATCACTCTATCATGTACGGTAAAAACCTTATGGCCGGTTATGCAGACAAGTTGTCTTATGAGGAAAGATGGCAGGTAATCCACTATATCAGGTCTTTACAGGCTGCAAGTCAAAAAAAGGAGTACAGTGAAAAAGCCAATACTTTTACTACTGTAGATATCCCGGCTTCAACATTAAAGAGTAAAGAATCCTTGGAGCCCACTACTGCACCCACCGAAAAGTCAGAGTGAATAATTTTACAAAGTGAGATAAATAAAATATACAATGAATCAATTTACCTTAAGTAATAATCAGCGAAATGTGCTCTTCGGTGCCATGCTGGTAGGTATTATTTCCATGGCATTGACCTGGTTTCAGGATGATGCGCTGCATACCCGTTTCTGGACCAATCTGTTTGCATAATTCGGTATTTTTACCGGTGTAGCTCTCATAGCAGGATTTTTATCGCAGCTTGTATCACTGCGTATGCAGGTTGGTACACGACCTTCAAAAGAGTCTGGGAGGCCTATGCTTCCTTTCTTGTAGTCGGACTTGTTTTTATGGTGATAATTGCTTTGGGTGTTTATATGCACTGGCATCATTTATACCACTGGGCAGATGAAAAACTGCTTGATCCTGCGAATCCGGAATATGATAAAGTACTGGCCGGCAAAAGTTCGTTTTTGAATAAGAACTGGTACATGTTCGGGACGGTAATTTTTGGAGCTGTGTGGGTATATATCCTCAGTAAACTCAGAAGCTTGTCGCTTGAAGAAGACAAGGTAGGTACAGCCTCTTTCACACAGCACAGAAAAATGAGGGTTTATGCAGCTATATTTCTGCCGATAGCAGGCTTTACCAGTGCAGCCATGATCTGGCAGTGGGTCATGAGTGTGGATGCGCACTGGTACAGTACTTTGTTTGCATGGTACAGTACTGCCAGCTGGTTTGTGTCAATGATTGCCCTTACCATATTGATACTGATATATCTTAAGTCTCAGGGATACATGAGGAGGTAAATGCCAATCACATTCATGACCTGGGCAAATATCTGTTTGCAATCAGCGTGTTCTGGACCTACTTATGGTTTTCGCAGTTTATGTTGATCTGGTATGCCAATGTGGGTGAAGAAACCATTTTACTTCAGACTCCAGATACGATAATTATCCTGTGCTGTTTTTTGGTAACCTTGCCATCAACTTTTTGGTGCCCTTCTTTGTTTTGATGCGAAACGACACGAAAAGAAAACTGGGCTCTGTAGGTATTGTTGCCATTATTGTACTATTAGGTCACTGGATAGACTTTTTCTTAATGATTAAGCCCGGAGCTCTGCATACTGCGCATGAAGTATTGGGACACGGTATGCACTCTGCTGGTGAAGGACATGGTGCCGAACATGCTTCATCTTTTGTTGCAGGTTTTACTATACCCGGATTGCTGGAAATAGGTACCTTTATAGGATTCCTGGGATTGTTTCTCTATGTGGCATTGAATACGCTTTCAAAAGCTGCACTGGTACCCAAGAACGATCCATACCTTGCGGAGAGTATTCATCATCATGTATGATAAATTAATATGAACCTTGATTAATTGAAATAATTTGTTGAAATGACATATTTAATAGCTTTTTTAATCATCTTTCTGCTTGCTGTTATTATTATTCAGATAGGCAAGGTTACAGAGCTTGCGGCTAAAATCCGCGGGGAGGAAGAAGTAGCAAGACAAAGCTCGCAACAGCAGGGTCTCTGGTTGTTGATTTTCGGTATTGTATTTCTTATAGGATGTTTCTGGTCGGCCTATTATTACAGGAATTATATGTTTGGATATGGCCCACTGACCTCAGCTTCCGAACATGGAGCAGATCTGGATTATATATTCAACATTACTTTGGTATTTACAGGCATAGTGTTTGTGATTACGCATATCCTTTTGTTCTGGTATTCGTATAAGTACAGAGAGCAGCAAGGTCAGAAAGCTCTGTTCTTTGCACACGACACCAAGCTTGAATATATATGGACTGCTGTACCTGCTGTGGTGATGACATTGTTGGTATCGCAGGGCTTGGTTACATGGAATTCCATTTTCCCTACTCTTACAGAAGAGGATAAATATTTGGAAATAGAAGCCACTGGATATCAGTTTGCCTGGGATATAAGATATCCGGGAGCTGATGGTAAACTTGGAAATAAAGATTTCAGACTCATAGATCCCGCTACCAATAGTCTCGGGGTAGATTGGACAGATGAATATTCTGTGGATGATGTAATATTGGGAGGAACGGACAAAATTGTTTTACCTAAGGATTCCACCATTAAAGTCAGAATTACGGCAAAGGATGTACTGCACAATTTCTACTTACCTCATTTCAGAGTAAAGATGGACGCTGTACCGGGTCTGCCTACTTCCTTCATTTTTAAGCCGATCATGACTACTGAGGAATTCAGACAGCAATTAAGAGCTTATCCCGAATGGCAGGTGCCTGCAGATCCAAATGATCCTGAGGGTAAGCAGAGATGGGAAACTTTTGAGTACGAGTTAGCCTGTGCTGAGCTATGCGGTAAAGGGCATTACAGTATGAGGAGAGTCATCGAAGTGGTATCCAGAGAAGAGTATGAAACATGGATAGCCGGACAAAAGTCATTCTACCTTGAAAATATAAGAGGTACGGCAGCCGATCCTCATAAGGATAAACTTTTCAGTAATGAGATCAAACTCAGAGCAAGAGAACTGAAAAGTGCAATGGAGGCAGCTTTAAAAGAAACTGCTACTGATGCTGATAAAACTATACAGTTGAAGCATGTATTCTACAAAACTGGATCTGACGAATTGAGTGATTTGTCTAAATATGAACTGGATAATCTGGCTGACCTTATGCAGAAAAATGCAGGCGTAAGGGTTGAATTGGGAGGACACACAGACAACACTGGTGACCCTGCAGCCAATCTGACTCTTTCACAAAAACGGGCAGATAATGTCAGAGCTTATTTGATCAATAAGGGTATAGATGCTGCAAGATTGGTATCTAAAGGATACGGTCAGGATAAACCTTTGGAAAGTAATGATACTGAAGAAGGACGGCAAAAAAACAGAAGGACTGAACTTAGAATTATTTCAAAGTAATCTAAAAAAAACAATCTATGGCAAATTTAGCAGTTCATGAAGAAGATGTTCTGATCAAAGAACAGGGTTATGACGATCATTTCCATGACCATCATCATGGAGACAATTATCAGTCCGGCTTCCTGATGCATTACGTTTTTTCAATGGATCACAAGATTATTGCCCGTCAGTTTCTGATCACCGGTATGATCTGGGCCATTATCGGTGCTGCCATGTCAGTAGTGTTCAGGATGCAGTTGGGTTTTCCTGAAGAATCTCTTACCTGGATTAAGCCATTCCTTGGTAAATGGATTGTAGTAGATCCTGCCACCGGGGTAGGTAAGCTTTCTCCTGAGTTCTATTACGCCTTAGTTACCATGCACGGTACTATTCTGGTATTCTTTGTATTGACAGCGGGTCTTTCCGGAACCTTCAGTAATTTGCTGATTCCACTGCAAATCGGTGCCCGGGATATGGCTTCGCCATTTCTTAATATGTTGTCGTACTGGTTTTTCTTCCTTGCGGGAATCGTGATGTTTTATTCTTTATTTCTGAGTACAGGTCCATTTTCGGGTGGTTGGGTAGCTTATCCTCCATTATCGGCACTTCCGCAGGCCTCTTCCGGGTCAGGAGCAGGTATGACTTTATGGCTGGTGAGTCTGACGCTGTTTGTGGTATCAGTCCTTTTAGGTGGGATCAATTATATCACCACAGTACTCAATCTGCGTACCAAAGGGATGAGCATGTGGAGACTTCCGCTGCCAATTTGGGCATTCTTTGTGACAGCAATATTGGGATTATTGTCATTCCCTGTATTGGTGTCCGGATTTTTCATGCTGATATGTGACCGATCATTAGGTACCAGTTTCTTCCTTAGTGATATATTCATTGCCGGTCAGGCTCTCGACAGGGTAGGAGGTAGTCCGATATTGTATCAGCATTTATTCTGGTTCCTGGGGCATCCGGAGGTATATATTATCATCCTTCCGGCCATGGGTATTGTCTCTGAAGTTATGTCAGTGCATGCCAGAAAGCCGATTTTCGGATACAGGGCGATGGTGTACTCCATAATGGCGATTGGATTCCTTTCTTTTATCGTGTGGGCACACCACATGTTTATGGCCGGGGTGAATCCTTTCCTTTCCAATTTCTTTGTGGTATTTACTTTGATTATTGCGGTTCCTTCTGCAGTGAAGGTATTCAACTGGATCACTACTCTGTACGGTGGTAATCTCAGATTGAATACACCGATGTTGTTTGCAATAGGATTTGTTTCGCTTTTCATATCCGGTGGTCTTACAGGGATTTTCCTCGGTAACTCTGCTATTGACATTCAGATGCATGATACCTATTTTGTAGTGGCACACTTCCATATCGTAATGGGTGTAGCTGCATTCTTTGGGATGTTTGCCGGTATTTATCACTGGTTCCCTAAGATGTATGGAAGATTTATGAATGAAACCCTGGGTAAAATTCATTTCTGGGGTACTTTAATAGGAGCTTATGCCATATTCTGGCCGATGCACTACCTTGGTATGGCTGGTGTACCGAGACGATACTACAGCTTTGATACCTTTGATGCATTCAGACATTTCACTGAGATGAATAAGTTTATCACAGTATTTGCCATCATTACTTTCGCAGTTCAGCTGGTATTTGTGATTAACTTTTTCTACAGTATCTGGTATGGCAAAAAGCTGAAAGTCAAAAACCCATGGGGAGCTACAACTCTTGAGTGGACGACCGGTATTGAGCCTATTCACGGTAACTGGCCTGGTAAACTGCCTGTTGTTCACAGATGGGCTTATGATTACAATAAGGATGAGAGGGAATTTGTGCCCCAGCACGTTCCTCTGAAAGAAGGAGAAATCGGAGACCATTAATAAAAGATTATTCAGAGTACATAATAATTGCATAAGTTGAAAAGACCCGAAATACAGTCGCAGGTAAAAAGTTTACCTTTGTTTTACAGCAAAATGACAGATTATGTCATGCTTGTAAAACTCAGGCTGTCTGTAGTTGTGGTCTTTTCATCTATGTTAGGGTACCTTATCGCTGCAGGCAATAAGTTTGACCTACTCGTCTTATTATTGCTGGCTTTGGGAGGTTTTCTGGTGACAGCATCAGCCAATACGCTCAATCAGGTATTGGAAAGAGATTATGATGTCCTGATGTCCAGAACATCAGAACGACCGCTGGCGGCGGGTAGAATGAAAACTTCCGAGGCCGTACTTTTTGCTGGAATTACCTGTCTGTTGGGAACAGGCATACTTGCCATGATCAATCCGCTTGCTGCCACATTAGGTATGGTTTCTTTGGTACTTTATTCTTTTATCTACACACCGCTGAAACGATATTCAACATTGGCAGTGGCAGTAGGAGCCATCCCGGGTGCTTTGCCGGTCTTGATAGGATTTGCAGCATTTGAGCACAAAATCACATTCCTGGCTTTTGCGATATTTGTGATACAGTTTTTATGGCAATTTCCCCATTTCTGGTCTATTGGATTTCTTTCATTTGATGAATATAAAAAGGCCGGATTTAAGCTCCTGCCGGAAATAGATGGAGAGATTGACCGAAGTGTGGGACGAGTATCAGCATTTTACAGTCTGCTGATTTTCCCGGTGGTCACTGTACTTTACTCGCTGGAAGCAGCCAGTGTTTATGCCAGTTTGATTGTTGCGGTCTGCACATTGGTGTATTTTCTGCTGTGTGTCCGGCTGGATAGGAATTTTGACAGGAATTCGGCATTAAAACTGATGCTTTACAGTTTTATTTACCTGCCGGTTATTTTAATGACTTATTGGTTATTGTAAGAATATAAAATGGAAGCTGTTCAGACATATAACAGGAGAAACAGAATCAATGCTCAGAAGTTTGCCTTGTGGGCAGCAATGGCCAGTATCATGATGATGTTCGGGGCATTTACGAGTGCTTATATCGTAAAGCAAGCATCAGGCAATTGGTTGGAATTTTCCTTACCTCAGGCATTTTATTTCAGTACCGGAGTGATTCTTATCTCCAGTGTATTGCTGCATTATTCCTATGTCTCGTTCAAAAGCGGAATGGAAAGGAGATACAGGCAATTCCTGGTAATGAGTTTTGTAGCCGGTGTATTGTTTCTGATTTTGCAGTATCTGGGATGGACCGATCTGTTTGATAGAGGAGTAGATATGAAGGGAAATGTCTCAGGTTCTTTCTTATATCTCATCACCGGGGTTCATGCATTGCATGTCATAGGAGGTCTGGCTGCATTGACCGTCGCAATGATTCATGCTTTTGCTTTAAAATTTACAGTAACCCAAAAGCGAATCAACCGATTTGAGCTGGTTTTGCATTACTGGCATTTTGTCGATGTCCTGTGGATTTATCTCTTTTTGTTTTTAATGTTTAAGAAATAATAAATTTGTAAATAATGGCGACTGAAGTTATGTCACACGAGCATCAAGCTGAAACTCAGAATCAGGGAGCATGGAAAGGAGGTACAGAGCCTTTTAAGGCCAGTTACGGAAAGCTGATGATGTGGTACTTTTTATTATCAGATGCTTTCACTTTTTCGGGTTTTCTGATAGCATACGGAGCTTTAAGATTTAGTATGCCTACCTGGCCTGTTCCGGACTTTGTGTTCAGTGCTTTTCCGGGAGGGATTCATCATAAACCTCTGCTTTTCGTTACGGTGATGACCTTTATACTCCTTGCAAGTTCTTTTACTATGGTGAGAGCGGTTCAGGAAGGACATCGGGAGAATAAGAACGGGGTTGTGTTCTGGATGTTGATGACCATTATCGGTGGGCTTATGTTCCTCGGATGTCAGGCATGGGAATGGACTACCCTGATAAAGGAGGAGCATATGACAGTTTCAGTCAATCCATTCGGTACACATACTGAGGCCGGTGTTTATCTGATGGGTGATGGTCATGACATCAAGGAGGGCGATACTTTCAAGCCCGGGGATTCCTATCTTATTCATAAACATGATGGCGAATGGATGCCCTTGAAATACAGAGTGACGGAGGGAGAGCATGCAGGTATGGAAAAACAGCAGGCTTTCGGACCTAAAGCTTTCGGTGCGCTCTTTTTCTTTATTACCGGTTTTCATGGATTCCACGTATTTTCGGGAGTATTGTTTCTGTTGATAATCTGTGTGAATGCTGCTTCCGGTCTGTATGTAAGGAGGAAGAACGGATATGAAATGGTGGAGAAGATCGGACTTTACTGGCACTTTGTGGATTTGGTCTGGGTTTTCGTTTTCCTGGTATTTTATTTATTGTAATTCGGAAATAGCAATTTAAAGATATAAATTATGGGACATTTGAGTTATGAAGCTTCTAAAAGAGTAGCCACCAAGACTATCGGGATACTGGCTGTAATTACGATTTTCGAAGTATTGTTTGCACTCTTAGGTAAAGGATATCTCGTCGAGGGATTTCATATATCGGGATGGATTACCGGATTTGTGATGATAACTTTGAGTCTGGTAAAGGCATATCTGATTGTCTATGAATTTATGCACATGAAATATGAGGTGCCCGGTTTGGTCAGAACTGTACTTTTACCCACTTTGCTTCTGGTTTGGGCTATTATTGCTTTTATGATGGAAGGTAAGTACTGGAATGTAAGCAGGGTGCGAGTAAAAAATGATACCGTCAAGGCTGAAGATGCCCCTAAACCTCAAGGCTCGTTGATCTACAACATCAATGAATCTAATCTTTAATTTTTTTCTGTCCTGAAGAAACCCTGAAGCTTATAATTTGTTAGTGAGAAATAACTTCAGGAAATGAAAAAGCCTCTTACCTGGGCAGTTTTAATCATCTTTGTAGTATTGGTGCCTTTTGGCTCCTGGTATTATTTAAAGCAAGGTCTGGAATACAGAAAGACACTCATAAGAGAACTGCAACCCAAAGATTCTCTGGATTTAATTGGGCAGGCTTCTGTTTTTTCAGGTAAAACTTCCCTGATTATATTTGATTCCGAAAAAGCTTTGGACAGCTCTTTCATCGCCAGAGTTACTCAACAATACGGTGCTGTTCCGACCTTCCAGATTGTGACTTTTGAACCTTCTGATAAATGGGTGTCACTTGATCCTGCTTTGAAAGGTTCTTTGTTTGGGAACTATACAAAAAATGCATTTCTGATCATTGATACTCAAGGAAGAATCAGAAACAGCTACTCTGAAGATGAGAAATCCATTACCAAAATGATTGAACATCTCGCCGTGGTTTTGCCAAGACCTGGCGAGCCTGACATAAAAATGAAACAATGAAGTATCCTCAACCCGATAATGCCCTTGCGAAAAAGATGACAACAGCATCTGTAGTTATCTCTGTGTTGGTTTTGATCCTGGTAGGTGTAATGCGGCAGGTTAAAATTGACCTTGGAATTGACTTTTCCTTCCTTCCTCCATATCATGCTTTGTTCAATACAATTGTAGCCATTTCGCTGATATCAGCGCTTTGGTTTATCAAACAAAAAGACGTAGAAAATCACCGCAGATCCATATACAGTGCCATGATATTTTCGGCCCTTTTCCTTATCTGTTACGTATTGTATCATTTTACTACGGTAGAGACCACATATTGCAAACATGACTGGACCAGAGGTGTGTACTTTGTACTATTGATATCGCATATCGTTCTGGCCGGACTTTCATTACCCTTTATTTTGATTACTTTTACCAGAGGTTTCACCTTCCAGGTCGATAAACACAAAGCTTTAGCAAAATATGTTTATCCTGTGTGGCTTTATGTGGCAATCACCGGCCCTATCTGTTATCTTATGTTGAAACCTTGCTATTGATTTAAAGATTCCACCATGTTTACAAATATGAATAAGAGCAGATCAAATCAGATATTGGCTACAGCCTTTCTTATTTTTCTTATTGTAATGCTTGCTGATTATGATTTATCGGGACAATGTCCGATGTGTAAAATTTCTGCAGAATCCAATATGCGGGATGGTGGTACGGCGGGTCGGGGTCTTAATAGCGGCATATTGTATATGTTTGCTTTACCCTATCTTTTGATTGGCACCCTTGGGTATCTTTGGTATAAAAACAGAAAAAATTACGATCAGGAGCCGGAATAATCACCTGATAGAACATTCAGGTCCTCATTATTTAACTGCATCAATCAATTTTTGAAGAAAAGGAGAGGCAAATACAAAATCGTGCAGCTTTTCGTTTTCATCTCTCAGTACTTCGTCCTTGTGTCCTTTCCAGGCCAGAAGCCCCTTGTCTATAAGACAGATGTTTTCACCGATCTCCATGACTGAGTTCATATCATGGGTATTGATTATGGTGGTGATATTGTTTTCTTTGGTAATATCCTGTATAAGCTTGTCTATGGTAATCGAAGTCTTGGGGTCGAGACCTGAATTGGGTTCGTCACAAAACAGATAAAGAGGATTGAGTACGATGGCTCTGGCTATACCCACCCGTTTCTGCATTCCGCCGGAAATTTCCGAAGGGTATTTTTTATTGATTCCCGACAGGCTCACTCTTTCCAGACAAAGGTTGACCCTGTCTGTTTTTTCTTTTGCAGTCAGGGTTGTAAACATATCCATGGGAAATCTTATGTTTTCTTCAATCGTCATGGAATCAAAGAGTGCATTCCCCTGAAATAACATCCCAACTTTGAGCCGGAGTTTTCGGACTTCTTCTTTCGAAGCATTGATCAGATTGATGTTGTCATACCAGACATTACCGCTGGTGGGTTGCAGCAGGCCAACCAGGATTTTCAAAAGCACTGTTTTGCCCGCACCACTCTGCCCGATGATGAGATTGGTTTTGCCGGCTTCGAAGGTAAAAGATATACCTTTGAGCACCTGTTGCGATCCAAATTCTTTGGTAATATTTTCAGCTCTGATCATGCGGTAAGTACTAAAGCGATGATATAATCGGCCAAAAGTATCAATATATTGCTGTACACCACTGCCCGGGTACTTGCAGCTCCGAGCTCTATACTTCCGCCTTTGACAAAATACCCCTGATAGCAGGAAACGGCAGTCAGTATATAACCGAAAACAAAGGCCTTTACCAGCATCATAAATACATTGTAGGAATCAAAAAATGACCTGACCCCTTTGATGAAATCCGCCGATGAAAAAAGTCCTGTGGGTACGCTGGCGATATATGCCCCCATGATACCTATGAAAGCGGCGGCACAGACCAATACAGGCACCATCAGTACGGCAGCAATCAATCTCGGCATCACCAGAAAGGCTGAAGTGTTTACCCCCATGATTTCCATGGCATCAATGTGCTCTTTCTGGCGCATTCCCCCGATTTCTGCGGCCATATTACTGCCTACTTTACCTGCCAGTACCAGGGAGGTGATGGTGGGTGCCAACTCAATAATAGTCATATCCCGCACTATATATCCTATGTAATAAGGTGGTACCAGAGTGCCTTCCATCTGGTAGGAAAATTGTACCGCCGTCACCGCTCCGATAAATATGGATATCAGAAAAACAATGGCCAATGATCCGATACCAATGTCATACATCTGCCTTATGGTCTCTTTGTAGTACATGCGTCCGTTTTCGGGCCTGCTGAAAATCTGCTTCTGCCACAAAACAAAACTGCCGAAATGATAAAATAATTTAATATCAAGCATGTGGAAAAATCCTGTTCTACTCTAAGGAATACTTTTATAGAAATAAGGTTCAAAAATAGCTTTTTGATTCCATTAGTCAGGTATTGTTTAGATGAAGTTCACAGGATAAGAGGATAAAATGACCTTTTTGATCCGACAGAGAATCATTGAGTATCTTTCCTTCAGCTTGTTTACTGTATTGATATGTGTAAAGTTGCTACGGATTGACAATTGTAAATACAAGCAGGCATGAACTTGTGTATTTTTGTATCATAAACTTTATCATATGAATGCTGTAATCACAGGTGCTTCCAAAGGATTGGGAAAGGCCGTGGCATTGATGCTGGCCTCCAAAGGAGTCAACCTTGCTCTATGTGCAAGGGGCGAAGAGGCATTGTTAGCTCTGATGAATGAAATCGAAACCAGATTTCCGGAGGTGGATATTTACATCAGCAGCGTGGATGTCAGTGTCAGAGAGGAGGTACAGAGATTTGCCACAGAAGTGCTGGATCACATGGGGCAGGTGGATGTATTGGTCAATAATGCCGGGATTTATATCGGAGGCTCATTGGTGGATGAGCAGGAGGGCGCATTGGAGAAAATGATTGACACCAATCTTTACAGTGCCTACCATCTTGCCAGAGCTCTGCTGCCACATATGATACAAAGGGGTTCCGGTCATATATTTAATATGTGCAGTGTGGCCAGTCTTTTTGCCTACCCAAACGGGGGCTCTTACAGTATTTCAAAGTTTGCATTGCTGGGATTCAGTAAAGTGCTCAGAGAAGAATTGAAAAGTAAAGGAATCAAAGTGACTGCTGTATTGCCGGGTGCTACGTGGTCTGATTCATGGGCAGGGGTGGATTTGCCTCATGAAAGGCTTATGGAAGCAGAGGATATCGCCAAAATGATCTGGGCTGCCATTGATACCGGACCTTCGGCGGTAGTAGAAGAAATATTGCTCCGACCGCAGCTTGGAGATCTGTAAGAATGACGGATTTCGGTCGGAATCTTCCGGGTCAGTTTTTTGAAATTTTACTTGAATGCTCAAATTGAAATGGCAGGAGCTCTATGATGGAACCGGGATCATACCTTAAAGACAATGCCGGTATTTGTATGCATTTCTGCTTTATTTTTTAACTCTCTGTAAAATTCAGTCTATCAGTGGACAAGCAAGGATTTAAAAAGTTGGAATATCACTTTCCTGACGCAGACCAGGTGCAGACCGGTTCCCAATCCTTCCGGGATACATTGGCATCGAGGAGATCTGTACGCCATTTTTCAGATAATCCCGTAGATGCATCTGTGATCAGAAATATCGTCATGACGGCAGCTTCAGCTCCTTCCGGAGCCAATAAGCAGCCATGGACCTTCTGTGCAGTGCAAAATCCTGAAATCAAAAGAAAAATCAGGATGGCCGCTGAAAAAGAAGAATATGAAAATTATCATGGCAGGATGTCTGAGGAATGGCTCAGGGATCTGGCACCATTGGATACTGACTGGCATAAGGAGTTTCTGGAGACAGCACCATGGCTGATTGTAATTTTTAAGAAGAGCTATAATCTGGATAAATCCGGGAATAAAACGAAGAATTATTATGTCAATGAATCCGTCGGAATTGCGGCAGGCTTCTTGATAGCGGCGATACATCTTGCAGGTTTGGTGACACTGACACATTCGCCAAGTCCTATGAATTTTCTGTGTGAAATACTGGAGAGACCTGAAAATGAAAAGCCATATCTCCTGCTGCCGGTAGGTTATCCGGCATCGGATGCTGTGGTGCCTGATATCTAAAGAAAAAGGGAAGAGGAAGTTCTGATTTGGATTTGAAATTTCAGAAGTAGTGCTGATTGACATCAACGGATTTCTGCTTGATCATATGTATTTATGCAAAAAAAAATGAGACCGGTTTTATTCCCCTTAAACCGGTCTCGAGTAACAATTTGCTTAAGTATCCCTTAAATAAATCTGAACTGACTTAACTATTGCCAATACTGTGCCAAAAGATGACAATCCGGGTGCCAAACAGGACTGAAAAACATATTATGAATAATTTTAAATTGTAAGCGGCAATCCGGCAGTTTTTTTTAAATAAAATCTTTTCATATATTAAATAAAAAAATATAATAATCCTTAGCTGCTAATCTAAGCGCATCGAATGATAAGCCGTATGAAAATAATTTTATGCAGATTGATGCAGGCTGTCAATCCATGATTTACAACTGACAAATATGATTTCTGCACCTACCGGACTGATACCCTCTTCGTCAGGTGTGATACTGTCCTCAACCAAAGCCAGCAGGTCTTCCTGCGGATAATCCTGAAAGAATACATCCAGTTTGCGGCTGAAAGATTTTTGAGTCTGACCATTGAATTTGTCCCAGTTTGACTCTTCATTTTCTTCCAGTACTTTGGCTGTAACAGGTTTGATCACACCATGCACAGTCCTTGCTGCATGATAAATGACTGTAAAAAGGTAATGAAGTAAGGAGAGTTCATCCTGAGTGAGGAGTTTGAATTCTTCGTCGCTCAGGTAATTTTTTGCAACAGGCTGCTCATTGAATAATACGGTCAAATGCTCACTGAAAGTATCTTCATTATCGTACAGCTCCAATAACCGGTCAATAGTGTTTTCAGAAATAAATTGCATCAGCGTAAAATTATTAAGTTAAGGATGCCACTTGCTATAAAGAATGCAAAATTAGCTGTTTTTGGAATCCCTTATATAACATCTTAATAAACCTGTAAGTGTCGGATTCTGTCAGTCTGCAAAAAATTTTGTCCTTTTTAAGACTGTCCATTTGTCTGTATAATTTTTCATGGATAATCCCTCCCGCATTTCCAGAAATCCCCATTCCCAAACCCCAATTCCTAATTCACTATTCCTGATTCCTGATTCAAATCTTCACATTCTTCCACAATAAAAAATCCGTCACTTCCCTGGCTTTGATACAAGGGCATAAGTATCATTCCTGCAAAGGGAGCTTTGACAGCTTTGTCGTGATCATATGCCAGAATTTCGCCTGCCTCTATTTTCATGAAATGTTGATATCCGGGCAACATTCGCCATTTTGCATTATCTGTGACAGTGTATTTATAAATCACATTGACCATGGCGGGCAGGTTTTTGCTGTAATCCAAAAGGAGCTGATCGTGAATATTTTCAACATGCCGGCTATCCACAGCTCCTATGGTACGCATACAATTGATGATGGCAGCAATAGACCTGTTGATAGATTTGGGATCATCGTGGTGACCGGCCTCAAATGCTACACCATGTGTGTCTATGCCCATATTTTCGGTAATAAAATAGTGCAGAGTAGTCCCTGGTATACCATTGAGCAATCCTCTTACCACCGGAGCATGCAAGCCTTTGGCTAAATGAATACTTACAGGATCTTCGGTGCAAATGGAAAAGATTCCTCCTTCGGATGAAGTGGTGTGGAGATCAAGCAGAATCAATTTATCATACCTGCCGGTGTGGATTTCGCTTTCAATACATTCCAGTAGCTGAAGTTTTTCTTCATCTTCCGGATAGAGGATATGTCCTTTTTTCAGATTGGTAATATATTCCGGAAACCAACTTCTGTTGATATCTTTATGGATGTATCTTTTCTTTTCAGTATAGGCCTTTACATTACCTGTCAGGCCGAGCATGGTGCCGTGATAGACAAAGTCAGGATTAGTGACGGGTTCGACTTCCAGCATTTTGAACACGAGCTCCAGTGCACGCACTCCGGCATGTTCGTTGCCATGCATGGCGGCAGTGACTACAAATAGAGGTCCGGGAGATTCGCCGGTATATTTTCCGATGATTCTGTCAGGAGTCAAGCCAGATTAATTTTTGGCCGGTTGCAAAAGGTAATCTACCGCCAGCTGTGCCATTGTCTTTACTCCCAGGTTGAAGCCGCTTTCGTCAATGTAAAAGTCCGGTGTATGATGGGGAGCTGCGTCAAAGACCGAAACATCCAATGGTTTGCCACCCAGAAAAAAGAAGAAGCCCGGCACTTTCTGTGCAAAAAATGAAAAATCTTCAGACCCGGTGATCGGATTGATAATCCTCACGTTATCTTCTCCGGCAGTATGGAATAATGTAGGAATCATCCTTGCCGTAAGTTCGGGATTATTGTAGGTGACGGGATATCCCGTGATAATATTCACCTCTGCCTTGGCACCTGCACTTTCAGCGATGGCGGTGGCTGTTTTTCGTATTTTATCATGAATGATCCGCTGCATTTCGGTATCTAATGTGCGGATGGTGCCAATCATTTCTACTTCTTCCGGTATTATATTGTTCCTCACCCCTCCCGATATTTTACCAACGGAGATTACTGCCGCTTCTTTGGTCAGTTCGGTTTGCCGGCTGATGATGGTCTGCAATCCCATGATGATCTGAGCAGATGCCACGATAGGATCCACACCATCCCAGGGTCTTGATCCATGGGTCTGTTTGCCTTTTACCTTGATGATAAACTGATCGGCAGCTGCGAGCAGTCCCTGGGGTTTGTAGGTGATTTTACCCACATCCAGTGCACTGGAGATATGTAAGCCAAAAAACACATCAATGCCATATTTTTCGATAATACCCTGTTTTACCATAAGGGCAGCACCGCCTTCTTCGCCGATGGGTGCGCCTTCTTCTGCAGGCTGGAATACAAAGACGATTTTGCCCTTGAGCCTGTCTTTCATCCCGCACAATACATGCGCAGCTCCCATTAATATGGCTACATGGCTGTCATGTCCGCAGGCATGCATGACACCCACCTTCTGTCCCAGATACTCGGTTTCTACTTTGGAGGCAAAGGGTAGGGGTACCCGTTCTCTCACCGGCAATGCGTCTGTATCTGCTCTCAGGGCTACAGTAGGACCCGGCTTGCCCGTATCCAGGACCGCCACGACACCGGTATATGCCATGCCTGTATCAATTTTCAGCGGCAGATATCTGAGTTGAGCAGCGATGTAGCGCATGGTATTATACTCCCGGTTAGAGAGTTCGGGGTACTGATGGAGATGACGCCGCCACTGGACCACCTTGTCGTTGATGGCAGAGGCAGAGGCAGCGATGTCGGTGGAGTAGGGGGATTGGGAAAATATCAAATTGTATTGGCCAACTAAAGTAATAATCAGGCTCAAAGTGAAAAGTCTGCGCATAAGCTATGTTGTTTTAAAATCCTGTCAGGCTAAGGTATGAATAAAACAGGTAATTGTGCAGGAAAAAAAATTCCTCTCAGCAGATTGAAAAATTTTAAGGAAAGAACATTTTTTAATCATGTGATTAACAAATTATTTACATATTACAAAATAAAATATGTGAAAAAATTTTTTATAAAATGAACTTTAGGGTAGGTAAATCGAATTTATTGTTCAATAAACCGTATATTTACCGAAACTAATTTTACCAAAACTATAAGAGACCACAAAACAAAAACCTCTAAATTGAACGCTACTTCCATTATTTTAGACACCGAGTTTACAGGACTTCATCAGGATACCACGTTGATTTCTCTGGCGCTTTATAAAGATGAATCAGCCTGGTTTTATGCTGAGTTCAATGATTTTGATGCTTCTCAGCTTTCACCATGGGTGGAACAGCATGTCATAAGATTGCTGGAATTCAGTAGCAGCACTGAGTACCTCAGTCAGGATGGACAAAGGTGGAAAATAAAGGGAAACCGAATGGTGGTAAAGCAGGCAATGGCAGAATGGCTCTCATCATTTTCACTTGTGGAGATATGGGCAGATGTACTGGCCTATGACTGGGTGTTGTTTTGTGAGTTGTTTGGGGGTGCCTTTGGCATACCTGAAAATGTATTCTATGCACCTTTTGATCTGGCGACAGTATTCAGAATGAAGGGGTTGATAGTACCCGAGTCCCGATATGAAAGGGATGTTAAAAGATTTGATTATGCCGGTATCACGCCGGATCATAAGCATCATCACGCACTGGAAGATGCCAGAGCTGAAAAAATTTGTTTGGATAAATTGTTGGGTAATGGATTTGACAAGGAATTGCAATAGTTATCATATATTCTCTTTTCCATTTAAATGGATTCTTTCTGATATGAGGGAGAATATTTTTTCAGAAAAGGTTGACCTGAATAAAATCCACCTTCCTAAATCAAGTTATTGGATTAGAATATCTTTTCCCGAAAAAACTCAGGACAAAAGAGAACTCTACAATGAGAAAAATTACTTTTATCAGTTTGTGCATGAAGCACTATATGACGAAGGAATGAATGATGGGATTATTCTGCATTTTGAAAGAAAGGAATTAATGATCAGCTCCAAGGTAAAGTATTGCATTTGTTTCGGAGAGGATAATTGGGTGGAGTTGGATGTTCTTTCAATATCATTGAATTTATACAGTACAGGTGTAGGGGTGTTGAATTTTTATTTGCTTAATGAGGAGGTGGATAGTATTAATATCATTAGAAAGATCAACGATCTGGGTAGGAAAGTTTACCCACCGTATTTTGACCTTGAGCATGGTATAGCTGGTACAAAAAATAATGGCAGCCTTGCCCATATGATTAAAATTACCGGGCTTATGGAAGCTCAGAAAGGATTGACAGAAGATTTTTTACATTTTAAGGAGAATGATACCTGGAAACCCTCAATTATAATATCTACGCTTCTGAAAGATTTTACATCATCCAATAATCTGGTAATTGAGCCCGTGATTGATGACCGAATGTTTGTAACTTGCTGGATTGGAAATGATAGTATTGCAGAGAAAGTTAAAAATGAACCTAAATGGTTTTTAAGTGAGGAATGGTATAAAATATTATTTCTGGATTCAAATTATTCGACCTGTCAGAATGATGAATTGCGTCATACTTTGTTGAATGCATCTACCGATATGAGATGGCAAAAATACGGCACACTTTATGGAGTAACGAGATATTCATTCTTAGCTCTGATGGAAAACAATGAATATACCCGGAAAGTATTTCTCACGCATTTGAGGACTATTTATTTCAGGATGGTAGAATTGTGTCTGGTGCAAAGGGCTTCTATGTTACATTTTGCCGATGAGGTAACTGAGATTTCTCACCTCAGAAATGCCAGAACAGATAAGGTGGATAAATATGTAAGCAGTTTGTTTAAGGAATACATAAGATTTGTTAATAAAATATATTTCAGAGAGATTTCCGGTCAGGATCAGGCAATCGAACTCTATGATTTGCTTCAGGATCAAATGCGGATCAGAGATCATGTTACGAATCTTGAAAGGGAAATTCAGGAACTTCACAACTATATTACTCTTCTTGAATCTAAAGAGCAAAATAAAAAACTGGCGCTTCTTACTTTATTTGGGGTAATGTTTGTGGTGCCAACCTTTATCATAGGATATTATGGTATGAATAATTTTGAAGATGTGAATAACTACAAAAATTTAGGTTATTTTGATATTTTATTATTGACTTTGGTTTTTAGTCTTGGAGTTGGAATCTTATGGAAACATAAGATCGGAAGATTCATATTTTTTATATTGGCTGGCCTTATTTTACTGATACTTCTTTTTTTGACAAACTTTTTTAATAGTATGAATAAAAGGAAATTTTTAGATTATTTCATTCATATTTTAATTTCATTGAGTGGAGTGGCATTATTTGTGTTGATAACATGCATGATTTATCTCCTACTAAACCACGATTCATCTTTTGATAAGTATAATTTACTGTTCGTCTCATTGATCATCGTCGGTTCAATTTTAAATATTGTTTGGTTTACGTTCTATTACTTGCGTCATGTTTCGGATAATCAGAGAAGCATCAAAGAAAAGGAAGTGGCCTTTAAGTTTATTTCTGATATTTGGCTATTGCAACATCAGGAAAAATTAAGCAAACAAGAACAGCAATTAAAGAAAGATAAAGTATTCTGGGAATCTACCCAAAAAATCATTGAAAATTTAAAGAAGGAAATAAAAGATGAAAGTATTGAAACCAATGAATGTACCAGTCCCGAAAACAAATGGACAGTAAGTAAGGCTTTAACTAAAGTTTCAATAGACGATGATGCATTAAAGAATATCGAAAGTATATTGATGCAATTTAGAAACGGCTTACAAGTAGAATCAAAAGAGGAATGATTCACAGATGTATAGATTAAATTTTCTTATATTTTGCTGATACTTGAATTAGTGATTTTAATAACAAAAAGGAATTATGATGGACTTTATTTTAATTACCATTCAATCATATTAATATGACAAAAAACCCTTTCCAAATCACATTTGCACTGCGGCAACACACCCCCATCATTCACTTCCAGCATGAGCAGGAAGGCGCTACGCTGCGGGCTACTGAACTCAAGCCCAAACTCGACTTGTTCATCATCAAGAAATGCCTGAGGGAACTGACCCCTGCAGTTGTGTTTTCTCATGATGATGATGCCAGGAAAAAATTCAAAACCATTGCCTGTAATGAAAACAACGACTTAGGCCATCATAAGCCGGGATGGAAAACTGGCTGGTGGGAAAAGGCAAAAGTGAGCATGTAGCGCTGGATTATAAGGTGATGATAGTGCCAATAGGGCCACCTCAATATTTTATAATTAGCAGTAATCCAAAATCCAATCATCACGATCCTGCAAGACAAATTAAAGCTCAAAATCTAGGTGCAGAATATATATGTGAAACCCAGTATTTTGCCGATAATCAATTCATTAACAGTGCAGAAGATGACTGGTATCAGGTGAGAAGAGGGGTTCTTCATGAGAAAGTGATAGTGACTATCATGTTTCAAGCCACTACATTAAAGGCAATCATTGAACCACAACTACAGTCATTCTTCTTCTTAAACAACTTTGGCACCAGACAAAGCAAGGGATTTGGAAGTTTTACCATGGAGGGATTCGACCCTTCACATCATGTTCCATCCGACATTTGTATATATAAGAAAAATACTGCCCAAGACTGGAAAGCAAAAATTAAAACATTGTCATCAGACTGGAAACAACTGAAAGCAGGAAGCAATTTTGGTCTTTATTACAAATCTGACCTCATGAAGTACTTCTGCAAGATGTCAGGAATCAGATGGGAAAAGAGAAAAATAAAAAGAGAAATTCACAGTAGCCATACAGCGCTATACAATGTCTTAAAAAAGAACCCAGCAGCAACTTTCAATAGAATAGGAGGGTGCAGCGGGGATACAGACAACCCAGCCTCTGTGCCTGCAAGTCAAAACTATAAATACATTCGTGCCGTTTTGGGCCTTGCAGAGCAATTCGAGTTCGGCAAACCAGGCAAACCTGCCCGAGTGCGTGTTTTCAATAATGAAGTGAAGCGATTTAAAGCACCGGTAACATTCAAAGTCACCAATGATGCCATTTACATGATCTGTCATGAAGTACCTGACCTCTTGAGTCAGAACGGAACGAGGCTATTCAGTTTTGATCTTTCAGCCGAACATAACGGCACTACATATACAGGAAATCTTGCAAATTTGCCAATCCCTACCAACTTCAATGTTTGCCACTTTCTGGATTCTCCATGGCTAGGCAACAATTTTGAGCAAGAATCACGTTGGGGCAATTATTCTCAAACAGGAATAACCAACCATCAAACTGTTGCTCAGCATTTGAATTATCAAAAAATTAATACCAATGGATAATTCCTACTTCGCCCTCACCATAGGCCCCATTGTAGATACGCTGTCCAATACCAGGGCCACCCGCGAATTGTGGGCGGCCAGTTATTCATTCTCCTACATCATGAAGCAGATTCTTCGTGAGATACAAAAGGAGCAAGGCAGAAAGATCATCATACCTTTTGCTGAAGATGAACTTTTTAAACCGGCGAATGAACGAACGGAAAAGTATAAGCAGGGGGCAGGGGTTTTCCCCGATCGCATCATTTTTCAGGGGATGGGCACAGATACCAAGGATGTCATCAACAAAATAGTGGAAGCTGCCCTGACTGACTATGCCCAACAAGTCGCCCGGAAAATTTATCCCAAACAAAGTCAGTATCATTCGCAGGTGGTCAGTTTTGTCAAAAGTCATTTCCAGATTGATGTAGTTCAAATGGATCTGGACGATAAACCCCGTCCTATCCTTCAGCTCTCTGACTATCTCAACACCGCTGAGCTGCAAAGGCGCTATCCGGTCATCAAATACCCACACCTGCTCACCTTTTTCAGTTGGGTAAACAAATCTTTCCTGGTGGAAGATGCCTGGGGAACAGAATCCCACCGGTTTGATACCTTATTGCACATCGCAGCACGGGAGTTCAAGGACACAGAGGAGTACAAAGCTTCATTGGGTATTCAAACTTCTACAACTGATGAATCACCCAAAGAAGAGCTTTCTCCCGATGAGCAAGACACCGTAAATGAAAGCCCTCAGAAAGACCGGGATGATGCTTCCGACAAGGATCTGATCAAACAACTGAAAAAAGCCTACAAGGAGAAAAAAAACGGTCTGCGATTTCGTCCGGTGCATAAATACATTGCCATAGTTTACAGTGATGGTGACAAGGTAGGTGAAGTCATCAAGTCCATAGAAGAAGAGGGAAAGCACACCCATGCCGAATTCTCCCGGCAAATGAATGCGTATGCGCTGGATTCGGTGCAGAAGGTGCAGGAGTTTGGAGGTATGCCTGTATATGCCGGAGGTGATGACTTGCTATTCTTTGCTCCCATTGTGAATGGGGAGCGCAACATCTTTCAATTTCTGAAGGAATTGGACACTTTGTTTCAGAATGCTTTCAAGCAATTCGGCAAACCTGTTTCTCAATCCTTTGGTCTTTCAATGGCCTATTACAAACATCCACTTTCCGAAACGCTCAAGTCAGCAGAGACCTTGTTATTCCAAAAAGCCAAATCAGGGAATAAAAACAACATCGCTTTTCGTCTGCAGAAGCATAGTGGCTCGTATGTGGAATCCCTATTACACCTCAAGGATAAATCAACAGAACTATTTTATGAGTTACTGAATGCCTCATTGAAAAATGAAGGAGCCGATTTGCTCCGATCGGTCATATACAAGTTGAGGGAAAGCGAAACCTTGGTAGGCCACATCGGCCATGATCCAATCAAGGTGGGCAACTACCTTAGTAATAGCTTCAATGAATCCATCCACAAAAGGGAGCCTTTCAAAACCTTTTTGGAAAACATAGGGAAGTTGATAATTAACTGCTATCAAGAGCATAGTGGTGATAAAAGCAAGGCCCATTCCAAATTGTTCAGCATGTTGAAGACCATTGCATTTTTGACCCAAAACGAAGAAAGGGAATGAGTATGAAGAAATATTTTATAACGTTAAAGCCCACTGGGGCCTTTTATTTCGGAAGTGAGCAGAACTTCGGTAGCGGAGAAAACTATTTTGCTGTTTCGCGTCAGGTGCCGCAGCAATCCACCCTGTTGGGCGTTTTGCGCTACAAATTGCTGGAAGCAAATGGCTTGTTGGCAAAAGATCACGGGAAAGCGCTCAATGGCAGTGCAAGCAAAAAAATCGGTCTCCAAAGTTTTGTCCATAATAAAATATCCGAAGCCAAAGACTACGGTGTAATCAACCACATTACATCGGTTTCCTTATTTGATGGAGAGAAATTCTATTTCAGAGGGCATCTGGATAACGGACTGGGGTGCAAGGATGACAAAGAAGAAAATCATGATTTTCAACTTGAACTGAATAATGGCTATCCTTTGCTGCGGAATTACGACACCAAGGCCTACTATCCCGCAGTTTGGGTAGGTAAGGATGGCAAGGCAATCAAGGAAGATGAATTGTTCACCCCTAAAACACAAGTCGGAATTTATCGCACAGTCAGCAGACTGTCAAAACGGCAAAATGATGTCAGGGAAGACGAAGAGGAAAAAGGATTTTTCAAAAAGACATCTTGGGTCCTGAAAAACCCAAAACTCGCTTTTGGTTTTTTCGCCTTTCTTGCAACAGAGGATGGAGATAAGCTCAAGGATTTTTGTCAGGGAGGTAGTGCGCTGACCCCTGTAGGTGGAGAAAGAAGCCTCTTTGAAATGCATGTTTCAGATAGTGATGAATTATATACTCAATGGCAAAAGAGGCAGCCAAAGCAATGTCCAAAAACAGTCAATACAATAGGGCAGTACTGCTGAGTGATGCTTATCTAAAACCGGAGGAGATTTACAAAAACTGTGTGTTTTCATTGGCCAAACCGGTACCGTTTCGTTTCATGATGTCCAGCGTTTCTGGTACGAAAAATTATTTTGCCCTTGAAGATGCCAGGAGTAAGGGAAGACAATACCTCAGGAAAAGCCCATTGTTTCAATTGATGGAAGCCGGTTCGGTGTTTTACCTCACCGATGAGCAATTGGCCGGATTCGAGGATGTAGTACAGGAGTCTGTAGCCTACCGACAAATTGGGAACAATGATTTCATCCTTTTCAAAAAAGACAACACCGTACTTTATCAACCATATAAATCAGAAAATAATGGCTAATACAACAGACCTTTACATCATCCACTGCCTCACCAATCTGCACGCCGGCAGTGGCGACAGCACCTATGGTATTGTGGACAAAGAAGTGCAGAAAGACCCCATAGAGGGAATGCCCGTCATCCACGCTTCCGGTTTGAAAGGGGCTTTCAGGGAATTATTTGAATACCACAATAATTCTTCTGTTGAAGGCATTTTTGGTGCGGATACAGACCCTTCCAAGCGCTCCAACCCTGACAGGCTTAAGGCAGGGAAGTACTATTTTATGGAGGCACGCATGTTATTTCTTCCTGTACGCAGCAGCAGAAAGCCGTATTTTATGGCCACTTCGCAGGAGATCATCCGACGCTTCATTCAGGAACAGGAAGATTTGGGCACAGGAAAGGGAGAAATCCTTGAAGGAGCCTTTGCGGAATTGCTCAAAGATGAGTACAAACCTGAGAAAGGCCGACCGGTCATTTTCTCCGCTGATGCCGGTACTGTTTACATTGATGAGTTTGATGCAGTCACCCAACCGCAGATATCTGCATCTTTTGGAGACTGGCCGGTGGATGGGGGAAATATTGCCCTCTTTCATCATGATGATTTGAAAGAGGTATGCAAGCGACTACCCGTTATAGCACGCAATTATCTGGAGAACGGTATCAGCGGTAATCTCTGGTATGAGGAAATTGTACCTCGCGGCACACTTTTCTATTTCTACATCTCTAGGCCATCTGATGAAGACCACTTCGATACACAAATGAAGAAATTAGGTGACAGGGTACAGATCGGAGGCAATGCATCAGTAGGATATGGATTATGTAAGTTGTTAAAATTCTGAGCCATGAGAAGATTTGAAAAACATTTGGAGCGGGCTATCTCCGTTGCTCAAAAATTAGCCAACAGCCCTGGGGTGATCGATGAGCGGATGAAGGCTGACATCTCATCTTTTGGTTCAGCATTGCTGCATAACGGGTTGCTCCCTGCCATAGCCCTTTTTTCTGATAGCTCAAGCGGGAGCGGCAAGCGAAGGGTAAAGCTTACCAATGCTGTATTTTATGTATTGGAATCGGAGCTAACACTGCCATTATATCTTAAACATGACAGCACATTGTTGCTTAACAAAGCGATTGCCACACCAGAAGCACAAAGAGACCATTTACGCAACCAGATCATGGATGCCGCCATGTCACTTAAATTGGCCATCAGAACTTTTAAATTGGAAAGATTATCCAACGATTAAAACATAAAGTAATGCCAGACACACCTAATATCGGTTGGAAATACACCTTTGAATATTACAGGGGCATGGATTTTAAATACCTGAGCACGGATGATCATATCAGCGACCGTGACAAGGATACCTCCCTGGCAAACACGGAAAGATTGTTTGATACCAGAAACCATGAACTGTTTGCACTGAGGCTGGAACAATACACTCCATTTCAAGCAACAGAATTATCCTGCGGTTTTGCCTTGGCTACCACTTATCCTGGTCTTTTGGCCGGCTCAGGCTATCAGCATGAGGTGAAGGTGGAAGGCGAACTCAAGCTCGGATTTTCATTTGACCACACCACAGGTCTGCCCATTATACCGGGTTCGACCATCAAGGGTGTATTGCGCAGCAAATGGCCGGTTAAAAATGCGGAAGATAACATGGAGGAACGCAAGCCTTTCCGCGAATTCATCTTATGGATGATGGAGGAGGTAAACAAGTTGATTGAGAAGCCAGCCAAGACTGCCGCGGAGAATGAGTTGACCAGAGATGTTCAGAAAATAGACCTATCCAGGTTTAATGTGGAAACAGCAGCTATTGACCATCTGGAACTCGAAATATTTGAAGGGGTCGATATACATTCCACTGCCATAACCGCCACAAATGCTCTCAAATCACCGAAATTCAAAAAAGGATTGGGTTTTTTAAAGGCTTCGGCCAAAGATGTGTTTTACGATGCAGCCATAGCCGGTGGACATGGCAAGTTTTTGGGCAACGATTACATCACTCCGCACATTAACCGTGATAGACCCGAATTAAGTCCCTTTACCAACCCTGTACCGCTGCAGTTCCTGAAGGTGATGCCGGATGTACCATTCAGGTTCTCCTTTGACCTCAAGGATAGCCCGTCAGACATGCTAACAAAAGGACAAAAGCTGTTGCTGTTCAGGCAAATTATACTCACCCTTGGCCTTGGCGCCAAAACCAATGTGGGCTACGGGCAATTTGCAGAAAAAAAAACTGAGCAGGATTCTCCCAGTCAGAAAATTGGAAACGCTACTGCCGGTACAAAAACATCATCAGGAGAAGGGAATGGAAACAATCATCATACTAAAGTACCAATGCACGTACAAACTAAAATGAAAAAGGACAGTGAATGGACGGGTACTGTAATCGATGATAATGGTAAAAAGTGGATAATCAGTATTTTGGTGGACAAACAAGAAGTGATATTACAGAAAGCCAAGGAAAGATGCCCTCAAGGTCTAACTTTGAATAGTATGGTGCAGATCAAATTTAATGCAGATTATGTGGATCCGCCGAATTTTAAGGTATTGTCATAAAACTGAACATAAAAAGAAGTATGAATACCCATACCCTGTCTGTCACTTTCAATCTGCGGCTGCGCCCGTCGCAGCTTTTCGACTTCCGGGGGGCTTTTATTGATATGGCAGCGGGCAGCAGGGCACTCTCTGATGAAGAGCTGTCTTTGCTCTCCAACAGACCGTACAACAAGGGAGTATGGCATACACAGACCATTGAGCGCTATCCCCGTTTCCACTACAGGTGGGACAACGGACATGCTCAGCTCTGGGCTATCGGCGAAGGGGTGGCAGTGATTAAAAAAATAATAAATGCCGGCATATTACAGCATTTTGTCATAGAAGAGACTGCTATACCCCTGCACATCATAAGGGAATCCGAAAAAGATAAAAAAAGCCTATACATTATGGATCAGAAGAAAGATTATCTGCTCTTTCACTACATACCCTATGCGGATGGGGCAGATGGTGCTTATCATGCGCTCGCAGACATGCATGAAAGACTGAATCTTCTTGCCACACTCATCAAAAACGGGGTGATTATAGCAGCATCATCGCTCGGGAATGAAATTGCAGATGCAGATAAAGCAAACGTGATCATCACAGATATCATTCACAAGGAAAAGGCAAAATATATAGTCAAAGATAAAACCACAGGAAAACGTCTGATACAGAGACCATTGTCCTATTTCATACGGATGAGGTCTGATATGGCCATACCTGATGGATTTGCCATCGGGCAGCATAAGGCCTTGGGATACGGTGTGATCCAGAGTATCTGAACCCTCCGAGTAGGGGAGGATAAGAAAAGTTCTTTGACATATTGAATCACAGTCAAAAACTGAGAGCAATGGCTACACCCATTAAAACTATCCGTACCCGCAATCATGCCTTCAGATCAATGAGAGTCATCGGGGATCTGTGCAGACTTACCGGAGAGAGTAATCTCGTGCTTGGCCTTATGGCAGACAAACCCCGATACCGACAGTATTTCATGCGCAAAAAGGATGGATCAAAACGTCCTATAGAAGACCCCGATGCAAGACTGAAAGCTGTACTCCGTGTCATCAACGATCACCTGCAGGCAGTATATTATTATCTGAGGCCAGGTGCAGTACATGGATTTACCATATCTTCCACATCTGATGAGACCGAACGCAATATCCTTTCCAATGCAAGAGCTCACATGCAGTCCCACTATATGCTCAATCTGGATCTGAAGGATTTTTTTCACCAGATTACACAAAAGAGCGTAGTGCAGCTGCTGAGTTCACATTTTGATCAATGGGATGACAGTCTGATACATCTTGTAGCCGGACTCTGCTGTTTCAGGGGGAGATTGCCTATGGGGTCGCCTGCATCACCGGCATTGTCCAATTTTGCCATGACAGACCTCGATCATGAGTTGATGACACTGTGCAAAGTGTATGACGTGGTATATACCCGGTATGCGGATGATCTCACTTTTTCGTCACGTGAGCCTATGTCATCTGTTTTCAGGGATATGGTCAATGATGCTGTACGGCATAGGGGATTTGAAATCAACCCAAAGAAAGTGCGGTATTATATTATGGAAGATAGCAAAGTAGTCACAGGTATCATCGTGACCAAAGATGAATTGTGCCTGCCTGAAGAATATATGCATCAGCTGAGAAAGGAAATAGATCTGTACCGCAACTCCGTCATAGTGGATACTATGTACGAGACAGGAATGTCTGGCAAAAAATTATCATTGTTCGAACAGGAAATCACCGGAAAACTCAGTTTTGCAAAAATGGTGATGCCGGATGATGACGAAGTAAAAGAGCTCGAAGACTTATTTTATAATGAAGTGGATGTACATTCCGTAATGCAGAGCTGGCTGGATATTCCTTATATTTTTTAGACCATCAAATCTGACAGATATGCATATATTTATTGACACTTATGGTGTATGGATAGATGTGGATGAGGAGCAGTTTCAGATACGGAATGCGGAGCAGAGCCGCAAAATCAGTCCATACAAACTCTCGGGTATTCATCTTTATAAGCCTTGCAGTATCACCACGCCGGCCTTACTGCTGGCTGCTGCACATGAGATACCCGTATTGATCTACGATAATACCTCAAGGGTACAGGTCTGGACATGGAGTCACAAGTACGGCTCGATAGCCGATCTGCGTGTACGGCAGGCTTTCTACAGTCACAGCGATGATAAGAATGGATGGATAAAGCATCTTATATCCATGAAGATAGACGGACAGCGCAGCAATCTGGCCTGGATCAAAAACAGAGTACCCCGCAAGTCTGCGGTCATAGAGCTGGCGGATACTCAACTCAGGACATTTGCAACATCCTTGGCGGACAAACAGGATGGTCAGGGTATAAGGAGTATGGAAGCACTCAGTGCCAAGATATACTGGGACCAGGTGTTTGATGCATTGGGTGACAGACTGGATGCGGATAAACGGTATAAGAGAGGAGCTGAAGATGCCTTTAATGGTGCACTCAATTATTGTTATGGAATGATGTATGGATGGGTGGAGTCCAGCCTGCTGATGAAAGGACTGGATCCGTATATGGGCTTACATCATGTGCACAGGTATGATAAGCCAGCACTGGCATTTGATCATATTGAGCCCTTCAGACCCTGGGCAGACAAGTATGTGATGCAATTGTTTTTGAAATCATTTTTTACAGAAGACCACTTTATGGAAGATGGAACTACGGGAGCTTATTTATTGACCTCTTTGGGTAAAAAGACACTCATCACCGGATTTTTAGCTATGATGGAAGAGCGGAGCTACCTCAATGGGCAAAGGATAAAGCGCCGTGATCATATACACCATCTGAGTACAGCATTGGTCACTATACTTAAAAAGTACCCCTTGCCATGATCCTCAGAATGATATGTTATGATATAGAAAATGATCGTTTTCGCAACAAACTTGCCACGAAGCTGCTGCATTTTGGATTTTACAGGATTCAGAAGTCGGTATTTTGTGGTCAGCATACCCCTGCCCAGTGGGAGCGATGTAAGGATATAATTACGAAATTGTTTCAGAGGCATGGGGAGGAAGGAGACAAAATTTTTGTAATCATACTGAGTAAAAGAATGCTGGAACAGATGGAAGTTTTGGGTGAAGAAATAGATACAGACCTGATATTAGATAAAAAATTGTGGCTTTGGATAGGAGAGGATGACTGAGTGCTGTACAAAAAAAGAGGGTGTAAAGTGCTGTGTGTGAATAAAATCTGTATTTTTGCAGGAGAAGTGAATCATCGGGCGAATGCCCACTAAGACTCCCAAGAAGCATCATCTGCTTTCATGTTGGAAAGGAGAAGTGAATCATCGGGCGAATGCCCACTAAGACCTAAACAAAGTCTCCATCTCTACATCAGATAGAGGAGAAGTGAATCATCGGGCGAATGCCCACTAAGACCCATTATGGTCAGGTACTCCCAATATGAATGAGGGAGAAGTGAATCATCGGGCGAATGCCCACTAAGACAGTTCCAGCGATTTTAACCCTGGAATCCAAGTGGAGAAGTGAATCATCGGGCGAATGCCCACTAAGACCCCCATTTCTTACAGAAGGTGCCTTCTGAATCTGGAGAAGTGAATCATCGGGCGAATGCCCACTAAGACTTGGTGCCGGTACTTCCACTCGCTCCTCTTAATGGAGAAGTGAATCATCGGGCGAATGCCCACTAAGACATTACGATGTCTACTTGTTCGGTCCCTTCTTTATCGGAGAAGTGAATCATCGGGCGAATGCCCACTAAGACAGATCGTCGTTGTCATCAAGATTATTGACAACGGGAGAAGTGAATCATCGGGCGAATGCCCACTAAGACAGCCACGGCTTCCACCAAGGTTGCAACAGAACAGGAGAAGTGAATCATCGGGCGAATGCCCACTAAGACGGTGGTGTGTAATAAACACATCCACCTTTTGGGTGGAGAAGTGAATCATCGGGCGAATGCCCACTAAGACTCTAATCCTTATCCCAATATGGGAGCTCGGATACGGAGAAGTGAATCATCGGGCGAATGCCCACTAAGACATCGCTACGGGCAAGCTGGCAGGCCCGTTTAATGGAGAAGTGAATCATCGGGCGAATGCCCACTAAGACCTTTAGTACCTGTGATATTCTCATTATCCAAGAAGGAGAAGTGAATCATCGGGCGAATGCCCACTAAGACAGCTTTTGACCCGGGCAACCAAACCGATCTGCAGGAGAAGTGAATCATCGGGCGAATGCCCACTAAGACCAGTTGTCCACTCTGAGCAGAGCTTCCCCACACTGGAGAAGTGAATCATCGGGCGAATGCCCACTGGAACCCCTCTTTGTCTCCCCTTTGTAAGGGGAGATCAAGTGGGGTTGGTATAGGGGAATATAAGGAGAAGTGAATCATCGGGCGAATGCCCACTGGAACCCCTCTTTGTCTCCCCTTTGTAAGGGAGACAAGTGGGGTTGGTATAGGGAATGAAAGGAGAAGTGAATCATCGGGCGATTGCCCACTGAACCCCTCTTTGTCTCCCCTTTGTAAGGGGAGACTGGGGTTGGTATAGGGGAATATAAGGAGAAGTGAATCATCGGGCGAATGCCCACCGGAACCCCTCCTTGTCTCCCCTTTGTAAGTGGAGATCAAGTGGGGTTGGTATAGGGGAATATAAGGAGGAGTGAATCATCGGGCGAATGCCCACTGGAACCCCTCTTTGTCTCCCCTTTGTAAGGGGAGATCAAGTGGGGTTGGTATAGGGGAATATAAGGAGGAGTGAATCATCGGGCGAATGCCCACTGGAACCCCTCTTTGTCTCCCCTTTGTAAGTGGAGATCAAGTGGGGTTGGTATAGGGGAATGAAAGGAGAAGTGAACCCGCCTTAGGCGGAGCGAATGCCCACCGGAACCCCTCTTTGTCTCCCCTTTGTAAGTGGAGATCAAGTGGGGTTGGTATAGGGGAATGAAAGGAGAAGTGAACCCGCCTTAGGCGGAGCGAATGCCCACCGACACCCCTCTTTGTCACCCTTTTGTAAGGGGAGACAAAGAGGGGTAGGGTTATGAAATTATAAGCATCCTTCAATATCGGGGCGCATTCCCGCTGTAAACTTTATTTGTTGTGACAGGATACATCGGCTATTATAATATCACTGGGTTTTATGATTTATAGCTGATAGAGATATAAGGTATGAAAATTATAGTGATTAATAAAGAGAATGGGTGTTGAGAATATGTCAATGAATCATTGCAGAATCATTTATTGTTCAAAAGGATGGAGATACTCCGTATTAGCTGGAGGGAAAATACAGAAATGCATTGGCGCTTACCTTGTCTCAGGCTTGGTATTTTGACGACTGTCGGTTAGCAAACCTGGTGGATGCCATAATTATTGATTGAACAATTGGGATTTTTTCATATAATTTATATTCACGGGAACTAATTTGTGACTTATTGCATTGATATATGTATGAAACTACCTTACTTATCAAAACTACACAAAACAGCCAGTCTTCCCCATCCTTACTATTGCAAGCCGATTAATATTACACCATGACTTATATTTTATTTTTTGCAGTTTTTTTATCGTTTCTGCTTTATCTGTGGGTATCCGTCAGGATGGAGGTAGTAAGCAGTGAAGAGAATATTAAGAAACTATACAAAAACATTGTCCGTAAGCGCATTGAAGTGCGCAATATCCTGAGTCAAATCCGTAATCTCCTGTCTGAACATATCAATGCTGAGAGCCGGGTGATTGTAGAGGCCTTGACATCCCAGAATCCCAATTACCACATGAGGACGGACAGCAACCTGATACTGGTGCAATTGCATAATCTCCGAAGTTATCTGCTGCCGGAACTGGGTTTTAATCAGGTTTTTAATAATTACTACAATGAGATTGTCAGGCTTGAGTCTGAGATAACAGCATTGACAGCTGAAAAAGACAATGCAGTAAAAAACTATAATATCCGTATGAAAAATCCGGTGGTCAATCTCTTTGGATATAATGACAGTAATAAGATTGATTTTCATACCATCGAGTCTATCGAGCGGGAGGTGACGGGAGATATTGCACAAAATTCCCGTATCAGAGATCTGATCAATGATCTGTACAATTGAAAAAAAGAACTGAATCATGAATGATTTTATCGAGCACATCGACTGGACATTAGTGGCCTGGGCAGGCTTTCTGATATTTGCTGCCTACTTTTTGCTATCTTTGAAAAGTCTTAACTTAGGAGCCGGTGATTCCAATGGGAATATGAGCAAGCCTTTGTCATTATCTGCTATGTGGTATGCTTACAAGGATACTTTGTTGTCTCTGCTTTTGGTATATATCGGTTATTTTATCATAATACCGGGATATTTTCCACTATTCTGGTCGCAATATTACCATTCGGGTCTGTTTACACCATCTACCATCATGTTGTTTTTGTCATATTACATGTGGACAGTTCGATGTCGTTCCATTTATATGTGGGTCTTTTTCGCTATGCTTCTTCTTATTTTCCTCAATTTTGGAAGATTGGGGAGCTTAGGATGACTTCAGCGATTAAAGAGGATTGTTTTTATAGACACACTTTGTGCCAATAGTAAAAATATCCTTTATTAAAAATATGTAAATATTCAGATTACCCCGAAGGGGTGTAATATTTGTAATCACGGATTGTAATCCTTGGATAAAATGATAAAACAACTTTTGTTACGGCTGGACAAGCTGTTTGATAAAGTATACAAAAATCTGGACAAAATCAATGATAGTCATATTATAATTGAATAGTTACAAAAATCTATACGTCGGGAGGGTTACATAATTTGTGATATATGCATCATATATGATATTAATCTTTAAACACTAAAATCAAAGCAAAATGAAAAATCATGAACTATTGGGTATTGCTCTTTTTTGGCTCTTGTTGGCAGTGGACGGAAGTTTGACAGCACAGGAATTTAAAAGTACCAATCAGCAGGAGACGCATGTCAATTTGGTGCAATTGAAGGCAGGTGATTCGGGGCAGCATCTGTCCTTGAAAATGGATGCCACCAGACCGGTGGTGGTGAAGGTCATAGGATACAATCCCTTGTTTTATAATATCCGTGTCAATGCGAAGGATTCGGTTGTGCATGTGGGTGAGCCCCCAAAGCTGATAAGTGGATTGACAGGTGATTTCTTAGCCTGGTTGTCAAAACTTAAAGTTGACTTGATATCCAAAGAGAAGGATAGATCGGATAAACAAAATTTTGATAATACTTTAGACTCGATTATTAACAATATTGTAATGCATACTACTGACCTGATCAAAAAATTAAAACTTTATGCAGAAACAACAGCCAGAATGTATCATAGCTGGCACTATGATCAGTATTTGGATTTGAAAGAGGATTTTGATTATTATTTAAATCAGGAAATTGTTTTGCTGGAAGATTTAACATTAGATTATTACAATAATATTCAAAAATCAAGAAATTTTGAAACACTTGAAAGATTTCAGGAGTACGCCCCGATTATTGATTCTTTAAAAGCTTACATCGTCAGGATGCCACTGCACCAAACTTTGGCTGACTTCAAAAATTATAAGTCCAGTAAGGGGGAATATCAATCGCTCCCGTTTTTTATTAATGAGGATGTGAAGGAAGTGACCGTTGAGATCACCCCATATTCCAAAGACGCCCTGGCTCCTTCTTACAATACAGTACTACTGCTGCGGAAGAAAAATATTCCTTATTTCGGATTCAGCAGCGGATTTTTTCTGTCCGACGTCAGACAGCACAGTTATTCGTCTATGCCGGAATCTTCAGGAGGTAATACGGGATATATAGCCGTAGCTGAAGATGTGTCCAGGTTTCAGACAGGCATACAGGCTATGGTGCATGCAGGCATTCAGCTGAGTGATTGGTTGGCGGCTCAGTTCGGTGCAGGACCTACCCTGGGATTTCAGGACAAAATGATACCCGGTCTCGCTGTGGGTGTCGGACTGGGATTGGGACAGAAAAACAAACTGACAGTGACCACCGGCTGGCATTATTCATTTGTACAGAGGTTGTCCAGGGCATTCAGTGACAGTAATAATGTTCTGTCAGAAGCACCCTCGTCATTCACTGTGTCCTCTCCACAACAGGGATGGTTTCTGGCTTTAGGGTATAATTTTCTGAAGTTTTGACCCGGTGTTTATGAGTGATTTGTGTTAATCATTTTGATAAATAAGGATCTTTGCAGAATTTAATGCTGTATTTTTGATTTATTGTCCAAATGATTGTTATTTTAGCGTCTTCACGAAAAACCGGCTGCATTGAATATATTATTGATTTTACGCAATATTCTACGTCCGCTGCGGATAGTACACTTTGGTACTGACAAATTGCTGTATTCCCCGCAAGACAGTGTCACAGTTTTTTGGAAAGTGGAGGGTGCATTATATGTTTCAGTTAATGGCAGGCTCAAATCAGCTGAAGGCAAGTGTACCTTTGACCATGCCAGACCAGACAACATCCATTTGGTAGCAGTAGGTCTCACAGGACGGATTACAGCAGTGCAGCAGGTCTTTTATGCCAGCTTAATCCAAGAACAGGAGAAAAGCCTGCTCCTTCCCGTGCGTAAATACAAAGTATTGAGTACTCATTCCATATTAAAGGACAAGGTCTCAAGTGTCATGCCTGCAGGTAAGGAGATCACCATGAATCCGTCAAGCCTGAGCCTGCTCCGGGTTAGTACGGATATTACTCATAAAATCAGCATTTGCATGTCTGAGAATACTGTATTAAGGATACCTGATTCGGGGAGCTATTTTCACAAAAATTAAATAATGTACAACTATGCAATCCATGAAAGATTATAAAGCACCCAAGCCTGGCCGCATTGAAAGATTTTTGTGGTGGTGCTGTGGTGCAGATGCTCAGATACTGAAGATGAGTACCTATGCGGACTATGCCAAATATTCGGGACTGGGTGGTATAGTACTTGCTACCGGTATTCTGGCTACTTTTGCTATGGGATTTGCCATACAACGGGTATTTGAAAACACAGGTCTGGCCATTTTCATTGGGATATTGTGGGGATGTATTATTTTCAATCTGGACCGGTTTATTATTTCCAGTACAGGCAAGGGAGACGGTAAGCATGATATAAGCTGGGGGGAGTTCTGGCATGCACTGCCAAGGTTGATTATGGCCACCATCATTGGATTTACCATATCGGGGCCACTGGAAATCTATATTTTTCAAAAAGAAATAGATAAGCAATGGGAAATCCGTAAGGATGAAGAAAAAGCCAATGCCCGCAAGGAAGCTGCGAATCACCGGCAGCAGGATGAAGCAGACCTGCGTACAGCCATGCAGAAAATCGAAAGTGAAAAGGCTGTTTTGCTTGAACAGGTGAACAGACTCACCACCATGATAGCTGACGAAACTACCCGAAGGCGTTGCGGCCCGATCTGCGAAGGTCATAAGCAACAAAAAGCAGAACTCCAGAGAGAAGTACAAAAGAAAGAAGCAGATATAGAAAGAATCAACAACCAGATATCCGGAATACTACAGGAAAGATCGGACCAGGTGGCACTCAGAGAAACAAAATTCAGTGGTAAACTGGGACTGTTGGATTCACTTTCTGCTTTACATTCCTATCCGGGTTCCTTCTGGCCTGTCTGGCTCATCAGGTTGCTGTTTGTGTTTGTGGAGGTGGCCCCTGTTTTTTTTAAGCTCATGATAGCCTACAGTCCGTATGATTATCTGCAGGACAATCTCAAATTTATCATCCTTGCCAATCAGGGCATCCAGTCCAAAGAAGGCTATTCAAAACTTGAAGATGGCAGGATTTATGACCAGGTGGTGTATCATGAGGCGGAAATGCTATGGCAACAAAAGATGGAAAAACTCAAAGCAGACCTTTATCTGCATGGCCGTATAGTAGATAAATACAAAGACACCGAGTCTAAGAATATTGAGCAAAATCCGGAGGAATACATTCAGAAAAGACCATGAGCATTACTTCATTTACAGGATTTGATGACAATATCTTAAGACGCTGCGACAAAACACAAAGAACCGGTCACAGAATGATTGCCTGGATGTTGTGTCTGAATATTGGTATTTTTTATTCCTGTACCCTCCATTTTTTCAATATATCAGTGTACCATCCCGCATTATTGTACTTTATAGTGTTTTTTATGAGTTATATATTTCTGGCGTACTCCAGGATGATATTGGCTACACATGATCATGATCTTGCATATTATCACAGCAGAAAAGAACTGCTTCCATTTAAAACTGACTTTTCGACATTTCTGAGAATGTCTGTGATATTTATATTCGTCCTCATAGCCGGTACAGGTCTGCTGCTATGGACTACAGAGGCTTTATTTTTTGATGTCACAGAAAGGCTAAAATCGGGCTTCTATGATCACCAGCCTGAGATTCTGACTGAATTCAGAATCATCAACAGGGACTTTGACAGTCTGGACAATATTTCTGACAGATTGAGACTTTTACCTCTGATTCTGGGACCCCGTAAATGGATAATTTTTCTCCCTTTTCTGTTTACCTCGATTATTTTTCTGATGCCATTTTATATGAAGATGTATCTGAGAGAACTGTCCGATGGAGAATATGAACGATTGGAATCAGAGATAGAGTCGGAGATAGCTGTTTCGCAGTACGAATTGAGCTGGAATATAGTAAACGAAATAAGAAAGGAGAAATTTGGTTTGCAAGCCATAAGGTATGAAAGTTTTTATGACCCACCATTCAATAACAGACGCAGATTTCCGCCTTTGGATATAGTCCTTAAAAAAGAGCATTAATGGAAGGCAAACAGTTCTTTTCAGGTCTATGTTACGGATCATATGAGCCTGGTCCGGTAAGGGGTCATTTCAATATGGAGGACTTCATCCCTCAGATCAGAACGATAGTGCTGGACAATCCCGAAATAAACATTTATTATAATAAAGCTGAATTACAAAAACTTTTTCCTGAGGATATTAACCCTAATACCATCAAAAAGGTAATTGTGGTCAAAGGTGATGGTTGTTTTATTGCTGATTTTGTAAATACCATTATTGCCCCTGCTGAAATACATGTAAGAAACAAATTGGACGAAGGAAGTGAAGGTACCTTTTCAGGCACCTTTTATGGCACCCTGGTCGGGGAGTTGCAGCCTGTGAAATTGTCATCAGGGCAAATAGGAAGAAGTTTTGCAGCACAGGGTAGCCCGGAAGTTTATTTAAAAGAGGATACTCCATCTCTCAGCCAATCCGGGATTCCTGAGCGAAGTTCGCCCACATACATTCTGGGGAGAAAAAAAGGTTGTCTGGATTATATGCTGTATCTGCTTTCCCTTATTTTTTTGATTTGGATTATATTCTGGATTTTGGATAGAGGTTGTGCCAGAAACACCTGGATTCCGGTACCTATTATGCCATGTGATACGGTATATGTGCGGGATACCGTATGGGTGAAGGATACTATCACGCCTGCTGACAGTACCGGTCAAAATCTTCGGGTACCGGATGGCAAATTCTATATGCTGCTGAATGATTGTATGCAGGAAGATGGTGACAGGGTATCAGTTTATCTTAATGATAAAATTATAGTGGAAGACCTGCTTTTGCAATCTGCCTATGCAAATGCCGGAGAGGTGACATTGGTAAAAGGCAGTAACAGCCTTAAGATTGTAGTCAGTGACAAAGGCAGTCATGGACCTTGTACGGTAGGTGTAAGGTTAGAAAGTGTCAGGGACGATAAAAGAAAACTTTTTGAAAGTTGTGAGCAGATAGACCAGTACAATCCATATTTTATCACTGTCAGTTATTGAGTCTTTGATGAGAGATATGCCCTTTAAATATTATCTGTTGATATGGGTGTTTTCGTTGATTTTGCTGATATTAATGAATTGGCTCTTTCATATTTATGAAGCAGTATTTGTGCCGGATACACTGTATATTGAACATGATGAAGCACCGGTTGTAGTCACTCAGGATTCTACACCTGTATATTGCAGCGGCAGAGTGCAGAGGATGACTGGTAAAGCAGGACAAAAGGTGTATGGTATCGAATATGCAGTATGTGACAGTATTTATGAAAATGAAAAAATATACCGCAACAGTCTAGGCAGTCTCAATTCAGGCAAACAGAAGTATGGTCTTCTTATCAGAAATGCGGGTCCGGTCATAGACAGAATAGTGGAAAAATACAGAATTCTTTCTGCATCATATAATCTGGAAGATTATGATCTGCTGCGTATAATCATAAGCAGCGTACAGTATATCCCTTATACGTTGGTACATCCCGGCTCACATTTCAATTGTACCAGCTCAACCTGCCATACAATTCACTCCAGGCTTTCAGCTACCAGATTTGGACAGCGATGGGATTTTGTAGGTGGATGTGTTGAAAATATCAATCCCTTTGGAGTATTCTCTCCGGTAGAAGTAGCCTATCATCATATGGCAGATTGTGACAGCAGGACCGTCTTTTTATATTGTGTCTTAAAAGGACTGGGGTATGATATTGTGGTCTTGAACAGTGATATTCAGAGCCACTCTGTATTGGGAGTTAATAAGAATTATGTACGTGGTAGTGCCGGCAGTGCTGTCTATATGGATAGAATGAGAAATGTTTCTTATCTTGTGTGGGAAACCACGACAGATATGGGTCCCGGTCTTTATCCGGGTTTTGTAGAAAAGCAGTGGTACATCGCCATGCGTTAAATTAAATAAAAGTCAATCAACATGGAAGGAGTTTTATTTTTTACAGCCAGTGTCCTTGCAGGAGTCTCGGTAATGTTTATCTGCTATAAAATTTTCAGAAGATTGTTATTGAGATATTCAGGCGGATCAGACTCATTGAATCCGGCTTCAGCAGTTTTTTTGTCGGGATTACTGCTATGTGTAGGTATGTATATCGGATGGGCCATACAGCCGATTCGCAACGTATATACTATAATGCAATCATCAGAAAGATTGTCGGATATCAATTTTTTTTGGTATCTGATAGGTTTTTTAGTTATAGCGGTATTCTCTGGAATAATGGTACCCTATTTGAGTTTTCTGATACTTGACCGCTTTACGGATCTTGATGAAATTTATGCCATTAAAAACAATCAAATTTCTGTATCGGTAATAACTATTACCATAGTATTAATGACAGTGTGGATCAGTCGTGAGTCATTTGTATTGTTGCTGGATAGCTTGGTTCCTTATCCTCCGGTGATATATAAGGATTGATAAAATTGATTCAGAAATTAGCTGTACTTAAACTTAGAATTTGTCAATATAACTTTGTGTCAAGGGCTGAAATGGGCATAATATCATTCATTTCATGAATGAGTCATTGTATCCTGATTTGGTGAATCAACCCAGCGACTTATTTTCCCCATTTTTGGCACCATTAGATTTTCTGTTGTCATTTCGGTTTAAAATACCTGCATCATAGTGAACTGTAAAACAAACAGGGCATTTCAGGATTGGTGACCATCATTATTTGAAATGCTGATGGTAGATTATTCCAATTGTAGAAATGGTAACAACAGTACCTTAATTTTAACTTTAATGTACCTTTAAGAGTAGTAACTATCCAGCTATAATCCCATAGGGCTGTTATATTTGTAACTAAGGATGGTAATCCCTTGATAAAATACTGAAATAACTTTGATTTTGGCGGGATTTTAGCCAACTTTAGCAAACATGTCAAACACCAGCACGAAATCGTAGCCTGCTACGCCAATACTTTAGCCTGCTACGCCAATACTTTAGCCTGCTACGCCAATACTTTAGCTTGCTACGCCAAAGTCGTGGAATAAAATCTTTGATGGGTATAATATGGCTGAATAGTTACCAGGAGTGTATTGATATTTTCTGAAATTTACCTGTAAAAAAAAAAACAATATCTCATAAATATAGCTGACTCGGCTTTTTCACTAATAGTCATTAATCTTTCGTCAAGTGATTTACCTGCCGAATGCAGAATTTATACCAATCCCCCAGTATGGTTTGTAATTATACAGCCACTGATGTCCAAATTTTCCATAAGCCACTTCCCATCCATACGCTAAAACTAGACCTAAGGTGTTTCTGGATGCTATCAAATTAAAACCATAGGTAAGTGTAGGTGCATTTGTATTGGAAATATACTTTGACTCATCCCTAAACTGATCCTTGGTCAATGTCACAGAAGATGGCCCGATATAGAATCCCCCTGTGAGTGCATAAGAATTCTGTACCTTAGAATTTATAAATGATATGCCGGTAGTATAGCCCAAGTTTAACCCGATTTGTACTGGCGAGGTCGTAAAACCATTGATCAAATCTCCGGATTCATTTCTGACATTAAATCTATACCGAAATGGTAATGTAGTGACTCCAACTGCAATGGAATGGTAAGGGATTTTAAGATCGCTGATTTTTTTATTAAATAAATTATCAGGATCTGCAATAATATAAGCTGTTCTTCTCGATTCTCTGTTAATAGTATTGTTAGGGCAATCAGTTTTTTTCAATTCTGTAAATTCTACATAAATTTTCTCTGATTTAATAAAAATATAGGCTTCTGCTTCCTCATCACAAATAGTTACCGATTGTTCCTTTTCATTTTGAAGTACAAACCCCTGTTTGTATACAGAGGCTAATTTTAATTTGTATCTATGCCTTATCTGGCTGAAAGTAGTAACTGGTAGAATAAAGATAACCACTGTTAAATAAATCAAGCTTTTCATAGTAAATAGCTTTTAAGGTTAGAAAATAAGTTATTTGTCAACTGCATTTAGTCATATTTAATGCCTTAAAAGAAGAAATGTAACCTTTAGCAAAGCATAAAAATTTTAATAACGGTCCTTGAAGATTTCCCGAAGTTGAAAGTGCAATAAGATTTTATGATTATTGGATAAGATCACCCATCCCCCCCAGGCCCTAATGGTTTTCACCTATTTTTAGAAAAAATTTTCCAAAACATTCACAACGTATCATTAATATATGTAACTTTGTTTTAATATGTAAAATTTCTTTTTAGGACTAATGTCTCAAATGTATGAAAACAAAGTTTACTCCCATGTTTCTGAGGGTGGGTCTTGTCATGATTTTTACCCTTACTTTACACCTGCTTCGTGCCGGTCATGATGCAGAATGGCCTTTTATGCTCAATTGTCCGCCCAATGTGACTATCAGCTGTACAGACAATATCTACAATCTGTCCCAGTACGGCAATGCTACCTACACTACCTATTATGGTACCTTCTCCGCCGGCAATCCTACGGTGCATTACTATCTCAATAATTGCAATACGGGCTATATTACCCGTACATGGATGGTGGAGTGGAATTGGGTATGGTACAATTGCACGCAGACCATCACCGTCAGCAGTGGTGGATATTATGGCAATAACCCGATTATTTACTGGCCGGAAGACTATGAGATCGGAGGATGCAATCCCAATATCCATCCCAATGCACTTCCTTTGCCACACAGATTTCCCACCTGGACGGCAGGCCCGTGCAGTATGCTGGGCAGGTCTTACAGTGATATGGTCTTCTATGTCAATAACAGCTGCCGCAAAGTGAGACGGATGTGGAAAGTCATAGACTGGTGTACCTACAATGCCAATAATCCCAGCTGCCGGAGGCATATGGACCTATACTCAGGAGATCAAGATCATGGATACTCAGGAACCTGAAGTACAGTGCATCCCCGAGATTGTGGCCAACAGCTTCAATTGCAAGGATGCCTTTGTCAATGCTGCCAATCTGGTAGTCGATACTTCCCGATGCGGTGGTGAATTTGAGATAACCAACAATTCTCCATACTCAACATCCAAAGGGGCAAATATATCCGGGGTGTATCCCATAGGTACTACCAAAGTGGCTTATACTATCAGGTATGGATGCGGCTTCAAAAAAGTGTGCTACACCAATGTGGTGGTAAAAAATGCCGCCAAACCCACTCCCTATTGTTTAGGGCACATCATCACTACGCTTATGCCCATGGATACAGACCATGATGGCAAGGCTGATGCCGGTATGGTAGAACTTTGGGCCAAGGATCTGGACCGAGGTTCCAAGGCTATGTGGTTTTCAATCCGCTTCGTTTTCATTTGCGCCGGATCCCACGGTGATGAATCGTACCTTTACCTGCAATGATGTAGGCAGAAACCATGTGTATATATATGTGACTGACAGTAAAGGCAATCAGTCTTCCTGTCTGACCATAGTGGAGATCCAGAATAATGCAAATATACCCAATTGTTTTCCACCACCGCCTCCACCGCCACCTGATCCGGAAGATGATGATGAGGATGTTCAGACCGAAGATATCCACATAGCAGGCAAGGTGACCAATGCTTTTGGAGATCCTGTGAGCGAGGTTAAGCTTAGTCTGGAATCAGCGCAGAAGGAAATAACGGTGACTACCAGGGTGGATACAGTAAGTATCACAAGATTGGACAGTTTTCAGAATGCTTCGGGATTTTGGGTGTTCAGATATATGATTGAAAAGAAAGTGGTGGAAAAATCAGATACCACTTACAAGGATATAAAACTGGAATCATCCACCAATGCGGAAGGTGTGTATCTGCTGGACAACAATGAAAAGAAAATCACTGCCGGCATCCTTAAGGCTTACGTGCCTGAAAAAGATCCAAGAGAAGGAGTGAATGCCAGAGATGTGGAAGCCTTGACCAAGTTTTTATTGGGTCAATCCAGTTTTGAATCTCCTTATCAGTATCTGGCAGCCGATCTTAATGAAGATGGTAAGGTGGACACAGATGATCTGAGTGCATTGATAAAATTTGTGACCAGCACGGCAGAGGTGTTGCCGGGAAATCACAAAAGCTACATTGTCTCAGCCGGTCAGAAATTTGATACTCCGTCAGATATTTTAACTGCTGAGCTTAGGGCAAGTGTGGGATTAGACAGTATAACAACAGCACTCAAAGGAATGGACTTTGTACTGGTCAGGAAAGGGGATATTGTCAAAGCCAATCAGGACAATCTGATATCTGAGCTCACGTACCGATCCGCTTCGATAGAGAAGGATGCAGAGCACAGTATCACTCCCAATCCGGTTGCAGATATGATTACCCTTACTGTGCAGGCTCAGTACAAACACAACATACAGGTACAATATATTGACGCTACCGGCAGAATGCTCAGGACCATGTCACTCCCAGCAGTGGAAGGTACCAATCAATACGCAGTGTCCGTCGCTGACTTTAACCCGGGTCTGATATTGTATGCTATTTGGTATAATGGTAAAAAAGTAACAGGCCGGCTGATAAAGATATAAACGAGCCCTTTTATTTTGAGAGAGGCAGCCCGGGACTCAGATACTGAGGACGGGCTGTTTTTTTTAATCATATTATGATTAAAAATATGTGTGAAGTTATTCACATTAACCACTGTTTGCTTTTTACAGGACTATCTTCTTTCATACAGGACTCTTAAATTGATATACATATTATAAAATTTTATCATTTGTTGTAACCGGTTGAACCATGCAATATTTACACAATGAATTGAATAATATTAAGGAAATATATAATATGTTAGCATTACCGGATTGCTGCTTTAAGAGGATTATCCTTTAAGGTATTAATATTTTATCCACAACTGAGATCACTTTTTCCACATTTTACCCACGCTGAAAAGAAATATTAAAGATTTTTGTAATCCAAGGAACTTTTATTTTTGCATTTTCATTATAGTTTTTTGTAATACGAATACCCACTCTCATATATGTCCGAATATCAGAATACGCTCAAAGCGGTAGGAGGCAAACTCAGTACCATGCGACAGGAATCAGATATCAATAATCTGGTTTACGGCAGATTGCAGCCTCAGGCTCTGCCTCTGGAAGAGTCTGTGTTGGGCGCCATTATGATAGATAAGGATGGATTTCCGTCTATTGTAGAAATCCTGAGGCCGGATAGTTTTTATCTGCCTGCACATCAGGTGATATTTAATGTGATGTCCGAACTGTTTCGTAAATCACAGCCCATAGACCTGCTCACAGTATATGAAGCCCTCAAGAAAGCCGGCAAACTTGAAGAAATCGGCGGACTGAATTATCTGATGGATCTCTCCAATAAAGTGGGATCTGCGGCCAATATTGAGTTTCATGCCCGGATCATTGCCCAGAAATACATCCAGAGAGAATTGATCAGAGTATCCACCGCCATCATCAAGGATGCGTTTGATGATACCAAAGATGTACTGGATCTGCTTGACGATGCCGAAAGAGAACTTTACAATATATCCGACCAGAATATGAACACCGGGTATGAGTCTCTGAGTGTCCTTGCCATCAAGACCATGAATCAGATCGAGCAGATCAGTCAACGGGGTACGGATATGACCGGAGTTACCACTGGATTCAGTGAATTGGATAAAATCACCAATGGATGGCAGCCCTCTGACCTGATCATCATGGCAGCAAGACCGGGTATGGGTAAAACAGCCTTCACCCTTTCTCTGGCGAAAAACGCCGCTGCAGCAGGCAAGGGAATTGCCTTTTTCTCCCTTGAGATGGCCAGTGTGCAGTTGGTACAGCGTCTCATTTCCATGGAGGCGGAGATCAACTCTTCCAAGCTCCGCAGTGGTCAGCTACAGGGAATACGAATGGGCAAAGCTGCACAGTGCGGTGGAGAGATTGTCCCAAATGCCAATATTCATAGATGATACACCCGGCATCAATATTTTTGACCTCAGGGCCAAGTGCCGGAGACTCAAGCAGACCAATGACATTCAGATGATTATCATCGACTATCTGCAGTTGATGGCGGGTGCTCCCAATGACAAGCGGGGCAACAGAGAACAGGAGATTTCGTCCATTTCAAGGGCACTTAAAGGGCTTGCCAAAGAGTTGCATGTGCCGGTTATAGCCTTGTCTCAGCTTTCGAGAGCAGTGGAGACAAGAGGAGGTGAAAAACGGCCTCAGCTGTCCGACCTAAGGGAATCTGGAGCCATTGAACAGGATGCCGATATCGTTACCTTTATCTACAGGCCGGGGTACTATGGAGTGGAGGATAAAGACAATAATGTAGCGTCTGACCTGACAGAGATTATCATTGCCAAGCATCGTAATGGTGGTCTGGGAACAGTCAATCTCCGCTTTGTACCTCAGTTTGTACGTTTTGAAGATCCGGGAGCTACTGGTTTTTCCAATGACCTGGATGACATTATGGTGGCCAATCCATTTGGTGCCGGAGGTATCATTACCCGACCCTCCAGACTCAATATGAGTGAGGAATCCGGCAATCCTGACGATGCGGATGATATGGATATTCCTATCTGAGGTCTGTTAAATTATTACAAGATAGTATGGTTATGGTCAAGGAAAGCGAGGAAAAGTTGTGGTTGAATAAGTTTATAGCCCGCTCCGGTGTGTGTTCAAGACGGAAGGCTGCTGATTTGATTAAAAACGGCGAAATTACAGTCAACGGTACAATTCAGACTAATCCATCCTATGAAGTTCAGCCTGATGATAAAGTAGTTTATAATGGCAGAGAACTGCACATCGAAGAACAAAAGTGTATGTCCTCCTTAATAAACCCAAAAATATGGTGACTACTCTGAAAGATGAAGCCGGACGCCCTACCGTCATGGATATCGTTGCCAAGAGAGTCAAAGAAAGGGTGTTTCCGGTGGGGCGTTTGGATAGAAATACCACGGGGTTGCTTTTGCTGACGAATGACGGAGCACTGGCAGAAAAACTGAGTCACCCGAGCTATAATGTAAAAAAGGTGTATCACGTCATTCTGGATAAACCCCTTGACGAGAAGCATCTGATACAGATCAGAGAGGGCATTACATTAGAGGACGGACCGGTGAAAGTGGATGGCATAGATTATGTAAAAGGAGCTGAAAAAAATGAAGTCGGGGTCGAAATCCACATCGGACGAAACCGCATAGTCCGAAGGATTTTTGAGCATTTCGGATATCAGGTGTTACGGTTGGACAGGACCTATTATGCCGGGCTAACCAAAAAGGACCTCAAAAGAGGGTGGTGCAGGTATCTTACAGAGAAGGAAATCCTGATGCTCAAACATTTTACCTGAAAGATTCTTTCTTGAAAATGTTTTCATACAAATACAGCATTTCATAATTTTATCCCGATAACCACTCTATATGCTGTATTCATGGTTCAATAGTATCATCAAGGGATACCTGAAATACAGGTATGGCAGAATCAGGGATATGCAGCACAATGCTGTAAGGCTTCAGGAAAAAGTATTTCAGGAACTGACGGAGTATCTCAGCCAGACCGAATATGGCAGGAAACATGGCATCCGGCAGGGAATGAATGCACGGCAATACGCCTCGTCGCTGCCGGTAGTAAAGTATGAAGATATTTTTCCATACATAGACAGAATGATGCATGGTGAGGAAAATATCCTGTGGCCGGGCGTAGTACAATGTTTTGCAAAGTCTTCTGGCACTACCAATGACAGAAGTAAATATATCCCTTTTACGGAAGAGATACTTCATGAAAACCACGTCAATGCGAGCTGGGATGCGATGGCTGTGCTTTATGCCAACAATCCGGATGCCAGGATTTTTGATAAGAAAAACCTGTTGATGGGAGGCTCACTTTCCAGATTTGCCGACAATCCGGAGGTGTTGACTGGAGATGTATCCGCATTGCTGCTGAGCAAAATGCCTGCGGTGGGCAGGCCTTTTTATACGCCTGATTTTGAGACTGCCCTCCTTCAGGATTGGGAAATAAAAAAGAGCGTATGGCCACCATCTGCTCACGGGAAGATATCACTATGTTTGGTGGAGTGCCCACCTGGCTTATAGTGCTGTTTGAAAGAATACTGGAGCTGACAGGAAAGGAAAACCTGCTTCAGGTATGGCCTAATGTGAAGACCTATTTTCATGGTGGAGTGGGTTTTGAGCCTTACAGGCAGACCTTTCATCATTTTTTCCCATCCGCTCATTTTGAGTATTATGAAGTTTACAATGCCTCCGAAGGGTATTTTGCAGTGCAGGACCGATTGGGTGAGGATGGTATGTTGTTGCTGACGGACAATCTCTGTTACTTTGAATTCATAGATTTTGACACATATGAATCAGGTGGTACGGAATGCATGGGGATTGCCGATCTGGAGGAGCACAGAGATTATGTAATGGTCATATCTAATGCCTCAGGTCTTTGGAGATATATCCCCGGAGATGTCATTAAGGTGCTTTCAGTGCGGCCTTTGCGTATTAAGGTCAGTGGCAGGACCAAACAATATATCAATGCTTTTGGGGAGGAGGTCATGGTAGCCAATACTGATAAGGCCCTGGCAGAAACCTGCCGGCTTACAGGTGCCGAAGTGCGGGATTATACAGTGGCGCCGGTGTACATGGAGTCTCACGGTAAGGGAAGGCATCAATGGCTTGTGGAATTTATTGCACTGCCTCAAAGCATACGTTCATTTGAAGAAACATTGGACCAACAGTTGCGGGTGATTAATTCAGATTATGATGCCAAAAGGACTAAAGATCTGGCATTGACCAATCTGTCCGTGATGCCTGTGGCAGAAGGTACTTTTCGTGCCTGGCTTGCTTCCAAAGGCAAACTGGGTGGTCAGCATAAAGTACCCAGATTGTGCAATACCCGTAAATATATGGATGAAATACTTGAATTTTTGGCAGTTCGTCAATAATACATACTTATGTCAGATAGTTTCGAAAGTATTTACAATGAATTGGCACTTGCCAATGATTCAGTACCTTCTGAGCAGGACCTCCTGGCTGCAATTCAGGACAGGGTGGCATTCCTCCTGCAAAATGATCCGGATCTGCTGATGAGCTACATGTACAGGCTTGATATTGATGAGAAGAAGATCAATGCCGTCCTCAACGAAGGAGCCGGCCATGATGTGGTGCTTGCTCTGGCTGATCTCATACTGCAACGTCAGAAACAGCGGTTGGAAACCCGGAGAAAATATACACAAAAACCGGTAGAGGGTTGGGAATATTGAAGCAGAAATGAAGCTATACAATACCGAGGGAATCATTTTCCGCACCGTGAAATATGGGGAAAGCAGTCTTATACTGGATATTTACACTCTGGAAAATGGCCTTGCTTCCTTTATTGTTTCAGGAGTGAGAAGTGCAAAATCCCGTGCCAAAGCCAATCTGTACAGACCCGGTCATATCATTGAATTTTCTGCTTACCACGCTGAAAATAACAGATTGTCAAGGATTAAGGAGGCCAATTACAGGTTTCATTTTCAAAGTCTGATGCAGGATGTAGTCAAGTCATCCGTCCAGACTTTTCTTGTAGAAGTTTGCAGAAACAGTATCGTAGAACGTGAAGCCAATCCCGAATTGTATCACTTCATTGCCGATTGGTTTTTATATCTGGATGCACAGCCAGGGCTTCATCCCTGCATGCATCACCTTTTCATGATCGGATTGTCATCCTTTCTGGGATTTGAGCCGATGAATAATTTTGATGATCACAACCCCTTCTTTGATCTTGCTAAGGGGGAGTTTGTACCGTCGGCTTCTTCTTACAATTGCCTGGATAAGGAGGAAAGTATGGCACTCACCAGCTTACTGAATTGCCGTAAAGAAGATGCAGATAAAATCAAATTTCCGGCGGCTGTGAGAAAGCAATTGCTTTTGCATTTGCTGGAATACTACAGGCTGCATTTGAGTTATTTCAGAGAGGTAGTATCCATGCGAGTGCTCACCGAGGTATTTATGTAAGAATTAAGCAGAATTTTTTTTCCGGCTCATTTGGCTATCTTATGGTGGAATGAAAATTTTTGAAGTTGAAAAACTCATCTTATATTTGTACTTGCACTAAAGTACTGAACTGAATGGCTATAGAAAATCCATTTTTTAAAGCCGCTTTTTCTGTTGATAATGTAATTTTCGGTTTTGCGGATGCCAAACTGAAAATTTTGTTGATCCACAGGAAGGAAGAACCCTTCAAAAATATGTGGGCACTGCCCGGTGACCTTGTGCATCCTGATGAGGATCTCGATGCGGCACCACTAAGAGTATTGAAGGAATTGACAGGTCTCGAAAATGTATATCTCGAACAGGTACATACTTTTGGTAAAAAAGACAGGCATCCCTTGGGTAGGGTAATCACCATATCCTATTATTCATTGATCAATATCAATGAGGTACAACCCAAACCGGCATCTTTTGCTGACAGGGTTGAGTGGCATGATATACAGAAAGTAGGCCGTCTTGCATTCGATCATAATGAAATCATGATATCCTGCCTCCATCAGTTGCAGCGTAATGTGCGCAACAGACCCATAGGATTTGAGTTGTTGCCGGAAAAATTTACCCTCTCCGCATTGCAGGAATTATATGAAGCCATACTTTTTAAATCCCTTGACAAGAGAAATTTCAGAAAAAAGATTATGACTATGGGCCTGCTTTCAGACCCTCATGAATATCAGCAGAATGTGGCCCACAGACCTGCACGGATTTATCACTTTGACCATAAGAAGTACGAAAAATTCAAGGAAGAGGGATTTGTTTTTGAGATTTAGCACTTGCCGGATTTTGTATTTATTCAGATACATCCGAAGTTGAGGGTTTGATTTTTTCGATCCACCTGAACAAAATAATGCTTCCCACAATGATGCCTGCAGAAAATACCGATTGGGCCAGACCGGGTCTTATAACTATCAAGGCTCCGATATACTGGATGCCAAATATCAGGTAAAGAAAATTATTGTAAGTCTTACGTGATGTGCGGTCCAGAACATAGGCTCCCAAGGGAGCGAAAAAAATGACAAAGGGGATACAGGAAAGCCACATATCAAAAGTGTCGGGTGTCATATCTCTCAGCCATAAAGCATGGAGAGCAAATCCTGCTATACTCTCCACAGCCATAATTATGATGGAGGATGGTGTAGCCACTTTTTCATTAAGATTGTAATAGATGACTACAAAACAAAAGGAGAGAATATTGATGCCTGCGCCAAACATGGAGGATAATATACCACCTGCAAGCCCGAGCAGGCTGAGTATCAGGTAGTCTCCGGAATGTCTGATTTGTATGGCCTGGCTTACAGTTCTTTTCTTAATCTGATTTTCATAAAACAATACCATGCCAAAGCCCAGCCATAAGGATACAAATAAAAGCTTGGTAATCACCGCTGATATATAAGGCACCACGAAGTATGTACCCAGAATAAGACCGACCAGACCTCCGGAGGTAACGTACTTGATATAGTTGAGGTCAATTTTTATTTTTCTGTTCAGTATCAGTATGCTTGCAGCAGTCATACCTATGCTTTGAATGGCAAAGGCAAAATTTCTGGCTACGGATGGAATTATGCCCAGATACAAGGTGAAGACAGGATAGGCAACAGAGGCACTCCCTTCCGGGCTGCTCCCAGCTATGAATGAACCCAGGATCATGGTCAATATGGCTGATACATGGTCATTCAGCAGATGAAACAGGTGGTGAGTGCTCATGTAGTAGGTCCAGCTGCTCAGCACCAGAATAATATATAACAGATAGTAATAAGGCACTGATGCTTTCTTCCTATACATTCGAACAGGATTTTTGTATATTTGACACCATTTTCAAAGGCGAACATAATGGATATTTCACAGAAAACCATCACTAAGCTCAACGAAGACCAGCAGTATCTGATGCAGATGCAGCAGCAGTTGTATGAGAATATGAATATTCTGGTGGAGAACCAGATCAACAGGGTGGAGAATCTGGATATCGTCATTCAGAATCAAAGCCGGATCATTCACAATCAGGATGTCATAGTACACAATCAGATTAATATCATTAACAATCAGAAAAAAATCGTGGATAATCAGGTGACACTGAGTGTAATCCTCAAAACCCAGGAACGCATGCTTCTCCTTTTGGAAAAACTGTCAGGCCATAACGTAGATCAGGAGTATATCAGAGAACTGATAGAAAGCATTATAGCCGAAACCAAATCCGGATACGATGCCAAAATTCATGATGTGACTGCTTCTACATAGAGGCTTTTGGACTATGTTTTTTTTATCCTGCTCAGTTGTTCTTCCAGCAATTTAAGATTGATTTTTAAAGTTCTGTTTTCTGCTTCTTTACTTTCGAGCAATTGTCTGAGCAATTGCATCTGCAGTCGGGTACTTTCGAGTTTTTGGTGCAGAAGTTTCAGATGAAAAGCATACCGCTCATTCTCGACTTCAGGGCTCAGCGTGCTGTTTGTGATTTCACTGTTTTTGTGTTTTGCTGATTTTTTCTCATCATTTAAGAATTCCGAAATATCGGAATTATTAAGTTCGTCCAGAGGTACATCGAAGTATATGGATAATTTTAATAATGTGTCAAGTCCGGGTTTTGATTTGCCTGTTTCGTAATCGGAGAGAGCGCTTTTACTGATATCAGTGGCTGATGCGAGATTTAATAATGTCAGCTTTCTTACTTTTCTTAAAAATCTCAGATTTTTTGCAAATTTATATTCCGAAATATTGGAAATTTGTTCTTTATCAATATTTTTGGGCATCCTAAATTTTTTGGTCATGCAAAAATACCAATTTGTCTGCGGATATAAACCACGCTTTTCTGGTAAAGCTGCTTTCCGGAATTTATTTATCGTATTACTGATTTCCATCTTATACACTTCCTGTATCCGGGATGTAATAGATAATAACAGTCCGCCGGCTGAAAGGTATGATGCAAAATTTTTAGTAAAGTATCTGGATTTTATTTGTAAGACGGCGAGGGTGACAGAAGGTTTTTTTCCACCACAGGTAGCCAGAGCCTATGGATACATCGGAGTAGCAAATTATGAAGCAGTCATCCACGGCATAGATCCTTCTAAAAGTCTGGTTCATCAGCTCAATGGGCTGTCCAATTACAATGTACCTGTACCGGAAAGAAATCTTCAATACAACTGGGCGATAGCTTCCAATGCAGCCACAGCCCGTATGACCCGCTATATGTTTGAGAAAAGAATCAGTGCAGCCCGGAGAAATACCCTTGACAGTCTGGAGAATGTTACACATCAGGCTCTTGCAGCCAATGAAAACCCGCTGGTAGCGAGCAGATCACAAAAATTCGGGATGGATGTCGCAGATGTCATCTTTGAATATTCTAAGGTGGATGGAGGACACGAATCTTATCTGAATCCTTTTCAGTTGCCATTCTCATTACCGGATTTCGAGCATGTGTGGGTGCCTACAGGGGCGATCATGCACCCACTTAGCCCGCGATGGGGACAAAACAGGCCTTTCATGACCGTAAACATTGCTTTGACACAGCCGGTGGCTCATACCCCTTTTTCTAAAGAAACAACTACCGAATTTTATCGTGAAGCGATGATCGTGTACAATCAGGTGCGCAACAATACAGCCGAGGAGGTGGAAATAGCCAAATACTGGGCAGATGATCCCTTCGCCACCTGTACACCTGCCGGTCATACTTTCAATATCCTGATGCAGATACTGGATGAGGAGAATTGTACGCTGGCCAAGTCCAGTGTCGGATTTGCCAAAATGGCCATAGCCGAAAATGATGCCTTCATTTCCTGCTGGAAGGGAAAATATGACTATAATCTGCTCAGACCGGTGACTTATATCAAGCGTTACATAGACCCGTCTTTCAATACAGTGATCGGCACACCGCCATTTCCGGCATATACCTCCGGTCATAGCAGTGAAATAGGGGCTGCTGAGAGAATTCTGACCTCCCTTTTTACCAATGGTAGCGGAGATTATCAGTTTACGGATTACAGTCAGCTGCAATATGGCTTCAATGCCCGAAATTTCAGGAATTTCAGTCAGATGGCAGAAGAGTGTGCCAACAGCCGGTTGTATGGTGGAATTCATTATCCGATGGACAATAGCAAGGGATTGCAGACAGGTCGTGCCATTGGGGATAATGTCAACAGACGACTTTCATGGCCTGCCAATGTCAGGTGATGGCTTGCTGTAAATATCTGTCGTTGGTCTTTTACTCTCCTTGGGATGTAAGAATACCAATATACAAAGCATTGCTGAAGATTTTGCTCCTATGCAATGCCGGGCCATTCAGCTCCGGGAAGAAAGATTCAGAGTGGCATCCGAGTTGCACAGACTGGCCGAAAATCCCAAAGCCTATGAAACCGGAAAAGATTCGCTGCTTAAAGTGGCAGATGATCTTAAAGGTAAATCGACTTTACTGGCCGATACTATTAAAAGCTATCTTGATTCCTTATTCTCCACTTCGCTGAAAAATAAGGAAGACAGAATCCGCTTTACGGATTTGGTCAGAAAAATCAATGAAGACAAAAGATGTTCAGGATAATTTAATCACCACTAATACACAATTTTTTATGAGAAACCGTATTGTCAGCAGTTTTAGCTTTCTGCTACTTTTATTTTGGGTTATGTCTGCCCACACTCAGACACCTACCGATGGGCTTTTTATGGAAAAAAATGAAATCTGCATTGCCGTCATGGGCAGCCACGACACCTGGGATCATTACTGGGAAGGGCGATTGCTGAGGGATAATCAAAATATCGGGATTCTCACCAGAAATACCCTGATGCCTATGGCTGCCTATGGTATCAGCAGTAAAATAAATCTTCTGGTGGGATTACCATATGTCAGTACAAGTCCGTCCGGCGGACAGATGACCGGTGTGTCAGGATGGCAGGATTTGAGTATATTCCTCAAATTCAAGCCTTACAGCTATCACAATGACCGCTGGACATTGCTGAGTTTTGTGACAGCGGGATTCAGCACTCCTGCATCGGGTTATTTGTCAGATTATCAGCCTTTCAGTCTTGGACTCGGCACACAGGAATATTCCCTCAGGGCTATAGTCAAAACAGAATATCTGGAGAAATATTATTTCAGAGGCAGTGCTGCTTTCCTGCACCGTACTACCACAGAAGCCGAGAGGGATTATTATTACACCACCAAAGGCATTTATACTTCGACTATGGATGTGCCTGATGCCACAAATTTTGAACTTGCTTTAGGTTTGTGGATGTTCAACAGAGCCATTCAGCTGGAAGGTGCCTATGTATCCCAGACCTCCTTGTCAGGGGATGACATCCGTAGGCAAAATCAGGCACAACCCACCAACAAGATGGACTGGACATCTATAAATGGCAGGTTGCGGTATTTTACTCCCTTTTTTGAAGGATTCAGCCTTATGGCCAATTATGGACAGGTATTGACAGGCAGAAATGTCGGTCAATCCACAGTGATTTCAGGAGGTATTACCTATCAGTTTCCAATAAAAAAATAATTCACCTTTAAATTCAGCAAAAAATGAAATCTTTATATACACTTTCTTTTTGGCTTTCTGTTGCTGCCGTATTATTAATTTTTGGTTGTAGCAAAGATTATCCTACCGGAGCAGAATTTGAACCCTATCAGTATTCATCCCTTGATCAGAATGCAGGTACCTGGAAGACAGTGCTGCTTCAGAATCCTGAACAAATTGTCATAGATGCACCTCAGGACATCACTCAGGCATCCTATAAATCTGAATTGCAGGCATTGAAAGACGCAGTCAGCAAGATGAGTGCACATGACCGATCAGCAATCAATTACTGGACTAATAATCCGATCATCCGTTGGAATGAGATAGCCAGAGAGCTTGCGGCCAAATACAATCTGACACCGGCACCTAATCCTGACGGCACCTATCCTGCACCCAGTGCTGCCAATCCCGGGGTGTATCCATTGTTTCCCTTTGCCCATCCGCCTTACGCTTCCAGGGCATTTGCCTATCTGAGTGTCGCACAGTTTGATGCACTTGTGGCCGCATGGCATTATAAATACAAATTTAACAGACCGGCAGTATTCAGGTCTGATAATGCGGTGAATACATTTTTTGATCCGGTGGATCTGCCCTCTTATCCATCGGATGGAGCAGTAGTGGCAGCCGTGTCCCGGGATATTTTATCTGCTATGTTTCCATTGGAAAAGGAGTACTTAAAAGAGAAGGCAGAAGAAATGAAACGCTGTCTGCTGTTGTCCGGCATTAATGTGGAAAGTGACCTCATAGCCGGAGATTCCCTGGGTAGGGGAGTAGCCAGAGTTTTTCTGGCACGGGCCTCTACAGACGGCATGGGTGCTGCACAAACCCCAAGACCTGTATCAGATTCGTTGGCCAACATATCAGAAGCACAGTTTGGCTGGAGGTGGATCAATATGGAATCACCAAGGAGGCCGGTCGGTATCACCCCGCGATTCGGAAATGTCAAGACCTGGGCTGTACCTGACGTAAAGGCAATCAGACCGGGTGTGCCGCCGGCTATCGGTTCGGCAGAATTCAACAAGGCTGCGGATGAATTGAAACAGATTGCCAATAATCTCACAAAGGAGCAGAGAAAAATCGCCAACTGGTGGTCAGATGGTTTGGGTACTTATACACCACCGGGCCACTGGAATCGTTTCGCCACCAATAGCATCATCCAGTACAGATATAATCCTGTACGGTCTGCCAGAGTGTATGCCTATATGAATATGGCCATTATGGATGCGGGGATTGCCTGCTGGGATGTCAAATACTACTACAATTATCCCAGACCTGTACAGGCCATACCCGGATTTAAAACCATTCTGGGTACCCCTAATTTTCCTGCTTATACCTCCGGACACAGCAGTTTCTCATCTGCAGCTGCCAATGTGCTTTCTTACATATTTCCCAATGAACGGGCAGCTTTCGAAAAATATGCCAAAGAAGCGTCAGAAAGCAGAATATATGGTGGCATCCACTACAGATTTGACTGTGAAGTGGGGTTGACTCAGGGCAAACAAGTCGCTGATTTTGTTATCCAGAAGGCATCGGCGGACGGTGCAAACTAATGGTTGTCAGAGGATGCAGGAAGGGTGAATCGGTCATTACGCTGGCTTTATAATATCTTAATGCATCCTTAATCTCCTTCATATCGGGGCAATTGCCGGGGTAATCTACCTTTGGCATTATACAAGAATCCCCGATATGAAGATTGCCTTTCTTTACACCAAATCTGAGCTGACACCCTGGAAGGAGAATGTAAGTCACCAGACGCTGGCCTATCTCGTTGCCAACACTCCGACCCATATGGATGGTCATATCGAGCACTTTGATGGCTTTGATCTTGAAATGGTGGAGAGGTTGAGGAAATATGATCTGGTGTTCAATGTATGCTATGGTTATTACGATGCCGACCAGGTGGATGTAGCAAGGTGGCTCGAACAAATGCGTTTACCCCATACTGCCTCTCCTGCCAGACGCATGGAACTGGCCGGAGATAAGAAATACCTGCCATTGTTGTGCAGGCAGGTTGGATTAGATACTCCCGAATTCATTACATTGGAATCTGTGTTCAAATTGAATGACGATTTCCTTTATCTGAGCAAACCCGCAAAGGGTAGCTGTCATCGAGATATTTTTATCAATTCAGGCAAATGGATGAAGAACCATATCCATTTATTGCCCAAAGATGCAATTATCCAGAAATATATATCCGGCCGGGAGTTTTCCGTGGCTGTCATTCCTGATGCATCATTGGAAGAAAACCTGGCGCTGCCGCCGGTCGAAATCATTCCTGAAGACGAACAGGATATTTACATAGCAGGAAGTCAATTTGGCAAAACTAAAAGAGATTTCGAGCCATCCATAGAATTTGCAGTCAGAGATGCTTTAATGGAAGCTGCGCTCAGGATGCACAGAATCATACAGCTCAAAACCATGAGCCGTACTGATTTTCGTATGGCTGACGACGGCACTATCTACGTACTGGATGTCAATGCGATGCCCAATCTTGACCCTCAAAAATCCCTGATGCCTGAGATTTGCCGCAGAAACGGTATTCCGATTTCAGAACTCATCCGGAGAGGTGGTGAATGCTCAAAACCCTCTCAGAGTGTGATCGCTCCCATGACTGAATCCCAGCTTGCAGAAACTGCATGAGTGAAAGATATATATATTTCGGGATAAACAGAAACAGTCCTTTCTTGCCCAGATCTAAAGATTTTATCCACAGATCTCACATAAATAATGTGCTTCCCGTTATATTCGGTCTGCAGTGTGTATTTTTGCGGGTAGTACCAAATTAGATGTAATGTCCGATCCATCACAACTCAAGTATGACCGGAGGGGAGTATCTGCCACCAAGGATGAAGTACACGCTGCTATCAAAAATCTGGATAAGGGATTATACCCCAACGCCTTTTTGCAAAATACTGCCCGACATTGTCGCCGGACAGCCTGATTATTGTAATATCATGCATGCAGATACGGCAGGTACAAAGACCAGCCTGGCCTACATCTACTGGAAGGAAACTGGAGACCTCTCTGTATGGAGGGGGATTGTGGAGGATGCCATCGTGATGAATCTGGATGATCTTGCCTGTGTGGGATGCCTCGACAATATCATCCTTTCCTCCACCATCGGAAGAAATAAAAATCTGATTTCCGGAGAGGTCATCACAGAAATAATCGGCATACCCAGACATTTTGGAAAGACTGAATCAACATGGTATAGGCATCACTCTGGCAGGTGGTGAGACGGCAGATGTGGGAGATATTGTTCGCACCATAGATGTAGGTTACACAGCTTTTGCCAGAATGCGGAGAAATGATGTGGTGGATACAGATATCCGGGAAGGTCAGTACATCGTGGGATTGAGTTCGACCGGAAAGGCAAGCTATGAAGATAGGTACAACGGTGGGATGGGCTCCAATGGATTGACCTCTGCGAGGCATGATGTTTTTGCCAGGATATATGCTGACAAGTATCCGGAAAGTTTCAGTCCGGAAGTGCCGGATAATCTGATCTATGCAGGCAGCAGATCGCTCACTGATACGGTGATGATTGATGGCACCGAAATGACCGTCGGCAAGCTGGTGCTCTCTCCCACGAGGACATATATGCCGGTTGTTAAAAAAATTCTCGAAAAGCACCCGGAATTAACCAGAGCTATCATACACTGCAGTGGAGGAGGTCAGACCAAGGTGATGAAATTTGTTAAAAATCCGGTATCGGTTATTAAGGATAATCTCTTCCCGATTCCTCCATTGTTTGAACTGATACGCAACGAATCCGGTGCATCCCTGTACGAAATGTACCGGGTATTTAATATGGGTCACCGCATGGAAATCTATACGCCTGACATAGACCATGCTGCTTACATCATAGAGTGCGCCCAATCATTTGCCATCGATGCCCGGATCATTGGCAGGGTGGAGAAATCGGGGACGCCAAAGCTCGTTATTTCTGCCGAGGGAAAGAGCCTGGAGTACATGGACTGATGGTCAGAATACGACCTGCACTCCGGCATTGAAGTGTACACCTACATTCGGATATCCGTACCAACGTTCGTATTTATTGTTCAGCAGATTGATACCTCTGAAGTAAATCCCCACATTTTTCACAGGCCGGAAAGTTACCACTGCATTCAGATCAAACCTTAGATTGGAGGTTTCACGGATTCTTTCCAGATTGATAAAATTGACCTGATCCATCAGGAACAATTCACTGCGGATGCTGAATTTATTATTCAGAGTACTGTATGTGGCATAGGCATTGGCATTGAAGTTGGGCATATGCCAGGCTTTTTCCAGATTTTTCGGATTGTAAAAATTCTGAGTAAGCCATCCGCCTACATGCAATTTCTGACTGACGGCAAAGTCTATATTTCCACTGATATAGACTATGGTCATATCATCGTGCAACTGTATAAATTTGCGGTAATCCGTCGAATCATTGAGAAAAAACGCCTGATTTTTACTCCATTTAAAACCCGCTTTTGCCTGATAGCTGATGAATCCCAGTTCACCCTTGACACCTCCGTAAATATCTCTGTACACATTGTTGGTAAGGCTGTCTAATCGCACATTCAGGAAGGGATTTTCCCGGTATTGGTTGACCGGGTCATTGGAGATCCAGTTTTGGGTAGTACCGGCAAAAAGCTGCAGCTGGTGTCCTGAGATACTGGCCAGCAAGTCCAGCTCTGGCCATGGAGAGGTCGTATTCTGGTCGAAAAAGAAATTGCCTCCCAGCTTGAGTCTCCATTTATTGAAATGAAAACCCAGGTAAGGGATCAGGTGCATATATCGCAGACTGCCTTCCGGGGTATTGCTGAGACTCTCCACTCCGGTTTTTCCGTCTATGCCGAATTGAGAAGCAGCAGTGCGCTGTTTTTGAAGTCCGAAGTTCAGTTCCAGACTGCTGGATGTGATATTCTGGTCGGTAAAGTGGGCCGATTCTACTTTCATACCGATGTTGTAGTTCATCTTGTCACTGGCCCTTTCAGGATTAAAAACCCCGGCTTCCAGACTGAGATTTCTGATATTTCTCAGGGACTCTTCTTTTGTGTACAGGCTGTCCACAGGCAGATGAGTCTGAAAGAAATAGCGTTGCTGATTGCCCAGATTGATTTTACCGTATGCCTTCATGTTTTCCTGCACCAGATAATTGCCGGAAGCATGTATGTTCAGATCAGCATATCGTTGAAAGGGCTGTGCAGCCTCATTATTGAGGGCATCATAGTTTACTCCCAGTAAAAGATTGTACAATTCCTTTCTGTCAAAATGATATGATGCGGCCAGAGATGGATTGCGGAGATTGCCATAGCCTAAGGAGAGATAGCCTCTGTTGACAATAAATGGTGGCTCCGTATCCATCGCAAGTGGTCTGATCTCCGGTGCCGGATATTTCATCAGTACAGGGCTGGCATTGATCTGATAACTGTATGGATAGTTGAGCCGCTCTGTGGCGATAAATTCGGGATTCACCGCAATTTTTCTGGCTTCTTCAAGGGTTACCTCAAATTCTTTGATCACCTCGACCTGACTGAGCCGGATACTGTCCTGTTTGGACATCTGCTGGGCTTGGAGAGAAATGCCTCCGAAAACTATACCCGAAGCTATGATCAGATTTTTTACTGAATATGTGTTCATTTTTTTTCTTTCTGTTTTTGATTAAGAAATTATCCTTTTCTGGGTTGCATGGGCAGTACTCCGGTATCTGTTTTGAGTCTGATACGATTGGATTCCTGTTCTTTGGCTTCTACCCGTTTGAGTTTTCCCGGGCTGTCTGCAGCAATCCTTCATCTTCTTTGAAATTTTCCAACACTGCTTCGATGGCAGCTCTGGCATTAAAAAGATCATTGCGGTCATAATAAATATCAGACAACAGGAGCAGACTCCTGGCAATCCAGTAAGGATACTGTCCGTTCAGTTTATTGGCTGCATTACATTGTGCTTCGGCTTTATTTCTGTCGCCTTTCAGATAATATATTTCAGCGATCATATATCTGGATTCGGCGGCCTGATTATTATTGCTCATCCCTGCCGTAGTTTCAAAGGATTTCAGTGCCGTGTCATAATCTTTTTTGCGGAAAGCAACTTTGGCCAGATAATAATGAGCCGCTGAGAGCTCTTCTTTGGGTGCATCTGTTGTGCTGATAATGATGTTGGCATATTTTGTCACGCTGTCATCATTTGACAATCTGAAGGCACTTCTCAAGGCCCCGAGAGCAGCCTGATATCTGTCAGCTGGAGTCTTGGAAATTTCATAAAACAATTCATAATACTTAAGAGCTTTGGCAAAATCCTGACTGTGATTGTAGCTGATCAATGCAGATTTACGCACTGAGGCTTCATAATACGGCCCGGTACCGGCCTTGATTACCATCTCGTAGTGGGTGAGAGCGTCATTGTACTGCCTCAGGATGGTATGGCTTTCAGCTTTTAGATAGTGTGCCTGCAGCTTGTAAAATCCGTTGGGGTATTGTCTGAGGTACTGTTCAAACCCGGTGATGGCTTTTTCATATTCTCCGTTCTGATACCGAACTTCACCCACTCTGAAACTCAGTGAATCCGCCGCAAATTCTGACACTTTCTGTCCCTGTACCTGCTCAGCAAATTTAATGTATTCATCAGGTTTGCCCATGTCGTTGATGTATATTTCCTCAAGTCCGAGCAGTGCACTCTGTCGCTCCTTGGCATCCGGGTTGTTGTTGAACACTTCTTTGTAGTTTTTTATGGCGGTCTGCAGGTCTCCTCTGTTATAGGCAATCAACCCCATTTTGATATAAGCAGAAGCCACCAAAGGCGATTTTCCTTTGAAGTTGTTGACCAGTTCAGTGAATGAAGCATAGGCATTGTCCACATTGCCGAGACTGAAATAAGTATCGCCAAGGTGCATGAGTGCATCATCCACATATTCGGATTGGGGATGACTTTTTTTGAGTTCGTTCAGTGTAAGTATTTTTTCATAAGGTTCGCCGGTCAGTCCTTCGATCATAGCCTTCTGGTATTTGGCATACACATAATTGCCCGAGCGGGTGGCTATTGCCTGTTTGTAAAACTGAAGTGCTTCTGCATAGTTTCTGTTTTTGAAAAGACAGTCTCCTGTCCTCATGAGTGCATCCGGAAAAATCTGGTCCGTCAGCTGCTTGTTTTTAATACTACCCTTATTAAGATTGAATCCCGTAATGCAATTTTTAAAACTCCGCTCGGCATCCTTATAATTTTTAAGTGCCAGATAATTGTAACCCTGGGAGTAATGAGCCATAAAAGGCCGGCTTTCTTCAGGAAGCCCGTTCAATCCGTTGGACATTTCAAAATATTTTTCGAAAGCCGGAATGGAGGTCGGGTACTGTTCTTTTTCGTGGAGTATCTGTGCTTTCCAGAATTGTGCAACGGCATTAAGGTTCCTGTCGGTTTTATACCTTTCGGATCGTTCGAGTGTGGCATAAGCCTGATCAGGATTACCATCTCTGTACCATTGCATGGCACGGTTGATGGCAGCCCTCTGATGCACCGGCTTGAGTCTATCTTCCGGTGACTTCAGCTGATCTGTATATTGCAACACAAATTCATAATCCGTAGAATTGGAAAGCAGGTGGTATATAATATCGTCCGCTTCTTTGCGGTGTTGTGCCGGTATTTCCGGATCTGAAAGTGCTGTGACTGCTTCCCGTTCCTGACCGAGTTCGGCACTGAGTTTGCCATAAAAGTATTGGGCTTCACGACTCATCTGCCTGTCGTACTTCATGCCTGCTGCATTTTTAAAGGCAGTTCTTGCAGATAGTTTGTCACCGGACTTCAGGTAGGCATCTGCAAGGTAAAAATTGGCGCTCTGACCCAATGCAGATTCTGAGAGGCTGATGGCATTAAAATTTTTGATCGCCTCGGCATATTTTTTTTCCTGATGCTGGGTGAAGGCCAATTGATAAAACTCTTCCACCGTGAGCTTGTCGGTGTTGGCTTCATAATATTCGAGGTGGGGCAGGGCTTTGGCATATTCCTTCAGCTCGAAGTAAGCCTGACCAATCAGTAGCCGCACCTCCTTGCGATTTTGAAGATCAGATATTTTGAGTGCATTTTCTCCGGTTTCGATTACTTTATCATACTTGCCGGTAGCAAAGTAGAGCTGGCAAAGATAGTAGGGATGTAGGCACGATATTCGGGATCATTGGCAATTTTGCTGAAGCCTGAAGCAGCATCATTGTAATTTTTCAGAAAGTAGTCACTCAGGGCCAGATAATAGTTGATGGCGCTGTAATAATCTGAATCCATGTCTTTGACCTTTACCAGTTCGCTACGTGCTGCGGTAAAATTGCGCATAACAAAGTAACAATAGCCTTTTTTAAATCTTGCCTCTGCCATCTCGGCAGGACTCAAATTGTCCAAAGGTATCAGATCATAGGTCTGAACAGCAGATTTATACTGTTTTTTATTGTAGTAATGACTGCCCAAATCTGTTATGGCCGGATAGGCAACCGGATCAGGCAGTTTTGCCAGAGCTGCGGTCTTCAATGCTTCCTCAGATTCTTCCAGACCCAGCCTTAGGCCGGCTATATGGTACATGATATCTGCTTCATCCATCAGTCGCTGGTGATGCGGCTGTGCAGCATGCCTTTGTGATTGCAGGAAGCCTGCTAAAGAAACTCTGGCTGCCTCATACAGGCTTTGGTCAAAATAATGCTGACCGGTCTTATATCCTGCAAACTCATCATCCATCAGTGCTGACTCCTGCGCATACAGGCATTGGGTGCACGAAAACAGGTAAAATGAAATCAAGGCTGTAAACCATTTTGACGGCCGAACGATATGTCTATACATGACCTTTATTTTATTGAATGGAAAAAATTGCTCTTATAAAACTGATATGAAACGCAAAATAAACCAAAAATATGCACATATCAAAAAAATATGTAATGTGAGGGTAGCTTCCATGAAAGTAACCGGCGGAGTAGAAAGTAGCGCATACCCATTTATATTAATGTAAAGGCTTACATAGACAGTCGATCTATGTTGACTGACACATTGACAAGCAGGCATCAGGATTTTTAGGGATGGGTTAGGTCACGCTGATTTTTTTCGTTTGTGTATGGTTTATAACCAGTCTTTTATATGTTAATAAAATGTTAATTTTTTTTTTTTTTTAAAAATTTGAAATTAAATCTTTTATTTTGATAAAAATTATTTTCACATAAATTAGTTTTAGTGATATGAAAAATTTATCATCAATTATTATTCTTTTTGTGGGTCTATTTATGGTTTCTTTCTTTTATTCCTGTTCTAAAGAAGGTGAACTGACCTTTTCAAATGATGAGAATGAATTTAGCTCTAAACTTTTGGATAAAAGAGTAAAAGAAATCAAAGATTTCATACATTTCTACAAAAATTACAGGATAAGACAGACTGAATGGCGGTCAGAGTATTATATTGGTGCTTCTAATCTTGATGCATTTATTCATCTTAGTGAGGACGCATTAAACTATTGGCATGGATACAATATTATGGAGTTTACAGAATCAGATTATTTTTATTTAAATGTGGATATATCAGCTTACGGTGATACCATAACTACTGCTCAGTCAATCGCATTATTCAGCACTATATTGGACACAATATGCAGAGGATTTTATGGGTTGAATAATAATCAGGCTGTGTTTTCATTTGTGGAAATTGAAAAGGTGGCACCTGCAACCTTACAGCTTGATGTTCATTATGGAATTTCCCAGAACTTCAATGCTCAGGTGCTTCAATTCCGTACATTTAATCCAAGTGCAAAGGATTACTTTCCTGAAGGAGTAAACTATGAATTACACAGAGGTGAGGATGATGAAGATTTTTGTTCGCGTAATTGTGACAATTGGAATCAATGTGTTTACACAAGCTATCTGATCGGGGTTAAGGCATTTAATAACTACTGGTTTGACAATACCCTTCAGGCTGGAGGTACATGGATTGATATTCATACACAACCCAACAGTTCTAATACTGTACCAGGATGGTGGCAAGGTCCCAGATTTACTACCATACCTTGTGCAGACTATAATGAGTTGAACGGGTATGTGGATGTCACTACCGATTTATTGGTAGCAGAAGAAAACAGATTGAACAAAAAATGTTTTTATTTTAGAATGCATGATGGTATTTTTACATGGCCGTCATAGAATCAAAAGTATGTGTGGATGAGTTTGGAGCGTTACGGTAATTATGTTCGTAATCCCGAGAGGGAACCTTTGCCAAATCCTGACGAAAGATAAAAATTGTTAGACTTATGAAAAAATTAAATTTAATAAAACCAATCATACTTATATGTATCTGTTTACTGAATGTTAGAAGTTACACCCAGTATTTACAAACCGATTGGGAATACACCAATTCTGATTTAAGTAGTGTAACGGTTTTAGAGGAATTTGATCATTCGGCAAGGTATGTATTTATTACTAAACATCCGGGTTTCACACCTGATTTTTTGAATAAGCTTTACATTTTGGACAATAAGGGCCAATTGCTTTTGTGGCGTAATATTCATATTCCTGATTTTGATGTGTTATTTCTCAATGCTTATTACGACTCAGAGAAAGAATCTGTGCTCTTGATGGGGCTGGGTACCAACGTAAAACCATTTGATTATAATAAGTACAATCATTTCGTCTCATGTTGGGTGGATGATGAAGGGAAAATATATGGTGTAAAAACTACCATTTTGGATTCCCAAATGGGATACAGGAGTATAAGATATCCGGAGGAAAAGGATAATCTCAAAATTGTGATAAGTTCTGATTTTGCATTTATTGATTTGAATAATAATGTATCATTTTTTGAAACTGTTTTTATGGAGATTGACAGGGAAGCCGAGGTAAGAAAATATACTTACTTGCCTTCAACGGAGCCTAATTGTCAGTGTTTACTGCCTTCTTTTCATTCTGAGGGTTACCATTGTCCGGGTGTGGTTGGATACAATCTGGATAATGAGTTAAATATAATAAACAGGGAGATTGACAGGATTACAGATATTTTTCTTAATGCTGACTGGATACCGCCTTTGTTATTGTGGATCAATAAAAACTGCTATGTGTGGGGTGGTGATAAATATTTGATTTCAAATACAGTCAGTTCGCCATACAACAATAAGCTAAAACGCGGAAGAACTGCTGTTTTTACATATTCAACAAAAGATTATAAATTAAGCAATCATGAGGGAATAGGTGTGGGATTGATTTCTTTTATTTCCCAAACTATGGATATCACTGCAGACTCCATGATATATACAGGAAATTTTGAACCAAAAGTGGTTGTGGCTAAACTAAACAAGGAGCTTGAAAAAATTTGGGAATTGAAATTTGTTTTTGAAGATAAAAAACACAATGTTGTCGGCATAAAGGCACTTTCCACCGGTGGAGCTGTGATTTATGGCTACAAGTATCCAAGTGGGTTAAATGACATGGGTAACCCCTTCGTTGTAAAATTTGATGCAGACGGCGGTGTGAGCAATACTGCGGAATTTCCCGTCACCACCATCAAAACCTACCCCAATCCGGGTATCGGACCATTGCAGATTGAAATTCAAGGCATGAATGGTGATGGTACATTAAGATTGTTTAACAGCCAAGGCAGGAATGTCTATGTACAAACCGGAATGCAAAATGGACCTAATATGATAGACCTTTCAGACCTGCCTGCCGGATCATATCATTATACATTGAATCATGAAAACAGGGTATTGCACAGCGGAAGCTGGGTGAAGATGTAAGCAGAGATTTTATTTTTATTCTTCCGAATACATGTACAGGACTGATTCGTAAATCATGCATCAGGAATAATTCATATTAACCTTATGGAAAGTTTTGAGGGTATAAATAAAGGTAGCTATTCAGCTAAAACCCCGAATGGGTGTAATATTTGTAACAACAGATGGTAATCCGTGGATAGAATGACCAAATAACTTAAATTTTGGCAGGATTTAGCACATAGCACAACGCTGTTTGCCAAAATACGTAAAAATCGTAACACAATCAACGATAGTCACATTATAGCTGAATAGGTGCCACTACTACACCGAAGGTATAAACCGTTTAATACACAAAAAGGAAAGAATAACATATCCCGCACCTTTTTTCATGTCCAGACTATCCCTGTAAGCACACAGTATACATCTAATCCCGTATATACACGAAAATTCGATATGTTAATAGTGTGATGAAAGATTACAGATTTCATCCGTATCACCTATATTTGTTTTGATATTTATCCCGATCACCGAAGAAATTATTTTCTAATGACCAAGTGCGCATAGGTCTAAAGTGACTGCATTTTTACGGCGACTGTGGGAGAAACCAAATTTTAAAACTTAAATTTTTATTGTTATGAAAAACGTATTTTTATTTTTAACTAAACGGGGGGGTGACGGAATTTAATTTTGTTATTGGTTAGCTTTTATTTTGTATCCCAAGACTTAAAAGCACAGATTTTTAGATGGGATATGAATAATTATTCAGGGTGTAATCCGGATAATTGTCCTGCTAACCCATATACTTCATTTTCGTTATGTATTACAGAGCCTTTTTCCAACAATCCATTAAAAAGTGGAACGGGAAGTGAACAGGTTTTATTGTTGAAAGAAAATTGTTATTGGAGAGCCGGCAGGTATTATGCGGATTGTAACAGTTGCCCAATAGAATTTCACCCGGAGATATTTTTAGGGCACTTTAACTTGCCTGATGAAAATAAATTCATCATTTTGGGCAGAGCTGAGGAGTTAAGAAGCGCATACACGGGTGGAGCAATACATGAAAACTTTCAGGGTAGGTCAGTCTTTTTTGATTTTGATATTTCCAGGCAAAAAAGGAATTTTTTTTACAAACTTAGCTTTAGAGGCGTTGGAATGAATATGGCACAGCCAAATGCCGTCTTGGGATTAGCTGTAAATAAAGTGTTTCCGGGTGGTTTGATATGGAGTGGCAATAATTATAATACTACATCAATACGCAATAAAATTGTACAAACAATCCCCGCCAATAATTTTGATTATAACATTGGGGCTTTCAATATTTATATAGAAGAAGAAGCAAATGGTATTGTTGATGGAGACTCAGGCCCAAATGATGGGTTGGATTCTTATTTTCACCAGATTGCATTGAACTTAGGAAGTCCATTGGGAGGAGGATTGCCGCCGGCAGAACCTATATTGGATATTAATTCATTATTCATGATGGATTATTTGGATTTTGATTGTGATATTGACAATATCGTATTCAGACCTTTGATTTCGAGATGTTCATTATCACAATCCACTAATTGTAATGAGCTTCCGTATTGTGTTGAGATCGTTACGGATTGTCCTAATATCAATTATGATGCCTACCCTTATCAGATAGTGGTATCAAACAACAATAATACCAGAACATTTGCCGGAACCGGCAGATATACTCAAATCTATATGGATGATATGCCTGCCGGTAATTATACCCTTCAATTGGTGTACAATACAAGTACCGGAAAGAACATAAAAGTGAAAGAATATGAACAGCATTCATATGAAGCTATGGTTGATTTTGTACATACACCTGTAACGGAATACGCCATCCTGAACAATACCACCTTCAATGCCCCGATTTATGTGGCCAAAAACATGGTGGTGTACAATGGAGCTACACTTACTATAAATAATGCAGCCTACTTTAACGAAAATGCCAGTCTTATTGTAGAAAACGGTGGAAGATTATTAGTCCAGGGATTAGGGCATCTTACAGCGTGCACTACCTTGTGGCCTGGGGTGAATGTAAAAAGCCAGGGGAGAGTTCAAATAATCAATAATGGAACCATAAGTAAAGCAAATAATGGAGTGTACAGCAACGGCAACGGTGCCGTTATTTCTTGTCAAAATGCGCATTTTATAGATAATTTTGTAGGGGTAAAAGCGATCGGGGGCGTTTCACCTACTTTTTTGAACACGAATTTTATCGGCGGCAGTCAAGGCGTCTATCTCGTTAATGTGACCGGAGGCACTACGCCCAATGGAGTACTCTTTGAGGGTAATAGCTTTTCGTATCAAAGTGAACAAGGCATCATGTCCTGGAATACGGGAATAAACGTAGGTAATGGAAATCAGTTTACAGGGTGTGATGAAGGTATTTCTATGAGAAATTTATTTGGCAATTCCCAACAATCAATCATTGGTGGGTCAAGCGGTGCAGCCAATACATTTACCAATTGTGGCAAAGGAGTATACAGCAATAATTCAGTCAGTTATTTATATAATAATGTATTTACCAATAACAATAATGCAACATGGCTATCCGGAAATAATAAATACGAATCTGAATTTAATTCATTTTCCGGAGGATATACCGGAGAATTACTGGTAGGAACGGGTGCTAATACCAATTTTTCACACAACAACAGTTTGTCATCCACTTTTGGTATCCGTACATTTTTTGACAATGACCAATTTACATTTTTAAGAAATTGTTTTTACAGTGGCAACACGGATGTTCAATCTTATGGTACCATATCAGGAGCCCAGGGCAATGAACTTGTCGCGGCATCCAATTGCTTTACAGGAGGTTTTGTACAGGATTTTGACTGTAATACGTCAAATCAAGTACTTTACTATTTACCATTGCCGACGGTTTCATATCCTGTTTGCCTTGAACCTATAACTTCAGGAACATATATTCCAAAGTATTTGGCATCCAATTACGTTGTTAATAGTTGTGGATCAAGTTTATCATTACAAAATATAAATGAATATGATTACATTAAAGCTATGAATTGTGATAGTACAGGATTAGCAAATTTGATGATGCAACTTAAGAGCCAGGTGACCGCTCTACTCCTTAAGAAAAAAAACGGTACAATAACCTCGGCAGAAAGTGCTACTTTGGCCTGGATGCAACGGCATCTCCATTACGCTGTGCACCAATGGGCATGGTGCCTGCGTAAGGCTGGCAGGTATGCAGAGCTATACACATTTTACAAAGCACAGGACGGTAAAGAATATACAGTACTGGCGGTTGAAGTCAAAGTTTTGATGGGGCTATACGATGCGGCTGCAGGGGAACTCCTGGAAACAGAAAGTATCCATCAATTGCCAGGTAATGTTATGGATGCTATACTACTCAATATTGAATATGGAAGAACGGACAGAGCGCCACGCAGCTTTACTTCTTCTGATATAAACTTATTACGTGAGGTAGCTGCTTCATCAAATCCTTTTGCTGCTTACGGCAGAGCTTTGTTATACAGATTGACTGGAGAAAAAGTAGAACCTAATACAGTAGGTTTAGTAACACCAAGAAAAAGTCAAAACAAAGATGTAAAGGCGATGGAATCATATCGAATTAGCCCCAATCCTGCAAATGATATTTTGAAAATTGAAATACAAGGGTACGATTATCAATCTGATTATAAATATGAAATTTTAGATATAAGTGGACGAACACTACTGCATGGTACATTAATAGTACAAAGAGAAATAGATATCAGTGTGTTAAATAATGGTGTTTGTTTTTTAAAAGTACTAAAAGACATGATGCCTGTACATTTACAAAAAATCGTGATAACAGATTAATTTGGAAGTCATGAAGATCAGAATAATTTTATCTATCACATTGGGTGTCCTTTGGACACCCAATGTGATATTTTCTCAATACTTTAATAAAATTAGTAAAGTTGAAGATTTGTCACGTTCTTACATTTGGCAAGTATTCCCAGAAAAAAATGACATTTATTGTTGTATTGAACAAATTTGTGTAAATGATAACCTTTGCATAAATTTCTCGAAAATATCCAAAGATGGCAATCTTATAAATAATTTTCAAATTGAAGATATAAAAGGATTTTTTAATAGATTTTTGGTAAAAGGAGATACGGTGTATTTTAGTAATGATTTTTTTTCATACTTAGATAGTTTTACCTATTGGTCATTTGGTATGATGAAAACGAATGGCGAATTGATAGTAAAATATAATTATAAAATATTGCATTTATCCGAAACTGGTACCGGTAGTTTTGGGTATAATTTTCCTTTAAACTATGGATTAACCTTAGTCAACAACAATGAAGTAATCTTGTGGGGCGAAGGTCTGGACAATCGACAACCCAATCCCGGCAAAGTGCCATATCGCTCCGTCTTCCTGCGGGTTGGATTGGATGGGACAAAGAAAGGAGAACCTTTTTGGTTTGACCTCAGTGATTTTCCTATGCGCCGCATGTCTGATGCCTGCACGGATATAGACGGCAACATGGTATTTCACTATGAGTATGGGGACAATGAGATTCCAAAAACAGCCAGAAGCATTTATAAGATTATGCCTGATGACAGTATAAAACTGGTAGCAGAATTTCCTGTCACTATCTTAGCTAAAAGCCTGCCAAAAATTGCGATCGATAATCAGGGAAACTATATAATCAACCTGATATCAAATGAAGGATTCGCACCGGGGTACAATAATCCCATGCGTGAAATCGGCTTGATCAGCAAGATAGACAGGAGTGGAAATGAAGTATGGCAGGGCATGATACCACCATACAGTTATGACTGGTTAAAGCAGACTGTTGCGACAAATACAAGAGATATCAACCGTATTTCGACTACAAAAAACGGTGACGTATTATGTGCGGGTAGTGCTTTCGTAGCCGATAGCTTTGATGTACCCGGGCAGGTGAAAAAACTATATTCGGGAGATTATGTCAGTTTTATTGCAAGATTTAGTGCAAATGGTAACCTTATGTGGCGGCACTTCATCGTCCCTCACAAAAAAAACGGCAAAATCAGGCGTAATAATTTGTATGATATACAGGAGTCTGACGATGGCAGCATCATTACTGCCGGGCAACTCGAACGGGACGATGATGATATTGACCCGAGATATATTACTGATGCATGGCTCATGCGGTTGAGTCCCGATGGATGCCTGACAGATGATTGCAGCCATATAGGAAAGTACTTTGACTTTCCGGCAGCTATTGTATCTACTCTTGATGTGCAGCCAAAGAGTCTTATTGCATTATTTCCAAATCCGGGAACTGACCAACTACATATAGCGTTGCCAGATGAAGTGATACTACCGCTGCAATATCAGATTGCAGATCTGCGTGGACATATATTGGAGCAGGGTGCCCAAAGTGAACGCAAATTTACGATTACCTCAGATTTTTTATCCCGCGGGATGTACATCGTTTTAGTACAAGATAAGTCCGGCAAGGTATGGCAAGGGAAATGGGTGAAAATTTGATAATCGCAATGATTTGAGTGATCTGAATCTGCCAGGTTTGGAAATAATCTGAACAAAGAATGTTGAATTTTGAATGAGGTTAATTCAGATTAAAATATACAGTATAGCAGAGTTCTCTTCTCACCTGATGCCGGTAGATTTCAGGGATTTTGGGTGAGAAGATGTCCAGGCGGATTTAATCCGGATTACACATCGGCACTTCGTGAAAAAGCTTGTAATGACAATAAAATATATTAGGTTAGTATTGTAAACCATTGATTATGATGATTTATGATTATTTTGAATTAAATGTATTTTATGGTCCTGTAATGAACAGATATTGTCAGTCATGGGTATGACCTTTGTTTGATTTATTTTGCAGCCATTTAAGGTTTGAATAGATTTTATAATGCATATTCCGGTATCAGCATTCAAGGCAGGAATGTCTATGTACAAACCGGAATAAAAATGGACCTAATATGATAGACCTTTCAGACCTGCCTGCCAGATCATATCATTATACATTGCATCATGAAAACAGGGAATTGCACAGCGGAAGCTGGGTGAAGATGTAAGCAGAGATTTTATTTTTATACTTCTGAATTCATGTACAGGACAGCATTAGAAGTCATTAAAGCATAAGTTTCCGGTTTTTACGGCAAGACCTGAGACGGATAATTATGTCCATGTCTGCCCGTCACATTACAAAGTTCACTCTGAATTTTACCAAAAGATATACCTTTGCCGCCCGAAAATGAATCTCATGGCAGGGGATGTATTGCGTAAGCCTTATACGATAGTATATAGTCTCAATGAAGCGGGAAACACGGGATTGCTTTTGCCTCAGGCCTATATTGTGGATGTTAAAGCTGACGGTACACCCGGCTATATCAAAGCACAGGCTAACCCTGCCACTCTCCCCGGGTACGGACTGGATGATCTTGGGCACGATCAGGAAGAACTGCTTGAATTTGTGGACCAGTTGAGTTTCAACAATCTGGAGTCTTACTTCAACAGAAACAAAAAAAAGAAAATCTCTCTGATACAGCTTTTTGAAGATAGTACTACACAGAAGATTGTGAGACAATACATTGACAACAAGCTGGGTTTGTTTATGGATAAGGTAAAAGCCCAGGAGGCTTTTTTGTGTCTCAATCTGGAAAGAAAAATACCTGTGTCAGAACGTTTGCTTCGTTTTTCTCATGACAAACTGAAACCCGGCTTATTTTTCAGTAAAACAGTTACAGGCATCAATTATACCCTGGATTTAAGGGCTGAAGAAGTGTATATACCCTCTCAAAACAAGATTCGTATCATAACAGACAATCCCGGAAGAATCATAATCCACGATACCGTCTTTACCTTACAAAACATCAATGCCAATAAAATCACTCCCTTTCTTACCAAAGATAAGCTCTTCATTCCTGATAAAAATGTGAGAGAATTCTTTGATAAATTTTTAAGAGATGTATTGTTGCATGCAGATATTGAGACAGAGGGATTTGAAGTAGAAGTATATGACCGCCTGGATGAAGCAACCCTGAAGTATGTGTATGATTTTATGGCTGGAATCTGGGTGCTTGAGTTAGGATTCAGGTATCAGCAGCACAGTTTTATCTGTGGGGAAAAGACGACCCGAAGGACAAAAATTGAGTTCGGTGAAGCGGATGGTGTCCATGTATTTCAAATCCGAAGAAATTTTGAGGCAGAGGCTGCATATGAAATCATATTGCAGCAGGCGGGGCTGTTCAGAAATGCTTCAGGCAGATTTCAGCTGCAGGATGGAAAAAAATACAGTGTCTTCTATGATATTGCTCCGGAGTTGTTAAAGGATAGCTTAAGGGTATCAGATCCTGTGATAGATGGCAAAAAAATCATACCAGCAGTGGTAAGGGAAAGTGTAAAAGCCGCTAAAAAAGGAGACTGGTTTGAACTGAAAGGAGGCTTTCTCATCAATGGGATAAACTATCCGGTATCCAGGTTTTACCGGAATATTCTGGAGAGTGATCCTTTTTTCAGGCTTCAGGATGGCACTTATGTAATTCTTCCCGATACCCTTTTAGCTACATACAAGGACATGGCGGTGTTTGGAAGCAGTGATGCTGTAGTGTGGAAGATACCCAAAACCCACTTCACCCTGATAGAGCAATTAATGGATAATGACATTGACCATAAGGATAAGTATAAGGATTTGTCTCCAGTAAAATTCAGCCCTTCAGACAGACTGCATGCGGAGCTCAGACCCTACCAGATAGAAGGTGCTGCATGGATGTATCGGCATTACAAAGAAGGTTTGGGGGCATGCCTGGCGGATGATATGGGACTGGGAAAAACCCTTCAGACTCTTGCAGTATTGACTAAGGTTAAGGACGAACTCAAGCAATCCTCATCTGGTTCCAATGCCGGAGGAGGAATACAGCTGGACCTGTTTCAAATGCAGTATGCTGAGGAAAGATCTCCTCTTCAGGCTTTGATTGTGCTGCCGGCGTCACTGGTCTTCAATTGGGAAAACGAGATCCGCAGGTTTGCTCCATCACTTATGGTCTGCAGACATATCGGAGCCAAAAGGCATAAAAAAGCGGATTTGCTGAGAAGCTATGATGTCCTCCTGACCAGCTATCAGACCTTGTATTCAGATGCTGAAATTTTCAGAACCATGCATTTCCGGTTTGTCATACTGGATGAAAGTCAGTATATCAAAAACAGAAACAGCCGGATATTTGCATTGGTCAATGCACTGCAGGCAGACGGCCGAATCAGCCTGAGCGGTACCCCGTTAGAAAATTCGCTTGCAGACCTTTGGTCACAGATGGAGTTTATCAACAAACACATTCTCAAATCTTACCGGTTTTTCAAAGAACATTTTCAGATACCCATAGAACAAAAGAAAGATCCGGAAGCCATCCTCAAATTGCGCAGCCTGGTCCAGCCTTATATCCTCCGTCGTACCAAACAACAGGTGGCTCCTGATTTGCCGGCACTCATGGAACAGCATGTTTTTTGTGAAATGAATGAGGAGCACCGCAAAGCCTATGAAACTGAAAAATCGGCTGCCAGAAATTATCTGCTTGGCTTAGACAGGGCAGAGGCGGGCTATAGGTTGCACGTCTTTACCTTATTGCAAAGATTGAGACGCATGGCTTGTAATCCCGGGGATGTGCTTGAGGACTGGGAGGGTAGCTCCTCAAAAATGGAGATGCTGTATTACAAACTTGATGAAGTGCTCAAAGCTGATAAAAAACTGCTGGTATTTTCCACCTTCCATGCTTATCTCGATGATATCGCTGATTACCTTATCCGGCATGGAGTAGGGTACCGGATGCTCACCGGTGACACTGCTGTAAAGGATAGAGGCCGTCTGGTAAATGATTTTCAGTGTGATCCTGATGTAAAGATATTCCTGATTTCATTAAAGGCAGGAGGCACTGGGCTCAATCTCACGGAGGCAGATTATGTATTTATCATAGATCCATGGTGGAATCCTTTTGCAGAAAATCAGGCAATATCCAGAGCCCACAGAATCGGCAGGGAAAAACCGGTCTTTGTTTTGAGATTTATCACTAAGGATACGATAGAAGATAAGATTCTCTCCCTTCAAAGGGAAAAACTATCTGTATCAGAGGAGATAATTCAGGACAATGACATGCCTGGGGAGATAATCGATAAGGCACAATATTTATTGGAATAAAAAAAAATTGCCCGGAGGCAATTTTTTCATTTTTGCAGTTTGTTTTCATCGTTTTTTTCTCAGATATAGATACCTATTCCCGCACTGATGCGGCTCACTCTACTCTGTATCCGGGTATTCATATTGTTGTAGTAATACATATCACCGGCCTTGTTAAACTCCTGTTCATATTTGAGATTGATCAAAAGGTTTTTGCTCAGGTCCACTCCCAGCAGAAACTGAAAACCACAGTTGACCTTTCTTTCTTTTCTCACAATGTCTGACAAGCTGTTTATTGTATTGGTTTCGTCCAGCAACAGCTCGAAAGTCGGGCCTACACCCACTCTGATCAATCCGAAGTCCACACCTGCAGCCACAGGAATTTGTACCACTGTTCGGCTTTCCTTGATTTCGTTAGCCACACTTTCGCCTCTCATCAGATTTTGTAATCCATAAGTAGCCACATTTTTTCTATACAATATCTCCGGCATAAGGAAAAGATTGCCATAATTATTAAAGAAGCCGACACCGAAAGAGTATTGATTTTCATGGCCTGTCATACCAAAAGTGTAGGCATGCCTGCCATCAAGTGTAGGAAGGTCGCGGCTGTGGGTATTGACCCTGACAGAATTGTGATATCCTGTGACACCCATTCTCAACTGAGCATGGATATGCATGCATAAAAGGAAAAGGACAAAAAGCAAGAGATAACTTTTTCATGATTGTAGTTTTTATGGTTTAAAAAGATAGTAATTTTCAGAAGAGAGATTGACAGTAAGTCAGCAGGCATTATCTGATATGCCTGCTGAACTATCATTTCAGTAGGTTTTTTCAGTTGTAGTTATAGTCAGAGGGCCTTAAGTCAGGAGGGACATTTATCTGTTACCAGTGAGATGGATTCATTGTGTTGCCGGATATCCATCTTGCCGTAGTAACATCCCACCTTGTTGGTTTTGCAGGAGCTCAGACTCAAGGTCATCAGCATTATCCATCCTGCCATAATCTGTGCTTTTTTCATGTTGTGTAGTTTTTTGTAGTTAGTGAATGAGTGTGTTTGTCTTATAGTCAGTATTCGCTTCAGATTGTTACCCTGATTTTGAGAAAAAAAATGATTTTTTTTTGGTCTTATGATTTTAATGAATTTACAGTAGGGCAGTATGCTTTAAAGGGAAGTCCGGATGATACAAGTCCTGAAAGATATTTTTTATCTCCGACCCAAAGTATAATATATAACCCTTGATGTGAGTAAAGATGGCATAGATATCCGGTTAAGGAATAGAGAAGTCGGGGTGCGATGTGATTTAATCAAGAAGGCCAGGGCTCATTTATTGATAGTCTATTTACATATAAAATGACTTCTGATAAATTTTTTTGTTCATGAGGGGTAACAAAAAATAAAACACTCCGATATTAGTGCAGGAAAGCAATTTTATTGAATCTGAAAGTCATGAATACAGAAAGCCAAAACTTAAACCCATCATTTGAAACCGAATCAGGAAGATTTCTGAGAGGAATCAGAGAATGCAGCAGAACTGTAATCGAAGAGATTTACAGAAAGTACAGCAAGGATATAGAGAGGATGATTGTACAGAACAATGGCACCGCAGATGACGCTAAAGATGTTTTTCAGGAGGTGATGATTTCATTGTACAGACAGGCGCATGCAGGCCTTGAGATCAGGTGCAGTTTTTATACCTTTTTAAGTCTGGCATGCAAGAAGAGATGGTTGACACAATTGAGCTCCAAGTATATGTCTAAGACACAATACGGAGAGGAAACACTTCCCAATATTGTATCCATCAGTGAAGAGGTGAATGTTATGCTCAGAGAGGATGACAGAATGAAACTGATGATGGAAAAACTGAAAATGATGAATGACGGCTGCAGAGAAGTGATAGAGATGTCATGGCAGACGGATAAAGATGGAAAACACCTCGGATGGCAGGAGATAGCCGGAATTCTGGACGTGAGCTATGCATACATAAGAAAGAAAGCCTCTGAATGCAAATCCCGACTGATCGAATTGGTGAAAAAAGACTACAGGTATAATGAATTAATTAACGGATAGTAATAAAAAAAAGCGCAATCATGAAAAATACGATTTTATACGAAATATTTGAAGACGTCATCAGAAATGGAAATATGGATGATCTTAAAGCCATGAACTTACAGGTCGAGTATCCCAATTGGCAGGCACAATTCAGAGAATATGCGGATGTAAGACAAAAGGTATCATTGGCATTGAGAATACAGAAAGATGAAAGAAACTTCCGGCAGTTGACTGACGAATTGGGTGGCAAATACTTTTCAGGCAATGAAGTTTCTCTAAGCATTTTAAGCAGGATGACCGGCTCCGTATTATTCAGGATAGCTGCTGCAATGGTGCTTGTATTCAGTTGCATTGCAGTACTGAATTTCTATAGCGACTCTAAGTTTTCAGACCAGGCTATTTTGGCAGATTATCCGCTGATGGAAAATTCATTGGTCAGATCTGCCAGGCCACAAGTCAATGGCAATGAGGTCAAAGTCGCATTTGCAGACAAGAATTACAATAAAGTGATTGATTTGCTGGCACCACATGACCTGGTTTCATTCGGCAAACCGGATTATATTTTGATGCTCGGGGCATCCTACTATTACACCGGGGACTACGATAATGCCATCGCACAGTACAGACTGCTGATTGAGAACAACACTGCCTATGCAGTGGATGGATACATGAATATCGCCCTGACTTATATTAAAACCCAAAAGTATCAGGAGGCTGTCAATGTATTGAACGAGGGTATAAATAATCCCGATGTGGCAGACCATGAAAGGCTGATTGAACTTAAATCCAGATTACAGAACCCTTTAAGACGATGGTTTGAATAAAAAGAAGCGATTTATTTCTGTTTAGAGCTATGAACAGGAATTACTGAGGCATTAAGATTTCAATTCCCATTTGCGGATTTGTGCGCCGGACCTTGAAACTCAACACTTCAAGGTCTTTTTATTTTTGAGTCAATTTTTCTTTAACAATATTACGTATCTGCTCCTGAATGTTCTGGATATTCATAGTGCCATTGATGAAATGAATATTTTCCCCTTTCCCTGCTTTTTGATAAGCCTCTTCATATTTTTCTGCGACAGATTTCAGATTTTCCAGCGTTTCATACAATTCTGTGGAGCTACGCCCGGAGCGGATTCTTTCCAGACTGGCTTCCGGAGGCATTTGTATATGGAAGGTAAGGTCTGCCTTCAATAACTGAGACGCAACGCTGTTCATCTGGATTACCCAATTCATATCTACATGCACACCATGATATGCATAAGATGAAAAATAATACCTGTCACATATTACCACGTTGCCTTCGTTCAGCTTTTTCAGTATTCCATTGACCTCATTCTGAAGATGATCGAGTCTGTCTGCGGCAAACAAAGCGGCAATCGTATGCTGATCAGCCTGAATGCGGTGATTGAATACATTGCGGATCGTTGCACCAATGATACTGTCGGTTGGTTCTGAAGTGAGGTAACACGTATAGCCTTCTGACCTCAGGTATTCATACAGCAATTTTGCCTGGGTACTCTTGCCGCTTCCGTCTATGCCTTCGAAAACTATGAACATGTTGAGTGGTTGAGATGATTTTCAGAAATTGATTATTTGGGAAGCTTCATGATGTAAATCAGGCGTTTGATGCTGTACTTACCGGCACCATTGGCTATTAACATAAGTAAACCGCCACATAAAGCCAGGTTTCGCATAAACATCAATGCATGTAATCTCTGGTACTCCGGCGGGTCATCCCAAAATGAATAAACGATAACTGTAAAGGGCAACCAGTAAAGGATAAGAAGAAAGGCTCCGAAACCGGCATAATACCCGATCAATACCAGGATTGCCCCAAAAATCAAAAATATAATGACTATGGTAAGAATCAGGTCAGGCTTCCAGGTGATGCCATATACCGCCATCGTTGCCTTTGTTTTGTCGAAAAATACCATGGCATCCAATGCTTCATAGATAAAGAGAAAAGCCACGAAAATCCGACCCAATAATTCAGCGATGTCTTTCATTCTCAGAAGTTGTATTTGTTGTCAGGCCTCACGTGGCAAAGATAAGGTAATTGATTCAATTCGAAAGTGTAAAGGTGGTTTATGGGTTGATGGGTTTATGGTGGATTTGCTAAGTTGCGGATTTGCTAAGTTGTTTATTAAGTTGATAGGGTTGATGGGTTGATGGGTTGATGGGTTTATGGTGGATTTGCTAAGTTGCGGATTTGCTGGGTTGTTTATAGGGGTTATGGGTTTATGGGTTTATGGGTTTATGGGTTTATAGGTGGATTTGCTAAGTTGCGGATTTGCTAAGTTGTTTATAGGGTTGATTGGTTGATTGAAATTATTGAGGATTTGCTAAGTTGCGGATTTGCTAAGTTGTTTATAGGGTTGATGGGTTGATGGGTTTATGGGTTTATGGTGGATTTGCTAAGTTGCGGATTTGCTAAGTTGAGGATTTGCTAAGTTGCGGATTTGCTAAGTTGTTTATAGGGTTGATGGGTTGATGGGTTTATGGGTTTATGGTGGATTTGCTAAGTTGCGGATTCGCTAAGTTGTTTATAGGGTTGATTGGTTGATGGGTTGATGGGTTGATGGGTTGATAGGGTTTATGTTTTGATCTCACCGGGTCGTGATTTTCCTCGCTGGAGTGTTCATAGTTCGAATGTTTCCGCCCTCGGCGGATTCGAATCGTTCATCGTTCGAATTGCTCGAATCGTTCATTGTTTCCGCCTTCGTCGGATTCATCGTTCAAGCGTTTCAGCCTTCGGCGGATTCAGATTGATTTCGATTCAAAATACTTTTTCACTTTCATAGCTACGTTCTGCCCATCCATGGCAGCAGACAGAATACCTCCAGCATAGCCCGCACCTTCCCCGCATGGAAACAAAGCTTCAACCTCCGGATGCATCAGACTATCCTTATCCCTGGGTATCCTGATGGGGGCAGAAGTTCGGCTTTCCACTCCAACGATATTGGCCTTTTCTGAGAGAAAGCCCGGCATTTTCTTATTGATTTCAATCAGGCCTTCCCTGAGTCTTTGATACACAAACTCCGGCAATATCCGGTGCAGCGGTGCACTGATCAGTCCGGGGATATAGGAGCTTGGATTCAGACTTTCAGAAGTCTTCCCGGCTACAAAATCGCTTACTCTTTGAGCCGGCGCTTTTTGTGTACCATCACCTGCAGCAAACATAGCTTTCTCCACTTCTTTTTGAAAATCAAGAGCGGCAAAAATACCTGAATATCCGTGTGCTTCCAGTTCATCCAGATCAATGGAGGTGACAAAACCGGAATTGGCAAAGGGACTGTCTCTGCGGCTGAGTGACATTCCATTTACCACGATTTCACCCGGTGCTGTGGCAGCCGGTACAATCAAGCCTCCCGGGCACATGCAAAACGAAAACACACCCTTGCCCCTGACCTGGGCCACCACACTGTAGCTCGCAGCCGGCAGATTTTCTTCTCTAATCTCCTGTTTGTACTGGACCTTGTCAATGAAGCTCTGCGGATGCTCAATCCGTAATCCTAATGCAAAGGGTTTGGGCTCAATAAGAATCCCTTTGGTATGCAGCATCTGATAAACATCTCTGGCAGAATGGCCCGTCGCCAATATGACGGCATCACCATGCCAGCGGGTACCATCTGATGCTCTCACATCGGTGATTTTACCGTTTTCGATGATAAGGTCATCTATGCGGGTATTAAAATGTATCTCTCCACCATGATTTTCTATGGTTTTCCTTATGTTGGCGATGATTCCGGGGAGTTTGTTGGATCCTATATGAGGGTGTGCATCTACCAGGATGTCGGGATTGGCACCATGCTGTACCAGTTGTTGCAGCACTTTTTCTATATCTCCTCTCTTATGGGATCTGGTATAAAGTTTACCATCTGAATAAGTCCCTGCACCACCTTCTCCAAAGCAGTAATTGCTGTCCGGATTTACTTCGCCAAATTGTTGAATAGCCCTCAGGTCTCGCCTTCTTGCCTGCACATCTTTGCCGCGGTCCAGTACTGTAGGCTTCAGACCCAGACTCAGACATTCCAGTGCCGCAAAGTATCCGGCCGGACCGGCACCGATGATCACTACATTTTCAGCATCTCTTACTACTTTGTATTCAAGGATTGCATTGAGTGAATTACTGACAGTTTCATCAATATAAACATCAACTTTTAACAGATAAAATGGTCTTTTTCCTCTTGCATCAATAGATCTTTTTCTGATGATGTATGTGAAATCTTTGGGACGGTGTGATTTAATCTGCTGAAAGATCAGAGATTTGATATAATCTGAATTATTGAGCTTATCAGGAAAAAGTTTGACTTCCAGCTGGAGAATCATTCTTGTACTGTCTTAAATTTATAACAAAGGTACAAACACGGTTCTTTGCTCCTGATAATTTCAGGGGGAATTAAGATATATTTATAGTTGCTGTTGGGCACCTTCTTCATACTTTGATGGATAAGACATATAGATACAGACTGGATTGACCAATAATCAAACATCACTTACTGATATGATTCAAATCATAATTTCATCAAAATCACACTTATAGCTTTGCATGAAAATTCAGCGTTTTCATGTTCAAAAAAGTGTCTGCCGGCGAAAAATTGAAATGTACCCACTGCGGGGATGAGTGCCCCGAAGAGCACCCGATAATAGATGGCCGACACTTTTGCTGCAATGGTTGCGAAGTGGTATATAGCCTGCTCACCGAAAACGGAATGGGGGCATACTACAATTTTGAAGAAAACCCGGGTATTTCAAGAAGGTCTGCTTTGCGCAAAAACTTTGACTTTCTGGATGCTCCGGATGTGGTGGAGAAGTTGCTGGTGTTCAGAGAAGGCAGAATAGCAAAAATTATATTGAAACTGCCACAGATACATTGCAGTTCCTGTATTTGGCTTCTCGAAAATCTGAGCAGACTGAACGAATATATACTGCATTCCAGAGTAGATTTTGTTAAGCAGGAAGCTACCATAACATTTGATATAGAGGGCATCAGTCTCAAAAAGCTGGCGGAGCTCTTATCCCTGATAGGCTATGAGCCCGAACTGAATTTTCAGAAACTGGAAGAAAGCAAAAGCCTGACAAGAGACAGGACATTGTTGTACAAACTGGGTTTGGCAGGATTTTCTTTTGGAAATATTATGTTGCTGAGCTTTCCGGAGTATCTGGGATTTGCGGAGGCAGATTTCAGGTTTTATCTGGGTTATATCAATATCTTACTGGCTATTCCGGTGCTTTTATACAGTGGGATGGATTATCTGAGGTCTGCCTTTTTTGCACTCAAATACAGGCAGATTAATCTCAATGTACCTATAGCCATAGGTATGCTTACACTTTTTTTCAGGAGCAGTTATGAAATCATCAGCCACACCGGCGAGGGATACATGGATAGTCTGGCAGGATTTGTTTTTTTTCTGCTTATCGGCAAGTGGTTTCAGCAATATACCTTCAGTGCCATCAGTTTTGACCGGGATTTCCGATCTTACTTCCCGATCTCTGCACATTTGAAATCGGGAGAACAATGGACTACTGTGACGTTAGACAAGCTTAAGTCAGGGGACATTATTTCTGTCAGAAATGAGGAGATTATTCCTGCGGATGGTATTATCCTACAGGGAGATGCCAGGGTAGATTACAGTTTTGTGACCGGCGAGTCTGATCCGGTTGTTAAAAATAAGGGTGATAAAGTCTTTGCCGGAGGTAAACATCTCGGACCGGCAGTAGAAATATTGCTGACCAAATCTGTTGATCAATCCTACCTTACCCGGCTGTGGGAGGAAGACAGTTTCAGTACCGATAAGGATGCCAATACCCAAACTATCATAGACAGGGTAGGCCGATACTTTACCTTAACCGTCCTGGCGATAAGCCTTGCCACTTTTTTATACTGGAGTATAGTTGACCCATCCCTCTCTTTCAATAGTTTTACGGCGGTACTGATTGTGGCCTGTCCCTGCGCATTGGCATTGGCCATTCCATTTACCTATGGCAACATACTCAGGATTCTTGGAAAAAAATTCTTTTTTATGAAAAGTGTCCGGACTATTGAAAGAATTCAATCTGCGACACATATCGTATTTGACAAAACGGGAACCATCACTGACCATAAAACAATGGAACTGATTCCCGTAGTGGAGAATCTTACTCCATCAGAAAGAGTCATTCTATATACCATTGTTTCCCAATCCAATCACCCCGTCAGTCGTGCCATTGCCCATTTCCTCGGCAATTCCGGCCTTGTTGCCTTGGACTACTTTGAGGAGTATCCGGGTAAAGGTATCCAGGCAGGAACAAAGGAGCATTCTGTAAAACTGGGTTCGCCGCTGTTTATCACAGGAAAGCAGGACCAGACACACCAAAAGTCCGTAATGGTGGAAATTGACGGAAAAGTAAAAGCCATCTTCAATACGGTCAATAAAATCAGGGAAGGTGTGCCGGAGTTGATTGATAGTCTGGCAAAAAATTACAAACTGAGCGTAATATCCGGAGACAATGAAAAAGAAATGTCGAGATTGAAGGCTGTATTCCCGGCAGGCAGCACATTGCTTTTCAATCAAAGTCCCGCTGACAAACTTCAGTATATCAAAATTCTCCAGGCTGCCGGAGAGAAAGTCATCATGATAGGCGATGGCCTGAACGATGCCGGAGCTTTGCGGCAAAGTGATGCAGGTATTGTGATCTCGGATGACAACAACAATTTTACACCTGCTTGTGATGCCATCATCAATGCCCGGGTTTTTGACAGATTACTCTTTTATCTGACCTATCTCAAGAAAGCGGAGTATCTGATCTGGGGTGCTTTTGTACTGGCATTCTTTTACAATACTGCCGGATTGTATTTTGCAGTGAGAGCGATGCTGTCTCCAATCATTGCAGCAGTGCTCATGCCTCTGAGCTCAGTGACAGTCATGGTGTATGGGGTTATATCGGGTTACCTCTTGTTTAAAAAGATGAATTCAGATTTTAAACACTTAAATACCAGACCAATACACCTGCAAAAAGAGGATATGAAAACTAATCTAAATCCTTTCAATGTATGATTTCTGTCATATTTACAGATTTTGAACCGCTCTACCTTGTGCTCAAATTTAAGTCATGAAAATCATCCTGTATCTGATTATCATAAGTATTACGGTTGCTGTGGGTTTTCTGGCAGCTTTTTTCTGGGCTGTAAAATCCGGGCAGTATGACGATGATTACACCCCCGCAATGCGAATACTTCTTGAAGACGATATGATCGAAAATAAAAGCGAAAACAATTAAATAATCTATATAACCTATGACGTATGGCAAACATGGAATCTTTTAATTACGACAACAAAATTGTTCGGAATTTTGCCTTCGCCAGTATTGCATTCGGTGTTATCGGGATGCTGGTAGGGCTTTTGGCTGCCTTGCAGCTGGTTTTTCCGTCCTTAAATTTTGGCATTGCCGAGACTACTTACGGCAGAATCAGACCATTGCATACCAATGCAGTGATATTTGCATTTGTGGGTAATGGTATTTTTATGGGAGTATATTATTCGCTGCAGCGATTGCTGAAAACCAGAATGTACTCAGATGTGCTGTCTCAGATTCATTTCTGGGGATGGCAGGCAATCATTCTTGCAGCAGCAATCACCTTACCGCTGGGTATTACGAGCAGTCATGAATATGCAGAGCTGGAGTGGCCTATTGATATAGCCATTGCACTGGTATGGATTGTCTTCGGCATCAATATGTTTGGCACCATTCTCAAAAGGAGAGAAAATCACCTTTATGTAGCGATATGGTTTTATATAGCTACCTGGATTACAGTGACGGTGTTGCATGTGTTCAACAATCTGGAGTTGCCCGTGCATCTGTTCAAGAGTATTCCGGTATTTGCAGGTGTGCAGGATGCGTTGGTACAATGGTGGTATGGACATAATGCCGTGGCTTTTTTCCTTACCACACCTTATCTGGGCCTAATGTATTATTTCCTCCCCAAGGCGGCCAACAGGCCTGTATATTCCTACAAACTTTCTATCATTGACTTCTGGGCATTGATCTTTATTTACATCTGGGCAGGTCCTCACCACTTGCTGTACACATCATTGCCTGACTGGGCTCAATCATTGGGTACCGTGTTTTCAGTTATGTTGATTGCTCCCTCATGGGGAGGTATGCTCAACGGCCTTTTGACACTCAGAGGAGCATGGGACAAAGTAAGGACGGATCCTGTGCTGAAGTTTATGGTGGTGGCGGTGACTGCTTATGGTATGGCTACCCTTGAAGGACCGCTTTTGTCTGTAAAATCCATCAATGCTATAAGCCACTACACTGACTGGACTGTAGGACACGTGCATGTGGGAGCATTGGGATGGAATGGTATGCTGACCTTTGGGGTGTTGTATTGGTTGATTCCCAGAATATATGACACAAAGTTATACTCCATGAAACTTGCCAACTGGCATTTCTGGATTGGCACCTTAGGTATTGCTTTTTATGCAATTCCATTGTATTGGGCAGGATGGACCCAGAGTCTTATGTGGAAGCAGTTTACACCGGATGGATTCCTGGTATATGGCAACTTCCTGGAAACAGTAACTCAGATTTTGCCCATGTACATGCTCAGGATTGTAGGTGGTACTTTATATTATGCAGGAGTACTTATGATGGTATATAACATCTGGAAAACCGTAGCAGCCGGTAAATTGATTGCCGATCAGCCTGCTCAGGCTCCTGCCCTGGAGGCATATGTACCTCATAAAGGGGAATATTGGCATAAGTGGATCGAGCGTAAGCCTATTCAGATGTTGATTGCCAGTGCAGTGTTGATTCTGATTGGTGGCTTGGTAGAAATTATTCCTATGATGATGATTGACAACAATGTGCCCAAAATTGCTTCGGTACAGCCTTATACCCCGCTCGAGCTTGAAGGAAGGGATATTTATATCAGAGAAGGCTGTGTAGGCTGTCACTCTCAGATGATTCGTCCTTTCAGATCTGAAACAGAGCGTTATGGTGAGTACAGCAAATCAGGTGAGTTTATTTACGACCGGCCTTTCCTCTGGGGAAGTAAGCGTACCGGTCCGGATCTGCACAGGCAGGGAGGTAAATATCCTGACAGCTGGCATTACAACCATATGCTTGAGCCGGAATCCATGTCTCCCGGATCTATTATGCCGCCATACCCCTGGCTGTTCAAGAATGAAATAAATACCAAATACACTGCTGCAAAAATCAAAACATTGCAGACGCTGGGTACGCCATATCCCGATGGTTATGCTGACAGAGCAGTAGAAGATCTGGAAAAACAAGCTAAGCAGGTGGCAGAACGTCTGAGCAAGGACGGTATAAATCAGGACAATATGGAGAAAAAGGAAATTGTTGCTCTGATTGCCTATCTTCAGCGATTAGGTACGGATATCAAAGTAAAGCAAACTCCGGCCGCAGAAGTTAAATGATAAATTTTTAAAATCAGTCAGTTATGTACAAGTATATATTAGAATCGGCAGGCAATATCAACTGGATGGCCATTTTTGCACTCCTTACATTTTTTACCATATTTCTCATGAGCATATGGCTGGTATTCAGAGACAGTAAGGAATACATACAGAAAATGGAGCACCTTCCATTGGAAGACGATGCCACAGAGTCCACATATTCTTAAACCTGATAATTTGATTTAATTTATTAACCGGGGGATTTTCGGGTAGTTTTATTGAATACAAGAGAACTTCCCTGAATCTTCAAATAAATCCAAAAGAAAAATGAAACGACTTTTAATTTCTATTTTCGTATATGCTGTGCTGTTGTTTTCAGCTGTGCACCTGTCAGCACAGGATGGAGGGGAGACTTCAGCACCTGCTCCGGATGTTATGACACTTGCCTACAACAATATTTTGGTTATACTGGCAGTGCTTGTACTGATCGGGGTGATTCTGGCAGGACTCAATCTGATTTGGGCACTGATAGAAATTCAGCGGATCAAGCTGCTGGATAAGTACGGACCCGAAGTACTGGAAAAAGCCAATCTGAGTGCCACCGGAACATTGTGGGATAAAATATCTCAAAAGTCCTGGAATCTTGTGCCTTTGGAGAGAGAGAAAGAGATTGAATTTGATCATGAATACGATGGCATCCGTGAGCTCGATAATTCATTGCCACCGTGGTGGGTGTGGTTGTTTTATCTGACTATCCTGTGGGGAGCCGCTTATCTGGTGTACTATCACCTGACAGATATGGGGCCGAATCAGGAACAGGAATATGTAATGGCCATGGAAGCAGGAGAAGATCAGAAAGCCAAATTTCTGGCAAGTCAGGCAAATGCAGTGGATGAAAATTCAGTGGTATTCCTGGATGATCCTGCTGCTCTGGAAGAAGGTAAAACTATCTATATGGCCAACTGTGCAGCCTGTCATGGCAACAGCGGTGAGGGCTTGGTAGGTCCTAATTTCACCGATAAGTACTGGATACATGGAGGAGGTATAAAGAATATTTTCTCTACCATCAAATATGGAGTACCTGAAAAAGGTATGATCTCATGGAAAACCCAGTTGCGTCCGGCTGCTATGCAGAAGGTGGCAAGTTATATCATGACGCTGGAAGGAACCAATCCGCCTAATCCCAAGGCACCAGAAGGAAATTTGTATGAACCGGAAAAGGATAACACTGCTCCGGAGCAGAAAAGTAATACGGAAGAGGTGAAATCAGGAAATTGATATCTTTTATATTTGATTAATAATTATCGATAGCCGTTATGAGTGCTGCCGGAAACAACAAAGGTGAACAATTCAGGGATAAAATAGCAACGGTAGATCAGGAAGGTAAACGCATCTGGATTTACCCGAAAAAGCCGAAAGGCAGATACACCAATTATCGCACCTATTTGTCCTGGTTGTTTCTGGCAGTATTGTTTGGCTTGCCGTTTATCAAAGTTAATGGAGAGCCTTTTGTACTACTGAATATTATCGAACGAAAATTCATCTTATTCGGAGCTTATTTCGGGCCTCAGGATTTCTACTTATTTGTAATCGGGATGCTGATCCTGATTGTTTTTATCATACTTTTTACCGTAGTATTCGGCAGACTGTTTTGCGGGTGGGTATGTCCCCAGACTGTATTTATGGAATTGGTGTACCGCAAGATTGAATACTGGATAGAAGGTGACCACAATGCTCAGAGAAGGCTGGATAAGCAATCCTGGGATTTTGAAAAGATTTGGAAAAAAACACTCAAGCATGCCATATTTTTTGGGATTGCTGTACTGATTGCCAATACTTTTTTGTCTTACATCATTGGACTGGATGAGGTGGTAAAAATTGCCTCAGAACCTGTTAGCCAGCATTGGGTGGGATTTTCTGCCATGGTCATTTTTTCTTTTGTGTTTTATGGCGTTTTTGCAAAAATGCGGGAACAGGTATGTGTAGCCATATGTCCTTATGGCAGACTGCAAGGGGTATTGCTGGATAATAAATCTCTGGTGGTAGCCTACGATTTTGTCAGAGGTGAGCCGAGAGGTAAGCTGAAAAAAAATACAGTGAAGGAAATGAACGTTCCGGTCATGACAGAGACCCTGGATGCACAGGCAGCAGATGATTATTTCAGGGGATTGACTCAAAAGACGCAGGGAGATTGCATTGATTGCAGCCTGTGTGTACAGGTATGTCCGACTGGTATAGATATCAGAAACGGTACTCAACTCGAATGTGTGAATTGTACGGCCTGCATGGATGCCTGTGATGAAGTGATGGACAAAATTGAACGTCCAAGGGGCCTGATCAGAATTGACAGTATTGAAGGTATCGAAAATGGTACCCGCAAAATATTTAATCCCAGAGTGATAGCCTATTCTGTGGTATTGACGGTTCTGGTTGCATTGGAGATTTTGTTGTTCAGTCTCAGGTCTGATGTTCAGGTACTTTTATTGAGGACTCCCGGCAAGCTCTATCAGGACCAGCCTGATGGCAGAATCAGCAATCTTTACAATTATCAGATGATAAACAAGACCGCAAATACTTATACAGGAATAGAGTTTAAATTGCTGAATGTGAAGGGCGATGTACAACTTGTAGGCGAAAAAGCACCTGAAGTACTCAAAAATGATAAAGCCGAGGGTGCATTATTTATCATCATTGCCAAAGATCAACTACAGGACAGAAAAAATAAAATTGAAGTCGGGGTTTATGCTGACGGCAAGTTGATAGACAAAGTAAAAACCACCTTTTACAGTCCGATGAAATAGTCTTTCATGCCTGAATATAACCCGGGTATTCAGTTTTTTGTAAGCGTTAATGTCTGAAAGATATGATATCAACTTCGCTTATATTGAGCTAACTTTGCGGTATTTTGAATAGTGGGTTATTTACAAATCATTAAATAAGGAGAGATGAAATTTAATTGGGGTACAGGGTTGTTTATCTTTTTTGTGTTTTTCGTGCTGACACTCGGGTTTGTGTTGTACAAATCAAGGCAACTGGACAACAGTCTGGTGGTGGACAAGTATTATGAAGAGGATATCAATTACCAGAAACACTATGACAAAATAAAAAATCTTAAAGATCTGGGCAGAGATATACAACTGAAATCTGACCAGAATGCCCGCAATCTGGTGATTACCTTTCCTCATGGTGCAGCATCGGTGATAGAAGGCACCATAACCATGTACCGGGCATCAGATAAGTCTAAAGATGTCATCACTCCGTTTACTTTAAGGCAGGATTCTGTCTTTGTACTGTTCACCGGAAACATGGATCCGGGAAAATGGAAAATAAAGATTGATTATCAATGTGCAGGGAAAGGCTATTTTAAGGAAGATGATATCGTGCTGTAATTCGTGTATTGGATAGCTGTCAGTCTGGGATTTCTGGGGAGTCTGCATTGTATAGGAATGTGCGGACCGCTTGCATTGGGAGTATTTAATGCAAGGAGTGAACATGGAGGTATTTCTATATGGATTAATACTGCTCTTTATAATTTTGGAAGGATTTTGTCCTATGTTTTATTAGGGTTTATTTTTGGAGCTTTCGGGGCTGTCGCTGTGTTGGCCGGTATTCAGAAATATCTATCCGTAGGCGCAGGTGTGGTATTATTGTTGATGGCTCTTTTTACTGTCAACCCCGACAATTTTATCGTAAAATTACCGCTCGTCAAGGATTTGTACCACAATCTGTTTGAGATCTTCCGGAAATACATGAAAAAAATGGTCAAGGTATCTTTTTTTAATTTTGGAATCCTGAATGGATTTCTACCCTGTGGTCTGGTGTACCTGGCGCTTGCCGGTGCATTATCTTTGGGAAATGTGTGGGGGGGAGCGGGTTTTATGCTGTTTTTTGGTTTAGGTACATTTCCGGCTATGGCATTTACAGTGCTGGCATATGACAGATTACCATCCGGTTTTCGCCTTTCACTTCGCAGGATTTATCCTGTCATTTCTTTCGTACTGGGGGTGTATCTGATTTACAGAGGTTTGTATTCCCGATTACCACTTGAACTCAACTTTTTCGAAGCGTTAAATAATCCGGTACTCTGCCATTAGCAGGTGTTTTTATTTCGCTCGAGTCAATTCAGCTTTCCGGCATAAGAAGTATTTACAGTTTACAGTTGTCAGTTTACAGTTATCAGTTATCAGTTATCAGTTTACAGTTATCAGTTAACGGTTTATACTTCATGGTTCATATCTGACAGTTTGACGACTTGAACAGATGAGATCAGATAATTTTTACCGGCGTAGGTTCCGTATCATTCATCGTTCGAATCATTCATCGTTCGAATCATTCATAGTTCGAATCATTCATCGTTTCCGGCTTCGGTGGATTCATCGTTCACAATTCGACTCATATCGGTCATAGACGGATTCAATAATCACCCTTTGTATTTTCCTTTGCTCTTCCTGATATTTACTGCCACCACTTTGTACTCAGGACACATTGCTTCGCTGTCATGAACATCTGAGGTAATCATGTTGAGCATTACTTCAGGGAAGTGAAAGGTGCTACTTAGCACTCCCGGCTTTACTTCATCCGTCAATCGTGCCTTGATATCTACTTTGCCACGTGGAGATTCGACACACACCATATCACCATCCTGGATGAAATGTCTGGCTGCATCTTCAGGATGAATGAGCAGCACATCTTCTTTCAGTATCTGCACATTTCTGGTGCGGCGGGTCATGGTGCCCGCATTGTAGTGCTCGAGTTCTCTGTTGGTGGTGATGATATATGGATACTCCTTAGCATGTTGGACCAACTCTTTGCTTTCTTCAAAATCAAAATGATGGAATTTGCCTTTACCGATTTTGAATGTTTCTGTATGGAGTATTTTGGTGTCTGTGCCATCAGGTTTTACAGGCCACTGTTTGCCATTGGTACCGAGATTTTCCCATGTGACTCCTGCAAAGAAGGGTACAATCTGAGCAATCTCCTGCAGGATTTTGCCGGGTTCATAATCACCCTGATTAAATCCCATCACATTCATTATGTCACAGATGATCTGTCCGTCTGGCCTGGTGCCCGGTAGTGGCTCTACTACTTTCTGCACTTTCTGGATGCGCCGTTCGCCATTGGTGTAGGTACCACTTTTTTCCAGAAAGGAAGCTCCGGGCAGTATCACTGTAGCATATTTTGCGGTTTCAGTCAGAAAGAGTTCCTGCACTACCAGAAGGTCAAGATTTTCCATGGCTTTGATGACCTTTTGGGTGTTGGGATCTGTCTGTACCACGTCCTCTCCCATAAGCCATAAGGCTTTGAGTTTGCCATTGATGCTGGCTTCAAACATTTCCGGAATCTTATACCCTTTTCCTAAAGGAATCTTAGTGCCGTAAAATGCTTCATATTGTCGGTTGATTTCGGGGTCATAAGCATTGAGATAGCCTGCTCCCTGATGCGGTTGGCAGCCCATATCTGCAGCACCCTGCACATTGTTTTGACCTCTCAGAGGATTGACGCCTACACCGGGCCGACCTATATTTCCCGTGATCATGGCCAGGTCAGCTATCAGCATTACAGTAAACGTACCCTGGCTATGTTCTGTGACTCCCAGTCCATGGAAGGACATGGCATTGGGAGCGGTAGCGTAAGCAATGGCCGCTTTTTTCACTAATTCTTTGGGCACACCCGTAATTTCTTCGAGTTCATCAATGTTTTGAGACAAGACATGTGATTTGAAGGATTCATAGCCTTCAGTCCTGCGGCTTATAAAATCCTTGTCCTCCAGGCCTTCTGTCATTATATAATATAACATCATATTGAGCAGCGCCACATTGGTGCCGGGTCTGAGCTGTAAGTGATAAGTAGCATATTTGGCCAGTTCTATCCTTCTTGGGTCCACTACAATGGTGGTTTTTCCCTTCATGGCAAACTGCTTCAACTTGGCACCTGTCACCGGGTGTCCGTCTGTCGGATTGGCTCCGATCACCAAGATACAGTCCGTATGTTTGATGTCTTCAATAGAGTTGGTCGCTGCACCTGTACCAAAAGTACGCTGCATACCCAAAGCAGTAGGAGAGTGACACACTCTGGCACAGCAATCTATATTGTTGGTACCGATTACAGCCCTGATAAACTTTTGCATCAGGTAGTTTTCCTCATTCGTGCATCTTGCAGACGAAATGCCTGCTATGGCATCCGGTCCATACTCTTTTTTAATAGCAGTAAGTTTTTCAGCGATAAAACTGTATGCCTCATCCCAGCTTGCAGGGGTAAGCTCTCCGTTCTTTCGTATCAAAGGAGTGCGGATTCTGTCAGGATGGTTGTAAAATGAAAAGGCAAATCTACCCTTGAGGCATGTATGACCCTGATTGACTGCGGCATCATAAGGTGCCTGAATGGATTTAACTTCATTGTTTACCACAGCTACTTCCAGATTGCAGCCCACACCGCAATAGGTACATACAGTCCGTACCTTTTTGTCTGCCACCACAGATTTGGATTCGAATACATCTGATATAGCTGAGGTAGGACATGCCTGTGCACATGCACCACAGCTGACGCAGTCCGATTCAAAAAAGGAGACATCGTTTCCTTTTATTATCCTGGAGTCAAATCCCCGACCCGACATACTCAGGACAAATTCTCCCTGCACCTCGTCACAGGCTCTTACACACCGGTAGCAGTTGATACATTTGGACAGATCCATGGTCATGTAAGGATGGCTTAGGTCTTTTTGTCGGTCTAAATGTGTCTTTCCTTCGGGATATCTTACTTTGCGGATTCCAACCTGGGCGGCCACAGTCTGCAATTCACAGTTGTTGTTGACTTCGCAGGTCAGGCAGTCCAGCGGGTGATCTGTCAATACCAGTTCTATGATATTTTTCCGGAGTTTCTTGATTCTTTCCGTATCGGTGTAGATATAGCTGCCCGGCATGACAGGGGTATGACAGGAAGCCTGGGTTTTTACCTGCCCGCCTTTGGTCAGGGCTACATCCACACTGCATACCCTGCATGACCCGAAGGGTTCGAGATTGGGAGCATCACAAAGGGTTGGTACCAGATTTTTGCCCAAATTCCTCTTGATCAATTTCAGGATGGTGTCTCCCTGCTCTATGGCATAGGGTTTGTCATTGATGTAGGCTACCGGAATTTTGTTGTCTGTCATTGTACAGGTATTTAAACTGTGAACTTCATTTGATACTGACAAAAAATATTTTATTGAAAATAAGCCTTGATTTCGTCTTCAAAATAGGTCAATGCATTCTTGATGGGCAGCGGCAAACCACCACCCAATGCACATAAGGATCCGATTTCCATGGTTTCCAGTAAATCCATCAGCAGATTTCTGTCTATTCGGTATGAATCGTTCAAAGCTTTGTCAAACATCTCAAAGCCTCTGGTAGAACCCAGTCTGCAAGGGAAGCATTTGCCACAACTCTCATGTGCTGTAAACTGAAACAGATGTCTGATATATTCCATCATCGGAAATTCTTCAGGAATACACACTACGGAAGCATGACCGAGCAAAAATCCGTTTTGGGCAAAAGACTCAAAATCTACTGTCAGATCTTTGATTTTATGGACGGGCACTAATCCTCCCAGAGGTCCTCCGATATGCATGGCTTTAATGTTGCTCTTAAATCCTCCTCCCAAACCATATATCACTTCCGACAGTGGTGTGCCCATATCTACCTCATAAATACCCGGCTTGCGGAAATGTCCATCCAATGAGATCAGCTTGGTCCCTTTGGATTTTTCGGTGCCAATATTGGCATAGTTGTCGCCTCCATACTGCATGATATAGGGAATGCAGGCCAGGGTTTCCACATTATTCACCACTGTGGGTTTGTTGAACAAGCCTTGCTGTGTAGGGTAGGGAGGACGTACTCTGACTTCCGGCCTCTGTCCTTCGATGGATGAAAGCAAAGCTGTTTCTTCGCCACAGATATAGGCTCCCTGTGCCTTGATAATTTTAAATCTGAAACTGAAACTACTGCCCAATATATTCTGCCCGAGCAGTCCGGTGTCATTCAGATGATGTATGGCTTCTTCCATGATTCTGATGGATTCCGGATATTCAGCCCTGATGTACAATACTCCCCATGCTGCCCCTGTGATATACCCAGCTATCATCATTCCCATCAGCAGGGCATGTGGCCGCTCCTCCATAATATACCTGTCAGAGTAAGCCCCCGGATCACCTTCGTCTGCGTTGCATACAATAAAGCGTACATCAGAGGGTGCTTCCTTGCATGAGGCGAGCTTGAAGGCTATGGGAAAGCCTGCACCGCCTCGGCCTCTCAGCCCTGATTTCTTTAATTCATCAAGCAATTCTTCGGGTGACCTGGTAAGGCAGTTTTTCAAAATCTGATAGTATGATGCTACCTCAGAATAGGGTGCAGTAAGTACGGGAGTACCGATATGACCGGTTTGATAGCTGTCTTTTACTGCTGCTTTATTGTCCAGAATGTCCCTGATCTGATTAATGGCATCTCCCGAATAATTTCTTCCCTGATAATGGAATGCACTGTTTTCGTGGCATCTGCCAAGACAGCACATTTCACCCACTTTTTCAGCAGGAAGTAAGGATGAGATTTTGTCTTTCAGAGAGGATTGGGTGCCGGCCGTAAGACATGCCGAACCATTGCACACAAAGAGCTCCTTCCCTTCATTTTCTTTTTTAAGGAAATCATAAAAAGATACAGTACCATATACATTGGCCGAACCAAAGAGAAATTCATTCCTCAGTCTCTCCATTTCTACAGGGTCGGGTGTACCCGTTGCCTTGGCTGCTATACCTAATTCTTCAAACAGATTGAAATCCAATCCTTTTCTTCCGGACAGATAACTCAGATTTTTGGACATATATGTGGCTCTTTGATGGGTGATGGAATGCATGAATCATGCCATCCTAATATTTACCTTTCCAATCAAGTGGCTAATTTACCGGTATTTGGATAAAAATGCAAGCCCGGTAAACTCATAATATCATTTTAATCCGAATAATCTTCTAGGGTTAGACGGCATAATTAATATCCCTTGCTATGAAAAAAATCCTTGATTAAATGGCGGGTATGCATCAAGCGAATTCAGACCTTACAGCATATCCCTGTCTGCAAGGTCTGAATGATAATTTAGATCAGGAGGCAGGCTCTGAGGTTTTACTTGCTTTTTTGGCCTTTTTAGGTCTTTTGTTGCCTGTAGAACCTATGGCAATTTTACCTCTTTTGGTTTTCTTGTCACCTTTTCCCATGTGTTGTTATTTTTATAATCAGGCTGCAAATTTAGCAGTTTGGATATTTAATTGCAAAGACAGGTGGACTGAAATTTTCAGATTTTCAGGTGAGGCTGATTTCCAAAACTTGCCTTCAATACGATATATTTTAACATATTTTGCAGTATAGTCAAAAGAGTATATTCGGAATCTGAGAGATTTTGTGTGGCATGATGACTAAAAATAAAACAGGGAAATATTCAGTATTAGACCGGCTTAGAAAAACTCAATCGCTTTTATAAGTTCAGTACCGGCCGCTTCATTGATATTGCGGATGATTTTGTCGCTGCCCATGTGCAATTCTTTTCGTAAAGGGGCAGAAGTGATATAGACACGCATCACCCCGTCTTTAAGGCTGATCTTTGAAGTATAGGATGCGATGACAGGCCCCATTTCGCTTTTCCAGATTTCATTCAGTCTCGCATTGTTGAAACCCTTGGTAATCCGGCTGTGACTGTGTAAAAATTCATGCAGTACATCCTTGATGTTGCGGTCATTGTATTTTTTGATGTTCATGATAGTTTAGATAATTTTGAATGTCCGTTATCTACGGTAAAGATACGGTATTCCTGTCCGAGATTGCTCAAAATCTCATGAATTCTGTCTTCCTGAGTATCCGTAAGCAATACCTGCCCGAAGTCTTCACCCCTTACTATGGAGAGTAAGTTGGATACCCTTTGTTTGTCTAATTTATCAAATATATCATCCAGCAATAATATGGGTTTGATATTACGCACCTGGTGCAGGATTTTGTATTGGCTGAGTTTCAGTGCCAGTACAAAGGATTTGAGCTGTCCCTGCGAACCGTATTCCTTAAGTTCCCGGCCATTCATCAGAAAATTCAGGTCATCTTTGTGTATTCCTCCCGTAGTGCGGGCCAGAACGAGGTCTTTTGGCCGGTTTTTCTGGTTCAACTGCATAAAGTCCTCTGTACTTAACTGACTTTCATACTGGATACTGCAACTTTCTTTTCTGCCGGATACCAGCTCATAAATGTAAGTAAACACCGGCTGCAGCAGCGACTCAAAATGTTGTCTTGCCTTAAATATGTAATCGGCAGGAGCCGCCATTTTTTCTGAGATTACATTCAGCAGTTCGGGTTGGGGGATGTTGGTGTCCTGTATCTGCTTGAGCAGTGCATTCCTTTGTTTAAGCAGACGATTGTAAGTCAGTAATTGATCAAGATATTCAGCATCGTACTGTACTATGGTGTTGTTCATAAAATTACGCCGTTCTTCACTGCCGGACAAAAGTATCTGAATATCCGCAGGAGCAATCATCACACAAGGAAAGCGACCCACATGGTCTGCTATGCGGGTAAGTTTTTTACCTGAAATGCTGATTTCTTTTTTTTTGTCCTGCTATGCTTTTTATGGTAACGGTTTCGTCATATCCCTCCTGTTCGAAAGTGCCACTTATTCTGAAAGCATCCTTTTCATTCATATAGATATGCTTATCGGAAGCATTAAAAAAACTTTTTCCCAGGCACAGATAATATACAGCATCCAGAATATTGGTTTTTCCCATACCGTTGAGCCCTGTGAAGGCGTTTATGCCCGGATGCATTGAGATTTTTTCGTCGGCATAATTTCTGAATTGATACAGCGTGAGAATACGAAGTTTCAAGGGTTAGATCGTTTATCGGGTATAATTGGTCGCAAAATTACACATTAGCTGAACAATTCATCTGATATTTGATTTAGCTTTCATATTTAATTTAAACACACCTCTCTTAGCACGGATGACTTCTCTCAGGACCATATTCTGCAATAAAACCAAACAAATGACATCGCTGAGTGAAGGATACGAAGTCAGTATCCATGACTCTATCCTCGAAGTAGAAGCAGAATGGTCTGTTCTGGCACCTTTCAATTTATTTTTTTCTGTCGATTATCTCAGACTGGTCGAAAAATATCCTCCGACAGGTATAAGGCCGTTTTATGCAGTATTGTACAAGGATTTAAAACCTGTGGGTCTTTTTTATTTTCAGTACAAATTCATCAGATTGGGAGAAAGTCTGAGGTTCGACAGTTCAGGTTCTCATTCTTTTTCACTTTCTGTACGAAAGTTTATAGCTGATAAGGTCAATATGCCTACCCTGATCTGCGGTAATACGCTTCTGACAGGTACCTATGGTTACCACTTCACTCCGGAGATTGACAGTAAGCTCTATTCCGGTCTTATTGCAACAGTATCCGCCCATGTGAATGATTATCTGGAGTCCAGAAATCTGACAAAAGGTCTGGTACTGATTAAAGATGTGAGGTCTGAGGATCATTTGAATTTTGAATCGTTTACAAAATTTGAAGTGCAGCCTGAAATGACCCTGTATCTGAAGGATGACTGGCAAACGCTGAACGATTATTTTGATGCCATGAAGTCCAAGTACAGAATCAGGGCCAGAAGGGCATTTAAAAAGATGTCAGGGGTTGATACTGTAGAATTCGGAATCAGTGATATTGAAAAATACAATACAGAGATAAATTCTCTGTATCAGAATATCTCTCAGGAGGCAGGCTTTAACCTCTTTACACTTCACCCTTTGTATTTTCTGGCTTTGAAGGAGACTTTCGGAGACAGGATGAAGTTTTTGGCTTGTTTCAAGGATGGAAAACTGTTGGGTTTTTACACGGCATTACACAACTACAATCATCTGGATGCACATTTTTTAGGATATGATTACACTGCCAATCATGACCATCAGTTATACCTCAATATGCTTTACGGATTGGTAAAACTGGGCATTGAAAACAGATGTGAAAAGGTCATTATGTCCCGCACTGCATTGGAGATAAAATCTTCTGCAGGTGCTGTGCCTGAAAATCTGGTTCTTTTTCTCAAACACAGCAATCCTTTAGTCAATCGTACAGTCCCGCCCTTACTTTCTATTCTCACACCTAAGGTAAAATGGAAACGGAGAGATGCCATTCAGGTCCGATACTGATAGTGTGGATGATAAATGAAAATGTCATTTATTCAGTGCAAATCATTAAGGTTAAACCCTGATCTCAAAAGAAAAAGCCTTTCGCATTACTATCCAATTTTATATATATTCATTTTTTTTATAATATTTGCTGCGAATTGATACATGTAAAAATATTTATATGTATTTTTGCCGTGTTTTATCAATTCTTTGTATTATGAAAGTGCATAATATACTTACAGGAACTATCACGGCATTATTGATTTTGTCTGTTTTGACACAAAGTAATGCTCAGAATCATGAATTCAAAGATGGAATATCTTTCAAAAAGCTCTTTCTGGATTACCAGTCTCAGAACGGAGGAGAGTTTACCCGGTTTAAGGATTACAAATCGGGCTTTGAGCTTGGTTATCACAGAGCACTTGGTAATAACCTGAATCTCGTGGTGCCTTTCAAATTTGGTGTGGTGAATTCTCATGTAGATTCTGTCAAAACCTTTCAGAAAACTATTGCGGGTCTTGATGCTCAGGTTCAGTATTTTTTCAATAAAAACGGAGGAATTATTACGCCATATGTGATGGGTGGAGTAGGAGGTGTTATGGAGTTTTCGGGCGACTTTAATGTTCAGGTGCCTTTGGGTGTAGGACTTTTTTTCAGAGTATCTCCTACCACTTATTTCAACTGGCAATCTGAATACAGATATTCATTTGCGGAAAACAGAAATAATCTCCAACATGGTATAGGCTTTGTGCATTGGTTTGGCAATGCTCCTAAGGCACCGGATTTACCCATGCCGGTAGATCAGGAGTTCATTGATACGGACGGAGATGGCGTCGAAGATGCTCTCGATCTTTGTCCCAATGAGTATGGATTGAAGCAATTCAACGGTTGTCCCGACAAAGACAAAGACGGAGTACCCGATTATATGGATAAATGCCCGGATCTGGCCGGACTGAAAGAGTTTGGAGGTTGTCCGGACACTGACAAGGATGGTGTGCCTGATTTTGAGGATGAGTGTCCCAACGTGGCGGGTCCGAAAGCTAACAAAGGTTGTCCATATGGAGATAGAGACGGTGACGGTGTGCCCGACAATGAAGACAAGTGTCCTGATGTGGCCGGACCAAAATCCAATAATGGTTGTCCGCTTGCTGACAGAGACGGAGATGGTATTCCTGATGTAGAAGACCGATGTCCGGATAAGCCGGGATTGAGGATTTATAATGGATGTCCGGATACAGATGGGGATGGGATAGATGACAGCAGGGATAAGTGTCCTGAAATACCCGGCACTGTGGCAAATGACGGATGTCCTGAAATTTCCAAGGAAGATAAAAAAACGCTTGATATAGCCATGCGTGCTGTACAGTTTCAGACCGGCAGTGCGGTGCTGAAACCTGAATCCAATGCCGTACTGGATCAGATTGCTGATATAATGCGCAGGTACAAGGATTTCAATATGGTCATCAGCGGTCATACCGATAATACCGGTACTTCCTCTCTCAATCAGACTTTATCTGAAAGGAGAGCCAAGGCATGTTATGACTATCTGGTAAAAAAAGGAATCTCTGCCGACAGGATGAGCTATGCGGGATTTGGCGAAACCAGACCTGTATCTACCAACGATAATGAAAAAGGAAGATCCCTGAACAGAAGAGTGGAATTCAACATGATACCCAGACAATGATATCTGTCTGCCGGAGTATTGTAAAAATTATAACTTAAATTTCATCTTTTAAGGCTGACAGGCAATCCAAACATTTTGCATATTTGTAGGTCTAAATGTTGAATTGCATATGGGTACAGCTATCATCCTCGCATACATAGGATTGGGATTGATGATCGGACTTTCGGGTATAGGAAGTGCCATCGGGGTGTCCATCGCTGGAAGCGCTTCTATCGGAGCTCTCAAAAAGAATGAAAGTGCTTTTGGTACGTTCATGCTTTTGAGTGCTTTGTCAGGTACTCAGGGTTTGTATGGTTTTGGTGGGTTTTTCCTGATTAACACAAGTGGAATATTAAGTGACAATATTACCATGCTACAGGGCAGTGCTGTCCTGGGATGCGGGATTGCTTTAGGTCTGGTATGTCTGATTTCTGCAATCCGGCAGGGTCAGATATGTGCCAATGGTATAGCCGCTATAGGTTCGGGATATGATCTTTTTGGTAAGACTATGGTATTGGCTGTATTTCCGGAGTTGTATGCTATCGTGGGATTTGCTGCCACATTTCTTATTATTTCCGGTCTGTAATATTTTAATACGTCCAAAGATCTAACGACAGAAATTACACCTCATAACCAGTTTAGTGCACCTTAGCATTTTAGGCAATACAGTACTTTAAGTCTCAGATACCTGCTTCCTGCCAAAGGGCTCATAGGATTTGCCGCCTCCTGTAAACCCTGCATTTTTATAAAATTCCACAAAAGTGAGTCTCAACGGATGTACAAATGCCCCAAGTGAAGCAATCAACAGATTGGCTCCGTGACCCACCACCAGAAAGATAAAAAATAATGCCCAGCCAATATAGGGTATATCGTTCATCCTTCCGGCTATGTCATTGATCACCAGCCCAAGAATGGCACTGGAAATTCCCAAAGCAAACAACCGGATATAGCTGAGCAAATCTCCGATAAAACCCGTGATGCCATACAGTTGCCAGATACCTTTGCCTATGCGGGCGGGTAATGCTGCATCAGGATCATTGAAAAAAAGAATCGCAACTATACTTATATATGCGCCATATTGTGCATAGATACCGGTTTGCCTGGTCAAAGTCAGATCTGCAATAGACAACAGCAGTATTATCCATGCTAATGGAGTCACTGAATATTTGTATCCGAACTGCATGATTTTATTGACGGCCTGAATGATCAATCCGAAAAGTATCTGTATAAAGCCCAGTCCAAGGGCAAGATTAAAAGCCTGATTGCTGGTAATCATCACAGATCTCAGGGGCAGGAGCCATGATGGAGTATTTTCTACCAGATTAATGCCGAAAAAAGTTCCCGTGATTATTCCAAAAAGTACCGTGGCAAACCCGAGATACCTTGCAAGTACCAGAAATTTACGCAGTTCCGGTTTGATGTGTGATTGCAAAATATAGGTGGCAAGAATCAGAACAAGGCCATATCCTGCATCTCCGAGGCAGAATCCAAAAAACATCATAAAAAACGGTGCAAAAAAGGGCGTAAGATCCAATTCACCGTAATTGGGCAGGCTGTACAATCCTGCAATGGATTCGTACAATCTTGCAAATCGGTTATTTTTTAATATTACAGGAGGTTGGTCGTCCGGCTTAACATTGCTGTCTATAGATACGGCATAATGTTTTTGGATCAAAATATTTAACTTGTCCTTTTGATTAGAAGGTATGAAACCTCTAAGGATATGTATCTTCCCCTCCAGTGCTTTATCTGATTTTTGCATAGCTGCCGCAAATTCCTGCTCCTTTGCTTTTTCATGGAGCAGCTCCCGGATTTTTGGCAGATTCATGGATATATTTCCAATTTCTAGTTGTGCCTCATGGTTTTCTCTTTCAAGTTGATGTTTCTCCTCCTGGAGTTGATGTACCGTAGATTCGGGAATGCTGTATGCATTTGCCTGAATATCAGGCTCTGAAGTATGAATCACGATGAAGTATAAAATTGGACCGTCACTGGATATTATTTCTACTATATATTGCTCCTGCCATTCATTCCTGAATTCTTTTTCGTGACAGCTGTAAAATTTTACAAAAAGACCTGCTTCGATAAGGGCTTCTAAGCGTGCTTTGTCAAACCGACCCCAGGGTTGTGTTGCTCTGATTGCATTTTCCAGATTCTGGATTTTGATTTCGTTCTCTCTGACTCTTGATTCTAAATAGAGGTATCGGTTGACCAGAGTTTCTGCACTTTTAGTCTGGGGAGTGGAGTCATGAACTGAATCTTCATCAGGTGTCACCTTGCTGAGTTGGTTGATGACATGATGGAGGGTATTGATGTATTGTTCAATTTCTGTATTGTAAGTCGTAATATTCGCCTCCTTTGCCTCGATATTCAATATGCCCAGCCGGTACAATCCATTGAGAAATTCCCCGAATTCCTCTCCGTGCACTAAAAATGTGTATTTGGTCATTGGTTCGATCATGATCCGGCCAATTTGTTTTTTAATATTTTCTGGGCGGATTTAGTGAGATTCTCTTCGTCCTCAAGGAATCTTTTGATCTTGCGGATCGCATCTTCAAATGCAGGAATCTGGTTTTTTTCATAGAGGTTTACTTTTTGGGTGGTTTTTTTTCGGGCTTTTTCGAGGATTTCTGCTCTTTTCCGGAGTATTTCCATTCTTATGGCAATGTCTGAAATATCTTTCAGTACTTCGACACCTTCAGGAAACCAATGAGGACTGTTAAACAAACTGTATTTTTTAACCTCATAATGCGTTTCGAATAATTCAGGCACTTTGACCCCTGCGATCATTACAGTCTTTAAGACCACGTCTTTCAGCGTAACCAATGACATGTCAAACTCACTCCATAGCATCGCAAAGTCTTTCATCAGTTTTTTACGTTCCGACAATCTGTATTCTATTTTGACAATTTCCTTCCTTGTTTTTTTAGCTTCAAGTCTCAGCGCTGCTTCTTTATTTTTCAGCACTGGCAGTGCTTTCACCCTGATATTCATCTGCCGGTGGATTTCCTGAAGTGCGGTTTTGTTGTATTGAAACTGCAGAGCCATAATCACTGATCTTTAATCGGCCAATACCTGTCTGTAAATTCTGCCTTGATTGATACTTCTTCCTTACTGAAATATTTACCGAAAAGACTCCAGGTTTGATTCAGCATTTCATCGGGGCCAATATTCACATCAATTGCCAGAATCTGCCGGGCATAATCTCTGGCGTACTGCAAAGTCCTCATATCATAATCCGTAAGGTCAAAGCCATTTTCCTGCTTGGACCGGGCATTCATGGCATCGGCATACAACCTTACTGCTGCATTCATGACCTGAGCATGATCCGACCTGGTTTTTTTGCCGATGACAAGATTTTTCAATCTGGACAGACTTCTGAATGGATCGATGATAACCTTGCCGATATCTGTGTTTCTCCTTAAAAATAATTGGCCCTCAGTGATATAGCCGGTATTATCAGGTATGGCATGAGTGATATCACCTCCCGAAAGTGTAGTCACGGCTATGATTGTGATTGAGCCTCCATTGTCGAGTTGGACTGCCTTTTCATAAATTCGGGCAAGATCGCTGTACAGAGAGCCCGGCATACTGTCCTTGGAGGGAATCTGGTCCATTTTATTGGATACGATACTCAGGGCATCTGAATAAAGTGTCATGTCTGTAAGCAACACCAAAACTTTTTCGCCTTTATCTGCTGCAAAATATTCGGCGGCAGTGAGCGCCATGTCGGGGATGAGCAGGCGTTCTACAGGCGGGTCATCAGTGGTGTTGATAAAACATACTATGCGATGTAAGGCTCCGGCATTTTCAAAAATTCTCCTGAAATAAAGATAATCATCATTGAGCAAACCCATGCCACCCAGAATGATCTTGTCCGCTTTAGCCCGCAATGCTACCAAAGACATCACTTCATTAAAGGGTTGGTCTGGGTCGGCAAAAAACGGAATCTTCTGACCTGTTACCAGCGTATTATTGAGATCTATACCTGCTATACCTGTGGGAATAAACTCTGAGGGTTGTTTTCTTTTGACCGGATTGACGGAAGGTCCACCAATCTCTCTGATTTCCCCTTCTATTTCTGGTCCGTAATCTATGGGATTGCCGTAAGCATTCAGAAAACGGCCGCTGAGATCATCCCCGACTTTCAGAACAGGAGGCCTTCCGGTAAATATTACCTCTGCATTTGTGCCCAGACCTTCGGTACCGCTGAAAACCTGCAATGTCACCTCATTGCCCATAATCTTAACTACCTGTGCCGGTCTGCCAGCTACATATGCCAGTTCTTCATATCCTACATTATCCGCCTCTACCACACAGGTGGCTTTGGTGATTTTTTCCAGTCGGGTATATTTCTTTTTAAACAGGGTAATGGGCTCCATAAATCAGGAAATGGCTGCGGGTGATGCTAATAATTTCTTAATTTCCTCACTGTAACTGACAAAAGCCGGCGACATAAAGGCTTCATAATTCATTTGCTTATATCTGTCAATTATTTTTTTGTAAAAAGGCTGTACTTCGTCAAATCCGTAAAATTTTACCGGAGTATGGAGGGTCTCAAGCAGGTGGTCCACCATGTATTTCTGCCGCTCCATAGGAGTGCGGGCATCAATTTCGTCAAAAGCATCCTGTTGTAAAAAGACGTAATCCACCACTTCTGCGTGCCAGTAAGCAGTATGAAAGTCAATAGAAACTCCGTCGTCTCCCAGGATACTGATTTGTTCGTAGGCTTCCTTTCCCTTGAGCAAAATATTTTTCAATTCGTTTATTTTTTCAAACCAGTTCTCACCGGTTTTATCCTTCATGGATTCCAGATATTCAGGGTATTCCAGATATTTGGAGTAGCTGTCAATAGGGTCAATGGCCGGATATCTTTTGCTGTCTGCTCTCTGTTGTGACAATCCGTAAAAACAACGGGTTGCTTTTCGGGTAGATTCAGTCACGGGCTCCTTGAGGTTTCCGCCAGCCGGTGATACCGTGCCGATAAAAGTAATGGCGCCGGTTTTTCCATTGTTCAATCTGACCAGTCCTGTCCGTGCATAGAAATTGGAAATAATCGAAGGCAGATCCACAGGAAAAGCATCCTGACCCGGCAGTTCTTCCAGTCGATTGGACATTTCGCGGAGTGCCTGAGCCCATCTTGAAGTGGAATCTGCGAGCAACAGTACCTTCAGGCCCATGGCTCTGTAATATTCACCCAATGTCATGGCCGTATAAACGGATGCTTCCCGGGCAGCAACCGGCATATTGGAAGTATTGGCTATGATTATGGTTCTTTCAATGAGCTTGCGACCTGTCCAGGGATCGTCAAGTTCCGGAAACTCGGTAAAAAGATCAACAACCTCATTGGCTCTCTCTCCACATGCAGCTATGATGACTATGTCAGCCTCTGCCTGCCTGGCGATACTTTGTTGCAATACTGTTTTGCCGCTGCCGAAAGGACCCGGAATGAATCCTGTACCCCCTTGCAAAATAGGATTCATGGTATCTATAATGCGTATCCCTGTTTCCATCAGTTGGCCGGGTCTGAATTTCTCTAAAAATGCAGTCACTGGTTTTTTTACAGGCCATCTCTGCACCATGGTTACTTCCACTGTTCTGCCGTTGGTATCCGTAAGCTCTGCAATCGTGTCTGAGATTTTGTAATCTCCACCTTCTGCAATCCGGGACACTTCCCAAAATCCTGACAATGTAAAGGGAACCATGATTTTGTGAATGATGCTGTTTTCCATTACTTCGCCCAACCAATCTCCTGCCTGCAGTCTGACACCTTCCCGAACCAAAGGGGTAAAGTTCCATTGTTTATTGAAATCCAAGGCCGGCGGATAATCTCCTTTTTGTATAAAATTGGTCTGCATCGCCGAGAGATTATGGAGCAACCCATCATAGTTGCCGGACAACAGACCCGGACCCAAAGTCGCTTCCAGCATATGGCCGGAAAACTCCACAGGGGTGCCATATTTAAGCATCCGTGTACTTTCGAAAGCCTGTATGTAAGCCTTATTCCGGTCTGCTTTGATGACTTCGGCCATCAGCTTTTTATTGCCATCCAGGATGTAACAAATTTCGTTTTGCCTGAAAGGGCCGTTTGCCTCTACAATCAGCAGATTGGATATTATGGCTTTTATAAATCCTGTCGTCATCCTTATATATTCTTGATTGGTACTACTCTTTAAGTTAGGTTTTCTCCTGACTCACACAAAGATAAAAGCTTCACTTCCATGCTTTATATTGTTTTTAAATTGTTCCAGTTTATTGTCCAATACTTCCTGTCCTTTCTTTTCATCCAGCTGGGTCCAGCGCATGGCAATCATCAGTTTTAACAAATAAGCCAGGACAAAATCAACGCTGAAATTGGAAAAGGCAGAAAGCTCTTCTAATTTTTCCCACTTTATAAAATCGAGGTATCTTTCGAGCTCCACAAAGTCATGACCGGATCTTAATTTTATGATTTCGACAATGTAAGGAAAATCAAGGCTCAATCCGAAATCAGGTGCTTTTGATGCAACAATACGCTGTGTTACCTCATCATCACCTACCATATGCTCCTCTGCAGATATGCCCATACTTGCGGCATTTAATCCGGTGAGCAGATTCAGCAGTTGCATTTCATAGATTATCCATTCTTTAAGCAGACCCTTTGAATGCAAAATAATATATTCGTAATATTTTCTGGTCAGGAGCATTTCTGCCTCAAAAAAATTCTCCTTCGGTTGCTCTTTACAGTTTTCAAAAAATTCCATTTGATAGGAAGGAAGTAAATCACTTCGGGACTTCAGAAGTTCAGTAAAATGCTCTGCACTGTAATTGGCAAAAAGGTAGTTTTCTGGTGTTTTTTCGGCACAAATGTCAAGCAACATTTTATTGTCATATTTAAGAAAGAGCTGCGAAACCTGACTTTTATCTTCTTCAGAAAGCTCCTCGTAAATGTGGTCCAGCAATTCCTTCAGCTTTATGCCCTCCGGCAGCTTACCGAATGATATGTCAGGAAGCCCGGATACCAGGTAATAATATCCGGATGAATGAACTTTACTTCTCAGCATACAGGATTTCCATGGTTTTTTGTTTGAGCAATGCATTAAAAAAACTGGTAAAATCCTTGTCTGTAAAGGATATCCTGTAATTTGCCTCCGAAGGGCCGATGACAAAGCCGCCTCCTATATGACTGTTGGTTTCAATACGAAAACCTTCCCCGAGGATTTCATGTATGCGGTTTTTCAGGTATTCCACAGTTTCTATTTTATAGGAATCAGAAATTTCTATGTTCAACTCTCCTTTGCCGTCTTTGTGAGCATGCCAGTTGTCCACGACATGCAGTATAAGCCTGGCGATAAAATCATCATCTTTAAGGGTTTTATGCACGGGTTTTTCCAGAGCTTCCAGGGTAATGAGGTGGGTTATCTTTTGCTTCAAAATTTTGATGCTCTGTTCGGCGGCGAGTTGTATCTCCCCAATCGCATTTTGATGCAACTCCTGAGCTGCCGACTGTGCTTCTGCCAGCATTGCCTCTGATTTGATTCGGGCATCTTCCTTAATCCTTGCCGCCTCTTCATTCGCTTTACTTACGATTGCCTCCGCTTCTTCCTTTGCCTTTTTAATGCCCTGCTCATAAAGTCTGTCCGTAAGCTGTTGTATTTTATCCTCCATATGTCCCGGTATTGTCGTACTTTCTCTTTTCACGTTAAGTAACCTACAATAATAGGGGATTTTGTAAATTTTATTGACAGCAGTCTGAAAATTTAACTCAAATATCAATTTGGAACATATCGCTGACAGTACAAGTGTATCAGCTTTGCACTTATAAAATGGTAAGGGCTAATCTTATTTGCGTAGAAGCTGTTTACTTTATTTTATAAAATATTGACTCCAAAAATCTCAAACTTGTCAGATGTTCTGTTTATTAAAATTTTTGCCCGTGTCATTAAAAGCTAGAAAAGCAGTACTTATCGTGATTCTTTACAGCTCAGTAATTGCAGTTTTACAGGCTCAGACCTTGTATTTTCCTCCTGTCAATAGTGATAACTGGGCTACGGTATCTCCTGCGTCACTGGGATATTGTATGGATAGGGTAGAGGCTTTGTATGATATGCTTGAGAAAGAAAACTCCAAAGCATTTATACTTTTGAAAGATGGAAGAATAGTGCTTGAAAAGTATTTTGATGGTTTTGGTCCTGACAGTGTGTGGTACTGGGCCTCTGCCGGCAAGTCCCTTACGGCATTTTTAGTAGGTCTCGCCGTTCAGGAGGGCAAAATTGATTTAGATCTTCCCGTATCCGGATATATCGGTACAGGTTGGACCTCTGCTCCGTCAGAGAAGGAAAACCTGATCACGGTCAGAAATCAATTGACTATGACTACCGGTCTTGACGATACACAGGGTGATCGGGACTGCACTGATCCTGAATGTCTGAGATATCTTCAGGATGCAGGTACAAGATGGGCATATCATAATGCACCCTATACATTACTGGATAAGGTGATGGAGTCAGCTACCGGACAGGGTATCAGTATTTTTGCCTTACAGAGATTGCGTCAGACAACCGGTATCACCGGTACTTATGTAAAACTTGGGTTTAATAATGTATTTCAGCAGACCCAGGAGTATGGCACGGTTTGGCCTATTGATGCTCAACAAAGGTAAGTGGGGAAATACGGCTGTAATGACCGACAGTCTTTATTTCAATGCGATGGTCAACTCCTCCCAGCAGCTCAACCCCTCTTACGGATACCTGTGGTGGCTCAATGGCAAATCTTCATTTATGGTGCCACAACTCCAGTTCTCATTTCCGGGATTTTTGTTTCCCGATGCTCCGGCTGATTGTATTGCAGCATTGGGCAGAGACGGGCAGATGTTGCATATCGTTCCTTCTCAAAATCTGATTTGGATCAGAATGGGTCAATCTCCGGAATCCGTCCCTGTGCCATATCTGCTTGCAAACAGAATCTGGCAGATGATCCGTGATCTTACCTGTGCAACCGGTGTAGTGGATAATGGGCTTGAAAACGTCCGGGTCTATCCTGATCCTGCTCAATCTTTCATTCAAATGGAGGGAGTACTTTCCTCAGATGTATTGAAGGTATATGATATTTATGGCAATACATGGCCATTGTACGGTGCGGACATGCGGACAATAGATATTGAAAACTTCACTTCAGGACTTTACATTATTGAAATAAACCGCAATGGTTTGAAAAAACATCTTAGATTTTTTAAGATCTGAGTCATCCTATTATTTAAGGATTCGCAGGGAATTCAGAAAAATGTCCATATCATTATTCAGACTTTTATCCAGCATAGCATATACTTGTAAAGAATAAAACCGGTCTCCGATCAGATATATCACCGATTTGACAAAGGTATTCCCTTTATTATAGCTTGCCCGGTACAGTCTTCCCGGGTGTTTTCCGAAACTATGTTCAGATTGGTAAAGCAGTTCTCCTCCAAGGTCATGAATATGTTGTGCTATGGAAATATCGAACAATTCACCTATAGTCATAACACTGTCCGGATGAAAACTTCCGGGAGGATAATCCACATAATTGACCAGATAAAGTTTGTTGGGATGGTCTGATGGTGGCTGACACATGATAGTTTTGGTTTCCAGGCTGCCTATATCTGTGAGTATGTGCTTATTGCCGGTTTCAGCCTTGCAGGGGAGCAGAATGCTGAAAGTACCATCATCTGACTTATAGGTTTTCCAGTAATCCTGCCCTGTGACACAAAGACTGAATCCAATTAGTACAACTGCGCTTATGTATCTGAAAAGCTGCATAATTTTGTAAATAATAAGCAAACAAAACGCTTTAATCATCAGGATTATTTCAGGTCATGCCGGTTGATTGTGCCAAATCAGTTGTTGATATATTTATTAACCCAGCTGAACTTATCTGATACGATGCGTTCCTTTTCGCTTTTGAGGAAGTGGAGATAAGCCTTGGCTACCGGAGATAATCGCTTGTTTTGAAGCCATAACAATCTCCATTTGTTTTTTATAGGCAGCCCCTGTACAGGAATGATTTTAAATTGATTCAACATCAATTCATTCTTCATGCCGACAATTGGCATTATGGAAAGTCCAAGGCCTGCCAATATAGCCTGTTTTACCGCTTCATTGGAGGTGAGTTGAATCTTTTTTGCAACCTGCAATACATTGGTAGAAAGAAACTGTTCCATAACCATTCTTGTACCGGAGCCCAACTCACGGTATATCATAGGCAGCTTTAATAGGTCCTCGATCATGACTTCCTCCCCTGTATCAGTAAAAGTTGAATTGGCTACCAGACACAGGTAATTTTCCATAATCTCAAATTCTATTACCCCGTTCAGACCGGGATCTGTGGATGTGAGTGCAAAATCTATCTCATTGTTGTTGAGACTTTCGAGCACTTTGGACCGATTGGTCACGTCCAGACTTATTTCTACACCTTTATTCATTTTCATGAAATCTGACAGGAAATAAGGGATAATATATTTTCCGGTACTGACTACAGAAATTTTAAGTCTGCCTGCCAGTTGTCCCTTATATGCCATTGTTTTATAGTTTATGGCATAGACTTCATTGAGTATGTTTTCTGCCGCTTCGGCAATTTCTCTGCCAAAATCTGTAATATACAGTTTCTTGTGAATCACTTCAGTGAGTGGGATATCAAACTGCTGTTGAAAATTTTTCAACTGTATGGAAACCGCTGGCTGAGTAAGGTGCAACTCCTCTGCTGCCTTAGTGATACTTTCATTTTGGGCGATACTGAGAAAAATGCGCAATTGGTTGAGTGTATAGTTCATAAATAAATATTATGCCTGACATTAAAAAGTTAAATTAAAATTTATAATCAAAACGTGATTTGAGGCGTTTTGTTGACATTAATAAAATTTTACACAATGAACCAGACAGCCATTCAAAATGCTACCATCAAACTCATAGATGGGTTGTTTCTGCCACATGAAGCGGAGGAGATCATCAGAGATGTAATCATGAGGAAGATAAATTTCCATAATCTGAAAGCCATAGGCTCTGATGAGAAGTTTGGAGTAAGGGATGAAAAATCTATTAAAAGGATTTCTGAGCTTCGGGATGAGCTCAACAACCTTGAAGAAATCATTGAGTTTGCTGAATCAGATGGCAAAAAGCTTAAAATAAATGCAACCATCCACATAAGCTTTGAATAGTTGCAAAAAGAATAAAGCATACTTAATCAGGGTGTTTTAAATTTCTTATACAGTCTTAAAGTAATTGAGGTCTGCGGGAAATGTTTCGCAGGCCTCTGCTTATTTATATCTTTTTCTCTTTTTAATTGTTATTGCTGTCTATCAAACGAAACCAGGATATGAAGCGCATTTACTATCTTTCCACCTGCTCCACCTGTAAAAATATACTTCGGGGAAAAAATACTTCCGGTTTTGAGATGGTGGATATAAAAAAACAAGCTGTAGAGGCAGATGTACTCGATAAGATTGCGGAAAAATCAGGCTCTTACAAACATTATTTCAATACAAGAGCCCAAAAACTCAAGGATCTGACTCCCGAAAGACGACCGGTGTCTGAAAATGATTTCAGGACACTGATTTTGTCTGATTACACCTACCTGAAAAGGCCTTTGGTGATCGCTGATGATATCATCATTGCCGGCAGTGATAAGCATGCCTTACAGCAGATAGAACAATTCTTCTCATCAATGACATGAAGCTGATTGCACAATTTGACCGGTATTTCCCCGGATATTATCTGCAAACCAATTTGATCACGTCTGTGGATACCGTATTGGATACATTGCCAGCCCTGTCTTTAATGTAAATATCAAGGATGAGATCATTATCGGGAAACTGCAGGGGGCGCTGGCAAGGCGGAATTCCGGTCTGCTCCGGAAAAATGCAGCAGGTGGAATAAATTTTTACAGATATTTTGCCTGAAATTCCGTTGTTCACTCCTTGTTCAGGCACTAAAGGAGCTTTGAATTCATCTTTGATATTTCCGGTTCTTTTGTCCACTATAAAAATATTTCTTTCTGAGGAATTGGCAGGAGAACCAAAGTCGCCATCTCCGTCTGTAAAGTAAAGAAAAACAAGTAGTGAATCCTGAAACTCCGTACCTTGCAGCAGACTGCTTTTGCTCAATCCATCAAACCTGAGAAAGGGGACCGGAGAATACTCAGGAGCTTTCACACATCCTGTAATTATCCATAACAGGCCGAACCCGAAGATGACTTTTAATGAATCCATATTGTCTTTGTGAAAAGATAACAAATATAGTGGGTTTGCTGTTTATATCCTTATTTTTAGAGATATGAATTATCAGAGAGCTTCAGGGGGGGGTATGGTGTATTTGGCTTTTTTTCTTTGCAAATGAGGTTGTCCTATCAGTCAGAAAGAGAAGAACTGTTCAGACTCCTGAATGATTATATTCAATCAGGTGGAATGCAGCCATTATATGATGATCTGGTCAGAAGGATATTTGCATTTCAGTACCGCTACAATAAGGTGTACAGAGATTACTGTATCACGATCGGCAATATATCCGGCGAAATTCAGTCAGCCGATGAGTTGATTTTTTTACCGGTAAGTGCTTTTAAAAATTACGAAGTAAAGTCTGGGGATTGGGAATCAGAGGTGGTATTCAGGAGCAGTGCCACCACAGGGTCTGTGAGATCCTGTCATCATGTGAGAGATCTGGATTTTTACAAGTGGAATGCACTGCGTATATGGAATACTTTTTATGGTAATCCCGCAATGTATTGCTTTCTTGCATTATTGCCGGGCTATCTTGAACGGCACGATGCCTCTCTGGTAGCCATGGTGGATCATCTGATGAAAGTCTCAAGGCATAGTTTCAACGGATATTTTCTCTATCAGCACGAGGATTTGAGGAAGAAACTGGAAGAGTGCCGGGAGCAGAATATCCCCACAGTGTTGTTTGGAGTCAGTTTTGCATTACTTGATTTTGTCAGCGCTTATAGATTGGACTTTCCGGAATTGATTGTGATGGAGACCGGAGGATTGAAGGGCAGGTATCAGGCTATGCCGAGAGAAGAAATACATGACCGGCTGAAAATAGGCTTTGGGGTAGGGCAGATACATTCCGAATATGGTATGACCGAATTGTTTTCTCAGGCATATTCCGGGGCAGACGGGCTGTATTCACCTTCGGACACATTGCATATCATTACTAAACAGATAAATGATCCGCTAACCCATGAGAATGCCGGCAAAAGTGGTATTTTATGTGCGGTGGATCTGGCTAACATTGATACATGCTCGTTTATCCAGACTGAAGATGTAGGTGTAGTCCATGAGGATAATAGTTTCATAGTGCAGGGAAGACTCGACTATTCAGAGCTCAGAGGGTGTAATTTAATGTTTGATAGCTGATGTAATTTGTCCATGCAGGGTTGAACTTGTTTTTACTCAATATTGTTGAAAGTTATTATTTATCCTTAAAAAGAATATTATGGAAATCATAGTTGAAAATATCAAATGCGGCGGTTGTGCCAATTCGATCAGAAAAAAATTATCCGATATACAGGGTGTGCAAAATGTGGAGGTGGATATAGAGCACGGTAAAATTACACTGGATGGTTTAAGTGAGGAACACAGACCTTCAGTGATTAAGGTACTCGCGGATATGGGGTACACTGAACCCGGCGAGGGCGACATGTTAGATAAAGCCAAATCCTATGTGAGTTGTATGATAGGAAGGATAAATGCCTGAATGGGTTAAAAAATCCTTTTTCGTAAAAGTAAAAAGCCACCCTGCTTACGAAGTAGAGTGGCTTTTTTGTTTTGGGAGATTAATGGGATTCGAACCCACGACCCTCGGAACCACAATCCGATGCTCTAACCGACTGAGCTATAATCTCCGTTAAGGGACCGCAAAGATAAGACAATCGGAAAGTTTCGCAAAGCCTGAACACAAAATAATTTTTAAACATCCGGAGAGGTAATGGTCAAGGGTATTGGATTCCCGAAAACTGACTATTTTGTCTAAGGTATAATATAATAAAATAATTTAAATTATTTGTCTGTGTAAAACATTGTTTTATATATTTGCAGCTGCTACTAAAACAAAAATTACTGATGGAGCAGTTGACCGGGCTGGAATTCACTGATTTACTAAAGCAAAATCCTGAGAAAGCCCTGGAGTGGATTTATAAGAATTACTATGAATTACTTTGCCAAAGAGTAAATATTATCATCAATGATGCAAAGTCAGCAGAAGATATAGTACAGGATGTGATTTTTGAGTTGTGGAAGAAAAAAGATCAGATTCAGATTAAAAATTCACCGCTTCCCTATTTGAAAACAGCCTGCAGAAACAGAGCTCTGAACTTTTTGAGGGATAAGGATCCGAGGACAGAAGAAGATACTGTGCTGCAGGACTTTGAAACCAAGGATACCGGCATCACTGAAATACTCGAAGCCTCAGAGGTAGAGAAGAAGATCAAAGCAAGCCTCGATAGATTGCCTGAAAAGTGCAGATTGGTATTCATCATGAGCAGGTATGAGGAGATGACGTATAATGAAATCGCAGCAAAACTTGAAATATCGGTAAAAACAGTTGAAAATCAGATATCTAAAGCATTGTCATTGCTGAGAGCTGATATTTTTTCAAATAAAGATTAACCATGTGTGGGGGTAAAAATATTATCTTGTGTCATGTAAAAAACACCCTAAATGTCTGAATCTAGTAAAATAGATAAGGAATTATATATTCATAAATTCCTGTCAGGAGCTATGTCCCCTCAAGAAAGGATATCTTTTCTTGAATGGCTCGATGAAAGTAACGAAAACAGGAAAGTTTATGAAGAATTGAATTCTATCTGGAATGCATCACAAGCCATACCCGGCATGCAGCGATTTGACTACAAAGCTGCATTTGAAAAACACAAGTCCCGATTAAATGAGCAGGCTGAAATAACCGAAAGAAAACCCCGTATATTCACCTTGTACCGAAGATATTTTGTTGCAGCTGCAGCCCTGTTGGGATTGGTCCTCGCTACATTATTTCTTCTTAAGAAAGATAAAACCCTCGAAACTTATTATGCCGAAAATTCTCCTGAAAATATAGTTTTGCCTGATCAGTCAGAAGTATGGCTGCAAAAAGGGGCAAATCTGATTATCCGGCAATATGACAACACTGAGAGGAAAGTCGAACTTACCGGGATTGCTTTTTTTGACGTAAGTAAATCTTCGGACAAAACTTTTACGGTCTTAGCCTCAGAAATGGAGGTGAAGGTGTTGGGTACTTCTTTTATCGTGGATTCTGATAAAAAGTATGTGTGGCTGAAAACAGGCAAGGTACAACTTATATCCGGCAATAAATCTGTCCAACTCACTCCCGGACAATCCGCTTACCTCGTATCCGGAAAATTTACGATAGAGTCATCACCATCGATGGATACCACTAAGTTTGATTGGATAAACAAGGAGTTTTCTTTCAATAATGCCCCACTGAATAAAGTAATCAGAGATATTGAGCTCAGATTTGGTATCAGTATAGTATTGGGTGAAAATGAAGATATCTCTGCATGCTATTTTACGTCGGGATCCCTCAGATCCAATACTCTTGATGAAGTCTTCAATATTCTGAAATTGAGTTTCAACATGAAGGTTGATTCTCTGGATGCCCATAAGTACAGAATGACTGACATCAGCTGCAGATAATTTTTAGGTTCTCCCGATTAATTGCAGATGTGCCATCAAAGACGATACTTTGAAGGATTCAGGCAGGGAAGAAAAAAATATATAATTTTTTGTAATATTTCAAAGCATTGATTATCTTTGACTTTTAAATCAAAGATTAATGTAATATAGGATGAGGACCATCCTTTTAAGTATAACCATTACTATTTGTTTTCATTTCCAGGCATATGCACAGCTTCGTCCGGATCTGGTGGAAGTAAGCTTATAGTGCTTCTCATAAAACCATCAAGGAAGTTTTAAAGGATTTGGTCAAATACACTGGTGTGAGCATTGCTTATTCAGAGCATATCATTCCGGAAGATCAACGTATAAATCTATCGGTAATCAATGAGAAATTAGGTGTAGTGCTGGGATCTGTCCTCAATCCGGCAGGTCTGGACTATCGTTTGGTGGGTAATCAGATTGTTATTGTAAAAGGACTCCAGCAGTTTCAAAACGAACTATTTACCATATATGGATATGTTAAGGACGCTATGTCTAATGAATCTCTGATAGGTGCCAATGTTTACCTTCCTGACAAATCCTCCGGTACTTCCACCAATCAGGCGGGTTTTTATTCCTTTAAGATAAAAGGAGGACACCAGCGGATTTATTTTTCTTATCTGGGCTACAAAACAGCGGTAGCAGATTTTCAGCTATACAAAGACACCGTAATCCATGTAAGATTGAAAGCTGACGGAAAACTCAAATGAAATCATCATCATAGACAATCTGCTGGAGCAGGAACACGAAAGTGCAGGTGAGGTTAAACACCTCCATTTGATAAGCTGAGATCCACCTTCCATCCGGGAGGTGACGCAGATCTGTTCAGGTATGTACACAATCTGTCCGGAGTATCTTCCGGTGCTGATGGCATTGGGGGCCTAAGTGTGCGGGGTGGTGCGCCCGATCAAAATCTCATTACACTCGATGGAGTTCCTGTATATAATCCTGCACATGCTTTGGGTATCATGTCGTCATTCAATCCGGACATTATCAAGAGTGCCTCATTTATCAAGGGGAGTGTGCCTGCCAGATTTTCAGGCAGGATATCCTCTGTGCTGGATATCTACACCCGGGACGGTAACTCCACCCGATTGGGCGGCTCCTTAAGTATTAGTCCGTTGTTGGCATCTGCCAGTCTTGAAGGTCCGCTTCTGACTCCAAAGGCAGGTTTTTTGGTCTCATACCGAAAAACATACATGAACTTATGGATGAATGCCCTCTCCCAAAAGCTGTCCACTGATCAGAATTCAGATACTGACTTTGGATACGACTTTCATGATTTGAATGTAAAACTGAGTTATTCCATCAATGAAAACAAATTGCAGGTTCATTATTTTTCTGCCGGTGATGATTTTAATAATACTTCAAAGCAGCAGACCTCTTTATTTTCAGATAGCGTCAATAATGAATTGGCATGGAAAAGCAGCATGATTTCAGCCAAATGGGCTTCTGAACTCTCCGAAATCATATTTTCCAGAATTACCGCTTATCGTACAGATTATAATTATAATCGTTATCACAGAAACAGTTATTCCAGGATTTCATTGGGCTCGGCTATCAATCATCTGAATGCCGGACTTACACAATCGGGCATATACGAAAACGGTATCTTGTGGGATATAGACTGGATGCTCTATACTGATCACTTTGTCAGATTGGGTGCAGCATACAGACACAGGAATTTCAGGCCTCTTTCGATCCATTTTGCAGGTAATCCGGCAGACAATCCGGATCTGTGGCTGAAGGCAAATCGGTCAGAAATTGTTGGTAATTACAGATCGGCCAATAGTTTTTCAGGGGAGCTGAGTACTTATATAGAGGATGATTTCAGATTGAGCAGCTTTGTCAAGCTAAATGCAGGATTGCATACTACTTATGTGACTAACTATGATAACCACAGTACTTTGGCAGTACAACCCCGGTTGGCTATCCTTGGAGGCAATGATTTTGTGCATTTCAAAGCCGGAGCTTCAAGGATGTTTCAGCCAATGCAGATGATTACCGCCGGAGGTATCGGTCTCAATACTGAATTATGGCTCGGCATGGACAGAGCCTTACCGGGAGCCGGATCCTGGCTGCTGAACACTGGTCTTGGTGTACGTAACAAAAATGGGTACAAATTCAGCATTGATCTGTATTACAGAGCTTTTGACCGTTTGATTTCTGAGCAGGAAGGAAGAAATACTTTGATTCATGCCGGTTCAGACTGGAAACCGGAAATAGGACAGGGTGACGGTAAAGCATACGGGTTGGAATGCGGTATAGAGAAAGCATCCGGTCCATTCCTGTTTAATGCTAATTACAGTTTCACTGTATCTGAGAGATTATTCAGTTTACTCAACAATGGTAATGCTTATCCGTATCAGAATAACAGATTGCATAATGCCAAGGCTTCTGTTATTTATAAAACAACAGGTTTTTCTGAACTTATCATTAACTGGAACCTTGCCAGCGGAAATCATTTTACCAGTCCCTCCAACGCTTTGGTTCTTACAGATAATCAAATAGTCTTACTTTTTACCGATAAAAATAATGCATCATTTCCGGTGTACCACAGATTGGATGCAGGCATCTGTTTTTATCAGCATTACAAATGGGGTAATGGTAAACTCTTTTTGGGCGTATATAATCTTTTCAACAGGCATAATCCTTTTTACATCAATATCAGCAGGTCAGCAGACAACCCTGAGAGACTTCAGCTGAATCAATTCAGTCTGATGCCGGCCATGCCTTCCATCAGTTACAGCATCAGCTGGTGAGCTTCCAATCATAAATACTTTCGTGTTAAAGAGAGTAAAATTTATTATGGAATAACCGTAATGCCTTGCTGAAATGCCTTGCTGAAATGCGTTGCCGAAATGCGTCTGCCGCTTTCGGCATTTCAAAAGCATGATGTACTTTGTCGCAATAAGTTTCCCGAAAAACGTTGCCGATATGCGTCTTCGCTTTCGGCAACAAGCGTCTCCGCTCTCCGGCGGACAAGCCCGCCAAAGGACGGACAAGCCCGCCAAAGGACGGACAAGCCCGCCGAAGGGACGGACAGGCCCGCCAAAGGACGGACAAGCCCGCTGAGTGTTTCTGCAAGTGGACCATGTCCGCCTAAAGGAGGAGACACATTGCAGAAACTCATAATGCGTTGTCGAAATGCGTCTCCGAAATGCGTCTGCCGCTTTCGGCATTTCAAAAGCATGATGTACTTTGCCGCAATAAGTTTCCCGAAAAGCGTTGCCGATATGCGTCTTCGCTTTCGGCAACAAAACAAACGTCTTCGCTTTCAGCAACAAAAGAAAGTCTCCCGCTTTCGGCAACAAAACAAACGTCTCCGCTTTCGGCAACAAAACCACCATCTTCCGCCTTTAGGCGGACAGTTCCGTTTTCGGCAGCAATAAAACATTTGATTATATATTGCAATATTTTATAATTCATATTATATTTGCATTCAATTATGTACGTAAATATTAAATTTTTAATATATATTTTCATTCTTTTGACATTTGTTCAATGCACAAAGAGCAGTGAATGGATTGTCCTTCCCCCTGAAGAAAGAGTATATGTGGACTGTATGATCAGCTCAGAGAATGGGGTCAGTGCCAGAATCAGCTCTATAGGGGCTTTGGGTCAATCTGAGCCCGGATATCTGGATGACACCAACAATATAAGCCTTCATTTATACGACAAAGCCAACGCCACATCTCATTCCTTTGTTTTTGATAAGGAAGAAATGAAATTTTACATACCCTTAGAGTCTTTGTCGCCACTTGGAGGGAATAGTTATGATATCCGTATAGTCCGTAAAAATTACGGTCCGGAAATCAGGTATGCAGCTACCGATTCGGGGCTTTGCGAAGGAGCGGATTAGAAAGACGGAACTTTCAACTTAACACAAACGTAGCAAAACCATTTTTTCTATTTGCTAAATTACAAAAAAGAGCAAATAAAAAATGGCTTTGCGGATTAAATGCACAAACGTTCAACTTAGCCGTTAGCCCGCTCTTTTGCAAAACCCTTGTTACAGGCTGGCGTTCTATCTGTCGTGTTGTCAAGTCGTTTTCTGTCTCGGGTTTCGCTGTCATTGTCGTGTCGGTTGTGCGGTTGTGGTTTTAAAATTTTTTGAAGGGAAGGGATTTTAAAAAATAATTTTTCTTCGGTGGCGAAAAGCATACTCTTTTTGCAGCTTTGGTTTGTGTGTCAGCTTGTAGCGGCTGCAAAATGTGTATGCTTTTGAGGATTAGCTGTCAATATTTGTCTGTTGAAAACTTTTATCTGTTTTTTTTGTCAGTTCAGAATAACTATTTATTTTTGTCAAAACTTGACAAGCCGTAAAATAGCAAAATGAAAGTCTTAAACTCTGAATTAGGTCAATATTTAAGGGAACTCCGAAAGGATAAAGGACAAACCTTGCACCAAGTTTCCGTAGGAACGGATATTGATTCGCCTTTGTTGAGTAAGTTGGAAAGAGGCGAACGATTACCAACTGACGAACAAATAAAAAAGTTAGCCAAGCATTACAACGTTGCCGAAACTGATTTAAAAATTAAAGCAACTGCTGAAAGAATTATTAAGGAATACGGAGTAAATGACACAACTTACGAAGCTGTCAATTTAGTAATGGAGCAAATAACGCCATATATTAAGAAATGAAAAAACTGATTACAGATAATTTTGAGTTGCATTTGCAAGATGCTATACAAGGTTTGTCCGCTTTGCCTGACAACTCTTTTGATTTGGCAATTTGCGACCCTCCGTATGGTGCAGCAACTTCTGCTAAATGGAACTATGAAAGCGATAAAAAAATAAATGGTTTTGGTGGAAATTGGAAATTGAATAGTGAAGAATGGGATTTGCTTACAGGAAACGATATTTTTAAAAGCACTCATCAATGGCTTACACAACTGAAAAGATTAGTAAAGCCAACAGGCTCAATTTGGATTCACGCAACTTATCACAATTCGGGGTTTGTCAATGTGCTTTGTCAGTTGTTGGGCTTGGAAATTATCAATGAGGTAACTTGGTATAAACGTAATGCGTTTCCAAATTTGTCTGCAAGACGATTGACTGCAAGCCACGAAACAATTTTGTGGGTTCATACAGGCGGAGAAAAGCAACGCAAATACAATTTCAATTACGATGATGTAAAAAGAGCAAAGTTTGAGGGAGATAATATGAAAGAAGCCGACAAACAGCTAAGAACTGTTTGGGATATTCCTAATAACAAAAGCAAAGATGAACTAAGTTTTGGAACACACCCAACCCAAAAGCCACTTAGAGTATCAGAAAGATTGTTGATGATTTCGGGAATTAAAGGAGGTAAATTACTTGTTCCATTTGCAGGTTCGGGAACAGAAATGATTGCAGGAATGAAATATGGAATGCAAGCTGTTGGATTTGAAACAAACGAAGAATATTTTGAACTTGCTAAAGAAAGATTGTTGTTTGAAGAAAGTAAAATTAAAAGCCAACTATTTGTATGATGATAAAGCCTAAAAATATTGTTGAGCCTGTTATTAAATGGTCGGGGAGCAAAAGATATGTTGCCCCCGAGTTGAGCCGACATATTGCAAAACAAAAAAGATATATTGAACCGTTTATCGGTGGTGGTGCAATGTTACCTTTTCGTCAAATTTCCAATGCTGTTGCAAGTGATATAATTCCCGAGCTGGTTAATCTTTGGAATCAGATAAAAAACAATCCTGAACAAGTTGCAGAGGAATACAAAAATCGTTGGGAAAGATTGCAAGAGGAAGGACACAATGTTTATTATGAAGTTCGGGACAGTTTCAATAAAACGAAGAATGAATTTGATTTTTTATTTCTTACTCGAACTTGTGTAAATGGCTTGATACGTTACAACACAAACGGAGAGTTTAATAATTCAATGCACAAAAACCGTCCGGGAATAAATCCAAATAGATTAAGAGAAGTAATTTTAAAATGGAGTTATTTTATTCGAGATGTGGAATTTTTGAATTGTGATTATAGGCAAACATTAGCTGATGCCGATAAAAACGATTTTATTTTTCTTGACCCTCCTTATGGAGGAACAAAAGACCGTTACACGAAAACAGAATTTAACCTTGATGATTTTTATAACGAATTGGAACGATTAAATTCTGTTGGTGCAAAATGGATTTTAACATTTGATGGAACTGCTGGAAATCGTGAATACGATTATCAGTTGCCAAAAGAATTATATCAACACAAAACAGAAATTAAAACGGGAAATTCACCTTTTACCAAATCAATGAAAACAAGTATTGATGCGGTTTACGAATCAGTATATTTTAATTTTGAAACTGCCGTTGAATTGCGAAACAATATCAGTGAAAACGCTGTTCAAGAATTGGCTTTTGTCTGAAAGCAAAAGATGCCCGATTGTTTCCGTTCCGTCATTTTTGAATTCAAATGCAAGAACAAAATCTAATTTACCCTCTTGCATTTCGTTTTTCATTTCGTCCAAACTTTTGTAAACGAAAGAACCACCTGAATAAGTAACAGCATTATTCAAGGGTGATTTTTTACCTGTAAATGATTGCCATTCCTGCTTATTTGGTTTGTATGCAGTTGGTGGAATTTTGAACAAGACATTCACATATTCCGTTAAACGCCAACCAATATTCTCGTCTAAATCTTTTGCGTTGTTTTTGGATTCAATGACAAGAAAAATTTCTTCTTTCTTGGTGTGAATTTGAATAATGTGGTCGGGGCGTTTTGCTTTGGTAGCAGAAACTCTTGGCAGCGAAGTCCAACGATATTCTGTTTTGTCCGAAAAATCAAAATAGAAATTCCGCTCCAATCTCCACCTGGAGGATTGCACATTGATTCAAAAATGTTTGAACTTAACTGTCTTGAAAATAATGTATGAATTGCTGTATCTACATCGTGTTCTCCATAATTTCCACTTGGTTTGGCAGAATTGAAAATTACTTTTACATTTTTTCTTTCTAAATTTCGGGTTACAATACTTGTCAAAACGCCAAATTCAGAAGTTGCACTATCTGCTAAAACGTAATTACTTAAATTCAAAACTGCTTGCCAAAGTCCATTACTTGTTACAAGTCTTTCAGGATTTTCGTTAAATGTTTTCCACGTTTGTTTTCCTGCGGGACCAAAAACAATCGTCAAAATATCAATGTCATTTCCAAATAACATTCTTGCAAGTGGCGTAAGTCCTCTGTCGGGACGTGAATCATCGCCTCTTGGTTTGAAACCTGTAACCCAAACAACAATTAACGGTTTGTTTTTCGTTTCAATTTTGTCTGCTAATGTTTTGATTTTATCCGCAGGATAAATTTCTTTCAGAAGCGAAGCAAATTTTTTAATGTTGCCATTTGCAACAAGACAAATCGGAATTTCTTTTGCTCCGATTGAAAGTAGATTGAGTTCTTGTGTTTTAGTTAAAAGCGTTTTGAATGTCTTCGTAACATTTACTTTGTCTGATGACTTCTTCCTCCAAATTTGTTTGTTGGGGTGATTTTTTATCCATTCGGCTTTTTTCTGTCCCGATGATATTTTTAAAAATTCTTCCCATTCTAAAGCACGGAATGTATCAACTCGTTTTCTGTCATTAGAAAGAATTTTTACAAGGGTTGTTCCTTTTTCAATCAGAACGTTCATTACATCATTAATTTGACTTTGTTCAATGATTGATTTTAGCAAATTTAAACTTGCTTCCTTGCCGAAAATATGCGTAAACTTTTTGCGTAGTTCGTTTGTAATTGCAGGATGTGCTTCATAAATCGGAATACAAACCACATTTAAAGATTTGGAAGAAGTAAGATAAGAAAATGGCACAATCGGATTTGGAAAACGTGAAGCTTTCACTTTTCTATCTCCGTCCAATTCAACTCCTCCGATTTCGGCAAAATAGAAATACGGAATACCAATTTCAGCACAAGTAACGGCTCTGCCGTTACGTTGCCAAGCGTTATTTCCTGCTGGTAATGCGTTACAAAATTCAATAGCAAGTAACAATTCTTCTGTTTTGCCGTCCTTTGAAACTTTGGTAATGTATGCGTCTGTTGCTTCACGCAATGGAGCTCCGTATTTTGTGAGTTCGGTATTAAAATTTACGTTCCAACGGTCGTGTCCGCCAAGTAATTCAACTTCAAAAATTTCTTTGTCTTTAGTCTGTATTGAGTAAGACGGAACAATTATGTTTTTACTTTTTGCTACAACTTTTCCATTATAAGCAAGTGCAATCAATGATAATGCTCTTTCACATTCAATTATATTGTCTCCGTGTATTCTTAATTTCATCCTCTACTTTTAAAATGCTCAAAGGTAATCAATATGATTGTTTTAATTTTTAATATATCAATGGAAACATCTTTTGCAACTCTTGAATTGCATATTCGGGCATATTGCCTTTTTCGAGAGTTATCAAGTTTTTTCTTTTCGTTTTTAGTTCTTGAATAAAAGCTGTTTGGGCTTCGGTTTTTTCGTCTAAATTCAAATCATTGATAAACTCAAATAGATAATCTTTTAACTCTCCATTGTTTGAATAGCTTAGGTCAATTATAGATTTTTCCAATTGAAAAGAACTATATGGCTTTTCATTCAATAAATTGAAATATTTTACAAGTTTGATTAAAGGAATAATTTGCTGATTTTCTTTTCCGTTTTTTCTCTCTAAGTCAGCTTTTAAATCTGTGGGAGAAGTTGTAATCCATTTGAGGTCTTTGTTTCTTGGTGCAGGAATTTTAAGTTGTTGTCCATTCCAAAAACTATCTTCCCAAAATGCAGGAACAAGCTCAAATTTGATATGATTTAAGGTTACTGAAATTGTAGGGTGGTCAGGAATAATTTCTGAACGTGGATATATTTTATCTGTAAACTGACGAAGATGTTTTAAAAATGTGTCGGGTTGATATTCGTTAGTTTTGAAAATTATTATTACGTCCACATCTGAATATGGGTCAATAGATTGAGGTAAATATGTGCCTCTGTCGTAAGAACCAAAAGTCTGTATTTTTTCAATTCTGTCACGAAAATGTTCATATATTTTTCCTTCCAAATAATTGTAGGAATTATCAATCTTATCTGTTACATCTTTTGTGCAACAAAGTTGTTTTGAAAGCTGTGTTAAATAAGTATTGATTTCGCTCATTTTCGTACGATTAAGCAATATTACATTTAGTTTTTATCTTATTCCACTTTTCTGAAAGTTCATCATTCATTTTGTCAAATAATTTACTATCTAATTTTATACAAGCCCAAGATAAAGTTGTTTCATAGCTTGATACATTATGTAAGATAGATTTGGTAATGGTTTTTTTGTTATGTGTTGTAAATATTTGTCGGAAACGTCTACAAATATTCTCAATTCTATTGTGGAATACGAATAGTCTAATTGTCTGCTGAAATATGGTATATGGTAATGCGATTTGAAGTGCCGTAACGAATAAATGATTGTTTGTAATAGCCAAAATTACAAATAGAAGAAACACAACAATAGATTTTATTATCATTGGTTTTAGCATTTTTCCCGAAATGGATTTTGTGAAAAAGGAATTTTCAAAACAGTTAACTCCCATTTTCTTAATGCTTGGCGTTATGTTATCATTTGTAAAATACTCGTTTGAGTTTTCTTCTGAATGACTTGTGTTTAGACTGTTGTCAAAAAAATCATCACGTCTTTTAGCCTCTGCTTTTTGGAACAAGTAATTTGAGATAATATCAGAAAGAAAATAGGCAACTGCCAAAAAACAAATTATATAGTTTAATACAGTTGTTAGTGCGTTTTCGATTGTATGTTCTACCCCTAAATAGGAAATAATAATTGTTGCGACAGATGCAATGACAGAACACCCAAGAATACCAGTTGAAATTCTATCAATGACAGACACACGGTCAAAATCTTTTTGTAAGGTACTACTTTTTTCATTCGTTTTCTTTTTGTGTTGCGTGAGGAACTTCTGGACCATACCAAATTCCTTTTTCGAGCCAAACTTCATAAAAATATAACCAAGCAATCGTCCATTGCATTATTTCTTTTGCGATAAGTTTGTTAGTGTCCCATTTGAAATTATCAGGGTGGTACAAACAAAGACTTTTATTCGATTGATAAAAATGGGGTGGATTTTCAATAAGTGCAGGAGAAATGACTTTTACAAGCGGACGTAAATTACCTCTATACTCAACAGAAATTTTATAAGTTGGAAATTCGGGTTTTATCAGTAACTCTCCTGTGAATATAATATCATTTCCTTTTCGCTTACTTTGAAATTGAGGAAATTTTGATTTCATTGCACTTATCTGAACAATCGGATTTGCTTTCTTTTTTCTAAAGAACATCGCCATAAAACCCTTTTGAAGCTGAAACTGCTGTTCCTGCAATTGAAGATAAACCCGCAGTAGAACTGTATTTTAATGAGCCTTCTATTAAAGCCTTTGAGAAATTTTTCGCTTCTTCCTCATCTACGGTTGGAAATTCTTTGCCAAAAATTTCTTTCCAAATTTTCTTGGCTTCAGCTTCTTTGCCTTCATCATATTTCTTTTTGGCATCATTTAGTTTATCCTTGACTTTCTTGATTTTATTTGTAGATGCTGTGTAGTCGTTATTAGATTTGAATTTTGCAGATTGTAAATAATATTCAGCATTGTTAAACCAAATACGGATAGCTTCTTCATAATTGGTAAAATTGTTTAGTTGAAAAATACTGATTGCTGTTTCCTCAATATGGTATGACGGAATAAGTTTGTTATTTTCTCTGTTCCAATACTTGATAGCTTTGATTGTTGGCTTTAGTTTGTAGTTACGAAGTTTGTGTGTACTATCAAGGTTGGTGCTTAACTGCTCTGGATATGAATATGTCCACGTTTCTAAATCATAGTTAGGGATAAGATAACCTCCACCCAATTGTTCAAAACTTGGTAATATATCGAAACGTTTGTCGCTTAAAATAATAGTTACACAAGGTCTGTCTTGTTTTACCTTGTCCTTATAATCATTCAAACTATTCAGATAGTTTTTTATTTTGGTTAGCACTTTTTGTGGGGTTGGAAGTTGTCCATATTCGTTTTTCCAATCGTCAGATTTCAATACTGCAAAAATGTCAATGTCGTTTAATGGACGAATGATAGTATCACGCTCGTAAGAACCGTTTGTAAATGTTCTTTCAACATTTAGGTCATTATCTGTGTTTTTTAAATGCCCCTCAATGTTTGATAAGGATTGTTTGATATTTTCTTCCTGTCTGTCAGTTACAGTAATGTTGTCAATTAATGTATAAGTCAGCCATTCTGTCAGTTTTGTTGTTTTGGATTGACGTTTTTGTCGTTTAACGGAGCGTTGGCAAGATTGGCTCTTTTGGTTTGGAAGCGTTGGATTTGTGAGTAGGGCAAACCAAATGTGCCAATGCGTGTCGGCAAAAATTATTTTTTAAAATGTGCGGTGGGAAAATTTTTAAAACCTTTTGGGTCGGCTTGTGTTAGTCGGAACGAAAGTTCAGATTTTATTGTGTCAGCTTTTTGCGGTACGGTTGTCCTACGCTTGCCTGTAATGTTCCTGCTAAGGTAGCTATCCATAGTTTTTCTGTTAATGATTTTAGTTTTGAGACTGTGGGACCTGATAGATATCTGAACAGGTTAAATTGTCATTTTAAAATTCAGCCTCCTCCCCAAAGTAAAAACTATTACTTAGTAGAATTCTCAGGTCATGATAAATGGAAGCCTCAGGTGAATAAACTCGGGAATAATGAAGGAGCTATCCGGATTCAGGCACAAGGATCTGCTTTGTTGATTGACGGATCCAGGTTGATGAGTGATGTGATCAGATTGAGTATTATGGGTGAAAGTGATTCTGTTCCAGAAATGCTTCACCTGAAATTCAGTCATATTACTGAGCAGACATATAGATATCTTTTGTTCGTTGAAAATGCAGAAACCTATCCGCAAGGTAACTTTGTAAACCCTGCCATCGCTCCTCTAAATATTAATACCCACTCCATATTGGGTAGTATCAATGCCGGATCTACGTTAAGTTACTCATTCAGAATAAGATAAAGTAGTTTTTTAAGACTGATACAATACCTGTCAGATTGATACTTCATTTATCAAATAGGGGTATTTGATGCTGTTTGTGTCATATTGGTGACATGAATACAAATAATACATATAGTCCAGATAATAAAAAGTATGAGTACATACTTTCTAATCCTCTCTCTAAATGTCTGAGCCAGCAGGAACTTGACAATCTCATGGCTTATGGTAAAATACAGAACTTTGAGAAGCATAGTATTATTTTCAGTCAGGGGGAAATCAGTGATAAGATATTTTTTCTTTTAGAGGGAGTGGTAAAAATTGCCTATGCCAACCATGACGGCAGAGAAATCATCAAATCCATACTGCATCAGGGAGCTGTGTTCGGTGAGCATTGTATCTCAGGTGAAGCAGTGCGTGACAATTACGCTTCGGTAATGTCTGCGGGAGCTACAGTTATGGCGGTGCATAAAGATATCATTATTGATATGATGAAAGGCAATGTAAATCTTTCTCTCTGCATCATACAGTTTTTGGCAAGAGACTGAAAGATGTCGAGGAGCGGATGGAATCACTGGTACTTAATGATGCCAGGGAGAGAATCATAGAGTTTATAAAACTGTATGCAAACTCTTATGGCAAGCAGGTGGGTTATGAACTTTTATTGAAGCATTCTTTTACCCAGCAGGATATTGCCAATTATACCGGGGTCTCAAGACAAACGGTGACCACCATTCTCAATCAACTAAAAAGATCCAATAAGATACACTTCAGGGGCAAATCTATGCTCATAAGAAATATTGCGGCATTGAGCTGAGCAATATAAGGTTTTCTCATAATAGTTATACCTGAAATTTAGTAAAAAAAAGTGGGAGCAAAAGTGTGTCCCACTTTTTTTTTTGCCTGATTAGAGGATTACATATTTCACCAATGACGTTTGAAAATTTCCTGCAAATATTTTTCAGTTGTTTGGATTTGTTTACTTTTGCGTCTCTGTTCAAAAAACTATACGGAAGAGTGGCAGAGCTGGTTGATTGCACCGGTCTTGAAAACCGGCGTACCTGAGAGGGTACCGGGGGTTCGAATCCCTCCTCTTCCGCTTCTTTTCTCCCGAATTACATTCTTGCTGTTTTATTCCTCAAAAAGTGGTCTGCAATTGTAATGGCTGCCATAGCTTCTACGATGGGTACGGCTCTGGGTACCACACAGGGATCGTGTCTTCCTTTGCCTTCTATTACAGTGTCTTGAGCAAACCTGTCCACAGTTTTCTGATTTTGCATTATAGTAGCTACCGGCTTGAATGCCACATTAAAGTAAATGGGCATCCCATTGGATATTCCACCCTGAATACCTCCTGAATGATTGGTTTGCGTTACAATTTTTCCTCCGGCGTTTTCAAAAATATCATTATGCTCACTTCCTTTCATGTGGATGCTGTCAAACCCTGAGCCGTATTCAAATCCTTTTACGGCATTGATGCTCATAATGGATTTGGCAAGGTCAGCATGCAGTTTGTCAAATACCGGTGACCCCAATCCCGGAGGTACGCCTGTAATCACACAGGTAATGCGACCCCCGATGGTATCGCCTTCTTTTCTGATTTGCCGGATGAGTATTTCCATCTATTCAGGTTTGGTCAGATCCGGACATCGTACAGGATTACTTTCTATTACTGTAGGGTCAGGATCCATAGTCAAAGGTACCATAATATTACCTACCTGACTTACATAGGCAGTAATGCGGATATCCTGTGATTGTAGCAAGAGTTTGGCAACAGCTCCTGCTGCTACTCTCGCTGCTGTTTCTCTCGCGGAGGACCTGCCTCCACCGAATGGATCCCGCAGACCGTATTTGGCATCATAAGTAAAATCAGCATGTGAAGGACGATATTTATCCGCCATGTCGTTGTAATCGGCTGATCTCTGATTGGTATTGCGGATGAGCATACATATAGGAGCTCCGGTGGTTTTATTATTAAATACTCCCGATAAAATCTCAAACGTATCAGACTCTTTTCTTTGAGTAACTATGGCAGATTGGCCGGGTCTCCGTCGGTTCAGTTCTCTTTGTATAAATTCATGGTCTATCTCCAGTCCGGCAGGGCATCCATCCACAACCACACCGATGGCAGGCCCGTGAGATTCACCGAAACTTGTCACTTTAAATAATATGCCTGTTGAATTTCCGCTCATTCAGCAAAAGTAAAAAGTATTTCCAAAGCCTTCGGATATTTCTTGCAGGGTGAGGATTGAAAAATATACAGTGATACCTTACATTCTGCGATTTTCCATAACTTTGCGCCTGCAATAGTCCATCCTTTATCTGTATTTTGCAATATCTAAGGGTATGAAGGCAGTCATATCCTGTTTAATGTTTTGTTAACTAACAATAAGACCTGCTTTTTTGTCTTTTACTTGTATTTCAAACGTACCGGAAAATGATTCGAAAATCAATATTTATTTCAGTGTTTTCTCTGCTCTGTCTTGGGGCCGGCATTGCCCAGACTCTTGAAGAAGAAATTGGTTTTATTTATGTCAAGGCTGAATATCTTTTTGAGACCTCCCGATATGATGAAGCGGTAACTCAGTACAATCTTGTCATCAGACAAGATCCAAAATATAAGGATGCACTTATCAAAAGAGGGATGGCAAAAAATGCATTAGGTGCTTATAAAGGAGGCAAACAAGATGCTTTGCAATCTATCGAACTGAAGGGAATCACAGGGCTTGCGGCAGCCACTCTTGCCAAAGCAGAACTGGGCCTCAACCAATCAGAAGCTGCCTTAAACAGTCTGAGTGCTGCTATCGGGTTGCTGCCTTCCAGATGCTGATCTGCTCGAACTCAGAGCCCGGATATATGAAACAGACGGACAACTCCTTAAAGCATGTGCGGATTATGAAAGAGCTATGTATGCAGGTTCAGCAGTGGCTGAAGCAAAAGCAAAGTCGCTGTGCGGTATAACAAAAAAGACAAAAAACAACACCGGCCGCAACAATAATGCCAGGACTGAAACTGAATCCGGTGAAAATCCAATACCAGCTGACACCGTTGCAGGGAATAGCGGACGGCAGGAAAACACAAATGAGGACAATGCTCCCGATAACCAATCCAGAGATACTTCCGATGTGAAAACCAATCCGGTTGAACAGGGAGAAGAAGTGGTCTCAGAATCGGATGTGACAGAGGTAAAAGATGACCCCACCATACCTAAGGAAGATAATACCCGAAATACGCTGCAGATAGATGATGATCTTGTCATCGAGATATATGGTCAGGGACTCGGTAAAAGGAAGATTGAGGAGATTCCCAGTATTTTGATTCTCGCTGATGAAGATGGAACAGTCTGCCTTGATATTTGTGTAGATAATAAGGGCAATGTCACAAAGGCAGAATTCAATCCGGGATTATCTACTACGGCGAAGAAGAGCATGGTCTCTCTTGCCATCCGGAAATCCAGAGAATTCAGTTTTGAGCCTGCCATTTTCACTACACAATGCGGTGTGATGGTTTTTAAAATCAAAGGCAGTTAAAGCAGCCTTTTCTTTACATCATGCAAATGCACATTGAGCCGCATGTAATCTGAAATGCGGCAGTGGGTTATCCTGTAAATCCATAACCACTTATCATTACCGAGAGTTTTTTATTGATACCTTTGCCGTCTTTTATGATAAGATGAAGGATGATAGTATAAGGAAAGGACTGTTTTTTATGCTTGTGGCATCTTTCTGTTTTGCACTGACCGGAGCTTTTGCAAGGATACTGAGAGATGACATCAGCAATGTGGAAATGGTACTTTTCCGAAATCTGATAGGAGTGCTATTTATCGGATACAGCCTGCTGAGGCGACCGGCACAGGATGAAGGTGGCAAACCCGGCTTACTCATTTTCCGGGGCATTATTGGTACCCTGGCATTATATGCTTTTTTTTATGGTATAGCCAGGATCGGACTGGCAGTGGCCATCACATACCAGCAGTCATATCCTGTTTTTCTGTCATTGGCGGCGGCCTGGATGTTTGGAGATAAACTAAAATTAAGAGAATGGGCTGCCATACTGCTCGGATTTGGTGGGGTAGCTTTGATTTTTTTACCTCAAATCAACGCTTCTGAATATTCACTGAAGTATAATTTAATAGGATTATCCAATGCCGTAATGACCGGCTTGGCTTATCTTAGTATCCGGGGCCTGAGTCAGTATTATGACAACCGGAAAATTGTCCTGTCATTCATGCTTTCCGGTATTATACTCCCCCTGGTTTCATTGAGCCTGGGTGCTTTTATTCAAAGTGAAAAATGGGATTTCATCATTGCATCATTTGAATGGCCGGCGACCCGGAGTTGGGGATATATCCTGCTCCTCGGGATCAGTGCCTTGATTGGACAGGTGTACCTCACCAGGGCATTTGCCTATCAAAAAACCGGTATTATAGGAGCAGTGGGATACTCAAATATCGTGTTTTCAGTTGGATTTGGCGTGCTTTTGGGCGACCAGATGCCCGGTTGGGAGGGGATGATAGGCATCCTGCTTGTGTTGATTTGTGGTATTATGATTTCGATAAAAAGTTGAAAGTTCGATTTCTTTGCTTTATCAAACGCATATTTTTTAAAATTTCAATGAATCTTTATTGCTTTTTGCGCAAATATGCTGTCCAGTATACAGCGGATACGAGCAAGGTGCCACCTATAATATTGCCCAGCGTCACCCAAAGCAGGTTATGGGCACACGACCACAGATAAGAAGTGGGATTATCTGTATAAAGCATACCTAAGGGCAGGAAAAACCAGTTTGCAATGGAATGCTCAAATCCCATCGCCACAAATCCTGAAATAGGGAATAATATGGCCAGGATTTTGTCCGTAACAGACCTGCCTGCCATGGCCAGCCACACTGCCATACATACCAGTGTATTGCATAAAACCCCTCTGGCTATTGCTTCAGCTATACTCAACCCGGCTTTTGATTCCATTATTTTTATTACAGTATGTTGCACTTCACCATTGAGGAGACTTCCTGAATCGGCAAGATATACCAATCCTACGGTGCCCATACAGCCTAATACATTCCCTGAATATACCCATGCCCAGTTTCTCATCACTGCCCGGGTAGTTATCAGTCTGCTCGCCCATGCCATCGCCATAAGATTATTGCCGGTAAACAGCTCTGCACCGCCTACCACTACCATAATCAATCCCAGACTGAAACACAGTCCCCCCGCAAATCTCACCAATCCGGTCACTGATTCACCTCCTGAGATAACCACTGTGTAAAACAAGGCTCCCAATGAAATATAGGCTCCTGCTAAGACCGCCAGCACAAGGAGCGTCAGGGCTTCGGCTTTGGCTTTGGCTACTCCTGTTTGTGCAGTTTTCTCTGCAATCTGGGCCGGTTGATAGGCCTCCGGAAAAATAAAGTCAGAAGAGTTGGTCATATGTGGCGGTTTCGAATGTGGGTTAATGATCTGCAGCAATTGATTTTGAGTGCTAAAATAAATACTTTCTTATCAGAGGATTATGAATTGGCGGCAAAACATTTTTTCTACTTTTGTAACTTTATTTTAACTAAAGCGTCTTGTCCTTGGAATCAAAAGAGCATAGGGTCAGAAACATAGTCTTGCCCTTTAAAGATAAGTTGTATCGGTTTGCACTGAATATTGTGGGCGATGTGCACGATGCTGAAGATATCATGCAGGAATTGATGATCAAAATCTGGAACAGGTATGACCAGTTTCTGGAGATTGACAATAAAGAAGCATGGTGTATGACAGTGACCCGTAATATGGCAATTGATAAAGTGCGCTCCAAAAAGGTATCCATTCATGATATTGCCGATTATCACAGCATATCAGATAAAGATCCCAACCCGGAGAAATCTTTGGTCCAAAATGAGAAAATGAGCCTGATCATGAAGCTGGTCAATGAGCTGCCTGAAAAACAGCGTATTATTGTCCATCTCAGAGATGTTGAAGGCTATACCTATCAGGAAATAGCAGATATGACTGAAACCAGTCTTGATTTTGTGAAGGTAAGTCTGCATAGAGCAAGAAAAACATTGAAAGACAAATTGTTGAGTATTAATTTTAAAAGAAATGACTGATATTCAGAAATTGCTGGATAAATATTGGGAAGGTGAAACCAGTCTTGAAGAAGAAAAAATCCTCCGTGATCACTTCAATCACGGAAAGGTATCTCATGAGCATGAAGTGTTCAGAGATTTATTTCAGTATTTTGAAGAGCAAAAAGATATAAGGTATGAAGGTGAATGGAACTGGCAGGCACCCCAATCATCACAGATATCAAAAGTGGGTACCGGTGGTGGTAAATCCGGAATATTGACACTGGCCCGCAGAGTTATCGCTGTAGCTGCTTTGTTGACCTTGGTTTTTTCAGTGGTGGTACTCGTAAAAAACCAGACCTTCAAATCAAAAGAAAACAGTTATGTCTATGAAGTGGAAGATCCGGAAGAAGCTCTTGAAATCACTTTGAAAGCACTGGCCATGGTATCCGGAAAACTGGATAAGGGCACTTCTGCTATGATGAACGGAATACAGAATGTGGAAAAAGCTAATATTCTCCGATAAAAAATTAATTCACCCCTTTAATAAACAAACAGAAATGAAACTTTATGCTATTCTTATAATCAGCCTGCTGGCAGTCACAGGATTATCCTCACAGACAGACGCCATCGAAAGATTCTTTAAGGACTATCAGGAAAACGAAAATTTTTCCGTGGTGTATGTGAGTCCCAAAATGTTTAAAATGGTTAGTAAAACCACCAATGAGCAAAACAATCAGGAGGTGGCTTCTATCCTTCAGGATCTCAAGGGATTACGTATTCTTACGACCAAGGTGAATCCTGAAAAAATATACAGAGAAGCCAATCAGCGACTCAATGTGAAGGAATATGAAGAACTTATGACCGTGCGGGAGAAAAATTCCAACATAAAATTCATAACCAAAGAGTCTAATAATGTTATTAATGAACTCCTGCTTCTGGTAGGAAGTTCTGATGAATTTCTGATGCTGAGTTTTGTAGGCACCATTGATCTTGCTAAAATTTCCAAGTTGGCCAAGTCTTTGGATATTCAGGGAGCTGAGCATCTCGATAAGATTGAAAAGAAGAAGAAATAATTCTTAAAATTCATTTCATGAAGATTAATGATTTAATCAGTGCATGCCTGAGCGTATTTGGATTGATGCTCCTCTCTTTTTCTGTTTTTGGTCAGAAAAATGTAGATCAGATATTCAGAAAGTATAAGAATGATGAAGGGGTAATGAATCTGAATTTTACCGGAGATGTAAAAAAATATCTGAAGTCTGCCAATGTTGACCTGAAGAGTGAGATCAAAAATATTGAAGTGTTTATTTTTGAAAATGGAAAAGGAATTTCATCCAGGGACAAAGCTGAGATTAGCAGTGCACTTAATAAGGGAGGGTATGATTTGTTGGTCGATGTAAAGGATAAATCCAATAATGTAAAAATATATGCATTGGAAGAAGGAAGGTATCTGTCCCATATTTATGCTAATGTGACCAATAGTGATGCCAATATCTTCTTCATGCTGAGTGGCAAAATACTGCTCGAAGAACTCAGTAAACTCAATCTGAATTTTGAAGGCAGCGATGCCCTGAAGATGTTGGGAGGAGGTAAATAAGTAGAATTTAAGTTTTTAATAAAAATATTGGCTGTCCTTGCAAGGGTGGCCAATTTTTTCTTCCATATTGTCATCCAATATTGCCCATCAATTTCATAAAGAACGTTTTTTTATTAATTACTTTTATCACAAAAAATATCATGATAGGTCGCAGGCATTTTCTTTCAGGTTTGGGATTTTCTTTTTTTTCATTGGGGACATTACAGAAGCTGGTCGGGAAGAATATAACTTCCCAAAATAAACCGATTGTTGTTTCCACCTGGGATAGTGGCCTTCCGGTCAACCAAGCTGCCTGGAAAGTACTCGAGAACAATGGCAGAGCCGTTGATGCAGCAGAGCAGGGAGCCAGATTGATAGAAGATAGTATTAATTGTTGTGTCGGTCTTGGGGGCAATCCGGACAGAGATGGTTTTGTGACTTTGGATGCCTGTATCATGGATGAATATTTTAATTGTGGTTCAGTGGCTTTTTTACGTAATATCAAACATCCCATCTCTGTGGCAAGAAAGATTATGGAACAAACTCCACATGTGATGCTGGTGGGTGAAGGAGCGCTCAAATTTGCTCTGGAAAACGGTTTTAAGAAGGAACCCGACCAACTTTCATCAGAGGCAGAAGCTGCATACAAAGCATGGCTTAAAAATTCAGAATACAAGCCTGTCATCAATATCGAAAAAACTCAGCAGGTTAAAACTTCAGGAAAAAAGGGAGGTCCGGCTGCACCACCAGTATTGCCTGATGGCAGCATAAACCATGATACTATGGGGACCATCGCATTGGACAAGCAAGGAAATCTGGGGGGCACCTGTACCACCAGCGGTATGGGTTTTAAGATGCATGGCAGGGTGGGGGATTCGCCCATTATAGGTGCAGGATTATATGTGGATAATGAAGTCGGAGCTGTTACATGCAGTGGGCAGGGTGAAGAGGTCATCAGAGTATGTGGGTCGCATCTTGTAGTTCAGTATATGTCCATGGGATATAGTCCTGAGCTGGCATGTAAGAAAGCCATTGAAAAGATAGTGGGTATCAATCCTGCTAAATCCAGGGAGTTTCAGGTAGGTTTTATTGCTATCAACAAGCAAGGTGAGTATGGGGCTTATTCCATTCAACCTGGATTTTCTTATGCTGTAACGGATATGCAGAATCCTCAGGGCATCGTTTTGCAAAGCAAAAGCTATTACTCCTGATCTTTCCCCATCAGAAAATCAGGCTATGATTTCGCACAGGTAAAAACAAAATTATCTTCCGTGGCAGTGCTTGTATTTTTTGCCGCTGCCACAGGGGCACATATCATTACGGCCTACTTTTTCCTCTACCCGCCTGATGGTTTCTACTTTCTCGGCTCTCTGGCTTACACCTTCTGCTGCTGCCCTGCGCATGTCATCCTCTGTCCTGCTGGTGCGAACCTTGCTGAGGTCTGTCTTTTGCACTCTGGCTTCCTTCACTTCCTGTTGAATCAGCAATTTTCCGTGGAAAAGATAAGAACAGACATCGCGATTGATCTTATGAATTAATTCTTCAAAAAGTTTGTAGGCTTCCATTTTATAGATAACCAGAGGGTCTTTTTGCTCAAAGGAAGCGGCCTGTACTGAATCCTTCAACTCATCCATGGATCGGAGATGTTCTTTCCAGTTGTCATCAATTAATGCCAGGACTATGGTTTTTTCTATATCTTTCCATATACTGGCACCGTTGGACTCCACTGCTTCCTTGAGATCTGCGGCGATGGGGAGAGGATTGGTTCTTCCATCGGTGAATGGTATAGCAATTTTTTTATACCTGTGACCTTCGTTTTCATATACCTGTCTGATTACCGGCATCAGTACTTCGGTGATGTTTCTGGCTTTAAGGTTATAAATTTCTGTCACCTGGGCCAGGAGACTGTCTATCAGATTGTCCAATGACATCGACTTAAACTCTTCCGGAGTGATATCGGGATCAATGGCGAGAGAAGCGATACAGTCTTCCCTGAAAGTTTCAAAATTTCCGGAGGCTTTTCCACGGTCTGCGATCAATTCCACCAAACCTACGATCATATTGTGAATGTCCACTGCCAGTCTTTCGCCATGCAAGGCATGATTTCTCTTTTTGTAGATGGCTTCTCTCTGGATATTCATTACATCATCATACTCGAGCAGTCTTTTGCGTATGCCGAAGTTGTTTTCCTCCACTTTTTTCTGTGCCCTTTCTATGGATTTTGTTACCATGGAATGCTGGATCACTTCCCCTTCCTTGTGTCCCATTTTATCCATCAGTCCGGCTATTCTTTCGGACTGAAAGAGACGCATGAGGTTGTCTTCCAGAGATACATAAAATTGCGAAGTACCCGGATCACCCTGACGACCTGCACGACCTCTCAGCTGTCTGTCCACTCTTCTCGAGTCATGTCTCTCAGTGGCTATGATAGCCAGACCTCCTGCCTTTTTTACTTCCTCACCGATTTTGATGTCAGTACCTCTACCGGCCATATTGGTAGCGATGGTAACATTTCCGGGTTTGCCGGCTTCTGCCACTATTTCTGCTTCTCTCTGATGTTGCTTGGCATTCAATACGTTGTGTTTAATGCCTCTCAGATTTAACATTCTGCTCAGTAATTCGGAGATTTCCACTGAGGTAGTACCCACGAGAACCGGTCTTCCCTGTGTGGTGAGATTGGATATTTCCTCGATGACTGCATTAAACTTTTCACGGGCTGTCTTAAATACGAGGTCTTCCTTGTCTTCACGGATGACTGGCTTGTTGGTAGGTATCACTACTACATCCAGCTTGTATATTTCCCACAATTCACTGGCTTCTGTCTCAGCTGTACCTGTCATACCGGCCAGTTTATGATACATTCTGAAATAGTTCTGAAGTGTGATGGTAGCATATGTCTGGGTAATATCACCCACCTTTACACCTTCCTTTGCCTCCAGAGCCTGATGCAGACCATCTGAATATCTGCGGCCTTCCATCATACGACCGGTTTGCTCGTCAACTATTTTTACCTGGCCGTCAATAACCACATATTCCTGATCTTTTTCGAACAAAGTGTAAGCCTTCAACAGCTGGCTCGTAGCATGGAGTCGTCTTGACTTTACGGAATAATCCTGTATCAGCTTATCCCTCTCCTCGGTCAATTTTACACCTTCACTTTTTTCACGGGCATCTAATTGCTGCATCAGGTGAGTAATATCGGGCAAGACAAAGAAATCTGGGTCATTTTCTCCTCTCGACAGGTATTCTATTCCTTTGTCGGTAAGTTCTACCTGCCGGTTTTTTTCATCTATGGTAAAGTAAAGAGGGGCATCTGCCAGATGCATGTTTTTACTTTGCTCCTGCATGTAGAAGTTTTCGGTTTTCTGCAAAATTACCTTCACACCTTCTTCACTCAAAAACTTGATGAGTGGCCTGTATTTGGGCAAGGCACGATAGACCCTGAAGAGTGCCAGTCCGCCATCTCCTTCATTGACACCGGTGTTTCCTGCCTTGATGAGTCTTTTGGCTTCTGCGAGATATTCGGTGGCGAGATTTCTTTGGACCTGGTATAGCCGCTCGATTTTAGGGTTGAGTTCCAGATATTCCTGCTCTTCCAGACCTTCGGGTACCGGCCCTGAAATAATGAGCGGTGTCCTCGCATCATCGATAAGCACAGAATCGACTTCATCTACCATGGCAAAGTGATGCTTTCGCTGCACCAGCTCTTCCTTATCTCTCACCATATTATCCCTAAGGTAATCAAACCCAAACTCATTGTTAGTCCCATAGGTGATATCACATCGGTAAGCCCGGATTCTCTCGGGAGAGTGAGGCCTGTACTTGTCAATACAATCCACTGTCAGTAATAGAAACTGAAAAATGGGACCTACCCACTCGCTGTCCCTTCTGGCAAGATAATCATTGACAGTGATGACATGCACCCCTTCACCGGAAAGACCGTTGAGATAGGCAGGAAGTGTAGCCACGAGTGTTTTACCTTCTCCGGTAGCCATTTCGGCAATTTTGCCATCATGGAGCACCATACCACCTATGAGCTGTACATCATAATGCAGCATATCCCATGTGATGTCCCCGCCGGCGGCAGTCCATTTGTTTTTCCAGATGGCTTTATCCCCGTCAATCATGACATAATCTTTGGATGCAGCAATTTCTCGGTCATGTTCGGTTGCGGTAACTGTCAAAGTGGCATTTTCCTTGAATCTGCGGGCTGTCTCCTTAACAACAGCAAAAGCTTCAGGCAGTATTTTTCTGAGTATTTCTTCGAGATATGTATTGCGTTCTTTCTTGAGTTTATCGACCTGATTGTAGATTTCTTCTTTCTGAATGAAATCCTGCTCTTCGTTGGCCTGATCGGTCAGATTTTTGATTTCGGCATCTACAGCCATCAGGTACTCTGATATCCTTTCTCTGAATTCGAGCGTCTTGTGCCGGAGCTCATCATTTGACAGCAGCTGGTACTGCATGAAGTAACTGTTGACCTGATCCACTACCTCACGGTATGCTTTGACATCTTTTTCATGCTTGGATCCGAATATTTTCTGGAGGAAATTTAACATTGTATTGATTATGATTGTATTAAATGATTGGTACTTCCTGTATTTTGAAATCGGGTGCAAAGATAGGGATACCCGATGTATTATTCAAATGGCGAATATCATACCATGCCGGTATAGTCAGACAAATTGACAGATGAAAAATATATACGACATGCAAAGTATGTCTTTATTTAAGCAAATCCTTTCGACTTTATGCCCAAAAAACCATTCCTGAGTTAATTATTAAAAAGAATCGTGCTACCCCTTAAAATCCTGATAATATTTTGAATGCTGATATACGCTACCATCCATTAAATGTTTACTTTCGTAGATTCAATTGTTTCAAGTGATGTGTAGATTTCAATACCTTTTGGGATTTCTGATTGTGGTTGCACTGCTTTTTTTCTCCTGTAAGCAGACGCAGAAAGCAGATCTGATTATTTATAATGCGGCGATTTTTACAGCAGATTCCACCATGCAGACAGCAAGTGCCGTAGCGGTCAAAGATGGTATAATACTCGCTGTGGGAGGAGATGAGGACATGAAGAAACTTATGAAAGAAGGCCACACCCAACTGTTGGATGCACAGGGACAGTTTATGATGCCCGGATTTATTGAGGGGCATGGACATTTTTCAGGTTTGGGTTACAGTCTGATCAATCTGAATTTTCTGGAGTCCAAAAGTTGGGAATCCATTGTAGATGCGGTAGCCCGGAGAGCCGCAGAGGTTAAACCCGGTGAGTGGATCGTGGGCAGGGGCTGGCATCAGGAAAAATGGGACAGCATTCCTTCACAGAATATTCATAATTATCCGTTTCATTACACACTGAGTGAGCAGACTCCGGATAATCCTGTCATACTTTTTCATGCCAGCGGTCACTCTCTGTATGCCAATCAGAAAGCGATGGATCTGGCAGGTGTGAGCCTTGAAACACCAAATCCAGTAGGAGGAGAAATTGTAAGAGACAGAGACAAAAATGCCATCGGTGTCTTTGAGGAAAGAGCCATGCGCATTATAAGAGATAAGTACGATGATTATGTGAAAAATCTGGACAAAAAAGCGACTGACTCTTTATGGTACAGAGCCATACGTCTGGCACAGGACGAATGTCTCAAAAAAGGCATCACTTCCTTTCAGGATGCAGGCAGTACTTTTGACGAACTGGATAAATACGAAAAATTAGCCAAAGAAGGCAAACTGGACGTAAGATTGTGGGTAATGGCCAGACATCCGGCCGAGATCCTTCAGGGAAAAGTAAAGAACTACAAGAGAGTAGAAGCGGGTAACAGATTTTATACCTGCAATGCCATCAAGTCTGAAGTGGATGGCGCTTTGGGGGCATTTGGTGCCTGGCTGCTGCAGGACTACTCTGACAAGCCTGGCTTCAGAGGGCAAAATACCACAGATATCATGGATGTCAAAAAGATTGCGGAGATGGCCATGGATGCTGATATGCAGTTTTGCGTACATGCCATAGGTGACCGGGCAAACAGGGTTGTCCTTGATATATATGAAGGTATGATGGCAAAGCATCCTGAAAAAAAGGATCTCCGATGGCGCATAGAGCATGCACAGCATCTTGATCCGCAGGATATACCCAGGTTTGCCGGCAATAAAATTATCGCCTCCATGCAGGGGATACATTGTACCTCGGATGCACCTTTTGTGGTGAAGAGGTTGGGAGAGCAGAGGGCAAGGCTTGGCGCTTATGCCTGGAGGAGTCTTCTGGACAATGGAGTACTGATCGCCAACGGTACAGATGCTCCTGTGGAGGATGTAGATCCTTTGAAATCATTTTATGCCTCTGTCACCCGCAGAAGGTCGGATACAGGATTGGAATTTTTTAAGGAACAAGCGATGACCAGAGAGGAAGCCCTGTTGTCTTATACCCTGTGGAATGCCTATGCTGCTAAGGAAGAACATTTTAAGGGAAGTATTTCTAAGGGGAAAGTGGCGGATTTTGTAATTTTATCCAATGATTTACGGACTTGTCCTGACGAAGAAATCCTGAAAACCCGCATTATATACACTATTGTAAACGGCAAAATTCTCTATCATGGTCAGTAATTTGTACAAATTTCGGTTTTCAATCAGGGTGCTTTTCATTGTGGTCTCTGCTCTGCAGACAAATTTAACCCTTGGCCAATATCATAATCACTTTTATTGTGGTCATGAATTGCATATGGAGAGTAATGAACAATTATATCCCGGTTACCGGCAAAGAGTGGCTGATTACTTTGATTTTATTCAGGAACAGATCAAAAGATACCCTGAGGCAGCCCGAAGTAATGAGACTTTGAAAATACCGGTAGTCGTGCATATAGTATGGAAAAATGAAGAAGAAAACCTGTCTGATGAGATGATAAAATCACAGATAGACGTTTTGAATGAGGACTTCAGATTACTCAATCCCAACAGGGACAGCATCAGGAGTCAGTTTAAACAAAGGCAGGCAGATTCGGGTATCGAGTTTGAGCTCGCAATGGTCGAACGTGTGAAAACCAATGCTAATTTCAATCTGTCCCTGACCGGTCTCGTAGATAATGTGAAGCGAACTGCCAACGGTGGCAGCAAAGCCGAAGACCCGAAGAAATTTCTCAACATCTGGGTTTGCAAGATTCAGCCTATCCCCCTTATAGGTGGTCAGATATTGGGTTATGCATATCCTCCGGCCGGCTTGCCCAACTGGCCGGATGGAGTGGCGGCTCCCTCACCTGAGCTGGATGGGGTGGTGATAGACTTCAGATCATTTGGTAAAAATAATCCTCATCCTGTGGTAGTCAATGGAGTGACCTTGTACAGCGAAGGAAGAACCGCAACCCATGAAGTGGGGCACTATCTCGGACTGAGACATATCTGGGGAGATGGAGGCGGAATTTTCGGCGGTCTGAGTTGCAATGAGGATGATGGTATTGCCGATACACCCAATCAGGGAAGACAATCCCCTTTTGACTGCAATAAAACGCAAAACACCTGTCAGGATGGTACAGATGATGAGCCTGACATGATAGAAAATTACATGGATTATTCGGATCAGCTCTGTCAATGTGCATTCACCAAAGGTCAGATAGAGCATATGCGTATGGTCATTCTCACCAAAAGAAGCGGATTGCTTTCCAATAGTCAGGATATAGCAGTCTCACAGGATAAGATCATCATAATACCCAATCCGGCAGGAAATTTTATCACCGTCAGACACTCCCTGCACGGCAATAATGATTCCGTACAAGTAAAAATTTCAGACATGCATGGCAGAAAGGTTTATGCAGGAATGACGGGTAGTGGAACGGTGCATACTCTGGACATAAGTGGATTGATGCAGGGGATGTATATCCTCGAGATTACAGATGGAGATAAAATTGTATCCACCCGGTTTGTCAGACAATAAAAGTGAAGAAGTGGTATAATTTTATACCGCATCCGGTAGTGATGCTTTTTGGAATGCTGGTCGTTGCAGGATTGCTGTCCTGGATCATACCGGCAGGAAAATTTGACCGTGAGCTTATCGACGGAAAAGAGGTGGTAGTATCAGGATCATTTCATTATATAGCCTCAAACCCCTTATCCATTCTGGATATTTTTTTGGCTATCCCGTTGGGTTTCCGGACAGCGACAGATATAATTTTTATTGTATTGGCCAGCGGCATTATGTTTGGCTTTATAGAAGATTCCAAAGCATTTGAAAATGGAGTAGGTGTCATGGTAAGAAAACTGGGTACTCACAGATCCGGTTTTCTGATCATGGCTATGACCTTTGGATTCGGTATGTTTGGTGTATTTGTGGGTTATGAAAACAATATTGCCCTGATACCCATAGCCGCTTTGGTCAGTCTTGCCATTGGTGGAGACCTTATGCTCGCAGCAGGCATTGCGGTTGGAGCGGTGACCATCGGATTCGGATTATCACCATTCAATCCATACACTATCGGTACGGGACAAAAACTTGCGCAACTACCCCTGTTCTCAGGAGCCTGGCTTCGATTGATTTTGTGTTTTATCGCTTTGTTATTACTTAGTGTTCATAATCTTAGATATTACAGATCAATTATAGCAGATCCTGCCCGCAGTTTGTCAAAAGATATTAATCCGGAAGGATTGGCTTTGTCAAAATGTATCGGAGAATACCGGTTGTCGGGGAGACAAAGGGGTATTTTGATTTTATTTCTCTTATCTATAGCGGTCATCTTGTACGGAGTGTTCGAATTGAAATGGTTTATACAGCATATAGCCGCCATTTTCTGTCTTCTTGCAGTACTTACCGGCCTGATCAACCGAAACAGTGGCAGGCAATTTGGAGAAATCACACTGAAATCTGTGGGATTGGTAGCACCCGGAGCGTTCATGGTGGGTTTTGCCACATCCATTAAGGCAGCTCTCGAAATGGGTAATATCAGTGACACCATATCATATAATTTGGCATTTCTGCTCCAGACCATGCCCAAAATGGCAGCAGCCGGAGGAATGGCCATCAGTCAGACCTTTATGAATTTTCTCATTCCATCAGGCAGCGGGCAGGCCTTGGCTACCTTGCCCGTGCTGATTCCTGTGGGAGAACTGCTCGGTCTGACAAGGCAGACCGTAGTCTTTGCTTTTCAGGTTGGAGATGGTGTTTCCAACCTTATCAATCCTGCGCTTGGAGGACTCATAGCTATGTTGGCGATGTGCAGAATACCATTAGATCGTTGGTTGCGGTTTATTTTTCCTTACTTTTTGATTATCTGGTTAATTGCCATATTATTTACTGCCCTGAGTGTAGCCGTTCATTATGGTCCTTTCTGAAAAAATGCACTTACCCTTTTATTGCTGAATTATTAATCTCAAGTGTAAAAGCATAAACATGAGTCAGATTTTCAAAGTTTTGTCCTTGTTTTTTCAATCTCTGTTTTCACAAAAGTACAGAATCGGCAGATTTTTATTGTGGACAGGTTTGACAGGACTATTATTGATGGGTATTCTGGTCTGGGCTGTCTGGACATTTTCGACCTCAATTGCAGCATGGCTCACTGACAGGATTCCTTATGATTGGGCAAAGCAATCATGGCTTTTCAGTCTGGTGATAACAGTGTTCGGAGTATATATAATTTACATAGTATTCAGGTATTTGCTTTTGATTTTACTTTCTCCGGTATTGAGCTATGTATCAGAAAAAACCGAAAATCGAATTTCGGGCAGTAAAACTCCTGCCCGGTTTTCGGTATGGAGAGCAGCATCAAGGAGTATCCGGGTCAACAGTCGAAATCTCCTCAGAGAGTCCACTGTCTCATTTATGCTTCTACTTGCCGGATTGGTGCCATTTTTAAATGTTTTTAGCATGCCTGCCTTAGTAATTACACAGGCCTATTTTACGGGTTTTGGCATGATGGACTATTATCTGGAAAGACACTTCACATTTTCCGAATCTGTGGAGAAAGTCAGGCGGCACAAATGGGCTTCGATTACACTGGGCTTGCTGTTTATTTTGTTTTTGATGATTCCTGTCATTGGACCAATCATGGGTCCATATACCTGCGCCGTCACCGCTACAAGGTATTTTTGTGAGGGCCTTCCATCTGAAAAAGCAGATATTGAATAATTTATTTTGAGATTTCAGGTAACATATTCAGGGTTTTTACTGATATTTACAGTGAAAGGTGTAATGCAGTCCCTTCTGAGTGGCCATTATGCTATTGTGAACACCCTAAATTAAAACAAAATGAAAAATGTAAGCCTTGGGTTAGTGCTTCTTGGTTTTGCCATTGGAGCACTGATAGTTTATTTGCTTTGCTGCAGGCATGAGTGTCCGGATCATGCACACAAGCAACATATTTTTAAAATATGGCGGGGATATGTGGAGGAGGATACTACAAAATCAGCTTTTGAAGGATTGACAAAAGTCCGGTTTTTGGATAAGTTATATTACTTCGATAATGATGGTGGGAAGAAGGAAATACCCAGAGGGATAAGCAATGTTTTTATTGCACGCAAAGTACCGGTAAAAGGAAGTCCCTTTCCTGTGTCCAAAGATTTCGCTGACCAGAATCAGGAGGAGTTTATTGATATATTATATGTAGTGGATGATCGAACTCTGGATTCATTAGGTGAATTTTACCGATGTCCCACCACAGGTAAATGGGGTTGTTTCCCTGTTACACCACAGTCCACTTTGCGTTATGTGACAGACAGCAGAAACGGAGAAAGCAAATACATCGTGACAGCTCTGGCATATATACATACTACTACAACACCTACGCATTATCAATGGGCTTTACTGGAGTTTAATAAGGTGGATTTTGATAAATATGTTCAATCCTTAGATCCATCTGCTGAAAAGTGTGTTGGTGTCATGCTTGATCATGGTTCCAGGACTTACACATATGACTCTGGTACTACCCGTGAGGTGTATGACAACTGGCGGTTTGAGGAATAAGTATAATTTTTTGCCGCATTAATTAATAATGCATGCTGTATCTTACCAGACCAAATATATAGTATGGATGAAGTGGTTTCCCGGATAGTTCTCTTTTGATTTCAGTAAGCCCGCTTCCGTTTTGTATTTTGCTTTTATCGGGCAGTTTGTAATAAGTATTGAATATCATGGAAGAGGTGTTGTCGTCCATATTCCAGATAGATGAAAGGATATTGGGGATGTCATTGATCATAAAATATCGTGTAAGTGAATATATGCCTTCCGAATCATGAATCTGTCCTGCGGCTGATTGACATGCGGAAAGCACGAGGAGGTCGGAACTTACATTTATGTTCAGCAATTCATAACCCGTAAGGCTGTCTATGGAATATCTTTCCCTGAAATACAGTTTTACATCGTCCCTTTCATTGGAAGCAGCAAAACCATGCAATGCAAGATGAAGGATGTTTGGTTTGGATTTTTGGGATAAATCCCTGAAATTTTTGAGGTTTGCCTCTTTGCCTGCATAGATATTTGCCTTTGGAAATGAGTTGCTGAGTTGCTTTACTTCTTCATAGGTTCCTTTCAATGCAGTCAGGTGAGCATGCTGACCAGGTTTTTCATTTTTGCCGGTAAAAGAAAAGGCAGTTACCTGTCGGATATCTCCTGATGATTCAGGGGGCATGGTCATAAATGATAATCCCGGACTGAAAATTATTTCATGTTTATGAATGAGATAGTGCAGATCTGCAAAAGCATTGGGGTTTTTATTCTCCAGGTAAATCAAAACCTCAGGATTGATCAGGTTGAAGATTCCTGATGGTATATACAGGATTTTGCCCGGGATCATGTTCTGATTCATACCGCTGAACATCCACCGGTACAGTATGTGACTCTGTTGCTGAAAATCCTCAGGGGATATTTCTTTATTTTCTGACAGTATCTGGTAGAATTCGTTGAATCTGCTTCTGTATTCTTCATTAAAGTCCAAGGGAGAGATTTGAATGACTTTTGAGTCTATATATGTCCTGAAAACTGTATTTTCCACTACATCTAACTTGAGTATGCAGCTCCCGGTTTTACCGAGATTACCCATCACAGTCTGTAAATCAATGCTGTCTTTAATAAGCGCTTCAGTGAAATATTCGGGATATTCCTCCCTTAGCCTGGACTGAAAAGCAGCATATCTCTCCAAAGGGTTTTCGCTGTCCCGGGAGAATTTACCATATCTTTTATATTCCTTTACTTCAGAGATAATGCTCAGTTCCTCCTGCTGGAGAGCTTTCGGCAGCGTATATCCGGACCGTTTTAGTTTCAGGTCCCTGCCTAAAGTAACATTGGTATGTCTTTCAGCCAGTCCTATGAATTCCCTGAGATACATTGTATCCTTCGAATACTGGTACAATTCATATAATGTTTTCAACCCTGTTTCAACAAAACGTTGCCCATGGTCGTCAAAAAATTTAATGATAGCATCTTCATCTGTGACATCATACTGTGTATATATGTCCCTGTTGATTTTTCGGACCAGCTTCAAGGCATTATACAGAGCCTGTACATCTCCTGTGTGTAAGTATTTCCCAAAGTCTATTTCTATTAAATTGATGAAAAAATGAAAAGGGAAAAACTGGGTTTGGTCTATATGTTTTATAAGGGAATCTCTGTCAGGAGTGCCTGTATATTCAGAGTCCAGCATGACGGTTTCCTCCGCTTCTTTAAACTTGTTCATGCTCATATAAGCTGAAAAAAGCATATTTACTGCAATACTTCTTAAAGTGGTATTAGGGTGCCTGGCATTATTTTCAAAGTTTATGGCTTCAAAGAGATAAGGTATGGCATTCAGGGATTCGCCGATTCTGGCTAGATGCATGCCTTTCATCAGGGCAATATTGGATTGAAGCTTGCCACAATCTGATTTCAACTTCAGGGAAGTTTTATATACATGTTCAAAAGAGTCTTTGCTGCCAACATCAATTTTGCCCATATGCACCAGCAATTGATTGAAAAGCAACATATGCCATCCTTCAGTACAGGAGTCTTCTTTTAAATATGATTTTGATTGTTCAATCTCATGTTTTAGACCTTCTATGTCAGAGTGATATCTGTATATCAATCCGGTAAAATTGTGTGCTGCGGCTTTAAACTCATCGCTGGGAGCAAAAACGTAGCGGTCAAAATCTTTGATTTTTTCACAGGCAAGCAGGCAGAATTCCTTTTGTCTTTGCGCATTATATACCAATGCCTGACTTCTGTATAGTCTGTAATGCAGATAGGTGTATTTATTGAAAGAGGATAATTTATTTTCAGCAGACTCCAGCAGACTCCTGATCAGACGGGGATTGGTAAAATGAAGCAGCAATACTTCTGCGGATTTGATCTCGATGGCAGCTTTATAATATTCATTCAGAAAACCTGCATTCAGAAAACTTCTGAGCTCTCTGATATCCAGCATTTTGGGTTCAAATTGATAATAATAGTGGCTTACGGCTCTTGCCTTAAAATATCGCTCAATGCTGTCCTGTGGTTGAGCCTGCAATACTTCATTCAATAATTCATTTTGTGGCACCTGATTTTGGGCACTGGTCCATAAAAGCAGACTTTTAAGTTTAAGGATTTCAGAATAGCCCGAATTCAAAGCTTCTTCGGCCATTTTTTCAGCTTCCTTAAACTTCATTAAAAAATTCAATGAGTCTATGGAGTTCAATACCGGGTCATCGTGAAATCCTTTAATATAATAAGGTAAAGGTGGGTTGGTGTTTTTTTTGCATCCGGAAGTCCAGACATTGGTAGCAATCGCGTACAGGCATAATAGCCAGACAGGTATATTATTCATTTCCGGGATTTGTGCGCAGGGTAAAATTATATTTATATTTGGGCATAAGAAAATATTCGTAAATCAAAATCTTGATTTTTATCCATGTCTAAGATTTTTCCACTTTTGATACTGTTGCTGATTCATATTTCAGGGCTGAAATCACAGGATTGTAACAAACTGGGTGCCTGGCTATGGTATATAGAAATCACAGGATTTGATAGCCATGAAAGGCTGGCGGATACCCTGGCTTCACTGGGAGTGAAGAGAATATATGTCAAGGTGGCTGACGGTCAGGTTAATACCGCAATCTGGCCGGAGTTGACTGATACGGCTTTGGTCAAAACATACATCAGAAAAGGAATAGAGCCATGGGCCTGGTCTTACAATTATCCGGGTAATGCTGTTGCTCAGGCTCAGGCATTGAGTATGGCCATTCAGACCGGTTATCTTGGATACGTGGTGGATGTAGAAGAAGAATTCGATGGCAAACCTCTGCAGGCAGGCCAGCTCTTTGCTGCTTTCAGAGATTCACTGGACCAGGCATTGCAGTGGGGGTGGGTTCATCCGGATTTCAAATTGTATTGTACTACATGGGGCAATCCGGAAGATCATAATTTTCCGGTCAGTGCCATCAATCCTTATGTGGATGCCTTCATGCCTCAGACTTATGTAGAAAACTGGGGTCAAACCTATATTCAAAACATGCTTTACTGGATAGAATACGGCAATCAGGAGTTCAGGAGGTCAGGTGCCACCAAGCCGCTCCATCATATTGTATCCACTGAAAAAGACAAAATTACAGGCCAGCAAATCAACGGATTTTTCCGGAAATCAGGTCCTGAATCCTCCATCTGGGTCATTCCGGGCAGCAATACTCATCTCAATATATGGAAAACATGGAGGCAGGTAGATTGGCATATGGATTTTTGTGTATCAGGTAATGAAGATATTGTAGTGCCGGACGGTTCTGTGCAAATAATACCCAATCCATCCTCTCAATTAATTCAGATAAAGGGGTTTGCCTCTCTTTTTGACAGAATTTATATTCTGGATGCTTATGGAAGAATAGTAAAAAAACTTCATATGCCTTATGAACGTGATTCTGAACTTGTAGATATCTCTGATTTGAATTCAGGCATGTATTTTGTTCGCTTGTACGAAAATTCCATCTTGAAAGGCCGGATGAAATTTGTCAAAATTGAGTAAAAAGGAGAGCCTCCTCAAAATTTAACTTTGGCTATGTCAGGATTATGTTTACATTTGAGGCAGATTTTTTATTTTAGTTTTTTATGCAGCCTATCAAGATAGACCAGTCTTTACTTAAGTCATTTGCCAAATACACCAAAACCGATACCAAAAAAGCTACCATACAGATCATCAATTCTTTTCTTCCCTTTGTTGGACTGTGGATACTGATGTATATATCACTTGATTACAGTTATTGGATTACTTTTGGGTTAGGCATCGTGAATGCATTTTTTTTGGTGAGAATCTTTATTATCCAGCATGATTGCGGACATCGTACATTTCTTTCGTCTACCAAGGCCCGTAATGTGGTAGGATATGTCTGCTCATTATTCAGTACTATTCCCTATCACTATTGGGCCAAATCCCATCATCTGCATCATGCACACAACGGACAGCTGGAGATGCGTGACATCGGAGATATCAATACACTTACCGTTGCAGAATATAAGGCCTTAAGTCTTTGGGGTAAATTGAAGTACAGATTATTCAGGTCCTGGCTGGTAATGTTTGTACTCGGTCCTTTATACTATGTGTTGATACATAACCGTCTTCCTCTCATCAAGCTGGATGTTTTCAAAAATGAAAAATGGAGGCTATGGCTCAATAATGCAGTATTGGTCATCCTTTTTGTGGTGCTTGGCTACTTTCTGGGTTGGGCAAAATTCCTGCTCACACATCTGACGGTGGTATCCATTTTCTCTGTTATAGCCATATGGTTCTTTTATGTTCAGCATCAGCATGAGGAAGCCTACAAGCAATGGAGAGATAAATGGGATTATCTGACGGCTGCTCTGCGTGGAAGTACCTATTACAAAGTACCAGGCGTCTTCAACTGGCTGACAGGTAATATCGGTATCCATCATATACATCACCTGAACCCTGCCATTCCCAACTACAATCTGAGTCTGGCCCTTAAAGAGAATCCATGGGTCAACGATTACACCACCATACTTGGATTTTGGGAAAGTCTGAAACTTGCCTCCAATAAACTTTGGGATGAGTCTCAGCAAAAAATGATTACTTTCAGAGAATACAGAGCCTTGAAAAAGGCGGATCTGATCTGACAGAGACCATTCAATTCTGTGATGAAATTGTGGTGTTAATGCACTTTAACAATATTTCTGTCTGTAAGTGCTGGAAATTATCGTCTTGCTGCGAAATATTTGCCTATCTTTGCAGTAAAATTTAAAATATTACTTTGTTGAACTTTAGAGAACTGGGGCTTTCCGAAGAAATTCTGAAGGTCCTGTCAGAAATAGGATTTGAAAACCCTACAGAAATACAGGCAAGGGCAATTCCCGTGCTGTTAAAGGAAAAGCCTGATTTTATCGGACTTGCTCAGACCGGAACAGGTAAAACTGCTGCATTCGGATTGCCTCTTATTGAATTTTTCAGACCAGATGCCGATTACATTTACAGCCTTATCCTTGCACCTACCCGCGAACTGGCACAGCAGATTGCAAAGGAGCTCGATGTATTTTCAAAATATAAAAAAGGATTGAGAGTAGAGGTGGTATATGGTGGTACAGCGATTACCTCCAACCTCCGTGCCCTAAAAAAAAGTACCCCTCATATATTGATAGCCACTCCCGGAAGATTGCAGGACCTCATTGACCGTAAAGCTGTTAAACTCGATAAACTTGAGTTTCTGATTCTGGATGAAGCAGATGAAATGCTCAATATGGGCTTTCAGGAAGATGTGGACAAAATCCTTCAGTACACTCCGGATACAAAATCCATCTGGTTGTTTTCTGCCACCATGCCACCTGAGATCCGAAGAATTATAGGGACATATATGTCAGACCCTTTTGAGGTAAAAGTCAATGCAGAAAGCAAAACCAATCAGAATATCGAGCATAAATATATATATGTATCGAAGGCAGATAAAGAAGCGGCATTAAAAAGAGTACTGGATTATCTTACCGATTTTTACGGAGTGATATTCTGTAAAACCAAAATAGACACACAGGAACTTGCAGAATATCTCGAGAAGGAAGGGTACAGAGCAGAGCCTTTGCACGGTGACCTGTCACAGGCTCAGCGGGATGCTGTTATGGCCAAATTCAGAAATAAAACTACCCCGATTCTCGTGGCCACAGACGTGGCAGCAAGAGGCATTGATGTGGATTCTCTTACCCACGTGGTACATTATTCCCTGCCGGATAATATTGAGTATTACACACACAGAAGCGGAAGAACCGCCAGAGCTGGTAAAAAAGGTACATCTCTCGCAATAGTAACACCGCAGGACATCTCCAGGATCCGGTACTTTGAAAAAATGCTGGGTATTGAGATTAAGCACATTAAAGTGCCTCTGCAATCTCAGATGTATGACAAAAAACTGGAGAAGTGGACAGAAAAGCTGTTGCAGACCGATACCATAGAGCTGAACGATTCCATAAAGGAAAAAGCTCTGGAATTACTAAAAAGCCTGACCAAGGAAGAATTGGTCGAAAAGATGCTGGCCCTGGAATTCAACAAGCTGTACAAAAAAGTGGAAAAAGATGACCTCAATGTACATATTGCAGACCGGTCCAGACAAGAGAAAAGGAAGATGCCGGCAGGCAGAGAAAAGTCTTTTGGTAAAGAAAGTAAATCTCATCACAGCTCGCCACATTCTGAAGTTTTCTATGTCAATATAGGAAAAATAGATGATGTAAGTCCGGGCACATTACTGGACATAATCTGCCGGCATACAGGCATCGGTAAACGTCAGATAGGATATATTGACCTCCACAAACGTCATTCATTGATTGAAGTGGATAAACGCTTTGCCAGGAAAATGGAAAGTTCAGGAAAGCTGCTGAAATATAAAGGCAGAAAAATTATCATCCAGAGGGATGCACAGCGATAAAAACTGAATAAGATTTATTGAATAATACAGCATATGAATTCTATTAGAAATATAGCTATTATAGCACACGTTGACCACGGAAAGACGACACTGGTAGATAAGATCATTCATGAATGCAAGGCTCTGGATGAGAGGAAAGATACCGGCGAGTTGATTCTGGATAATAATGATCTGGAAAGAGAAAGAGGTATAACCATTTTGTCCAAGAACGTTTCGGTCAATTACAATGGAGTGAAGATTAACATAATAGATACTCCGGGTCACTCTGATTTTGGTGGAGAGGTAGAAAGAGTCCTTAATCTTGCGGATGGAGTATTGCTTTTGGTAGATGCATTTGAAGGTCCTATGCCTCAGACCCGCTTTGTATTGAGTAAAGCCATTGATCTGGGATTAAAACCCATCGTAGTCATCAATAAAGTTGATAAGGAAAATTGCAGACCTGAAGAGGTGCAAAGCGATGTATTTGATCTTATGTATAATCTGGGAGCTACTGAAGAGCAGCTTGATTTTGTTACACTTTTTGGGTCCGGCAGAGATTCGTGGATGAGCTTTGATCCGCATACCCGTACCAAGGATATCAGACCTCTGTTGCAGGCAGTGCTGGATGTAATTCCGGAGGCACCTTACAAAGAAGGACCGGTACAGATGGGGATTACCTCTTTGGATTACAATGCATTTCAGGGAAGGCTTGCTATAGGAAGGGTTTTCAGAGGCGATCTGGAAGAAAATAAAGATTATTTCCTTTGCAAGAAGGATGGCTCCATGAAAAAGGTCAGAGTCAAGGAGTTGTTTGTCTTCGAAGGATTGGGGAAAAGCAAAGTATCCTCCGTACGTGCCGGAGATTTGTGCGCAGTAGTAGGAATTGAAGATTTTGAAATCGGAGATACTATTACCGACCTCAACCAACCTGAACCTTTGCCCAGAATAGAGGTGGACGAACCCACCATGAGTATGCTATTTACGATTAATACCTCTCCTTTTTTTGGTAAGGAAGGCAAATTTGTGACCTCAAGACATCTTAGGGAGCGTTTGTACAAAGAAACAGAGAAAAATCTGGCATTACGTGTGGAAGATGGAGAGACCGAAGATAAATTCAATGTGTACGGAAGAGGTGTACTTCACCTGAGTGTATTGATTGAGACGATGCGACGGGAAGGCTATGAATTGCAGGTAGGAAAACCTCAGGTCATTATCAAGGAGATTGATGGAGTAAAGTGCGAACCCGTTGAAACATTAGTGATCGATGTACCTGAAAGCACTTCCGGTAAGGTTATAGAATTGGTGACGCAAAGAAAAGGATTGCTCAAAGTGATGGAACCAAAAGGAGATGTCCAGCACTTAGAGTTTGAAATTCCTTCAAGGGGTTTGATAGGCCTCAGAAATAATATTCTTACAGCCACAGCCGGAGAAGCTGTGATGACACACAGATTTCTGCAGTTCGAACCCTATAAAGGCGATCTTCCTACGAGGCTGAAGGGTTCTTTGGTCTCCATGGAGCAGGGTCAGGCTTTGCCTTATGCCATAGACAGACTGCAGGACAGGGGCAGATTTTTTATTGACCCGGGAGAGCAAGTCTATATTGGTCAGGTGCTCGGTGAGCATACCCGTGATAATGATTTGGAAATCAATGTGATCAAAGGTAAAAAACTCACCAATATCAGAGCATCAGGCTCAGATGATAATGTGAAAATCGCTCCGAAAGTCCAGTTTTCACTGGAAGAAGCCATGGAATATATCAAAGAAGATGAATATCTGGAAGTAACTCCACAAAGTCTGCGGATGAGAAAAATTTCCTTCAGACCTTCCTGAGGATTTCAACGCTATGCTGACGGTGGGCGTTAATTAAACAAGGTGCCGGCAATGGTTGGCGGCACTTTACCCAGATGCTTGTATGCCTTGGCAGTGGCTTCTCTTCCTCTTGGCGTACGCTGTATGTAGCCTTCCATGATGAGAAAAGGTTCATGCACTTCCTCTATGGTGCCGGCTTCTTCCCCAACGGCAGTAGCTATGGTGCTGATACCCACGGGCCCACCTTTGAATTTTTCGACAATGGCAGCCAAAATCCTGTTGTCCATTTCATCCAGACCGCTTTCATCCACATTTAGGGCATCAAGACCAAATCGTGCTATTTCGCGATCAATATTTCCATTGCCTTTGATTTGTGCGAAATCCCTGATTCTTCGGAGCAGGGCATTTGCAATCCTTGGTGTACCCCGGCTGCGTCTTGCTATTTCATGAGCGCCTTCATCATCTATCTGCACATTAAGGATTGAGGCACTGCGAAACAGAATTTTTTTCAAAGTCACCACGTCATAATAATCCAGCAGAAATGTAATCCCGAATCTGGCTCTCATCGGTGCAGTGAGCAACCCCATTCTTGTAGTGGCACCTACCAGGGTGAAGGGGTTCAGGGTGAGTTGAATACTTCTTGCATTCGGTCCCGAATCAATCATGATGTCTATTCTGTAATCTTCCATTGCAGAATACAGATATTCTTCCACGACATTGTTCAGCCTGTGTATTTCATCAATAAAAAGAACATCACCCTTTTCAAGATTAGTCAGCAACCCTGCAAGATCTCCGGGTTTTTCCAGTACCGGACCTGAAGTCATTTTCAAATTTGACCCCAACTCATTCGCTACTATGTATGATAACGTAGTTTTACCAAGTCCGGGAGGACCGTGGAGCAGCACATGGTCAAGTGCTTCTTCCCGCATTTTGGCAGCCTTGATAAAAATCGAAAGATTCTCTACAATCTTCCACTGCCCATGAAAATCATCCAATCCCTTAGGCCTCAATGCCTTTTCAACCTGTTTATCTTCAGGACGGAAGTTTGCCTGTGTAGGATCTAAGTTGGGATTCATGCAGGTGATTTAAAGATAAGTTTATTATCAGGCAGAAAAAGAAGTGCCGCATCCACAGGTGGACTTAGCATTGGGGTTGGAAAAAGTGAATCCTCTGTTGTTTAAACCATCCACCCAATCTATCTCCATACCCAATAAATAGATGGCATGTGCTTTTTCCATAAAAACCTTAAATCCTCCTATTTCAAAAACATCATCCTTTTCTTTCTGTACATCAAAACCAAGTACATAGCTGAATCCTGAACATCCTCCTCCTTTCACACCGATGCGAAGACCATGCTCAGGAGAAAGATTTTGCTCTGCATGAATTCTTCTCAATTGTGTAAGCGCTCCGTCTGTGAGCTTTACTGGTGCTTCGATTCCAACACTTTCTACTGCCATATTCAAAACTTATTTATAAATTGATACAAAATTAAAGAAATTTGCAGTGATTTCTGATGATAAAGTTCAATATTTGAGACTTTAAACAGAATTGGAGCCTATATAGTTCTATTGTGCATAAAAATTTAAGTGCTGACATGGAAGTTGTACTGGATATAATCAAAGTGACGTTACCTGCCTTAATCGTTTTCTTAACAGTCTATTATCTGTTTAAACAATATATGCAGCAGCAAATGGGTCTTGAGCAATTGAAATTGCGAAATAAAGAGGCTTCTAATGTTTTGCCACTGAAGCTTCAGGCCTATGAAAGATTGATGCTTTTTTGTGAGAGGATACACCCGGTAAAACTTGCACTCAGGCTCAACCATACGGAGCTGGGCGGTAAAGAACTGACCAATGCCATGCTTATTGCGATTGAGCAGGAGTTTGAACATAATCTTACCCAGCAAATCTATATATCTGAGCAACTCTGGAGTATCATCAGACTTGCCAAAAATCAGATTCAGCATATAATATCAGATAGTAATGGATCTACGCCCACTATTGTTATTGAAAATATACAGAAAATCATGGAGGAAAACAAGGTAGATCCTCTGGAATACGCAAAATCAGCCATACGAAAAGAAGCCCAACTATTATTGCAATGAATTATCCAAATATCTCAATACCACTGAAAATCAGTTTAGTACTTGCTGTTTTTTGTTTATTTCTTGTAGTAAACAGGTATATGTTACAGAGGTTAGGCCCTCAGCTGTCAGAATTGACAAGACCGCAGTAGTGGTAGATCCAGCCATCTCAGCAATCATAGCTCCGTACAAAATAAGGTTGGACAGCACCATGCATAAAATCATTGGTATAAGCGAGACCGAATTAGTAAAAAACAAACCCAATTCTTCTATGGGCAACTGGTTTGCCGATATTTTGTACGCTGAGGCGGTCAAGATTAATCCTGAAGTGGATTTTGCAGTTCAGAATTATGGAGGTCTAAGAATACCTTCCCTTCCACAGGGAAATATTACTGTAGGTAAAATTTATGAATTGATGCCTTTTGACAATACCTTGTACATCATGCATCTATCAGGGGAGATTACAAAAAAATTGTTGGACAGGATTGCGGATTATGGCGGGTGGCCGATAAGTAAAAATATCACTTTTACTGCCGAGTATGGCGAAGCCCGTAGAGTATTCATTAAGGGAAAGCCATTTGATATCAATACGTATTATTGGGTAGCTATACCTGATTATGTTGCTAACGGTGGGGACAATTGCTCATTTCTGGTAGGTCAGGAAGCGCAGGATACCGGACTTTTTATACGGGATCTTGTAATCAGGCATCTTGAAGAAAGGTATAAAGCCGGAGAAATAATTAAAGCAGATTTGGAAGAACGTATAAAAGAGTAAGGTTTTGAAAAGAAGAACATTCATAAAAGATACCTCAATGGCTGCCGGACTGGCTCTTTCCGGATTGCCATTTATTTCATCCACTGACTTTCAGCCGGGGCCGGAATTTATCACGTTGACCATCTTACACACCAATGATGTACACAGCAGAATTGAACCCTTTCCTATGGATGGGTCCAGAAATGAGGGTCTTGGGGGCGCTGCCAAGAGAGCCGGATTGATCCGGAAAATCAGAGAACAGCAGCAACATGTCCTTTTATTGGATGCCGGTGACGTTTTTCAAGGGACTCCCTACTTCAATTTCTTTGGCGGGGAGCTCGAGTTTAAATTAATGTCCGCCATGGGATACGATGCCTGTACGATTGGTAACCATGATTTTGATGCGGGTATTGAAGGACTTGAAAGACAACTGGTTCATGCTAATTTTCCTTTACTCGTTGCCAATTATGATTTTTCAGATACGGTTTTGAATGGTAAGACTAAGGAATATACCATTTTTAAAAAAGGTCCTTTAAAGATAGGTGTGTTTGGGATTGGTATAGAGTTGAAAGGATTAGTGCCTGAATCCCTGTATAAAGAGACAAAATATATCGATCCCTTACAGACTGCCAATAAGATTGCTGGTATCCTTAAATACGATCATAAATGCGATTATATTATTTGTCTTTCCCATCTGGGATATAAGTACAATGAGCAAAAAGTATCTGATGTGGTACTTGCTTCAGAGTCCTCTGATATTGATCTTATAATCGGAGGACATACTCATACCTTTATGCGTACTCCTGACATTTACAGAAATAAACAAAACAAGGAGGTTGTCGTAAATCAGGTAGGTTGGGCAGGTATCATGTTGGGAAGATTGGATGTTGTTTTCGAAAGAAATAAGAAAGGACATTGTGTCCATTGCGGGAATACCCTTATCAGATAAGTAAGTGATATATACAGAAGATTTTTAATGTAAACTACACCTTAATCTTATATCAATTTTTTATAAATTTCGGTTTTTAATAAAGTTTAAATCGCTGTAAAGCATACATTTTTAAATAATGCTGTTAACTTATATATAAAATTGATAATCAATAACTTAGCCTTATATTGAAAATTTAAAAAAAACGATTAAGTTCTTTTTTCATTCACAAAATATTTCACACCTTTGCACACTCCCAAGTACAAGGATCCTTTTAGGTGGATGTTGGAATGTGGAAAAAGCCGATTTGCAAATGGAATCTAAGCAATTGTATTATTTTGTAAACCTGTGAATTGAATGGAGAAGGATCATAGCTCAGTGTGGAATGGCTGTTTGAATTTTATTCGCAAGAACCTTGAACCTCAATCTTATAAAACATGGTTTGAGCCTGTCAAAGCTGTAAAGCTTCACAACAATGTCTTAACAATTCAGGTACCCAATAAATTCTTTTACGAATGGCTTGAAGAACATTACATAGACATACTAAAAAAAGCTATACGACAGGAATTAGGGCCAACCGGTAGTCTCGAATACAATATTTTGATTGAGAACCATCTCAAAATCGGGAAAAATAAGAGCAAACAGGAATCACCATCTGAAATAAACAATGATGAGCTCAAATACTTGAATCCCTTTGTGATTCCAGGTATTAAAAAGATCAAGATAGAGCATCAGCTTAATCCCAAATACACTTTTGACAATTTTATAGAAGGCGATTGTAATAAATTCCCCTGATCTGCAGGTTTAGCCATTGCAAGAAAGCCGGGAGGCACCTCTTTCAATCCTTTGGTAATATATGGGGATGTTGCTTTAGGCAAGACTCATCTGTCCCATGCAATAGGCAACGAAATCCTTAAAAAACATCCTGAACATCAGGTTTTATACGTGACCATTGAAAAATTTACCAATCAGGTGATTCAAGCCATCAAGAGTCACACGGTAAATGATTTTATGAATTTCTATCAAATGGTGGATACCTTGATTGTAGATGATATACAATTTTTGGCTGGAAGACCAAAGACTCAGGATCTGTTTTTCAATATATTCAATCAGTTGCATCAGGCAGGTAAGCAAATCATACTTACTTCTGACAGAGCACCCAAAGACCTTGCTGATGTGGAGAACCGACTGATATCCAGGTTCAAATGGGGGTTGGTGGCTGACCTGAGAATTCCGGATTTCGAGACCCGAATGAAAATCCTGAATGCCAAATTAGAAGAACAGGATATTGATCTCTCGGAAGAGATCAAAGAATATATATGCAATAATATTAAAAACAACATCAGGGAGCTGGAAGGCGTGATATTATCTTTGGTTGCTCAATCAGCCTTCAACAAAGTGAAGATAGATATCAAGTTGGTTAAGGATGTGATTAAACAGTTTGTAAGTCAGGCTGATAAAGAGATATCTGTTGAAAACATTAAACAACTTGTGGCCAAATATTTTGAGTTGCCTGTAGAAAAACTTCAGGGAAAGACCAGATTGAGGTCTGTAGTTATTGCAAGACAATTGTCCATGTATCTTGCCAAAAACTATACAAACAGTTCATTAAAAACAATAGGTGATTCATTTGGGGGAAGAGATCATAGTACGGTCATTTATTCCCTCAAGGCAGTTCAGGATCTTATGGACACTGATACTTTATTCAAAGACACAGTTGTGGCTTTAGAGAAAAAGGTTCAATCAACATTCATGCATTAAGTGCTCATGAATCAACTGTTTTATTATCTTTGCACGAAATTTCAGAATTGAATGAGGGTTGGTATTGTTTTGTTGCTTTTTGCATTTTTTACTGGGTGTAGGAACAATAGTGCTCCTGAAATTAAAGAGGGAGAGTTAACCTGGTTGACTATTGAACAACTGGATAAAGTAGATTTAGGTGATAAGAAAGTTTTAGTAGATGTTTACACAGATTGGTGCGGATGGTGCAAGGTAATGGATAAAAAAACCTTTACTGATCCTCAACTGATAGATTATCTGAATAAAAACTTTTACGTCGTCAAATTTAATGCGGAACAAAGAGATCCTGTAAAATTCAAAGGGAATGAATATACCTGGCAGCCTATGGGTCGAAATGGTATAAATACATTGGGTATTGAACTTTTGCAGGGCAACATGGGTTATCCTTCATTAGTATATATGGATTCACAATTAAGGACTTTGAAAGTTTCTCCCGGCTACAAAACCCCGGAACAGTTGCTTGAAGAGTTGAAAGCCCTTTAAAATTTGAGACATTAGCTCAGTTGGTTTAGAGCACTACCTTGACAGGGTAGGGGTCACTGGTTCGAGTCCAGTATGTCTCACAAAATTTTAAGCGTAGAAGATTTATTTCTTTTATTTTTTGGATAACTGATTCTAAGTTCTATATTTGCGTCGCTTTTTGAGAAAGCTCTTAAAGTATGGTAAAATACCCGGTGGGGTGGGTGAGTGGCTTAAACCAACAGTTTGCTAAACTGTCGTACTGGAAACGGTACCGGGGGTTCGAATCCCCCCTCCACCGCCATTAGTTTGAATATATATGCTATCTTATTTTCTACCTTTAATTATTTTAAATACCCGAAGATATTTTTCAATTTCTTTTTGGTAACTATTGATTGGGTAGATGTCGAGAATCTGGAAACTGAGCAAAGTTCAGTCCGGTTAGCGCATCCCGTCAGGGCGGGAAGGTCGCAGGTTCGGATCGAGTTAGCTCACAAAATACCAAAGGGTATAGGAAAGATAAAGAAAACGGGGCATAGCGCAGTCCGGTTAGCGCATCCCGCCAGGGCGGGAGGGTCGCAGGTTCGGATCGAGTTAGCTCACAAAATACCTAAGAGTATAGGAAAGATAAAGAAAACGGGGCATAGCGCAGTCCGGTTAGCGCACTTGGTTTGGGACCAAGGGGTCGCAGGTTCGAATCCTGCTGCCCCGACAGAAAGGTTCAGGGTATTACTCTGGACCAGCAGGTTCGAATCCTGCTGCCCCGACAGAAAGGGTTCGGAGTATTACTCTGGACCTTTTTTATTAACATCAATATTAGATATTTCAAAAAAAGAATTGGCTGTTAGGTCTATCCCAAACTAAGACTGGACATAGCGCAGTCGGGTTAGCGCATCCCGCTTGGGCGGGAGGGTCGCAGGTTCGAATCCTGCTGCCCCGACAGAAAGGGTTCGGAGTATTACTCTGGACCTTTTTATTAACATCAATATTAGATATTTCAAAAAAAGAATTGGCTGTTAGGTCTATCCCAAACTAAGACTGGATATAGCACAGTCCGGTTAGCGCATCCCGCCAGGGCGGGAGGGTCGCAGGTTCGAATCCTGCTGCCCCGACAGAAAGGTTCAGGGTATTACTCTGGACCTTTTTTATTAACATCAATATTAGATATTTCAAAAAAAGAATTGGCTGTTAGGTCTATCCCAAACTAAGACTAGATATAGCACAGTCCGGTTAGCGCATCCCGCTTGGGCGGGAGGGTCGCAGGTTCGAATCCTGCTGCCCCGACAGAAAGGTTCAGGGTATTACTCTGGACCTTTTTTATTAACAACAATATTAGATATTTCAAAAAAAGAATTGGCTGTTAGGTCTATCCCAAACTAAGACTGGGCATATGGCAGTCCGGTTAGCGCATCCCGTCAGGGCGGGAGGGTCGCAGGTTCGAATCCTGCTGCCCCGACAGAAAGGTTCGGAGTAAAACTCTGGACCTTTTTTATTAACATCAATATTAGATATTTCAAAAAAAGAATTGGCTGTTAGGTCTATCCCAAACTAAGACTGGATATAGCGCAGTCCGGTTAGCGCATCCCGCCAGGGCGGGAGGGTCGCAGGTTCGAATCCTGCTGCCCCGACAGAAAGGTTCAGGGTGAAACTCTGGACCTTTTTTATTGACATCAATATTAGATATTTCAAAAAAGTACTTGTCTGTTAGTTCTATCACAGACTAATACTGGATATAGCGCAGTCCGGTTAGCGCATCCCGCCAGGGCGGGAGGGTCGCAGGTTCGAATCATGCTGCCCCGACAGAAAGGTTCGGAGTAAAACTCTGGACCTTTTTTATTAGTTTTAATATAAAGAAAGTAAAAAAGGTACGGCTGTAAGGTGTAATCCTAACTAGAACATTGCATAGCGCAGTCCGGTTAGCGCATCCCGCTTGGGCGGGAGGGTCGCAGGTTCACATGCACGATTTCGTGTGATCATTTCATCTGCACCGGCACAAACATCTGAAGTATTACCTTATTGGGCTATTTTGCTATAATGACTGAAATATGAGATATAAAGTGTACATTTTATACTCTGCCATATTGGAAAAATATTATGTCGGACATACCGGTATGGAGATTGCGGAAAGATTGGAACGCCATCTTCATGATCATGGAGGTTATACCTCAAAAGTTAAAGACTGGGAATGTATCTGGATAGAAGAATTTTTGGAAAAGACAGATGCAATAAAAAAAGAGAAGGAAATCAAAAAAAGAGGAGCCGGTAGATACTTAGCTGATAAAAGCGAGGCATAGTGCAGACCGGTTATTTTCTTTTACCTTGATGGAAGCTTGGAGTCAATTGATTTGACCAATTATTATTAAAATTTAGGTTTTTCGTACTGTAAAATGATAAGGTATAGGAACTTCTACGTTCAATACCCATATTTATCTTTCCAATTATTTTTAAGGAAATCCCGCAGTTTTTGCTCTGCCTGATTGTTTCCGGGTTGGTAAATGGTCTGATTGGAAATTGCTTCTGGCAAACATTCCATATTGACAAAATTATTTTCATAATCATGGGCGTATTTGTAGCCTGCGCTGTAACCAATCTCTTTCATCAATTGCGTTGGTGCATTCCTCAGATGTAAAGGTATGGGAAGGTTGCCAGTTTTTCGTACAGTCTCTATTGCCTGATCTATGGCTAGGTATGCAGAATTTGATTTTGGTGAGCAGGCAAGATAAATAGCTGCTTCAGACATGATTATTCTGGCTTCGGGCATTCCGATCTGATGTACTGAGTCAAAACAGGTTTTAGCCAGCAGCAGCGCATTGGGATTGGCCAGACCTATATCCTCTGCTGCAAGAATGATCATTCTTCTGCAGATAAAAAGCGGATCTTCACCACCCTCAATCATCCTTGCCATGTAATATAATGCCGCATTAGGGTCAGAGGCTCTGATTGATTTTATGAAAGCAGAGATGATATCATAGTGCATCTCTCCGGATTTGTCATACAACAAGATGTTTTGTTGTAATACATCTTTGACAACTTGATTATCAACAATAACGGTCGTATTATCTGCACACTGATTGGTGATGAGTTCAAGGCAATTCAGTAATTTTCTTGCATCACCTCCTGAATATGCTAACAATGCATCTAATGACCTGAATTCAAATTTCCTGATTTTAAGGATTTCGTCTTTGGTGATGGCATTTTGGATTATTTTATTAAGATCATCCCTGTTCAAAGCTTTCAATATGTACACCTGGCATCTTGACAACAATGCAGAGATGACCTCAAATGAAGGATTTTCTGTGGTGGCACCTATCAGGGTGATAGTGCCTTTTTCTACTGCCCCCAATAAGGAATCCTGCTGAGATTTGCTGAATCTGTGTATTTCATCAATAAAGAGAATCGGCTTGTTTTTGCCAAAAAACTGTTGCGATTTGGCTTTATCGATGACTTCCCGGATATCTTTTACACCACTGTTGATGGCAGAAAGGGTGTAGAAAGGTCTTTGGGTGCTGTGAGCAATGAGAGATGCAAGCGTCGTTTTTCCTACTCCCGGTGGACCCCATAATATGAAAGATGGAATGGACTCTGATTCAATCATTTTTCTTAATACCGACCCCTCACCGGTCAAATGTTCCTGTCCTATATATTCATCGAGATTTCTGGGCCTCACTCTTTCTGCAAGAGGTATATTCATGATTTGGAGCATTAGATGTTTGAAATATCATATTTATTGAATGCAGCAATGCCGATTATCAGCCCTCAAAAATAACTAATCTGTCATGGAACTGAACAAAATTAAATTTTATATGTGTTGTATAATTTATACTTTTGCAGCCTAAAAATTTTAAAAGAAGAATGAGAGTAAAACTTTCGCAATTCAAATTTGATCTCCCTGAAGAATTGATAGCCCAGTATCCATCTGAAGAAAGGGATCAGGCCAGATTAATGGTAGTACACCGTGACACCGGAAAAATAGAACACAAAGTATTCAAGGATGTGCTTGATTATTTTGACGACGGAGATACCCTCATTTTTAACAATACCAAAGTGTTTCCGGCCAGATTATATGGTAAAAAGGAAAAAACAGGAGCCAAAATTGAGGTTTTCCTGCTTCGGGAATTAAATTCCGATGCACGCCTGTGGGATGTCCTTGTAGATCCTGCAAGAAAGATAAGAGTGGGTAATAAACTCTATTTTGCAGATGACAAAGGCAATGATATACTTGTAGCCGAAGTAGTAGATAATACCACTTCAAGGGGACGTACGATCCGGTTCTTTTATGATGGGGACGATGATCAGTTCAGAGCTGTCTTGAAGCAATTGGGCAGTATGCCTCTGCCAAAATACATCACCCGGAAGCCCGAGCCTCTGGATGAAGAGCGATATCAGACAGTGTATGCCAAAGAGGTAGGTGCGGTGGCAGCTCCAACTGCTGGCTTGCATTTTTCCAGAGAATTGTTGAAAAGACTGGAAATAAAAGGTGCAAACCTGGCTGAAGTTACCTTACATGTTGGATTGGGTACTTTCAGAAGTATCGACGTAGAAGACTTATCCAAGCATAAGATGGATGCGGAATACTACAGTATCCCTGAAGAGGCAGCGGCAATGGTCAATAGATCCAAAGAACTGGGTAAGAAGGTATGTGCGGTAGGAACCACCTCCATGAGAACCATCGAGTCATCAGTTTCAGCCTTAGGTCAACTGAAGCCTTCCAGCGGATGGACCAATTTATTTATTTATCCTCCATATGATTTCAGTATAGCAAACTGCATGATTACCAATTTTCACCTGCCCAAAACCAGTCTGATCATCATGATTGCTGCGTTTGGAGGATTTGACCTTATTATGGAGGCCTACAATGAGGCAGTTAAGGAAAAATACAGATTCTTCAGTTATGGAGATGCCATGCTGATTTTATGATTTTTTTCTATGAAAATAGAAATTTTGGCATCAAATTGAAACTTTTTTGATTGTTTTTCTTTTTGATATTCGGTGAACATAAGAGGGAAAGAATAGGGACATGTTAAATTTTTTTAATCTGTTGGGTGTCTCGTTTTTTTCTATATTTTTGCCGCAAATTTAAGGTGGAAACAATTTATCAACCAAAAAAATCAGCTGTATGTACTGGACATTAGAGTTAGCTCATACTTTGGAAGATGCCCCATGGCCGGCTACCAGGGACGAATTGATAGACTACGCAATACGTTCCGGGGCTCCGATAGAAGTACTTGAAAACCTTCAGGAGCTTGAAGATGAGTACGAAATTTATGAGTCAATGGAAGATATCTGGCCGGATTATCCACGCAAAGATGACTTCCTCTTTAACGAAGAAGAATATTAAGACTTCGTAATGTCATCAAATAATCAGAAGTCTTGTGTGCGGGCACACAGGACTTTTTTTGTTCATAATTCTTTCATTTGAGCATGCAGGGAAAGCATTCGGACAGAATCATTGTAGCCATTGATGGACACTCCTCCAGTGGAAAAAGTACTTTAGCAAAGCAACTGGCAAAGCATCTGGGATATATATTTGTGGATACAGGAGCTATGTACAGAGCTGTGACCCTGTATTTTATCGAGAATAGGGTAGATTTAACGGATCAGGAGGATATCCAGAATGCATTGGATAAAATTAAAATAGATTTTAAAAACGAAAATGGAAGAAACCTGTGTTATCTCAATGGTCAGCTGGTAGAGGACAGAATAAGATCTATTGAAGTATCTTCACTTGTAAGCGAAGTAAGTGCCATCAGTGCGGTACGGAAATTTCTGGTAGCACAGCAAAGGCTAATGGGCAAAAACAAAGGCCTCGTCATGGATGGCAGAGATATAGGCACTGTAGTTTTTCCGGATGCTGAGGTGAAATTTTTTGTGACTGCAGACCGGAATATCAGAGCACAACGAAGATATCTCGAGTTTAAAAATAAACTCAGGAATGTCAGCTATGAGGAGATTTTTAAAAACATTATCGAAAGAGACCTGACTGATACGCAAAGATCGGACAGTCCACTCAAAAAAGCGGAAGACGCCATATTAATTGACAACAGCCAGCTTAATCAGGATGAACAGTTTGATCTGGCTTTAAGCTATGTCAAAAAAGCTCTCGAGCAGTCATCAAAATAGAATGATCTGCCCAAAGGAATGATCCCGGAATATCACACTACAAGGTTAATCATTCTTCCGGGTACGATGATGCATTTTTTTGGGTTGCTGACCTTCCAGCCACTTTTGTACCATTGGCGATTGAAGCACAATATCCTGAATCTCTTCCTGAGATGCAGTTGATGGAATAGAAATCACGTCCCGCTTTTTCCCGTTGATACTGACCGGATATTCGATGGCATCAGACTCAAGGCATGCAGGATCAAATACCGGAAATTCAGAGTGATGCACTGACCCCTGCTCACCCAAGTCAAACCAAATTTGCTCTGTGATAAAGGGAGCAAAAGGAGCCAGCAATCTGACCAAAGGCTGGAGTATTTCTCTCTTGTTGCAGTTAAGACGCTTTAACTCATTGACACAAACCATAAAGGCACTCACGGCTGTATTGAAGGAAAAACGCTCTATGTCATCCGTAACTTTCTTTATAGTCTGGTGAAGCACTTTAAGTTCTTCTTTTACCGGTGTATCATTGGTGATATGGAGGCCATTTTCATTATAGTAGAGTGACCAGAATTTTCTGAGAAACTTCTGTACACCTTCTATGCCGTTGGTATCCCAGGGTTTGGATTGTTCGATCGGTCCCAGAAACATTTCATACATTCTGAAACAGTCGGCTCCATATTTTTTTACCATATCATCAGGATTCACTACATTGTGATACCTCTTTGACATTTTACCTGCCTCAGAAGCGACATAAAGTTTGATATTTTCAGTATTTTCATAAAAGTATGATGCAGGATAGATACCTGATTTTAGTTCAAAGTACGCATTTTCGTATTCCTGCCTCCACTGACATAATGCCTGTATCCCCTTCGCATTCAAATGCGCAGTACCCGAACCATTTTCTGAGACAAAATCAATATGCACAGCAGTTTTTATGTAATCAGAAGGTTGATATTTGTCGATACAATCTTTGCTGACAAATACGGTTGAACCGTCTTTTTTTTCTTTTAACACAAAGGCATAAGCAATCATACCCTGAATCATCCCCTGATTAATCAGCTTTCTGAAGGGTTCGGTTGTAGGTACGTAGCCGAGATCATAGAGGAATTTATGCCAGAATCTGGAATACATCAGATGTCCTACAGCATGCTCAGTGCCCCCGACATATAAATCGACATCTCTCCAGTAATTGAGCGCTTTTTTGGATGCAAATTCCGCAGAATTGTCCGGATCCATATATCTGAGAAAATACCAGGACGAACCGGCATATCCCGGCATAGTATCAGTCTCCCGGGTGTATCCATCAGACGTATTGACCCAATCTGTAAGTCTTGCCAGAGGTGATCTTCCATCCGGCGAAGGGGTGTAATCCTTTAGATCGGGTAATACCACGGGCAAAGCACTCTCATCCACAGGAATGGCTACTCCATCCTTATCATAAAGTATCGGGAAGGGCTCTCCCCAGTATCTTTGTCTCGAAAAGTTGGCATCCCGAAGCTTATAGTTTACCTTTCTTTTACCCAGCTGCATGGATTCGATCTTTTGAAGCATATGCTCTATGGCATCAGGTACTTCCATTCCGTTTAGGAATCCGGAATTGATGATTTTACCGGTTTTGTCATGCAGGGTACTACCCGGGTAATCAGATTTATCTACCACATCAATAATTGGTAAACCGAATTTTTTGGCAAATGCCTGATCCCGCTCGTCATCGCTGGGTACAGCCATAATGGCACCGGTGCCATAATCTTTCAATACATATTCTGCTATCCATACGGGAATTTTCTCTTGTGTGAATGGATTGATGGCGTAGGCTCCGGTGAAAGTACCGGTAACTTCTTTGGCTTCGGCCATTCTGTCCACATCGGATCTGCTTTTTACATAAGTAATGTAATTTTCGACTTGTGCCTTATATTCCGGTGTGGTGATAGCGGGAACCAAAGCATGTTCGGGGGCCAGTACCATGAAGGTTGCTCCAAAAATGGTATCCGGACGAGTGGTAAATATTTCAATTTTCTCTGATGTCCCATCCAGCTCAAAAAACATTTGTGCTCCTTCCGATCTGCCGATCCAGTTGCGCTGCATGGCTTTCAGGGCATCTGACCATTCCAGTTTATCGAGGTCATGCAGGAGCCTCTCCGCATAGGCAGTGATTCGGAGTGACCATTGCAGCATTGCTTTTTTTACCACAGGATGGCCACCTCTCTCAGAAACTCCGTCTTTGATTTCATCGTTGGCCAAAACCGTCCCCAAAGCTTCACACCAGTTTACATATCCGGTTTTTCGGTAGGCCAGCCTGTAATTCATTAGGATTTCATCCTTTTGTCCGGCAGTCATAGTTTTCCACTCCTGAGCTGAAAAAATGCTTTCCTGAGTGCATGCCGCATTCACATCGGCATTACCCGCTGTTTCAAAAGTCTGGATTAATGTGTCTATGGGCAAAGCCTTATCTGCGTCTAGGTCGTAATAGTGTTGGAAAAGTTTCAGAAAAATCCACTGTGTCCACTTATAATAGGATGGATCCGAAGTTTTTACCTCTCGGCTCCAGTCATATGAAAACCCGATTTTGTCCAGTTGACTGCGGTATGTTTTGATATTATTTTCTGTTGAAGTCTCAGGATGTACTCCGGTCTGTATGGCATACTGTTCTGCAGGTAATCCGAAAGAATCATATCCCATTGGGTGCAGTACATTGAACCCCTTTAATCTTTTGTACCTTGCAAAAATATCAGAGGCCATATATCCTAAAGGGTGCCCCACATGCAGGCCTGCGCCGGAGGGATAGGGAAACATGTCCAATACATAGTATTTGGGCTTTGCACTTTCATTATCCACCTTATACACTTTCTTATCTTCCCATTCTTTTCTCCAGCGGGATTCCAGTTGTTCGGGATTATATTGCATATTATAGAGCTTATTTTAAAACAGGCCGCAAAAATACACAAAATGCCGATTGCATAGTTTGTATTCCTGTTAAATGCAAAGAAGACTGAACTTTTACAAGCACTAAGGAGATGGTAAGATTGTATAGAATGCTTAGTGTCAGGAATAAAAAAAGACCGGCCCTCCCTAAAGAACCGGTCTCGAGTAAACAATTTGCTTAATTATAAACTCAAAAACTCAATCTCGATATTAGATATATCATAAACCGTGCCAAAATTTTAATTTTTGCAGAAACGTCTAAAAAAACATCTTTTATGATTTCTGTCATATCTCATTGTGACAACGCTCATCGTGAAGATTTGGTGGAATGGGGAATATTGTGTTGTAATAAAATAATGTGTTATGAATACAGAGGCACCCATTCGGACAATCATGACTACTCAAATGATTACAATCAAACCGGAGGATACTTTACTCAAGCTGGAGGAAATCCTGGATTCCAATCCGATTCATCATGTGCTGGTCACTGAATCCAGAAATCTTGTGGGCATTGTTAGTAAAAACGATGTCATGAAATGGATGAGAAAGGCGATGGATGGCTTAGTGTCAAAGGATAGGTCCAATGTTTTGGTTAAGGATATTATGACCAAAGATCCGCTCACTGTGGACTGCGATGATTCGATCGGGCTGGCGGCAGATATATTTTTAGCCAATAAATTTCATTCTCTGCCAGTCATTGACGGAGATGAGTTGGTGGGTATTATTACCAACCATGATTTGATCAGGTATTGTTTCAGCTAAAAGGATGAGTACTCATGTTTCAATAATCTTTGTAAATGGGGGATTTCAGGATCAAGGCCATCAATAATTCGCAAGAGCGTAATGCATTCTACAGGCAGGTTCTCAAAGATCTGGAGGTGTTTGATTATCTGCTGGCGAATGATTTGATTGATAAAGGTGATTGTACCATCGGGGCAGAGCAGGAGTTGACTATTATAGACCAATTTGGCTTGCCCAAGTCTGTGAGTCTTGAGTTTCTGGAGAAAATCAATGATGCTCATTATACCAACGAACTCGCGAAATTTGATCTTGAAATCAATCTTGATCCCATAACCTTGCAAAAGGATTGTTTTTCTGCGTATGAAAAATCCTTACTCGGTCTTTTGGGTAAGGGCAATCTTCTTGCCTCTGAACTGGATGCTTCTCTTTATTTGACAGGAATTTTGCCTACCATTGTCCGCGAGAATCTGGAGTTTGAATTTATGACACCCATCGAAAGGTATAAGGTGTTGAGCAACGAACTTCTTTCCATACGGGGAAATATGTTTGAGATTTTTCTTCAGGGTGTAGATGATCTCCATTTGAAGCTGGGCAGTATTCTTTTTGAGGCTTGCAATACCAGTTTTCAATCCCACCTGCAGATCAATCCTGACCGTTTTAAAGAGCAGTTTAACTGGGCTCAGATGATTTCCGGTCCTGTTCTGGCTGTATGTACCAACTCGCCCATCCTGTTCGGAAAGGAATTGTGGTCTGAAAACCGGATAGCATTGTTCAAGCAAAGTCTGGATACCCGAAATTTTGACAGTCATTACAGACAGAAGGAGCCGAGAGTGTATTTCGGCAAGCATTGGTTTGATGGAAGTCCGTCAGATTTATGGAAGAATGATGTGGCGAGATTTCCCCTGATATTCAGAGGAGAAGGGGAGGAGGATTCGGATCTTCAGTTGAGACAGGGCATCACTCCTTTGCTTAGAGCCGTGAGGTTGCATAATGGAACCACGTACACATGGAACCGACTTTGTTATGGTGTACACGACAATAAAGCACACATAAGGATAGAATGCAGGTATATGCCGGCCGGACCAACTCCGGTGGACGAAATCGCCAATATGGCATTTTGGGTAGGGCTGATGAAGGCAATGCCGGAAGAGCCGGAGTTTTGGAAAGGGCTGGATTTCAGGGTATGTGTTGATAATTTCTATCGGGCGGCACGCACAGGGATTCATTCCGTACTGCATTGGTACCGTAAAAGATATACTGCGTCCAGACTCATCAATAAGATTTTGATTCCCCTGGCTGAAAAAGGTTTGTCCGGGTGTAATATTGACGCATCGGATATTCAGTATTATCTCAATATTATCAGAGAAAGGGCAGAAACAGCCAATACCGGCTCGGAGTGGCAAATACGAAATTTCAGGATGCTGACCGGTAAGTTTAAGTCTGCTTTGGCCTCAAAAATATTGGTAAAGGAAAGTCTGGAATTACAAAAACAGAATATTCCCGTGGCAAAATGGCCGGATATTTCAACTGAAAACCTCATGATGTATTTTTCCAACTACTTTGACGCTCTGACTGTGGCGGACATAATGTCCACAGAGCTTTATACTCTGAAGGATGATATCACCATTGAAATGGCTGCCAAAGTAATGGAATTCAGAAAATTTCATCATGTAATTATCGAAAATCAGGACTACACCTTTATGGGCGTACTGAGTAAGGAAACTGTTGATAATGCTGATAAAACCTGCTGTAATGTCATCAAAGACCTGCCTTTGGATCCTGTACAGGTGGTTAATACGGAATTTTCAGTTAAGGAGGTCCAAAGCATCGTAGCTCAAAATCCTGCTCAGGTATTTGTGGTGATGGAAAGAGGTAAAGTGGTCGGTATCGTTACCGAACATGACCTGTAAATCTCTTATCTCAAAATCACAAATTTTTCAACGCTTGTCCCTGCCTTCAGGAGGTAAATACCTTGTTGGAGTGTACTGATATCCAGCCCTGTACCTGCGTTATAACCTGAAAATTTCACGACCTGCTGTCCTGTGATATCCAGTATGTAAATCGGTTCGGAATATTTTTCCAGGGATTGGATAAATATTGTTTGACTGGCCGGATTAGGAAACAGCAGGATATCATTCCGGAAATTTGCCTCTTGCTCTTCTGTGGCGGAGGTGCTATCGTTGTTCTTATTGAAGGTATGATCCCCGATTACAAAATTTCCCGTACCATTCGGCTTACGGGCTGCTGACTTATTGGTAATCTGAGGGCCAAAGGTGAGGCTGTCTAATATATTCAGATTGTTGTCAGAAAGTATAATTGCCTCTCCGTCTGCCGATAGTTTGAAGTTGGCGTGCAATGGTCCCTGACTGCCGTTTTCATCAGCCCAGACTATGAGATAGCCATAGGCAGGTATAGTTACTCCGTTGGCAAACTTGAACTTTGTGGGGTTGTCAAGCTTGTCTGAAATGTAGTATCCAGACATATCAATATCCTGGCCGGTAGTATTATACAATTCTATCCAGTCATCATTATCTCCGAATTCATCTTTGACAATTCCTGTATTGGACGCCATAAATTCATTGATTACCAGAGTTTTATTCTGAACAGCTTCAGTGGATACTTTATAATACATGAGTTCGTGTTCTGCACCTGCCGGAAAGTAAGATCGGGTTTCAGCAGGGTTGTTGGCTATTGCTTCAATATAAAATTTGACTAAGGTGCCCGGAGCGGATTTGGGAAGCATGGCACTGTAAACACCATCATTTGCAGTCCGGTCACCATCTTTGCCTTCATCATTCATGCTAACAGGCACGAACTCACCTGACAGTCCTTCTCCCCAGAATACATTCGCTTGTTTTATTCCGTTGGGATGGGTGATTGCAGCAGAAACTATCACATTGTCACCTGACTTTACAATTCCCCAATCCTGATATCCATTACTATACACTGCATTGGATACAGCTGGCTGTGTTACATTGACTTCAGCATTACTCAGAATATTGTTCCTTCGATTGCTAATAAAATTTTTCAGAGCATTCAGTTCGGTGGTGTAGGCATTATTGCTCGTGGTCTTTTTCGGATCTGCAAAGACTGCCTGCCTGATCAGATTATCATATTGCGTAATAAGCTGACCTACACGATCGGCATCCATAAGGTCACGGGCTATGGTACGCATATGGGCGAGGTATCTCTGGCGGTAAGCCGGAACTTTCAGTAATTTATTCAGTAGGGGATAGTTGACTTTCTGTTCATTGTAAAAGACCGACCAGGACACATTTTGATTTTTCATCACACTGTTGCCGTCGTAGTCATAGGTGGCAAATCTTTCTGTCTCTGCATCCTGATAAAGGTAGTAATCCATTTTGCCTTTATAGACGTAGGAGTCATCATCTGAGAATGCGATTTCGCAGGCGAGATGCCAGAGTATTTTATCCACATCAAAATACAAAGGTGCTACCTTGTCTAAGTCAGCTATTGGTGTCTGATTGAGCACCATACATGCCTTGATCAGTCTTTGCCACGGATCTTTAGGGCCACTGCTTTTGAGTGTGTAGTATTTCTGATATATGGCAGTATCATTGCCCAGATAATTTAAAGCAGCTGTACCATCGCCCCACATACCACCTCCGCCACCGGGACCGGTAGATGTTCCATCGGGCACATCCGCTCTGATATTTACACCATCATTACTTTCGTACCATTCTTCCAGAAAATCCTTGTTAAGCTGCTGGACGTTTTGATACACTCCCCAGTCCTGATCATTGATGTAGAGCCTTACAAAATTAGCTTTTGCGGCCGGTGAATGCTTCCGAATTAATCTGTAATACAATACTTCTCTCATAAAGGATGCGTCCTGAAAGGAGTTGTTGAGATTGAGCGTTTTATATCCTTTAAGCTTCTGTCCATTTTTGACAAAATCCATGGAAATATTGAAAGATTTTTTCTGGCTGTTGTTCATAAAATAGGAGGTCTGCCCCTTGAATCTTACTCCTACGCTGTCATAATCCATTCCCTGATATCTGAGTCGGGCAGGAATATCTGTCTTGCTGTTGTAATTCTGGGTGAGTAGCGTCCAGTAATTGTTTTGTGGAAAGTACAAACGTATTTCCTCCACCGTATTTTCATCATAAAGTCCGGTCGAAGGTTTTGTCCCGGCCAACAGATATCTGCCATCATCTGAATAAGACCATTGATCCGGTAATTTTTGACCGAAAAGCAGGAGACTGAAACCGGCAAAATAAAAAGTGATAAGCAAACGATACATAAGCAAGTGTTTAAATAAATCCATTTACTTTAAAAGTACGGATGCCGGATTTTGTACTCAAAGCAGAAACAATATCAATCCATACAGACAATTTCCCGTACCAGTAACTGTCCGTTATTCTGTAGCGTCCACAAAAAACATTTTCCAGAAGGTGATTTTAAGACCAGGCCATAATCTGCACTGTCTATGACCAGATCTGCATTGGAGGAAGACAGATTCGGGTTGGGCAGGCTGGATACCGGAGCGGTGACCGGATTTCCACTGTTGTTGGTAGTGACTTTGTAATACTGACCGTTGGGAGCCCTCAGGACTATGCCACTGCCTGATATGGACAGATCCACGGAGCTGTTTTCAAGTTTACTTTTCTGAGTCGATGGACTTGATATAAGTAATAAATTTACATTGCCGCTGTTATCTACCGTCATTCTGTAGTATTGATTATTGGTATTTTTGACTACAGGACCAGTGCCGGTCTGATTAAAAATGATATCTGTGTCACTGATATTTACACGACGGTTGACGTGCATGGCCTTGGCCATATTGACGGCTGCGAGTACGTCAACGATTCCGTATCCAAAAGTATTGTTGGGCCACGTCCCGGCCGGTGTGCTGCCACAGCTTTGGGAGTGTGCAGCCTGAAAGGCGGTCTGCTCGAGTATGGTTTCTATAAGTTCTACTTCTCCGGCAAGGTCAGGATTGGCTGATATGATGAGGGCCACAGCCCCGGCTACATGCGGACCTGCCATACTGGTGCCGTTGTAGGATGCATAAAGGTTGTTTCTGATGCAGGAGCGTACATTGACACCCGGAGCGGATACATCGGGCTTGAGCCGGTTGGACTTCTCAATGGTGACAGGACCTCTGCTTGAAAAGCCGGCAATCGCATCTGTATTGCTGGTAGCCCCTACACTGAAGCTGTTTTGGAAGATAGCCGGCGGCCCGGTCACCGTACCACAGTTGGGTCCGGAATTACCTGCGGATACCACCACCACTGTACCGGCAGCCTTTAATGCATTTACGACTGACTCCATCACACTCCAGTTGCTGCTGTTGCATCCTTCTTCTGGCGGGCAATACCACGAATTGTTGATGACATGGGGCGACATGGCAGGATTGCCGTTGGCCGGGATATCACCGTAGGCATAGGGAGCCAGAAACCATTCAAAGCAATCCATATATGTGGAGAGTAAGCCCCAGCCTCTCTCCATATTGCGGCAGCCTATCCATTTGGCACCGGGTGCTACGCCTATCTGATTGCTCCCGCCATCGTCTCCCGTCATAGTACCTGCGGTATGTGTACCGTGATTGTTGTCGTCACAGGGTACAGACAGATTGTATCCACAGGGATTGGTGCCTGAGTTTTGGGGAGCATTGGTATAAATGGCATCATGCCAGTTGAAATTATGGGTAGCCTGAGATCCGTTCCAACCCCTGTACTGATTGATGATCGCAGGATGGTTCCATTCATATCCCGTATCCTGTCCTCCTATCACCACACCCTGTCCGGTATGCCCCATCTGCCAGACCTGAGGCGCATTGATTCTTGATACTCCCCATTCGATGGCTCTGTCACCAACACTTCTGTCGGTTTCGTAGGGCAACATGGTGTATGCAGCGTCTTCTATGATTTTTTCCAGTTCCTCAAAACGGGATAACTCTTTTAAAACAGATAGATCTGTTTTTACGGAGATGCAATTACAGATATAATAAGGTCTGTGTTGAACACCTGCTTCTCTCAAATAACTTAAAACTTTTTTTTGAGATTTTTCGGCTGTTTCATTGAGCTGTTCGAAAACGTAATTGGTCTTTTGGGATTTGCCTCTTATGGTGTTTGCTTTTGTCAGATCAGCCTGTGACTTGAAGACCAGAATGGCATTCATGGGGGTATTGCCGGATTTGTTCAGCAATACCGGGTCTATCGGTGCGTTTTGACCGAAGGCATTCAGACTCAGAAATAAAAGGCAAAGATTAAATGCAGGTATCAATAATCGCATAACTACCGGTTAATACCTGCAAAATTACATAAAATCACAATATGTAATGTAGCTGAAAATCTAATTGGTAAACTACATGACAAAAGAGCAGCTATAGTTCAGTTTTTGTCGCTGCTGAAGTGGTTGTAATAGTTGTTTTCTGAAAGCCGGCCATAAATTTATTCCATGGAGTGGTCTTATGATTGTCGGTGCCAAAATAGCTCAAAATCATCTCAAAGCTCTGTACATCCTGAAATCCCGGGATTGGCTGGATAACATTGAAGTTTTCATCCAGAAAAACCACAGTAGGATAGCTCATCCTGCCCTGCATCAGGTGAGCTGCGAGTTCGTGATATCCACGGTTGCCATTTTTGACGTATTTATAGGTAGTACCTCCGAGTGTGATGTCTTCTTTAGTTTCTGCATTGAACTTGACAGCGTAATAGTATTTATTGGTGTATCTGGCGATATGATCTTCCGAGAAGGTAGCTGCATCCATTTTTTTACACCATCCGCACCAATCTGTGTAGATATCCACCAGAATTTTCCTTTTTTCCTTTTTTGATTTTTCCATGGCCTCTTCCCAGGAAACCCATTTTATCTTATTTTGAGCAAAGAATAAATTGTTATTTCCTGCAATCAGGAGGGTTGTCAAAATAATTAATCTCAGATTGATACTCATAGCCATGTTAAAAATATAGGACAAAAATACATGTATTGATTCCTAATGATGAGCGGCTAAAGTCAGCTTAATTTAACTTTAACATTTGAGCTTTGATTAGTTAAAGAGCTGATAATAAGAAGGTTTTTACCATCTTTTACTCTTCGCCGGCTACGGCAAACTCATAATCCGACTTTCTGATTTCGAAAGTCTTGGGGGAGATTTTCTTGGTCGTCCAGAGGAATTTTTTGCCGGGTTCATCTTTTCGGGTATTCTCTGATTGCAATACCATGCCTTTGACTAATGACGTATTTTCTGCATAAGCCGGAGGAGCATATTTTTGGAGATAGGCTGCAAAAGCCTTTGAGTGAGAGGTTGGAAAGCTTTCCGTGACCCATAATTTCATGATTTCTTCTTTACTCTCACCGTTGTATTCATCACAGGGATAGCCGGCCACTTTTTTTGAACTGCCGGTTTTTCGGATCTGAAAATCTTCTGCGGTCTTGTCGGATGCCTGAGCAGCCATAGAGGACGAAAATGCCAGAAATCCGGGTACTGCCTGTGCAGTCTTTTTTCCTTTGCTGTCTGTGCTGAAGATGACCATCACATCCGATTTTAGGTCTATGACCACCAGATTGGTATTGTTGTAGTTGTCGGGGTTTTCTATGCCCAGTACCGGTTGCTTTTCGGAGTAATGCAGTTTGACAAAACTTCGCTGCTTATTATAATCCATGATTTCTACTTCCTGGGTCAGATCAAAAGTGTATTGGTCAGGTATGTTGGCTGCATTATTCAGCCCGGACAGAAATGCAGCATATGCCTGACCCATCTTTTCCCAATCTGCCGTTTCGCCTTGCTGCACACTGTCCTGATATTTTTGTCTCAGGGCTTCGTCTATGGCTTTTTCTACCGGTCTGTACGCTCTTCTGGCTATGGCTTCGGAGACCTCTTCGATGATTTTGTCTTCGATTCTTTGTTCTACTTTCTGACGGGCTCTGTCCATGATTCTGCCCATGAACTGGGCGTTTAGAATATTTGTAGAAACCATAACTAAGCACATTATGATTTTATATTTCATATTTTGATCAATTTTTTTAAAGCTATTAAAATTGGGATTTGTCGCAAATATCTTATTTTTTAAGCAAATTGCTGTCAAGTCTATTTTTTCAAAAGACTGAAATTCAAATATATCCTCAAATTAGTCCTTATCTAAGTTGGTTTTGAGGTGATTTGGTCAATTTTTTCATTGAGCTAAAGGTGATTTTTGGAAATCGTACTAATATTCCAAAACAACTGTTTTTGCAAAAAAAGCGTTTACTTTGCACATTTTGAAGTTGAACACTGCCTATGCTGTTGAAAGAAGACCACATCGATGAACCATTGCTGGAAAAGAAAATTCTGGAGCTCTTTGAATACAGACTTTTTCCTGAACTCATTACTGCTCATGCGCCTGAATTCAATTTAGAGGAAGAAGCATTTTATCAAAAACTGATTGAACTGCAGAAAAGAATCTATTATCTGGATGCACATCTGGAAGCTCATGAATATCCTGATGAAAATACGCTTACACTGCTTTGGGCACAGATACATGAATATCTCACTGAATTTGGTGTGGACCAATCGGATTGGCCGCATTATACCCGTCATATCCTGCGATATCAGAAACATGAAATGGATTTGAGACTTGGGAAATGGCCTGTCCGCTTTAACATGAGCTATTTTTATTACTTCAAGTCCTGTGATGTAAAACTGATTCGCCGACTGATTTATGAAAATTACGGGGTGTCCAAAAATTTTATTGCTCAGGATCAGTGGAAGTATTTTGATCTCATTACTGAGGTCAATGACGACATTATGGATTTGTGGGAAGATCTTGACTTTGTAAATGGCAATAGTTTTCTAATATCTTTACTGCTTAAAGGCAAGGCAGTCACCCAATCTGATTTCTCACAGTTTATTGATGAAATAGAGCAGATTGTAGCACTCAAATACATTAATTCTCATCCGGGCAAAGTGTTTGATAAAAAAGTACATGATTTGACCATCAGACATTGCAGGGAGACAAAATCACTGTTATCTTTGGTGATGGATCAGATTGAGGAGGGAGCACTTCAGAATGCAAAGATTCATAATCTAATCACAAAACACTTGCCTTATGAAAAATCAGGACATAGATTCGCTGAAGGCGGCATTGGATAAATCTCCGGATAATATCACGCTGCGCAAACTGTTGGCAGATAAACTGCTCAATGCCGGAAGTTTTGATGAGGCAGAGGAGAACTATCACAGAATTCTGGTACAGGATAAGCAGAATGTTCAGGCCAAGGAAGGTCTGGCTGAAGTTTATTTCAGAAAACGCAAATACTCCGGGGTGATTGTGATTGCTGAAGAAATGATGGCGCAGCACAAGGCTTCAGAACGACTCATGGTATTGTGTGCTAAAGCTTTGGTACGTGAAAAATCACTCGAAGCCGCTCAGGAACTGTATGAGAAAATACTGGAACAGAATCCTGATTTTATGGATAAGGAACTGGATGAAAATCTGAGGATGCCCTCCTTTGATTTTGATGACGAGGAGGATGAGGATGATTTTGAAGATGTGGATCCCTTCGGTATTGGATTCATGCCGGGAGTGGATGATGCCGATTTCATCATGGAGAAACCTGAAATTTCCTTCAAAGACGTAGGTGGGATGGAGCAGCTGAAAGAAGAGATTGAACTCAAAATCATCAAACCACTTGAAAATCAGGAGCTCTATGCTGCCTACGGCAAAAAGGTGGGAGGCGGGATACTGCTTTATGGACCTCCCGGATGCGGCAAAACCTTTCTGGCTAAAGCCACGGCAGGAGAGATCAATGCCGCCTTCATCAGTGTGGGTATCAATGATATTCTGGATATGTGGATAGGCAGAAGCGAAAAGAATATGAGCTATATCTTTGATGTGGCCAGAAGGAATACACCCTGTGTACTGTTTTTTGATGAAGTGGATGCATTGGGTGCGAGCAGGGCTGATATGCGCAATTCGTCCGGCAGGCATGTGATCAATCAGTTTCTGTCGGAGCTGGATGGAGTAGCTACTGACAATGAGGGTATCCTCGTCATGGGAGCCACGAATGCGCCCTGGCATCTGGATGCCGCATTCAGACGGCCCGGGAGGTTTGACAGAATTATCTTTGTACCGCCTCCGGATATGAAGAGCAAGGAGAAAATTCTGGAATTACTGCTTGCCGGTAAGCCCGTTGGTAATATTGATTACCATTCCGTACTTGCACATACCAAGGATTACTCAGGGGCGGATATGAAAGCCATGGTGGATATTGCCATCGAGGAAAAACTTAAAGTTGCGCTAAAAACCGGAGTGCCCGAACCCATCACAAGCAAAGACCTGATCCTGGCAGCCAAAAGACATCCTGCAAGTACCCGTGAATGGTTTAATACTGCGAGAAATTATGCCATGTTTGCCAATGAGTCCGGTATTTATGACGATGTGCTGAAATTTTTGAAATGAATTCCACCGAATATAACCGCCTATTGTCTCACGCCGGAGTTTTGCTGGAACAGAGTAAGTTTCAGCAGGCGCATGAAAAGTTAGTACAGCTGATTCAAATGGATCCGAATGATCCTGATTTGATCAAAATGCTGATTATAAGCTATCTGGGCATGGGGCAGTTTGAAGAAGTGGAGTATAATGCCCGGCAGCTGATTAAAATTATGCCGGAAGATAGTTTTGCCTTCTATGCTTTAGCCAATGCTTCTCTCAATACCCGAAATCTTCAAAAGGCTGAAGAAGAGATTAACGAAGCAATAAGAATTCATCCTTTTATTGCGGACTATTTTGCCTTGAAGGCCAATATTTTATATCAGAAAAAAGACTATGCTCAGGCAATAGAGACGGCAGATACCGGCTTGCGTATGGATCCTGAAAACGTAGATTGTCTCAATGTACGTGCATCCGCACAGGTAGCACTTGGCAGAAATGAAGAGGCTCATCTCACTATAAGCAAGGCTTTGAACTCCGACCCTTCCAATCCAAATACCCATGCCAATCTCGGCTGGACCAATCTGGGTAGTGGTCAGGTCAATGAAGCTTTGCTCCACTTCAAAACAGCACTGACAGAAGATCCTCTCAATGAATACGCCAAAGCTGGCATGCTGCAGGCCATGAAAGCCAGATTTCCGCTATACCGATATTTTCTCCAGCTGATGATTTGGGTGAGTAAACTGAGCAATAAGCACCAGTGGTATCTTATCATAGGTACCTACATAGCATACAGACTACTGCTCAGACTTGCCAGAAACAACGAGAGCTTACAACCCTATCTGATTCCTGTCGTGGTATTGATGATATTTTTTTTTCTTACCACCTGGCTCTTTTCACCATTGATGAATCTGTATATGCTTACCAATCCGTATGGAAAACTGACCATGTCACCCCAGGAAAAAGAGTCAGCAAGGTATGTAGGCATAGCATTGGTGTCAGGCCTGATCTTTGTCGGGTTGTATTTTTTACTTAAAAATCCGGGATTACTCTCGACCGGTATCGGGCTGCTGCTGATGATGATACCCTTGGGTAGTATGAATAATGCTTTTTTAGACAGTAATAGGAAAAAGCTGCGGAGATATAGCTTTATTATCGTTGCAATGGTGATTTCAGGAGGGGTTGTTAGTGTGATTACGGGTGAATTTATCAATATAATACTGATAGCGGCCTTACTGGCCCTGGTAGGGTATCAGTGGTACACCAATTATGTGCTCATCAAAGAATAGGGTTTAATCTTCATTGGCAATTTGAAAAAGTATCTCTACATTATAGCAGGATGCAACGGTGCCGGTAAAACTACGGCTTCCTACACCATTCTGCCTGACATATTGAAAGTCAGGGAGTTTGTCAATGCCGATGAAATTGCCAAAGGCCTGTCTCCTTTTCAGCCGGAAAAAGTGGCATTCGAATCCGGCAGAATCATGCTGCGCAGGATTGAAGAGCTGCTGACACAATCCGGTAGTTTTGCCTTCGAAACCACTCTCGCCACCCGAAGCTATGCCGGTAAAATCAGGATAGCTCAACAGGCAGGATTTCATGTAATTCTGTTGTTCTTCTGGCTACGAGATGTAAGATTAGCTATAGAAAGGGTAAGGATACGGGTGATGGAAGGCGGGCATAATATCGAAAAACATGTCATCAAAAGACGATACCGAAACGGGCTTAAAAATTTTTTTGAAATCTATCAGCCCTTAGTGAATGAATGGATGATTATTGATAATTCTGAAGGACAGTTTGATCTGGTAGCAACAGGAATGGCCGGCAATCCGCCATTTGTGATTGGAGAAAAAAAATATAACCTGCTTACATCCTATTATGTGAGTTTGATTGAAGAAAAACCGTAATTTTGCGTTCAGAAAGTATTTTACATCATATGAATCAAGGTAAAATCTCGTCACATCAGCAGAAAATCCTCAAAGGGATGGAAAAAGTATGGGAAAAGCTGGTGGATTACAAACTTAAAATGAATACAGAACTGGTGGTAATCCGCAACAACAAAATCGTAAATCTCCGACCCGAGCAATTCAAGAAAACAGACTGATTGCAAGCATCAGTAAAATCAAATACCTGCTTCCACCAATCCCTTGGTAGCAGAAATAGCAATTACAAATTCATTACCTGAATAATTCTATCAGAATTTTGTTTCCATAAGATAAGGCAGCATAGCTCTCCAGGTAGGCCAATCATGACGGATATCATAGCCCCACACATCCAGATGATGCGGTATGCCTTTGTAATGCAATAACCCGGACAGATATCTCGATCCATCAGGATCTTCGTAGTCGCCGGATCCTGTCAGTATGTGTATATGACCTGAACTTCTGATAGCATTGAGGTGCCATTCATCATTCAGATCTTTGAGATAATGCAGAGGACTGTTGAAATACACATCTTCATCCCAGTAGCCTTTGGTATATTTGCCCAGATCATAGAGTCCCGACATGGCAATGCAGCCCCGGATTAAGGCCGGCCTTTTAAAAAACAGATTGGCTGCATGTAAAGCTCCGAAAGAGGCTCCGCAGGTGATGATGGGAGTCTCCGGACTTGTCCGGCTTTTGATGAAAGGCACCACCTCTTCATACACATATCGATTGAATTGTTGATGCCGGATGGCTTTTTGTCTGCCTGAAATTTTATTATTCAGCCAGCTTTCAGAATTGATAGAATTGATGGAATATATCTTTACTTTACCCTCATTGATATATTTGGCCATCACATCTATCATCAAAAAGCGTTCATACTCCAGATAATCTGCTGCTGCTGTAGGTAATAACAGCAGAGCGAAACCGTAGGTGCCGTATTCCACGATTTCCATCTGCTTGTTGAGTGCGGGGCTGTACCATGACTGAATTTCTCTGTGCATCGTTCAAATTTTTGTACAAAGAATGTAAAAAATCCTGTTTCAAAAAACTAAAACTTAAATTTTATTTTGATTTGAGCTTAGCAAAGGAAAAGATACACAGACTTCACTACTGGTGGCTTATGGGCAAAACTATGGATCAGTCATCACAACAATTCATCATTTCTTGATACCTTAGCCAAAAAATATCAGAGCATGGAATACACAGATTTACAAAAGAGCTTTATGCGAAGAGCCATAGAGTTGTCGGTAGAAAATGTATTGAAAGGTTCTGGCGGACCTTTCGGGGCAGTAGTGGTGAAAGATGGCGTAATCATTGCAGAAGGTTCCAATCGTGTAACGGCAACCCACGACCCCACCGCACATGCAGAGATCGTGGCTATCCGTGAAGCTTGCAGTAAGCTCGGTAGTTTTCAATTGGATGGCTGCGAAATATACTGTAGCTGTGAGCCATGTCCCATGTGTCTGGGAGCAATATACTGGGCAAGACCTGAAAGAATATATTTTGCAAACACCAAGGCGGATGCTGCTTCCATTGACTTTGATGATCGCTTTATTTCTCAGGAAATAGAAAAGATATACAGGACAGAACACTCCCTACCTTCCGGATGATGAGAGATGAAGCATTGGAGGCATTCAGGCTTTGGAAAGAAAGTACTCTTAAGATTGAATATTAGTGAATATTGCTTTTCGAATAGATTCTTTGTTTTTAGCGCTACTTTTTATTGGCAGGTCATTGTTAACATAAGTTTTACCCGCATTTCACATTTAATACGAATCAAATAGTTTCAATCTGTTATTTTTGCGCATCATGGAAAATAACAGCAATGTAAAAATCCCGATGGCTGAGATCAGAGACTGGATCACTGCCAGAGATGAAAATCAGCTGAAGCAGGTTTTCAGGGAGATGCATTATGCTGATATTGCTGAGCTGATGGAAAGCATTCCGGAGGAAGATGCGGTCTTTGTCTTTGATATCATAGATCCTGAATACTCCGCCGAAATCCTTCTGGAACTTGACGAGGAATTGAGGGAAACCATCCTTCAGAGGCTGTCGCCCAAAGAGATTGCAGAAGAGCTTGAAGAGTTGAGCTCCGATGATGCCGCAGATATCATTTCTGAACTGCCCGTAAATCTCAAATCCGAAGTACTTCAGGAAATCGAAGACAAGGAGCATGCCCAGGACATTGTGGAGCTGCTCAGATATGATGAGTCTTCAGCCGGTGGACTTATGGCCAAGGAGCTTATCAAGGTCAATGAAAACTGGACAGTCTTTTCCTGTGTACGGGAGATGCGGCGGCAGGCACAAAATGTGACCAAGGTACATTCCATCTATGTGGTGGATGATGACAACCGTTTGCTGGGCAGATTGTCCCTGAAGGATCTGCTCACTACAAGTCTCCGTACACCCATCAAAGATATTTATATCAGAGACATACTTTCGGTAAAGGTGGATACACCGGATGTAGAAGTAGCCCGACTGATGCAGAAATACGACATAGAGGCCATACCTGTACTGGATGAGTTGGGTAGATTGATGGGGCGGATTACTATTGATGATATTGTGGATGTCATCAAGGATGAAGCGGATAAGGATTATCAGCTGGCAGCCGGTATCTCTCAGGATGTGGAGGCGGATGATTCTATCCTGGAGCTGACCAAAGCCAGGTTTCCATGGCTGTTTCTGGCAATGATGGGAGGTTTTGTAGCTGTCAAAGTGTCAGGAAGTTTTGAGGCTGCTATGGAAAAATATCAGGTGTTGTTTTTCTTCACGCCACTGATTGCAGCCATGGCAGGGAATGTGGGCGTACAGTCTGCGGCCATCATTGTGCAGGGATTGGCCAATAATTCTCTGAGCGGTTCGATTTTCAGAAGGTTGATTAAGGAGGTGAGTCTGAGCCTGTTGAACGGATTACTGCTGGCCAGTATTCTGATGGCCGGAAGCTATCTTTTACTGGGAGTACAGCCTATCATAGGTGTGACTGTCTCCATTGCTTTGGTGTCAGTGATCATTATTGCCTCTTTGATTGGTACTTTTGTGCCTATCACACTCCATAAAAATGGAATTGATCCTGCACTGGCCACCGGTCCGTTTATCACTACAAGCAATGATATCTTCGGCATCCTGATTTATTTTTCCATTGCAAAAGTGATTTTGGGATTTTGAACCATTTTTAAAATGACAGAACATTACAGTATAAATTCAAATAATAAATAGCCATGTCTGAGCAAGTTTTACTGATAGAAGAAAATAACGGAATTGCCATTCTTACCATCAATCGGCCAAATGCCATGAATGCTCTGAATGCCAGGGTGTTCGAAGAGCTGGATCAATTCTTTACCCAAAGATATGACGACCTTTCGCTCAAGGGAGTTATTCTGACCGGAGCCGGCGAAAAGGCATTTGTAGCTGGTGCTGATATTAAGGAATTTGCTGCACTCGATCTGGAAGGTGGCATACAGAAATCAAAGACCGGACAGGATGTCTTTTTTAAGATAGAGAGATTTCATTGTCCCGTAATTGCTGCAGTGAACGGATTTGCCCTTGGCGGAGGCTGTGAGCTTGCCATGGCTTGCCATATCAGAGTGGCCGGAATGCATGCCCGCTTTGGACAGCCTGAAGTCAATCTCGGCCTGGTACCCGGCTACGGCGGTTCACAAAGACTGGTACAGCTCATCGGCAAAGGAAAAGCCATAGAAATGCTCCTTACCGCAGATATGATCAAAGCCGATGAAGCTCTGGCATTGGGACTTGTCACCCATGTCACCGATCCCGGCAAGGAAGTAGAAAAAGCCTATGAAATTCTGACTAAAATAGCATCCAAAGCGCCCTTGGCCGTGAAGCAGGTTATAGCACTTGTCAATGCCTATTATGACAAACAGACAGACGGCTTTGCCAAGGAATACACTGATTTTGGCTACACCATGGCCACTGAAGATGCTAAGGAAGGTGCTGCCGCATTTGTAGAGAAAAGACCTGCACAGTTTAAAGGTAAGTAGGGCAGGGAGAAACGAGAACCTATGAGCGATGAATCCGCAACCGGCGGAAACTATGAACTATGAACGATCCGAGCAATTCGAACGATGAACGATGAACGATGAACGATCCGAGCAATTCGAACTATGAACTATGAATTATGAATGCTGAATGGTGAACAATTTGAACACTCGAATGATGAACTATGAACGATGAACGATGAACGATCCGAATCCGCCGCCGGCGGAAACTGTAAACACTCCAGCGAGGAAAATCACGACCCGGTGCGATCAAAACATAAACCCCATAAACCCATAAACCCTATAAACCCTATAAACCCTATAAACAATTTAGCAAATCCACAACTTAGCAAATCCGCAATAACCCCCATCAACCCCATAAACCCATCAACAATATAAACAACTTAGCAAATCCACAACTTAGCAAATCCGCAATAACCCCCATCAACCCCATAAACCCATCAACCATATAAACAACTCAGCAAATCCGCAACTCAGCAAATCCGCAATAAACCCCATCAACCATATAAACAACTCAGCAAATCCGCAACTCAGCAAATCCGCAATAACCCCCATCAACCATATAAACAACTTAGCAAATCCGCAATAACCCCCATCAACCCCATAAACCCATCAACCATATAAACAACTCAGCAAATCCGCAATAAACCCCATCAACCATATAAACAACTCAGCAAATCCGCAACTAAGCAAATCCGCAAAACAACCCCCATCAACCATATAAACAACTTAGCAAATCCGCAATAACCCCCATCAACCCCATAAACCCATCAACAATATAAACAACTTAGCAAATCCACAACTAAGCAAATCCGCAATAACCCCCATCAACCATATAAACAACTCAGCAAATCCACAACTCAGCAAATCCGCAATAACCCCATAAACCCCATCAACCCATAAACCCATCCACCTCCTCCTGATCCTCCATCTCCTCAAATTCCATATAAAAATCTGTCAAAATGTCAACTTCTGTATCTGATTGTGTAAAAATGGCAAGCAAAAACAGCTGAATCCAAAGAATATTTTACAATTATGGCAGAAAGGGAGGATTGGCACAATTAGTGATGCTTAGGCTTGTGTTTGAAAATCATTAGTTCACTTTAAAATCTTAAATACACAAGCGTATGAAGCCAATCAATGACAGAGTTGTTGTAAAACCGGCTCCCGCCGAGGAAAAAACAACAGGTGGAATTATCATTCCTGATACTGCAAAGGAAAAACCTCAGAGAGGTGAAGTAATTGCAGTCGGCCCTGGCAAGGAAGGTAATAAAATGACTGTAAAAGTCGGGGATACTGTTCTGTATGGAAAGTATGCAGGTCAGGAAATCAATTATCAGGGTCAGGATTATCTGATCATGAGAGAAGATGATATTCTTGTCATTCTCTGATGCTTTATTTTCTAATATTGTTAAACCATTAAATTAATCGAATCATGCCAAAAATTATAAGCTTTGACGCAGAAGCACGTACTAAATTAAAATCAGGAATTGACCAGCTGGCTAATGCCGTAAAAGTGACATTGGGCCCCAAGGGAAGAAATGTAGTAATCCAGAAAAGTTTGGAGCTCCTGTAATCACTAAGGATGGTGTCACCGTGGCCAAAGAAATAGAGCTGGAAGATGCCGTAGAAAACATGGGTGCACAGATGGTAAAAGAAGTGGCTTCCAAGACTGCGGATGCAGCCGGTGATGGTACCACTACAGCTACTGTACTGGCACAGGCCATGGTCACTGCCGGTATGAAATATGTCACAGCCGGAGCCAATCCTATGGATCTTAAAAGAGGTATTGACAAGGCAGTAGCCAAAGTCATTGCAGACCTTAAAAAGCAAAGTGAAGAAGTGGGTTCTGATTACGATAAAATCAAGCAGGTAGCCACAGTTTCAGCCAATAACGATGAGGAAATAGGAAGTCTCATTGCTGATGCGATGAAGAGGGTAACCAAAGACGGAGTTATTACCGTTGAGGAAGCCAAAGGTACCGACACATATGTGGATGAAGTGATTGGAATGCAGTTTGACAGAGGCTATCTGTCTCCATACTTCATTACCAATACTGAAAATATGACTACAGAATACGACAATCCGTTGATCCTCATCCATGATAAGAAAATCTCCAATGTGCAGGAGATCGTTCCAATCCTTGAAAAAGGAGTACAGACAGGAAGACCCTTGCTGATCATTGCAGAGGATGTGGATAGTCAGGCATTGGGTACCCTTGTGGTCAACAGATTGCGGGCAGGTCTTAAAGTAGTAGCTGTGAAGGCTCCGGGATTTGGTGACAGAAGAAAAGCTATGCTGGAGGATATTGCTATCCTGACCGGAGGAACTGTAATCTCAGAAGAACAAGGTTACAAACTTGAAAATACCACACTGGAGCACCTTGGTCAGGCTGAAAAAGTGACAGTGGATAAAGACAACACCACTATCGTTAATGGTCGTGGCAAGCAGGCGGATATCAATGCAAGAATTGCACAGATCAAAGCTCAGATCGAAACGACTACATCTGATTACGACAGAGAGAAGCTCCAGGAAAGATTGGCAAAACTGGCCGGTGGTGTAGCAGTATTGTACGTAGGTGCAGCTACTGAAGTGGAAATGAAGGAGAAAAAAGACAGAGTAGATGATGCTTTACATGCCACAAGAGCAGCAGTGGAAGAAGGTATCGTGGCAGGTGGCGGTGTGGCTCTGGTCAGAGCTATTGAAAGTCTGGAAAAAGTGACTGGCTCCAATGAGGACGAAAATCTGGGAATTCAGATTGTAAGAAAAGCATTGGAGGCTCCGCTCAGAACCATTGCTGAAAATGCCGGTGTAGATGGCTCAGTAGTATTCTTTGAAGTTCAGAAGCAGAAAGGGGCTCATGGTTATAATGCCAGAACCGGTGTGTATGAAGATTTGAAAAAGAGTGGGGTAATAGACCCAACTAAAGTGACCAGAGTAGCCGTAGAAAATGCTGCTTCCATAGCAAGTATGGTGCTCACCACCGAATGCGTGGTAAGTGATAAAAAAGAAGACCATCCGCCAATGCCACCAATGGGAGGAGGCGGAATGGGCGGTATGATGTAATATCTTACTTCCATATAAGTAAAAAGCCTTGCAGCAGTCTCTGCAGGGCTTTTTTTTGTTTTTTATGTCTTTCTTTAGCCATATCAAATATAAATTCTGTTTCGGATTATCTGAAGCCATTCAGGTGAACTTGATTACATAATATCCTATTTTTAATATTTGGGCGGATAAGTAACTTTGACAACTTTCTGCGCCTTATTTTTGCAGTCTGATCAAAAAATAACCAAATGAAAATAATATCAGTGGTAGGTGCAGGTACTATGGGCAATGGAATTGCTCAGGTATTGCGATGAAAGGATTTAAGGTGCATCTCTGCGACATATCTGCAGCAGCTCTGGAGCGGGCTGTGAAAACTATCGGTGATAATCTCGACCGTATGATTAAAAAGGGTACCATCACCGAGGATGACAAAGAGAAGACCCTGCAGAATATCACTACTTATACTCAAATGGATGTAGGCGTAAGGTCGGCTGATCTGGTGGTAGAAGCGGCTACCGAAAATGTGGAACTGAAACTTCAGATATTCAAGCAGCTGGATATGTGGACTCAGGAATCCTGTATTCTCGCCACCAATACATCATCTATCTCTATCACCAGAATTGCAGCAGCTACCTCAAGAGCGGACAAGGTCATTGGAATGCATTTTATGAATCCGGTGCCGGTGATGCAACTGGTGGAAGTGATACGTGGATATGCCACGTCCGATGAAGTTACTGCAAAAATTATGGATTTGTCCGGGACTCTGGGCAAAATTCCTGTGGAAGTCAATGATTATCCCGGTTTTGTGGCTAACAGGATTTTAATGCCTATGATCAATGAAGCCATCTATACCCTGTACGAAGGAGTGGCAGGCGTAACGGAGATAGATAGCGTGATGAAGCTGGGTATGGCTCATCCCATGGGGCCACTGACTCTGGCTGATTTTATAGGTCTGGATGTCTGTCTGTCTATATTGCAGGTATTGCATAATGGATTCGGTAATCCCAAATATGCTCCCTGTCCACTTTTGGTAAATATGGTCACTGCCGGTAAATTGGGTAGAAAATCCGGGGAAGGTTTTTATCAGTACAAACCCGATAGTAAGGAAGCTGTGGTATCTCCAAATTTCATAAAGTAAACATTGGATAGTTTTTTTCAAGGGCTGAAAGTGGTGGATATGTCAAGCGTCCTTGCCGGACCTCTGACAGGAAGTTTCTTCGCCGAATTAGGGGCGTCCGTCATCAAAATTGAAAACAGAAAATCCGCTGGAGATGCAACCCGGCAATGGAAGCTTCCGGTTGAAGATCCGGCTTCTCCATACAGTGCATACTATGCAGCCGCCAATTATGGAAAGGAGGAATTGATGCTGGACCTATCTGCTCAGGAAGATCTATATCGTCTCTATGTTTTGGTAAAGGATGCGGATGTGGTGATATCCAATTTTCAGAAGGCCACAGCTGAGAAACTGGGTGTACACCACGAGAAGATCACGTCATTGAATCCTAAGATTATTTTTGCCCAATTGTCTGCATATTCCTATGATGATCCAAGACCCGGATATGATCTGGTGATGCAGGCTGAGACCGGATATATTTCCATGACAGGCACTGAGGAGGGGCGGCTTTGCAAGATTCCTGTAGCCATGATAGATATTCTGGCAGCGCATCAGATGAAAGAAGCCATTTTGATCGGGCTCTTGCATAAATTCAGGACCGGTCAGGGCTGCACCATTCATGTTTCCTTATATCAAAGTGCCATATCGGGACTCGTCAATCAGGCCTCCAACTACCTGATGTGCAGTCATATACCTAAGCCATTGGGTACGCTGCATCCCAATATTGCGCCATATGGAGAAATCCTGCTCACTAAGGACGGAAAACAGATTATGCTTGCCATAGGAAGCGATGCGCAATTTGAAAAACTATGGAAAACCCTGAATTTATCGCAGGATAATTACCCTAATTTTGGACAAAATAATGAGAGAATAAAGCATCGGGGTTTACTCCTTAATATACTGCAGGAAAAAGTATCTCAATTTACCTTGGAAGAATTGAGTACCAAATTTGCAGAATTAAACCTGCCATTCAGTATCATCAAAAATATGGAGGAAGTTTTCAATGACCCTTTAAGTAAAAAAATGATACGTATTGAACAAAAGCCCGGGGGTTACTGTTTGAAATCGGTTGGTAGTATTGCTTTCGATTTATTGCCTGCTACTGTATAAGAAGAACATTGCGACTGCTGTTTGTAGTATGATTTTTGCACTACTGATCTGAGTATTTACAAGATTTTTGATTTTTGTTTCAATAGCATAGTATTGAATTAAATACATATAACAAAACAATTTAATTTGTTACGATGGTACAGCTAAGGAGTATCAAAGGCTGGAAAATTCTGGGAATTTTTCTGCTGATATTAGAAAATTTTAATGTAGCCGGACAGGACCTGCATTACAGTCAGTTTTATAATTCACCTCTGAATATCAATCCTGCACTCACCGGGGTTTTCAACGGAGACCACAGAGTCACACTCTCTATGCGGGATCAGTGGAGATTTGTCCCGGTTCCATGGTTTACATTCAGTGGCGCATATGACAGGCAGCTAAGCTTTGACAGGAGTGAGAAGCATTTTCTCGGCATAGGTGCCATGTTCAATTATGACCGGCAGGGTGATTCAAAACTCAATCTTACTACCCTGAATGCCTCGGTTGCGTACCACAGGATATTATCCAGGAATCATATTTTAAGCGGAGGGATACAGCTGGGTTTATCTACCAGAGGATTCAATACTGAGACGCTTACATGGGACAAACAATGGGATGGTGACGCATTCAATGCTGCACTGCCCACCGGTGAATTGTTTGATAATTTTTCAAGAGTCTTTTTTGTAGAAACCGCTCTGGGTCTGAACTACAGGTATCAGTTGTCATCCCGTACACACGTAGATGTCGGTGCAGCCGCCACCCATCTCATCGAACCTAATGTGGCATTTTATGATGGAGATGAATCTACTTTGCCAAGAAGATATTCATTGTCAGCCGTCGGCAACGTAAAAATCATAGATCAGCTGGATATTCAGTTGCATATCATGCAGCAGTTTCAGGGACCCTATGATGAGACCGTTTTTGGCGGCCTTGGAAAGATTTATATTTCTGAAAAAAGAGGCAAGGAATTCCAGCTCCATCTCGGAGCAGGTTATCGTACGGCAAAGTCACTATTTCCCATTATTGCCTTGCAGTTCAATCAATATTATGCCAGTCTGAGCTATGATTTTGACACCAATGCATTCAACAGAATAGTGGGTTCGAACAGAGGTGGCCCGGAAATGCACTTCCGTTACATTATCAAGAATGTTAAGCCCTTGAATACTTCAAAAGTTTGCCCTATTTATTAAGCTAAACTTTGACATCCATTATGCGAACTATCCTGAACATATCCATACTTACCCTCACTTTCTCGGTTATCCTTTCGGGTCAGACAAAAAGGCCTTTCTCGATGCTGCTGACAAAGCTTTCCTTACGAAAAACTATTATGCGGCACTCACTTATTACAATACAGCTTTGGAATTTGATGAGAAAGATCCGGCCGTGATATTCAAAGCAGCAGAAAGTGCACGCCTTTTCAACGCCTATGCAAGAGCTGCTGAAAAGTATTCATATCTTATAGATACGCTGAAAGATGAACAGTTTTCCTTAGCCACATTCTGGCTCGCTTCTATGTACCAAAGGCTGGGTAAATATGATGAAGCAGAGAGGTATTATCAGTTGTATGCTTCTGAGTACGGGGAAAAAGATGATTGGTATATGCTGAAAACCCAAAAGGAACTGGCTGCCATCCAATTGGCCAAAAAACTCACTCAGGAAGCCAATAAAAGGGTGAAGCTCAGCAGACTTGGAGAAGATGTCAATACCATATATTCGGAAGTAGGTGCGCACAGCTTTATGGATACACTGTACTTCAGCTCTATGCGGGAAAAAGAAAAAATGAGGACTGAGAATCCACCAAGGGAAATTTCCAAACTGTTCAAAAAAGGAAAGGATAAAAGTGCAGAAATCATTCCAAACAAGCTTAATGAAAGAGATCAATTGGTGGCCAATTCTGCCATAAACAGTACGGGCACCAAATTGTATTACACCGTATGTGAATACATCAACGGCAGCGAGATCAGATGTGATATCTACACTTCAGATATACAGAAAGGTGGACTGTTAACCAATGAGACTAAGCTCGGGGCACCGGTTAATCTGCCCGGCACCACCAGCACACATCCCAATATTGTAATGGATAAAGCCACCGGTAAAGAAATTTTATATTTTGTATCCAATCGGAATGGTGGCAGGGGTGGACTGGATATATGGTATGCAGTGCTGGATGAAAAATATGGTTTTTCAGAACCCGTCAATCTGGATGCTGTCAATACCGCATTTGATGATATCACTCCCTTTTTTCACTCCGAGTCTAATGTCCTCTATTTCAGCACGGATGGAAGAGAAGGCCTCGGAGGATTTGATATCTTCAAGAGTATAAAATCCGGTGAGGAGTTTGGGCCGGTCACCAATCTGGGGGTACCTATTAACGGATCTTACAACGATATATACTATTTTCTGGAACCTTCGGGTGAAAAGCATACTTTTCGTCCAACAGAGAGGGTTCCTTGTTTCTGGATGCCTACCATGAATCCTGCTGTTATGATATATACGAGGCATTATTGAAAAAAATTGACCTGGATCTCAATGCATTGACTTACGACAAACTTACAGGCAGAATTCTGAAGAATGCCACAGTCAGACTTATAGATAAGAATTCAGGAATAGAGATTGGCAGGGTTACCAATGATGACGGCAATGACCATATTTTTACCCTCGACGAAGATCGTGAATATATTATTGTGGCAGAAAGAGAAAACTACTATCCGGATACCATTCAATTATCTACTTATGGTTATATGGAGTCTGAATCCATCATAAGAAAGATGTATCTGGAGACAGATATGATATTGCTGGATGTATTTACATTTACCAAGATCGGTAAATTTCCACTTGAAGGGGTAACGGTAACTCTGATTGACCTCACGGACAATACTAAAAAAGATATCACCATCACCAATCCCTTAGCCAATGACTTCTTTTTTATGCTTGACAGAGGTAAGCAGTACAAGCTGACTGCTAAAAAAGAAGGTTACACCGATGCAGAGGATCTGGTGGATACAAGACCCTATGACAGATCTACGCTGATAAGAAGGGATATGTACTTAGACAAATTTGTATTACAGGATTTACTGCCCATTGCGCTTTATTTTGATAATGACCTCCCGGATATCAGAAGCAGATCCACCACCACCAAGGCAAAATATGGGGATCTTGTAAATAACTATATGAGCAGAAAAGAGGTGTATAAGCAAAAATATGCTCAGCCATTGAAAGACGCAGACAAGCAAAGGGCCATGGACCTGTTTGAAGAATTTTTTGAAGGTGAGGTACAGGGCGGCTATGACAAGCTTAAGTTATTTATGATCAATTTATTGCAGGAACTTGAGGCAGGCAATCAGGTGGAATTGATCTTCAAAGGATTTGCTTCACCGAGAGCTGAATCCAAATACAATCTGGTATTGGGTCAGCGAAGGGTCAACAGTGTGAAGAACGAAATGATTGTGTACGGTAATCAGGAGTTGCAGAAATATTTTGCTTCAGGGCAGCTGAAAATCACGGATATTTCATTTGGTAAGTCCTTAGCTCCAAAAGATGTACCTGACAGTCTGGCAGATGAGCGAAATTCTATTTACAGTCTTAAAGCTGCCAAGGAGCGTAGGGTAGAAATATTAAGAGCGAGCCGAAAGTTATAATTTCCGGACCGAACATAAAATGATAGAAATGAATCGTCAAAATAATTTTAAAGATAAGATAAAAATGAATACTCAGGTTTTCAGATTTGGGCTTTCAATACTTTTTGCAGCTTCATTCCTTTTTCTTGTGCCTGACCGGGTATCTGCCACACACATTGTGGGAGGAAACCTGACTTACAGAAGGGTGACCTCTGATGTATATCAGGTGCGGCTCACACTGAGAAGGGACTGTCTCCTGGGCTCTCCTGAAGCACAGTTTGATGATCCTGCTTCCATAGGAATATTTACCCCGAGCGGTGCACTCATCACCAGTCTGGCCAATAACGGAGAAATAAGATTGAGGTTCAATTCCTCTGATACGCTCAATCAATATATTCGCTCGGATTGCGGATTTGAAGGTACGCAGGTATGTGTGCATGAGACTACCTATCAGGGATTGGTCAGATTGCCCTACAGACAGGGAGGGTATATTCTGGCTTATCAGAGATGTTGCCGCAATGAGACGCTTGCCAATATTGTCAATCCATTGGAAACCGGGGCTACTTACTGGATTCAGATTACTGATGATGCCCAACTGCTGAACAACAGTGCGCCATCTTTCAAAGAATGGCCGGATGTATATATCTGCGCCAACAATCTTCATACCTTTGACCACTCTGCCACAGATATAGATGGTGACTCATTGGTGTATAAGCTTTGTGTACCCAATACAGGAGCCACTATTCAGTTTCCACGGCCACAACCTCCCGGAAGTCCTCCTTACAACACCGTGCAGTGGAGATCACCTTACAGTCTGAATGATATGTTGGGAGGTGATGTACCTTTGACTATCCATCCGCAGACAGGTATCATCACACTCAACCCCAATCTGGTAGGTCAGTTTCTCGTGGGTGTATGTGTAGAAGAATACAGAAATGGCAAGCTCCTTTCTACGGTCCGAAGAGACTTCCAGTACAATGTAAGAGTTTGTTCGCCTCCACCGAAAGCACAGTTTACCACCTCAGAAAGCAATTGTGATGGCTTGACGGTAGAGTTCTTCAACAATAGTATCAGCTCCAGTAATTACCGTTGGTACTTTGATTTTCCAAATGAAAGTCCGGCCTTTATGTCTACGGAGCGCAATCCTGTTTTTACCTATCCGCAATCCGGTATATATACGGTCAAGCTGAGAGCCACAAGGGGCAGTGACGGATGCTTTGATACCATACTGCAGCAGGTGATGGTATTTACCAATAAGATAGAACCGGAATTCTCTTATGTGCTATCAGGGTGTGACCCTGAAGACAATACCGTCAGGATACGGATGACGGACTTGTCAGCATTTGATGAACCCGGATTTTCAGTCAATGTGTGGGAGTGGACGGTGATTCAGGGCAACGATACCACCCGATATAATGTGCAGAATCCTGAGATTGTATTGCAGGATGACCAGAATGCCCTGATAAAACTATCCCTTTTTGCCAATAACGGATGTACTGCAACCATAGAAAAGGAAATCAATATTTCAGAGCTACAGCCGGCCATTGATTTCAGCATAGATTTTGGAGGTTGTCCTCAGGGGGGACAGGCGGAGTTGATTCTTACTGACCTGTCTGCTCCATTGAATCCTCTGGCGCCCATTGTTGCTCAAAACTGGAGAATTGGTACCAACATATATTCCGGTGCCACAGTCAATGCAGGAGTGCCTGCAAACTCCGGAGTGGTAAAAGTGATGCATAGTATCGTCCTGGGAGATGGATGTACTATTGAAGACGAAAAAGAAATCAATCTGGAGGAATTTGTGCCCCGCACGGAATTTGCATTGGTTCCGGATAATTGTCCCGATGATAATAATGTCACTGTAAAAATCAGGTACATAGATACGCTTTCGAATAATGTACCTGTATCTTCCATAGTCTGGACTGCCGGCATTACCAATGGTTTGGATACCTACAATGTGGATTCCTTTTTCATTACCGTACCTAAGGATAGTCAGGTATATGTATTGTGCAATACCACTTTTGCCAATGGATGTGAAGATGAACTTGAGCGATGGATTGAAATCGGTCCTTTTGCCAGTGTGTCTTTTCAGGCAGATCCGATTATATTATGTCCGGACCAATCTAAATTCCTGATCAAGAACGGGAATCCGGCATGGTCCTATACCTGGTCTCCGGTAGAAGGCCTGGATCTCACAGAACCCCATAACCCGAAAGTGAAAATATCGGAAAACCGTACCTATGCTGTGACGGTATCAGATGGTGTATGTGAAGCTTATGGTTCAGTCAATGTCGTGGCATTGACCGGTGGCATAGACCTTACCATCACCGGTACACCGGATATTTGCGACAAAAATGTCAATCTTTTTGTGTCCGGTGGCATCGGAGAAGGAGAATACACCTGGAGTACTGACCCTTCATTCAATTTTATTGTAGGAAACGGGCAGAACCTTCAAACAGAGCTGGATGCCAATGTCACAACATATTATGCACAGTTTGTAGGAGAATCATGCTCAACCATGCCGGCAGTATTCACCGTCACCAGACAGACTCCGAGACTGCTGGTAGCTTCTCCTTTTATCATGTGTCCGGGAGATACCATCACCTTGCCGGTCTTTAATGAAGTGGCGACACACCAATTGACCTATGAATGGCAGCCTGACCCCAGAATCATTGGCCCTTTAAACACCAGTCAGATCAGGGTAGGGGTCGGGAAGAATCAAACTGCAGATTTTGATCTTTACCTTAGAGTGGTCAATCAGTTTGGATGCGAACTGATTGATACAGTTAAAATCATCATGAATCAAAACCCGGTGGTGGACTTTGATTACGAATTGCAGAATTGCGGTGAATTTAAAATCTGTTTCAAAATACAGGGTCAGTACAATGGATTTGTCAGGTGGGAGTTTGGTGATCCGGGCAGTGAAAACGACTTTTCATTTGAGCGTGATCCTTGCTACACTTATACTGCTCCCGGAAGTTTCAGTGTGAGACTTCAAAACCTGGTGGGAGTGTGTCCGTTTGTATCACCGGTCAAGGAAGTGGTGGTCAATCCTCAGGTTCAACTGCAGCCTATCGGACCTTTTGAGTTTTGTAAGGATACCACGGTCGCACTGCAGGCTGTGGCCAATCTTTCGGATATCAGATACAGTTGGTTTGATGATAAGGGCAATCAGATTTCCTCAGGACCTAATGTAAATTATCCGGTCACTTCGAATGCTAAGATCAAACTGGTAGCCAGGGATATTTATGGGTGCTCAGACAGCATTGATGTATCCTTCAGTCTTTTTACCTTTAATTACAGCGTGTCTGTTAAGGACAGTATATGCAATGACGAAAATGCCACCATCAATCTGAATATACAGAATCCTCAGGATTTTGATTTTATTTGGTTGCCATCAGATAAGATAATTTCCGGTAATGGTACCACAAGTGTAGTGGTCAAAGGGGAGCAGGGGCTTTCTTTGTCTGTCATTGTGAGAAATAAAGCTCTGGGTTGTCTTGATACCACGAGGGTGACTCCACGTGTCATACCTCCTTTCGTCTTTGATATTTCAGGGCCTCAGGTATTCTGCTTCGATGAACCCGGCACTATCAGAGTTTTGATCCAGAATCCGGAGAATTACAATTTCAGCTGGTCACCTTCATCAGCTTTCATATCCGGAGCGCAGACTGCCACACCGGTAGGAAGATTCAGAAACAGTGTTCCTCTGACCGTTACCCTAACAAACCGCATCACAGGCTGTGTGCAGAATGCCCAGTTTATTCCCAATGTGGGCCAGCCCGTGGATATATCAGTGAATGCTGAACCCGACTTAACCATCTATGAGGGAGAAGAAATTGAAATCAAAGTGACAAATCCCATTGCAGCTGCCACCTATGTGTGGAGCACAGGTGCTACAGGCCTCTCTATTAAAGTGGCACCGGTAGAAACCACCACATACACGGTGACCGTAACCGACAGAGACGGATGTACTGCTGTAGATCAGGTGACGGTAGAAGTGCGTCGGGCAAGGTGTGATGAGACTGATGTTTATCTCCCCAATGCTTTTACCCCCAACGGCGATGGCAATAATGACCGGTTGTTTGTCAGGAGTAATTTTATTGACGAGATGGAATTGATTATCTACAACCGCTGGGGTCAGCAGGTTTTCAGGACTACCGACCAGTCTGTAGGTTGGGATGGTACCTTTGAAGGTAAAGAATTGCCTCCTGATGCCTATGCCTATTATCTGCGGGTAATCTGTGTCAATGCCGTGGAATACCGGAAAAAGGGCAATGTCAATCTGATCCGTTAACGGTATTGATATCAAGGTTAGGGCTGGTGAACTGACAAAACAGGCAATTTTACATATGTGATAATTGTGATGCCTTCAATTTGTATGTAACTTTGCCATATGTCAACTTCACAAGCAAATATACTGACGGTTGAAGGGTTAAATTTGTCCATCACAAATCGTCAAGGCAAATCACTATTATTGAATGATATTCATTTGACAATTCCCGAAAGGAGTATTGTGGGGCTTGCGGGAAGTTCAGGCTGTGGTAAATCCCTTACAGCATTTGCGATCATGCAGATGTGGAGAAAGAAACGGGAGTTCAGCATTTCCGGTGATGTGTATTTTGGCAAAGACATGCTCAATCTTGCTAAGGCAGATGATGCCACCATGACAAGATTAAGAGGAGGCAAACTGTCTTTGATTATGCAGGAGGCTGCTTCTGCACTGAACCCTGTCAGAAAATGCGGGCATCAGCTTGAAGAAATTATTGAGATCCACAATCGCCTGTCCCATCATCAAATACGTGAAAGAGCCTACGCATTACTGGAAAAGGTTAGGCTTACTGATATAGATCGAATATATAATGCCTACCCTCATGAAATTTCTGGTGGCCAGGCACAGAGACTGATGATTGCCATGGGTATTGCCAACAATCCGGATCTGATCATAGCGGACGAACCCACCACAGGATTGGATAGTGGCCTCAAGTATGCAATCATGGACTTATTTAAGGAGCTTCAGCAAGGGGCAGGATGTGCTTTGTTGCTGATCAGTCATGAAATGGATATCATCCGCAAGTATGCACAACAATGCTACATCATGTCAGAAGGTTGTAGTGTAGAAGCAGGTAGTACGGAAAAAATCTTCCATAATCCCGGTCATGAATTTACACAACAGCTGATTCATGCACAACAACAGCTGGATAAGGGTATTAAAAAAGCCGATCAGAAGGGAAGTAATCGACATATACTGGAAGTTTCTGATCTGACAGTCAGCTATACTCTGCGCAGCAGGTCTTTTTTTATACCCAAAAAACAAATCAATGCCATAAAAGATATCACATTTGCATTGTCCGAAGGTTGCAATCTCGGAATCATCGGTCCATCCGGCAGTGGAAAATCAACGATAGCAAAATGCCTGACAGGATTATTGGAGGAATATTCCGGAGAGGTAAGCTTTCCCTTACTAAACTCAAAGGACTTTTCAACGAACAAAAGGAAAAGTCTGGCGAAGTACAGGCAGCTTATATTTCAGGATCCATATTCGGCGCTGCATCCTTCTATGAAAATTCTGGAAGCTGTGAAAGAGCCCATTCTGGTTCACAAGTCAGCAGCTTCTGAGCATGAGGCGCAAGCTATTGCCTTTAATCTGCTGCGTAAAGTTAATATCCGCGAATCCCTGTTTGATGCCTATCCTTCGCAGTTGTCCGGCGGAGAGAGGCAGAGAGTATGTATTGCAAGGGCTTTGACCCTCCAACCCCGTATTCTGATATTGGATGAGGCAGTATCGAAACTTGACGGAATAAATACAGTCGAAATTCTGAATCTGCTGTTGGATTTGCAGAAAGATTATGCCACCCATTATATTGTGATTTCTCATGATATGAGAATAGTCAGATATATGTGTGACAAAGTCATGGCATTACAGCATGGGGAAATGGTATTCCTGGGTGACACCGAGACCTATTTTGAAAAATCTGCTGCTTTATAATATTTATCATAAAAACTGAATGACTCTGCATCAAACATTCCCAAGTCACTGATTTTAATCTTTGGAATCACCAGTAACGCCATAAAGGAAAGTGTCATAAAAGGAGCTTTCATGGCAGCACCCATTTCTCTGGCTTTGCTGTCTATTTCAGCATATTGCATACCCACTGTCTCCGCATCAAGATCACTCATAAGACCCGCCACAGGCAGAGGCAATACCATTTCTTTATCTATAGTGGCCAGAGATAGCCCACCCTTTGAGATAATCAAAGCATTGATAGCCTTTACTATCAGTTCGTCTGAACTGCCTGTGGCTATGATATTGTGGGAATCATGTGCCACAGTAGAGGCAATAGCACAGTCTTTCAGTCCAAATCCTTTAATAAAGCCTACTGAGGGTGGGGCAGGATAATACCTGTTGATCACCGTGATTTTCGATATATCCTGATCCGGAGCAGCCAAAATTTGCCCCTCAGCCGTGGGTAGATCCACGAAAAATTTTTCAGTAATCAATGAACCATCCACCGGCACTATTACCGGCAGGTTGCACCCATCTCCATATACACTTAAGTCTTGGGATGTTACAGGTTGTGTGTTAAACTGGTTGGGGGTTGTATGGGCTTTGTGAGGTAAAAAGACCTTGCCTTCATCTGATACTTTTTCACCGTCAATAAATGTAGCAAGTACATTAAAATCCGTAAGATTATTAATCAGAATAAAATCAGCCGGATCACCGGGTCGGAGCAGGCCACTTCTCATACCGTAATGAAGTACAGGATTGACACAGGCTATCCTGAGTACATCAAACAAATCATATCCAAGACGAAGTGCTCTTTTTACTATCAGATTGATATGACCGTGCAGTAGCTCGTCCGGGTGCTTATCATCTGAGCAAAACATGAGCTTATCCGGATGAATTTTTATCAAAGGGTGCAAAGCATCAAAATTTCGTGCAGCAGAGCCTTCCCGGATGATGATTTTCATGCCATAGCTTATTTTGTCAAGAGCCTCCTCATAGCTGAAACATTCATGATCCGTAGTGATACCTGATTGGATATATCTCTGAGCATCGCTGCCTCTTAATCCCGGAGCATGACCGTCAATATTTTTATTTAAGGATTTGGCATACGCTATTTTCAACATGACTTCCGGGTCATTATGCAATACTCCCGGATAATTCATCATTTCAGACAGATAGTAAATATCCGGATCTTCAAGCAATTGTCTTACAGCCTCTGCATTGATTTCGGCTCCGGCTGTTTCAAATTTTGTTGCCGGCACACAGGATGGGGCTCCAAAATGAAATTTTAACTTTGCATCTGCCGCATTTTGAATCATGTATTTTACACCTTCCACACCGAGCACATTGGCGATTTCATGTGGATCTGAGATGGTGGCCACTGTCCCATGCCTGAGGGCAATTTTCGCAAACTCATAGGGTACAAGCATGCTGCTTTCGATATGGATATGGGCATCTATATATCCAGGCAGAATGTATTGCCCGGCCGGGTTTTCTTCAGGTAGAATACTTTCAATGATTCCGTTATGGTTGTAAATTATTTTGGCGCCATAGATACTTCTTTGGTGAAGGTCAATAAGCTTTCCTGTGATTTGCGGCATGGGGCGGATGGATTAAGATGACTTTACAAAGTTAATCAAAATATTTCTTCGTGCCATAGACTCCCTTTTAAAGTATGGATGAAATTATCACTGATCAGAATCATATTTAAGTAGGGGTAAAATTGATTTCCTGACTCTAAAAAAATGCTATTTTTACCAAAAATCTTCAATTGGAGACTTCATTTTGGAAAGAGTTTTTACTGGAAACAGGCCGGATCTCTGCATTTACCGGAAGATTCTTCACTGAATTTTACAAACCCAGATATGAATGGAGGAGTTGCTTCGGCAGTGTTACTTCATTGGAAACAAATCTCTTTCTTTGGTAGTTACCACTGCATTTATCATGGGATTGGTGCTCACCATACAGTCAAGGCCTACACTGGTGGAATTTGGAGCTGAATCCTGGTTGCCAAGAATGGTATCCATCTCTCTGGTACGTGAAATTGCACCGGTCATAACTGCATTGATTTGCGCAGGAAAAATCGGCTCGGGCATCGGAGCCGAGTTGGGGTCTATGAAAGTTACAGAACAGATTGATGCCATGGAAGTATCAGGTACCAATCCTTTCAAATATCTGGTCGTAACCCGGGTACTTGCCTGTACATTTATGATACCCTTACTTGCAGTGATAGCGGATGGAGTATCTATGTTTGGATCCTATCTCGGCACCAATATCAGAGGCAGTATTACCTGGGATCTGTATTGGTATCAGGCATATGATGCCTTATCCTATTCTGATATCATTCCTGCTATTATCAAGACCTTTTTCTTTGGTTTTGCCATTGGTATCATTGGATGTTATAAAGGATATTATACCGAAAAAGGCACTGAAGGTGTGGGCCAATCGGCCAATTCTGCGGTAGTAGTGGCTTCACTATTGGTTTTTATAATTGACATGATTGCGGTTCAGATCACGGATATAATGGGGTTTACATAATGGAAGAGCATCTCAAGTACAAAGTGCAGCATGATTTCAGGTCAAAACCTGTAGTATTGAGTGTAAAGAATCTCTACAAATCCTTTGGCTCAAACCATGTGTTAAAAAATTTTTCCTTAGATGTACATGAAAATGAGTGTGTGGTGGTTTTGGGTAAATCAGGTTCGGGCAAATCTGTGCTTATCAAATGTATTATAGGTCTGATGCAACCGGATAAAGGAAATATTGAAGTTTTGGGACAGGAGGTTACCACGCTCAATCATGACGATTTAGATAAAATCAGGATGAGGGTGGGATTTTTATTTCAGAGTAATGCCCTCTATGATTCTATGACTGTGAGGGAAAACCTCGAATTTCCGTTACGAAGACATGGCATTGATTATTCGAAATCAGAAGTAGATGCAGCAGTGGAAGAGGCTTTATCCAATGTCGGGCTTCCTCATACTCAGCAAATGTTTCCTTCAGAATTATCAGGAGGTATGAAAAAAAGAATAGCTTTGGCCAGAACTTTGATTATGAGGCCTGAGATCATTCTTTATGACGAACCCACCACAGGTCTGGACCCTATCACAGCCCGGGAAATCAGCGATCTGATGGTGGAAGTGCAGGAAAAATACCGATCTGCTTCCATCGTTATATCTCATGATGTGCACTGTGTGAAAATTGTGGCAGACAGGGTGGCGATGCTCATTGACGGGGTGAATTATGCTGATGACACACTCGAAAATCTGATGCTCTCGGATGACCCCAAAATCAAGCCTTTTTTATTTAAAAATGAAATTATGGACGTTCAGGAAAACAGAAATATAAGATTAGGAGCTATGGTGCTGGCGGGTACTGTTTTTTACTTTTTTCTCTGTATTTTATCGGAAAAGACCAAAGCCTGTTTCGTTCAACGATTACTGTATATGCGGATTTTAAGAATGTGAACGGACTGATGAAGGGCAACTCAGTCAGGTTTGCCGGAATAGATGTGGGTTCTGTCAAAAATGTGGAGATACAATCAGATACTACGGTACGAGTGACTATTTTAATCAAGGAAGAAGCTGCAAAATATCTTAAAAATAATGTGCTGGCATCTATAGGTACCGACGGATTGATGGGAAATAAAATTGTCAACTTAACTCCGGTGAATGCACCTGCAGAGTTGATCAGGAATAATGATATGCTGCATACGCTCCAGCCCATCGAAACGGATGATATATTCAGAAAATTGAGCAAAACCAATGATGATATTTCTATCATTGCCGAAAATATAAAAACACTGACTGAAAAGTTCAGCCACCCGGATGCACTAATCAGCATATTGGGCGATACTACCATAGCATCGCACATCAGAACCGCGGTGGTCAACGTGAAGCTCACCAGTCAGCAATCAGCAAGAATCACCGGGGATTTGTCCAACATTGTCCGTGAAACTAAGGATGGCAAAGGGATAATCGGAAGTTTACTCACAGATACTTCGTTTACCGATCAGTTGAATCATACCATCATCACCATCCGCAATGTGTCTGATACGCTGGCTGAAATTACGGGAGACTTCAGGTATTTGTCCCAGAAAATCAGAAACGGGGAAGGTGCTGTGGGAGCCATTCTCACGGATACCACCATCGTACCCATGCTCAACCGTAGTATTGCCAATATTGAAAAAAGTGGTGAAGGAGCAAATCAGATCATTGAGGCACTCAAGCAAAGTTTTTTGTTTCGGGGATACTTCAGGAAGCTCTCCAAAGAGCAGCAGAAAAAGTAATAGGTCTGTCGCAAGATCTTTAGGATTCTATAATATAAAGTTAGAGCCTGAGGGTTTGTATCTGACAGAAAGATTTATTAATTTTGCATCGCCTAAGAAGGCCCTGTAGTTCAACTGGATAGAATATCAGATTTCGGCTCTGAGGGTTGGGGGTTCGAATCCTCCCGGGGTCACCGGATAAAGCGGGATGCAGTGGATGCTGTGTTTCCCGCTTTTTTTGTTTAAAATTACTGACTATGTTTTTTGTATATGTGCTGTATAGTGAAGCATTCGACAGAATATACATAGGAATAACCGATAATCTTGACAGAAGGCTGTCCCAGCATAATAACGGATACAATCCACCTACAAAAAGCTTCAGACCCTGGAAGGTTGTGTTTTATGAACAGTATGAAACCAGGTCAGAAGCCAGGGAAAAAGAGAAGAAACTCAAGACTTCGAGTGGAAGGAGATACATCAGAAAAAGGATAGAATCAGATTTTGGACGTGATTGAAAGATTAGATATGACTGTTTGACCGATATAGTTGCGATTCTATCAAAATCAAATTTGCCAAGGGGAATGTATTAAAAAAAAATGGTGAATAGTTCAACTGTATAGAATATCAGATTTCGGCCCCGCCTGACCACTACGTAGTAGGCGGGCAGGTCTGAGGGTTGGGGGTTCAAATCCTCCCGGGGTCACCGGATAAAGCGGGATGCAGTGGATGCTGTGTTTCCCGCTTTTTTTGTTTAAAATTACTGACTATGTTTTTTGTATATGTGCTGTATAGTGAAGCATTCGACAGAATATACATAGGAATAACCGATAATCTTGACAGAAGGCTGTCCCAGCATAATAACGGATACAATCCACCCACAAAAAGCTTCAGACCCTGGAAGGTTGTGTTTTATGAACAGTATGAAACCAGGTCAGAAGCCAGGGACAAAGAGAAGAAACTCAAGACTTCGAGTGGAAGGAGATACATCAGAAAAAGGATTGAATCAGACTTTGGACGTGATTGAAAGATTAGATTTGACTGTTCGACCGATATAGTTGCGATTCTATCAAAATCAAATTTGCCAAAGAGATAAATTAAAAAAAATGGTGAATAGTTCAACCGGATAGAATATCAGATTTCGGCCCCGCCTGACCACTACGTAGTAGGCGGGCAGGTCTGAGGGTTGGGGGTTCAAATCCTCCCGGGGTCACCGGATAAAGCGGGATGCAGTGGATGCTGTGTTTCCCGCTTTTTTTTATTTTGAAGGTTCAGGATTCGTTTGCCCAGTCTGCTCCGGCTCGTCTTTTCTCAATCTATGCCAGCCTCTTAACAATCCCTCCCTGAATCCTTCAAGATGATCCGCCAGGTATTTGGTCACACCTAGCTGTACCAGATATCCCAATAGTTTTACCCCGGCATTTTTACTTTTACCTGCCAGGGCAAGATTTGCAAAATATCCTGCCCCCAGCGATATGAATGTATCGATAGCAGTCACCGGTAATTCGCCGGCACCGGTCAGGTCCTTCATGGTTTCCTTCAGTAGATTGGATGGCCTGAGATGTTCCTGCAGATTATGCACAGATGCCTTGATGCCGGCTATATCGTCGTATTGCTGCATCCTCAGAAGGTCAATTTTTTCCTGCAATATTTCCGTGGATTTCTTTTTCATGGTTTTTGGTTTTCAGGATGTAAAACTTTGGGTGTTGCTTTCCTTATTATCCATGTCATCTCTGTAATTCTTCAGTGTCTCTTCAGCAATTCTCTCTTTGATGGGTTGTATCATCCATTCCTCTCTCTTCCAATACAAAAGGGAAAAGACAATAAGATAAAATAAACCAAACAACAAAAATCCCTGGGTAAAACTCCCTAACCAGTTGCTGATCCAGATGGCAATACCCAGATTGAGAAAGATAAAAAAATGCAGAAACAGGATAGACAAAACGATTACGCTTACCACACCTGCAATGGAGTAAGAACTCCGCTGTACCGCCTGTAACTTGAGCAATTCCGAGGTGGTTTTGAAATAAGCTTCTACTTTATCAAACAGATGGGTGAGCGGTGTGCTTTTATGTTCGGTACTCATCATATTATGTTTTACTGTTGCCACTTAAAAGAATGGAAATCATTTTCATAGAATCTGTCTTATCGGCTATCAGTTTCAGAATTCCAAGGAATGGAACAAACAGGATCATCCCTGCAGTACCCCAGATAATACCTCCGGCCAGAATTGCTATTATGGTGAATAAGGTGTTGATGTTTAATCTGTTACTGACTGCAAACGGAAATATGATTTGTGCTTCCAGTATTTGAACGATTCCGAATACGAAAAGTACCGCAATCGGATACCATACAGAGTTGAAAGTAATCCAGGATACTGCAACCGGCAGTAAAGATGCCACCATGATACCCACATAAGGAATGAAAGTCAGGATTGATGCGATAAAACCAAACAATACAGGATGTGGCACTCCTATGATGGCGAGCCCGATACTGTTGAGTATCCCTACTATCAGGTACACCAGAGCCATCCCTTTGATAAAATTGGTATAGGACAGGATGGTTTCAGTGATAATATTATTCATTTTTGATTCCTCTACATCAGGAAATGCGAGAAACAATGCCTGGATAAGTGCTCTTCTGTAATAAAGAATTAATCCAGAAAGTACCGGAATAAGCAGTAGCAATACCAGGCTGACTGATAATGAATAAGCGGTGCCTCTCAATACCGGCAAAATCTGTCTGCTGCTGCTGTCTAATAAATCCCGTATCCATTCTGACTGATAGGCAATACTAATTCCAAGATTTTCAGATATATAAATGCTGATGCTTTGTATCAGTGCATTTATTTTGACTTCGAGGGCTGACCATTCTCTGGAGAATTTGCTGAACTGTAAAATCAATAGATACAGCAGACTCACAAAAAAAATAAAAAGCCCCGTCAGCGATATGAAAATACTGACTACCCTGTGTATTCCTCTCTGCTCCATCCACCTGCATGAAGGATATAACACACAACTGATCAGGAAGGCAAAACTCAGTGGAATAAATAAATTTCTGCCGAAATACAATAATAGGGCAATGACTAAGCAGAGAATGGTATATTTGAAGAATGTATCTTTCTGTGGCACCTGTGATGTAGAAAATGGTTTTTCGGACATAATAATCAACAATTAGTGCATTGTCGGCGCAGGGTTGTTTTTTGGGCCTGCAAACCGTACAAATATAATCATAAATATTCAATGGCCAAACAGTACATCAGGTTCACTCAGTTTATCCTTTTATGATTTCACCGGCAATATCATAGTGGTCAGTTTGGAGTGACATATTTTATTGCCGGATTCATCGGTGATTTCTGTCTCCCATACCTGCAGAGTCTTTCCGAGTTTTATGGGGCGGGTATATCCATATACATATCCGTTGTGAGCAGACTTGAGGTGACTGGCACTGATTTCCACTCCTACTACAGACCATTTGGTGAAGTCTTCAAGTGTCAATGCGGTGGCCATACTCCCAATGGATTCAGACAATACCACAGATGCACCTCCATGCAGCATGCCATATGGCTGGCGGGTACGATGATCAACCGGCATTCTGGAGCGTATGTAATCAGGGCCTATCTCGGTGATTTCTATACCCAGATGAGTGACCATGGTGTTTTGATTCCATTGATTGATGGCATCAGGGGTAGGGTGGTGTTTCCAGATCATTCCGACACTTGTTTTTATTGAATTAATGACACGAAAGTATAAATCAAAGACGACTTACCAAATTTCCCGCCTGAAAACAATTTTCATTAATTTTGGGTCATAAGAATTTACTTCAATATGATTACCATCTATCACAATCCGAGATGCGGAAAGAGCAGAGCAGCGCTTCAGGCTTTAAAAGACAGAGGTCTGGATTATAATGTGAGGCTTTATCTTGAAAACCCACCCACACAGGGTGAACTCACCGATATTTTGAAAAAATCCCGATTAAGACCTTTGGATATAATCAGAACGAAAGAGCAGGTCTTTCAATCAGAATTTAAAAATAAAACATTATCGGATGAAGCATGGATCGAGGCTATCATAAAATACCCGATATTATTGGAACGACCGATATTCATTGACGACCATAAAGCTGCAGTGGTCAGGTCGGATGAGGCTATACAAGCCTTTTTGCAATAACACCGGAGGCAATTTTCAGGGCAGTTGATTGATTTTCTCCAATAATTCCTGCGCCTCGGCCTGCTTGGCGTCTGAGGCTCTGCGATCTGTTTTTGACAGCATGTAGGCCTCTTTCAGCAAGGATTCATACTGTGCTGTAAACTTTTCTTTCTCTGTTTTCTTTTTGAATAATCTGAACATTACCTGAAATTTTGCTTTCTAACAAGTGGGCGGGTATATGGTTTTTAAGGAGGTGTATCTTTGCAAACATCTTTTCTCATCAGATAAGTGAAAAGGTGGTGAGATGCAAATAGTGATTCTGAGGAGTTCGGGTTAATTTTTATTGAAACTATCCTTCCGGAAGTTAATCTGTGTAATTTTGACCATTCAATAAAGGGTATGCGCATCAAATCAAAACTGATACAGTATTTTTCAGCCTATATTGCCAGGGATATCGCCAAATGGCAATCCACTGCGATTCAGGATCAACATGATATCCTTAAAAAGCTGATATCCAAAGGGAAATCCACTGTTTTCGGGAAAGATCATCAATTCGGCAATATCGCAAATTATGAGGATTTTAAAAAGGCGGTACCTGTCCGTGATTATGAAGGCATCCGGTCTTATATAGAGAAATTATTGAAGGTCACAAACATGTACTTTGGCCAGGAGTGCCAAAAATATTTTGCCAAAACCTCCGGTACTACGAGTGGGGTAAAATATATTCCGGTGACGCATGACAGTATACCTAATCACATAAATACCGCCAGAAATGCATTGCTGAATTACATTCACATGAGTGGCAACGGAGACATATTTGACGGAAATGTGATATTCCTGTCAGGGTCACCGGAACTCGAGCTGAAAGGCAGTGTAAAAACAGGGAGACTATCAGGCATTGTCAATCATGAAGTGCCTGCGTGGGTGCGACCCAATCAGCTGCCAAGCTATGCCACCAACTGCATCGAAGATTGGGAAAGTAAATTAGAGAAAATAGTAGAGGAAACCATTCAGAAAGACATGAGGCTCATCAGTGGCATTCCCCCCTGGGTGCAAATGTATTATGAAAGACTGCTGGAGAAGTCCGGTAAAAAGACCATATTGGAAATTTTCCCCAATTACCGGCTTTTTATGTACGGAGGGGTGAATTATGAGCCATACAGAACCAAGCTCGAGCAGTTGGTAGGACGTAGGATAGACAGCATTGAGACTTTCCCGGCCTCTGAGGGTTTTATTGCGTTTCAGAATGATCTGAATGATTCCGGCCTGCTGCTCAATACAAAGTCAGGGATATTTTTTGAGTTTGTGCCTTTGCAGGAAATTCATAATCCGAATCCGGTACGCCTCAGTCTGGAAGATGTGGAGCTGAACCGGGATTATGCCCTTATTATCAACAACAACGCCGGTCTGTGGGGATATGATATCGGCGATTGTGTGAGGTTTGTGTCCCTTCGGCCTTATAAGATAATTGTTTCCGGAAGGGTAAAACATTACATTTCTGCTTTTGGGGAGCATGTCATAGCCAAAGAAGTGGAAGAGGCGATGCTGGAAGCCTGCGCCATGCACGATTGCAGTGTCGTGGAATTTACCGTGGCTCCACAGGTCAATCCGGCTGAAGGAGGTCAGCCTTATCATGAATGGTGGGTGGAATTTGCTACTCCACCGGCCGATATCGCTGCTTTTACCACGACTATTGATCAGGCCATGTGCCGGCTCAACATATACTACAATGATCTCATCGAAGGCAAGGTCCTTAAGCCGCTGGTAGTCCGGATTTTACAAAAAGATGCTTTTCGGGATTATATGAAAAGTCAGGGCAAGCTGGGCGGTCAAAACAAAGTACCCCGGCTGAGCAATGACCGCAAAATTGCCGATGCGCTGGTACAATTTACAGTTTCGAAGCACTAATCCCTTACGTCAGTCCAGAAGATTATGCTCCATAGCTATCCTCACCAATCCTGCACTGTTGCGGGCATTGAGCTTAGACAGCAGGCTGCTGCGGTGAGACTCTACCGTCTTGAGTGATATATACAGGCTGTCGGCTATCTCCTGAGTGGTAAATTCCTGTGCAATAAGTTTCAGCACCTCTTTTTCACGCCGGGATAACTTGGGGATAAAATGGTCTGTCCGGGTGGAGGCTTTGCGTTGATTCATCAGGCTCTTCATGATGGTCTCGGTGACCTCCTTGGAAAAATAGGATTTCCCCTCATAAATACTTCGTATGGCTTTGAGCAGTTCGTCTCTGCCTGTATTTTTGAGTATATAACCCTTCGCTCCGTGATTGAGTATTTCAGTCACAAAACTCTCTTCATTAAACATAGATATTGCCAGCACCTTTACCTCCGGATGCTCTTCTGACAGAGTCTTGCATACCTCAAGTCCGTTCATGCCCGGCAGATTTACGTCAAGGAGTACGATATCCACAGGATTTTCTGTCACAAATGACAGTACTGAGGGGCCATTGTAGCATTTTCCTGTTACCTCCAGATCTTCTTCCGTTTTGAGTATGGATTCTATGCCATCTACAAACATGGTATGATCATCCGCCACCAACAATTTAATCATGAGAGTCCGATTGATTGTTTTAATTTTTCTGAAAAATAAACTGATATACCCGGATAATTGAGCTTAGGTATCCGGAAGTTGATACAAAGTTACAGTGTAATTCACCATATTATTGGGGGTTTTCCCCTAATTTTAAAATTGGGTGTTTACATTGATGTACAGCCCTTCATAAGACTCCATCTTTGCAATATCAATTGTAATTAAACAATCGGTACACAAAACCTTAAATAATGAAGCGCTATCTGAGTTTTGAAAATCTGGTGATCATACTCCTGGTGGGAGCATCACTCGCAGGTCATCTCAGCAGCTGGAGTTATTACAAAAAAGTCAAAGCTGCACAGCAGAAAGATGTAGTGTGGTGCGATGACAACCCAAGGGAAAACGGGCTTGGAGTTTTGAGTTTTTAAATATACAGTAAAGGGCAGACGTGATCCTTTCATGCGATTTATTCTCTTATATTTTAGGTTTTACGGAATGAGCAATATGAGGGCCGGGGTGGAGTACGGTAAAAATACACAATATTTTCCTTACTTAATCACACACTTCGAAGGCGTATGAAGCCCCGGCTCAAATATTGTTCTGCAAAGACAAAAGATAATTTTCAAAAAATATACAGTCCGGATAATACCGGTCAAAAGATGTAAATACTCATTGGGATTTGACTGTTGCATTAAAAGTAAAAGCTTCCAAAAAGTTGGAAGCTTTTCTTTATTCTATCAATTCCAATCTCTGACCGGCAAATCATTCATACGGCATTATGCAGCTAAACATCAATCAGGATTTTCCTTACTTCTTTGATTTCATCTACAACAATTTTTGAAAGTATAGGGTTACATTTGCTGCAATCACAGCATTAGAAGTATGAGCATTACCCTTATCATTGTTATCATTACCAGTATTATATCTATTATCGCTTTCAGCAACAGAGCCTTGTTTGATGCCCTGAAACACTGGCCTGTAGCCGAGCATAACCGCAAGGAATTTTACCGGCTCATCACCTCAGGCTTTGTGCACGGGGATTTTATGCACCTGTTTCTGAATATGTTTGTACTTCATGAATTTGGAAGGTATGTAGAATATTATTTTCAGGACGTGCATGGTGCTGTGGCAGGAAAAGTAATTTATGTACTGGCATATATCGCAATGATAATCACAGGAGATATGCCCACCTTTGCCAGACATGGAGACAATCCGCATTTTGCCTCTGTGGGTGCTTCCGGAGCAGTCTCCGGGGTGCTTTTTATATACATACTGCTCAATCCATGGCATCTGCTCGGACTTTTTGCCATTATTCCGGTGCCGGCCATAGTATTCGGTGTACTTTATTTGTGGTATTCCTCATGGGCATCCAGACATTCCAGAGACCTCATAGATCACGATGCCCATTTTTATGGTGCCATTGCCGGTATCTTACTGGCGATAGCCCTCAGGCCGGCGATAGCCCTTGAGTTTGTGCAAAAACTTGTTCAGGTGTCGTGGGGATGAGTATCGCAGCATATTATTGAATAGTCTCTTGTGACAGACAACGCATAATTCTTCCATAGAATTCATAGATTAACGATGAAAGTGTAAGATTTTTTACATTTTTAAATATTTGTCAATGACGCAAAAAGATTGCATCAATAATGCTATCTTTGGCATGTTGTTTGCCATTCATTAACAAATTGTAAATTTTATTTACATTTTCGAATTGCATTTCAGAACCCAAAGTGTCCAAACTACATGACGAAAACAAGGTACTTACACATCATATTTTCCGAACCGATTCAGTCCTACGATATACCCAAATTCAGGGCCGCTGTAATTGAGAAAAGTAAGCGAGAGTCCGACCTCTTTCACAATCATCTTGATGATCAGCAATACATCTATCGCTATCCTCTCATACAGTATAAAGTGACGGATAAAAAAGCGAGTCTGGTATGTCTGAATGAAAGCTACGGAGGATATACACTATCTCCTCAGACAAAAGACTTTTGATTTTCGCATCGGAAGTGATAGTATCAGATACGAAATAGAAGATGTCCGGCTCAAGTATGAACGCATTCAGACCTGGGACCATGATTTCATCTATAATATTCACAACTGGATGGCACTCAATCAGGAAAACTTCATGACCTATCAGAAGATGGATAGCCTTCCGGAGCGGCTGATTTTTCTTCAGGAATTGCTGGAGAAGCATATCCGTATATTTATGGAAGCAATGAATGCCGCTGAACCGGTGCCGCTTAAAGTAAAAATCAAAGAGCTTAAAAGCGAGAATTATATTGAGTATAAGAACATTTTCCACCTTACGTTTTGCCTTAATTTCAGCTGCAATCTTTCTATACCCAATCATGTGGGACTTGGCAAAGGAGTAAGTGTAGGATTCGGTATTATCAAGAAATTGGGAGAAAACGGGATATTTCAGGAATCTGCGAAAAGAGAAAGATGAGAAAACTGGTATTAAGCATTGTATGGATATGGTATGGCCTGATGGCATTGTATGGGCAAGGAAAAGAAAAGCCCTACCAGTTGCTCCTCAATAATGAAGTGTTCAGAGGTCAGATTGAATACATGGTAGATAATGGCAGGGTAGATATCCTCACGGAAGAATATGCTATCGAAATAGAATGGGCTAAAAACTGGAAACACAGTATCGGACAAGCTATCTGGTACGGTCTTCAGACCAACAAAACACCGGGCATCGTCCTGCTCCTCGAAAATGAAAAAGAATACCGGAATTTTATCCGGCTTAATACAGCACTTAATTATGCCGGAATGGAAGGCAAGGTAAAAACCTGGTACCTCCGGACAGATAATATGGATTTTGACGGTGAGAAAAGACTTCCAAGACCTGAAATTAAGCCACCGCCAGGTCCGGAGGGTGAAGCAGCACCGTTAAGGTATGTCATCAACCGGAGGAGTGGTATCAGGCATAACAGCAACTGTGGTGACTTCAACTGCCGGAATTGTGTGCCTGCCACCGCAGAGGAGGGGAGGGCCTGCAGGAGGTGCGGAGGGTGAGTCAGGGGGATTTAAAAATATAACTGAAAATTAAAACAAAACTTTATGCATATATTAAAAATAGAAACTGCAGGAATACAAAAGTATATTTTTTCAAGTAATAAGCTGAAAGTCAATTTAGGGGCAAGCTACATCATTGAACATCTTTTATTTAAGGATTTGCTGAAACTTGCCTGTAAGAATATAGAAAGCGCTGGTAGTATTATAGATAATTGGCATCAATCTTTATCAACAAATGAATTGATAACCAATTCGAAAGATTTTAAAATTGGCTATATAGGCGGTGGAAATGCAGTACTATATGGCCAATTAGAACATTTAAAGTCTATCGAGCAAAATATTAAGCAAAAAGTATTGGAGTATTTTCCTGGTCTTGAGGTGTACACCGGGATAGTGGAAGAATGCAATGACTATAAAAAGTTGAATAGTGATTTAGCAGAGCAATTGAATATAAATCGCACAAACCAGCCTTTTGTTAATAAGACATTTAATCATGGTTTTTTTAATAAATGTGCGATCTCGGGTGACGTAGCTCTTTGCGAATGGAAGGATGGAGAGGAAACCAAATGGATTTCTGATGAAGTGTATGCTAAAATACAATATGGAGAGAAAGAACACGAAGCCAATAGAAAACACGAAGAAGACTTACTGACAGCTGATCAAAGAGAACTGTTCACATTTCCACTGGAATTTGAAGATTTTTCAGAAAAGGATGAGAAATCTTACATAGCCATTGTTCATATAGATGGTAATAATCTGGGAAATGCTTTCATTGATGCAGAGGATTTAACTAAAACTCAAAATTTATCATTGAATGTAAGATCCATAGGGACTCAAGCTTTGAAAGCAACTATACAAGAAGGCATCATTGCTAAGATTAATGAAGTAATAGATACAAAAGATGGATTAGTACTAGAAGAGGGGCAAGAAAAAGCTCTCAAAAATTTAATGAAACATGAAAAGTATTCATTCAGTATAGGTGATTTGCAACTTAAAATTACGCAGGATAAAAAAGAAAGATCAAACTCTGTAAAAAGCTATAAACTTCACCTGCCAATTCGCCCAATAATAACAGGGGGTGATGATATCACATTTGTATGTGAGGGCAGCCTGGGGGTGCCTTTGGCCAAACTATTCTTACAGAAGTTTTCGGAGATTGGAAATCAAAAAAGAATTTTGGAGGATGGAGTTTACGCCTGTGCAGGAGTAGCGATTATCAAGCAAAAGTATCCTTTTTACCGAGGATATCAGCTGAGTGAAGAATTGATCAAAGAAGCTAAAACAGCATCAAGAATTAAAGATGGTAATTATCTATCTTTTATGATTGCCGGATATGGAACAGGAACATCTTTGGAAGATTTGAAGAAAAAATATGCCAGAACTGAATTATACAATAATTATTTCGCTTTAGCAAAGGATGATGAAAAATCAATAGATAAACTGGAGAAATTGATTTCTTTATTTTCTGATAAAGATAATGACAAACCCAAAGTTCCGAGAAATAAATTGATCGAAGTGCGAAATGCATTGGTCAATGGTAATATAAATGAAATTTGGCCAACAGTAAAAAGCCGTTTGAAAAATATTGGGACATGGAATCCATGTGAACAAAAGGCCATGACATTTGACGCCATAGAATTGGTAGATTTTTACAACAAAGCCTATTTAAACAATTGAAGCTGATGAAAAATTATGTACTTAAGATAGAAACGCTGTCAGACACCCTTTTTGCCAGTGCCGGAGGAGGTGCCGCTGTGGATAGTATCACTACCCATTATAATAATGGAATGCCCTATATTCCCGCCAAAACTATAAAGGGGCTTTTAAAGGAAAGTGCTATTGAGATTCAGGAAATTCTCGGACATAATTGGAATCCTGGAGATAAAGATGATCCGATCAATATAATGTTTGGCACAGAGGGCGACGGTAATAATGGAATATTGAGTTTAATGAATGGTGACCTTGCGGACTTATGAAATATCAGGATGATATCAAAAAATTTGATTTTATACCTGAAGAAGTGCTCTCATATTTCACACTGATACGCCATCAAACTGCAATGCAAAATGGAGTCGCTAAAGATGGAAGTTTGAGAACATTAAGGGTGTTAAAACCAGGTTTGGTATTTCATGTGCCTGCTGTACTTGAAAATGATAATCATGTTGAGCTTTAAAGAACGCTTGCCATAATCTCAGGAGAGTAGGGGCTAATAGAAACAGAGGATTTGGCAATATAAAATGTACCCTTGAGGATGGCAAAGATACTGCTGGAGGTTAAAGAGCTCGAAGGAAATAAATTTGTCATGAAGTTGCTTACTCCCGCACTGCTTCCAACTTCAGGGGCAGATAGCAATACCGTAGCAAGCGAAAAAATAATTTCAGGAAGGAAAATACTGGGTATGCTTGCAGACGTATACATTAAAACCCATAAAATTGTTAATGCACATGAAGATAAAGAATTCAAAAAATTATTTTTATCAGGGGCGGTAAAATTTAGTGATGCCTATCCTGTGAAGGACGGTACTCCTTGTTTTTCATTAGGTAGTCATTGGGTCAAAGATAAGAAAAATACTGTTGTAGTCAATGATTATTCTCCTGCGAAGGCATCCGGAAATTGGAAAGCCATTGGAGGTATTGTTTCTTCTGACGCTAAGAAAAAAGCATCAGTGGCTACTGTTTTGGAGTTTCATAATTCGAGAAACAAGGTAAGACAAAACCTGAAAGAAGATTACCATTCACGTATTAAAGGAAGTAATCAGGGGGAAGGTATTTATTACTATGAAAATCTTCAGAAAGATCAGGAATTTGTATTTAAGATTGAAGGATCAGATGAAGATGTGGCCTCGATACGGAAACTTCTTGGAAATAAAGAATTATTGAAATTGGGCAAGTCTAAATCCACAGCTTTAGGACATGTATCGATAGAAGAATTTAAAGGTACCCTTTTCAAAAAAGCACCGGAGCCCGAGGGAGATATGATTTTGACATTTGTAAGTCCGGTGATACTCAGGAATGACAATGGAGAATTTTTTCCCTCCCTTGATGGCTTATCAGCTGCATTAAATAATAATATACAAATAAATCCTGTGGATGCCCGCCTTCGTACCACTAAAGTACAGGTATATCAAGGTGCCATAAAAATGCAATTTCCTGAGATTTTGGCTATTGCTCCAGGATCATCCGTAAAAGTATCGAAAGAACAGTATGGGAAAATTAAAAATAAATCTATTGGCGAGTTTACCCACGAAGGTTTTGGAAAATACATTGTGGAGTCAATAACAGATAAAACTAAAGTAGATAATCTTAAAAAATTGATTGAATCAGGAAAGAAAGATGACAAGGAAAATGATAAAAAAGATAAATTGGGTGTGGACAATGCGAGTAGTACATTGAGTAAATATATTGATATTCAGCGTGAAATTGCTAAAGCTAAATCTAAGGCACCTGAACATAAACTTCATAAAAATACTACCATGCTCATGATAGCTTTTATGAAAGATGTACAAGCGATCAAATCCGCAAGTTTTGAAGAAAGAGTAAAGAATATAGCAGAGGATTATATTGATAAAAATAGATTTTCAAACAAAATCATTGAAACCCTGACAGATAAATTTAATTTAGGAAGTGATGATTTTGTCCAAATGAGAAAAAAAGAACCGGATAATTTTAAAATTAACTTTAGAAATGCATTAACAGTTTCACTATGTAATTCTGTAAAAGATTATTCAAACTTAGAAGCTAAAATAGCTTATTGGACAACATATTTTAATAACTGCAAAATAAAAAATCGTGGAAACTCAGACGAAAGATAAAATCAGCATAAAACCCGAAATCAAAGGCAGACTTTTTTTCAATGCAACTTTGAAAAATGTTTCCTCTTTGGCTTTGTCCAATGGACAGGATGAATACTCTGATGCAGATATTTACAGGGATATTCAAGGTAAACCGGTTATAACATCTACAGCCTTCACAGGAGCATTAAAATCATACTTTGAAATTCATTTTCCGGATTTAACGAAGTCGATAGCCTATAAATATTTATTTGGGGATTCAGGCCGGCAAGGCAAATATGGGATGCAGGCACATTTGATCCTGGATGATTTGAAATGCCAGGCTGATTCTAAAACCAACATCAGGGATGGAGTCAAAATTAATCCCAAAACCAATCTGGCTGTAGATCAGGGGAAATATGACTATGAAATTCTTGAGCCTGGTGCTGCATTCTCATTATCAGGGGAGATTACTTTCAGGCAGGGAGTCGATGCTGAGGAAATTGATAAAATATTACAGATTGTACAATCTATCTTGAAATCCGGATATTTTCAGGTGGGAGGATTGACAAGTTTTGGTTTTGGTAGGCTACAATTAGAAGGGTGCATTTCATCTACCGGACTTCTGCAAAAGGAAAAATATATTGAGTATATAACCAACCCTGCTCAGTTCATTTTCGACCATAAGGTTGAATCCATTGATTTAAAGAACAACAACAATTTATCTGTATTCAAATTTCAACTAAGACCCACAACTCCACTTTTTATAGGTGGTGGGGAAATAATAGCAGATAACGCTGATGATGCGTCTTTAAAGTCTGATGGAGAATATATTTTATCCGCCAAATCACTGAAAGGAGCTGTCAGGCATCATGCTTTCAGAATAGCTAATACCATCCATGGTGAAGATGTCGCTCATAAAGTGTGCAATGAAATCTTTGGAAACAGAGCCAAGGAAGAAAAACAGAAAACGGAATTGACAAAATCAAAATTCTGGACATCAGATGGGGTGATACATAATAATGATAAAATTAATTCACAAAGTCAGGTAGCTATAGATCGTTTTACCGGCGGAGCTATAGAATCGGCACTTTTTGCTACAGAGCCGGTATGGCCAAAATCGGATACTTATGTGGACATTGAGTGGAGGATTCCTACTGAGCCAATTCATTTGGGATTGTTGTTGCTTGTGGCTCGTGATCTCATGACGGAGATGCTTCCTATAGGAGGTGATAAAGCCATAGGTAGGGGAAGATTTGAAGCCATAGAGGCAACGCTGGATGATATCAATATTAAAACCAATAGAACCTGGAGTGAAGATGACCTCTCAAAGGTTAACGGATACATCCAGGCATTTCTTGATTTAAAAATAATACAACATGGGGCTCAATAAAATTTATACCATCCAATCTGAAAAAGTGTCTATCGAAGTCAAAGACTATATGTCGCTTCCGGACACAAGCAATTATAACATAGCCTATGTGGGTAAGCATAAAGCAATCATTCCCGGAGAAGCAGCAACGCTTGCGGACAGTGATATGGAAAAAGATCTGTTGATAGAATGCAGGCTATTTAATGATAAGGAGGAAATTTATATTTTTCCTGTAGGGGGTGTCGTAAAACAAAGAACTATCAAAAGTGGGGATGGAGTTGATTTGAAGTATGTTGATAAAAAAATCCAGTTGAGATCTTCGTCAGAGCAAAAAGATCGACATGTCTGCATATTAAGGCAATATCTGGATGATAATGGATACACTATTCAGAGATATATTAAAATTGAGTAGCAATGAAGCAAGGCATTCTAAGAAAAAAAGGAGATTGGTATCAGATAGAATATAAAAAGGGGCAAAGTACAAAACGAGCGGACTTGCCCGGAACATTCACTGATATAAATCCAGAATGGGTAGATCAGGAGGTTTTGTATGAAACCAATGCAAATGGTATGGTAATAAAACTTGAATATAATGGACAATCATCTGAAGCTGTGATGAGCGTTCCGCAAAAATCAAATATAAGGATACATATTGATAATTCAAAAAATATTGAAGTGAAAGAAAAGGAAATAAAAAAAGATCATATCGCAAGAAATAACCATAAGTTTGCCAGAGCCCCATACAATTTCGTACCTGTAAACGATAAAGTGTTTTTTGAAGGGGAGACTACTCCATTCGATAAGTATGAGGCAGAGCGAAAAAGTGGCTTTATCAAAGTATCGGTATCCAATCTCACACCACTCTTTTTACGGCAGATTTCCGAAAAGGAAGAAAATTTCGGTTATGGTGGTGAGTATGGAATACCGGGATCTTCTTTCAGAGGGATGGTCAGGACGATGTGTGAGATATTGAGCTATTCGAAAATGTCATTTTATAACAAAGGATATATTTATTTCAGAGGCTCTCTGATCACCATGGATAAGATACATGCAGGAATGAGAGCTTACGATGAAAAAGAAAAGAATTATAAAATATATAAGTGTAAATATGATGTTGGTAATTCGGATCGATGGCAACAAGATGAAATAAGACCACCAAAAAATGAACATGGAAGAATTACTTTTACTACCGGCAAACTTGGCACAAAAGGATGTAACAAATTTGAGTTTTTTGATGTGAGTACAGAGCATTCTTATGTGATAACATTAGAGGATGGAGTATATTTAGATTACTTAAATGATAAGACCGCTAAGAAAAACCCAAATATATTTGACAAAAAAAGAAGAGGCCAATATCCGGTTTTTTATCAATTAAATAAAGATAATACCATAAAAAGTATCGGGACGGCTAAATTCCATAGGATACCTTACAGTAAAGCTGTAGTTCACCACTTACCTGCCGCCCACAAGGAAGATAAAATTGATATTTGTGAAGCTTTATTTGGTATTATTAAAAATAATAATGACGTAAACATATCATCAAAAATTCAATTCGGAGATTTACTGGCTGAAAAATGCAAGTTGGATAAAGATTTTCTTCTAAAAATCCTGGCATCACCAAAACCCACCACTTATCAACACTATCTTGAGCAAAATGATCCCAATAAAATTTATGATTGGGATTCTGACAAAAATATAAGAGGAAATAAATTATACTGGCATCGCAAGACAAAATCTAGTTTTATAGAAGAAAATCAAAATTTTTATAATTTATTGATAAAATATCGCAAAGATTTTTCCTATGATGTCACCTGGAATGAACCATGGGGGAAAGCTAAAGACAGTTATAAGTATCAAAATAAAACTGAGTTGAAAACCAAATCCCACACCACACGTATCAAACCTATAATGGAAGGGGCTACCTTCAAAGGTAAGATATGGTTTCAAAATCTGTCAGATCTGGAATTGGGCTTACTGATCACCGCATTAGAACCGGGATTTGAAGATAAAGATAAAGAGAATGTAGCGCATAAAATAGGTCTGGGTAAACCCCTTGGGCTTGGCTCAATCACCATTAATGTGGACGATGTTCAGATCTTTGATACTTCCAAAACTGGATATTTCAGTGCCTATGAAAAGAAATCAGAATCAATTAACAAAGAATATCTGAGAAATACCTTCCTAACTTCGTTAGCTGAAAAGCTTGGAATATCAGTCAATCAAATATGGAATAATAACAGACTCAAAGAGCTTAAGACAATGATGACATGGAATGAAAATGAAGTAGGATCAGACGCATGGCTGAAGAAAACGAGATATATGGAGATTACGAGAGGTGGTAAAACAGGAAAAGCCGGTAATGAATATGAAGGGAGACCCATTTTGCCCAGACCTACACAATATAAATCAGAACCTGAGATTAAATTTGTGGATAAATCCAGTACAAATCCCTAACCCATGACCATCAACCAGCAACTTGCAGACATACGTAAAGCCTTCATTGAGAAGGTCAATGATTTTGAGACCGCTTTTAAGAAGTTTCATACCGCAGAGTGCCGCAATATGCGCAGACGGGGTATGCAGGACGGCAACAATGACAGGCCGCATCCGGAGGCGGATGGCCTGTGCTCTACCGAAAGAGAGATAGCCACGGCCTATGCCGCCCAGGTGTCAGAACTGGCCATAGACTTTGGCGGCTTTCTGGAGCAGGTCAAAAAAGACCATGTAGAGACACTGAAGGAAGAACTCAAAAAAATACAGGACAAAGGTATCACCGCTGAAATTCAGACACTGCTCGACAAAAAGCAGCAGGAACTGTCACGGGCTGAGGAGGACTATCATGAAAAGATCAATCTGCTCCGTGAAGACCCCAATCTCAAAAACCTGCAGCAGAGCCTGGATGAAGTGGATGACGAACTGGACGAACTGTACGAACAGATTGGCCGCAGACATACCAATGCATTCATGAAACTCCATCCGCTGATCTATGTTCTGATGCTGCTTTTTATAGGTTTTGCCGAGCTGGCCGCCACCTACAATGCATTTCTCAATTTTGAGGAGCCACCCTTCACTACGGTCATATGGGCTGTGGGTGTGGGAGTAGTGATAGCCATGGCTTCGCATTTTATCGGACAGCTCTTTGCTGTAGGCAGAGAAAAGAAGTCCTATATCGTCGTCGGGGTATTGATAGCGTTAGGTGTCTTTGCCGCATTGTATTATGTGTCCAAAGTCAGGGCCGAAAGCATGGCTGATATCCCTGTGAAGCATATATCTTTTGAGGCATTCATAGCTATCAGTTTTGCGGTATTTCTGGTGGGCATACTGCTGTCATTCTTTACACATGATTCCAATCCCACCTTATCCCGTTTGCTCAAGCAATACGCCGAGCTCGAAAACGAAGTGCAGGCCAAGGAGCGGTCTATGTACAACCAAAAGCAGGACCTGCTCAAAAAAATGCAGGCCACAGAGACTGCCATCCATACTAAATACAATGATGAAATCAATAAACTGGAAAATGCAGCTTATGCCATTTCCTGTGCACTCAACGAAGCCATCACCCTGCACGATGAGATACTGACAGGACTGAAAAATATAGAGCAGTTTATATACAACAGTTTTGACCGCTGTATGCAGGAGTACCGCTCCGCCAATGCCGAGCACCGGCAAAGCAAAGAGCCCGAATATTGGCGTAAACCGGTACATCTGCCGGTCAGCTTTACGCAGTTACCATCTCTTCACGACAAACCCAATACTCAGGGACTATGGCACTACAATCCAAATTAATACTGCTGCTCCCGGCATTTTCCTTTTTGCAGGATGCGGAGGTGATAAAAAAAATATTACCACCCACCAGATCATCGTACTGGTAGATGTGACATCTGACAATCCGGCCATGGTGCCGGATGCTGCCAGAATTTCATCGGCCGTAACTAAGCTGGTGCCTCAGGAAGCGGATGGTATCAGCCTGTCCTTCGGTCTGCTGGATGACCTGTCCGGTGCATCGCTGGAGGAGCTCAGTATAGCACCATCTACCGGCAGTGCGGCCATGGAAAATCCTAAGAAACGGCAGCGGGAGGTGGCAGAATTTCATAGTAAGGTAAAACAGATGATGGCTGCAAAGCTTTCAGGTGCCGAGATTGATAAGAATTACTCCAAGATTTTTATCAAGCTGTGCAAAAGCCTGAATAACCTGCAATCCGCTCCGGCTGAAAGAAAAGTTCTGGTCCTGTATTCTGACCTGCTCGAAAACAGCGAAACCGCAAGCTTCTACAAAGAAGATCAGCTCAGCGAAGCCGTGAAAAATGCGGACAGCTTTTACAATAACAAACTGAAAGCCAAATGTGCGCTGCCTGACATGAGTGGGGTGGAGATCTATCTGAATGTGATGCGGGAAGCCAAATCCGATGTACGCATCAGCAAGGCAGAGCAATTCGGGTCCCGACTGCTCGAGTCACAGGGTGGGGTAGTGAAGGTGGACGCAATCTGAATAGATCAAATTTACGCATAATAATAAATCAGAGATGTAAGATGAACAGACACTGGTTGATATTTCAAAGTACACATTGGGGAGGCAAACTTCTTGTGGGATTGATATTTTTACTGACAGTATTATACTTTAACAGATGGACAGATACTGTAGGTGGTTGTGATGATAAATTCTGGGAACTGATAGATCCTGTATCTGCCATTACCACTTTTATGGCTACCTTGTTTATCTACTACAATCAGGCAAAACAGCGGTGGGAGGATAGTCTGGAGAAACTGCTCGATATTGAGTATTATTATACCCAAAACGGTGTCGGGGACAGCTTACTTGCCGAGATTAAGGGAGCCTATCTCGCAGGCGCTTCTGATATCAGACAATGGGCCATCTCACTGGGAGGTCAGCTTTTTGGCCAGATCAAGTTTGATATCAACTGGGATGATGACACTAAGCCTGAGGTGATCAAAGCCGGTAATAAATACGTAAAACAATACAAAATCAAGATGTATCTCACAGCTTATCCCGACAAAATATCCCTGCCCTCCACAGAAAACCTCAAATATTCTGTCGTAGAAGGAGGACCTGATAATTTACCTATCAGATGGATTAGAAAGTAAAGATTGTCGGCTAAAAGATATTTTTATGAAAAAAAGATATATAGTTTCATTGATTTCAGATCAGCCAATTCCAAATGTATCATTTATCAAGCATTTCAGTAATAGTGGGGACAATCATATTTTTATTTCCAGTAAAGAATACTTTGATAAATTAAAACATAAAGCTATTGAAAATTTTTGTAGAGAATTAGGCTCCAAAACCCAACAAATAGTAATTGATTCTGATAGAGTAGTTTCTATTTTTAAGGATTTAAACGCATTTAATTGGGATAAATCAGCGACCTACATAATTAATATAACGGGTGGCAATAAACTCATGTCGCAAGCGGTATACACGTTTTTTATGGAATTTAAAGACGTATCGATTTATTACTTACCTATTGGTAGTAATAAGATACAGCAACTTTTACCCGATATAAATGAAATTGAATTATCTCCTGAGTCATACCTAACCTTAGATGAATATTTGGCTTGTTTTAATTATGATTGTCAGAAACAAACCAAGATATCAAAGGATTTTAAAGTGGCTGATAATCTGCTCACTTCAATTATTAAAAATCGCGGCGAATTGAAGAATGCAGATGTAAGTAAATATTACAATTATAAATTAAGTCATCCGGACAAAAGCTATTATACAGGTGGATGGCTGGAGGAATGGCTATTTGAGTCTATCCGCTTAAAACTCAATCTATCAGAAAATTTTATCGCCTATAATGTTAAAATGAAAAAGAGAAGTTCAGAATCATTGACAGAATCGGATCAGGAAATTGATATTATGTATATTGATAAAAATATTTTGCATATCATAGAGTGTAAATATTACCCTTCTAATGTCAAAGGCAATAAAGTCACTACACCAATACATAAACTAAATTCAATAAGTAAAGAGCTTGGACTAAGACAAACAACTTCACTTGTTATTTTAGGACCATCAATTACTGATAAAAATCAAATCACAAGATATAACGATATGAAAAAAACGTATGGTCTTAGCCATCTCATACTGCCTAATGAAATTTTTATTACAAGGAAGTAGCATATGTGAAAGAGGGACATGAGCCTGTTTTTACTAAATACGTGCAGATAGCTACTTTCAAAATCTGTTGTAGTGATTATGGTGAGGGAGACAGGGTTTTCATCTTCACGACCCAGAGTGCTGAAAAGGCCAATTGGCTCGATAATGGCCATATAGACAGAGCCACAAATCTTCCTAAGGAAAGCAAAGGGCTGTATCAATGCTTCAGGGATTTGGGGCTCGACCTTACTCCCATAGAAATACCGGGAAGGAAAAGCGAGCAGCAGATCTGGGAGATTTTTCAGAAGGTCTTTGCCTGTATCGAAGAGGGTGATGAGATCATCTTTGACATCACACATGCCTTCCGGTCCATACCCATGCTCACTATGGTGCTGATTAATTATGCCAAACTGCTGAAAAACATAAAACTGAAGGGAATTTATTATGGCGCTTTTGAGGTAGAAGGTGAGCAAAAACCTATCTGGGATCTTACTTCATTCAGCCAATTGCAGGACTGGACCAATGCTGCCAATGGATTTGTCAACTATGGCAATGCCAAAGCTATAAAGTTTCTGGCACAACAAACGATACTTCCCATCCTGAGAAATCAACATCATGAGCATGTGTCCATAGCCAGAGAACTGGATAAATTAGCCAAAAATATAGAATCAGTATCTGACCACATATTGACCAATCGAGGTGCCGAGATTGTCGAAGGCCGGGTCTTTGACAGGCTTTTTGCCAATCTTGAAAATCTCTCCGATGATGATTTTATTCCACCTTTCCAACCCATTCTGGAAAAAGTAAAAGATAAAATCTCTACATTCAATCGCCAGCATGACATCCACAATGGCTTTGCTGCTGTGCAGTGGTGCATCGATCATGACCTGATACAGCAGGGTTATACCCTCCTGCAGGAATGTATCATATCCTGGATTGCAGAACTTGCCGGCCTCGATATGAAGAATAAAGAGCATCGTGATCATGTGGCAGATGCTATATTTACCACAAACCATAAAATCCATGAGGATTACGAAAATATCAATCTGTCATTAAAGTATTAAGGCCTGAACTTGCTTCATTGTATGATTCTCTGTCTTATGACAGAAATGATATCAATCATGCCGGGTTTACTAAAAATAAATCGCCTCAAAATCTCAGAAGCGGTTTAGTAGATAAGTATAAGAACGTGATGGAAATAATAAATTCAGAAGTGATTATCAATGCACAACAGGCTTTTAAACCCATGCTTCTCAACCTATCCAACCACCCCTTCGACAAATGGTCGGACTCCCAAAAAAACACTGCCTTATCCCTATTTGACAGGGTAGAAGATCTCCCATTCCCGCACATTGATCCGCATTGGACTCCGGCCGAGGTTGAGTCACTGGCAGATAGCTATGTAGAGAAAATAGTAACCTTGAAGCCCACTGCCGTACATCTCATGGGCGAGCTGACCTTTTGCTTCTTGCTGGCCCATAAGCTTAAAACAGTGGGAATCCCTTGCTTTGCCTCTACCACCGAGCGTATAGTGCAGGAGCAGGGGGATCAAAAGATATCTACCTTCAGATTTGTGCAGTTTAGACCGTATTTTTTGATTGTGGATAGGTTGATGAGTTTATTGTGGATTTGCTGAGTTGCGGATTTGCTGAGTTGTGGATTTGCTAAGTTGTGAATTTGCTAAGATGTTTATATGGTATATGAGGTTTATGGGGTTGATGGATTTGCTGAGTTGCGGATTTGCTAAGTTGTTTATAGGGTTTATAGGGTTTATGGGGGTTATTGCGGATTTGCTAAGTTGTGGATTTGCTAAGTTGTTTATATTGTTGATGGGGTTTGTGCTTTGATCACACCGGGTCGTGATTTTCCTCGCCGGAGTGTTCATAGTTTCCGCCGGCGGCGGATTCGAATCGTTCATCGCTCATTGTTCGAAATGCTCGAATCGTTCATAGTTCCTCGTTCAACGTTCATCGTTCATTGTTCGAATCGTTCATCGTTCGAATTGCTCGAATCGTTCATATTTCATCGTTCATAGTTTCCGCCGGCGCCGGATTCAAGTGTTTCCACCCTCGGCAGATTCATCCTTCTCCTTCTTCCTTATTTCTCTGACCTCCGTCACTTCCAGGTCATCACCAAAACTCCGGAATTTGCTTCTTATCTCATAGTTGTCATATACCGTGACGGAGAAGATGGCTCGGCCACCCTGGTAGCCATGCTTCAGTTGTGTAGGGTGCAGAGGCTTGGTCTCCATATACTTTCCCAGCAGCAGGGTGGTGCGGAAGGTAAATTTCATGGGGACGGCATTTTCAGGTATGGTGACACCGTACAGATATCTGAATAGCTGCTGTACGTATCCATGGTCACAGGGTACATAGGGGCGCAGTGATTCGTTGACTGATTGTACCCGGTCCAATGCAAGATTGTACATATTGCCGCTTTCATGGTGATGGCCGTAGATATACCACCGGTTGTTGTACTCTCTGATAAACCAGGGAGACAGCACATGCTCCGCTTCCGGACCTTCAAAAGGTGCATAGCCGATTCGTACCACCTTGCGGTTTTTGACCAAGTGATAAAAAGTATCCAGCCACCGGTATCCGGGATCATTGAGACTGTGCTCCAGCTGGATCACGGGTGTATAGTCTGCATCTATCTGCACGTGTATGTATTCTGACAGTCTGTTGAGCGCCTGCAGGAGCTGATGATTACTGTTGCCCAGAGATTGCTTGACTAAGGCAAATACCTCGTGCATTACCTCTGCCAGGAGCAGCAGGCACCATGGATTTATAGATGGAAAATCCGGGTTCTGCATACCGGTACCCTTCGGATTTGGTATGTATTATGGGGCTATATATCCAAGCTCACCGCTACGCATAGCCTAGCGGTCGCCCAGAATGGTACGTTTGGAAGGTAACAAGTCTTCACCCTGAAAATCCCTCAGGTGGGTGGCGATTGCGGCCTGCAAGTCTTCCCAGTGCCAGATACGGGACTTGTCCCTCAGGCATTTGTCTATCACATAGTACCTTATGGTGGCTTTTTTATTCGCCGGCATAATTGTTTATTATTAATGTTTTTTTTTCAAATTTATCCATTACACCCCTCACCGAACACCCAAGACCGAATACCCAACACCACAACACCACAACACCGAAAACCGAACACCGAACACCACAACACCACAACACCACAACACCACAACACCGATAACCTAAAACCGAAAACCTAAAACCTAACACCCAACACCTAAAACCGAAAACCTAAAACCCAACACCACAACACCACAACACCGATAACAGAAAACCGAAAACCTAAAAACACAACACCACAACACCACAACACCACAACACCTAAAACCTAAAACCTAACACCTAACACCCAACACCCAGCACCCATATCTCCATCTTTTGCCTTTTCTGCCATTCTTGAATTGTAAATAATACAGCTCCCGGATATAAGGATAAAAATTTACCCGGTGTAAAAATAATTTCATTTTCAGAATTACAATGCAAAATGAGTGCATCCTTTGGGGCTATTTTGCTTTTTCGTAAAGTCTTGATTTAATTACATTTTAAAAATTTTGAAAACTATGAAAACCGGTATTGCAGCCATTTTTTTCTGTTTCCTGGCTTTAGCAGGATATTTGTACCATTCCCATCAGAATCTTTTGAGACTGGAGTACGCCAATGCAACTTTGGCAACACACAATGAAGATCTGTTGGAAAGGATAGCTGTTATGCGGTCTGGTATGGATTCCATGAGTATCCGTCTGAGTTCTCTGCAGCCCATATCCAGAGACAGTATATACAGTCATTTGTACAATTCTGTGTATAAGATTTATGCAGGTACTGTGACACAGGTAGCTGAAGTGTATGTCGAATGGGAGGATGACCGGGACGATGAAGCAATGTCAGCTGAGGAGGGGCAAAACATTGAGTGGTCCGCCGGCACTGCATTTTGTATATATCATCCTGATATGTTGCTGACCAATGCACATGTGGTGAGCAGATACAGCGATTTTTTGATAGTGGAAGATCACACAGGGCACATTTACCCCGTAAAGCATATCATAGCCTATGACAGCTTACTGGATTATGCTCTCCTGTATGTGCCCGGTCTGGAGGGGCGACCATTGGAGATCAGCGAACAAGCCCCGGAGATGCATCAGCCTGTCATCACCATGGGCAATCCTCTGGGGCTGGACTATACGCTATCGGAAGGCAGAATCACAGGATTGAGGCTGGATGGCTTGGTACTGCAGATCAATGTTCCGGTTACCTATGGCAACAGCGGTGGTCCTTTGATATCGGAGGATGGTCGTATCTCCGGATTGGTATTCGGGGGAATGGGAGATGCTGCCATGCTCAATTTGCGGTCAATATTCATCACATTCATGAGGATATTTTGGATAAGATCGATGCGGACAAATCTCAATATCCGTCAGAAATGTCGCTCCGTGACAGGCAATCAGTATTTGAGGTGCTTGGTTTTCGCGAAGTAAGTCCTGTAAAACTTCCTGTCACAGAGATGCCGGTAATTAATCATCGGTATCTTATTTCACTCAAATGATTAATTTATTCTGAAAATATCAAATAAAAGTGCAGATATTCATTAATACTTACGGCACCTCAGTACGGATACAGGACGGGCTGCTTTCTATCAAGCATGAAGACAAGATTAATAAAGTACCGATTGGTAAGATTAAAACCATCTTTCTGACCCGAAGTGTACACATCAGCACAGATGTCATTTATGCCTGTCTGGAGCAGGGCATAGACCTCCTGATCACCGAACGCAATGGTAAGCCTGTGGGCAGATTGTGGAACAACAGGTTTGGCTCCATATCCACCATCCGCAAGCAGCAGATAGATTTTGCCAAAAGCCCGCAGATCACCTCCTGGATCATAGAGCAGCTTGTGGAAAAAATTGAAAATCAGATAGAGTTGCTTTTTTGTCTGCTGTCGTTAGACGAGCCGCATGATACATTGATAAAGGACACTGTAGATCAAATGCGCAAAATCACCGAAAAATTTGCCCTGTCCAAAGATGACAGACCGGAGGAAGCAGCTCCCCGTCTGCGGGCTCTCGAAGGGCAGGCTGCCAGACTGTACTTTGCATGTGTCAACAGGCATTTACCATTCAGATACCAGTTTGACGGGCGTAGCCGCCATCCTGCATTAGATATGGTCAATGCTATGCTCAATTATGTCTATGGTATCCTCTACGGGCACATTGAGACGGCATTGATCAAGGCAGGACTGGATCCGTTTATCGGTTTTTTTCACCGGGATGAATACAACAGGCCTGTGCTCACCTATGATGTGATAGAGCCCTTCAGACCCTGGGCAGACTGGACGGTATTCCATCTTTGCTTCAATGAAGTGCTCGAGGATCATCATTTCGAAGTGGACAAAGGAGCCTACTGGCTGCAAGGTGATGCCAAAAGATTTTTGATACAGCATTTTACCGATTTTTTTGAGGAGGTGATAGATTATAAAAAAAAGAGATTCAGCCGCTTTATCCATCTGGAAAAAGCAGCCACAGATCTGGCCTCACTGATACAGACCCATAAATCCAATCCTGATCCTGACTTTTCCGGACAAACCGGTATTCAATCATCTTACAAAATGACCTGAAAGATGAATAATCCGACGTGGAATCTCAGTTTTGGCACAGATTGTAAAAACAATTCCGGTCCTCTGCAACTCATGACGGTTACCGATGTGTACGAAATGATATGCAGGGGTGACAGAGACCTGGTGGACTTCACCAAAAACCTGAGAGCTGTACTGCGATACAGCAAGGAGAGATACAGAGCTATGAAGACCTCGTTGCCTTTTTTTTCGTGCTCAGTATTTGATCCGCCATACAGAGGTGTTAGAAATTTCAAGTCTGCCGGTGGACTCATCATAGACATAGACTACCAGGATGTACTGCCCGCTGATCTTCTCCAAAAGTGCAAGGCTGACCCCAGAGTGATGATGGGCTATGTATCTCCCAGCAATGCCGGACTCAAGCTGCTTTTTGCATTCGACAAGGACATAGCATCAGCAGAGCAATACACAGCTTTATACCGGTATTTCAGCTATGACTTCGCCTCACAGTATCATATCACCGATCATATAGACCTCAAAAACTGTGATGTAAGCCGTATCAGCTTCATATGTCACGACCCACAGGCCTGGTACAATCCCGATGCCATTGCTCTGGATACGGATAGGATATCCGGACATTATGTGGCAGATCCTCAGCTGTCTGACAAAGAGCCCCCAAAACCCGGCGATCTGGCACCATCTGTGTACAGACAGATATTGCTTAAACTGGACACCCGGCCACGTACCACTGCAGAGGTAAGACCTATCCATCCCGACGTGAGTGCCATACTGCCTGCCATAGCAGACGAGCTGGCCGGATATGGGATCATCATCAAAGAGACAGAAAGCATACAATATGGAGCAAAAATCAGGCTTTATAAAGATAAAGATCAGGGCGAACTCAATATTTACCACGGTAAGCAGGGATATTCGGTAGTGAGCTCCCCCCGTAAAGGTACTCACCCCGAACTGAATGAAGTAGCCAGGCACATCATAGAAGGGGTGTTGGTGAGGTTTTGATTATTTATTAAAAAAGAAAGATAGGTATATGAATCAGGAAGGAATAAAAACAAAGTGTGAATTACAGAGAGCCATATTATCATCTGTCATATCGCCAAAGCCGGGTAGAAAGCTTATGATAAATTTTATTATCAATCACATGATTAAATATTCTGAACTCTAAATCATATTTTGAGATGTATCCCGGATTCAAGATCATAGAAGAAAAGGCTGCACAGGCAGATGAGGACAGAAGGCATCAGCTGGCAGAGCTGGGTATCGAAGAAAAGATACACCGGATCATGGAATGGCTGGCCAGACAAAGCAGAGTAAAATCCAATGTTATGTTATATCTTATAATGTATGATATCGAAAATAACAAAGTGCGAACACAGGTAGCCAAATATCTGATCAAAAAAGGCTGCCTCCGGATACAGAAATCCGTATATCTGGCCAAAAGCAGCAGCACAGTGATGAAAGACATAAGCCGCACACTTCGGGAGATCAATGAAATCTATGAGAATTCAGACAGTATATTTGTGCTGCCGGTACCGGAGGAGAAATTCAACAACATTACGGTGATCGGGCAGAATGTAGAGTTTGAAATCGTGACTAAGCCAAAAAATGTATTATTTTTTTAAGAAAACGGAAAAAAAACTGTAAATTAGCGATATGAAAAGCGAAATTCAAGAGATCAGACGATTTTTCAAAAGTCAAATGACTGATAATGAGTGGGTTGATGAAAGACGCTGGTCCGAACCAGTAGTCCAGTTAAGAAGGATTAAGACTAGGCTCTGCAGGTTTCAGAAAGATTGAGACTGCGGGTCCGAACCAGTAGTCCAGTTAAGAAGGATTAAGACATTCAACAACACCATCAGAACATTTAATGAAAATGTTGGTCCGAACCAGTAGTCCAGTTAAGAAGGATTAAGACTCTTTCCTCGTGGGTCAGTTCGTCAATTTGTGACGGGTCCGAACCAGTAGTCCAGTTAAGAAGGATTAAGACTCAAACTTACAATTATATAATCTCACATTGGTAAAATGTCCGAACCAGTAGTCCAGTTAAGAAGGATTAAGACCACAAAGTTTGTACCGTCCCGGTAAAAGCCTTGCTAGTCCGAACCAGTAGTCCAGTTAAGAAGGATTAAGACAAATAAGGGCATTTCATTAGAAAATGCACTTAGTGTCCGAACCAGTAGTCCAGTTAAGAAGGATTAAGACCTACATTTTTTACGTCTTTAACCTTAATAAATTTAGGTCCGAACCAGTAGTCCAGTTAAGAAGGATTAAGACAATATTTCCCCGGTTTCAACGTCCTCTGATACCAGTCCGAACCAGTAGTCCAGTTAAGAAGGATTAAGACCCATTTTTTAACCAAATTATATGCCTTATTGAAGCCAAGTCCGAACCAGTAGTCCAGTTAAGAAGGATTAAGACCGGATGAGAAATGATTTGAAAATCCTTGCAGCCTTGGTCCGAACCAGTAGTCCAGTTAAGAAGGATTAAGACAGAGCAATTTTGCTCTCTAATTGAATTTACTGCCGTCCGAACCAGTAGTCCAGTTAAGAAGGATTAAGACGAATTTGGCTTGGGAATGTACTTCGTGTTCCCATTCGTCCGAACCAGTAGTCCAGTTAAGAAGGATTAAGACTTAAAGGTTCGGCCTTTGTTATTTGCTTCCTTTAAAGTCCGAACCAGTAGTCCAGTTAAGAAGGATTAAGACCCACTTCTGCACACCTAACCCATGTTTAATCAACTGTCCGAACCAGTAGTCCAGTTAAGAAGGATTAAGACTTAAAATTTGCGTCTCTTTGCGCTCAAAACTCTTTGTCCGAACCAGTAGTCCAGTTAAGAAGGATTAAGACTATTTCTTCGTCTGTCATACTCTTTTTTATATGTAGTCCGAACCAGTAGTCCAGTTAAGAAGGATTAAGACTACCAAATGGCGGATTACCAACTCCCTCGCAAGTTCAGTCCGAACCAGTAGTCCAGTTAAGAAGGATTAAGACAACTTTGGACACAAGTTCGAAGCCGGTCTGTTCGGTCCGAACCAGTAGTCCAGTTAAGAAGGATTAAGACACATCAATTTATCCGTTGAAAATTTTCTACTTTCGTCCGAACCAGTAGTCCAGTTAAGAAGGATTAAGACTAAGGGACAATTCCCTTATCAAACATAACCTGAATTTGTCCGAACCAGTAGTCCAGTTAAGAAGGATTAAGACTGTGTTGTTGTGTATGTCATCGTCTTACTTTTTAATTGTCCGAACCAGTAGTCCAGTTAAGAAGGATTAAGACTAGTAATGCAGGGCTTTGATGTCTTTTTCAACCTGCTGTCCGAACCAGTAGTCCAGTTAAGAAGGATTAAGACTCAGACTTAATATCATATACCATTGACAAAACATGTCCGAACCAGTAGTCCAGTTAAGAAGGATTAAGACTCGACCAAAACAAGGTCATGATAACTTAAAGAATCAAGTCCGAACCAGTAGTCCAGTTAAGAAGGATTAAGACTTTCTGAATTGCCTTAAGCATTTCAGGGTCATTGACCTGTCCGAACCAGTAGTCCAGTTAAGAAGGATTAAGACACACTAAAAAAAGCGTGCGGCGGGCTTTTACAAGGGTGTCCGAACCAGTAGTCCAGTTAAGAAGGATTAAGACCAACGGACAGGTGAAACAAAAACAGGACGACACAAAGGTCCGAACCAGTAGTCCAGTTAAGAAGGATTAAGACTTTACAATTTCATTTACTGGAACATCCTTATTCAGGTCCGAACCAGTAGTCCAGTTAAGAAGGATTAAGACATTACCGTTCTTACTACATTTTCAGAGTCTGTTTTAAAGTCCGAACCAGTAGTCCAGTTAAGAAGGATTAAGACCAAGGATTTCCTTATTCTTTAGTATATTAAATGCTTCAGTCCGAACCAGTAGTCCAGTTAAGAAGGATTAAGACTGTTCCTGTTGACCTGATTTCTTCGAAGTCCAAGTTGTCCGAACCAGTAGTCCAGTTAAGAAGGATTAAGACTTACTTCCATTTAAATGTAGAATTCTTTTTTCATCTTGTCCGAACCAGTAGTCCAGTTAAGAAGGATTAAGACTCAGGGCGTTTAACTTTTTGAAAGAAAAGCCCATTGTCCGAACCAGTAGTCCAGTTAAGAAGGATTAAGACCTGTGTAGGCTATTTATTACACTTTCGTGCAAGAAGTCCGAACCAGTAGTCCAGTTAAGAAGGATTAAGACCAAAATTCATTATTTGCCTAAATATAAAGTTTGGTCCGAACCAGTAGTCCAGTTAAGAAGGATTAAGACATTAAATTAATCCATCATCGGCAAAAGAAAAATGGTCCGAACCAGTAGTCCAGTTAAGAAGGATTAAGACCATCTTAGGATGTTTAAAAAATGTAGGGCGGTTTTGTCCGAACCAGTAGTCCAGTTAAGAAGGATTAAGACGTAAATACCTGCGTCTTGTACTCTGTATCTTCCAAAGTCCGAACCAGTAGTCCAGTTAAGAAGGATTAAGACTGTCAATTTGAAATTCTACTGTTTTCATACAATATGTCCGAACCAGTAGTCCAGTTAAGAAGGATTAAGACCTCATATTTTTTATAATTTAAAATTAGTGTCTTTTTGTCCGAACCAGTAGTCCAGTTAAGAAGGATTAAGACACTTCAGCTCTAAACGTGAAATTTACCTGGATTTGTCCGAACCAGTAGTCCAGTTAAGAAGGATTAAGACGCGTGTCAGGTATGACTCACCTGCACTCATGCCATACGTCCGAACCAGTAGTCCAGTTAAGAAGGATTAAGACTCATCCACCAATTACAAAAATTTAGAATGGAATCCTGGGTCCGAACCAGTAGTCCAGTTAAGAAGGATTAAGACTTCTTAGACGTCCAACTTATTGGCTTGGACTTTGTCAGTCCGAACCAGTAGTCCAGTTAAGAAGGATTAAGACCTAATTTTGACCTGCCCTCGCAGGAAATATTAATGTCCGAACCAGTAGTCCAGTTAAGAAGAGCCTGTCCCGCAAGGCGGGAATTAAGACATGGGGAAAAGTATTTTTGAGGTTGAGCTACCCCGTCCGAACCAGTAGTCCAGTTAAGAAGGATTAAGACGGCATCACGTTTTGTTTTACCCAATCATTTACTTTTTCGTCCGAACCAGTAGTCCAGTTAAGAAGGATTAAGACCTAAAGTACTTCAAATGTTGATTTGCGTCAATTATTGTCCGAACCAGTAGTCCAGTTAAGAAGGATTAAGACCCCATCGTTAGGGGCGTTTCAAACAGTAGGAGTGGTCCGAACCAGTAGTCCAGTTAAGAAGGATTAAGACCCCTCTGTAAAAATAACCATACGATTTTGAGTACGTGGTCCGAACCAGTAGTCCAGTTAAGAAGGATTAAGACTCCCATACAGCATCACTAAGGAACTGTACTTCTGGCGTCCGAACCAGTAGTCCAGTTAAGAAGGATTAAGACGTGTGGGTTTAAGTTTGGACAGTCCGACCTTCCCCACTGTCCGAACCAGTAGTCCAGTTAAGAAGGATTAAGACCTGGACAATCAGCGGCATAAAGAGAAGGTCTTCCAGGTCCGAACCAGTAGTCCAGTTAAGAAGGATTAAGACTATAAAGAGTTTACGCTCTTTATACGTTAAACTGCATTACGTCCGAACCAGTAGTCCAGTTAAGAAGGATTAAGACAACTGACCTGCTTTCATAGCCTCATCAGCACCAATAGTCCGAACCAGTAGTCCAGTTAAGAAGGATTAAGACACTTCTGTATTCTTCAGTCCAGAAACCAAGCGTTTCGTCCGAACCAGTAGTCCAGTTAAGAAGGATTAAGACCATAAATATCCCCCTTTTTGAGGCCTTTTGGGCAGTCCGAACCAGTAGTCCAGTTAAGAAGGATTAAGACGACAAAAGCATACACATCGCTCCTCCATCTCGCCGGGCCGAACCAGTAGTCCAGTTAAGAAGGATTAAGACCAGCTGGAATCGTTATCTGTCTGATGTGGTCTTGAGTCCGAACCAGTAGTCCAGTTAAGAAGGATTAAGACGAACAGGTATCGGTAGATATAATAACATTAAAGAAAGTCCGAACCAGTAGTCCAGTTAAGAAGGATTAAGACCAGTTTGATTCTCTTTGTATCTAACCAAAACTTTTATGTCCGAACCAGTAGTCCAGTTAAGAAGGATTAAGACACAGTGAATCAATAGTGTAGTAGTCTCCATTGTACAGGGTCCGAACCAGTAGTCCAGTTAAGAAGAGCCTGTCCCGCAAGGCGGGAATTAAGACATGGGGAAAAGTATTTTTGAAGTTGAGTTACCCCGTCCGAACCAGTAGTCCAGTTAAGAAGGATTAAGACTGCCTACCCGTGTAAACAATGATTTCGTTCATATCTAGTCCGAACCAGTAGTCCAGTTAAGAAGGATTAAGACAATCTGCTTTGTTGCGGATGAGAAATGACTTCATAAGTCCGAACCAGTAGTCCAGTTAAGAAGGATTAAGACAGGATAGCAAGAAACCTTGTTCCTGCTGACCACTGTCCGAACCAGTAGTCCAGTTAAGAAGGATTAAGACATTTTTCTCGTATATTCTACAGGTAACCTGTTTTTTGTCCGAACCAGTAGTCCAGTTAAGAAGGATTAAGACGTCTTTTGACTTTTCAGGACAAATTTGTTTTTTTGTCCGAACCAGTAGTCCAGTTAAGAAGGATTAAGACACTAAACCAATCCTATACCCCTACCTAATTAGGGTAGTCCGAACCAGTAGTCCAGTTAAGAAGGATTAAGACTTACTGCTTTTTTTTCTTTGTCTATTTTAGGTCTGCCGTCCGAACCAGTAGTCCAGTTAAGAAGGATTAAGACTTACCCATTTACCGTCTTTCAATATTTGAGAAAATCGTCCGAACCAGTAGTCCAGTTAAGAAGGATTAAGACATAAAAAGAGCATATTCACTAAAAGAAGCCAAACATGTCCGAACCAGTAGTCCAGTTAAGAAGGATTAAGACCGACGCTGATTTCTTGCCATATTGATTCGGTTTTGTAGTCCGAACCAGTAGTCCAGTTAAGAAGGATTAAGACGCCTATTTCTGTCGTGTAAGGCTTTATTATTATTGTCCGAACCAGTAGTCCAGTTAAGAAGGATTAAGACCTTAAATCGTATCTTTTTTCGACCCATTCTTTAAAGTCCGAACCAGTAGTCCAGTTAAGAAGGATTAAGACTCTATCTGTGTGGGTATCATAGACAGCCAGACATTCTGTCCGAACCAGTAGTCCAGTTAAGAAGGATTAAGACCTCCTAGTTGAGCCAATTTTGTTAAATTCATATTAAGTCCGAACCAGTAGCCCAGTTAAGAAGGATTAAGACGTGGTTTGGCTGTGGTGGTGGCATTTTTACCCTACCTGTCCGAACCAGTAGTCCAGTTAAGAAGGATTAAGACTGATTATAAAGATTACAACAGATTCAATTTTTAAATGTCCGAACCAGTAGTCCAGTTAAGAAGGATTAAGACCGGGTTCTGGATATGTGTACCAATATCCATCAGAATGTCCGAACCAGTAGTCCAGTTAAGAAGGATTAAGACGTAGTCTTCCTTTTCTATCTCAAACCCTATTAGCCAGTCCGAACCAGTAGTCCAGTTAAGAAGGATTAAGACTATCTCTTTTTTTTCATCATAATTTTCATTGACGGTCCGAACCAGTAGTCCAGTTAAGAAGGATTAAGACATATTTTTTGATTTTTATTTGATAACCATTCGGGTTGTCCGAACCAGTAGTCCAGTTTAGAAGGATTAAGACTTGACAGATTTTTTCTGCCACTGCCAATCCGCCTTGGTCCGAACCAGTAGTCCAGTTAAGAAGGATTAAGACCCCTGCGGCATAACCTATTCTTACATTTTCATTGCCGTCCGAACCAGTAGTCCAGTTAAGAAGGATTAAGACTTATCTGCCGTGTACTGTTGCATGAATACTACCATGTCCGAACCAGTAGTCCAGTTAAGAAGGATTAAGACAATCCGAGAGCTTCGTGAATCTGAAGCCCTCGTTCAGTCCGAACCAGTAGTCCAGTTAAGAAGGATTAAGACGGGAGGACGTTAAGTTTTTCCTCCGCTATTTTGAGTCCGAACCAGTAGTCCAGTTAAGAAGGATTAAGACATTCCTCCAGTGCCTCTTTTCCTTTTTCTGCTTTTAGTCCGAACCAGTAGTCCAGTTAAGAAGGATTAAGACACCGATGGAACAATTTTGCTCTCGTATCGTGCCGCAAGTCCGAACCAGTAGTCCAGTTAAGAAGGATTAAGACCTTTTTTGTCCATGTGTGTTATTTTTACAAATATAGTCCGAACCAGTAGTCCAGTTAAGAAGGATTAAGACATAAGACAGTTTATTTTTTCAATTACTTGTTTTTTGTCCGAACCAGTAGTCCAGTTAAGAAGGATTAAGACTATTTTGAACCTAACTTTAAGGATTTTTCATATTCGTCCGAACCAGTAGTCCAGTTAAGAAGGATTAAGACCTATCAGTAATGCCCCTGATAGGCAAAAAAAAAATTGGGTCCGAACCAGTAGTCCAGTTAAGAAGGATTAAGACCAGAGATACTTATAAGTTTTCCTTGAAATGTTGCTTGTGTCCGAACCAGTAGTCCAGTTAAGAAGGATTAAGACTTACCGGGCACAAGACTACAGTCTTATGTTATAAGTCCGAACCAGTAGTCCAGTTAAGAAGAGCCTGTCCCGCAAGGCGGGAATTAAGACATGGGGAAAAGTATTTTTGAAGTTGAGTTACCCTGTCCGAACCAGTAGTCCAGTTAAGAAGGATTAAGACGGGCGACGGTCTGGATAGCAGACAAATATTCTGCAAAGTCCGAACCAGTAGTCCAGTTAAGAAGGATTAAGACTGTGTCCCTTTGCGCTCAAACCTTTTGAGCTATCAAGTCCGAACCAGTAGTTCAGTTAAGAAGGATTAAGACTAATATTTGGCATGGTCTAAAAATTTCCTACCCTTTGTCCGAACCAGTAGTCCAGTTAAGAAGGATTAAGACTATAAGTTCTTGAACTTTTTCGCGATGAATTGAATTAGTCCGAACCAGTAGTCCAGTTAAGAAGGATTAAGACACGCATCCGGATAATCATAAAGGTCTATGCCTGTTGTCCGAACCAGTAGTCCAGTTAAGAAGGATTAAGTCATAGCTTAATCCTTTCTCTTTACTTAATTTACCTACCAGTCCGAACCAGTAGTCCAGTTAAGAAGGATTAAGACTTGTCGAAGTCTAAAGCCTTTACGGCTTCATTTACTGGGTCCGAACCAGTAGTCCAGTTAAGAAGCCCGCCTGCCCACTACGTAGTAGGCGGGCAGGGATTAAGACACCAATAGTTGGGCCTCCTTTGTTGGGTCTGATCTGTGTGTCCGAACCAGTAGTCCAGTTAAGAAGAGCCTGTCCCGCAAGGCGGGAATTAAGACAAAGGTAAATGCTGTTTGAGAAGGGTATCCTGTCCGAACCAGTAGTCCAGTTAAGAAGCCCGCCTGCCCACTACGTAGTAGGCGGGCAGGGATTAAGACAAGATGACTCATTACTATGTCTACTTGCTCGACGCGTCCGAACCAGTAGTCCAGTTAAGAAGGATTAAGACTGTTCGTCGAGACTACCATCCCGCTCGACGTCCCATTGGTCCGAACCAGTAGTCCAGTTAAGAAGAGCCTGTCCCGCAAGGCGGGAATTAAGACATGGGGAAAAGTATTTTTGAAGTTGAGTTACCCTGTCCGAACCAGTAGTCCAGTTAAGAAGGATTAAGACGGGCGACGGTCTGGATAGCAGACAAATATTCTGCAAAGTCCGAACCAGTAGTCCAGTTAAGAAGAGCCTGTCCCGCAAGGCGGGAATTAAGACATGGGGAAAAGTATTTTTGAGGTTGAGCTACCCCGTCCGAACCAGTAGTCCAGTTAAGAAGGATTAAGACTTTCTCTGTGCAAACCCTGACCATAAAGGATTCTAGTCCGAACCAGTAGTCCAGTTAAGAAGGATTAAGACGATATGTTTGAAACATTTTCGTTTACCCAGTCCAGAGTCCGAACCAGTAGTCCAGTTTGGAAGGATTAAGACTTTAAAATTGCCAATTGAATCAACTTAGAAGGCGCCTTAGAACCAGTAGTCCAGTTAAGAATTCGTCACGCTGGAGCGTGATAAACTCTGTCCCACTACGTAGTAGGCGGGCAGGGATTAAGACATAATTGTCGTTTTGCAGCAATTTTGATAAATATGTCCGAACCAGTAGTCCAGTTAAGAAGGATTAAGACTGTTACTCTATACGATATACCTGCTTCTTTTAGCAGTCCGAACCAGTAGTCCAGTTAAGAAGGATTAAGACTTTAAAGAATTTGTATTCATCGGATGATTTAAAATGCGTCCGAACCAGTAGTCCAGTTAAGAAGGATTAAGACCTTGAAATGTTGCTTCAAGCTGATTGGTTATTACAGTCCGAACCAGTAGTCCAGTTAAGAAGGATTAAGACATAATTTTTTTTGAAAAAAATGTGATAAAATTACACAAGTCCGAACCAGTAGTCCAGTTAAGAAGCCCGCCTGCCCACTACGTAGTAGGCGGGCAGGGATTAAGACACCCGAATGGAGGTTGAGACAGTAAAAATTACTGCGTCCGAACCAGTAGTCCAGTTAAGAAGCCCGCCTGCCCACTACGTAGTAGGCGGGCAGGGATTAAGACACCCGAATGGAGGTTGAGACAGTAAAAATTACTGTGTCCGAACCAGTAGTCCAGTTAAGAAGGATTAAGACATTATCTGCTAATGCCACTCCTATAAAATTGTCTGTGGTCCGAACCAGTAGTCCAGTTAAGAAGGATTAAGACTTTAGTTGGACTCCACTTTTGGAGTTTATTTGGATGTCCGAACCAGTAGTCCAGTTAAGAAGCCCGCCTGCCCACTACGTAGTAGGCGGGCAGGGATTAAGACCTCGTATTTCTCCCTATTAATAAGGGAGTTAAAAGTCCGAACCAGTAGTCCAGTTAAGAAGCCCGCCTGCCCACTACGTAGTAGGCGGGCAGGGATTAAGACACCCGAATGGAGGTAGAGACAGTAAAAATTACTGTGTCCGAACCAGTAGTCCAGTTAAGAATTCGTCACGCTGGAGCGTGATAAACTCTGTCCCACTACGTAGTAGACGGGCAGGGATTAAGACACAACTTGCAAGGGTGAATATGATGAGAAGAGGATATGTCCGAACCAGTAGTCCAGTTAAGAAGGATTAAGACGGCTTTCCAAGTTCAGGAACAAGGTTGTGGATTGTCCGAACCAGTAGTCCAGTTAAGAATTCGTCACGCTGGAGCGTGATAAACCCTGTCCCGCAAGGCGGGAATTAAGACATGGGGAAAAGTATTTTTGAGGTTGAGCTACCCCGTCCGAACCAGTAGTCCAGTTAAGAATTCGTCACGCTGGAGCGTGATAAACTCTGTCCCACTACGTAGTAGGCGGGCAGGGATTAAGACCAGAGCTGCCTCCAGCTTAGGTCTGGTGCTTTCTTGTCCGAACCAGTAGTCCAGTTAAGAATTCGTCACGCTGGAGCGTGATAAACTCTGTCCCACTACGTAGTAGGCGGGCAGGGATTAAGACATGTGTCCCATATTTCAACGTATTCTAATGTTTTGTCCGAACCGGTAGTTCGGGTAAGACTGTGTCAAGCCTTGGCGTGAATTCGTCACGCTGGAGCGTGATAAACTCTGTCCCACTACGTAGTAGGCGGGCAGGGATTAAGACAAATACAATACGTACCCATCCCTGACAACTGCATGTCCGAACCAGTAGTCATGGTAAGACTGTGTCACGCCTTGGCGTGAATTCGTCACTCTGGAGCGTGATAAACTCTGTCCCATAGGTTGGGAGAGTGAAACCGGCAAATTTATATCGTGATAAACTTTTACTTTAAATTCATTCCTGAAGTTTTCGGGAAATCGTACGGTTGGGACTCCGGCACTCAAAAGGGTATAAAATATGGGCCAAATATCTGGCATTACTTATCATAATTCTTAGATTTAACTGTTGGATGGAGGCATCATATATTGAATAATCGTATATTTACTTTTTCAAAACTATATATTTCTTATGCATCCCATCCTCTACCGGTTTATTCATTATTTCCAGCGTATGGAATTAAGTCAAATATCGGCGATGCTGAATCCCGAAAAAATCTACGACGATAAATCCTTTGAAGATTTCATAGCATATCTCGGTGCTGTGTTTCAACATTTTCAGGACATGGGCGATACCGGGTTTATAGCTCAGGAAGGAAAATGTGAAGGGCACACATGCCCGAATTTTGATAAAAAAGGAATTGTTTTCAGAGGAAATCATTCGGGAAAATATATCAGTCTTGTCATTGATACCGATGAATCCGATATACAGGAATTTTCATTCTGTGCTTTTTTCAGAGTGGATTTTTCAAATGATTTATTGTCCAATTCAGCCAATATTGTTATCGATACAAACGAACCCGGCATGATGCAGAAGGGTAAAGATTTTTTTATTTTGAAGTATCAATTGGAAAATGTGTGGGACAGCTTGTATGCCTCCGGAGAGCCTATTGATTATGATTCATTGCACAGCTGGATGGATACTCTCGATCCGCTCATGCTTGAGGCATCTGAATACTACCTAAAAACTAAAGATTCTTCATTTTTGGAATATAATTGGTTGTATTACCAATTGGTTTTTCTTAGTACATTGGCAGATGGTCTGGTGAAATCAGGCAGATCAGACGATGACCTTTTAGATCAGGCCCGCTTTTTTGATCTCCTTGAGGATATGAAGATGGTTGAGGAGGTTCTTCCCGAATTTGAAAGAATACATGATTACCTGAAGGCTTTCAATTGGAATTATTTATCATCCGGCTACCTGGAGCAGAATTTTAGGGATAAAATATTAGTGATTGATGTCAGCAAGTACCCGGCCGTTTTCAATAACATATTCGCTATGATGAAGCTGTACAGAAAATATCTCTCCACCATACCAATGTAATCACCTCATCTGCTACCCCGGTGCTGAAAGGGATGCAGCAAAAGTGAATATTATATTAAAATATTTTATAATGTGTTAAAAATGTGGTAAATTTGACCTTTCAAAGAATCAGGGCTTGACTCATATTTAGTTTTGGTATAATTTGAGCCTTATTTGAATGAAGTCTGAAAATTATTACCCATGATTATATTCACGATAGCTTTGATGATCCTGATAATGTTCGGGGACAGGATTTTAAAAGAAGCTTAAAGATGCAAGTCAGAAAGGCTGGCTCTTCCCCCGGAGCCGGCCTTTTCTTTTTAAAGGATGGATTGGTACATTCTTTTGATATTTTTTTCATCAGATTCGAAAGTAATGGCACACTCAAAAATAATCTCCTGTGTACCTTGTAATTTTATTTTTTTGAAGTCATAACATTTACCTGATTCGTCTGCCTTATATTTTTCATAAATAAATCCGTCAGGATACTCTTCTACAAATTTAATGAAAAATGGATTGGAACTTACCTGTTCCTTTTGTTTTTGCACCAGGTATGATATATCGTTGGTGACTGCTTCAGTCTGAAATATATGCATGTGAAAATCCTCACCATGCTTTACATGAACATCCACACTCTTTCCGGTATTATTGCCGGTTATTACTTCTGCGTCAGCAGCTACTGCAAGACTCACAGGTATGCCGTACTTCATCAGACTGAGTGAAGCATCGTGTTTGGCGGACTTATTACCACACCCTGATGAAAAGATCAGCATCAGGCATATTATTGCTCCTATTATCATTCTCATAATCCTACACTTTTTAATCAGCCATAAAACTAAAAAAGCCGGAGAAATTTTACTTCCTCCGGCCCGACATTTATTAACCACTAAAACATTCTAAGTATCTACATGAGAACTATTTCTTGAATTTTATGGAACAGCCAATGGCTTTGGTGGTTTCCGGTTCAGGATTCTTACCGGCATTCAAAGCGGCAATGGCATTTTCCAGATATCTGACCTTTACAGCTGATGCATCCTGAGGATTGTCGTCAATGGCGCCAATGTATTTTACCACCCTCTGGGCATCCAGCAGGAAGACATGGGGTGTCTTGGTAGCACCGTACAGCGGATATATTTTTTGCCCTTCGTCAAACAGGTATGGAAAGACAAAACTCTTTTCATCAGCTCTTTCTTTCATTTTTTCAAAGCTGTCAGCCGGCTGCACTTCCGGGTCATTAGGGTTTATGGCGATAAGATGGTAGCCCTGAGGACCGTATTTTTTTGCCAGATCATTGATTCTGTCTTCGTACATGACGGCATAAGGACAGTGATTGCAGGTAAATACCACGATGTAGCCCTTTGCATTCGGAAAAGAAGACAAAGAGTAAAATTTACCATCAATGCCTTTCAGAAAAAAGTCTGTAGCTTTATCTCCCGGTTTGTACCCGTTGAGAGGCTCACCGCCAAGCATAAAAACCGATAAAAATGCCACAAATAATTGAATCATATCAGTTTATGTTTAATGGTTAAAAAAAAGATTTCACAATCTGTTCGAGGTCTTCAAAGTGTTCAAATTCCTCCTCCTTAAATATCCGCTTATTTCCCTTATAAAATAGGGTGGCAGGTATTGAACCTTCCCAGTTAGTATCCACCCGGTCTATCCATGCGTTTGCATCCGGTGCTGCAAGGAGTACCACCTCAGATTCGACTTTTTTGCTCTCCATAAATCTTACTACTCTTTCATGCACATATCTTGAGTCATCGAGACTTACCAGAATGACTTTCAGGCTGCTGTCTCTGTACTTCTGCTGCAGGATATCAAAATACGGCAGCTCCTGTACACAGGGTTTGCACCATGTAGCCCAAAAGTTTATCACATACACACTGTCTCCGGACCTGTGCATAATGGATTTTTCAAATAATTCAAAATCTGTAAAGACCTCTACATTTTTCTGACCGTACACTTTTGCACAGTGAGCACTGAAAAATATCATCAATAAAATCAAAATATTCTTCATAACGGGATAAAGACACATTTCATTGCCGGGGAGTTTAATGCATATCGGGATAAAATTCCTAAATCTTTGTTAAAATTGGCAGGTTTTAAAGCTCAAGTTGGGTTTTGAGAAAACGAATAGTGCGGTCCCATGCAAGTCCGGCAGCCTGTTCGTTGTACCTTGCAGCCGAGGTGTCATTGTGAAAAGCATGCTCCACACCCTCATACATATAGTACTCATAGTGCTTTCCATACTGCTGCAGTGCAGATAGATATGTCTCAATGCCGGCATTGACCCGCTCATCTTTCCCGGCATAATGGAGCTGAATGGCTGCTCTGATGGAAGGTACATCATCGGTTTTGGGCTGTCTGCCATAAAATGCCACAGCAGCCCTGAGGTCAGGCATATGTACGGCAAGCTGATTAGCCATATATCCACCCCAGCAAAATCCGACACAACCGATGTTTCCGTTACAATACTTCAGACTTTTCAGATAGTCTCCGGCACTGACAAAATTGCTGAGATTTACATCCGGATCGAGTTTTGAAATCATATTTCTGGCTTCATCCGCATCCGTCGGAGTACCTCCCATGAGCGAAAGCGCATCAGGCGCAAGTGCCACAAAACCTGCAACAGCAGCCCTTCGGGTCACATCCTCTATGTGTTGGTTGAGTCCTCTGTTTTCATGAATGATGATCACAGCTCCCCTTTTTTTACTTTCATCTTCGGGTCTGGCGAGATATCCGGTCATTCTGCCATATGGAGCTGTCCACTCCACCTTTACCGTAAGGATACCCTCATATTTCGTTGCTGCCATATTAGCGTAATCATTTTCCAGAAGCTTTAAGGCACTTATGGCTGCAGCCATACTGCCTGTCATACGTACCAACTCATGCATAAATGCTTTTCTGGACATGGGCCTGTGGGTGTATTCGTCATACAGACGGATAATTTTATCATTGATACTCATTTTTTTCGCATAATTTTATTGTAATGAATGAAATCGATGCACTACCCTTTGATATTATGGTGGAGGTTTAGTTTAATCAGTTTTCCGGATTTTGAATTTAGTTTCTGAAAAAATAATCTGTCCATGCTGAAAATAATACATTTGTCTTGATAAAAAAATCTCAAAATGGCGATATCCAACACTTTACTCATTCGCATATCCATGATATTGAATTATATGGTCTTTGCCGTATTGCTGAATTCTGTGGGGACGGTGATATTGCAGGTGCAACGCAATTATGATGTATCCAAAGCGGGAGCGAGTATTCTGGAGGGATTCAAAGACCTGCCTATCGCCATATGTTCGCTGATATTAGCCTCATTTTTGCCTCGTATAGGGATAAAACGGGGAATGATGGCAGGATTACTGCTGGTAGCAATATCCTGCTTTGTGATTGCCGGCGTTGCGAATGATTTCTGGTATTTCAAAATACTCTTCATGATGGTGGGCATTTCTTTTGCCTTGATTAAAATCAGTGTGTTTTCGGCTATTGGATTGGTGACCTCGGATGTAAAGGGGCACAGCAGTCTGATGAGTCTGATTGAGGGATTTTTTATGATAGGCGTATTGGCCGGTAATGTCTTTTTCAGCCTATTTATAGATGATGCAAATCCCAAATCTAAGGAATGGCTTAATGTGTACTGGTATCTCGGTGCACTTACACTTATGGCAGCAGCCCTGCTTTATGTGAGCAGACTGGATGAATCCCAGGCTCAAAACACTGCTTCTGAGGGTCTATGGGCTGATTTTGCAGCCATGTGGAAGCTGGCGTTAAAACCACTGGCAATCGTATTTGTAATCAGTGCCTTCCTGTTTGTATTGATAGAACAAAGTTTTCAGACCTGGACACCTACCTTTTACCAGGATGTATTGTCGGTGCCGGCGAGTATGAGCATACAGGCCGGGGCAGTGCTGGCCGGAGCATTTGCAGTAGGCAGATTGATGGCAGGGTTTATTCTGAAATACGTGGTATGGATCAGATTTGCAGTGTTTTGTGTGGGGATGGTAGGGCTTTGTATCGTGTTGAATCTGCCGCTGACGCAAAACCTTCCGGAGATCAGAGAAGGCATAAGCTGGTTTAATGCACCGGTCGTGGTGTATCTGTTTCCTTTGATGGGTATCTTCCTTGCTCCGGTGTATCCTACCATCAATTCTGTTGTATTGAGTGCTTTGCCCAAGTATATGCACAGCTCGATGTCAGGGCTTATTGTGTTGTTTTCAGCTCTGGGAGGTACAACAGGCTCCATGATCACAGGTCACCTCTTTGAAGCATTCGGAGGAGTCAGGGCATTTTATTTTTCATTGATACCTGTGGTGGCGCTGATTGTATCCATGTGGTTCTTATACAGGTTGTCCGTACAAAACAAAAGTATTTCTCAATGATACAAGACTACTTAAGGGATAATAAATTCGGTCAGCTTTTTCATGAAGTCCAGAAAGCCGGAATTTTTACTGACTCCAAGACCTTTGCGGATGCCGTTCCCAAAGGAGATTTACACAAAATAACCCAAGGGTATTTTCAGCAAAAGTTCAGGAAGGATTTTGATCTGAAAGCATTTGTAATGAAAAATTTTAAGCTGTCGGGGGAAAGTGCTCGATCGGTAAAACCCGCCCATAACATTCTGGCACACATTGAAAATTTATGGGAATTACTCACAAGGAAGGATACAGAGGCCGAGGGAGTTGGGTCCTTGATTCCGTTGCCCTTCCCCTATGTGGTGCCGGGTGGTCGTTTCAGAGAGATATACTACTGGGATAGTTATTTTACCATGTTGGGATTGGCCCGCTCCGGCAGATGGGATATGGTGAAATATATGGTACAGAATTTTAAGTATCTGATTGACAGCTTTGGTCATATACCTAATGGCAACCGTCTGTATTATCTTTCGAGATCTCAGCCTCCCTTTTTTGCACTGATGGTAGAATTGCTCGCACAAAATTACGGGGAGGCAGAAGTTTATCCGGAGTTTCTGGATAGTATGGAAAAGGAGTATGCATTCTGGATGTATGTGGGTGGAATCTTAGACTTCAGAGTAGAACTCAGACTTGTCAATTTAGGCGAAAATATCCGGCTCAATCGATATTATGATGCTGTAGAAGAACCCAGGCCGGAATCTTATGCAGAAGATCTTCACATGGTGAAAGTCACCGATCAGAATGCTTACCGCCTGTGGAGAAACATCCGTGCAGCCTGTGAGTCAGGATGGGATTTCAGTTCCCGGTGGATCAAAGAAGCTAAGGAACTAAAGACAATACAAACGATTGATATTCTGCCTGTGGATTTGAATGCCTTAATGTACAAAATGGAAAAAATACTACAGAGAGTACATGAAATAGCTGGAAATGAACAGAAATCCGCTTTCTACGGGATGCAATCGGAAAAGAGAAAGCTGGCTATGCAGCAATATTTCTGGAATGAAGAGGCGGGATGGTATTTTGATTACAACCTGATCACAGGATCCCATACAGGGATATATAGCCTGGCGGCCTGTTATCCTTTGTGGATGGGTATAGCAGATGCATCACAGGCAACCCGGATTGCTCATATATTGGAAGAGACGTTTCTGAAACCCGGAGGACTGGTGACTACCACTGTGTATTCCGGTCAGCAGTGGGATGCGCCCAATGGTTGGGCTCCCTTACAATGGATAGCTGTAAAAGGTCTGGAAAACTATGGTTACATTGAATTGGCTGATGAAATCCGAAGGAGATGGATGCATCTTGTGGAAAAAGTCTTCAGGGATACCGGTAAGCTTATGGAAAAATACAATGTGGAGGACCTGACGCTGGAGGCGGGTGGGGGAGAGTATCCGGTACAGGATGGATTTGGATGGACCAACGGGGTTTACCTTGATTTTTTTCACACACAGAGGAATAAAGGCTGATAATATCTTTTGATTGCCATGACTTTTGCAGACCAGATATTACATTGGATTCATGGTTTAAAGCCGGAAATCGTGCTCCCGGGCGATATCAGGATGATGCATCCATTCCGTGAAAATCCTGTAGTCATGCAAATGGTAGAAACATTTTACAGCAAGTATTACAGTGATGAAGACAGGAGGTATGTCATCATGGGTATAAATCCCGGAAGATTGGGAGCAGGCACCACAGGGATAGCATTTACGGATACATATCGCATGCAGGAGGTATGCGGGATTGAGGTGCATGGATTGAAAAGCTATGAGCCTTCCTCTGTATTTTTTTATAAACTCATTGAATATCTTGGCGGGCCTGTGAGATTTTATCACAGGTTCTATATTACATCTGTCAGTCCCTTAGGTTTTGTAAAAATGAATGAATCGGGAAAGTGGCTGAATTACAATTACTATGATTCCCAATCTCTGGAAGAGGCTGCCATACCGTTTATTGAAGAAAATCTGCTTATACAATCCTCATTTCCATTATTTCGGGATATTTGTTTTGTCCTGGGTAAGAAAAATGCTGCTCATTTTGAGGCCATTAATAGGAGACTAAGGATATTTGATATGATTGCGGTCCTTGAACATCCCCGATACATCATGCAATACAAATCGCGGGATATGGACAAATACCTTACCTCTTTTGCAGCGACATTGTCCAAAGTACTATCCTAAGTTTTCGGCAATCATCATTTAGTTTGGCATTAATATAAATAAAAAACCCTGCATCCGGCAGGATAACAGGGCTTATATTCAAATGCTGACATGTATTATCTGGTAAACAAGAGTTCTCTGTATTTGGTCATTGGCCATAGCTCATCATCGACCAGTAGCTCCAATTTGTCACAGGCATACCTGATTTTCTCAAAGTAGGGCTTGACTTTATTGCAATATGCATCGGCACGTTTGTCGGCATGGTCTAATTTATTTGCCTTTTTGCGCTCCTCTGTCATGGCTTCCACATCGTTCAGGATTGAATTGATGTATTTTGAAATGGACTTAATCAGATTAATCTGTTCCTTGGCATGCTCTTCATAATCTTTGCCGAAAATATCCTTCAGGCCCTGCACATTCGAAATGATTCTGTTCTGATACCTGATAGCTGTAGGAATGATATGGTTAGTCGTGAGGTCTCCCAGAATTCTGCCTTCTATCTGTATTTTTTTGATGTACTCTTCCAGCTCTATTTCATACCGTGCCTCGATCTCGGTCTTATTCATGACATTGTGTCTTTCAAATAAGGAGATACTCTCTTTGGATACCTGCACTTTCAGAGCCTCAGGAGTATTTTTAAGATTTGACAACCCTCTTTTTTTTGCCTCTTCTACCCATTCCTCACTGTATCCATCTCCTTCAAACCGTATTTTTTTGGAAGCTTTGATATATTCTCTCAGTACATTGAATATGGCATCATCTTTTTTGTACCCCTTTTTGTCAATCAGCGCATCTACATCGTTTTTGAATACACGGAGTTGCTCAGCCACAATGGTTGTCAGGACAGTCATGGGTTTTGCACAGTTGGCAGACGAACCGACAGCTCTGAATTCAAACTTATTACCTGTGAAGGCAAAAGGAGAAGTCCTGTTTCTGTCGGTATTGTCCAGCAGGATTTCAGGGATTTTACCTACTACGTTGAGCTTGAGTTCGGTTTTTTCTTCCGGTGAAAGGTTGCCATCCGTGACTCTTTCCAATTCGTCAAGTACCTCTGAAAGCTGCTGCCCAATAAAAACTGATATTATGGCAGGTGGTGCTTCGTTGGCTCCGAGCCGGTGGTCATTATTGGCTGAAGCAATGGAGGCTCTGAGCAGGTCTGCATAATCATGTACTGCCTTAATGGTATTGATAAAAAAGGTCAGAAACATCAGATTGCTTTTGGGTGTCTTGCCCGGACTAAGGAGGTTTACTCCGGTATCTGTGGCCAGCGACCAGTTGTTGTGCTTACCGGAGCCATTGATCCCTGCAAAGGGTTTTTCATGCAGTAAGACGGTAAAATTATGCCTTGCACCCACCTTGCTCATTACATCCATGAGCAGTGAGTTGTGATCTACGGCAAGATTTACTTCCTCATACAAGGGAGCGACCTCAAATTGATTGGGAGCCACTTCATTATGTCTCGTTTTTACCGGGATTCCCAATTTGATACATTCTATTTCAAGCTCACGCATGAAAGCCAGTGCTCTTTCCGGAATGGAACCGAAATAATGGTCTTCGAGCTGCTGCCCTTTGGCGGCCTGTTGACCCAGCAAAACTCTCCCTGCCATCATAAGATCCGGCCTGGATGCTGCCAGTGCACTGTCGATCAGAAAATATTCCTGTTCCCACCCCAGGGTGGCAATCACTTTATTGACATTTTTATCGAAATAGCGGGCTACTTCTGTGGCAGCATGATCTATACTTTGGGCTGCCCTGAGCAAAGGGGTTTTATTGTCCAATGCTTCCCCTGTGTAGGATACGAACACTGAGGGTATGCACAAGGTAGTACCCATGATAAAGGCCGGAGAAGTAGGGTCCCAGGCTGTATATCCCCGGGCTTCAAAAGTATTTCTGATACCTCCGCTTGGAAAACTTGAAGCATCCGGTTCCTGCTGTACCAACTGGCTACCGTCAAACTTGTCTATGGCTGTTCCGTCGCCGGTGGGCTCAAAGAAGGCGTCATGCTTTTCGGCAGTTGCACCTGTCAGAGGTTGAAACCAGTGTGTATAGTGTGTGGCTCCTTTGGATATTGCCCATGCTTTCATCGCAGAGGCAACCTGATCTGCTATCTTCCTGTCTATTTTTTTTCCATGCTGAATGGCATCTGTCACTGCATTGTAGGCCTCTTTGGGCATATAATTCTTGAAAGTATTGGTGCCAAATACATTGATACCAAATAATTCTGATCTCCTTTCAGCAGGCTCTGCTACGGGTACCGGCTTACGGGATAGTGTGGTTTCGAGTGCTTTAAATCGTATCGTTGACATAATACATATATGGTTTTGTTAAAATATGGCGCAAAACTATATATAATTATAAAATATCCAACGATACCCTCCAAAAAAATGAGGTTAAACCTGAAAAATTTATCTTTTAGTCCAAAGCCCCCGTATAAAATGAGGGGGGTGTTCGAAAAATGACTATATTTTTATCACCGGTATGCTGAAAGTTTTTCCTGAATCCGTGAACTGCAGAATGTACATCCCCGTAGAATATCTCGCAAAATCAATTATTATCATGCCGCTGTGTATTTCCGTGTTACTGAGTATCTTATTCATGACTTGCAGTCCAAGACTGTTGGTGAGAGTGACGCTCTTCGTCCCTGCACCTGTTTGATCAAAATGTATCATCACCACATCATTTACCGGATTGGGCCATACCTTGATATTATCTGATGTCTGATTTTTATCTTTTACTGATACGGAGATATTTACGGTTCCTTTGGTTATACAACCATTGTTATCTTTGACAGCTACATAGTACAGATTGTCCGGCAAATCCGGGAAAACATCAAATCCGAAGAAATTTATTCCATCATCAATACTGTAGGTATAGGGTGGGGTGCCTCCTTCTGCCGAAAACCTGAGATTGGATCCTTCTGCTTTTGCAGTCAGTACTAATGGATCAGGCTGTCTTATTATAACGTCCATACTGACCATATCTCCGGCAGCATCCCTTACAATGACTGAATAGGGTCCCGCTGAAAGATTCTCAAAGATGCCGTCTTCTGAATTGAGTGCTTCCAGACCCTCACCCACAAGTATATAATCAAAGGGTGGAGTACCATAGGGGGCTGTGATTTCCAGCTTGCCATCCTCTACACCATGACAAAGGATATCAGCTACATCCACGCTGATGGTATCGAGTACACTGATGAGTATGGTGGACTGTCCGGTGCATCCATCTTCATCTCTTATATAAACAGGGTACAGCCCGCTTCTTGGAAATGCAAAAATGTTGATAGTATCAAAATTTTCGCCATCCAATGAATATTCTATCCCTCCACTGCCTCCGATGGCAGATATGATAGCTGAATATCTGTCTGTTGTTACTTCCACAGACAAAGCGTCGGGCTCCTCAACTGAAATTATATCTGACTCAACAATTTTATTTCCCGAATCTCTCACTCTTAAAACATACGTTCCTGCCGGCAGTGAAAAGACATTGGAACTCACAAAGGGATAGTTGTTGATACTGTAATTGTAGGGTGGAATACCACCTTCAGGTATGATCGTTACCTGAAAATTGTCACCAAAACAACGAATATCTGAATACTCTGCTTTGAATAATAATTCCGGGATATTGAGAGTGATACTGTCTGTGGAAATACACCCATTCTGATCCATCACCTGAACGACCTGAATGCCGTTTCCGGGATCAATCAGCAGATTTTCCTGCTTAAACTCCGAGCCGTTCAGGGAGAAAGTATATGCAGGTACACCACCGCTTGCAGCAGCCCGGATATTGTATCCCTCCAGAGTCAGAGTGAGCTGGACTTTTGCAGGCTCATCTATAAGTAACAATTTCTGATATTACTATAGTTTCATTGGCATCCTGCACATATACTGTATAGGTACCCTTTGGCAATCCTGACAAAATATCTTCCGAACCGAATTGCACGCCATCCAGACTATATAAGTAGGGTGGAATACCTCCAAAGACATCGGCAAATATCTGCCCATCAGAAGCCCCGAAACATGAAACATCAGACTGGGTGAAAGCCTCTATGCCCAGATTGGACTGTCGGATGCGGATGTTAAATCGGTTATTGGGAAGCCATAATCCGGCCGGATTGATAAGATTGAATACAAAATAATCATACTCTTCTTCCCCTCCATTGTGATTATAATGCAGTGTACCATCCTGTATCTCCTGGAGTGTAAATACAAATCCCTGTGTAGTCACTACAGAGTCACCTGATGAAAGATATCCGTATCGTGGCAATTCTGCAATAACAAATCTTACCTGATCGGCCGGAGTGCCGGCAGCATTCAGTTCTTTTACGGAGATATTTCTTTTTTCAGAAGGGTTGATGAGTATCTGCCGGTTGGTCAACAATACGGCAGGACCTCCGGCTCCTGTCCTGAAGGAATAAAATCCGGAAAAGTCACCATTCCCGCAGCTTGACAAAGGCCTGACTCGCCAGTAATACACAGTCCTGTCTGCCAGAGTGGTATTCAGTCTGCCGGTTGCGGATTTAAGTCGGGTCACATTGGTACTGAAATCGGGAGAGGTGGATATTTCAAATTCATATTCCGGAATTCCGGTAAAGGCTCTGCATTCAAACAAAATATTGAAGCGGCTGGTGAGGTTGGCATAATTGGCAGGAGCCAGCTGTTCCATCTGAGGCAACTCGTCCAGTGTCCTGAATAAAGACAGACTGAGTGAAATCTGTTCCGAAGAAGTTTGTGCCGTTACTGTTATGGGATTATCCCCATAGTTCAGATTTTCAAGTCCGCTGACCACCATGTTGACGGTGGATGGAGCAACCGGATTGGCATCTGAAAATGATATATTCAATCCCACCACCGAAGAGGATGCAGAAAGACTGACACTTACATCATTAGTTACAAATTTTGCAAGGTTCAGCACTACAGTTGCAGGGAGTGATTCATCACAGATTTCCACTCTGGATAAAGGTGTGGTCAGATTGAAGGACGAGCTGATGCGGAAATTGAAATTGGACACATCAAAAAAGATATGGTCATGCGCTATAACCATCACCCTGGCCCGGGTAGTAACTCTGTTGGGCACCGTGATAGGATAACTGCCGGTATTGGGTACGGCCGTGGCAAGAGTATCCGGATAGGTAGCGCCTCCGTCAGAAGACAATAATATCGTCACCAGACTACAGTTTATGGGGGCTACATCGGTATTGGCTACATTCCAGGTTACAGTCTGTGTGGTACCCACTCTCCATTCTACCGAGGCTGTGTTTGGGTTTGTTACCACAAAAGGCCCCGCAGTACTGATGAAGTTAAGCTGTACATTGGCTTCATGTGTACAGCCTCCCAATGGATTATTATCCCTTACTGTACATCTGAATCTCATGGTTCGGGCTACCGTAGGCAGTACCTCCCAGGTATTATACCTTCTCTGAAGATCCGGAAAGTAACGGGTAGGGTTGGAAGATGGAGGCAGAGATCTGAATGCCGGACCGGAAGCATTTCCACCCTGTGGAGGCATGGTCGCTGTCTGATTGTCCATTTGCTCCCAGGTGTAGGTCAGTGCATCATTGTCTGGATCTGTACCGGTAGCTGTCAGGTAAAAGGCGGTATTAACCGGCATGGAGTAATTGGCTCTTGCCAATGTCACCAAGGGTTTGGAATTAGCAATGGATATGACCTCGCCACAGGTAGCTCCTGAACCAGTGGTTATAAAATTGGCCATCTCACCGAGACTCACCGCATGAAAATAATCATGGCTGTTGTTCTGTACATCAGGCGAACAGATTCCGGCATATCCCATAATGGTGCTGCCGCTGCCGGGCTCCATGGCAGTGGACGAATTTCGGGCACAATTGTTATTCTGTGTATGATTGGCCCCGAATTGATGTCCCATCTCATGTGCTACAAAATCTATAGTAAAGGCATCATTAATCGGATTGGCCTGGCCGGTGACTCCCTGTGCCTTTCTGTTGGTACAGGGTGATCCAAGGCTGGCTATGCCTCCGCCTCCGGTGCTGAACACATGCCCAATGTCATAATTGTTGAATCCTATGATGTTATTGATTGTGGTCTGGTTTTGAAGGAGCATCGCTTCGCCGTTGTTGTTGGTATATGGGTCTGTGGCGGGATTGAGAAAAATCAATCTGTCCGTGTTCGGTATTAATACCATCGTCAAGGCAAGCTCTCTTTCATACACTCCGTTAATCCGGGTCATCGCCACATTGTAGGCATCCAGTACCCGCTCAATGGTACCTCCATGAAACTGGGCATACTCTCCGGTACATGCCAATGCAAGCCTGTATCTTCGAAAATTACAGTCTCCGGGTTGTCTTTCTCCAGACAAAACTCTTTCTGTATCCTCTGAGAAATCAGGATTAAATTCATCTCCATGATTATGCATCACACCGCATGAAAACCTGGAAAAACTGTTCTTGCGCTCATAGTCTTTTTTATAATATACTACATAGGTATCTCGGGATGATGGTACATAAGGGTCAATGAAAACCGAATTATTGTCAACACCGTAAATCATTACGTGTATAGAATATTGGGAAATACTCATTTTCAAATATTGCCCGGCATCATTAACTCCTCTGCCTGTATATGATGTAAAACCGGGATACCTTGCCGAAAGTGCAGGATCGAAAACAGGGGTTTCAGCCATCCTGTAGCTGTGTATGCTTCCGTCCGGATGGGGGAAATCCATGACAAATTCCTGTAAATTCCTATCGCCGCTATTGTCTGTAAGTTTGCGCAGGAATACATCGGTGTTCAAAGTATAGACAGCGTATTTTTTAGGAATAATCTGGCGTTTTTCGGCAGTGGCCCTCAATCCGCTTTCAGGGGTCAATGTCCAGTAGGAAGATTGCCCAAATATTGATATGACTGAAAAAATTGTCAGAAGTGTAAACAGGAGTTTGTTAGGATGCATGAATCAAAATTTTTTGAAAAAACAAATTTATGCTTTCATCAGGAATTTAATTGTTTTGTATGGGTGAAATGTGAGAATATAGTCGCAAAAGACAATTTTCCATATCATTCAATTGCTGCATGAGTACTGACCGACATGTATCAACCTTAGAAATTTGTTTGAAATATTTCAATCAGGATAAAACATCAGAGCCTTGTAATGAGGCTTGAAATGGGGTAATTAAGTAATTTGAATATCCCGAAAGCGGGCTTGTCCGCCCTTTGGCGGGCTTGTCCGCCTTATGACGGAGACGTCGCATGTTGCCGAAAGCGGGCTTGTCCGCCCTTTGGCGGGCCTGTCCGCCCTTTGGCGGGCTTGTCCGTCTATTGGCGGGGACGCTTGTTGCCGAAAGCGAAGACGCATTTCGGCAACACATTTCAGCAACACATTATGAGTTTCTGCAATGTGTCCCCACTTGCAGAAACACTCGGCGGGCCTGTTCATCCTTTTGGTGGAGACGTCGCATGTTGCCGAAAGCGGGCCTGTCCGCCCTTTGGCGGGCCTGTCCGTCTATTGGCGGGGACGCTTGTTGCCGAAAGCGAAGACGCATTTCGGCAACACATTTCAGCAACACATTATGAGTTTCTGCAATGTGTCCCCACTTGCAGAAACACTCGGCGGGCCTGTTCATCCTTTTGGTGGAGACGTCGCCTGTTGCCGAAAGCGGGCCTGTCCGCCCTTTGGCGGGCCTGTCCGTCCTTTGGCGGGCCTGTCCGCTCATGGGTAGAGACGTATTCAGGCAAGGCATTATGAGTTTCTGCAATGTGTCCCCACTTGCAGAAACAGTCTACGGGCCTTTTCGCTCATTGGCGGAGACACATTTCGGCAACGCATTCCTGCAACGCATTCCTGCAACGCTTTTTATGTTTCTGCAATGCGTCTCCTCCTTTTGGCGGACACGGTCCGCTTGCAGAAACATTTATAAAATGTGTCTCCTCCTTTCGGCGGATATGGTCCACTTGCAGAAACACTCGGCGGGCCTGTCCGTCCTTTGGCGGGCTTGTCCGTCCTTTGGCGGGCCTGTCCGTCCTTCGGCGTAGTTATATTTCGGCCACGACAGCTTATCTACAAGAAGTGAATCAGCCCTGAGCCTTATTTTGCAGCCATTTCAGGCAGATATAGATTTTCTGGTGGAAAATTTTGGTTTAATGTGTACTTTTATCCAAAATTCATCATATGCGAAAACTGGAATTGCATTGGCAGATTCTTATCGGAATGATTTTGGGGGTAGTAGCCGGTTTATTATTCAGCCGATTGGGTTTGGAGGGTTTTGTTAAGGATTGGATTAAACCGTTTGGAACCATTTTTATCAACCTGCTGAAATTGATTGCCATACCCCTGATTTTAGTTTCTTTGATCAAGGGTATATCAGATCTGCATGATATTTCCAAATTCAGAATCATGGGTATCCGGACCTTTGCAATGTATGTATTTACAACTGTTCTCGCGGTCTCGGTGGGGCTTGTAATTGTGAATATCATTCAGCCTGGCTCATATGTTTCTCCCGGTACTGTAGCTGAAATTTCTGAAACCTACGGCACTTCTGTTCAGAGTAAAATTCAGTCTGCCGAAACAGTCAGGCAAGGCCCTCTTCAGTTTCTGGTAGATATGGTACCTGATAATATCGTAGGAGCTGCATCCAACAATGGTAATATGCTCAAGGTGATTTTCTTTTCGGTTTTTTTCGGGATAAGTCTGCTGCTGGTGGATAAAAATCTTGCCAAACCCGTGAATGATTTTTTCACAGGCCTCAATGAGGTGATAATGAAAATGGTGGATCTCATCATGCTCGGTGCTCCTTATGCTGTTTTTGCTCTGTTGTGTGCGTTGATTACAGAAACCACCAATCCGGATCTTTTTGTAGCATTACTGTGGTATGTGCTGGCTGTAATATCAGGTTTGCTGATTATGCTCATTTTGTACAGTTTGTTTTTATACTTCTATGCCTCCAAATCTCCGGCGGAATTTTTCAGAGCCATGGCTCCTGCACAGTTGCTGGCATTTTCCACCAGTTCCAGTGCGGCTACTTTGCCTGTGACGATGGAGAGGGTAGAGGAGCACCTGGGTGTCGAAAAGGAAGTGACGAGTTTTGTATGTCCGCTTGGGGCTACCATCAACATGGATGGCACCAGTCTATATCAGGCGGTGGCAGCGGTATTCATATGTGAAGCTATGTTGTTTGACCTGAGTTTCAGCGATCAGTTGACTATTATTCTCACCGCCACGCTGGCATCCATAGGTTCAGCAGCAGTGCCCGGAGCGGGCTTAATCATGCTGGTGATTGTACTTGAAAGTGTAGGCTTACCTGCCGACAAAATGGCCATAGGTCTGGCATTGATCTTTGCTGTGGACAGGCCTCTGGATATGATGCGTACGGTTATCAATGTCACGGGTGATGGTATGGTGGCTTATATAGTGGGTAAATCGCTCGGAAAGGTGGGGCCACCCAAAGTAAAAAACTGGGACGATAATTACCATCCTGAGAATGCCGGATAATTGACAGTTACAATTCATATTACATATATTTGCAATATGAAACTAATGACTATTTTTGTGCAAAATTAAATCAGTATATGAGTAATGCTAATTTGCTGGGAATTGGATCCAGAGTAAAACACCCTGCTTTCGGAGATGGAGTCGTCATTTCCATTGATGTGGCTGCGTACCGGGTTTGCTTTATCACTTACGGCATCAAACTGGTAGGTAAAGATTACAATGCCTGGGATATTATCGAAAGGGTAGAGCCTGAAGATGCCGTCAGCTTTACAGAAGCAGAAAAGTCTCTGATCAAAATATTGAAAACCTGGTCAGATATTTCAGAAGTTGTACCCTTGGGCGATAAATGGAAAAACGGACTTATGATTCTGAAACCCGAGGACGAAGCATTGAAGCCCAAAGAAATACCTATTGATACATTCTTTCACAAGATAGTCATGGTACGGGATAGACTCAGAGTCATGGAGCAGCGGATTAACAGCAGTGCATTGAGCGATGAGGATAAGGTCAATCTGCAGCAATATATTACCCGTATTTATGGAAGTCTCACTACATTCAATGTGCTTTTTAAGTATAAAGAGCATCAGTTTGTGGGCGAAAAATCATCTGATTGAGTATGATGACCTCCAGGAAATTTATTCTCATTACAGGCGTATCAACCGGTATCGGATATGCTCTGCTTGAGCATTGGGCAAGTTGCGGATATCATGTCATCGGTACAGTAAGAAAGCAGGAAGATGCCGATAGAATTCAAGGTCGGTTTCCTGATACGACCACTATACTTGTATTTGACGTTCGGGATGCTGCAACCTGCGAAAAAAAATTAACGGAGGCTTTCAATCAACTCGAAGTCCAAAGACTCACGTCGCTGGTAAATAATGCCGGAGTGGCTATACCCGGACCACTTCAATATCTGGATGAGTCGGATTTTGAAGCACAGTTGGATATAAATGTTAAAGCAGTACGTCGTATCACCAATTTCTGCCTTCCCTATCTGGGTGTTCAAAAGAATGGTACGGCATCCGATCCCGGCAGAATCATTATGATCAGCTCGGTATCCGGTTTATTCAATTCACCATACAATGGTGCCTACTGTATCTCAAAGCATGCACTGGAAAGCATGGTCGATGTGTACCGCAGGGAACTGATGCCTTTTGGAATCAAAGTCATCTCCATTCAGCCCGGCCCAGTAAAAACGGAGATATGGCGAAAAAGCATCAATACTCTCGACAAATACCTCAATACAGAGTATGGAAGCATCATGCAGCATGCCAATAAACTGATTGAAAATACCGAAAAGTCAGCTATGCCCGTAGATCAAGTGGTACAACTGGCTGATAAGGCATTGAAGGACAGCAATCCCCCGACCCGAATGCTCCTGCATAAAAAGAAGTGGCTTTTCAGAATTCTGGCCTACTACCTGCCTGATAAATGGGCAGATAAGCTGGTGGCGAGGGCTTTGGCCTCCGGAGATAAGTACAGGCCTGTATAAGACCAACAAAAAATATTAAAAAAATGTATTTCTTTTCTTTGAAAATTATTTCTGCGTTATATCTTTGCGTCGCTTTTTGATTAAGGCCCGTTCGTCTATCGGTTAGGACTCAAGATTTTCATTCTTGCAAGAGGGGTTCGATTCCCCTACGGGCTGCTTTGAAGCCACTCTTCGGAGTGGCTTTTTTTTTGCTTCATGGGGGAATCGAACCCCGGAATTGTCGAAGCTGCAAGCCGTTGTTTGCAGTACCCTCACTCAGCATTGAAATCGTTCAATGCTGTGCATACGCACCGTTCGGTCATCCTACGGGCTGCTTTGAAGCCACTCTTCGGAGTGGCTTTTTTTTTGCTTCATGGGGGAATCGAACCCCGGAATTGTCGAAGCTGCAAGCCGTTGTTTGCAGTACCCTCACTCAGCATTGAAATCGTTCAATGCTGTGCATACGCACCGTTCGGTCATCCTACGGGCTGCAGTAAAATAAATCATTTAAGTGGATTATCCCATTATTTGAGGGTTATCATATCCTTGTTTAGAGTCACAATTATCTTGTTCATTCGTAAACCTGAAAGCAAATCTTGGATTGTTTAATTGCTACTCTTTAGTGAGAATTGAAATAATATTTTATGCCTGGTGATTGATATGTATCGACACTCCCAAAATTCATTCGGTACTAACTAAAACTATATAATATGCATCTCCTGTATAACTTATTGTTTTAGGATTTAAAAAATATTCCGCAAAACCTTGTTTATCAATTTTTAACAAACTCAGATCATTTATCCTATTTTTGTATGCTTACCCATACCTCTTAGCAGATCATTTCTTTATTATCTCTGCAAATTTGATCGCTAATGATGTTCCTACAAAAAAATCTGTATTGGTGGGTGAGGTGTTGGATTCAAAAATATTATCCTGGCTGATTAAAGACCTTCCTTCAAGTCTGCATATGAAATCTTGTGCAGGTGAATAGTCAATATTTAGCGAAAGTCCTGTTACTTTGAATCCGTTGGGTGTACTTACAGGAATAATAATTTCTGTCCTGTCCTGATAATATTCGGCTCTGATGGCTGTTTTCCACTTTTTACTTACACGATATTGAGCAATCAATACAGGACTGAACCATTTATCATAAGCTTTACTACTTTTCATTCTCTGCTGTGCACCAATGTCAAAACCTGCAATCAAACCCAGGTTTCCTGATATTTGAATCTGGCCATAAATGTTATTGAAGTATCTCATTCTTCTCTCCGGGTCTGGATCGTCTGTACCTATGAAGGTACTCCAGTTTAAAGTAAGTGATTCTGATGGAGTATATTGTATCTGTGTGCCAAAAGAAGGTAAAGAATTTCCCCGAAGCCGCTGTATGCGTTGCCAACCATTGAGTATGAGTCCGGCAAGTTCCCACTGATCATTGGGCTTGTACGTCAGTTTTGCCCCGGACAGGAAATAAGGTGAATTTTCAGCCAACAGAGATCTGGTCATTGTCCAGTTATCCATCGAAACTGCACTTTCAAAACCAATATGAGATGCAAAAATGCCTGCATCCAGCCAGAGATTATTTTTTTTATTGAGGGATACCCCCACATTGGCTTCAAAAATATTTTGCAGCAAATCCGGTTCTGCTGCATAATTGTCAGACACATAGGTGCCTGTCTGTATAGCCAGATTTGCCCTGTATTTTGGATGTTCCAGACCCAGTTTTATAAAACCCAGATTCAGGTTAAACTCATTGTGGCGATTGTGATTGTACAGAAAAGGCTGTCTTTTTGTTTCTACAGGATTATTGAAATCATATACGTAAAATACGTCCAAAAAACCTGAAATATAGAGTTCCGGTTGTTGAGACCAGCTACTGTCCATCTGGCCGTAAACCATAGTATTTATAAATAACAGCAATGAAGAAATTTTAATTTTCATCGCTTAAATTTCTGTTTAAGGAAAATCTGAAGATCCTTATTAGAACCATACAGAACCAAAATATCATTTTCTTCGATAATGTAATCACCTGATATCACGCCCAGAATTTTTGATATGGTTTTGGTTTTGCCCAATAAACTTTTTTCTTCAGCTTTTTTTATTACGGTGAGCGCCAGTAAATTATGATTTTTTCTGAAACTTATATCCCTGATAGCCTTTCCAATATATTCTGCGGGAGCAATGGCTTCGATGATAGAAAAGTCATCACTGAGCTCAAAGGAATCCACCACATTGTTAAGGCAGAGTTTCTTGGCCCATCTTTCGGCTGTTTCTTCTTCGGGATGGACGATTTCATCTACACCTATAGCTTGCAAAACTTTTTCATGGAGCGGGTTAATCGCCCTGCTGATTAATCTTTTTACCGCCAGATTCTTAAGCAATGCGGTAGTCATAATATTGGCTCCCTGATCTTCCCCGATAGCTACCAATATAATATCCGTTTGGCTCAGCGGCAGACCTGCCACCACAAATTCATCGGTGGCATCCATACATATTGTATGGGTAATTTTTTCTTTATATGCATCTACTTTGGCCATATTGGCATCAATTCCGATTACTTCATTTCCTTGTTCTGTAAGCTTTTGGGCCAGTGATGCACCAAAATTACCCAGTCCTATTATTATGTATTTCATAAAGCCTCTATTTCTAATTGATGGTGATTTCTTCTTTGGGATAACTGTAGTTTGTAATTTTTATTTTCCTGAATACAGCAATAACGAAAGACAGCATACTAATACGTCCCAGAAACATCACGATAATGATAATAATCTTTCCATAAACGCTCAAAGCTGAAGTTATGCCCAGACTTAGCCCAACAGTACTGTAAGCGGAAAAGCATTCAAAGGCAATTGATATCAATTGTTTTTCAGGATCAGTGGCAGATATGGCCATAATGGAAAATCCGATTACTATCAATGACAATGATATGATGGCAAATGCCCTGCGTACTGAAATATCTGCAATTTCACGTCTGAATATTTCAATTCTGGATTTACCTTTCGCAAGACTGAGAATGTTCAGTGTGGCAATAGCGAACGTACTGGTTTTGATACCTCCACCAGTGGATTGAGGAGAAGCACCTATCCACATAAGAAGAAACACCATCATTAATGTGGGAAGTGATAATGCCGCAGTGTCTATTGAATTGAAACCTGCTGTTCTGGGGGTGGTAGCTCCAAAAAGTGCGGTGACTGCTTTTCCCAATCCGTTATGTTCAGCTAAGGTGTTGTTGTACTCCAGAAAATAAAAAATTATGAATGCCACCAATGAAATGGAAAGTGTGGTAATCAAAGTAATACGACTGTTGAGATTCAGCACCCAGGGTCGGTATATAGGTTTACCAACAGAAATTAAGGTGATTAATTTGTATCTGATGAATCTGAGTATGTTGACTACAATAGGAAAACCCAGCCCACCCAGGACAAATGTCAACATAATCACCAGTTGCAGATAATAATTATATCGAAAATCAGATTCATACAGACTATTGCTGAGCGTCGAAAATCCTGCATTACAAAAAGCAGAAACAGAATGAAATGCAGAAAAGAATAGCTGGTCAGAATGAGTATGAAAATTATCAGATCCGATACTTGAATATATCAATATGGCAGAAAAAAATTCTATTCCGAAAGTGATCAGAATGATATGTTTCAAAGTAGAAAATACCTCTCCCAAAGTTTTTGAACTGGTCATGTCACTCAACACCAGTTGATTTTCATAAGTAGTACCACCTTTGAAAAAATAACTGAAGTAGCTTGCAAAGGTCAAAATTCCAAGACCTCCGACCTGTATCAAAATCATGATGATGGTCTGTCCAAATAAGGTAAAATGGGTGCCTGTATCTACCACTGCCAATCCTGTTACACATACAGCGCTGGTAGAAGTAAACAAAGCATCCAGATACGAAATACCGGTATAAGTTGCATTGGGTAATTTCAGCAAGAAGGAACCAATAAAAATAATAAACAAAAAACTCACAATGAAAAGTTGGCCCGGATTAAGCACGGTTCTTTTATAATTTATCTTGAGTTCGGAAAATTCCCTTATAAAAGTAAACAATACAGCAAATTTTACCCATATTGGATTTTCAAGCATAAGATCTGTTTCAAATGGCACCCCTACAAAAAGATACATGAAATATAGCCAGAGTGTAAAAACTATAGAAATCAGGTCGAACAAAAATGCTTTTCTCTTTATCAAATCTCTATTCTGAAAATATCTGCTGAAAGTCGAAATCAATCCGATACCAAGGACGAAGAAGTAAAATCTGTCTAAAATTTTTTGATAGAAGTTGGTTTGGTAAAATCCAAAATCTGAAACGATGGCAATTAGTCCCGCAAGGCTGATAATAAATACGATTCTGTAAAACAGATTTTGATTAAATTTCATGATTGTTGAGCTCCCTTATTTCAGAGCTGTTTAATATGGATATCGTACTTTAAAAGTTAAGGTTATAATGATTTAAACTTCCTGTCTAAATTTCAGTACTCTGAGGTATTCGGTGAAAACCTTACTGAAATACCGTACAAAAGTAATGCGAATCGTAAAGTATTCCCAAATAATGTTGACAATTACTGATAGTTGTTAAGTCTGATGAAGGTCAAAAGAGTCTGCCCAGTTATAGCTTACTTTATCCGTTTGATTTCATTATCCGGATATTTGCCTCACTGCAATACATCCTTCACAAACAAACCCGAAATCTTGATTTCTCCATTCGGCTTGTACATAGTGCCTTTACCATCCCTCATGTCATTTTTCCATTGGCCTTCATACTTTTCACCATTTTTCCAGATATAGGTGCCTATACCTTCCCTTTTATCATTAACAAATTCACCTTCGTATTTCTCACCATCATTCCAGGTGTAGGTACCTTTGCCGTGTCTCAGGTTGTTATGCCAATAACCTTTGTATATTCCTCCCGATTCAAAGAGACCCACTCCGTAACCATTTGCCTTTCCACCCGAAATCTGCCCTGAGTATTCGATCTTTACTCCTTTTGAACTTTTAAATATAAGAATTTCCGGAGTATTGTCTTTATCTGCGTTGGAAGAGGATGATTTTTCATGGATTACAGCCGGGTCAGGACCTGTTTGATTAAATTTTGAGTCAACCCAGGATTGCTCAGCAAGCAATCGGGATAACTCTGCAATCTCATCTCCTTTGATTTCAGATTTTTTAGTGCTGACTGTGGTTTTTTCATTTTTGTAAATCAGGCTTTTGATGTAAAGTGCTTTTACAATCAGACTATCATTGGTGTAAGCAAGGGAATCAAATAATTCTATAGCACCTGCAGTGTTGTTTTCAAGCAGTTTATTCACAGCTTTGAGATAAAGGGTATAATCATTGAGATGTTGGTCTATTCTACTCAGACTGTCTTCAATTGTCGCTTGCCTTACCTCTAAGTCTTTGATTACATTTTTCGAAAACCGAAGCTTAGAGATTAAAAACAAGTTGAGTCCAATCAAAACTAACCCGATCAAAACTATGACTCTTTGCGTAAATATACTATTATTGCCCAACATAAGTGTGTTTACATACCACCAAAACAAACATCCTGATATATTATAATGTTTGGTTTTACTCATTCATACACCGGCATGTCCTGTAAAAATTTCACATTAATTGCTATCCTGTTTGTCTCCGTTCGGATTTTTTCGCAGGATTTGATTCCCCGGGTTTCTGTAAATGCATCAGGGCTTCGGGGTAATAGCACAGGAAGTCTTCAAGCTTTGCCATCGCTGGGTATTGCGACGTTTTACGGCGATAAAGATGACATTCATATCAGGATGGAATATTCTCTGTCGTTTAAGGGTTCTTGTTTTGAGAAGGAGGAATCGCGGACCGGCTTTCTGACTTTGTATAACCACCTCGCCTGCATGCTGATGGTTCCGGTTTATCAGTCTTTGAACTTTTCGGCCGGTTTCAAACCGGAAATACTCATTTTTGGACGTATGAAGACTAATTCCGGCAGTAATACAAAGACGGAACATGTAAGTAGTGAGCTGAGTAGATTTGATTATACTACATTTGCAGGATTGGATTATATATATAATGAGAACTTAATGATAGGGCTCAGGTACAATCACAGTTTTGTTCCGTTTATCCGGCGTACCGGCAAATTATATGATGGGGACAGGTATTTCTGGAGAGGGGTGGAAGTGTATTTTATATACGATATCTTCAATAAGTAACCGGCCAGGGTTCAGTCAGTAAACCGTATATCAGGTATAAAGTCTTTCTTTTTTCTTAAATCCAGTGATATGTAGGCATTTAATCTGGCTACCCAGCGTTGCCTGAAAATCAATGGATTATTCAGTCTTTGTCCGGTGGTGTACATCATCCCTGCAGTGTATGTCACCTGAGGAGTGACAATATAGCCGACAGAAGGATATATCCTCAGATCTTCAAGAATACTGCCACCCACTGCTTTGCCGCTTTGCAGTATGACTTCCACATCTGGATTGAAAAATAAGGTCCCGGGAAGGAGCTTTTGCTGTTTAGAGGTACATTGGCATATATTTTATACCTCCACCGGTCTCTGTAGATCCAATCCGACTCCAGTGCATTGCTGCGGCTCCATCTGTGTTCTACTCGTATTCTATGGAATAGCTGAAATCTTTCAAAAGGCATGATAAACATATATTCATGCCAGATTCTTGGCTCGGGAACTACATATTCAAGATTGGAATTTTCGGGTTCTGAGGCAAAATCCAGTCTCAGGACAAAACCCAGGGAAGCATTGAATCTCGGTGAGTGGACGTAATTCAACGCATGCCGGTTGTATATCTGCGCCATTTGACCGGCAAACGGAAGGTTTTCGGTACCGCCTCGTCGGTAATGAAATTCGGCCCGCCAGAAAAATCTGTCCGACAGCCTGAATTTATTGTATGATCCCAACCAGAGATTGGTCTCGATAGGCTCAAAGACCGCCTGATTGTTTTGACTGACGGCCTCTGAAATCATAATGAGACTCCATGCTACCCACATTATGTATCGGAGATGGCTCATTCAGAAGTCGATTTTAATTCCCAAAATATTGGCTATCTTCTGTGGCTCCCGGGTTTGTCTGACGCTTCTTTCAGTTTTCCTGTTGTTCGACTTCAGGAGGTCCACCATTCCCTGAAAGAGGATATCGTATTGCCCGGTATGTTCAGATATATTTTTGCAGCTTAATACCTTTAGCTTACCCATCAATGCAGGAAGCAGTGAATACTGAAATGCGTCAAAGATTGCTGAATGGATTCGTTCGTCCATGTTGGTAAAAGTGTATGGATTGAATACCGTTCTGGTGTACAATCTGTCTATTATTTTGAAATCATCCGGGATCTTATCAATCCGGTATGTCATTTTGATGAAGTCTTCAAGACAGTTTGAAAGCTTTTTTATTTGTATGAGTTTCTGGGCAGACTTCCCGGCTTCTTTGGATTCGTTTTCCAAAGATTGCAGAAAATTCATGTACTGGTCTTGGACATAAAATCCGGCTATTTCATTTACCTGACTGTAATCCACTGCTGATACTCTTTCTCTGGTTTCATGGAGTATTTCTGTAAAAGCGGCTTCAAGGACAACCCAGGATTCTTCATTTTCCATCTTTTGTATCAACTCTGATATATCAGCTTCTATTGCTTTCATTTCCAGGCCGATATTATTTACGAATGCAATCAATCGCTCCAGCTGTGAGAGCGTATCATCGGATATTATAATACTCTTAAATCTGTAAGTGCTTTTTCTGCCATCAAACTCATACAAGATACTGTCACAATCATTTGCTTTGGACTTTAGCAGTGTAGATATCTGAAAATATTGCAATGATTCGTTATGGTGCAATTCCAGTAAGGTACTCACCGGTTGCATGCATTGGTAATAAATTTTATCCAAAATGAACAGTTTTTCTTTTATTGGAAGAGACCTGTCTCTGAATGCCCTGAACTGTACATTGCTTCTTATTTCCTCATAAATCGATGTTAATTTATAGCTTTCTGACTGTAATCTTTCAATACCTGTCTTTTCATCCTCTGTGAGTTTGAATACCGGGAGTATGATACGGAAATCCTCAGGTAGCTTTTCTTTAGTGACTACATTGACCAGAGGAGATAGAGTTCTGGCCTTGGTAACATAATCCGTTAAAGGATTGGTTTTGCTGAATTGAAAGAAAGTGCTATCTCCGTTTTTGGACATTTTGGCAATAATAAATGACAGCAGGTGGAGATAATCCTGGCCAAAGGTCAGTTCTTTATATTCAGTATTTAGCGGAATATTGGTATGGTCAAAAATTTTCAGAAGAGCGGGTTCGTTAAATTTTGCCACTTCTACTGCTGTGAGTATCCTGTCGTTAAAATGCAGTTTTTCTTTGATACCATTTTTGTAGTCTATTTCCCAGATACCGGTCGTATACAAGTCTTCATCAAAGGTGGCCTTCATTTTACAGCTCTCAGATTCTAACTCTAATTTACCGTCAAAACCACCTGAACTGTAGCCAAAATCAGCTTCAAACAATGTTCGATCCTCTTCAGAATTAAGAATCTGTTTTTCCTGAATTGTCCATTGACCTGTTTTTTTGCCTTTTTCAAAACCCCCGTTCAATATCATTTCCTTACCCTTACTGCTGAATGTAAGGTCCCTTGAGTCCAGACTTTTAAATCTGTCGGGTTCGAAATATCCGAGTCTGAATTTCCATATTCTGTTCGGCTTGCCTTCGGACATCAAGCCCTGGATGTCCAAATTTCTTATGCGGGAATATCTGTTTTCTTCCTGTACATTATTAAGATGGTACGTACCATGGTACAGGGTATCGCCACCTTTGAGAATATATTCAAATTTCAGATGATAATCACTGCCATTCATTTGAATCACTTTCATGGCAGAATGCTGACCTGACAGTGCAGACCCGATTAATAAAAAGAGTGAGATTGTTATTTTTTGAACCATAAAAGATCAAATAATAGGCCGATCTTTAGAAAACAGATTGCAGACAATAATCAAACTCTGAGTACATGACATTTTTGGGAAAACACTAACTTATTCAATTGACTTTCAAAATTTTAAATTCGAATGACATTAAATTTCAAACGTTGTGTCGCCTCAAGCCGGCTGGGCTCTTATACCGCCATGGGCGGCACAGGCTTTTTTTCATCGCCAAAAAAGTAAGCAATCCGCCGGCGGCGGACTAGGCCAAAAAAAGGCGATTGCTTCGCACCGCTTATTCTCGAATCTTCATGCTTTTCATTTCGCTAATTTCATCGTACATCCTGGTGCTGTACCCTAATTTAGCGAAATGAGCAATTCCGATTCTTCATAAGCTATCGCTGGTTTTTTGGCCAAAATACTCCGATCTAAAAAATTTTTGTCATGTACTTAGAATCAAACTAAACAAACACAACCTGAACGAAAAACATCCTTTTTGGCAATCAATTCGCCATTCAGATCAATAAGATACCTGATTGTAACGGCATTAGGTTTGCTTTGGTTCATGAAATGGGCTGCCCTGAACTGCAGATTTTTCGAATGGAGCATTTAGTTTCCATACCTTAGATAGCCCGGGATATTCTTATTTTGTTGAGTGGCTCAGCTATTTTGTTTAATTAAGGGAATTGAATATTAAATCATCTGTCTGACTCTATTGTTGTTTTTGCCCCCCAAATAATCAGGTAAATAACCACCAATAAAGTCATGAAGGCAATAAAAATGAAGGCAGCTGAGGCGCCAAAACTATACCAGATAGCTCCGGTCAGACTGCTTGCGAGCATTGTGGCCACACTTTGCAGCCCTGCATACAGGCCTATGGCTGTGGCTGTATCTTTGCGATCTGTAATGTTGGAAATCCAGGCCTTCGATATACCCTCGGTACCTGCCGCATAAATTCCGTAAATAACAAACATCAGCAAAAAGCCATATAAGCTATCGGCAAAGGCCATTCCGAAATATACAGCACTGAATAAGATTAAGCCTGATATGAAAACTTTCTTCAAGCCTGTACGGTCTGCCAGTACTCCGGCAGGATAGGAGAACAAAGCATAAATCAGATTGTAAAAAATATACAATCCTATCACGTAAGTATCTGAAATGCCGCTTTCTTTGGCTTTCAGGATCAGGAAGACATCGGAGCTGTTGATCAGGGCAAATAACAATAATCCGGCAATCAGCCTTTTGTATGCATCCGGACTTTCCTTCCAATATCGGGCCCACTGAAAAGGTGAATAGCTGATAGATTTATTTATGGATGATTTATTCCTGTCCTTCAGATACAAACTTGCCAAAATAGCCAATAGTCCCGGAATAAATGCAATGTAAAAAAGGCGAATATAGTCTTCGGGATGATAGTATAAATACAGCAACGCAATGCAGGGGCCTAAGACAGCACCCAAAGTATCCATGGACCTGTGAAACCCGAATATTTTGGCTTTGTTTTCAGAGCTTGCCTCATCAGACAGCAATGCATCTCTGGCACCTGTGCGTATGCCTTTACCTAAGCGCTCCATAGTTCTGGCTGCAAATATCCAGAGTGGATAGGCAAATAATGCCATCATTGGCTTTGCCACTGCACTAAGGGTATAACCCAATTGGACAAATGGCACCCGCTTTCCGGATAAGTCCGAGAGTTTACCAAAATATGCCTTGCTCAATCCCGCCGTAGCTTCTGCTATACCTTCCAGAATTCCTATTAATACCACGGAAAATCCGATCGACTTAAGATATACCGGGAGCACAGGATATAACATCTCACTGGCGGTATCTGTCAGCAGACTGATCACGGATAATATCCATACGGTCCGGGTGATGATTTTCATTTTCTATACTGTCAAACTTCTGCTTCATGGAAATATGCCGCAATTTACAGTCTAACAATAATAAAGTCTGTTATTCACTAAAGATATATAATTCAAAACAGAGGAAAATCAGCTTGTATTGAGCCTGATATTAAAGCTCAAATTATTTTAGAACTTAATCAAAGAAACTGGGATTTTCAAAGTCTGGTAATCCTTGGGAATTGACTATGTAGATTTCAATTTCTTTATTTGATCTCATCTACCTCTCCAATCTGTTCGAGATAACTGAATATTTTATGGGCCTCATCTTCATCCACTATTCCTATAGCCACCCCGACATGTACAAGGACATAATCTCCCTCCTTCGCCTCGGGCATCATCGAGAGGTTAACATTTTTTACGATGCCTCCGAAAGATACTTTTGCAGTTCTGAAAACCGGATCGGCTTCACCGTCTATGGAAATGATTTTACCCGGAATAGCAAGACACATGACATTTATCTTTTTTGTGCTTAAAAAGTTTTTTTACACAGTTGTCTTCATGGATGCTGCTTCTGATTTAAGCCAGGAATACCATTCGTCCATGCCGGCACCTGTAGTGCAACTCAATTCAAAAAACTTCAGATGATGATTGACTCTTAATGCATTTTCCCTTGCTTTCTCTACACTGAAATTCACATAAGGCAACAGGTCTGTTTTATTGATAATACAGATATCTGCGGAATGAAACATATCCGGATATTTCAGTGGTTTATCGTCTCCCTCCGTGGTGCTCATAATTACAATCCGGTACTTCTCTCCAAGATCAAACATGGCAGGGCATACCAGATTACCCACATTTTCAACGAATAAAACGGAATCATTCTCCGGCTTTAATTTTTGTAAGGCATGTAATACCATATGAGCATCCAGATGACAGCCTTTTCCTGTATTGATTTGCTGTACATTGGTTCCCGTGGCATTTATACGGTCTGCGTCTCTGGAGGTTTGCTGGTCACCTTCTATTACTGAAAATTTGATAATATGCTTCAGGTCCAGAAGTGTTCGTTCCAGCAAGGTAGTCTTTCCTGACCCCGGAGAGCTGACCAGATTCAGGCATAATATATTTTTTGCATCGAAATAGCCCCGGTTTCTCTCTGCGAGTAAATTGTTTTCATGGAGTATTTCTCTTTCCAGGTTTACTTTATTTTTTTCCTCATGATGATGCTCGTGATGATGGTCATTCTCGTGGTGGTGATGGTGGTGATGATGATGGTGATTACCATGATTATGCCCATGCTCATGGTGTTGTTGATTGGTTACTTTTAATTCCGGATTATTTCCGCATCCACAGGTTACACACATAATTTGATTATTTTTCTTTTATACTTTACACAAAAATAGAGACAACATTTAATTCTTTTCCTCCTATCACATCTACAAAATAATTGTTGCACTGAGGGCATCCGTCATATAAGTGATTCATCCTAAACTCTGAGCCGCATTCGAGACATCTCGCTTTGCCCGGAGTTCTTTGCACTTCCTTCGATGCATCTGCCAACATCGTACTTTTGATGGCTTCCTTCCATGCAAAATTAAAGGATTCCATTTCTATTCCACTCAATTCTCCGATTTCTAATTCAATTTTACGGATTTTATCCGCTCCTGCTTTTACAGCCTCCTTTTCAGCTATTTTCACTATACTCAGCACAATGGATAGTTCATGCATATGAAGCGGATCTGTAGAGTTTTGAGGCAAAATTTCCACAAACCTACTATGTTGTTAAAACCATGATTATGACGAATATTATTTCACAAAATGATTTAAGTCATAAAATAATCTTTTATTACCACCCTAACTTGTGACCGTAATTTATTTGCTAATTTGATTAAATATTCAGTATTATGGTGGAAGATCATGTAATCAAAAAACCGCTGACCTATTATGATGAAATCAGGTTGAAAGGTTACTCTCGCAGGGATTTTATGAAATTCGCCGGAATTATGGCGGCATTCATGGGACTGGAGACCAATGCTATAGGTCAGGTAGTAAAAGCCCTCGAAACCAAAACAAGGGTGCCCGTCATATGGATGCATTTTCAGGAATGTACCTGTTGCAGTGAGAGTTTTATCAGATCTTCTCATCCCATCGTTGCGGATATTTTGCTCGATAAAATCTCTTTGGACTATACGGAAACATTGATGGCAGCCTCAGGACATCAGGCTGAAGAAGCACTGCACAATACAATTACAAAGTACAAAGGAGAGTACATTTTGTGCATAGAAGGTAGTGTGCCCATGGGTGCGGATGGAGTATATTGTATGATAGGAGGTAAGACATCCTATCAGATATTGGAGGAAGTGGCAGCCGGGGCAGCCGCTGTGATTGCCTGGGGAAGTTGTGCAAGTAACGGATGTGTCCAGGCAGCAAAGCCCAATCCGACAACTGCCAAACCTATCCATAAAATCATTCATGGCAAACCAATCATCAAAGTGCCAGGATGTCCGCCCATTGGTGAGGTCATGGCCGGTGTCATAGTGCATTATCTGACTTTTGGCCGCATTCCCGAATTGGATAAGTTGGGTAGGCCCAAGGCTTTTTACAGCAAAAGAGTGCATGACAGCTGCTATCGCAGACCCTATTTTGATGCTGGATTATTTGTAGAATCATTCGATGATGAAAATGCCAAAAAGGGATATTGCCTCTACAAAGTAGGATGTAAAGGCCCATCTACCTACAATGCATGCGGAGTGATGAGATGGAATGAAGGAACAAGTTTTCCGATACAATCCGGACATGGTTGCATCGGTTGCAGTGAAGAAAATTACTGGGATAATGGCAGGATATATGAAAGAGGTTCGGCATTTGCAGGATTCGGAATAGAGTCTAATGCAGACGAATGGGGCAAGGTGGCATTAGGTGTCACGGCTGCAGCCATTGCCGGTCATGCGATTGCTACAAATATCAGTAAATTTAAAAAGATCAGTGAGCTTGAGCAGGAAGGCAAACAAGGCGAACTGGATGAAAATGTAACGTAAAATGGGCTTATTTATTTCTCTTCATTAAAATAGTATGATATGAGTACAAGAATAGTCGTAGATCCTGTCACAAGAATCGAAGGGCACCTGAGACTTGAAGTAGATATACAGAATGGAAAATAAAGGATGCTTACAGCAGCGGTACCATGGTGCGGTTGCTGGAAGAAATATTAAAAGGAAGAGATCCCAGAGATGCATGGGCATTTGTTGGACGGGTATGCGGTGTATGCACAGGAGTACATTCACAGACTTCGGTCAGAGCTGTGGAGGATGCTCTGGGAATAGTAGTGCCTCCCAATGCAGAACTGGTGAGGAACATCATGCATTGTGCCCAGTATATGCATGACCATGTGGTACATTTTTATCACCTGCATGCAATGGATTGGGTAGATGTGGTGAATGCTCTGAAAGCAGACCCAAAAAAAACATCTGAACTGGCACAGAGCATTTCCAGCTGGCCTAAGAGTTCTCCGGGGTATTTCAGTGATATTCAGGCACGAATCAGCAAATTTGTAGCCAGCGGGCAGTTGGGAATATTTGCCAACGGATATTGGGGCCACCCTGCTTATAAACTTCCTGCTGAGGTAAATCTGATAGGTCTTGCACATTATCTCGAAGCATTGGAGTGGCAGAAAGAGATTGTCAAAATACATGCTGTATTTGGCGGAAAAAACCCACATCCTAATTTTTTGGTGGGAGGTATGGCATGTGCTATCGGTATAGACGATGTGAGCGGTATCAATGCCGAGAGGTTGTCAATGGTGGGCAGATTACTCGTCGAAGGCAAAAAGTTTATTGAGCAGGTATATATTCCTGACCTTATGGCTATTGCTTCTTTCTACAAAGATTGGGGGGCAATCGGTGGAGGACTGGGCAATTTTCTGGTGTACGGAGACCTGCCGGTCAATGGCTTTAATGATCCATCGAGTATGAAATTTCCTAACGGTGCCATCCTAAATAAGGACATTTCCAAGGTGTATGATGTGGATCTGAGAAATGATGAAGAAGTCAGAGAATATATAACCCATTCATGGTATGAGTATTCCGCAGGTAATGACGAGGGATTGCATCCATGGAAAGGGGAGACAAAGTTGAATTATACCGGCCCTGTTCCGCCATTCGAGCATCTGGATGTAAGTGGAAAATATAGCTACCTGAAAACCCCAAGGTGGAAAGGCAATGCTATGGAAGTAGGGCCGCTTGCAAGGGTACTCGTAGGTTATGCCAGGGGAAAAGAGGAATATAAAGAAGTGGTGGATAAGGCTTTGAAAGATCTTGATGTGCCTGTCACCGCTCTATTCTCCACCCTGGGTAGAACAGCAGCAAGAGGATTGGAGAGTGTATTGTCTGCACAGTGGGCACAGGAATTTTATGACCAGTTGATCACCAATATCAGGAATGGAGATACCAGGATGGCGGATTCATCAAAGTTTGACAGAAAAACATGGCCGAAACATGCAATAGGAGTAGGATACTCCGAGGCTCCAAGAGGTGCCTTAGCTCACTGGATAAATATTGAGGATGAAAAAATTGCCAATTATCAGTTAGTGGTGCCCACCACCTGGAATGCCTCACCTCGGGACAATAAAGGGCAGATGTCTGCCTATGAATCCTCATTGATTGACACTCCGGTGGCTATTGAAAATCAGCCTTTGGAGTTGTTGCGTACCATTCACAGTTTTGATCCTTGTATGGCCTGTGCAGTGCATCTTTATGATGAAAAGGGTGATACAATCTGCAGAGTAAATGTATTAGGTGACTAAGTTGTAAAAATTTAAGATTATGGCAACAAAATATTTGCACATACCTAAGCTGCGGCGTATCTAAGTTTGGGAGCTGCCTGTACGAATCTATCATTGGATGAATGCGGTGGTTTTGTTGGTGTTGATAGTGACGGGTTTTTACATAGCCAACCCGCTTGCACTGATGAGCGGTGCTGAGGCGAGTAATGCATATACTATGGGGTGGTTCAGGTTTCTTCATTTTGCGGCAGCTTACATATTTTTCTTTAACTTCATGTTCAGAATATATTGGGGTTTTGTGGGTAATAAATATGCGGATTGGAAGCAATTTATTCCCACATCCAAAAGATTCATAAAAGAAATCTGGAATGTTATCAAAATGGATATACTCTTCATAAAAGATAAAAGCGGCAAGAGAGAGCATCTGAGTATCGGGCATAATGCGATGGCAGGTCTTACCTATTTCGTCCTTTTTTTAGTGTTTTTGGCACAGTGCCTGACAGGATTCGGATTATATTCAGCCATGTCAGACTTCTGGTTTGCAGACCTTTTTGCATGGGTACCCTATGTTTTGGGCGGAGATATCATTACAAGACAAATCCATCACTGGCTTATGTGGTTTTTTATCCTGTTTACCGTGGTACATGTGTATCTGGTCTTTTATCATGATTATGTAGAGGGCAGGGGAGAGGTAAGTAGTATGGTGGGTGGGTGGAAGTTTATTGAAGAGGAGTTTTTTGAGAAAGATCTTCCTCACACTCCAAATCCGGAAAACGGGGGACAGTGAAGCAATCTATTTTAATCCTCGGAGTGGGTAACATTCTCATGGGAGATGAAGGATTCGGGGTGCAGGCGGTGAATGCATTGGAGAAGTTGACATTGCCGGACCATGTTGCTGTGCTGGATGGTGGTACCGGAGGATTTCAGCTTTTGGGAAATATGGAAGGATTTGATCGTGTGATAATGATAGATGCCACACTGGATGAAAATCCTCCGGGAACAGTAAGAAAAATAAAACCCCGTTTTGCAGCTGATTTTCCAAGATCAATGAGTACCCATGATATTGGATTAAGGGATCTTGTAGTCTCCCTTCAGTTATTGGATAAAATGCCGGAATTGGATTTAATAGTAGTGAGCATTCATTCCGTGCAGCAACAGGGAGTGTTTCTTACTCCGGAAGCAGAACTGGCTAAAACCAAGGTGATTGACATGATTTTAGATATGATAGGAGGCTGAGTTTCTCTGTATATTTTTTAAGGCATGGAAGATTGTCATCAGATGCCTTTAAATATGTTTATTGCTGAATTAACTCTTATATGTGAATGACTTATTCGATATATAATGCACCCTTTATCTATGTAAATCCTGGTGAAAAAAACTGCCTTTTTCTATACTTTTGACATCAAACTCATTGATAAGCAGTTTTGGTCACCTATCACATTCATATATCCGGACAAGTGCAGGGAGTAGGCTTCCGCCCCTTCATTATGAGACTGGCTTGTGAGATGCAGTTGAATGGTGAGGTGCGAAATGCTGCCGATGGAGTACATATTCGTCTGAATACTGAGGGAGATGATGGGGTGAATTCTTTTATAAATTCCGTCATCCGGAATCACCCGTCAGGAGCGAAGATTACAGATGTCAAAGCTACCAAAATACCTTTTTGCGACTTTAAGGAATTCAAGATTATTACCTCGTCCACCGGGGAGGCAAGGACCACGTATATCAGCCCGGATCTCGGCACTTGTTCCACTTGTTTCAGTGAGTTGTATGATAATAACAATCACAGATATCGCTATCCTTTCATTACCTGCACCGACTGCGGACCCAGATTTTCCATTGTCAGGGATATACCTTTTGACAGGGAAAATACAGATATGAATGAGTTTATAATGTGTGAGCGTTGCAAGACAGAATATGAATCACCCGACGACCGAAGATTTCACTCTCAGACCAACTCATGCAGAGATTGTGGTATAGTACTGCATTCAGATACTTATTCCTGTCATTCACAGGATGAATTGGTGCGAAATATTATTTATTCCTTGAGAAATGGTGAAATCATAGCTTTAAAAGGAACCGGAGGCTTTCTGCTATTATGTGATGCCACCAATGGAGAAGCAATCCGGAAATTGAGATCAAGAAAACAAAGACCATCCAAACCCTTTGCTGTACTCTATCCCGACATCAATCTTTTGAATGCGGATGCAGACCTCAACCCGATTGAAATCAATGCCCTGAATGATCCGGTGTTTCCCATCCTTTTGGTAAAAAGTAAGCAGAATCCGGGGTCAGGAATTCAAAAACAACTGATTGCTCCGGAATCAAAATTGCTGGGAGTTATGTTGCCCAACAGTCCCTTGCTGAGCATGGTAGCTTCTGATTTTGGCAAACCCATCATCGCCACAAGTGCAAATATCAGCGGTTCACCCATTTTATTCACTGAGGAGCAAGTGAAGGAAAATCTGTCACATGTATATGATCACATAATTTCGCACAACAGAAAAATAAGCCAGCCACAGGATGACAGTGTGTGGCGATTTTCTCCACTCCATCAAACCAGGATAATCATCAGAAGAAGCAGAGGAATGGCACCTGCATACTGGCAAAAATGCAAAGATGAATTTCCTCCCACATTAGCAGCAGGAGCTGATCTGAAAAGCAGTTTTGGTATTGCCGGAAAATCTCAAATTTATCTGAGCCAGTATTCAGGGGATTTATCCGGCTATCAAAATCAATTGCAATTTACACATATCCTCAAAAAATATCTCCATTTTACAGCATTAGAGCCGGAATACGTGGTTACGGACCTTCACCCGGATTATTATTCTGCCGGTTTGGTTGCCCATATTTCTGCTCCGAAAATGATAAAGATTCAGCACCATAAGGCACACTTTGCAGCCTGTTTGCTTGAGCATGATTTTTTACATTCCCATCAAAAATGTCTGGGAATCATATGGGATGGAATGGGATATGGAGAAGACAGGCAAATCTGGGGTGGCGAGTTTTTTACTTATCAAAATTATGAAATGCAAAGAGCAGGACATTTTGATTATTTTCCGTACATGCTGGGAGATAAGATGTCCGTACAACCAAGATTGTCAGCTTTAGCACTTCTGAGTTATAATCATGTTCCGCTTCACAGGATTCAGCATAAATTCTCTGAGCAGGAATACAATCTGTATCTGAAAATTCTGTCTGACTATGCAGGACCCAGGACTTCGAGTGTCGGCAGGATATTCGATGCACTAGCATGTCTGCTAGGTTGTGGGGATATTAACTCATTTGAAGGACAGTCTGCCATGGCTTTGGAACAATTAGCTTTTGATTCTTGTCCGGATTGTACAACTCTGGACAGTCTGGATTTCTATCCGATTGATATTACGGAGAAAAGAGTTTATACAAGCAGAATGATTCATTCTATCCTTGCTGATCTGGATTGTGGCTTTCCGGCTGCCTTGATTGCTGCAAAATTTCACAAATCTCTGGTGTTTTTGGTTAAAGCAATGGCTGAAAATCAAAATTGTAAACATTTGTTTTTTAGCGGAGGAGTGTTTCAGAATGGATTACTGGTGGATATGATGCAATATTTTCTGGGAGAGGAATTTTATATACATTTTCATGAAGCTGTTTCACCCAATGACGAGAACATTGCTTTGGGACAGATAGCTTCTGTTATAATGGTCAATCAAAATGAATTGTTACTTCATTAGTGTTCACCATATGCTATGAATATCCCATGCTAAAGCAATACTTCATTTTGTGAGGAAACATAAACTTTATATGCAGTTCCGGAATTCAAAAGCTCGAGATATTACACGAAAACTGACAGATTTCTTATATCATTGCAATAAAAAATTGGTTTTGAGAGCAGGTTTAGCTTTGTATGCACTACTGATGTTTTTACTTGTTCCAGGATGTAATCCTGAAAAAAAGAGACATCTGGACCAATCTACTGTAACAATTACCGATGCAGAAGGCCGAATAGTACAAAAGCCTGCCGGTGATATCAAAGTCATCACTATGAGAGCGGGAGCAGTTCGTCTCATGGCTTACATGGGGTTGACGGCCAACATAGCTTATATCGAAAAAAATGACCTTACCAGAGTAGTACCTTATATGATGGCTCATCCGGAGCTCAAACAACTGCCCATTATAGGGGTAGGTAATAATTATGATCCTGAGGTAGTGGCAGCTTCACAGGCAGACATGATTATTTCGACCTATATTTCAAAAGAAGAAGCAGACCAACTGTCAGATAAAGTCGGAAAACCGGTGTTTTGTCTGAAATATGGTGACTTGGTTCACTTTAAAGACGATTTTTACAATAGTCTTAAATCACTGGGTATGCTTTTCAATAAAGCCGAAAGAGCAGACAGCCTGATTCAGTATATTGAGCTTAATCTCTCTGACATTTCTGGTCGGGTGCAAATCCGCCAGCCTGTACCAAAGGTATATGCAGGTGGTATTGCTTTCAATGGAGTGCAGGGTATAGCATCTACCAGAGCTCAGTATCCACCGTTTTATTATCTGAAGTTACATGCACCGGCCGATAGTATTCCCAATAGTCTTGAAAGTATTGGTTTGGGGCAAAAAAACATGATGGTCGATCTTGAACAAATCCTTCTCTGGGATCCGGATTATATTTTTCTGGATGCATCAGGTAAAGAACAGTGGAAAGAAGAGATAAAAAAACCGCTGATTCAAAAACTCACTGCTTTTGAAAAAGGCCATATCTATACACTCCTGCCATTCAATTGGCATACAATAAATTACGAAAACCTGCTCTGCAATAACTGGTTCATTGGGAAGCTATTATTTCCGGAAGCTTTTCATGATGTGAATGTGGATCAGAAATGCAGGGAAATTTTTCAATACTTTTATGGAAAAGACATTTATGACGAGGTGAAAGATAGATATCATCCATTTCAAAAACCTGATGCCGGCTATGGAAAATAATATATTGAGAAAATCCGGCAGCTACTACTATATTAAGGAACTCAGGAAAAGAAATCTGATATTGTGGCTGGCTTTTATTTGCGTAATCAGCCTGCTTTTCCTTGGATTGACTTTAGGGGCTAAACGTTTAGGGCTGGAAGATCTTCTCTTTACAATTCTTTCATTGGATAAGTCCGACATGCAATACCACATTATTATGGATTTGAGATTGCCCCGTCTGCTGGCTGCCGTATTAAGCGGTAGTGCGCTTGGTTTGGCTGGTGCTGTAATGCAGGTAATATTGCGTAATCCCCTTGGATCCCCTTTCACATTGGGTATTTCCAATGCCTCAGCTTTTGGTGCAGCGCTGGCTTATATTATATTGGGAATAGTGTCTTTTCTCGCAACGTTTTACCTTTTGTGGATACGCATTATGTTTTCATTACATTATCCGCTTTCTTTTGGGCTGCATTCGGTGCCTTTTTCATTTTATATATTTCAAGGATTAAGGGAGCTACCCCTGAAAATATGATTTTGGCCGGTATTATAATCAATACCTTCTTCATGGCTATGACTTCAATCCTTCAGTTTATGGCAGATGATGTACAGTTGGGTTCTATTGTTATCTGGACCTTCGGGGATCTGTCCAAAACAAACTGGAGTATAATACTTATTCAGCTGATGCTGCTATCTCCATCCTGTTTAATACTTTTGAAAGATGGAATAAAATTCAATGCCCTTGATGCCGGAGATCAGGTAGCAGCCAGCCTTGGAGTAGATGTGAAGAAGTTCAGGATGCAATCCATGCTGCTGGCTTCATTCATAACGGCAACGGTAGTAGCATTTTATGGCATTATTGCCTTTGTAGGTCTTGTCATTCCTCACATTGTCAGGTTGCTTGCCGGTAATGAGTCCAGGTATCTGTTTACTGCATCCATGGTGTCAGGTGCTGTTTTCTTACTTTTATCAGATTTGCTTTCCCGCAATCTGTATCATCCTCTGGTGATTCCAGTGGGTATTATTACTTCTATTGTGGGCGCTCCATTATTTGTGCTTTTACTGATCAGAGGAAAGAAAAGATGGTGACGGTAGAAATACAAAATATAGCCTTCAGCTTCGGTGAGCATGAGGTGATCAGGGGTATATCTCATACTTTTGAGCCCGGTAAACTTTCTGTCATAATGGGAAGAAACGGAAGTGGGAAAACTACCATGGTCAGATGTATCACTAAAAATCTGAGACCTCAGAAGGGCCGGATTTATATTGACAATAAAGATATAAATTCCTACGATCATGAAAATCTTGCAAGAAAAATTGCTTTGGTTACCCAGGGAAGTAATTCTGTTTTTGGCGCTTCAGTGTTTGAGACCATATTAACGGGAAGGTTGCCTTATATGACATGGGCTCCGGGTCCTGAGGATTACAATATTGTCGATAAGGTCATAGAAAAACTCAGTCTCCATCATCTGATAAAAAAAAATATCAATGAAATCAGTGGCGGAGAACGGCAAAAAGTATTTATTGCACGTGCCTTAGCTCAAAAAACGCCGATCATTGTATTGGATGAACCTATCACATATCTGGATCTGAAACATCAGTTGGAAATTATGACAGTAATGAAAAATCTTGCAACAGAAGGTTATAACATAATCATGGTAGGGCATGACCTGAATTTATCGTTGAAATATGCAGATGGGTTTTTGTTCCTGCACAATGGGGCAGGCCGATATACTGAAAGCAAGGAGGAAATCAATGAATCATTCATAGAATCAGTGTATGGAGTAAGAATGAAAGCTGTTGATTATTATGGTTCGAATTATTACATCCCTGACATCTGATTTCCAATGAAAAAATTGCCTGGTTGGGACAAATTGATTTCAGGCATTCGTGATTTATATTGACATAAAGTAGTATTTTTACATGTCGGGCACTTCAGCATATTGGTATATGAGAGGGCTGGGAGGGGAAAAGTGATTGAAGTGTTTTCAGGCTTTTAAATGGTAGATAAATAAATCTGATTCAGACAATCAATTGCAACATTTTACATGAAATACATTTCGGAATACAAGAATCCTGAACTGGTAAATCACTATCTGAACGAAATCCATAAAATTCTGAAAAATTCATGGAATATTATGGAAGTATGTGGTGGTCAGACCCACTCTATTGTCAAGAACGGCCTTTTACAATTATTACCTCCGGGTGTACGGATGATTCATGGTCCGGGTTGTCCGGTATGTGTGACCCCGGTACACCTGATTGATAAAGCCGTACATCTCGCTATGGAAAAAAATGTGATATTATGCTCTTTTGGTGACATGCTCCGGGTGCCGGGTTCTACGCTAAGTCTGCTGGAAGCTAAAGCTCAAGGGGCTGATGTCCGGATCTTATATTCTCCGCTTGAAGCTGTAAAACTTGCCAAAGAAAATCCCGGAAAAGAAGTGGTGTTTTTCGCTGTAGGTTTTGAAACCACCGCACCGGCCAATGCGCTTTCAGTGATACAGGCAAAGTCTGCCGGGGTCAGTAATTATTCTATTCTGACTTCACATGTCCTGGTTCCTCCGGCTATGGAAGCAGTCCTGAGTGATCCATCAGCAAAAATAGACGGTTTTCTGGCAGCAGGTCATGTTTGTACGGTCATGGGAATTAATGAATATGAGCCCATTGCAGAAAGGTATAAAGTGCCTGTCGTAGTCACAGGTTTTGAACCGGTGGATATAGTCCAAGGTATATACATGGTCATAAGACAGCTGGAAAATGGAGAGCACAAGCTGGAAAACCAGTATTCCCGGGTGGTCAGACCGGAAGGAAACCCCGATGCTATTGCATTGATCCACCGGGTGTTTGAAACTGATGACAGAGAATGGAGAGGTATAGGATTGATTCCACATAGCGGATATCGGCTGAAAGATGAGTATGCTGCCTTTGATGCTGACAAAAAGTTTAATATTTCTATCACTAAAACCCGGGAAAATGAGGAATGTATTGCAGGATTGGTGCTTAAAGGAATAAAAAACCCATTGAATGTCCACAATTCGGCAAAGGCTGTACCCCTCAAAAGCCCTTGGGAGCACCTATGGTAAGCAGTGAAGGTGCCTGTGCAGCTTATTATCATTTTGCAAACTCCATGGCATCTTTTGAATAAAATTAAGGGATCAATTTTATGAATCATATCAATAAAGGAATTTTATCGGCGGAATGTCCTGTGCCAAAATTGGATTTCGAGTTTATTACACTGGGGCATGGGAGTGGGGGATTGCTTACCAATAAACTGCTCGAAAGCGGAGTTTTTACCATTTTGAAAAATGATTTGCTCAATCAGAAACACGATGGCACAGTCTTTCAGGCAGAGGGGAAAATGTCCTTTACCACGGACAGCTTTGTCGTTTCACCGATTTTCTTTCCGGGTGGCAATATAGGCGAATTGGCTGTCAACGGGACAGTTAATGACCTTGCCATGTGCGGATCCAGAGCTCAATATCTTTCACTCTCTTTTATTATAGAGGAAGGTTTAAGCATGGAGGATTTCTGGGAGATTCTGCTTTCTGTCCAAAAAGCTGCTGAAAAGGCCGGAGTACAAATTATCACCGGCGATACCAAAGTGGTGGAGAAAAGGTAAAGGCGATAAACTTTTTATCAATACTTCAGGATTGGTTTGGTGTATGAAAATATGGACATCGGCTTGTCACGGGTTGTTGCTGGCGACAAAATCATTGCCAGCGGACCGATTGCAGCTCATGGTATGGCAATAATGAGTGTCAGACAAGGATTGGAATTCGAATCATCCATAGTGAGTGATACCTGCCATTTCAATGATATTGTAAGAGATATTGCTTCCCGCTTCGGAAGTAAAATTCATTTATTAAGAGATGCCACACGAGGCGGAATTGCCTCAGTTTTGAATGAAGTGGCCAGAGATACACAACTCGGAATGGAAATATTTGAAAAGGATATCCCTGTTTTTGAAAATGTTGCAGGTGCATGTGAACTTCTCGGAATGGATCCGCTATATGTAGCCAATGAAGGTGTTTTTGTCGCATTCGTTGCAGAAGAAATTGCAGATGAAACAGTAAAACTGTTACGTACCTGGGAAAATGGAAATCATGCCTCTGTCATAGGCTTTGTCACTCCGCAGCATCCGAAACAAGTGATACACAATAGTATCATAGGTGGCAAAAGGGTGGTGAATATGCTCACAGGCGAGCAGTTGCCCAGAATATGTTAGTAGGTAGCTATTATCAGCATCTTGTACACCCACTTAAGGATTGACGGAAATCTGACACTAACCGGGTTATATGTCCATTTTGACTACACCCCAATTTCCATCTGACATTAAAATGCTTTCCGGATAAAATCGAAGCTCTGCTTCAATGCTCATGCCCTATTATCTGTCTCTGATCGGGGATGGTGACCTCGATTTCTGCATCATCTTCCAGTATGATACATTGACATCCAAGCCTTGATTCGAGTCTGGGATTGATGGCACGGTCAATGAAGTCCTCTTCTTTATCAGATATCTCCTCGAGATATTCCATACCTTTATTTACATAGATATGACAGGTACTGCATGCACATACACCACCGCAGTTATGATTGAGATGTATGTCGTGGTCTTCAGTTATTTCAAGGATTGAATAGCCGGCTTCAGCATTATCCACCCATTTTTCAGGTATCTCCTTATCTTCAAATCTGAATAATATTCTTGCCATGGTTTGTGCTCCGCTTGTTTTAAATTTTCAATGCCACAACGGATTTAACCCTGTATTGGTTCAAAGATTAGCCGAAATGATGATAAATTGATGGCAGCAGTGCTTAGAGTTTAATGACTGATTGAAGGTTGAGTTGAATACTCTAAATCCGGATTTTTTAATTCAATACATATGTATTATTTTTGCCAAATGAATTTCTCATCCAGAATATTAGAAGAAGCAGTCAATGCTCTGGCCACTTTGCCGGGATTGGGTCGAAAATCTGCACTGCGGCTGGCACTCCACCTGGTGCAGGACAAAAGTGGAAAATCTGCCAGAATATCCCGGGCACTCGACAGGCTGGAAAGCGATATCCGGCATTGCACTCAGTGCGGCAACCTTTCCGATGATCCTATTTGCAATATCTGCAAAGCGCCTCACCGTCGTCAGAATGTGATCTGCGTGGTGGAGACAGCCAGAGATGTCATGGCCATCGAGGATACAGATCAGTTCAGTGGATGCTACCACGTCCTGGGAGGAGTCATTTCACCATTGGATGGCGTCGGTCCCGGCGAACTGAATATAGACAATCTGATCGAAAGGGTCAACAAGGGTGGAATAGACGAGATAATTATGGCAATCAGCCCCACCATTGAAGGAGATACGACCATATATTACATATCAAAACTTCTCAAGGATAAAGATGTAAAAATATCTGTCATAGCCCGTGGAGTTTCATTCGGTGGCGAACTCGAATATGCCGATGAATTGACGCTGGGTCGGTCGATTGTTTCAGAGTGCCATACTCGGCTCAATCCTGACAACATGCAGACCGATATTGGTATCGTAATCGTCAATTATAATGTACGCAATTTTCTGGCCCAATGTCTGGACAGTATCAGACGTTCCCGGCTTGATGGTCTCAGTACAGAGGTATGGGTGGTAGATAATGCTTCGGTAGATGGTTCGGTCGCATTATTGAAAGATAAATATCCGGAAATACGCATTATCGAAAACCGCGAAAACGTCGGATTTTCAAAAGCAAACAATCAGGCTATCCGGCAGCTTCAAAGTAAATATACACTGCTTTTGAATCCCGACACTGTACTTGAAGAAGACACCTTACTCAAGTGCTATCATTTTATGGAATCACAGCCGGAGTGCGGGGCTGTGGGTGTACGCATGATTGACGGCTCCGGTAGATTTCTTCCCGAATCCAAAAGAGCAATCCCTGACTTATGGAATTCATTTTGCAAACTCAGTTATCTGTCCTCGCTTTTTCCGGGATCGAAGTGGTTCAGTGGATATAATCTGGGATATATTCCTGAGATGTCAACTGCCAAAGTTGAGGTGTTGTGCGGGGCTTTTATGTTTATCCGGTCAGAAGTCTGGCAAAAGACAGGTTTGCTGGACGAACGTTTTTTTATGTACGGGGAGGATATAGATCTTTCCTACAGAATTCTGAAGGCAGGGTATGAAATATACTATTATCCGGAAAGCACAATTATACATTATAAGGGAGAGAGTACCAAAAAAAGCAGCCTTCAGTATGTACGTACCTTTTATGGCGCAATGATTACCTATGTGAAAAAACATTACTCCAAAGGAAATGCCCGGATTTTTGCCTTCTTTGTCAGTATGGCCATATTGGTGAGGGCATTTATGAGCGCTATCTCAAGACTGATTGCTACCGGCTTCAGATACCTGCTCGATCTGGTCATTATTTATTTACTTTTTCACCTTCTAAAAGACTGGTGGTCTGTCTATTATCATCATGATGCTGACTATTATCCGGCCAAAATCACCCGACTTACATTTTTGATTCTGTCATTTATATGGGTTATTTCTGCGGGTTTTTTCGGTAAGTATGACCGAAATGCTTCGGCACGATCTGTGATGACTGGATATATATTCACGGTTTTGATTGTTTTGGTCTTTTATGGCCTTGCTCCTGAACAATGGAGAGTGAGCAGACTGCTGGTATTCGGCGGGAGTCTGCTGACAGTGCTGTATCATCTGATTTCTTCTTTCCTTTACAATAAATTGAACAAAGCACTATCCCATGATGGATTGAAGACCAACAGAAACATAGCGGTGGTTGCCAAAAGAGAAGCTGCCGAAAAAATTCTGAATACCATGAAAAGGGCAGAGGTGCCATTTGACAATATTTACTTTATAAATCCTGCGCCCGGCATGCATGACAGCTTTTATGTGAATGATGTATCAGCACTGAAAAATATGGTCAGGCCCTTGCAGATCAGCGAGGTTATTTTTTCTTCAGAGAGTATGTCTCTCAAAGAGATTATAGCAGCAATGGGTGGGCTGGGTGAGGAGGTATCCATCAAAATCGGAGGAGATGACAGTCTCAATATCATTGGAAGCAATTCCAGAAATTATGCCGGTGAATATTACAGCATTGACTTCACCTACAATCTGAGTAAGAGTGGCAATAAAAGATTCAAAAGGACGCTGGATATTGGATATACATTTATTCTTCTGTTGATATATCCCCTGCTTGCCCTGTTCATAAGCCATCCGGGCAAATTTTTCAAAGCATTGATCTCTGTATTAAAAGGTGAAAAGACCTGGGTGGGATACGGTGGAAATAAAGAGGATTTTGATTTTCTGCCTGCTTTGCCAAAAGGATTGATCCCTTATCCCGATACTATCGGAACATTCAGATATGTGCCGGAGTTTTATAAGAAAGCCAATCTGGATTATGCAAGACATTATACCGTACTGAAAGACATTGAGCTGATTTTGAAATTTACCATTCCCTTTACCATGATTTCCAAGGATTATGAACTCAAATGACAGCCTTGAAGTGATTGACCTGATTAAAGATAAAGTAAAATCTTTATTGCCTCTTATTATTGAATACAGGCATCATCTGCATAAGTATCCGGAACTATCCTTTCAGGAAGAAAAGACCTCTCTTTTTATACGTAAGGTGCTGGACAGTTATAGCATAGCGTACAGCACAGGATGGGCCGGGCATGGTATAGTAGCACTCATCCACGGGAATGACACCGGAAAATGTGTGGCACTGCGGGCAGACATGGATGCCTTACCCATCACAGAGATCAATGACGTGTCTTACAAATCACAGCACCCGGGAGCAATGCATGCCTGTGGCCACGATGTGCACATGGCAGCATTATTGGGGGCAGCGATAGTGTTGCAGGAGCTCCGGCATCTGCTCAGATACTCAGTGAAATTGATTTTTCAGCCGGGTGAAGAAAAATTACCGGGAGGAGCCTCTCTCATGATTAAAGAGGGAGTATTGAAAAATCCGGAAGTAATGTGCATCATCGGACAACATGTTTTTCCTTCTTTAAAGGCAGGCAGACTGGGATGGAGAAAGGGACTTTACATGGCCTCTGCGGATGAAATATATATCACAGTCAAAGGTAAGGGCGGACATGCGGCAATGCCTGTGGATGTAGTGGATACCGTGTATGCCAGCGCTCAGATTATACAGTCACTTCAGCAGGTGATATCCAGAAAAGCCTCACCCCTGATTCCTTCTGTATTGAGTTTTGGTAAAATCAACTCTATAGGTGGTGCCACCAATGTGATACCTGATGAAGTGAAAATTGAAGGTACCTTCAGGACGATGGATGAAAAATGGAGATATCAAGCTCACCAATGGATAAAAAAAATTGCCTCTGATACTGCCGCAGCTTCCGGTGCCGAGTGCGAGATATACATAGCAGAGGGATACCCTGTACTGATCAATCATGTTCAGCTTACAGAACAATTGGTTCCCGCTATGGAGCAATATGCCGGCGCACAGGATGTCGTCGAAATTCCGCCCCGGATGACCTCCGAAGATTTTGCCTTTTACAGTCAGCATGTGCCTGCATTTTTCTACAGGTTGGGTACGGCAGCTCCTGACAACCGAAAATCAGATCCGGTACATACACCGACTTTTGATATTGATGATCAGGCACTGGAGACGGGAGCCGGTATGATGGCCTGGCTGGCATTTTCTGCTATGGGATAAATAATTTTCATTTCCTCACAGGTGACGTTTGAATGTCCGTAGCCCAACAGAGTTTTTCAATTTTTTTTATTGCTATTTCCGCAAATGACTTCAGTTGGTGTAGCTAAGCCAATCTTCAAAATTCATTATTTATTACAAAAAATAATCATATATACAAAATTGATATGGGTAAAATTACCTATTATCGAAAACAATCATTTATTTTTACCCTCTGAAATCATGGCAAATGCGCCATTCAAACCATTGATGATTTACAAAATCCGCAAACATGGCAAAAATTCTTATCGTTGACGATGACAAAAGTATCCGCAAAACGCTCAGGGATATTCTCGAATTTGAAAAATATGAAATCGATGAATCCCCGGATGGATTGGACTGTATTGTAAAAATCAAGCAAAACAAATACGATGTTATCATTCTGGATGTGAAGATGCCCAGAATGGATGGTATGGAAGCCATAGAAAAAATCATGAATATGAGTCCCGATACTCCGGTCATCATGATTTCCGGTCATGGCAATATAGACACGGCGGTCGAAGCCGTCAAAAAGGGGCCTTTGATTTCATTCAGAAACCACCTGATCTCAACAGACTGCTTATCACCTTGAGAAATGCCCTCGATAAATCCAGTCTCATCACAGAGAAAAAGGTATTGCAGAAAAAGGTGAGCCACATAAAAATGCAGGAAATCATTGGGCATTCAGAAAAGATACATCATATCAAGGAAACCATTGAAAAAGTGGCGCCCACAGATGCCCGGGTATTGATCACCGGTCAGAATGGTACCGGCAAGGAACTTGTAGCAAGATGGATTCACCAGATGAGCCGCAGGAAAGATTATCCCATCGTGGAGGTCAACTGTGCTGCCATACCCTCCGAATTGATAGAGAGCGAGCTTTTCGGTCATGAAAAGGGTT
>JADJWN010000020.1 GCA_016716335.1 Saprospiraceae bacterium | reverse complement strand
TTTTTTCAAAACTGAAATACACAAAATTTCCGGTGTTTTCTGCATCGGCCAGGAGAGTCGTCGTAATTGCCTCCAGCGGCTTGGAATTGTCCTCATCCTTGGTACATGAAAAAGCAGAAAGCACAATTAATGCAAACGCAAAAATCCTGATATTATGAAACATATTCATTGATATAAATTTTAAGGTGTTAAAAAATTCCATTGAAATGCACAGGAAAAATGAGTACCGGGCATTTGCGGCACATTGATTTCATCCCTGTGGTTTAAGATATTATTGGCTGTCAGCTGAATGGTATACTTATCTGCAAAATTCTTTTGAATACTGGCATTCAGCATGACAAATCCCTGGGCAAATTCTTCCTTCATATTGGCAAAACCATTGCCATCCAGATCATTTACACCCCATGACGACCTGTACACGGCCCGCAAAGAGCCACCCCATCCTGAAGGAATATGATTGTACATCAATCTTGCATTGGCCATATGCGGACTTCTGCCCAACAGTCCTCCATAATCCGACATGGTCATCAGTCGGGTGGATCCTAAGGGTGCATTTCTGCCATATACCTCTCCGGCTTTGATACTGCTTGCTATCTCCCGGTCTCCCGTTTCCAGGTATTGATACCCCAGGCCATAATCCCAGTATTTGCCCAGTCTGCCCTGAATATTCAGCTCAAATCCTCTGGTGTATGCCTTTCGTACATTCATGTAGCTGAATATTAAAGTACCGTTTTGCTGAATGGCTACCGGCAGATAATTGATCAGATCCTCTACCAGATTATAGAAAACATTCATTTCAGCATGGACAGGTATGGATTTGAAGTTGTGTTTTAAGCCAAGATTGAATCCGTGAGATATCTCAGGGCGAAGCTCACTGATCCGGTAGGCTTCCGGCAGTATCCGGGCTATAAGCCCGTCCTTCAGCTGCTGCTCCAGTTCTGACACCGAAAATTCAGAGGCTCCATACACTCTGTATCCCTGAGCTGCTACATTCACATAGTACAGATACAATTGCCTGAAGTCCGGGGCCTTAAAACCACTACCGTATGAAAAGTTGAAGCTCCAGTCATTTCCCGGTTTGTACAAGACTGCCATTTTCGGCGAAAACCTGTCGGCATAATCACTGTTGGCATCATATCTCAAACCCGGAATAAGGGTCCATTTTTCGCTGGGTTTCCACTCATCCTGCACAAAGACATAACCTATGTGCTGGCTTTTTCTCTCTCTGTAACGCATGGTTTCTACCGTCTGCACATTGTATCCTGCGCCTGTAGTGAGTGTATGCAGGCCTGATGTCCAGTCTGTCTGTTTTTCAATCCGGTAAAAATTGTGGGCAAAGTTATCTTCATAATATCTCTCTGCTGACCTGAGGTTATCCAGATTCTGATCATAACGGTACAGGCTGGTGTACAGGCGCAGCGAAGTTTTCAGATTATCATTCCAGAGATGGATCAAGGTGGGGTTGATATTGATATCTGTGGTCTTACCGGCACCTGAAATATTGATGGATTCGCTGTTGATGGCAAACTCGCTTTGCTGGTGTCCGTAGAAAAACCTGTGGTTGAGTATCAGTCTTGTTTTCTCAGAAAAACGCCAGGTCCATTTCAGTTGAGCAGTCGCATTGTAATAAGGATCAATGGTTTTTTCAATGGTTTTTTTATTGAGGTCATAACCTGATGAGGCATTGTAATTGCCGAAAAGATACAATGTGGATCTGGCAGAATTAAAATTGGCAGAGGCATAAGCATCTCTGGTGGCAAAACTGCCGTACCGAAGACCTCCGTTGAAAAATTCAGTCCTTTTCTGCTCTGTAATGATATTGACCACACCGGCCATATCCTCGCTGCCGTACAAAGCAGATGAAGGGCCTTTGACTACCTCAATCTTGCGTATATTGCCTACTGTAAATCTCGAAAGATCCATCACCCCTCCCTGCCTGCCGATCAGAGGCTCACCATCTATCAGGAGCAATGTATAATCCGGTGATAAGCCCTGGATTTGTATGCCGTTGCCAAATACTCCGCCACCTACCGCACTGCTGCCTGTGCCTGACGTAAGAAAGAGTCCGGTTTGTTCCTGAAGTACTTCGTTGAGCCGTATATTGCCGGTGAGCTGTATGTTTTTCTGCTGCACCGTAAGCATAGGTACGGCAGTATTGCCTAATTGCCTTTCTGTACGGGTTGCGGTCATCACTATCTCATCCATAGCCCTCACCAGCATAGTATCCTGCCAGGATTGCTGTGCTGAAATCCGGGTAATTACCAGAAAGAACAGTATTGCTTTTAAAAATGTCGGCAATTTGCTTTTTGTATTGGTTTTCGGGTCAAATTTCGAAGGATGGGATGTTTTTTTTGTCATAAAAAAGTCAAAGGCTTCGGCAAGGCTTTCGGGATGACAGACATTTACTTTTTTATGACAATTGAGGGCAGTATGACCTTAGCAATTTCCTGGTACATTCATTTTAGAATCCGCAATTAAAAAGACACTAAGTACATGACATTTTTTGGAGAACACTAACTTATTCAATTGACTTTGAAAGTTTTAAATTCGAATGACATTAAATTTCAAACGTTGTGTCGCCTCCAGCCGGCTGGGCTCTTATACCGCCATGGGCGGCACAGGCTTTTTTTCATCGCCAAAAAAGTAAGCAAAAAGGCTAGGCCAAAAAAAGGCGATTGCTTCGCACCGCTTATTCTCGAATCTTCATGCTTTTCATTTCGCTAATAACATCTTGTATCTTGGTATTGTATCCTAATTTAGCGAAATGAGCAATTCCGATTCTTCATAAGCTATCGCTGGTTTTTTGGCCAAAAAATCCGATCTAAAAAATTTTTGTCATGTACTTAGAAAAAGACAACAATTCAAAAGACATCATTTTCAGATATCGGCAAAAGATTTAGTTTTGGGCCCGGGTGGCAATACAAAATCCAAAATTCTGCACATGGAAGTAAATATTTTTGTCGGGTTGGCTGCTTTTATTGCAGCGATGCTTACTTTCTTTTCCGGATTCGGACTGGGCACCTTGCTCACGCCTGTATTCATGCTGTTTTTTCCTGCTGAAATTGCGGTAGCGTTTACCGCTGTGGTGCATTTTTTCAACAATATCTTCAAGATATTTCTGGTTGGAAAATATGCGGACAGGCAGGTCGTCCTCCGTTTTGGTATTCCTGCCATTCTGATGGCGATGGCAGGCGCATGGATACTGACTCAGATATCAGATTATCCTCCGATTTTCAGTTATATGATCGGCGACAGACGTATTGATATTTATCCGGTCAAGCTATTGATTTCTGTACTGCTTTTAGTGTTTGCACTGATGGATATCCTGCCTTTTTTTGCCGGATTGCAGTTTGGCAAGAACAGTCTCCCTGTGGGAGGCGCCATAAGCGGATTTTTCGGAGGATTATCGGGCCATCAGGGTGCATTGAGAAGTGCATTTCTGGTGAGGTTGGGCTTGTCTAAAAGAAGCATTTATCGGGAGTACAACCGTCGTGTCCACAATGGTAGATATCATCAGGCTATTGATGTACGGTACTTTGCTGCATTTTGCAGTTTTCAGTACAAATTCCGGACTGATTATCACTACTACGGCAGCGGCTGTTGCAGGAGCTTTGGCAGGCAATTTCTTTCTGAAGAAGGTAACCATAGAAAGCATCAAATATACAGTGGCTGTAATGCTGATATTGCTTGCACTTGCACTGGCATCCGGACTGATTTGACTGTAAATATTTTTGCTGCAATTTTTGTCAACTGCCATGATTCCGATATCTTTATTTGAACAAGCTTCGGTTTTTGAGATTTAAGGACATGATAAATCTGATTTTATGCATAAGTTTTTGATTTGTGGAGTTTTTTCATGCCTGGGCTTACTGTTGTCAGGGCAGGAAATCTCAGGCTCCGGACTGACGAGAATGAAAAATTCATCAGAGTCGTAGATCCTTTCGAATTCAAAACTTTGATTGAAAGCGGAAAGGGAATCGTACTTGATGTGCGCACACCGGAAGAAGTGGCTCAAGGTACCATTGCAAATGCCAGCGTACTGAATTTTTATGATCAGGATTTTGCAGAAAAGCTGAGACTTATGGATAAATCCGCAGAGATATATGTGTACTGCAGGGCCGGTGGGAGGAGTGCAAAGGCAGCCCGCATTTTGCAGGAAAACGGATTTAACAGGGTGTACGACCTGCGCAATGGAATCACAGCATGGCTTGAGGCGGGATATGAAAAGGAAAAAACTGCAATGGCAACCACCGAAGATCACGGTCAGCTTATGAGCCTGGCAGACTTTCTTTCCGAACTTCAGTCAGAGCTTCTTGTCCTGGTGGATTTCCATACCAGATGGTGTGCACCATGCCGTAAAATGGCTCCGGTCATTGACAAAATAGAAACGGAATTCTCCGGACGGGGGAAAATATTAAGGGTAGATGTGGACAAATGCAAAGACATTGGTAAAGCATACGAAGTGCAGGGTGTGCCGGTATTCAGGGTTTTTAAAAATGGTCAGACAGCGTGGTCGCATACCGGAATTATTTCTTGTGAAGAATTAAAGGCAGTGCTCCTAAAAAATTTGTAATAAGTATCTGGGGTAATTTTTGTCAGATGAAGAATATTAGTAGAATAAACCAAGTATTTACTCCACACATATCAATGAGGTAGTATATAATTGTTCAGAAATTAATTAACTACAATCAGTTTTTGAGAATAATGAAATTCATCGGTTTTTAAGATAACCGTGTAGATTCCCGGGATGAAATTCTCAAAATTTATATTCTCAAGGATATTTGTATTTTCATCTATTTCTTCGAAAAAATCCGAGAAAACCACAGTCCCGCTTGCATTTGTCAATGAAAAGTATGCATTATGTGCCTTTTCTTTTTTTACACTTAAATTGCAGTAACTTTTGACAGGATTAGGATACAAAGAGACTTCTGACATGGTGCTTTTATCTTCTGAATATGTATTCACAATTATGATGTTACTTAATTCAAACCGCCCATCATAATCCTCCTGTCTGAGTCGATAGTAAAATTTATTGAGAGATTTGATATCATAATCATAGTAGTAATATGATTTTTCCTCCCCACTTATTCCACTGCCTTTTATCTTTCCTATTTCTGAAAAATGTATACCATCAGCACTTCTCAATATGACAAAATAGTTATTGTTGATTTCTGAGGAGGTTTGCCATTGAAGTTTGTTTGCACGGATTCCGGCCAGATAATTTCCACTGAAACTTAAAAGACTAACAGGTAAAGGTCGCGACAGTATAGTTACCTGTAAGTTTGCGGTGTTGATACAATCATTTTCGCTGGTTACAGTCAGTTTATACATTCCAGAATGTTGTATAGAAACATTTGGTATAACAGGATTTTGCTGATTGGATGAAAAATTAAGAGGTCCAGACCAATGATAACTTGCTGCATGTGTCCATTGACCTGCCTGTAACTGCATATTGTCATTTTCATAACATGGCGGCATAGGGGGTATGCTGCCTTGTGGCCTGGGTAAAACAGTAATTAGAATAGTATCTGAGGATGAACAACCATGATTATTGATGCCAGTAACAACATATGATGTGCTGATTACCGGCGACACGATGATGCTGCTGCCCGTTTGACCTGTGGACCATGAATAACTCTGGGCGCCTCCTGCCACCAGAGTTACAGGAGGACTTCCTTCACAATAGTCAAAATTTTCTCCTGCATCTACTGTGGGTCTGGTATAAACTGTGACCTTAACTGTATCAGTAAGGCTATCTCTGACGCTATAGATAAATCTGTAAACACCGTTAGACATATTGCTGAAAATCAGACGTGCTTTTCCATCCTGCAAATTTTGAAAACTGTATCCCTGCGGATTGTTTTCGACAGGACTCCAGACACCAATAATGCACGTGCCTTCCAGGACTACTGTATCTTTTGTACATACGGATTTATCAGTTCCACCATCAGCCACATCACAGCCACAAAGATTATGTATGGTAAGTACGCTCGTATCTTTGCACAAAGTATTGTATCTTAATAACTGGTAGGTTCCCGATCCGGTAAAGTTTCGAAGTTTTGTTTTTGGATTGGTGACAGAATCTATGACCAAAGTATGATTGCCTGAAGCAGATAATAGTGTCCAATGACCTGTGCCGGTGGCATTAGTCCTTATAAACTCAGTTTCAAAACAGTCCAACTGTAAATCAGATCCTGCATCAGGCTTATGACCGACCCTGAGTGTTATGATATTACTGAAGTCTGTACATTGATCCTTGTCGGTTCTTGTAAATTTTCTTCGGAAAGCGTAGGTTCCTACAGACAGTTCCTGAGTGACATATGTCTGAAGTGAATCAATACCCGGTACCGGTACAAAACCTTGGTCATTGGTACTGTAATACCATTTGTACTTGCCGGGATGCGATACAGCATTTCCTGATAGCTGGATGTTGTTGGTGTTTTGACAAAAAACGGACTGAGCAGGCATACTCAGTACATTGGTAATGTCGCAAGCACAGTTATCTTCTGCTGTGATGTACATGGTATCTGCACAACTGCCTATTTCTTTAACTACACCGAATATTCCTGAGGATGTAAAACTGTGAATGTTGATAATACCTGCTTCAATTGAATCAAGGAGTGCTGACGCTGTATCTAATAGCCTCCAGTTTCCGGGTCCCAATGTATTTAATGTAACCACTCCGGTACTGTAGCAGCTCACTGTCCTATCCGGACCGGCATCGGGTTTGGTACATGCATACACACTTACTGAGTCTTTACATCCTATGTTGTCTGTGATTACAGCCTTGTAAAACCCATTATTCATGAAGTCTGCCTGAGGCAGATTGATATCTTTTACATGGCTGCTGAAATCAGCTGGTCCTGTCCACTTGTAATTTAAACTACCTTGACAACCTGAACTTGATGCATTAAGTAAAACTGAAATTCCCTGAGTACACTGTACCGAAAGTTGAGTAATAGTTGGACTTTTGCCATATACCGTAGGTGTATTGCCCTCATATCTTTGAGTTATTCCACCGATAGTAAATCCGTTTGAAAAATTACCTCCGCCCATCCCGGGGTCACTGGAAGAGGGATCTGTGTCATTATTAAAGGGTCTGACTCCATATCCACAAGGTGGAAGCGGATTTACCGAGAAAGTAAATAACCGGATTGTATCTCCTGCTTTCAGGTTGTTATAGAAAGAAGCCGGATTCATCACGGGAGTAATACTGTAAAAACTGTTTCCGGGAGAAGCTTCCGGATTAACTATAATACTGCCTATATTCCATGTGGTGGGTTGCGTTCCGCCATAATTTTGGTTTCCCTGTAATGGCATGTGATTGGCTACTATATTCAGGCTTGAACTTGAAGGTATTACAATAGTGTATTGAGAACTGAATTGTGCTCTTTGAATGGCTGAAGTGGCGGCACCTGAATTAATGATGATGTTGGCTTCAAAAAGACAGCTCTCAGAGTTAAACCTTATAAAGTAATTAACTCCTGTGACCTGTGCATGACTTAAAAGCGGCATTAACGCTATAATTAAACTTAGCAGAAAATTAAATTTACTCATAATTCCGGGTCGTATATCCTGAAAATTCAAATTGCTTTTGAGGTCAATAGTCATGTTTCAGGCTTTTGTTTTCATTTTAGTAATTTTGTCTGACCTTCCCGATGCAGCAGGTTTAGGTTCGCTGAATGAGATAATATATTATTAATTACACTTATATTGGACACATGATTTAACATTTACCCTTAGTCATACATGTTGGTTTTTATACACATTGCATTAAAAATTTTATTATATTTGCATAAATTTAATTTATAAATATTTTTATATCAATGTTTTAATAATTTTTTTTAATTCTTTTATGTGAGTATTTTTATTTTGGTACTACTCGACGTGATGAACAACAAGCCTGTTGCTCAGACACCACCTCTATATCATTTACTCCGGTTATTCTTTTAATCCTGAAATGATTGGTTTTATGTTAAAGACTGTAAAATAGGATTGTATATATTTCTTGAAATAATACAAGGTTTGGAAGACAGTTCGCTAAAACCTGTTATAAGCTTTGAATGCATTCTTTTATATATCCATCATCAATGCTTAATGAGTTGGGCAATCAGATTCCTGCAGTATTTGATGATTCTGATGGTTTGTTTTTTTGAATGAATTTATAAACCACATTATCAGTCATTTAGATGTGGTTTTCAATGTTATTGTTGAGTGGTCGCAATATTATTAAGTAGGCAAGACTGATATTTGTTTTACCTTTGTCATTCCATTCAGGACAATATATGATATGAAAATTTTCAGGTGGACACTCATTATTTTTATCGTATTGGCCGGCATACTCTGGTTTGTAAAGTATAAATACAGCATCAATCCACCTGTACGCATTTTTGCCAAAAAGTATGAAGGCGGGCTACCACTGGACAGGTTGGTGCTGCCTGAAGGCTTTGGCATAGACGTCTATGCGGAGGGGATAAAAAATGCCCGGTCGCTTTGCTATGCTCCTTCCGGAACCCTCTTTGTGAGTACCCGGTCAGAAGGAAAGGTATATGCACTCAGAGATACCGATGGTGATATGAGAGCAGACAAAGTGTATATACTGCTGGAAGGAGGAAATATGCCCAATGGTGTGGCATGGAAGGACGGGGATCTGTATATCGCCGAGGTCAACAGAATATTGCGTTTCAGAGACATTGATAAAAAATTGGATAATCCCGGCACTCCCGAAGTAGTGTATGACAAGTATCCCACCGACAAGCATCATGGCTGGAAATATATTGCCTTCGGACCGGATGGTAAATTGTATGTACCGGTAGGTGCTCCCTGCAATATCTGCGAATCTGAAAACCCCGTGTACAATACAATTACTCGCCTGAATGATGATGGCAGTGGATTTGAAATAGTGCATAGCGGTATCCGCAATACTGTGGGCTTTACCTGGCATCCCGCTACCGGAGCATTATGGTTTACTGACAATGGCAGAGATATGATGGGGGATGATATACCGGATTGTGAGCTGAATTATGCCCCCAAAGAGGGAATGCATTTCGGCTATCCTTATTGTCATGCCGGAGACGTGCCGGATCCTGAGTTTGGTTCTAAGCGACCCTGCAGTGATTTTACACCTCCTGTATTGAAGTTGGGTCCTCATACTGCACCCCTCGGACTCGAGTTTTATACCGGCAGTAATTTTCCTGCTGCATATAAAAATGGACTGCTGATAGCCCGGCACGGATCCTGGAACCGAAGCCGAAAGATTGGTTATGATGTATATTTTGCCCAGGTAAAGGAGGATATGAGTATCGGTGAGCACAGGCCATTCATCACAGGCTGGCTTAATACATCCAACGATGACGTGTGGGGCAGACCGGTGGATATAGAAATGCTGCCGGATGGTTCAGTGTTGATATCGGATGATTATGCGGATGCCATATACAGAGTGTTTTATAAATCCGGAGAATGAAAAAAGAAAAAAAAGATGAGCAGTTTCTCAAGAAGCCTTTTTACAAAGACGGAGATGCTGCGCTCAGGGCTTTTATAGCTTCCGAACTCAAATATCCCGAATCAGCAAGGTCTCTGGGTATTTCCGGCTCTGTGCCTCTCAGATATGATATCAATCACAAAGGAGAAGTGGTGCAGGTACATCTCATATCATCGCTCCATCCGGATTGCGACGCCGAAGCTATCAGGGTGGTAAAATTACTAAGATTTGAAGTGCCCAAAACTCCGAGGAATCTAAGGGTGATTTTTCACAAAAACATCCGTATCCATTTTCATCTGAATGCTGTGCCTCAGGTAGATTTTCCACCTGCCGGCCAGGTAGGGGAGCTGCAGATCCAATACAATTATTTGCCGAGTATAAAAACAGATCCGACTCCCGAAATGCCCGCTCCGCAGGGTGGATACAGCTATACACTGAATATCGGACCGGCAAACAACTGAACCAGATTATGTCAAAATCATAGTACCTGTTCATGCAATCCATCAGTCCATTGACTATTCTGTATATAATACTCGGCTATTTCGTGCTGCTGATTGCCATTTCATTTTTCACAGCAGGCAAGGCAGATAACCGTACTTTTTTTACTGCCAACAAAAACAGTCCCTGGTATCTTGTCGCTTTCGGGATGATAGGAGCCAGTCTTTCAGGGGTGACCTTTATTTCCATCCCCGGTGTGGTCGGTGCAGGAGGAACCAATATGGCATTCTCCTACATGCAGATGGTATATGGCTATCTGGCAGGATATTTTATCATTGCCACTGTCCTGATGCCTCTATATTACAAGTACAATCTGACTACCATTTATGGCTATCTGAATGCACGTTTCAATCCCTGGGCATACAAGACTTCTGCAGGATATTTTATACTTTCGAGGTTGGTGGGTTCTGCCTTCAGAGTGTACCTTGTAGCACTGGTGCTGGATAGTTTTGTATTTGCGCCTTTAGGTCTTTCCTTCAATTTTACAGTGGCTATGACCATTCTGCTGATCTGGATTTATACCTTTAAGGGGGGCATAAAAACCATAGTGGTCACAGATACCTTACAGACTTTTTTTATGCTGTCGGCAGTGTTGGCCACCATACTCCTTATAGGAGAACAACTTTCTCTCAGTCCGGGTGAGATAATTCCCGCCATCCGAAACAGCGAATACAGCCGGATGTGGTTTTTTGACAAAGGCTGGAATGACCCTAACAATTTTTTCAAGCAGTTTATTTCCGGGGCATTGATAGCGTTGGTAATGACGGGTCTGGACCAGGACATGATGCAGAAAAATCTCACCTGCCGCAATCTGAGGGACGCTCAGAAAAATATGTTCAGTTTCAGCGTTGTGCTGGTATTTACCAATCTGCTTTTTCTGGGTCTCGGTGCCATGCTTTATATATATGCAGCACAATCCGGTGTGCCCATACCGGCCAAAACGGATCAATTGTATCCAACCATTGCATTGCAGTATATGTCACCCATTGTGGGTGTATTGTTCATCATCGGTCTGATTGCTGCGGCATACAGCAGTGCGGATTCTGCACTCACAGCTCTCACCACTTCATTTTGTGTAGATATACTTAATCTGGAAGCATCACCTGCTTCTGAAAAGGACAAAAGCCGCACCCGTCAATGGGTACATATCGGTTTTTCGGTGGTGTTGATGCTTATGATTATCGTTTTTCACAGTCTCAATAATGACGCTATTATCAACAATCTTTTTAAAGCAGCAGGATATACGTATGGTCCCATTCTGGGTCTTTTGCTTTTGCCATACTCACACGCAGTAAGCTGCCGGGGTGGCCTGTGCTGCTGGTTTGTCTGCTGGCTCCTGTAATCTCGTATATCATTGACAGCAGATCTGCACAGTGGCTCGGTGGATTTCAGTTTGGAAATATGATTATAGCTTTGAATGGTTTGATTACTTTCGCAGGATTATATATTATTGCTGTAATCAATATGAGAAATAACCGAGGCGTATGACAAAAATCACTGAATCCCCCTCTTTATACAGGCACCTGGAGCAAAAAAGTACCGCAGAAATTCTCACTGACATCAATACTGAAGATAAAACAGTACCCTTTGCAGTTGAGAAAGTCATTCCTGATCTCATTCCTTTAATTGATGTGATTGTAGAAAAACTTAAGGCAGGCGGCAGGTTGTTTTATATCGGTGCAGGTACGAGCGGTCGTTTGGGCATAGTGGATGCATCCGAGTGTCCGCCTACTTTCGGGGTGCCTTTTGATATGGTTATCGGTCTGATAGCCGGGGGCGACGGAGCTATCAGAAAAGCAGTGGAATTTGCAGAGGATGACACCGAACAAGCCTGGAAAGATCTTCTGGAGTATGACATCAATACCAAAGACGTCCTTGTAGGTATCGCCGCTTCAGGATCTACTCCATATGTGCTGCATGGCCTGAAGAAAGCCCGGGAGCACAGGATTGTTACAGGCAGTATTTCATGCAATCCCAATGCACCTGTATCGAAATATGCGGATTTTCCCATAGAGGTCATCACCGGCCCCGAATATGTGACCGGCAGTACCCGGATGAAAGCCGGTACCGCCCAGAAACTCATACTTAATATGATATCTACAGCCACCATGATCAGGCTCGGGAGGGTCCTGGATAATAAAATGGTAGATATGCAGCTCACCAATCATAAGCTGGTGGACAGAGGTGTACTACAGGTGGCAGAACGCACCGGGCTGGATTACGAAGCAGCCAAAAGACTGCTGATGGAGCAAGGCTCTGTAAGAAAAGCCATTGAGCGGTATTACAGAATGTAGAATTTTTCTTTGCCTGGTTCTTTTTCAAAGTGATATTTGCAGGAGAATGGAGGACCGGAATAATTAATTTACAAATCCAATCCTCCGTACTTGAAGTATTGAATGCCATTTACTATTTTGCTACCGATTTTAAGCGGTAGAAATAATGAAAGTTTTGTGTGTGCCGGTGAGTTGCTCATAGACATGATATGCACAGACAAGGGAAAAAGTCTGGACCGGGGCGAGCATTTTATCAAAAAAGCCGGAGGAGCTCCGGCCAATGTGGCTGCTGCCATCGCTGCACTGGGGGGGCAAACCGCCATCGCTGCCAAAGTCGGAAAGGATCCTTTCGGCAAACATCTTAAAAATACCATGTCAGAATGCGGTGTAGATACCCGTTATATTGCGGAGGATTCTCAGCACTTTACCACTATGGCTTTTGTGTCACTTATGGAAAACGGAGAGAGGGATTTTGTTTTCAGCAGGGGTGCTGACGGATATCTGAGCAGCGAAGATATTGCCTCTATTCCTTTAGAGCAATTTGACGTGTTTCACTTTGGTTCAGCTACAGCCTTCCTGCCCGGAGAGCTACATGATACTTACCTCACTCTGCTTGAAAAAGCTAAATATTCGGATAAGTTCATCAGTTTTGACCCCAACTACCGCCACTTACTCTTTCATGACAGACAGGATGTTTTCAGGGACAAGTCTCTGCATTTTTTAAGTCAATGCCATTTTGCAAAACTCAGTGAGGAGGAAGCCCTGCTGATCAGTGGCAGGGGCACTCTGAATGAGGCTGTAATCCATCTGCAACGATGGAGTGATGCTGTATTGTGTATCACGCTGGGTAATAAGGGTACGCTGCTAAGAGTCGGAGATTACACAGAGATTATAGGAAGTATCCCGGTAAATCCGGTGGATACGACAGGTGCCGGTGATGCTTTTGTAGGAGCCGTTTTGTATCAGCTTACAATGCTGCCGAAAGATATAATAACCCGGCTGAGCCGGGATCAATGGAAAAAATCGTATTTAACGCTAATAAAGCCGGAGCCCGTACCTGTGAGTATATGGGAGCGATGGAGGCATTCAGACATTTATCCAACACTATTTTTAATGAATAAAGCATGCAGAACGAATCAATTACCACAAGGGTCAACGAACTGCTGAAAAGCGCAAATCTGGATATTGCAGGTGCAGATAATGCATTTTATGTACGCATGATATCAGGATGTGAGGAAATGCATCACCTCTATGACAGCATCTATAAGCATCATACCTACAGGGATGAGAGCTTTGACAATCTGGCACAATCAATCATCCGGGCTTACAGCACAAGGAAAGACAGTCTCAAAGCGAGAGACAGCCGCAAAGCCGGTGATATACCCTGGTTTCTGGATAATAAGATCACAGGTATGAGTCTGTATGTGGACCGATTTGCCGGTAATCTGAAAAAACTGGAATCCAAACTGGATTATTTTGAAGAACTGGGTGTGAACTTTCTTCACCTCATGCCGGTGATGCAGAGTCCCCCGGATGAAAGTGACGGAGGATATGCCGTGTCTGATTTCAGGACAGTGGATAAGAGATTCGGTACCACGGCCGATCTCGAAAACCTCCAGGCTGCTATGCTGGAGCGGAATATGTATCTGATGCTTGATATCGTACTCAACCATACTTCAGACCGGCATGAGTGGGCAGTCAAAGCCAAAAACGGGGATGCCCGGTATATGGAATATTACTATATGTATGATGACAGGACTATACCCGATCAGTTTGAACAAAGTATGCCTGAAATATTTCCGCACAGCTCTCCCGGCAATTTTACCTGGTCAGAAGCATGCAATAAATGGGTGATGACAGTATTCAATTATTATCAGTGGGATCTGAACTTCACCAATCCGAGAGTATTTGTCGAAATGCTGGACAATATTTTTTTCTATGCCAATCTTGGCGTGGATATATTACGTATAGACGCTCCGGCATTTATCTGGAAAAAAACCGGAACAACCTGTCAGAATCTTCCTGAAGCACACACCCTGTTGCAATTGATAAAAAAATGTGTGTCTCTGGCTACACCGGGTATGGCGATACTGGGCGAAGCTATAGTAGCTCCCAAAGAAATCATGCGATATTTTGGAACGGGTGAATACAGCGGAAAGGAATGTGATGTGGCGTACAATGCCACTCATATGGCACTTCAATGGGATGCACTGGCTACAGGTGACAGCACGGTGATGATAAAATCCCAGCATGACCTCCTCCAGAAACCTTTCGGCACCACCTGGATTACCTACACGAGATGCCATGACGACATAGGGTTGGGCTATGAAGATGAGGCCATACTTGAAGCCGGATACAGCCCCTATGAGCACAGAAGGTTTATGAAAAATTATTATTCAGGGCAGTATCAGGGCTCTACTGCCAAAGGAGCACTGTTTGCAGTAAATCCCAAGACGCAGGATGCCCGGATCAGCGGCTCGCTGGCATCACTGTGCGGCCTTGAGTTCGGATTGGAGTGGCAGGACGAAAGCGTGATCGAACAGTCCATCCGCAAAATTACAATGATGCAGGCACACAGTATGTTTCTGGGAGGCATTCCAATGCTCTTTTACGGGGATGAGCTGGGGTATTGCAATGACTACAGCTTTATGCAGGATCCGGCAAAAAGCTATGACAACCGGTGGATGCACCGACCTGTGATGGACTGGATCAGAAACAAACGCAGAACTAAGGAAGGGACCATAGAAAACCGGATTTTTACGGCCACACAAAAACTCATTCAGTTGCGCAAAAGCCTGTCTATGGTGGCAGATCATAAAAATCTGACCTGGATACATACTTTCAACAAGCATGCAGCCATCTATCTCCGGGAATTGAATGGTCAAAAACTCTATTGTGTGTTCAATTTTACCAAAGATCAGACCTCCATTACCTGGTATGCCTTCAAGCAGAATGGACCTTTCGGACCTGAAATCTATGATCATTGGACAGGTAGCAGTTTTCAGATAGGCTCGGATTATGAGCACCTGATGATTGAGCCTTACGGATTCCACTTATTTGGAGAGCTCTAATTGAAGTTGCTGTTTGCCGTTTTTCTTAAAATATTATTACTGATGCATGGCAACTTATCGTTTTTGGCGATTATAGTCGCTGATATTACTATATTTCAATTTGTCATGATGATAAATAATGCCAAAAATTGGATTTATGAATCACATGGGTAGCCACCGGATGATAAAATTCTGTGAAAGTACTGCTGAAACGTGCATTTTTCTTTTCGTTCCAGTTCAGTTCATATGCTTCGTATCTTTTTGATTGCTCTTCAATCATATCAATTTCTGCCTTTGATTTACTCCGCCAGAACCACTGTTGGATGGGTAATTTTTGGTAAGCGATATATTTTAATCTCTCAGAAACGAAAAAATTTTCCCATAGAGGACCAATATCATTTCGCTGGCTTATTGGGTTGAAATTATTGATAATTGCATTCCGGATACCGTTATCATAAAAATATATTTTACGAGAAGTGGATATTTCTTTCCGTGGATTTCGGGATAGAGGATGCAACCTGAAAACGACAAAACTTTTTTCAAGCAGGTTAATATAACTTATTACCGTTTCCTTGTCCACTCCCACAGTTTTTGAAAGTTCGTTGTAAGACACTTCATTGCCCAGCTGCCATGCCAGAGCCTGCAGTAAGCGCACCAGAACCTCCGGTTTTCGAATTCCTCCCAATTCAAGTATATCTTTATACAGATAACTGCCTGCCAGCAAACCGAGCAGTTCGCCTTTTTCATCACTCAAAAGGATGTCCGGATAACTGCCAAATACCAGCAATTGCTCCAGCATGGGTAAGGCATTAGCCAGAGTATAGCTTTCCACTATTTCCTGCCAGGCAATAGGGTACATCACAAATTCCCACTTTCTGCCGGTGAGAGGCTCTTGAATAGTGTCACCCAAACCTAAAGCTGAAGATCCGGTAATAAAAACCTGCTTTCCAGTTTGCGCATCAATAATCATTTTGGCGGTGAGTCCCAGATTTTCAATTCGTTGGGCCTCGTCAAATATTATCAGCGAGTAAGGTGCTGTCAGGGATTGTATAAGATTGTAATCAGGATTGGACCACAGAAGTCTGTCTGCCGGATTATCCCCGTTGGCCATCAGAAAAGGCAACTTGAGATCTTCAGTAATTTTCCTAAGCAGAAAGGTTTTACCTACTTGCCGGGGTCCGAGAAGTACTATAGCTTTCTTAAAATCTATTTTGGCTTTGATTGAATCTAAAAGTGTTCGTTTTATCATTTTTGGCGATTATGGTCGCTGAATCATGCATTTCATCTTGAAAATATATCCTGCATAATCGGTAAGTTTGAAGAAAAGAGATAGAATTTTACTTTATATCCTCACTTAAAATATAGCTCATATTGTAGCTGCGCTGTGCCTTCGTATGTACATCTGCCATGTCCCAAATTTAGAAATAATTGGGCAATCATAAATACATACAGCCTGAACTGATGCTGATACAGAAGTTTTGATATTGTTTATCTCTTCCTTGTCATACATGGGCGAATTGAAATGACCCATTTTTGTGCTTACTATCACCAGCCGGATATATACATTGAGACCAAGGAATGAAATCTTCCATTTTCAGGAATAAATTCCGATTTTCAACGATAAGGGCATTTATTTTTTATTATAAATATCCTGAAGCTGGAAATCTAGCTGTCTATGTTGTCAGTCATTATTAATTTTCAAATACCGGAATGTCTGAAATTTTTGATTCACTTCACACCTCCGCCGGCACCTCCCCTTTCACCTGTATCCTCAGGGTAGCCAGTGCGGCGATGCCGAGCAAAACGCCGGCAAAACGAAGTGCCATAGCCGGGTCGCTACCCAGAAAATGTTTAAATACACCGCCGAAAGTAAGCGTCTGTATCATCATCGGGATGACAATCATCATATTGACGATACCCATATATACACCGTTTTTCTCCGCGGGAATACTGTTGGCTACCATGATGTAAGGCACGCCCATCATGGATGCCCATGCGATACCAAAGCCGATCATAGGGGCAAACAAAAGGTATTTGTTTTCTATGCCGGGCATGATAAGCAGTGCAAGACAGGCCAGAAGCAGGCAGAAGGCATGGACATATCTGGCACTGAATTTATTGGCGAGCCATACGAGCCCGAATGCCGAGCAGAATGTGACAATGTTGTAAAATCCGTTGACCAGGCCGGTCCAGCCTGCCGCTTCGGAATACAGTGCCATATTTTCCTGGGCACTGGTTTTCCATACGCTTTTGGCGATGCTGTGGGAGACAAATTGCCAGTAGCAAAACATGGCATACCACTGAAATAGATATACCAGTGCCAGCTGCCACAATACTTTGGGCATATTCGATATGGATTGGAATATTTCTATGAAGGGCTCAAAGATGCTGCCTTTTTCATGCGCCCGGAGTGCTGCCAGCTCTTCATCTGTCGGTGGTATTTCCGGAGTGGTATATACTGACCAAAGTACGGAGCCTATGGAAGCCACTGTACCTACAAAAAAAGCTCCAAACACCCAGTATGGGATGCCGTTGTCTGATGACTTTGTCCAGATCTGCTGGAAAAAATACAATGACAGATTAGCCAATGTAATACCCAGACCTGTAAAAAAACTTTGGGTAAGAAAACCCTTGGCGTATTGTGCCTTGGGCAACTTGTCAGCCACAAAAGCCCGGTAGGGTTCCATAGCGGTGTTGTTGCCTGCATCGAGGACCCATAGCAGTCCGGCAGCCATCCATAGGGTACTGCTGAAAGGCATAAAAAACAGCGCTATACTGCAGGTGATGGCACCAACCAGAAAATAGGGTTTTCTTCTTCCCCAACGAGGACTCCAGGTTTTGTCACTCAAGGCACCGATCAGAGGCTGAATAATGAGTCCGGTCATAGGTCCGGCGAGATTGAGTATGGGCAGTGATTCAGGATCGGCGTTCAGGAAGGTGTAAATGGGATTGATAGCTGTCTGCTGCAACCCGAAACTGTACTGAATTCCGAAAAAGCCGAAATTCATATTGATTATCTGCGAAAAACTGAGTGAGGGTTTGAATTTTTCATTACCTCCTGCAGACATTGCACCGCCTGATACTGCTGCCATAATGTTGAGTTTGTTTTGACAGCATCAAAGCTAATAAAGCAAATGTATTATGGATGTACAGTTGCAGAAAAAAATTGCAGCACTAATATAAACTCAAGAAAATTCTTTTTCTGCCTACAGTGCTCTGGTCCAGGAACTGTCATAATGAATGATCCGTAAGACTTTCAGAATCGGAGTTTCACGACCTTGTCAATTTATCACATTTATCACGGCTGTACTAAATTGGAAAAAACTGTTTTTACAATTTTTCTTGAGTTTGACACCAAAAACGAAAAAAAGCGCTGGAACACCAGTAAATGCTGGGTCAAGTATTGTTTTTTGAAAAAAATGTAGTGAGCCGATTTGCAGGGTGAGTGCATACTGGGTTATAAATTAGCCATACCTTTGTGGTATGCCATTTTTAAGAGTAGAAAAGAAGAAGTCAGGTAGTTATATCCGCATCCTTGAGAGTTATCGCAACGATGAAGGCAAGTCTACACACCGTATTTTGTATTCTTTAGGCAAAGTCGAAGACTACACACCCGAACAACTGAGATCACTAGGGATTAAGCTTTATGAACTTGGTGGTGGTGAAGTTAAAAACCTTCTCAAGGGCGAAGTTAGGGAGCTTGGCAGGTTTAATTATGGTTACCAAATGATTTATACTAAAGCGTTAAAACATTATAGACTCCATGACGTATTTCGTAGAATTGCCAAGAAGTCTAAACTCAGTTTTGATTTTCACAATACAGTAATGCTCATGCTTTTAGAGCGACTCCAAGAGCCTTGCAGCAAACGTGCCAACTTCCTGAACCAAAACGAATACCTAAATCTTCCGAATATAGATTTACATCATCTTTACAGGGCTTTGGATAAGTTAGATACAAACAGCAACTTGATTCAGCAACATATTTTCCAAACAGGCAGAGATCTTTTTAACTCAAAATTAGATGTTGTATTTTATGATGTGACGACATTCTACTTTGAGAGCAATGTGGAGAAGGAAGGTGATTTGAGACAAATGGGTTTTGGTAAGGATGGTAAAATTGGCCATACGCAAATTCTCTTCTCCATGCTTATTGACAAAGATAAAAATCCTATCGGATATCGCGTTTACAAAGGCAATACATACGAGGGAGACACTTTCGAACAAGCTTTGGACGATCTTAAAAATAGTTATGACATTGAAAATATCATCGTAGTGGCTGACCGAGGCATGCTTTCTAAAAAGAATGTCGGACTCATAGATCAAAAAGGCTATGAATTTATTCTTGGCGAAAGACTCAAATCATTGCCCAAAGAAGTAAAACAGTCACTAATTGACATTAGTCAATATAAATCAGAGTGGGTTTACAACGACAATGCAGGACAGAGTGTTACCGTAAGATATACTACTTTAGAATATGGGGATAAAACAATCATTTGTACCTATTCGTCAAAGAGAGCTAATAAAGATGAGATGGAACGAATGGCAAAGGTTGAAAAGGCAAAATCCTTATTAAATAATACATCCCAATTGAAGACAAAACAAAGGAGGTATTTTATAAAACAAACGTCCAAAGACCAATATGAATTAGATCAAAGCAAGATAGATGATGCTGCAAAATATGATGGCTTTTTAGCAATAGCAACCAATACATCATTGAGCGCAACAACAGTACTGGAGAACTACAAACACCTCTATAAGATAGAACACAGTTTTAGAACATTTAAGTCACATCTAGAGACCAGACCTATGTTTCATTGGACAGATCAGAGGATAAAAGGTCACATCTGCCTGTGCTATATAGCGTTTTGCTTGCAAAACTATGTCCTCCAAAGAGTGAATAATTCAGAAAGTAAAATAACAGAATCAAGTCTCCGTAAAACACTTGACAAAATGCAAATAAGTTTGGTAGAAACATCAAACGAACAACTATATATAAAATCAACTCCAACAGAACTAGAACCCAAAATATTACAAGCTATGGGCATAAAACCATTATTGCCCATGATAAAGCCAAGCGATCTAAATATTTAGTTGAAGTAATCATATCATAATCATTTTACCGATTTGTAGTGAGCCAAATCAAAATCACTATTGCTGATAATCAACAACTTATCTCAAAATGGTGTCAAACTCAAGAGGACTCCAGGTTTTGTCACTCAAGGCACCGATCAGAGGCTGAATAATGAGTCCGGTCATAGGTCCGGCGAGATTGAGTATGGGCAGTGATTCAGGATCGGCGTTCAGGAAGGTGTAAATGGGGTTGATAGCTGTCTGCTGCAACCCGAAACTGTACTGAATTCCAAAAAAGCCGAAATTCATATTGATTATCTGCGAAAAACTGAGTGAGGGTTTGAATTTTTCATTACCTCCTGCAGACATTGCACCGCCTGATACTGCTGCCATGATGTTGAGTTTGTTTTGACAGCATCAAAGCTAATAAAGCAAATGTATTATGGATGTACAGTTGCAGAAAAAAATTGCAGCACTAATATAAACTCAAGAAAATTCTTTTTCTGCCTGCAGTGCTCTGGTCCAGGAACTGTCATAATGAATGATCCGTAATACTTTCAGAATCGGAGTTTCATGACCTTGTCAATTTATCACATTTATCAGGTCTGTGCTTAAGGGAACAGAACTGTTTTGAAAATATTTCCAAAAATAATGGAAAGTTTTTTTCTGATCAGTGGCAGATTGAGGTCAAAGCTCTATCCGGGATTACCATCAAAGTTGTATGATATATAGCATAAAATTGGATGATTAAAGGCGCCACAGTATTGGATTTATTTAGCGACAATTGACTTTAATGTATAACTTGTGCTTCTGCCGCCGCTTGCTTCTTTTTGCAGAATATCCTTGTTTATCAGATCCTGAATATCCCTGAGAGCTGTATCCTGCGAGCATTTATTAATTTTTGCCCATTTCGACGTCGTCAATTTTCCATCAAATCCATCAAGCATTCTGTTTATTATTTTTTGCTGTCTTTCATTAAGTATTGTGGATGAATGCGCTTTCCAGAATTCTGCTTTGTAAAGTATTGTCGATAAAATTTCTTCTGCGGATTCAATGGCATGGATCAAACATTCTAAAAACCATAAAACCCACTCTGTAATATCTGAATTTCCCTTTTGTGTTAATTCCAGCTTTTCATAATACTGTTTCCTTTCAATTCTGATTTGTGAAGACATACTGTAAAATCGTTTTGTGCTTTTATCAGAACGGGCCAACAGCATATCTGTAATGGCCCTGGCAATCCGTCCATTCCCATCCTCAAATGGATGAATGGTCACAAACCATAAATGAGCAACCGCTGCCTTAAGAACCAGATCTGTTTCTTGCTCATTTTCAAACCAGTCCAGGAATCTTTCCATTTCATATTCTAACCTGTCTGAGCCCGGAGCCTGATAGTGTACTTTCTCTTTTCCTACATGCCCCGACACCACCTGCATAGGCCCGGCAGTATCTTTTCTCCAGTCACCAACGGTGATTTTATACAAACTGCTCCATCCTGTCGGAAAAAGTGCTGCATGCCAACCAAACAATCTGTCTTTTGTCAATGGTGTATCATATCTTTGAGTAGCGTCAAGCATCATTTCAACTATTCCGTCCACATGACGATCAGAATCCACAGCTTTACAATGTCAATTCCCAGTCTCCGTGCAATGGAGGAACGTACTTGTTGCAGTTCTAAAATTTCACCTTCTATTTCCGATGATTTGACCACATCCAAAGTAAGCGTATTCAATACAGCTTCATTTTGCAGTTCAAAACCAAGCGATTCCATTTTACCTAAAAGTCTTCCCTGTTTGTTTCTGGCTTCACCCAGTTTTATAATAACCTTTTTATCGTCCCAGGTGAAGTCTGTCCAGTTTTCTTTTTCATAAATGTAGATGGTCATTCTCCGCATATTATGCGACAAATATATCTATTATTCTCCGCAAAATCAATTTTATACGCAATATATGCGGAGATAAAAAGCAATTTTCTCCGCAAAAGCAATTATTAATTGTGATCGAACGGTCTTAATTCAGGATTAATAGTATTTCCTGTTTCCAAGAAAAGAAGACTGGAAACGGGATACAAATTCTCGTCCTGATGGGTTTTGATAGAATTCCCAATCTTTCGAATCGGATTCAGATTTTAAAATTAACAGGAAGTTGTTTTTTTACCTTTGAAAATTTTAATCTTTTTCCGTTTCACTCATTTTGTTCTGGAAGGCCTCACTTCTATTTTACTGGGCAATGTCCTTGCCGGCATTTTGATCAGATCCATCACGAGCTGGCCTATATCTTCGGGTTGAATTTTCCAGGCATCAGCGTCAGTAGGTACATGACCGTTGAAAAAAGTGGATACCGAGCCGGGCATAATCGTAGAAACCCTTACACCATAATCACGGACATCAAGCATCATAGCCTGCGTAAACCCTACCAGTCCGAACTTACTGGCATTATATGCACTTCCGGCAGCAAAAAAATTGGTGCCTGCCAGACTGGCAATGGTGATAAAAAACCCCTGAGTTTTTTTCAGTTCTTCCAGACATGCCTTGGCAGAGTAAAATACTCCTGTGAGATTGATATCGATGGTCTCGTGCCATTGCTCGAAGCTGAGCTGCTCGATATTGGCAAAATGTCCCACTCCGGCATTGGCGATAAAATAGTCCAGTCTTCCCCATTTCTTAATGACTGCATCTACACTTTTTACCTGTGAATCATAATCCCGTACATCAGACATCACTCCGATAGCACTGTCTTCCACCATACTGTTCAGGTGGTCGGTGGCATTTTGCACCGTCTTGGCATCTCTGCCAGTGATACAGACTTTTATCCCGTTTTGGATGAGTACGTGGGCTACTCCCAGACCAATACCCTTGGTACCTCCGGTGATGATTGCTGTGTGTGGTTTATGTGTCATATTTCAGGGTTTTTTAATGATCGGAATCGGATATTTTACTCACATAAAACAAACCATTGGCAAAAAAGTAAAGCCATGACCTGTAAAAATTCAGATTAATCTGTCCTGTCGGGTAAACAATTCTGATTATTGCGCTTAATTTTATGCTGGAAATTATGGCAGATAAATCCTATATCACCCGACTCTTCAAACAAAAGGCGCTGGCTGAGGGATTTTTACTTGCGGGTGTAGCCAGGGCGGAATATATGAGCGAAGAGGCTTTGAGATTGGAGCAGTGGCTCAAAATGAATTATCATGGAGAAATGTCATACATGGCCAATCATTTCGACAAAAGGGTGGATCCGACCTTGCTCGTTCCGGGAGCCAGATCGGTGATTTCGCTGGCATATAACTACTACAATCCCGCAATGCAGGTTGATGCTGATGCACCAAAAATATCCATGTATGCCTATGGGAAAGATTACCACAAAGTGCTCAAAAAAAAGCTTAAAAAGCTCTTCCAATGGCTGTCTGATCAGGTGGGTAACATTCAGGGAAGATATTTTGTGGATTCGGCTCCTGTGTTGGAAAGAGACTGGGCAAAACGTGCAGGTGTAGGCTGGATAGGTAAAAACACCATGCTCATTCATCCAAGGCACGGGTCATGGTTTTTTTTGGCTGAAATCATAGTGGATTATGAAATGGAATACGACACACCTATGGATGATTACTGCGGTACCTGCACCCGTTGTATAGATGCCTGCCCTACGGATGCCATTGATGAAAATGGCTATCTGATGGATGGCAGCAAATGTATTTCCTATGCTACGATTGAGCTTAAAAATGACATTCCTGAATTCTTCAAAGGCAAGATGGAAAATTTTATGTTTGGCTGTGACGTTTGTCAGCAGGTGTGTCCGTGGAATCGTTTTTCCAGGCCACACGAGGAACCGCAATTTGAACCCAAAGAAGCATTAATGCAAATGGACAAAAAGGCATGGCAGGAAATTTCAGAGAATCTTTTTGAAGAACTTTTTGAATCCAGTGCGGTCAAAAGAACGGGGTATGAGGGGCTTAAAAGAAATATCAGATTTTTACAGTCATGAATTCGTCTGCATTCTTTGATATAATAAAACCGGGATTATTCACCGTATGGCAGGATGCGGGAAGACCGGGCTTCAGACATCTGGGTGTACCTGCCGGGGGTGCTATGGATATGGGTGCATACCGCAGAGTTAATGAATTATTGGGATTGCCAGGCAACCATCCGGTACTTGAATGTACCATGATCGGTCCTGAGATCAGCTTCGAAGCTGAGGTGACACTTTGTATCTCAGGGGCAGAATGTGAAGTCTTGCTGAATGGAAATCCCGTGGCTCTGCACCAGTCGTTTCATGTAAGGGCGGGACAGACGCTGACCTACGGCAGGTTTCTGCAGGGATGCCGCTCTTATATAGGAATAGCAGCAGAAATAATGCTTGACCAAGTGATGGGGAGTGTCTCTCCTTTACCCGGCACCCATCTCCAGCCTCTCAGGAAGAACGACAGAATATATTTCCGGCCTTTATCCGGTATCCGTATAGAGACACCGACCGATTCAGATTTCCGGACTGAAAAAGCATCTTTCATCGAAGTTTATCATGGTCCGGAATGGAATTGGCTGCATCCGGAAGCTCAGCATACTTTGGGTCATTATAGCTTCACGATCACCCACGAAGCCAATGCTGTGGGTTACAGGATGAAAGGACCGGTACTGGAAAAAACTGTGCAAACAGAATTGTTGTCTTCAGCGGTATTGCCGGGCACGGTGCAGTTATTGCCGGACGGCCAAATCATCATCCTGATGCGCCATTGTCAGACCACCGGAGGATATCCCAGGATTATGCAGCTGACAGAAGAAAGCATAGACATACTGGCCCAAAGGAGACCGGGAGAAGAAATTAACTTTAAAGTATCCCCTTTATAATCTGTACTGTGGTATCTGTATCTCCCATGGTGTAAAAATGCAGGCAGGGCACCCCGGCTTTGATGAGCTCTTTGCATTGATGAATACACCACTCTATACCCAACTGACGGATGTTTTTATCTTCTGTGCGGATTGCTTCTTTAGCCAGGTCCGCCGGAAAGTTGACATAAAATTTTCGGGGAATGGAACTGAGCTGGTATTTGGCAGTAAGAGGCTTGAGTCCGGGCACTATGGGCACATTGATACCTTCAGACTTACAGAGATCTCTGAATTCAAAAAATTTCTGATTGTCAAAAAAACATCTGCGTGACTACATAGCTGGCTCCTGCCTCAATTTTTTCTTTCAGAAACAGTATATCTGTGGCTATACTCGGCGCTTCGAAATGTTTTTCAGGATATCCGGCCACACCTATGCAAAAGTCAGTACCTGCACCGTTTGAAACATTGCTGTCTGCATATATCCCGTTATTCATATTTGAGATTTGTCTGACAAGATCCACCGCATGCTTGTGTCCGTTGGGTTCTGGTACGAATTTATCCTCAAACCTTCGTGCATCTCCCCGCAGGGCCAGCACATTGTTGATGCCCAGAAAATGCAGATCAATCAATGCATTTTCTGTCTCTTCCACTGAAAATCCGCCGCATATCAGATGGGGCACCGCATCAATTCCGTACCGGTGCATGATAGAAGCGCAGATGCCTACGGTGCCGGGCCTTTTACGGATGGAAGCCTTCTCATAATATCCGGAGGGTTGTTTGTTATATACATATTCCTCCCTATGATAGGTAACATCTATGAACGGAGGTTTGAACTCCATCAGAGGATCCAGTGTACGGAATATATCTGACATACTCCCGCCTTTCAATGGAGGTAATACCTCAAAAGATACAAGGGTCTTGTCTCCCGCCTCAATAAAATAATCCGTAACTTTCATAATGCTGAATAATAGCTTCGCAAATTTACTGTCTCATGGCTGATTTAAAACAACCCGTTTGATAATTATTGGTGAATTAATTTTTGAAACTATTCACTGTAAGGCAATAAAGCAGACAAAGTTCTGTTCAGTTTTTCTTTTCCTTGGATTTGAAATCTCCCCGTTTCCAGGCTTCAATGAATTTTTTCCAGGCTAAGGGATTGAATATATTCTGTGGCCTGATCTGACCGGTATAGACGTATTCATTTGCCTGTTGCCGGAGTACAAGACTGGTGGTTTCCCGACCATCTGCTGGTACGGTGTAGCGCATTTCGGACAATACTTCTTCCGCCAGATTTTCACGGGCTTTTTCTCTCAGTTCATTGGATATATCGATAGCCAGAAATTCCTGCTTGAAGTGATCACGGCTTGGCCAGGGGAAAATCACAGCTTCCGGCAGAAGGTAATTGTCTTCTGTCATGATCTGTATCCACTTGTATTGATGGGACTGCAGCGTATCCGGGATTTTGATATTTACGGTCTTATATCCTATCCTTGAAAAAACGACTGTTTCGCCGGCCAGAGCCACGAATGAAAAGAATCCGTCAATGTCCGTAGCAGTACCCCTGCTGGTACCAAGTACCGACACATTGGTATAGGGTAGAGGCACAGGACTTCCATCTTCACCTTCTGTAAAGACCATGCCTGAAAACTCTATGACCTTCACCTGATCATCTTTAATGCGCTGAGCTGTCAGGGTGGCGAAAAATATAAGGGACAGTGCAATTGCAAGGATATATTTCATACATGCATTCATCTTAACAAAGGTAAAGATATTGTAATATTTGCATTTTTCACCACTAAAAACGCCTGATATACTCCAACTACCTTTGAAAAGCTGCTTTTAACACAGTTTTAACGACCGGTCAGAAAATCAGAAATCCAAGGGCATGCTCCACTACCTGTTCCATTTTTGTCACATAGATGAATTCCAGTCCTTTGATATATTCAGCAGGAATCTGCTCTACATTTTTTCTGTTTTCTTCGCAGAGTATAATTTCTTTGATTCCTGACCTTTTGGCAGCCAGAATTTTTTCCTTAATCCCTCCTACCGGTAGTACCTTACCTCTCAGGGTGATTTCACCGGTCATAGCCAGATAGGGTTTTACCGGTTTTTTCTTGAGCGCAGAGGTCAGTGCGGTCAGCATGGTGATACCAGCGCTCGGACCGTCTTTGGGGATGGCACCTTCGGGTACATGTATGTGTATGTCAGTATTTTCAAACAACTCCGGATCAATACCCAATGATTCGCTGTGGGCTTTGATGTAGCTCAGGGCCGTAGAAGCAGATTCTTTCATCACGTCCCCGAGATTGCCGGTGAGCACGAGTTTACCTTTACCTTTGCTGGTACTTGCTTCTATAAACAGGATATCTCCGCCTACCTTGGTCCATGCCAGACCTACGGCTACTCCCGGGATGTCTGACTGCACATAGCTTTCGTTGTCAAACTTTTCGGGTCCTAATGCCTCTCTGACTATTTTTTCGGTCACTTTTCCGTCAAATGCTTCTTCCATCGCTATGCGCTTGGCCACATTGCGCATCACGCCTCCCAGAGCTCTGTCCAGTGATCTGACCCCCGACTCCCGGGTGTAGGCACTGATGATATATTGCAGGACAGAGACCGGCACAGTCACCTGTTTAGACTTAAGACCATGTTCGGCAGCTTGTTTGGGCACCAGGTGTCTTTTGGCGATTTCGGTTTTTTCTTCGGTCGAATAGCCGCTGATCTCTATGATTTCCATCCTGTCCAGCAAGGCGGGCTGTATTGTTGACAAAGAATTCGCCGTGGCAATGAAGAGGACTTTGGACAGGTCATAATCTATATCCAGGTAGTTGTCGTGGAATGTGGAGTTTTGCTCCGGATCCAATACTTCCAGCAGAGCCGAAGACGGGTCCCCTCTGAAATCCTTGCCCAATTTGTCTATTTCGTCCAGTATGAATACAGGATTGGAAGATTTGGCTTTGCGCAGAGACTGCAGTATCCTGCCCGGCATAGCCCCGATATAGGTGCGGCGGTGTCCTCTGATTTCGCTTTCGTCATGCAGGCCTCCCAATGACATCCGGACAAATTTTCTGCCTAAGGCAGTGGCGATGGATTTGCCCAGACTGGTTTTACCTACGCCCGGAGGACCCACAAGACAAAGTATCGGAGCCTTCATATCTCCCTTGAGCTTGAGTACGGCGAGATGCTCCATGATTCTGTTTTTCACATCTTCCAGACCATAGTGATCATCATCCAGCACTTTTTTTACCTTTTTCAGATTAAAGTTGTCCTTAGTCACCTCATCCCACGGCAGCTCCAGCATCAGCTCCAGATAATTGAGTGATACGGAATATTCGGCGATTTGCGGATTGACCCTTCGGGCTTTGGCAATCTCTTTATCAAAGATTTCCCGGACTTCTTTGGGCCATTTTTTCGTTTCTGCTTGTTTTACCAGTTTATTGAGTTCTTCCTCCTGGGGGTTGCCACCCAGTTCTTCCTGTATGGTTTTGAGCTGCTGATTGAGAAAGTACTCCTTTTGCTGTTTTTCAAGGTCGCCCCTTACTTTGGATTCAATGTCACTTTTGAGCTGTAGCAGTTGAAACTCGCTGTGCATCAGCTTGATGATTTCATCCGCCTTTTGTACGTAGTCATCTATTTCGAGCAATTCCTGCTTTTATCCACTCATATATTCATATTGGAAGCGATAAAATTGAGCAGAAATGCATTGTTGCGGATATTCTGCAGCATCATGTTGGCCTCAGGAGGTATCTGAGGCGACAGGTCTATGATTTTTTTGGCATAATCCCTGATAGCAGAAATCATGGCATTAAATTCCATATTGTTGGCAGGTAGGGTATCTTCTATGATATCTATACCGGCTTCCAGTATTTTTTCATTCTGAGTAAAAAAAGCTGGACGGAACCTTTTCCTTCCCTGCAGTATTGCGGTAGTGCTGCCATCCGGCATTTTGAGTATTTTCATGATTCGGGCTACTGATCCTACTGCATGGAGGTCTTCAGGTCCCGGTTCTTCATTATTTACATCTTTCTGGGTCAGTACTCCGATGAATTTATCGCCCTTGTCAGCTTTCTGCAATGCTTTGATGGATTTTTCACGACCTACGGTGATTGGTATGACTACCCCCGGAAAAAGCACGGTATTTTTCAACGCCAGTACAGGCATAATCTCCTGATATCGGTCGTCAAACTGCAGTTCGTCATCTCCAATGGAAAACAAAGGTATTGCCTCCGCATCTTCCCGCATATCGTCCATTCTGAATATATTGTCAAACATAAGGTTCTTTTAATTTATAAAGCTTGTACCTGCCTTAATTCAGGCAGGACTGCTTAAAGCAGTAAATGTACTTTTCAAATTTCATTCCAACCCAAAAAATGCCATCATGATGTAAATTTTGTCAGTGACTCCCCGGATTTCAAAGACAAAAAGGCAGAAGCAGGCAATGAAAAAAGTCAGCATTGCTTGGGTTACCTTTGCAGAAAAGCATCATATTATACGGATACTTTTCAGAGGATTATAGGTTATTATGATATGAATCAGCAGTAAAAGTGGATACAAGCAAGCAATGCTGAATAAATGCGGTTTTATGGTAAATTTTGCATTAAGATGTATGGCTCGGGTTGTACAGATACCAGATTTGTTATATTTTAGGCTTTTTATTTTTGGAACAGCTTTAACATTTTTTATCACCTTTAAAATCAAAACAACATGAAAAACATTGGAATGCTTTTACTTTTATCTTTTATTTTTCTGAGTTCTACCTGTAAAAATGGCCCAAAGCCCACCCCGGATCCTCATGATCATGATAAACCAAGCAATTTACTTCACAAACATTGCTATAAGTACTACAAAATGAAATTTACAGACATTCAGCGTTCGCCGAATTCACTAACCGGAAGATTAAAGTCAGAGGGTGTTGAGTATGCATTTATCATAGGTTCCGACTTGGATAGTCAAATAATAGCCAATCAGAATAATCCAAACTTTGAATACAGCGTATATAAGTTTGTAAGGGGGAACAATTACTATCAAAATTGTGAGACATTTTTTCCTAATAATTTATCTATATTAGTTTCAATTAATCCAACACTCAATAACAACACAATTAATGAAGTATGTGTTAAAGAAAATTTGGCTCTCAGAGGTGATTTTGGCTGTATACCTAAATTATTGTACACAGAAAATGCTATTTTACATTTAAATTCTTCTGATAATCAATTTAAGTTTCTTCCACTTCCTACTGTAATTCATAAAGAATTGGGAGACAAACATGATATTGCGGAGTTTTTGAAATGTTATTGCTTTAAAATAAGTAATACTGATTTCAATTCTTTAGATTCAACAACAAGGGGCAATCCCAATTATGAACTTGGTATAGATACATTTAAAGTGGGAGATAAGGTTGTGAAGAGTTTGGTAGTTTTTTCGTCTGAAGGTAATAGAATCTTCACTTGCAATGAAATGAATTAGAGATTGGCTTTTACCAACCCCATCGGATTATCCCAATGTTGGACTTCATAGGATCAAAACGGTCCTCCAGATCCCAGAGCGAGGCACTGACATCGGTGGCACCATTGATTATAAAATACCGGGGGAGGGAGTATGTGCCCTCCCCTTTCTGATATATTCCCAATCCGCTCTGGCAGGCAGAGAGTACCACTTTCTGTACCCTGCTGCGTACAGAGAGCAGTTCATACCCATAGAGACTGTCTATACCTCCAGAAGCTGTACGGAAATACAGCTTTACATCATCCCTGATGCTGCTGTTGGCAAGGCCATGTACGGCCAAATGTATATATCGTATGGTGCTGTCTCTGTATATTTTGAAAAAGTTGGCCCGTGTGGCATTTCTGCCGGTATATATCCTGGCTTTCGGATAGTATTTCCGGATTTTTTCAGCTTCCTGCAGTGTGCCGGGCAACTCCGGCATTTCTGTGGATTTTGTTTCAAAATGGTCTCTTTGTCTGAAAATGCAAAAAAGCTACCTGATCATCTCTAAAATTTTCTACCATCCCCGCTGCCTTCATGATCCTCACCGCCGGTGCATAGGTAATCAGGTAATCGTCCAATAAGCGCTTGCTGCCCAATATATCTCTGCTGTACACCAATCCCGCCAACGGAAATCTGAACAAATAACCATCCGGTATCACAATCCATTGCCGGGTCAGCATTTTCTGGGTATAGGCATCAAAAAGACGGGTAAAAACATGATAAGACAAACTGTCTGCCCAATCGGGTTGCATCCACAATTTTCCTGCATAAACCTGTCTGATGGTGTCCATTTGTTTTGTCAGGATGGGAGTCAATGGTACTTTGTACATATGCAGGTTTTTGTTTGTGACTATTCCTGCATATAGGTCATTATTTGTTTCATTAAAATGGAGTATACACTGATCGGAGGATAATTTCCCCTGAATTTCGGCTGCCGACACATCATCTGTCAGGAGAGGATTGTCGAGATAGGCCGGGTATTCTTTAGCGAGTCGGTTTTCCAGCTGTTCGTAGTTCTCAATGGCGTAAACGGACTGTTTATTATTCCTCAGCCCTTTGACCAAAGATTCTTTCAATATTGATTTCAGTCTGCGTTCTTCCTCTATCCATTTTTCAGGAATGGAGGCATATCTGCCTGCGAGTAGGTAATCTCTCACCATCAGGCTGTTTTTATTTTTTTTCACAAAAGCAAAAAAGAGATTTTGCCAGCGATTGTCTTTGGTCTTCTGATACAGTTCATAATATACCTCTATGGCCAGATCGTAAAAATCTTCTCCGCTTTCCATATAAAACTGCAGGATGGCACTTTCTTCTCCTGCATTCCATTGGGCAGGCGTGAGGCTGTCAATTACAGCTATCAGTTTTTCAGCTGAAAACAGATTTTGGATTTGTCCTGTATCCTTGTATTTTTTGAAGAAAATTTCTGCACAAGTCTGGGCAGTCACAAAGGTGTAATCTTTTTCTTTTTTCAGAAAGTAGATGAAGTTTTCCCAATCAAAGCGGGTATTAATGTTTCTGCTGATTGCCATCATATCCAGTGCCTCCTGATACAGCCTTTTGTCCAGATACATCGCAGATAAATAGTGGCACAGATTGCTGACTACCGGTAGTCTGTCATATCCTGATTCCAGCTCAGTTTGCAGTGCTATCCTCAGCTTAACGATAGCCTCCTCTGTTTGTCCTGCTTCAGCAGCCAGTCTGCCGGTCAGACGGTGGATATTGATATAGTCCTCGCCGGAGCGTTCTATAGATGTCTGGAGTTTCTGCATGAAATAATTTACCTTGTCCATGTCATTATTTATCATGTTAAGGATTATTGCAGTTTTATATAATTCCTGATGGGCATCTACACTTTGGGTACTATCTGCCTTCTGCAAGGCCAGTTCCAGATCTTGCAGAGATCCATCCATTTCTCCCTCCCTGAATAGCATAAATGCCCGGTTGGTATAAGCCATGCATTGGGTTTTACTGTCAGGCAAATGATAATACTGGTCAAAATCTGCCATTCTGTTGGCATAGGCAATGGCCAGCAGGTTTTTCCGCTTGTATGTGCACAGTTCTGATAATGCGTTTAATGTCGATGCATCAATAATGGTGTAGTAACTATTTCTTAGACTCCAGGAATCCTGATAATAGTGCCAGGCAGAGTCCAGGACGAAGCGGATTTTCATAAAATATCGCCCGAGTCTGTTCAGCACAATCGATTTATAATAGGAGTTAGGTGCAAGAGGCAGAGCTTCTTTAAGTATTTGCAGGTCATATTGTCCGGGACGGTATCTGTACAGGTAATCTTCAATGGCCAGATTTCTGAAAA
>JADJWN010000019.1 GCA_016716335.1 Saprospiraceae bacterium | reverse complement strand
ATATTGGTTTTATTTAGAATTCCAAAAATACATTTTATTTTAAATCTGCACCTAAATCATTTGATAAGATTTTTGAACAGAGCGATTTCATTTTTGTATGGATGAATAAATTTTGCCTTATCTTGCATCACAGTATGAAACATGTTTTTCTCATATTCCTGCTGACTATATTAAACTCTTTCCTACAAGGACAGAGTATCAATACAGAATTTGGAAAAAACCGTGTTCAGTATCATGAGGATTTTAAAAACTGGTGGCAATATGAGACCGAGAATTTTATTGTCTATTGGTACGGAAAAGGAAGGAATGTAGCCCAGGCAGTCATTCAACTTTGCGAATACGACCATGACGAGGTACAGCGTGTACTTGAACATCGTATGAATGACAAAATTGAAATCATCGTATATACGGATGTGACAGATCTGAAACAGTCCAATATCGGCACCGAAGAAAGTTTTGTCAGTCGTACCGGTGAGACAAAAATTGTGGGCAACAAAATGTTTGTCTATTTTGATGGAGATCATGCCTTGATCCGGAGAAAAATCAGAGAAGGCATTGCCAATGTTTATCTGAACAACATGCTCTTTGGCAGTAATATTCAGGAAATCATTCAGAATGCGGTTTTGCTCGATATACCCGAGTGGTACAAGCAGGGTATGGTAGCCTATGCTGCCTCCAATTGGGATATTCAGATAGAAAATGAACTGCGGGATATCTGGCATACCAAAGCTGCTTACCGGAATTTCAATAAGCTGAAAGAAATCAATCCCAAAGTGGCAGGTCACAGTTTCTGGTTTTTTATCGAGCAACAGTACGGCAAATCCACTATTTCCAATCTTTTGTACCTGTCAAAAATAAGCAGGGGTATCAACAACAGTTTTGAATATATTTTGAATACAGACCTGACAGCCCTTATCAGAGAGTGGGAAAAGTTTTACAGGGTATATTTCAGCAATGAAGAAAACCGGTTCAGATCATTATCGGATGCCAACACACTTAAACTGTATAAGAAACGTAAAGTCAATCCGGAAATCAGTCAAATTCAATTGAGCCCTGACGGCAGGTATCTTTTGTACGTATTGAATGACAGAGGGAAGTGCAGGGTGCAACTGCTGGATCTGGAGGACGGCACTAAAAAAACTATTTTGAAATATGGCTATGTCAATACCTTTCAGGAAACGGATTATAATTATCCATTGATAGCCTGGCATCCATCCAGACCTGAAATATCCCTTTTATATGACCGGAGGGATGTTCTTTATCTCAGAAAATATAAGCTCGGGGCTAAAACTGAGTATATGGAACAGGAGATTCCCACGATATTCCAGCGGATTTATTCTATATCGTATGTGAATGATCTGGATTATGTGTTTGCAGCCAATACGGATGGTTTTTCAGACCTTTACTACTACAAGTCTAAAAACAGAAATCATGACCGGATTACCCAGGATTTTTATGATGATCTGGATGCAGTATATTATACACTGCATGGTAAGCCGGGCATATTATTTTCAACCAACAGGGATACTGACAGCATCAGGGAAATGCGGAGAGATACGGTTTTGCCTCTGGGTAATTTTGATCTGTGCTTTGTCCCTTTGGACAATCCGGACAAAAAAGCGGTTTTCATCACCCGTACACCGGATGTAAATGAGCGATCTCCCCAGGCCTATACGGATAAAAGCATTACATTTCTTTCAGACAAATCAGGGATCCGGAATGTCTACGTCATTAATACCGAATCCGGAGAGGTGAAGGCCATTAGCAATCATTCAAGACATCTGCAAAGACACCATGCCAACCCTACAGGCACTGCACACGCTGCGGTATATACCCTGAATGGAGTTTCAACACTTCATCTATTGCACAAAGAGCCAGAATTGGGTGCTGTTCCTCCGGTTACCGAGGCAAGGCAGTTGTATTTGTCTCAGACAAACATTACTGCTGATATGCCACCCCTGATTTTTAAGCCTGAGGTCAGAAAAGATACCATCGAAAGGCTATATTTTCAGAGTCCCTTTCCGGATCCTGAAATTTTGGAAGAGATTGATGTAAATACGGAAGAAAGTCCCAGAATCCGTTACAGAAGTTTTTCATGGGAGAATACTGTCCTCTGGCCTAAACGTGTCGAGCCCTACAACAATACCCGGGCTATTGCTGCCAATAAAAAATTCAGTCTCCATAATATCACTACCAATTTCAACAATGATATCCTTTTTGAAGGGCTGGAGAGCTATACCGGAGACCGTCAGCAATTACTTACCACGCCGATGGGTTTTTTGGTGAAAGCTACGGTAAAGGATCTATTCGAAGACTACATAGTGGAAGCCGGCATGCGGATACCCACCACATTTAATGGGTCGGAGTATTTTCTGGTTTTTGACAACAGGAAAAAGCGACTCGATAAAAGAATGGCCCTTTACCGCAAATCGAATGAATATGCTTCCCCGGTAGAGAGACCTGTGCCGGCTTTACAAAGGTCAAAAAAGACCACAACCCTCGGGATGTATCAGCTGAGATATCCTTTTGACATATACCGCAGTATCAGGGCAACCACTACGCTGAGGTTTGACAGATTCCTCCGTTTGAGTACCGAACAAAGCAGCTTTGAGGCTCCCGTAGGTCATGAGAAAATACTGTCACTCAGGCTGGAGTATATATATGACAACAGCTATGAACAAAGCATGAATATCCGCAGGGGTACCCGGTATAAATTTTATTCCGAGTTTATCAATGAATTCGACCTGCAGTTTATAGATGGTTTTGCATTTGACCTGAGCAGGGGTACTACCGGCATACTGGGATTTGATGCAAGACATTATATACCGGTGCTGAACAAATCTGTACTTGCACTGCGTATGTGTGGGGCTACTTCATTCGGCTCTAAAAGGATGCTGTATTATCTGGGAGGTATGGAAAACTGGATTTTCCCCAGATTTGACATGAGTATCCCTGAGCGGCAGGATGCAGATTTTGCCTACAAGGCCAATATTTTCCAGATGCGGGGATTTGACAATAATATCAGGAACGGTGCCTCATTTTTGGTATCCAATGCAGAATTGCGGATACCCTTTGTACAGTATTTGCTGGGTAGCAGAAAGGGATCTGCTTTTTTTCGCAATATGCAGCTGACCGCTTTTTTTGATGCCGGATTGGCATGGTACGGGAGGACGCCTTTCAGTCCGGAAAACCCGCTCAATAAGGTGCAGATTTCGGCACCACCCCTTATAGATATGGAAATAGAGTATTTCAGAGACCCGTTGGTAATGGGTTATGGAGTGGGTTTCAGGACCAGACTGCTGGGATACTTTGTAAAATTGGATTATGCGTATGGTATTGAGACTCGGAGAGTTCAGGATCCCAAACTGTATATCAGTTTTGGATTGGATTTTTGATTGTTTTTTTTCACGCAGAGGGCGCAAAGTATTTTTTCACGCAGAGGGCGCAAAGTGTAAAGAGAGAATAACAAAGCTTGGCGAGCTTTGCGATACAACTTAGCGAGCTTTGCGTGAATATACTCAACACAAATTAAAGTATTCATTCACGCAGAGGGCGCAAAGAGATTTTTCACGCAGAGGGCGCAAAGAGTATATAGCGATTAATAAAACTTGGCGAGCTTTGCGATACAGCTTAGCGTGCTTTGCGTGAATACTCTCAAAACGATGCAAAGTATTTTTTCACGCAGAGGGCGCAAAGAGATTTTTCACGCAGAGGGCGCAAAGAGTATATAGCGATTAATAAAGCTTAGCGAGCTTTGCGATACAACTTAGCGAGCTTTGCGTGAATATACTCAACACAAATTAAAGTATTCATTCACGCAGAGGGCGCAAAGAGATTTTTCACGCAGAGGGCGCAAAGAGTATATAGCGATTAATAAAGCTTAGCGTGCTTTGCGATACAACTTAGCGAGCTTTGCGTGAATAAACTCAACGCAAATTGAAGTTTTATTTCACGCAGAGAACGCAAAGAGTTTTTTACGCAGAGGGCGCAAAGTGGATGGAGAGAATAAAAAAAGCTTGGCGAGCTTTGCGATACAGCTTAGCGTGCTTTGCGTGAATACTCTCAAAACGATGCAAAGTATTTTTTCACGCAGAGAACGCAAAGTATTATTTCACGCAGAGACCGCAAAGTATTTTCACGCAGAGGGCGCAAAGTATTTTATCACGCAGAGTACGCAAAGTGGATGGAGAGAATAACAAAGCTTAGTGTGCTTTGCGATACAGCTTAGCGTGCTTTGCGTGAATACTCTCAAAACGATGCAAAGTATTTTTTCACGCAGAGGGCGCAAAGAGATTTTTCACGCAGAGGGCGCAAAGAGTATATAGCGATTAATAAAGCTTAGCGAGCTTTGATACAACTTAGCGAGCTTTGCGTGAATATACTCCAACACAAATTAAAGTATTCATTCACGCAGAGGGCGCAAAGAGATTTTTCACGCAGAAGGCGCAAAGAGTATATAGCGATTAATAAAGCTTAGCGTGCTTTGCTATACAACTTAGCGTGCTTTGCGTGAATAAACTCAACGCAAATCAAAGTTTTTTCACGCAGAGAACGCAAAGTGTTTTTCACGCAGAGATCGCAAAGTGGATGGAGAGAATAACAAAGCTTAGTGTGCTTTGCGATACAGCTTAGCGTGCTTTGCGTGAATACTCTCAAAACGGTGCAAAGTATTTTTTCACGCAGAGGGCGCAAAGAGTTTTCACGCAGAGAACGCAAAGTTTTCCTTTACGCAGAGATCGCAGAGAGGGTTTTTCTTCATGAATTCACTGTTTATATTTTCAGAATACTTTTAAAGGTTATTGACAATTCTGTGGATTCCTTCTTTTAAAAGTTTGGTGTTGAAGTTGATCAGTAAAGCTAATTTTTTATCAGACAATTTCAGATAAGTGAGTGTTTGTGCATAATGAACCGGCGCAAGTGTCTCAACTGACTTTATTTCTACAATCACTGAATTTTCAACCAATAAATCAATTCTGTAACCAATGTCCTGCTTTACTTCTTTATACACCAGCGGCATCGGCACTTGTGTTTTTACCTCCAACCCCAATTCTTTTAAATCGTACGCCAATGCATTTTCATAAACCGATTCCAGCAGCCCGGGTCCTAATGTTTTGTGCATTTCCATGGCTGCGCCAATGATTTTGTACGAAATTTCATTTTCATTCATATCTGCTTTATTTAAAAGAGTTAATAATCATATCATATTTTTCGTAATGGTAAATTCCTGGTGTCTTGACATCGTCATTGAACAATGAAGACTAATGGAATACTAACCATTAAGGATTTTGCAATACTCCCCGAAGTCAAAAATGTTATAAACAGACGGTCCGTCCACCGTCCACCGGGAGATTGATGCCTGTGATGTAAGAGGCTGCCGGAGATGCCAGAAAACCGACGGCAGCAGCCACTTCGAGCGGAGAAGCAAACCGGCCCATGGGTATTTCACTTTGCATTTCCTGCTCAATTTCTATCCGCTCTTTATCACTTTTATCTGCTTTTTGGGTGATGATCTGTTCCAGCCGGTCTGTGAGCGTAGCACCGGGCAGCACATTATTGACTGTGATGCCGAAAGGAGCAATTTCGTTGGACAGGGTCTTGGCCCAGGATGCCACTGCACCTCGGGTGGTATTGCTGACTCCGAGACCTTTCAGTGGAGCTTTGACCGAGGTGGAGATGATATTGATGATTCTGCCATAGCCCGCTTTTTTTCATGCCGGGTACGACCAGAGATGCTAAGGTATGATTGGCCAACAGATGTTGTCTGTACGCCAGCAGAAAATCCTCATCAGTGGCTGACAGTAATGCACCTGATGGTGGACCGCCTGCATTATTGACCAGAATGTGAAATGTGCGGGATTCCAGAACAGGCTTCAGCTTTTTTTTGAGATCCTCAGGATTGGACAAATCTGCTTTTAGAAAATCATGCTTTTGATTGCCATGGTCGGAGAGACTATCCAATGCTTCCATGAGATGCTCGGTGCTCCTGGCTACAATAGTGACATTGGCACCCATTTGTGCCAGCGTCTGGGCACAAGCCCTGCCTATGCCTTTTGATCCCCCGCATACCAACGCATTTTTTCCTTTAAGATTCAGGTCCATATTCTTGTGGGTTTTTAATGTTGTATTTTCAGCCAGAAAGATCCGCCGTGGCGTTCCACCTGATGCAGGTTTGGATTTTCCCAGAGGTGCTCAATCCTGTTTGAAAGGTCATCATCCTGTGAAATGAAATATGCCGGGAAGAGGGTAGCATATTTCTCACTGTTTGCCAACAGGTAACAAGCCAAAGCGTACTGTTCGGAATAAAACCGGTCACACATAAACTGAGGATAATCATAAGGCAGATATACATCATGGATCTGTACCAATACGCCCGGGGAAAGAGCCGGAAATATTTCGAGAAAAAATACCGTGGCATCAGAATTGGGCAATATCCTGTGAGAATTGTCTATGAAAAGAATATCTCCCGATTGCAACCCGGGCAGCATATCGGGATGTACCGTTTCAAAGGGTTGCCTCATGATTTTGTCTGCAAGCCTGTCTATTTCGGCTCGTGGAGCCGGATCAATGGAGATGATTTCTGTATGAGGTGAAAACAGTTTTTTGGCCAGTGCAGCGACTTTGGTGGAATTGCCGGAGCCCACCTCAAGATATTTTACGGGTTTGGTATCAGCTATTATGGTAAACAATGCCATTATATCCAGGCCCGGCAGATATCCGTTGTTCCATACCGGCATGGTGTTATCCTTTTCTTCTCCGGCTTTTCTGATGGAGTGAAATACGTCCATGTATCTGTCAAAACCCTCCAGCAACTTTGTATATTGATTGCGGTTGGCATTGACAATTTCATACAATTTTTGATGCGGAGCCTTGCCATGTCCGTATCTGGGTACCATATGTACAGGGTAGTCCATGATGAGTTTCTGGATACCCGGATGTAAAAGCTTGAACCAACGTTTTAATGTTTCCAATCCGCACACTGTATTAATGAAGTCCAAAGGTAAAAACTCTACCGGTATTTTCCTGAATTGAAAGGCTCTGTCAATTAGCTGGGTGTAGCCTGCAGACCGCTTCAGCATGCGAAATGTAACCGGCTGCTGTATAGCCTGAAAAAAATTTATGTACGTTTGTCTCCATGAAACGTGAGTTTGTCCTCAATATCCTGTTGCTTTTGGTCATCAATCTGATTATCAAACCAGTTTACCTCTTCGGGGTGGAGGCAAGGATACAGAATCTGGTAGGCACAGCAGAATATGGATTGTACTTTGACTATTTCAATTTTGTGTTTCTCTTTCAGTTTCTCAATGATCCGGGCATACAAAGCTGGAATGCACAGTTTGTACCCAAGGTCAGATCACAAATCGGCTATCACTTCCCAAAAATCCTGCTGATAAAAATTGCCCTTGCAGTTATCTTTGCAATAGTGACGGTCAGTGTATCACGGATTTTCGGATATGCTGACTCCCGACTGATACTGCTGATCAGTATTAATCTTATTCTGAGTGCATTATTAATGTATTTGAGGGGTACTATTGCCGGGTTAGGTTTTTACAGGACAGACAGTCTTTTATCTTCATTGGATAAGCTGATAATGATTGTACTGCTGGGATATCTTGCGTGGTTTTCGGATTACAGGGGTCATTTTGCTATTGATGCGTTGGTGTATGGGCAGATGACGGCTTACATACTGGCTTGTACTGTTGCTTTAGTCGTCATCTGGCCAAAGATATCAGACAAAGACTGGCACATCACCCTGGCATATATTAAAGAAAAAATAGGGCAGTTTCTACCATATACTCTGGTCATTTTTCTGGTGGCAGGGTACAGCAGGCTCGACGGGGTGATGTTGGGCAGACTGCTGGATGACAACAATTATCAGGCAGGGGTATATGCTACGGCATTCCGGTTTTATGATGCCGCTGGTATGGTGGGATATCTGTTTGCAGGATTGTTGCTGCCGATGTATGCATCATCATTAAAACAAAGAGATGTAATCAATGAGTTGGTCTGGACCGGACTCAGGTTTATTACGGTTGTTGCAGTGGTTATTGTGTGTGCCTTATCTTTTTACAGCCTTGAATTTATGAAGCTGCTCTATGACGAAGCAAATCAAAGTTTTGCGGATGTTCTGGTGGTGCTGATGGCCGGCTTTTTTATGGTGGCTATGGCTTACATATTTGGCACCTTACTGGTAGCCGGAGACAGAGTCAGAAATATGAACTATATCTATGCAGCAGGGCTGGCACTCAATTTTACCTTAAATTACTGGCTGATACCTGAATATTTTGCCTTGGGTGCCGGTGTAGCTACTCTGGTGACACAGATTCTGATTTTAGCCGGTCAGGTGTATTTTGCAAAACGCTACTTTGCTGTTTTCATTCCATTGAAGCATGTCTTTTGGATTTTGACTTATATCGGTGCATCTGTGTTGATTTTTGGTCTTATCCGGCATAATATTAACATAAGCTGGTATTGGTTATTGCTGTGTAGTATATCAATTTCATTATTTTTGGCGTTTTTTATGAAAATTATTCATTACAGCGAGATATTCAGGTGGGTTGAGAGTAAGTCTTCATGACGAGTGTGTGTAATGGATAATCAATAAATTCCGAAGCAAATTCATGACAACAGAAAATCAATACAGTCTGCAGGATTTTGTCAGACAGCTCATAAAGTGGAGAAAATTTATCATTTACTCCGTCATTGGAGTATTCCTGATCAGTGTCATTGCCACACTGCTCATGCCGGACTATTACAAGGCAGAAAGTATATTTTATGCTGCAAGCCAGGATATGGCAGATCCGGTGCCCTTAGGTTTGTATGAAAAACCGGTAAGAATATATGGGGATGAAAAAGATCTAGACAGGCTTTTTTCCATCTCATTATCCAATGAGGTGGTGTATTTTCTGATAGATTCCTTTGATTTTTATAAAATTTACAGGATAGACAGAGATGAGGACAAAGCCAGGTATAAGGTAAAAACCAAATTTCTTGACCATTATAAAACTCTGAAGACCAAGTATGGGGCACTGTCGCTGAGTTTTGAAGATAAAGATCCGGAAACTGCCGCTGCCGTGGTAAATGCAACCCGTGATAAAATTAATGAAACTGCCCAGAGTATCATCAAGCACAGCCAGGCTTTGATGATCTCCAAATATGAGACCAATATTGCCGCCAAAGAAAGCCTGCTGGATTCCATTTCTTCAAAGGTGCTGGAATATAAAAACAAAAACAAAATACATGACTCGAGGTCGCAGGGGGAAGTTTTTACCCATATTCTTGCCACCTCATTGTCTGATCTGGAGGAAAGTAAAGCCAAAGCAGATTATTACAGAAATGCCAAACCTTTCAAACAGGATTCGCTGATGAAATATGAAGCTAAGGTACGAGGCTATCAAAACAAGGTCAACCAGGTGAAAGAGGAGCTGAAACTCTTTGAGCAGGGTATTTCGGTAATTCGAAAGCTGGAGACCGAAGAATTCAGGCAGTATGATCAGCTCAGTGCTGACAAGGAGCGTCTGAAGCAGCTGTATGCGTCCTACAATGCACCGTTTACCGCCATACATGTGGTAGAATATGCGGAAGTGCCGATGAAGCCCTCCAGGCCAAAGCGTACGATATTGGTGCTTATCGCAGTGTGCTCAGCCTTTGTCTTTTCCAGTCTAGGCGTATTTTTGATGGAAAGTTTCAAATCCTGAGAATAGATGTTTCAGGCCGCAGACTACCTGAAAAAATCGTGGGACAAGCTGCCCTTTCCTGCTTATCTGTCGGCACTGACCGGGACAATGCTCCTGGGTATAAGCCTGTTTTTGTCCAAGAATAATTTTCTATTCCTTTTGGTGCCGGCTGCATTTCTGTTTGTCAGCTACATTTATCCCGACTACCGAAGGTTGTTTTATCTGATTTTTGCAGTATTGCCATTTTCGGTGGAGTTTTATTTTGATAATGTGGGACTGGGTACGGATTTGCCTTCCGAGCCTCTGATGATGCTGCTTACGGCAATTGCTGTGCCTGTGTTTATCAGAAACAGATTTGCATTTGACAGGCATTACACTAAGGATCCGGTGTTTATATTGTTGATCCTGCATTTTTTCTGGATTGCAATGACTGCACTCAACTCCGGCCATCCGGTCATTTCCTGGAAATATACCTTGGCCAAAATCTGGTACCTGATTCCTTTTTTCTATCTGCCTTTAGTTTTTCTGAAGGAAGACTATGATATCATCAAGGTTTACAGGATAGTAAGCACGCTGGTATTTGTCTCTATTTGTATTGTGCTGGTAAGACATGCCATGGAGGGCTTTAGTTTTGTAGCAAGCTATGAGGTGGTCAGGCCATTTTACAGAAATCATGTGACCTATGCCGCCATTTCTGTGATTTGTCTGCCTTTTGTATGGAGCTATTATGCCTCACTAAAGGAAGGATTGGCAAGGCGGTTCACTATCCTGGTATTGCTGATTTTTGTAGCAGGTATCTATTTTTCCTATACCCGTGCTGCTATACTGTCAATTTTCATAGCAATGGCTGCATACCATATTATCCGGAGAAAATGGATGAAGCCGGTGCTTGGATTCGGCACCCTGATAGCAGTTATAGCGATCATCCTGCTGGCCTGGAACAACCGCTATCTTGATTTTGCCCCGGATTATGAGCGCACTGTCACACATTATGAGTTTGACAATCTGCTTCAGGCTACTTACAAGCTGGAAGATATTTCATCCATGGAGCGGGTGTACCGATGGATGGCGGGAATAGAAATGTTCAAGGAAAGGCCTTTGATGGGTTTTGGCCCTGCTACCTTTTATTCTGAGTATAAATCTTATGTCATCACCAGTTTTCAGACCTGGGTGAGCAATAATGTGGACCAATCCGGAATACACAATTATTTCCTCATGATTTTGGTGGAGCAGGGCATCCCGGGACTGATTATTTTTTTATTAATCTGTTATTATCTGCTCATCCGCACCGAAAAGCTTTACCATACATTGGAAAATCAGAGACAAAAACTGCTGGTGATGGCTGCAGGATTGTCCATTATTATCATTCTGGCAATGTCTTTGATTAATGATCTGATAGAGACAGACAAAGTGGGACCTTTTTTCTTTTTTAATGCAGCGATTCTGGTATATTACCACAAAAAAGCTGCATTGCAATAATCCACTCTGTAATATTAAACCATTTGTTTCTATAAATCTTTTTGTATAGGATACAGGCACAGCATTGAAACTGACAAACGAGCACGGCAACAAACACATCATGGACAATCTGCGCATTTCCCGGATCGGGATACCTATTGTCCTGGGTCTGCTTGTGGTCTTATGGATGATGCACCGGCAGCTGGATCTGGAGGAACTCGCCAAGCTGGAGGGCAACTGGTACACCGGCTTCTGGATTGGGATGGCAGTATTGATGTATGTCCTAAGGCACTTATTCTATTCCTGGAGGCTGCGCATTATGACAGACAATGCGTTTTCGTGGGGTAAGTCCATAGAACTGATCTTCATATGGGAATTTTCATCTGCTGTATCTCCTACCAGTGTCGGAGGAGCGGGTGTGGCACTTTTCTTGCTGGCTCAGGAGAAAATTTCCGGTGCCCGGTCGGTAAGTGTGGTGTTGTACAGCATGGTCATAGATACCCTCTTTTTGTCGTTACACTTCCGGTACTTTACTTCATCCTTGGCCCTGTGATCATCAGGCCGGGTATGGCTTCTATCGCAGATATGGACGGATATGGGTACACATTTCTGATAGTGCTCGGCCTTATGATTGGGTATGGTACGATTTTTTTCTATGGTTTGTTCATCAATCCAAGGTCTATAAAAAGATTGCTGATTTTGCTGAGCCGGATTGTATTTCTGAAACGCTTCAGGGATGATCTGCGCCGTACCGCGGTGGATGTGGTACTGACATCCGAAGAAATCAAAGCCAAAAATGCCTGGTTTCATACCAAAGCCATGACTGCTACTGCCGGAGCCTGGCTTACAAGATTTTTTGCTATCAATTGCCTGATTCTTGCATTGGTTGCCGGCATTAATCCGGGATGGCACGATCATCTCATCATGATAGGCAGAGGAGAGGCTATGCATACCATTACATCTTTCAGCCCTACTCCGGGCGGTGCAGGTATTGCTGAGTATTTATTCGGAGGATTTTTCAGTGATTATATCCCGCTGGGTATTGCCTCGCTGATTGCTCTGATATGGCGACTTATAAGCTATTACCCTTACCTTCTGGCAGGTGTGATTATCATACCCAACTGGTTCAGAAAAATCATGGAACGCAGGAAATCAGAGAAGGAGCACAGCACCGCCTGAGCATTTAGCCGATATTATGGACCGGAAAATCCCCACCTGCAGACGGGCAGGTATTACAGACTGAAAATGCTGGATTATAAGTTGTCATGCTTATTCACCTTAGGGGGCTGCTAAGACTTATACTCCGGATTGCTAATTTTTTACTATTCCAAACCCTCCTGGAGAATTACTTAGGTATAATCCCGATATATCTGTACAACCGGCATTTAGTATATCCATTTACCTAAACGGAAACTGTGTCCCCAATTCAAGGCGAAAGCGTTATTTTGATCTCAACAGAGCCAGATGATCTCTTCCCGTCCGGTTTGCCATCAGATTATTCCACTTTTTCAGTGCTTTGGGATTTTCTCCTGACCGAGTGTCTTTACTTAGCTTTTTCAATTCTTTTTTGAGTTTTTTAAATTCTTTGTAAAGGTATTTTTCAGCTTTTTCAATACTGCTGATATCTTTCAGGTCCTCGATAATATTTAGACGATAATATTCCAGTAAGTCCATATGTATTCTGAAATAGGCGATTTTTTCTGGTGAACCGTCGTTGTAATATTTTATTCTGTTGCTGAGAAGAAAAGTTTTGCTCTTCAACGAAAAGCTGCTGTCATAGAGGTTAAAGTCTAAATAATAGACCCCGGGAATACAGATCTTGCAGGTCTTTTCCAGGTCAGTATTCACCGGTGGAAAAAAATAGGTTTCATAATTCCATTCCAGCAACGGCTCGGACAATTCTTTCTTCAGCAGGGAAGTATATTTTTTGTAATTGTCAAAATGCGCATATTCATCCCCGTAATTGACCAAAGCACCGTTGCTGCCAAAATATGCAATCAGATCTCTTTTAGCTTCTGATATCAGCAGGGTGTTTTCTTTATTCCAGAAGGCAGAATCATATATCATCAGGGCAGCTCTTTTATAGTCATGACTGATCTCCTGCGGACCATAGAAAATATCTGGAATTATAAAACTTTGTTTATAGTTGTAGAAATGTAGAATACCATGAGTGTAGATATCCTTTACTGCCCCGCTACCTGTATCCGTCTTGTGATTGTACTTAATGGCGTAAGAAAATTTAATCAGTCTGAGCAGCGGACTTTTACTCATATTGTCAAACACATACTCAAGATCGTAAGTATAGTCTGAAATGCTGTCTTCACCCAAAGCCGGAAAAACCGGAAATAATAAGGCATGGTCCGCACTGATTTTAAAACTCACGGGATTGTTCTGCCGGTCCATCAGGATTTCAAATGCTGAAAGATTTCTTTTATTGGCTACCGGCACACATTTTACAAAGACCAAATCCGGGTCTTGAGAATCTGTGCCTCCGGTGATTTTATAATTATTCAGAATATCTCCATTATTCATCAAAAATGGGGTCTTAGGTAAAGGAGTGTTTTCACTGAAGAAATCAAGCCAGTGAAATAACTCTATGGGATTGAAGGTGTAAAAAATATTCTCCGAATGAATGGAGGATGCAAGCTGACCGGCTTTAAACATATCGTCATATATCTTCAATCCTTTGAATGCATTGCTGTAATAAAACCTGAGATATTCCACCGGAGTGTCTTTTTCAAAAGTCGAGAGCTCAAGAAATGACTTGCTGATTCTGATTTGATTGGAATTAAGCTTGTTTAGGCTTTTCTTCATTTTTTTGACCAGGTCTTTTTCTTTCAGGCCTTTAGTGGTGACTTCTGATCTTCTGGTTTTCGGGGTGAGTTTAATGATTTTTTCAGCAAGAGCTTCATAAACCGGGAAGCTTTTGTTTTCATACCCAGGATGGCTTATCCACAGCATTTCTTCCGATGATCCGGCATTAATCCTGAAATATCCATCTTCATTACTCAGATAGCTTTCTTCTGCCGGTTTTGTATTTACCAGGACATATTCAAGTGGTGCTCCCGTAGATGCATCCAGTATTCTGACGAGGTTGTTTTCCTGAGCGGCACCAAAAATCTGAGACAATATTAAAAAAAGCAGAGAAACAGGAAGTCTCATATGTGATAGTTTATTTTTTGGATGTGAAAGGTAGTCAGATTTTTTAAAATGCAGCAGCTTCCGGATTTTTATTTTAGACTTTTGCTGAATTTATGACTGCTTGAAAACATGAAAAGAAAATATCAATTAAGCTTAAAATCACTTACCAGCAAAAACTCCGGTATTTCTACCTCAAACTCTTCATCCGTATTCAGATTGATAAAATGGTAGGTGCCATACATTTTACCTATCGGGCTGTCCAGGGGACACCAGGAGGTGTAAACAAAGCTGTCACCGGGGTTCAGCACGGGCTGCTTGCCCACTACTCCTTCTCCTTTGACTTCACGGCGTACCTGTATGGAATCCAGTATGTGCCAGTGTCTGGTGAGCAATTGTACAGGGGTATTACCCAGATTCTGAATCGTGATTTCGTAGCTGTAAATGAATTTTCCGATGGAAGGGTTGGACTCCTCGGGTACATATCTCGGAATCACCGAAATACTGATATTATTGCTGATGCCGCTGTAAATTTTTGTTTTATCTGTCATACCCCGGAATACCTTCAATAAATGTTTCGACCATATGCGATGCTTCTGTCAGCGCTACTTCAATGTCATCATTAACAAGTACAAAATCAAAACTGTTTTCGTAGCTGAGTTCGGTTTTTACTTTTTCGATACGTTTGCGAAGGCTTTCTTCCGTCTCAGTATTGCGGGACACGAGTCTTTGTTTCAGCACTTCAAAAGAAGGCGGTTTGACAAAGATGGCCATACATCTGTCTCCGTATGCTTTTTGATATTAATGGCTCCTTTGACATCTATGTCAAATACAATGTGTTTCCCTTGAGACCACACTCTGTCAATTTCTGATCTCAAAGTGCCGTAATACTGATCTGCATATACCTCTTCCCACTCCACAAATTCGCGATTGTTCATCTTTGATTTGAATTGTTCGACAGACATGAAATAATAATCCTTACCCTCTGTTTCGTGATCTCTGCGGGCCCGTGTAGTGGCAGATACCGAAAAATCCAGCCAGGGATATTTTTGCAGCATTGCCCTGACTATGGTGGTTTTGCCGGCTCCGGAGGGTGCCGTAAAAATGAACATTTTACCCTTATTCATGAATCCTCCCTGTTTACACAATGTTGGCCAATTGTTCCTTCAGTTTCTCAAGCTCGTCTTTCATCATCACCACACATTGCTGCAGGTCAGAATCCATGGCTTTGGCTCCGAGTGTGTTGATCTCCCGGCCTATCTCCTGGGCAATGAATGCAAGTTTCCTGCCTTTCTGTTCTTCCTTACTGTTGAGTTCTTCTATAAAATACTGACAGTGCTGCGCCAGCCTGACTTTCTCTTCATTGATATCCAGTTTTTCCAGATAGTAAAGGATCTCCTGCTCAAACCGCCCCTGGTCCACGGCTTGATTCTGTACAAAATCCTCCATGTTTTTTCTGAGGCGTTCTCTGATTCTGGTGATGCGGTCTCCCTCGACAGCTTCCACATTTTTCAGGAGCGCTTCTATGGCCCGTATTCTTTCGATCAGGTCATCCCGCATTCCCTGTCCTTCGGCAGCCCTGAATTGCTGTATGGCTTCGAGTGCATCCTGGATGGCGAGAGTCACTACATCCCATTCCTCGTCATGTACAAGCTCCTCATTGGTGCCCATTACGTTGGGGATGCGCAGGATGGACTGCAGGATATCTCCCTTCATGGATGCCAAGTTCTGCTTTCAGCTCACTCAGTTCCTTGAAATATCTTCTGAATAATGCTTTATTGATGATAGAGCCCTCTTCGGTGTTGGTGTCATCCGTAGAGATGGTTACATCCAGTTTTCCTCTTTGCAGGAAATCCACCACCTGCTTTCTGACATCCATTTCCTTGTCTCTGTAATTGTTGGGCAACTTGCAACGGATTTCTGTGGTTCGGGCATTCAGGGATTTTATTTCCACCTGTATGGTCTTGCCGTTGTACTCCCGTTTGCCGTATCCGAAGCCTGTCATCGATAATAACATACTGCTGCTTTTTATTGACCTGCAAAGATATGAAGCTTATTCCGAAAATGGCTTATGGAATTAAAGGCTTTAATAATCGGTTGTAAATGAAAGGGTTGAAAACAGGATTTTGGAAAAAAGATTGTAAAATTCATGCAAATAATTTTCATAATCAGGATATTTTGCGAAATTTGCGCCACTTTTCGAAAAATCGAAGTATAAAACATAACTTATTAAAAACCAAATATTAAGAGATGAGGAAGGCAGACTTAGTCAATACTATCACCGAAAAGACCGGAGTGCCCAAGGTAGACGTACTGGTAACCCTTGAGATGTTTTTTAAGGAAGTAAAAAACTCACTGGCAAGTGGAGAGAATGTATATGTACGTGGATTTGGTTCATTTGTCATCAAAAAAAGAGCCAAGAAAATCGGACGGCATATCAAGAAAAACAAGTCTATTGAGATACCCGAACACTTTATTCCATCCTTTAAACCTGCAAAGGTGTTTGTGGATCAGGTGAAAGCCAATGTGGACTCCCTTCCTGATGATGATGGCGGTGATGAAGATTAAAATTTGCCGGGAGTATGTCAGGTAAACAGATTGCAGTGGTAGGCGGAGCGGTGTTGTTGTTTGTCATCCTGCTTACTCTGTTTGACAAGATACCTCCTGTACAAAAGGCACTTGAAAAGTCAAGAAGCCTCAATGTAGAAAGCACCGGTCTGCAGAATCTGCTCAACGAAGCAATGCCCACACTGGATGCTGAACAAAAGTCTGTAATTGATGCCATAAATCTGGATCTGCAAAAGGCAGACAGCGACTCTGCAAAAGCGGAGATACTTAAAGTGCTCTCAGGTACCTGGTACAGATACGGATTCAGGGCCATTTCAGGAGTTTATGCAGAAGATATCGCCAATATCTACAAAACAGAAGATGCATGGTCTGTGGCAGGTACGACTTATTCGCTGTGTGTACAGTCGGCACCCAATGAAAAGACCAAATCTTTCTGTAGTAAAAGAGCCGTGAGAGCTTTTGAAAATGCCATATCTCTGGAGCCTGACAAAATTGCTCCGAAGATCAATCTGGCACTTTGCTATGTGGATAACCCGGACCCGGAAAATCCCATGAAAGGTATTCTGATGCTCCGGGAGCTGGATGAAAAGTATCCTGACAATATTCAGATATTAAGTCAGCTGGCCAGACTGGCACTAAAAACCAATCAGACAGACAAAGCAAAAGAGCGAATAGACAGAGTATTGGCCATTGCCCCGGATTATGCTCAGGTCTATTGTCTTGCGGCAGATATTTATACTGCATCGGGAGATGCAGCCAAAGCGGAAGAGTATTCCAAAAAATGTATTCGTTAATTTATAAAAAATGTAATTATGCCTTGCGGTAAAAAAAGAAAGCGTCATAAGATTTCGACACACAAGAGAAAAAAGAGATTGAGAAAAAAACAGACATAAGAAAAGAAATAATCCATACAGTCTATAGCCGGGTGCGAATCCCGGCTCTTCTAATTTTCATCAGTAGTGTGTGTTTGGACAGGACATATCCCTTAAACACGAAAACAAACTAAAATAAAACATGCTGATGCAGCAATTTGAATTTGACAAGTAATACACACTCCCCCCGCTACTTGTAAGTTTTCATCCCGAACTTCTTTTTTTGTGAAAGTCCGGAATGATTTCAGATGATTGATTCAGAAGATACACAGCCTGTAGTGTCTGATTTTATTTTCATTCATCATAATCAACTTAAAAGGTGTGGATAAAGAACTCATTATCAATGCTACCCGCTCTGATGTAGAGATTGCATTGATTGAAAACGGAAAACTGGTTGAGCTTCATAAACAAAAGTCCAACAGTAACTCTACTGTGGGAGATATATTTCTCGGCAGCATTAAAAAACTCATGCCGGGTCTGAATGCCGGATTTATTGATATCGGACACAGAAAGGATGCATTTCTGCATTACACCGACCTCGGGCCGCAGATCAAGTCCCTGATCAAATATACTCAGCAGGTGATGAAGGGTACCTACAACAGCCCTTTACTGGATGGTTTTGAGCTGGAGCCTGACAATCCCAAAACAGGCAAAATCGATCAGGTATTTGACAAAAACACCCATGTCCTTGTACAGGTATTGAAAGAACCCATTTCCACCAAAGGACCCAGACTCAGCTGTGAGATTACTCTGCCGGGCAGATACGTGGTACTCACCCCTTTTTCTGATGTGGTCGCTGTATCCAAAAAAATCGCAGGTGCCGAAGAACGCAAAAGGCTCAAGGTACTGGTAGAAAGTATAAAGCCCAAAAACTTTGGGGTCATAGTGAGGACTGCGGCAGAAGGGAAAAAAGTAGCCGATCTGCATAATGATATCCGCGAGCTCGAGGAAAAATGGAAAACCCTCTTTGCCGAACTGAAAAAAACCAAATCTCCGGACAAGGTACTGAGCGAGATTGACAAGACCTCCAGTATGCTTCGTGACATACTGAATGATAATTTTAACAAAATCATCATCGATGATAAAAACCTGTATCAGAGTGTGCGGGACTATCTGACAGGGATAGCACCGGACAAACTGAAAATACTCCAGCAATACAAAGGCACCAGACCTATATTCGACCACTATGATGTGACCCGTCAGATCAAGGCATCTTTCGGCAAGACATCTACCATGAGCAGCGGTGCCTATATTGTGATAGAACATACAGAAGCCATGCATGTAATAGACGTCAACAGCGGGCCCAAAATGCAACGCAAGGATCAGGAAGAGGCAGCAATGGCCGTCAATCTGGAAGCAGCCGAAGAAATAGCCCGGCAATTAAGGCTGAGAGATATCGGAGGGCTGATCATCGTGGATTTTATTGATATGCGTACCAACGAAAACAAGCAGAGTCTGTACAACAAAATGCGGGACTTTATGGCCAATGACAGAGCCCAGCATACGATACTGCCGTTGAGCAAATTTGGCCTGATGCAGATCACCCGTGAGCGCACCCGACCGGAGGTCAATATAGATACCAGAGAGGTGTGCCCTACCTGTCAGGGTACAGGCATGGCCAATCCTTCTATACTTGTCATTGACAATATCCAGAGAGATATCGAATACATACTGAGCTCAAGGCCACACAGCAAGTTGAAGCTCCGGCTCAATCCTTTTGTATTTGCCTACATGAAGTCAGGATTTCCGAGTATGCAGATGCAGTGGGCCTGGAAATACAAAAAATGGATCAATCTTGAGCCTGAATCCAATTTCCATCTCTTTGAATACAAATTTTATGATGAGGTAAACGACGAAATAAGGTTTACCTGATCATTCTTCCATAAAGACAGAGCATGGATAATTAATTTACGCCATGCATCAGCTTTCTGACCACCGGACGGAAGACGATGGCAAACACACTCATACCCAATGCTATGAAGGTCAGCATCCAGAAGAAGTAGCTGATACCTTTTTCGGCGGCAATAGATTCTGATATCTCACCGAATACCCCGGCAAGTTTCATCCCTATGGCGATGGCCAGATAGTAGATGCCAAACATAAAGGCTATCATCCTGCCAGGTACCAATTTGCTCACATACGAAAGTGATACCGGAGATACACAAAGCTCTCCCATGGTATGAAACAGATAGACCAGAATCAGCCAGATCATGCTCACGGAAGCAGTCTTGGCTCCTACAGGAATGGAGCCTGCGCCGATGGCCACAAAGGCCATACCAAGCGCCAGGAGCAACATACCGATGGCATATTTTCCATTGGCATTGGGATTGTATTTACTTTCCCACCATTTGGAGAAGAGCGGAGCCAGTGTGATGATAAATAAAGAATTCAATACCCCAAACCATGAGGCAGGCACCTCAGTAATATCCTGCATAAACTCTGTGTACAACATCCACAGAGAAATACCCCATATAATCACAAAACTGAAAGATAGCACAATGTTCGACCAGCTGTATCTGGCAAAGGTCTGTTTGAACAACAGTGCCAGCACCCAGGTGATCACACCCAGAGGAATGAGGGTCATCATGGAGTTTACAATCTTGAATGTGAGTCCGGCCCCACCGGTCAGTACCCTGTTGGTGTAATCCTTGGCGAAAATGGTAAGTGAACTGGGTGATTGCTCAAATATCGCCCAAAAGAATATGGTGATAATACAAAAGAAAAGGACGGCCAGCATTCTGTCCCCTACTTCCTTAGTGTATTTGGGTAAGCGTATGGCTACAAGGAGCAAAAACAAAAACAAAGCAGTAATAATCGCAATGTTCGAACCTGAAAGACTGCCTACACTGAAACTGAAAAGGTTGTATTTCCCCTCCGAGATTTTGGATATCGGATCATTCAGTGCCCAGGCGAATCCGAGAAATCCGGCTATACCTGCCATAGTGAGTTGCAGTGGAGTAAAGGGATTGAGCTTGTCGTCAGATGTATGGGTATCTGTGGCTGTAAATTTTGTACCTAGGGGTTTTTTGCCTACCTCACCAAAAATATCCTGAGCAAGCCAGAACTGTACCAAGCCAAAAAACATAAATATACCTGCAAGACCAAAGCCCCACGACCAACCTACTTTCTCTCCCAGATAGCCGCACAGCAATATTCCGAAAAATGCCCCGGCATTCACACCCATGTAAAAAATGGTATATGCTCCATCTTTTTTTTCGGGATGGTCTTTGTACAATTCGGAGATCATGGAGGTCATATTGGGTTTGAAAAATCCACTTCCGAATACAAGCAGCGTCAATCCGAGGTATATGAAAAAAGAAGATTCCAGAGCCATGCAACCATGCCCCAAAGTCATCAGTGAAGCACCGATAACCACTGCCCAGCGAAATCCTATTTTTTTATCTGCAAGGTAGCCACCCAGAAAAGTGGACAAATACACCAACGAGGTGTAGGTGCCAAATATAGCATAGGCATATTCTCTGGGCCATCCCCAGCCACCGTCCATCAATGCAGCGGTAAAGAACATGACCAAAAGAGCCCGCATACCGTAGTAGGAAAATCTTTCCCACATTTCAGTAAAAAATATTACAAAAAGCCCGGATGGGTGGCCCAATACATTGCTTTTAAAAAAATCATTTTGGGTGGTACTCATATTCTGGTTTTTTTAAAAAAAATCAATCAAATCAACATCTATTTTACACCATGCATCAGTTTCTTCACAAATGGGGACAACACCAGCAGGATAACACCAATGACTGAACCCACTATAAATAACTTCTGGAAAAGCTGAATATAGCTTTCTGTGGCTGCCACCACATCTGTAACTTGTCCTGCTTCTGTATCTATACTGGCAAGTTTGGCAAGCAGTGCAGCGACATATTCGGCACCGGCTGTGGCCAGAAACCATACTCCCATCATAAAGCCTCCTATCCTTGCAGGCGAAAGTTTAGTTACCGAAGAAAGTCCGACTGGAGAGATACACAATTCTCCCCAGGTGTGCAGCAGGTAAGCCAAAACCAGCCAGATAGCGGCAACTTTACCTGCTTCTGCTATACTGCCTCCAAATACCAGCACACCAAAACCTAATGCAGCCAGAATAATCGCTACGGCAAATTTCAGAGTAGCATCAGGCTGTATTTTTCTTTTCTCAAGCCATATCCAGATGCCTGCAAATACCGGCGCAAACACGATAATGAATAAAGCATTGAGGCTGAGGAAGGAACCCGGAGGCACTTCAAAACCCAATATATGCCGGTCTATGGAGCGTTCTGCAAAAAGATTCATTGATGTGTAAGCCTGCTCAAACAATGCCCAGAAGACCACAGAAAAAATAATCAGTATGGTCAGAGCGATGAGTCGGTCACGCTCCACCTTGCCGGATTGAGAAAGTTGATAAATGATAAAAATCAATGATGCCACAGAGGCCAGTATAAGCATCCACTCCACCCATTCGTGTCTTTGTATCAGCCACCATACTATTCCGGTACCCAGCACAGCAGCGAGATATATACTCCATTCTCTGTTGATCGGTCCGAGTAATTTCTGTCTTAATAGTGCCGGGTCTTTGGGCTCTGCTTTGCCCTGAAAATATTTTGACCCATAGACAAATGTGGCTAATCCAAACAACATACCGATACCCGCTGCCCCGAAGCCGTAACTCCAGCCATACGTTTCTCCCAGCCAGCTGCAAAGGATAGTGGCCAGAAAAGAACCCAAATTAATACCCATATAGAAAATGGTAAATCCCGAATCCCTTCTTTCGTCTCCTTCTTCGTACAGCTCTCCGACAATAGACGAAATATTGGCTTTCAGAAATCCCACGCCCATCACTATCAGTGAGAGTGAATAGAAAAATACACCTAAGGCAAACTCATCTTTCTGAATGCTGCCATCGGCCATTGCAGTGGCTGCATTTCCCTCATAGGCCATCCCGAGGTGGCCGAGTACCAGCAGGATACCTCCAAACAACACTGCTTTGCGAAATCCCAGATATCTGTCTGCCAGATAGCCTCCGATGACAGGCATGGCATACACCATGGCGGCATAGCTACCCACCACCACATAGCCTTCGGAGTCGGTAAACAGGTGATATCTGACTAAATAAAAAATCAGGAGGGCTTTCATCCCGTAAAACGAAAAACGTTCCCACATTTCGGTCATAAATAGGATAAAAAGACCTTTGGGGTGTCCAAAAAATCCACGGGAATCATCAGACAAATGCGCTGTATTCATGTAAGTGGCTTTAACCTTGTAAATTGTTTGTGACTGTTCTTTTAGCCTTTTATTCCTTCATTTCTCATTGAGAGACTGCATCCGCTAAATTGAGATAGGAAATCAAAGCAAAAAAACAGGCTCTAAAATAGAGTATTAAATTAAATGTCCAAGCCTGTACCATGATATATTTGAAAACAGACTTGCAGGTCCGTGCTTCTGTGATTACGTATCCGTGTCACTCCAGACGATTATCCCTGATTTTTATTTGTATTTGAAATCCGTGCTAAAGATAATTTTGATTCAGTTTTGGCTGTGTGCAGATAATAGTTTTTCAAAAATGAGCTCTGCCGTAGTATTCCAGTCAAATTGCCGGCACCTTATTTTGCCAGCATTGATCAGCGACTGTCGGAGCGAATGATCAGACCTAAGCCGTACCATGGCATCGGCCACAGACCCGGGTGAGGATGGGTCAGCCAGCAGTGCTGCCTCGCCTGCTACTTCAGACATGGAGGATACAGATGAGGTGATGACCGGTACACCGGCTGCCATCGCTTCGATAATCGGTATGCCAAATCCTTCAAATAATGACACATATACCATGGCTTCAGCACCCGCCAAAAGCTCTGCTTTTATCCGGTGATCCACAAATCCGGTATGTATAATTCCGGTGTCTAAGGCAATCATTTTTTCCACTTCATCTGTAAACCACGCCATCCTGCCGGCCAAAACGAGCCGGTAGTCCAGTCCCGTCCTCTGACGGAAAATCTGAAATGCCTTTATCAGATTCGGGATATTTTTTCTTGGATGTATGGCGCCCATGTAGATAAAGTAAGCTTTTCCGTCGGTGTATTTGTCACGGACATTTTGTTGGTCAATATGGTCTGCAGTCATCAGACTTTCAGGTACGGCATTATACCCCACTGAAATCCTCGATGCCGGGATACCAAAACTGTCAATGATATCTGACCGGGTGCTTTCAGATACGGCTATGATATGCCGGGCTTTTTTATGAAATTTTGGATAAAAAAATCTTCCATACCATAGTTGTGTCAAAGGAAGGTGGCCGGGGTAATGCAGATAAGCAAGATCGTGGCTTACCATCACCGTCGGTACGGAGGAGATCAGGCTCATGTAGCCGTCACCGGAATAAAAAACATCAATTTTATACCATCTCAACCATATGGGAAGCAGAATCTCAAACCAAATAAACCATAATACCGGATGTCTTGTGGGCAGGGGAATGATGACTTGCTGTACGTTGGGCGGAAAGGTCAGAGTCTCTGTATATTTTCGGTCATAAAACAAAATGAATCTGTGTTCCGGATGTTGTAGAGCCATCCGCACCGTCGTTTCATAGATGTATCTCGGAATTCCTTCCAAACGGTCAGAATACAGCAATCTGGCATTGACCCCTATCCGCATTGAATGAGCTGTTTATTCCGGGCAAAAGTAAGCTTTCCCATACCAAATTGCCTTATATCGTTTTGAAATATTAAAGTATCGGAACATTCAGCCTAATTTGTAGTTTTGCTGAGATAAAAATTCTGATTGTTGTGATACAAACCGATATACTTGTGATAGGAGCCGGAGTGGCAGGGTATTCCTTCGCTATCCGTATGGCTATGAAAAGACCGGATCTGCGCATTATGGTGCTGACAAAAAGTACAGAAAACGAAAGCAATACAAGCTATGCACAGGGAGGAGTGGCTGCTGTGTGGGATCAGAATATAGATAATTTCAATAAACACATTGAAGACACGCTGGATGCGGGAGATGGTATCTGTGATGAGCATATTGTAGAAATCGTAGTAAAGGAAGGACCGGAGAGGGTCAAAGAAATCATCGAGTGGGGTGCAAGATTTGATAAAAAGCAGTCCGGCGAATACGATCTGGGCAGAGAGGGCGGACACTCTGAAAACAGAATTCTACACTATAAGGACATCACCGGATGGGAGATACAACGGACACTCAACGACAAGGCAAAGCAGTATTCCAATATAGAATTTCACGAACATTACTTTGCTATAGACATCATCACTCAGCACCATCTGGGCAGAAATATCACCCGTCTCACCCCCGACATAGAATGTTATGGCGCCTATGCCCTGAATAAACAGACTAAGGAAATCGAAACCATTCTGGCAAAAGTGACCGTGCTGGCGACAGGTGGAGCCGGGCAGGTGTACAAGGCCACTACCAATCCTGTCATAGCTACCGGAGACGGCATTGCTATGCTGTACAGAGCTAAGGGCAGAGTGGCCAATATGGAGTTTATACAGTTTCATCCCACCTCTCTTTATAATCCGGCCGGAGAAAATCCTGCATTTCTGATTTCGGAGGCGGTCAGAGGATTTGGCGGTATCCTGAAGACCGCAGATGGTAAGGAGTTTATGCACAAATATGATCCCCGACTGTCGCTTGCACCCCGTGACATAGTAGCAAGAGCCATAGACAATGAGATGAAAATCCGGGGAGAGGAGTTTGTTTATCTTGACTGTACACATCTGGATCAGGATGCATTCCTTACTCATTTCCCCAATATCACCCAAAAATGCAAAAGTCTCGGAATCGACCCTGCCAGGGATTATATCCCAGTGGTGCCTGCCTGTCATTATGTATGCGGAGGCATACTCACGGATGAGATGGGCCGCACATCCATACACAGATTATATGCTGCCGGCGAATGTACCAACACGGGACTTCATGGAGCTAACCGGCTTGCTTCCAATTCACTTCTGGAAGGATTGGTATTTGCAGACAGGATACATCAGGACCTGCTCCATGTCATAGACAGCCTCAGCATTCAGGATGGGATACCGGAGTGGAATGCAGAAGGCACCACGGAGCCAAAGGAAATGGTGTTGATTACCCAAAGCCTGAAGGAGCTGAAGGAGATCATGAGCTACTATGTAGGTATAGTGCGTACCGATGTGCGATTGAAAAGAGCGATGGACAGACTACATTTGCTCTACACAGAAACCGAGCAGATATACAATACCACCATTATTTCTCCTCAATTGTGCGAACTGAGAAATCTTATCACCATAGCCTATCTTATCACTAAAGGTGCTCAGATGCGTAAGGAAAGCAGAGGGCTGCACTACAATACAGACTATCCGGAGAAGTTTAAATACAAAGAGACCACCTGGATGTAAACCTAATATCGACATGCAACAAAACGAATCCAACCCCAACCCTAAACAAAGTTTCAAAGAGTGGCTTGAAAAGTTGCAGCAGGAGTCCTGGCAGCTGGAATTACTGATTTCCGGATTTGCCATTTACGGTATTTACGCATCCAAAGATTTCATCGCTCAACTGGATTATTACACGGACAATAATTTATCCGGTGAATTGCGGTTGCTTGGGTTTATTATTGTTTTCATTTTGCAGAAAGGATGGATCATTTTTTTTCTCAACCTGCTGGTTCATGTCATATTGCGTGGATTGTGGATAGGAGCCATTGGCCTAAGATATGTAAGTGGCGATATTGATTATAAATCCTTGAATTATTCTGAGACATTTTCGGGTTATCTGAAGAGAAAAGTCGGCAGTTTTGATGATTTTATAGAGAGTATGGAGAAAAGCTGCAGTGTCATTTTTGCCTATACTTTTTTGTTGTTCCTGCTACTCATGTCCATGATGTTATTCATACTGGAAGTGATGATATTGGTTTATCTATCCCAGAAATTCGGAGGGGATAACGTGGTGATTGTTGGCCTGCTTTCATTGGTGTGGATGTTTTTCTTTGTATTGGGGCTGATAGTATTTGTGGATTTTATTGCCCTGGGAGTACTCAAAAAAACGAGGGACGGAGCATTGTCAAGGATATATTTGCAGGTGTACAGATTTTACAGCTTCATTACGCTCTCTTTTTTGTATCGGCCATTACTTTACAATTTTATAGACAACAGATATACCAGGAGGTTATTCTTTTTTTCACTACCCTATATAGCGCTGGTTATTTTTGGTGAAGGCTTGATTACCAATCACAGGCTTGCCTATCTGCCCGATACCGGATACCAGCTCGAAACTGCCACAGGTATTCATGCTGAATACTATGACGATCTCAGAATCAATAATCTGTATTTCAAAGAGAACGACCGCTTCAGATTGACCCATGAACAATTGCAATTCATTACCCTTGAAAAATTTGAAGTAGATAGTGAACTGACTTCATTTTTTATTGCACTGAATAAGGATCTTGAAAGAGAGATGGCCAATAAATCTCTATTGACCCCTTTCCGGAACAAAGGATTTAATTTCTCTTTTCTTCAAAAAATCAATAAAGACCCATATACCCAAAACATCCAGAAAGCGATGTCTCAGGATATGAAAGAGCTGTATGAAAAACGACGGAATGCCAAAAGGGAATTTCAAAAATCCGGCAATGATGCGACTCAAAAATATCTGGATTCACTTGTGATGGAAATAAATGATAGAGAAATGGGATGGCGCATAAAAATTGAAGAAACGAAGAAAGCAGCAGCAGAAAAAATATTGAAAACATACCTTTCCTTCTTTACCGTATATCTGGATGAGCAGATCCTGCCTGTACAGAAATGTTTTTTTACCAGACATCCACACAATAATGAGGAAGGCATCAGATGCTACGTTCATCTGGATAGCATATCCCGGGGATTGCACACCTTTAAGTTTGTAAGAAATTTTAACCCTGATAATCAGGCTTCTGAAGCAAAAATGCTATATTTACCCATTATAAAAAAATAAATCTGCTGAACATGGACTTACAAAAATCATGGATGAAATACGGATTGATGCTCGGACTTATATCTATTATCATCAGTCTGGTCAGTTTTTACATATTTCCGATAGGTATGTGGAGTCAGATGGGTTTGGGTTTAATTATCATGGCTGTATTTATGGTACTTGCCTCCAGGGATGAAAAAAAATTAAATAACGGGATATTGAGCTATTCTGATGCTCTGAAATGTACATTTTTCACAGGGCTGGTTTCAACTCTTGCCAGTGGTATCTTTGCTATTATTTTGATGCAGCTGATAGATCCGGGACTGGCAGATGTGCTGAAGGAGCAGGCGATGGAATCCACAAGAAGCATGATGGAAAAATTTGGTGCATCCGAGGATGTGATTCAGGAATCTATGGATAAAACAGAGGAAAGCCTGGAGAAGGGTTTTACTGTCGGCTCCCAGATTATTAATTTATTCACCAGTGTTTTATTTGTATTAATCATAGCAGCTATCCTGTCCCTTTTTGTCAAAAAAGATGAAGTGGTGATGGAGTGAAAAGGTTACTAATTCAAAACGCTGAAAACAGCAACATCACTGGTTTGAGTTAAAACTTTTGGGCTGAAGTCAAATATCAATATGATTTTGTTTCAACTATTTGGATGTTTTGGCTGGAAGCCTTGGGGATATGGAATCGTAGCCTGGAGGCTACGACTAGCTTTGAGATATGGAATTGTAGCGAGGACGCTACGACTAGCTATGGAATGGTTTTACAAATGAAATCACTATTTTCCGGCTGGAAGCCTTGGGGATATGGAATCGTAGTCTGGAGGCTACGACTAACTTTGAGATATGGAATCGTAGCGAGGACGCTACGACTAACTATGGTTAGAGTTAAAACCTTTGGGCTGAAGTCAAATATCAATATGATTTTGTTTTAACTATTTGGATGTTTTGGCTGGAAGCCTTGGGGATATGGAATCGTAGCCTGGAGGCTACGA
>JADJWN010000018.1 GCA_016716335.1 Saprospiraceae bacterium | reverse complement strand
CTTACTGTTTCTGATGACATGACGCAGATCATCGAGTTCGGCATTGTATCCGTCTTTGATAGCATTGCCCTTACTGAGCAGTGCAGGTGGGTCATCGCTGACTGCCTTGTGGATCAGCTCTCTGAGTGTACCGCACAGAACTATTTTTTCTGCCAGGATTTTCAGGTGCTCATTGCCCGAACTGTCGAGAAGCAGCTGAATATCCGGCAAAGCATCCAGAGACTTTTTGAGCTGCAGCATCTCACGGGGATTGACCTTTTCCATGGAGAGTTTGGAAGCGATGCGTTCGAGATCTCCGATCTGCCTTATCAGAGTGTCCAAAGCCTCTGTTTCGTCAGTATGCTCACAGTAGTAGGCCACCATCTCATGTCTCGCTCTGATTTTTTCGATATGTACCAAAGGGAGCAGAATCCACTTACGCAGCAATCGTGCACCCATGGGAGATACCGTCCGGTCCATCACCTGAGCGAGGGTCATACCTGTTTCGTGCACACTGCGGATCAACTCCAGATTGCGGATAGTAAAACGGTCGAGCCATACATATTGCTCAGATTGGATGCGGGTGATGCGGGAGATATGGGCCAGTTTATCATTTTGGGTCATACCCAGGTAGTGAAGGATGGCTCCGGCTGCTATCTGGCCGGCATCGAGCTCTTCTACGCCAAAGCCCTTGAGATTGGCTACTTCAAATTTCTGCAATAATTTTTCCCTGGCATAATCATAGCTGAACACCCATTCATCCACACCGTGTGGAAATAATACCGGTCACCGAAAAGGTTTCTGATAACCCGCTGATGGTTTTCGAAAAGATGATCTCCGGGAGGGGCTGAACCGTTCATCAGTTTTTCTTCGATATTCTGCGGGTCTCCCTGGCTGAGCATAAAATCCCCTGTGGAAATATCCAGAAATGCCACACCACGGTCTCCTTTTGGGGTAAAGTGGATAGCTGCGAGATAGTTATTATTTTTACGGTCGAGAATAGTATCGTCAATGGTGACACCGGGAGTGACAAAATCCGTCACCCCTCTTTTGACGATTTTTTTCTCTTTGGAGGGTTTTTCTAATTGTTCGCATATTGCCACCCGATAGCCTGCCCTGACCAGTTTGGGCAAATACACATCCAGGGAATGGTAGGGGAAGCCTGCCAGTTCGATATCGCTGCCCCCATTATTTCTTTTGGTAAGTACTATGCCAAGCACTTCGGCAGTCTTGACGGCATCTTGTCCGAAGGTCTCATAGAAGTCACCCACTCTGTACAGCAATATGGCATCGGGGTGTTTGGCTTTCAGCTTAAAATACTGTGCCATGAGCGGCGTCACTTTGCTCATGTCATCGACCGACTTTACTGTAGGAGATGCACTCAACGCTTGATCATTTTCTCAGTGGATCGACAAATATATGGTTTTTATTTCTATGTGTGGAATAACAAAACAATATTTTAAACCATATCAATAAAATCTGTGATAAAATGCAGACTCTAAAACTTGACAATAGCTATATCTTCAAATTCGCCAATTACTTGATTTTTAAAAGCTGAAAATTCTTCAGATTCCAATTGATCTTTTAACAGGAGCATATATTTAGCACCTCTGGCATATGCATTTTCTGCGCTTACATCAAAAAGTCTGGTAAACCCGGGATTATTGGCAAAATAAAGTGTAATATTTGTACTTGTAGTCATCAATTGTAAATAAGCCATTTCTGTCACAACGACAGACCGAAGATAGGGTTCTATTTTGTAAAAGGCCTTTGCCGGTTGAGAATTCCAGGCTTCATTATATCTTCTGTACTCAAGCTGTGCCTTTGTATCTTCTGCGGTCATTACTAATAAAATAGCTGCTGAAACATAAAATACCTTTAAATATTTTTTATCTAAATTCATCTCAAGCAGGCTGAAAAAGGCAATTGAAATAATTACAGGCAAACACAATATATTTATAAAATAATAATCATGTACATCAAATACAGCAAACCAGGCTATCAAATAAAATATAGATCCGGCAATAAGGAGCAGGATAAAAAACCTGAGTAATACGTGTAATTTCCTCCAGTACCAGATTATGTACAGAAAAACGGGTATAATAAGGTACCAAAGTTTTTTAGATGCTAAAGCCGGCATCCATTCAGCTTTAGTTCGATCTATAATGTAATCTATCTGTTCAGCTGTGCAAAGCCATATGCCCAATGTACCCTGAAGATTTCCAAAATACTGTCCTTTTTGATTGTAGTATTTTACATAAAATACCCAACCGGCCAGAATGAACAGGCCTAAGAACAAAGTCAGGATTTTCTTATAATTAAAACTATCGTTTTTTAAGACAATCCGTTGATAAATACTGAATGCGATAAAGCTGATAAAAATGAGAGCAGAAGATATTTTCAGCAGAGATGCCAATACAACAAAAAAAGTTCCGACATAAAAATCTGAATTTTGGGATTCAATATGATATTTTGAAATAAAGTAAAAACCAATTAAAGCAAAACTTAATGCCGGTGCGTCCGGAAGATAATTGGATCCGTAATAAACCAATACGCAAGACATCATCATTAGTAATGATGGAATCATAGCCAAAAAACTGTCCCTGATAAATATTCGTGATGTAAAATATACTGCCAGAAATGCTGAAAAAAAAATAACGTAATTGAGCCATCTGATATAATAATCATGAAAACCAAACCATCCATACATTTTTGATGCTATGTAATATATTATGGGGAATTCGCTTACAGTACTACCCTCTATCGCATGTCTGTGGTGAACCTGTGGATTAAAAAAACTTCTGTTGTTTTGGTAATAATTCAAAGCATAAGATGCACAATCTGTTTGTCTCCATACATGCACGCTACATGGTCTTTGAATAAGCCAATAGTCCATTTCGTAATAAACACTCAGAGATAAAAATAGAGATATTATAATTGCAATATATATAAACTTACCTGAAAACATAATTTATATTTTCTTTTAAAATACTATTATTTTAGAGACGCCTGCAAGGTTTTCATTTTCATAGAAATAAATAAAATAACTTCCAGGGATAGTTATAGAATGAATATTGATTTTAATATTTTTCTCGTTTTGTGCTTTAGCAATATTTTTATTTTCGATTAGTTGACCGAAAATATTAAATATTTTGTAATTATAACCAATATCGTTATTGTACTTATTGTAAATAATATTGATTTCTCCATTAATATTCACAGTGTTTGGATAAACTTTAAATTCTTTAGTATCAATTATTTTTGCTTTTTTTCTAAAAATAAGTCCATCGCAATTAAATCTATCTTCAATTGTATCAGAATAAAATTTTGTGTCATAAATAAAGTTAATACCAAGTTTGACAATACCATCATATTTTTCATTTATTACATTTATCTTTCCTTCAATTTTATTAAAATCTTTAATTACAATAGTCCGCTAGAAATATAGCCTTAAAAACATATTACGATATATTATATATAAAAGAAGTAAATGCGAATCTTTAGGTTCTAACCTGAGATCAAAACTCCAACATAATGATCTCACAAGATGTATTTACTTCCGGCCGAAGCCTTAAAAGGACAATATTAAGCAGAATGAACGACATTGGCAAAGTCCAGCATAAATTTTTAATGCACATCCTTTTATTATTTCTCAGTATGCGAGGTCGGATTAATTTTTTACAATTAGGCAGGTACGGTAGCATGGATGAACACAGTTATCGGTATCAATTTGGAAAATTTTTTAATTGGTTATATTTTAACAAGCTGTTGGTGCTTGAGTTATGCAGTGATGATAAGATCATCGGTTTCGATCCCAGCTATATTACCAAAAGCGGTAAACAAACCTATGGGGTGGGATACTTTTACAGCGGATGTCACGGGCAGTATGAGCGAGGGTTGGAGATAGGATGTTTTGCGGCCATTGATCTGAAGCAGAATACAGCCTACCATATAGTAGCTACACGAACACAGTACAGCAAAAAGAATGATTCAACCGAAGTGGTAGAGCAATATTGTAAAATGCTCAAGGACAATGCATGTGAATTAATAAAGATCAGCACCACTTTGGTAGTAGATGCATGGTTTTATAAAACAGATTACATCACAACGGCCACGGATCTCGGATTTGAGCTCATCACCCGAATGCGTGACGATGCCAATTTAAGATACCTGTTCACAGGCATACAGTAGAGTGGCAGAGGAAGACCTAAAAAATATGGCGGTAAAGTGAATCTTAAAAAGATAGACAAGCGCAGGTTTAAACTCGTAGAAAAAACACCTGAATTAATCATGTATGAATGTGTAGTATATAGTATAATGCTGGGATGTAAAATCAAAGTAGCGTATGTAGAATTTCTGAACCAGAAAGGGGAAATAACAACCTGTAAAATATTCATGAGTACAAATCTGAATAGGGATGCCCAAACCATCGTCAAATATTACAAAGCCAGATATCAAATGGAGTTCAACTTCAGGGATGCCAAACAGCATACCCGGACTCAATCACTGTCAGGCAAGAGATAGGGAAAAGTTGGATTTTCATTTTAATGCCTCTCTTACAAGCGTGAACATAGCAAATCCCATATCAAGATTAGGAGTAGATAAAAACCACTCTGTGGTACTATCCAATGCAGATGTCAAAACAGAGTGATCCAACAATTATTACTGGATTTATTTTTTTTAAAACTTTGAAGTATCACCACACATGATAAAAATAAATTTAATCTCAAAATCCTTAATTATGGGAAAGCAGCTTAATTTTTGTAGGGACTTTGAACTAACATAATTTTATTTTATATTTAAAAGTTTATATTCAAGTCATAATTGTAACTTTAGGGAGCAAAGATGAGAATATATTTTGCAAGAGAAAGGAGGTAAAAACTCCTTCCCCAAATGGATAGATCACTAAATTGATTCCCGTCCAAAGTTCTCAATATGAGTCACCTAAGCACATGACAAAAAGTTTTGAAATTGGTGTATTTCGGCCAAAAAACCAGCGATAGCTTATGAAGAATCGGAATTGCTCATTTCGCTAAATTAGGGTACAGCACCAGGATGTACGATGAAATTAGCGAAATGAAAAGCATGAAGATTCGAGAATAAGTGGTGCGAAGCAATCGCCTTTTTTTGGCCTAGTCCGCCGCCGGCGGATTGCTTACTTTTTTGGCGATGAAAAAAAGCCTGTGCCGCCCATAGCGGTATAAGAGCCCAGCCGGCTTAAGGCGACACAACGTTTGAAATTTAATGTCATTTTGATATAACACATTCAAAGTCAATTAAATAAGCTATAGTTTGCCAAAAAATGTCATGTACTAATGATGAGTCACTAAACACAAGTACCAATATACACAATTTCCGAGATGAAAGACCTAAGCACATGACAAAAATTTAAAAATCAGGTTAAATCTTTTAGTAAACCCATTGAGAAGCACATTCATTAATTCATCAAATCCGGCTCTAAATATACTCATTTAGGCCTGCCATTGTTGGCTGAAATTTCAAATAATTTTGGTTTTTCTTCTTTAATTATTTTTCCTGCATTTATTGCACAGATATAACCCAATGTAAGTAATCGAAACAGTTTCTCAAGCTTTCCAAATCTGTGACATGGGTGCTTTCCATATCAAATCCATTGGACTTAAAGTTTTTGAACATAACCTCTATGTACCATCTGTCCGAGTATTCCTTACTCACTTTCGTATCCTTTTCAAATGATGCCACTATCAGGTTTTCCATTTTGCTCTTATTGTCTTTGAGATATTTAAACCAGGTAGCCCCCACGAATTCACGATCCCCGATCATAACTTTTATATCGGGTAATCCCGGGATGAGCAGTAATTCGGAAATCAAATCTATCCTTTCCTGTTGAGAACTGTTGCCTCGTTTGGGCAATAACTTCCATATGAGCGGAACGCAAAACTGCTCACCCAAAACACTCACACAAAGAATATTGATGTCACTCTTTCCCAACTTCCCATTTGTCCTGTTCATCACCAAGGTCGAGGTCCGTCAATACCACTCCACTTAATATCAAAGGTACCAGGCTTTGGAAACACCATCTGACTTGATCCATAAATCGTTGATCCTTCGATAATTCGAATGGGTATCTGCATTGGTGGTCATTCCGATTGCCACTTTTACCAGGTTGACTGTCCTACTTTTAGGATGGATAAGATAAATAGTCAATAAAATCAGTTCTTGGTTTTGTTAAGGTCGGTAGGTTCTCATACAATTCCCGGGCAAGATTTGTAATTGTCTCGTAGCCATCGTAATTAAGGTTTAATGTGTTACAAATCAAACAATTACGTATGGCTATTTGTTTTTTTGTCATGAGCTTAGGTTTGATGTAACAAATAATGCAAATTTCTGCGCTATGACTCCTGAAGAAAAAGCAAAATATATACTTGATAAAATGATGGAGGGTGACCGCTTTTCACAATGGCTGGGTATTATGATAAGGCATATAGCGCCCGGTGCCTGTATTGCTGAAATGAAGCTAAGGGATGAAATGCTCAATGGTTTTCATATAGCACATGGCGGCATTTGTTATGCACTGGCTGACAGTGCCCTTGCTTTTGCTTCCAACAGTTACGGCCCCAAGGCTGTATCGGTAGAGACCTCCATATCTCACACCAGGAAAGTGGAAACCGGTGATACCCTGAGGGCTGAAACAGAGGAGCTGAACCGCACCCACAGGTTTGCTTTATGTCAGGTCATCATACGCAATCAAAGATGGGAGACAGTTGCTGTCTTCAAAGGTACGGTGTATTATACCGGTGATTCCTGGGAATAAAAAGGGTACCTGATTTGTAAATCCCCAACGCTCCGCGGGAATTAATTTTTGTTTTTTGCCTTTTGCAGGATTTTACACCTTTATATCTTTCCATTTACCCAGTCTGAAATAATACCATGCCGCTGCCGCAATCAGAGATTCGGCCACGGGTACAGCAATAAAAGCCCCATCAATTCCAATACCTGCTACAGTGGTAAGAAAATATGCTAATGGAATCTGTATCAACCAGAATCCGAAAAAATTAATCCAGGTAGGTGTGCGGGTGTCTCCAGCACCGTTCAAAGATTGTATCATCACCATCCCGATTCCATAGAATATAAATCCGCCGCCTATTATCCGCAATGCTCTGGCGCCAAATCCTGTTACCTCGGGTTCAGATGAAAAAACACTGATAATCTGAGCCGGAAATATTAAAAATATCATCGTCACAAAAAACATAAAAACCGCATTGTATAGAGCAGCCAATTTAACACTCTGGAAGACCCTTTCGATTTTTTTCGCCCCCAGATTCTGTCCCGTAAGGGTAGCTGCTGCATTACTGAGACCCCACGCCGGCAGGATAAAAAACACTACATTTCTTATAGCTATCTGATAGCCCGCAGAAGCAGAAGTGCCCCCTGTTTCGGCTACCAGCTTTGTCAATACTATCCAGCTGCCCGATGCAATGATAAACTGGAAAGTAGCCGGCCATGCAAGGGAAATCATAGAAAGTATAATTTTTCTATCCGGCACAAAATCCGATGCTTTTACTTTTATAATTCCACTGCCTTTGATCATGTGAAACAGCTGATACCCGACTCCAGTTCCTCTTCCGATACAGGTGGCTATGGCTGCGCCTTCCAATCCCAAACCATTCCAGTGTCCGATACCATAAATCATGACCGGATCCAGGATAATATTGATGATACTGGCTATCCAAAGGCTGCGCATAGCAAGTGCCGCATTGCCTGCACCTCTGAAAATACCATTGATCAGAAACAAAAACACGATCACCCCGCTGCTGCCAAACATGATAGCGGTGAATCCCTGACCTTGTGATATCACTTCGGGTGTAGCTCCCATAAACCCCAGTATTTCGGGTGCCAACACTACCCCTGTGATGCTCAATATCACTGTGACAACGCCTGATATCATCAAGGCCTGCATGGCAGACCTGGAGGCTTCTTCAGGTCTTTTTTCACCCACCCTTCTGGCTATTACTGCTGTGGCTGCAGTACTCAGACCTATGGCGACAGAATAAATAAGAGTAATCACAGATTCCGTATAGCCCACCACCGCAATGGCATTCTCCCCAAGCCTTCCAACAAAAAACATATCCACCACCGCAAATACACTTTCCAGACTGAGCTCGAGTATCATAGGGATTGAAAGCAAAACGATTGCCGTCCGGATATTACCTTCGGTATAGTCTCTCTCTTCGCCATCCAGAGAGGCTTTTATGAGATTCAAATACTTTTTGAATGTTCGCATTGTCAATGAAATTTAAATTTGAGAACTTAAGGACCAGCCTGAAATACACTATTCAGACCACGATTGAGAATTGGAAAGCGGAACTTTTCACTTTCGGATTCTCAGGACACAATTAACAATGCTTGTAAGGCTCATCAAAATGCCGGGTGGCGTTTAGCAAATGAATAATATGTTGCAAAGATAGACCCGAATATTTTCCCTCCAATCATTCATCAAAATAATTTTCAGGTACTTTATCCGCCTGCGTCTAATTTTCATGCGTTTGATGCGGTCTTCGAGTTTTTCGGAAGTCAGTTTTTTCTCTGAGTCTGTCCACAATGATGGGAAAAGCAAAAGGTGTAAATTTTCCGGGTTTTTTAATAATCATTTCCTGTCTTTGGATACGTTCCAACGCATTGCGCAGTCTTTCTTCCTCAAGCTGGAAGGTCAAAACTTCATCATAAGTCTGTCTGAACAAGAGATTGTCGGGTTCGTATTCTTTGAAGACTTCAAACAGGAGCTGGGATGAAGCCTGAAGGTGTCTGTCCTTTTTGGGCTTGCCTGGATAGCCTGAAAAAATCAGCCCTGAAATCCGTGCAATATCCCTGAATCTGCGCCTTGCCATTTCCACACTGTTGATACTGGATTGAATATCAGAAGTAAGATTCTGCGTCGAAAAAAGACTTTTCTGTATCAAAAGATCCGGGTCTATTTTCCGGTCAGTCAGCAATTCAAAGCCGATATCATTCATAGCAATGGTAAAACTTACCGGCATCTGCATGGATATCCTTTTGGCAATCAGGGCACCCATTCCTTCGTGTACATTTTGCCTTCATAAGGGTACATTAGGATGTGATAGCCTTCGCGGCTTTCAAAGTATTCTATCAGAAACTGATCCTTATCCGGCAATACAGACCGCTCCGCCTGCAACTCCAGCAATGGCCGGAGTGCAGTCATTTCCGGATCATCCACAACTCCCTGGGTGAAATTGTGAATCTTATCTCTGACCACATCAGACATCTGAGAGCTCAAGGGCATTCTGCCACCCTGATAGGAAGGGATTTTTCCATTTTTGGCATTACTGATGCGAACCTGTGCCGTCATGTCTTTCACTCTGACCAACTCAAGTGCACGTCCGGCAAACCAGAAGGTATCTCCAGGCGAAAGCAGTGCAATAAACCACTCCTCCACTGTACCGACACGGGTGCCTTTCAGCAGTTTGATCTGCATCATGGCATCGCTGACGATCGTGCCGATAGACATTTTGTGCTTACGGGCTATAGAGGGCTCCTTTACAATCAACCGGCCGTCTTCACCTACAGAAATTTTTCTGAACTCATCATAAGCCTGAAGGGATGAGCTGCCATAGACGAGCATGGATATCACCTGTTGCCATTCGTTTTCGTCCATACTCTCATAGCAGTAGGTGTTTTTTACCACCTCATAGATCTCTTCAGGATAAAATCCATCCGAAACGGCCAGTGTCATCAGAAACTGCACCAGTACATCATAAGAGCGTATGTAGGGAATCCGGTCTTCCAGTTGGGTATTTTCTATGGCCATTCGGAGTCCTGCTGCTTCGCTGAGCTCTAAGGAATGGGTAGGCACAAAATATATACGGCTGACAGCTCCGGGCTGATGGCCGCTTCTGCCGGCACGCTGCAGAAAACGCGAAACTCCCTTTGGGCTACCTATCTGCACGATACTCTCCACAGGTCTGAAATCTACTCCGAGATCAAGACTGGAAGTACATACCACTGCTTTTATCTTTCCTTCATAGAGTGCTTCCTCCACCCAATCTCTGATCTCCCTGCTTATAGAGCCATGGTGCATTGCCATTTGTCCTGCCAGTTCCGGATCTATATCCAGCAATCTCTGGTACCACAATTCACATTGTGCCCGGGTATTGGTAAAAATCAGGGTGGATTTATATTTTTGTATTAATGGAGCCACTTTTTCTGCCATGGCGATACCATAATGTCCCGCCCACGAAAATTTCTCCACTTCATTAGGCAGCAATGTTTCTATGACCACTTCCTTTTTAATGTCCGCTTTTACGATTTTCCTTTGCTCTTCCGGCACAGGAAAGAGCAGCACATCTACCGCCTCCTGCATATTGCCGATGGTGGCGGAAATACCCCAGATTTTCAGCTCTGGATTCAGGTGCCTGAGCATAGCAATGGCCAGTTCTGTCTGCACTCCCCGCTTGGATCCGATAAGTTCATGCCATTCATCCACCACGATCATATTCAGGGTATTGAAAAAGGTAGGATAGTCTTTGGTGGCGAATATCACATGCAGGCTTTCCGGTGTGGTAATCAGCACTTCAGGCGGATTTTTCTGTATTTTATTCCTGTCGGTTGTGGTAGTATCTCCGGTTCTGATCTGCACCTGCCACTGCAATCCCAATCCTTCTATGGCTCTGGTACAGGAATGGGCAATTTCCTTGGCCAATGCCCGGATCGGCGTGATCCAGATGATTTGAATTCCGTTTTTACTTTTCTCTTTCCAGGCTTCATTTTTCTGCATGAAGTCCAGCAAGGCTCCTATAAACAGTGAGTAAGTTTTGCCACTGCCTGTGGGTGCATTCACCAGGCCTGAATAACCATCCATGACATGATTCCAGCTTTCCTGCTGAAACGGAAAAACCTTCCACCCTTTGGATTGAAACCAGTTATCGGCAAGTTGGAGCAGATTATCCCTGTTCATGAGTATATGAATGCCAGTATCTGATATTTGTTTGCGAAGACGTAAAAATCATTCAAACCCGAATTACACACCAGAAAATCCCCGCTTGCAGACAGACAGGTGTTACGGCCTGAAATGACTGTAATATAAGCCCCTGCACTGACTCATTAAAATTGTCTACGAGTATTAATTGCTGAAATGCGTTGCCAAAATGCGTCTCCGCCAAAGGGCGGACAAGCCCGCTTTCGACAATATTTAAGGACGGACAAGCCCACTTTCGGTAATATTTTCGTTGCCGAAATGCGTCTCCGCCAAAGGGCGGACAAGTCCGCTTTCGGCAATATTTTCGTTAGCGGCAAGCATAAACCAACACCGTACAAAGAATGAACCCTCTCATAAAACAACTTAAAAAATACGGAAATCTGACCTCTGAAATCGAAACAGAACTTAACGAAAAAATTAAAAGTCTGATAAAACAAAAAGGCGATTTTTTGCTCAAAGAAGGACAAATTGTTTCAAGTTTATTCGTAATTGAAAAAGGGCTTGTTCGTTCGTTTTATAATATCAATGAAAGAGAAATTAATGTTTGGTTTGGTTTTGAGAGCGGAATTTTAGGTTCAGTAATGCCATTATTTTTTAGCCAACCTTCAATTGAAAACATTCAGTTTTTAGAAGACACCACTTTATATTATATCTCAAGCAATGACCTTGAAAGTTTCTACAAATCATCGCAGGAAATGAATACGATTGGTAGAAAAATGGCAGAAGAATATTGCAAAATTTTAGAGGAACGTTCTTTTTTATTACAAACACATACCGCAGAACAGCGTTATCATTGGCTTTTGAAAAACCAACCCGAAGCTTTGCAAAGAATTTCTTTAGGACATATTGCTTCTTATTTGGGTATTTCGCAAGAAACATTGAGCCGTATTAGAAAGAAATAACGATTTTGACATTTGTCAAAAAAAGCACTTTTTAATTTTTGTATCTTTGCATCAGTTAAAACAAAAGAACAATGAAATATTTATTTTTATCATTAGCAATCGTACTTGAAGTTGTAGGTTCGAGCTTTATGAAAGCATCAGACGGTTTTTCAAAATTATTGCCAACAGCGATAACAATTGTGGCATATATTGCTTGCTTTTTCTTTTTGTCGCAAGCTTTAAAATCCATTCCTTTGGGAATAGCTTATGCAATTTGGGGTGGTTTAGGAATTGTCTTGACAGCTATAATTTCGGTTGTGGTATTTAAGCAATCGTTAGACATTCCAGCAATTATTGGAATTATTTTAATTGTGACAGGAGTTATCGTAATGAATTTTTTCTCAAAATCAGCAGCACACTAAAATGCCAGCCGCTAACAAGGGTTTTGCAATAGTGGGGCGAAACTGCAAAGTTCAACGGTTGTTCTTCGGTTGAACTTTAGTGCAAAATTGAAGATTTGTGCTTCGATTGCCCCACCATCGCAAAGCCCCGAACCGTTGCCGAAATGCGTCTCCGCTTTCGGCAATATTTGCGTTGCCGAAATGCGTCTCCGCTTTCGGCAATATTGCCAGAATGCGTCTCCTCCAAAGGACAGACAAGCCCGCTAAAGGACAGACAAGCCCGACAAAGGACAGACAAGCCCGACAAAGGGCGGACAAGCCCGCTGAGTGTTTCTGCAAGTGGACCATGTCCGCCGAAAGGAGGAGACGCATTGCAGAAACGTGAAATGCGTTGCCGAAATGCGTCCCCGCCACAGGGCGGACAAGCCCGCTTTCGACAATATTTAAGGACGGACAAGCCCACTTTCGGTAATATTTTCGTTGCCGAAATGCGTCTCCGCTTTCGGCAATATTTGCGTTGCCGAAATGCGTCTCCGACAAAGGACAGACAAGCCCGCCAAAGGGCGGACAAGCCCGCTGAGTGTTTCTGCAAGTGGACCATGTCCGCCGAAAGGAGGAGACACATTGCAGAAACTCATAATGCGTTTCCCGAAATGCGTTGCCGAAAAGCGTCTCCTCCAAAGGGCGGACAAGCCCGCTTTCGGCAATATTTAAGGACAGACAAGCCCACTTTCGGTAATATTTTCGTTGCTGAAATGCGTCTCCCGCTTTCGGCAACAAGCGTCTCCGCCAAAGGACAGACAAAACCGCTTATCATAACTAAAATTAAGGGATAAAAAGAGAGTGAAGTTAAGCAGATTGGTAAATTTGCCGATTATTTTACAAAACCGAAATGTATCCGCTGCTAAAACCCGTTTTATTCCTCTTTGCACCTGAGACGGCGCATCATATCACTGTATGGATTTTCAGCCTGTTACTAAAAATACCCTTTTTAAATACCTGGATAAAAAAGCAGTTTCAGTATTCCGATCCGGTTTTGGAAAGAAAACTGATGGGTTTGAAATTTACCAATCCTGTAGGTCTTGCAGCGGGCTTTGATAAGGACGGAAAGTAGTTCAGACAAATGGCTGCTTTGGGTTTTGGCTTTATTGAAATCGGCACTGTAACACCCAGGGCACAATCGGGAAATCCCAGGCCCCGGCTGTTCAGATTACTGAAAGACCATGCACTGATCAACAGAATGGGATTTAACAATGACGGGGTAGATGCCATGGTGCAAAGGCTGAAAAACCGGAAAAATACCCGGATTATCATCGGTGGCAATATCGGGAAAAATAAGGCCACACCCAATGAAGATGCCGTACAAGACTATGTCATCTGCTTTGAAAAATTATATCCTTATGTGGATTACTTTACGGTGAATGTGAGCTCTCCGAATACACCCGGACTCAGAGAATTGCAGGAAAAAGGCCCGTTGCTGAATATTCTGAATAGCCTTACGGAAATACGCAGTAATCTGGGAGGAAATAAACCCATACTACTGAAAATAGCACCGGATCTCACCAACAGTCAGCTGGATGATGTGGTAGAGATTGTACTGGAGAGCGGTATAGAAGGCATCATAGCCACCAATACGACTGTAGATAGGTCAGCACTCCGGACGGACACATCTGATATAGGGGCCGGTGGTATCAGCGGTGCACCATTAAGAGACCGGGCGACAGAAGTCATACGCTACATTGCTGCCAAAGCCCAGAAAAAATTCTGTATCATAGGAGTAGGTGGTATCAGCAGCCCTGCTGACGCCATCGAGAAAATAGAAGCGGGTGCAGACCTTGTCCAGATTTATACAGGCCTGGTGTATGAGGGGCCCGGACTGGTAAAAAGGATATTGAGGGCAATGGCCGGCTGAGATAATACGAAAATTTTTACAGGATTATTTGTTTTAAAATACTTTGTAATTGTGCAGAGTTGGTAAATATTTTCATTAATCCGGTGTATACAAAGGGTTCTATGGATAATATGAATTCTTGTATATAAATCTACAAATTATTGTAGTATGTGAATAGGCGGAAATTTGCTTTCAGACGTGGAAAAATAAAAGCACAGCACCAAAGAAATAAAATACCACTTCTATAACACACTAAAACTGCCGATTATACATAGCAGTTTTTTCTATATAAAAACTACCCCAAATAAGGTATTGTTTATACGAAAAAAAAAATAAAACAATCTTTGGCCGGACAATGAAATTCTATCGTACTATGATCTCGTCTGAAAAATAATTTCAAAATCAAATAAATGATTTTCTGACGAGACTGATTATTTAAAAACTAAGCACATGACAAAAATTTAAAAATCAGGTTAAATCTTTTAGTAAACCCATTGAGAAGCACATTCATTAATTCATCAAATCCGGCTCTAAATATACTCAATTTAGGCCTGCCGTTGGCTGAAATTTCAAATAATTTTGGTTTTTCTTCTTTAATTATTTTTCCTGCATTTATTGCACAGATATAACCCAATGTAAGTAATCCAAACAGTGTCTCAAGCCTTTCCAAATCTGTGACATGGGTGCTTTCCATATCAAATCCATTGGACTTAAAGTTTTTGAACATAACCTCTATGTGCCATCTGTCCGGGTATTCCTTACTCACTTTCGTTTCCTTTTCAAATGATGCCACTATCAGGTTTTCTATTTTGCCGTCGGAGTTCCTGTACCTGAAACCATGTATGTAAATCTGTACATCCGCCATCCGGTATTTTTTACCATCACATTGCACCGTACGTTGGGTATTACCTTTGATGATATTGGCCACCTTATGATATTTACCCTATCGCTTTACTCTTTGGTTGTCTTTGAGTCTGATTAATATTCCTATATTATTGTCTTTGAGATATTTAAACCAGGTAGCCCCCACGAATTCACGATCCCCGATCATAACTTTTATATCGGGTAATTCCGGGATGAGCGGTAATTCGGAAGTCAAATCTATCCTTTCCTGTTGAGAACTGTTGCCTCGTTTGGGTAATAACTTCCATATGAGCGGAACACAAAACTGCTCACCCAAAACACTCACACAAAGAATATTGATGTCACTCTTTCCCAACTTCCGGTTCGTCCTGTCTATCACCAAGGTCAGCGGTCCGTCAATACCACTCCACTTTAATATCAAAGGTACCAGACTTTGGAAACACCATCTGACTTGATCCATAAATCGTTGGATCCTTCGATAATTCGAATGGGTATCTGCATCGGTGGTCATTCCGATTGCTACTTTTACCAGGTTGACTGTTCCTACTTATAGGATGGATAAGATAAATAGTGCAATAAAATCAGTTCTTGGTTTTGTTAAGGTCGGTAGGTTCTCATACAATTCCCAGGCAAGATTTGTAACTTTGCCTGTAGCCATCGTAATTAAGGTTTAATGTGTTACAAATCAAACAATTACGTATGGCTATTTGTTTTTTTGTCATGTGCTGTGATCTTCGTCGCAAACTAATGTAAGTTTAGAGAGTAGTATACAGGCAACACAAGTATATACAAAGCTTCATGTAAGCAATCCATCTTTCCAGGAACTCGATGATATCTGGCCACAAATACCTGCGTTTGTGTGGCCATTCATTAAGGACATTGGGGCAGAACTCGGAGCCGAGTTATTTAAAACTTTAGCAAAAAAATATACACCAACTGGACAAATAGAGAATGTAATAGATGCCATTAAGGCTTTAGGACAAGGTGAATTATTAGTATTTATCGGAGAAGTATTCGATATTATCAAAACTTAATTTCCGGCAGCTGCGTTAGTAGATGCAGGAATTGATTCTTATGACCTATATAAAAGAGTAGAACCTGTATGGATAGCTATATCAAAAATGGAAAAGTTTGGTGGTGATGTCATAGAAAAATTTTTGACTGCTATTAAAGGAACAGGAGGCAACATCCTTGATAAATTTAAATGGAAAAATAATTCAGTCGGAGCTGAGTTGTTCAATGTAGGTGTTGCAGAAACTTTCTGGGACAATATAGAAAATAGTTTTTCTTCATTACCTGGATTTACTTTACTACAACCATTAGAATTAGCGCAATATGAAATCGCAGGGTTTAAAATTAATAATGGAGTGATTAGAATTTCAATTAAATATGGAGGAAATACTAACCCAAATGGACATACAATAGAACTTAAATATGCTAATAATCCACCTTTCAAAATTAGAATTATTTAAAAATGTATCAATCAAACAGAGTTGAAGAATATTTAAAGATATTATCAAAAATAATATCAAAAGACAGATTTTATTTTATATTAAAAGGCGGCGTTTTAAATACTAATTCTTGTTTAGAAGTCGTTGTTAGAGGAGAAATTGCAATTTCATTTAGTGAAGCACCAAATATTAGAAAGGCAGAATATATAACATTGTTTCCACATGTTTTTATTGATGATGATAATAAATCTGTTAATGTTTTTTATATTCAGCATTTTGAATCTTCTGGCTTAAGTAAATTAAGTGATAGACTAATTTATCCCGAGCGTAGTTTGGATTCCGCATTTAAGTTTTTAATAAGCTCCGAGTTTGATGAAATTGTCGATGATATCTATGTATACAAATATGAAGAATCCTTCCTTTTTTTTAGGTTTAAAACCAATTTCAAAAACTGGATTATTTTACATTTTGGGGATGAATTTAAGATAATTATATCAAATAAATTTGAAGAAAGTGAAATATTAAAATTATTTACTGTTGAACAAAAAAAAATTGAAATAATTCAATTATAGAGAACTCGGAATTATTATTCTCTGAACATTTTCGTAGCCAATTTAGGGACACGACAAAAAGTTGGTGTCTTGCCCTCAATTAAATGCGAACACTAAATAAGCTTAAATTTTTTGTAATTAACCTTAATTTAGTGTCATGGAAAACAAGAAAAAAGAAAGGATGAGTGCCAACAAGAAGGTAGAAGCGGTACTCAGATTGTTGCGAGGAGAGTCACTGGACGAACTGTGCAGACAATACAACGTCAGTGCCAGTCAGTTGAGTGAGTGGCAAAATCTGTTTTTAGAGAAAGGCAAGGATGGCTTTCGTAAGCATCCGGAGGAGCGACGCCTTCGGGAGGCACAGGCCATCATCGGTCGCCAGGCTATGGAGCTGGATCTGTATAAAAAAAAGATGGAATTGATTCGACAGATAAAAGAAAAATAGCCATGGAGTTAAAACAGTTGCGCCCTGAGAGCACTATCAGGCAGATATTGAGCGTGACACAGCTGAGTATGGGGGCATGGTACGACAAGCGTCAGGCTGTTGCGGTCAGGAAAAAGCCGGGACCGAAAGCGGGCATTTCAGATGCGGAGGTACTTGAGGCAGTAAAAGCCTATCTGGCTGATCCGGTATTCTACATGGAAGGATATAAAAAGATCAAAGTCAGACTCAAGGAAGAAAAGGGAATAGTCGTAGCTAAAGAACGTCTCCGAAGAATCATGAGTACACACAAGCTATTGTGCAAACAGGAGAATCGGACACATCCGGAGCGGTACGAGCATAATGGAAAGATATTGACATGCCGGCCCAATGAACTATGGGGAATGGATATCAAAGAGTTTCGTACCGGGATAGGCAAAATCTATTTTATGGGCATCACCGATCATTACAACAGCGAAATCAAGAGATGGCATGTATCTGTCAAATCCACAGCAAAAGAGGCCATGGAAGCCATCCGTAATGCAGTGAGGAACGAATTTGGTCAGGTAAGCCACAATATCTGCCAGGTTCACAGCCTCAAACTCAGGGTAGATCACGGCACCCAATTTGACTCCAGGGACTTTGACAGAGAAATCCAATTTCTCGGTATTGAGAAAAGCCCAGCATTTGTCAGAAGCCCACAGTCCAATGGGGTGATAGAACGATTTCACCGAACACTAAAGGAACAACTGTTGCATATAGGGTCAATCCAGCAACTGGAGGAAGCCAAGGAGAAAGTTTCAGAATTCGTAACTAAGTACAACCAAAAGTGGTTGTTACACGGACTGGGCTAAAAATCACCTTTGGATCATAAAAAAATACTACCTTCGGGTAATACTGAACGAGTAGGAGTCCGCCAATGAGTCGAAGAGTCCTAAAAAGATAGTCAGGCCTGAGCTATCTGCCTTCGGTACAAAACGTCACCGTCGGTCGTCCGTCATGACAAAGATGAGTACAAATTCTGAATGTACAAAATCCTGTCTCAACCTAAGGTCTTATTCAGTGTTCATTTAATTAGGGGCAAAACATTGCATATAAATTCAAGCAACTAAATGATTCTTACCGATTGACTGCTTGCAATATCGGCTGTGCCATTCACTACTGCACATTCCACCCATACTATTCCGGGAGTTTTACCCTGCCTGATACTTCCCAATCTGTCCGCATAGCCCAATGCCTGTGCTCCGTTGATACATGCCCACACTACAAGGTCTTCCAGGGGAACATAAGAACAATATTTCCGGATGGTTTTCATCTCTTCCCACACAGATAGCTGCCAGTTGGAGGTAAGGCTGTCGGTACCCAAGGTGACTTTGGCTTCGGCATCCATAAAAATCCTGTAGTCCGGCAATCTGTTTTCAATATACAGATTGGCATTGGGACAGGTGGCCCAAAACACATGCTGATTCCAGCGCCGGGCAGCTTCAATGTCTTCTTCTCCGGTGAGTGTATTGTGAATAAATAATGTGGGGTTTGCAGGATTCATATTTTCCATAGCATAATGAATGGATGATTTGCCGGTAGGTCTGAAGTGAGACAGGCTTAATCCAAAATTTTCATAAAACTCACTGAAACCACCACTCCCATCCCGAAAAAGCATCATCTCATCCATGGTCTCCTGATTATGAATACTTACAGTCACATGCTCCGGCTGGTTTTGGCGTATGAAAGCAAAAAGCTCTTTCGTCACCGAATACGGGGCATGTGGCACCATAGATTTTTTATTGTTTCTGTGCGTGCTTTGCTTGTCAAAAACTTCCTTGTATTGCGATATGGTTTTGGCAGTCAGTGCGGGTTGCATCAGATCGAAGAATTCTACAAATGTGTAGTAATCCAGCTTGCTGCGGGATTTTATATCAGCGGTATCTGCTTTGTTGGAGATATCACCAACGGCAACGATACCACTTTCATACATTTCACTATCAGCAGCCTCTATGGCCGAAAGTATCTCCTGCTGATCTGACTCCCTGTGTCGCACCACCTGATTGATAAATGAGATAAGCCCTGTCCCGGTATCTATTTTGCCTTTCATGTGCGACAACTCCAGGTGACAGTGGGTATTAATCATGCCCGGTAAAAGAATACCTTTAAAAAAGCGGATGGATACAGGATCATGGTCTTTCAAAGCACCAACCTCCAATATTTTACCGTAGTCATCTGCAATGATTACAACATCATTCCACACTTCTCCGTCTCCTGAATAGATAATATCTGCTGAGAATTTATGAATCATACCATGATATACCATTCCATTGATTAAAAAGTTTTTACCAGAATGCCATTTTTCATTCTGGGTTCAAACCAGGTACTCTTGGGAGGCAAAACTCTACCTGCTTTGGAAGCGGTTTTCATTTCTTCAACGGAGATAGGGAAAAGACAAAATCCTGCACATTGTTCATTATTGTGAACAGCTTTTTCCACTCCATTGATACCCTTATGCCCTTCTATATACTGGATACCCGCTTCGCTCCGGATATCTGCAATTTTCAGAATTTTATGGATGATGTAGTGGTTAAACAACTCTGTATCCAATACTACGTCGGACAATCCCATCTTTTCCACCACTTCCTTTTTCCATGTCAATGCATACCACTGCCTTGAAATGTACAATGTCATACAATGTTTTTCCTTTGGTTTCCTGCCGGATTTGAGAGGTTTGATATGCAGGTACTTGCTGAGTCTTGCTATAAAAACCGGAGTGGACATCTGTGTATGCACATTGACTACACGATTGAATTCATATATCTCCAGATCTCTGAAAGGAAAAAATGCTGCCAGGACACTTTTGTCTTCATCAGAACCAGCCATGTACCCATCCTGAATCAATCTTACAGCCGTGGAGGTACGATGATGACCATCTGCAATAAAAACCTCCGGCACATAATCTCTAAAATAATCCAGCATAATATTGATCTGAGCAGGGTCAGACAACTGCCACAATCTGTGTGTTTCTTCGTACTCATCGAGTCGGATAGTGAAAAAAGGTGGATTTTGAGATTTAATCTGAGCAATCAGCTCATCCAGTACAGGCACTGCATCATATCCCAATAAAACAGGTTTGATCATTGCCTTGCGTAGCAGGATCAATTTCAACAAAGCCTGTTCCTTGGCAGCCAGGGTATTTTCGTGTCCTATCATTTTACCCTGAATGTAATCAGAGATGGAAGCACCTGATATTATGCCGGTATGCAGTCTGTGATTAAACAGAATCTCATAGATATAAATGGCGGACAAATCATTTTTAATAAAAAATCCGGATTGAAAAAACTGCAGGAATTCTTTGGACATCTCGTCAAAAAACAACTCAGGCGATGCAATCAGTGAACTATTCGGATAGTGTGCTTTGAAAGGGTGTAGTTGCATGAAGCAGAATATTTGAAACTGTGAAATTACGGGTTTTTATCACAGCTTCAAACATTATGGTGTGATAACGTCTGTACTTCAACGGAGAATTCGGCCATCCAAATCATATCATTTTTCAAAACAATAAGTACAGCAGTTCTATAACTCCGGTCTTAAAAACAGAGATCAAATTCAGAAGCCCCTTTCATTCATTTGTCAGATATTTTTATATTCAGGAGTATCGAAAAAAGTTAAGCTATATTGTCCCATTCGGATATGCATTTTACCATACTTGAATGATTATTGCATTATACGTGATACAAATGTCATATATTTGTACATAAAATGTACGAATTATGCAAAGAGTAAATTTAGGTAAACCTTATGAGGAATACATCAAAAGACTGGTGGAATCCGGATATTATGCTTCTGCATCTGAAGTGCTGAGAGATGCACTTCGTCTGAAAATGGTACAAAACGAACTGTGGAAATGGGAGCGGTTTAATCAGCTGATACAGGAAGGATTGGATGATGTAGAGGCAGGCAGGGTAATTGAGTACGATGAAAATTTTTGGGAGAAAGTAAATTCACAGGTGAAAAATAATATTAAACATAAAAAAGAAATCCCGGATCATGTCAGGCCATGAATTCAGATTGAGTTTTTCCAATAAAGCATTTGACGACCTTAATAATATTCAGACTTATACAGAAATTACTTATGGCTCACTGCAAAAAGAAATATATGAAGAAAAATTGAAAGAAGGTTTTGCAAAAATAGCTTCCATGCCAGGCATTGGCCACCGCCACAAATACCTCAAAGAGGATTTAAGAGTATTTAACATAGAAAAGCATCTGGTCATATATCAGGTACATGAAGAGAAACAAGAAGTGGTAATTTTGCGCATACTGCATAAAAATTCTGATCGGACCTCTCTTTTTTAAAACTGACCGGATTCAGGTCAGGTTATCAAAGCCTTTCGTCCAGTAATTTCTACCTTTTATCCGGTCAGACTGTATTTCAGGCAGAATAACTCTTGACATTCCCATCCAAACATTATATCTTTGTGATATCATTTTAATATCATAATAAATCAACAATCATGAAATCAGAAAAAACAGTGACCGTACAATCAGGATACCTCATCCTGCTTCTCACCCTCATCATTATCGGACTGTCAGGGTATAATTTCTACAGTCTTACCTTGCCGATTTACATATCTGTCATCGGCATGATGTTGGGATTCTTTCTTTTTGCAGGCTTTATGGCGATAGAGCCCAACAGCAGCCGTGTACTTAATCTTTTCGGAACCTACGTAGGCACCATCAAGGAAAGTGGTTTTTTCTGGGCCAATCCATTTTATTCCAAAAGGAGAATTACTCTGAGAGCACATAACCTTGAAACATCCCAGCTCAAGGTCAACGACAAGCAGGGTAACCCCATCATGATTGCCGCTGTGGTGGTATGGAGAGTAAAAGACACCTACAAAGCTGCTTTCGATGTGGAAAATTATGAAACCTTTGTATCCATCCAAAGTGAAGCGGCACTCAGAAAAATGGCCATGGAGTATTCCTATGACAACTTTGAGGACGAAACCGCAGAAATCACGCTGAGATCCAGTTCTGCTGAAATCAACCACATGCTGGAGGAAGAAATTTCAGAAAGACTTGCCATTGCAGGTATAGAAGTGATCGAAGCCAGAATCAGTCACCTGGCATACGCTCAGGAGATTGCCAGCGCCATGCTCCAAAGACAGCAGGCTTCGGCAGTAGTAGCTGCCAGAAGTAAGATTGTAGAAGGAGCAGTAGGTATGGTAGAAATGGCCCTTGAAGCACTCAACAAAAAGGAAATCGTACATCTCGATGAGGAAAAGAAAGCAGCCATGGTAAGCAATCTGCTGGTGGTGTTGTGTTCGGATAAGGCAGCATCTCCTGTGGTTAATACCGGTACTTTACATCAATAATACAGATGGCCGAAAAAAAATCATTTGTACTCCGGCTGGACGCCAAAACCTACTCCGCATTGGAGAAGTGGGCTGCTGATGAATTCCGCAGTGTCAACGGCCAGCTGGAGTACATTATTCATAAAGCCCTTAAGGATAGCGGCAGACTTAAAAAGCTAAATGAAAATAATGATGCTCAGGAAAAATAAGACCTTCCGGCTCAAATGTCCGAAGTCGGTCGATTTATTCGAGAGGCAACATCTGAAATACTGTTAATATTTATCACCATATAATTCCCTGGCAGCCTGTTCGTATTTATCACCACTTTCCCATTTAGGTGGCACTGGTTGGTTTGCAATCAATTTTGCTGCCAGCAGATAGGATTGTATGTATTTGTACACATAATCAAAATTTACAGTTTCTGTATGATCTCCCAATTGATGATAATATCTGAATATTTCCGCATCAAAATCTGTAAAACCCATGGAAAATGAAGGGGCCGGAATTCCCTTGGCAGCAAAGCTTACATTATCAGACCGGTCAAACAGATTCTGACCTGGAGCGGGATCCTGATGTACCTTAAAGCCGTAGGCACTTGCTGCTTTTTCAAAAATATCAGCCGCTCCGGTACGCTTATACCCAATGATGCTGATGGCTGTGGTATCATTGTATCCGCCATTATCAATATTCAGGTTGAAAATGATTTTATCCAAAGGCACTAAAGGATTGTCAGCAAAATAACGGCTTCCCAGCAATCCTTTCTCTTCCCCATTCCAGGCAGCCAGTAGTATGGATCGTTTTGGAGGATGCTTGGCAAAATATTCTGCTGCTGCAATTATTGCCCCGGTTCCGATAGCATTATCTCTTGTGCCATTATAAATGCTATCCTGTCCGGCAGGCACTCCTTTCTTCACTCCCACATGATCAAAATGTGCGGACAATAATACGTATTCATTTTTCAGCATTTCATCACTGCCGGGTATCATGCCTATCACATTGACGGCCTCTACCTGTTCTTTGACCATTCCATCAAACCGGATTTGTAACGGCAGGTTAATTGCATTTTTCAGCGTAGTAATCAATTCCGGAGTTTCCGCATTAAATACTATGAAGGGAATTTCCTTTTTATCTCTATCTACTAATTCCAATTGTTTTCCTCTGAAATAATTCCTGAGACTCACCCAGGGCATTTGCAGATTATACATTTCTATCAGTGCAAGCGCCCCGGCTTCCCTTGCATACTGTAATTTTTTATCGGAAAGTCTGAATGCCTGTACCGGATTTCTGATTTCTTCCGAACCCAGCCAGACAATGACGACTTTATCTTTTAAGGATTTATTTTCGTACAATTCGGGTTTTTCTCCGAAACCCAAAAAAACTGCTTCGGTATTCAGGTTCACAGGATGCCCTTCTATAAAAATCAATTCCTTTCCTTGTTCAAAGGTCTGCCCGGATATTGTCAAGCTACCTGCTCCCGCAGAGATAAGTGCGAGAGGCAACTCCTGGTAATATTCCATAGCATTTTTCAGCTTCTGCACCCCCGATTTTTCAAATTGACCGGCAATATATCCGGCTGCCATCTGATTGCCCGGCTCACCGGTATTTCGTCCCATCAAGGCATCAGAAGCAATGTACTCAATGTGTTGGATCAGGTCGTCTTTATTGATCGAAACGAATATATCAGGGCTACTATTTTGTGTAGCCAACCGGTTTAATGGTAGTATAAAAAGTAAGATCAGAAATGAAACAAACTGCATCTTGTATAGAATTATTTACATAAAAATGTACAAAACAAATAATCTGGTGTCGAAGTTTATAAACTTTAGCGGAGCTGTAATAAATGAAGCAATCTTATTCTATGCGCACTTCCGGTTTGAGATACCATGCATCCTTCGCAAATTTTCTGCGCATACTCTTCATGGAGTCAGTCAGGTCTTCTTCCTTACACTCGAAGCTCATCCCTACCCTTACTCTTCCGTTGGTATTCTGATAATAAGGATTATATCCGGCCCTCTTTACTTTGTTGTACATACGTTTGGCATTGCTTTCTTTGGCAAATGAGCCTACGATTATAACACACTCGCCGTCAAAATCAGGTAGTTGAGCGACTCCGGCAGTATCTGCCGGTATTACAGAAACATCTTCGGCTTCCTCCTTCTCCGTGGATACTGCAGTGTCCGGGGAAGTTTGAGGGATGATGACGGTTTCTGTTGCTACATGGGGCAAATTTGATGATGATTTATTACAACTGATATATCTGCCCAATATGATGGCCAGCGTCACCAATCCTGCCAGCAAAGGCAGAATAAGATAACGATTGCTTTGGCTTTGTTGAGATTTCCTGTACACTAATGTACCGGTCTCCGTTGTTTGTATGGTCACACCTGCATTGCGGGGATGATTGAGTGGCACCGCCTTAACCCCGACAGATGCCAGTCCGTAATATTGTCCATGAAAGTTTTCTTGTGAGGGAACAAATTCAATAGATGCCGCGGATTGAAGTAAAGAACCTATTCCTGAAATTTCGGCTTTACCCGTTTGATTTAGATTATGAATTAGATCTTCAGTTAGATTTTGAATATCATGCGCTGAAAGTGCAGAAAAAAGACTTAATTTCTTTACAAGAACAGTTATTTCGTAAGCAGGGTCATAGCTTGACTTAAAAAGCACTTTTTCAAAAGGTGGATGGATAAAACTGCGTGTTTGGTCAAATGAGGCACTGTATGTTTCCAGATAAAAGGTGCCCAGACCCCGGACCGATACATTCCCGAAGTATTGCAACAATACTACCAAAATATCCGCAAACCTGCCTGAAACGCTATTCACCTTCTTTTATCTGCATATGTCTGAAACAGAAACTCTGTTTCCAACTTACTGGAATGAAATAATTGTGCCAAAATTAACACTTTGAAGTTTTTAATCATATATCTGCATGTCTTGCTTTAACTTTGCAAAGGCAAATTGGCATAATTTTAAGCATCGGCATCATAATCTGTATTTTCATCACCCAATCCATTCTATGAAATATCTGACATACACCGTAGCAGGATATATGCTGCTGGCACTTATCTGGTGGGCGGTTTTGTTGACCCAAAACAACAAAGCATTATTTAAAGCCGAAAGTGAGGCCATGCAATTGAAATACAATACGCTGTACGGGGTCGAAAATTTTACCTTAGAAAATGTACCTGAATACCATCAGCTCGTTAAAAAACATCAAAGAAAAAAATATATGATCCTGGGCGAAGGACTGGTATTCGGTATTATGCTGATTTCAGGTATCTGGTTTATTCAGAAATCTTTAGAAAGAGAGCTGGATATTGCCCGAAAACAAAAAAACTTTCTCCTTTCGATTACGCATGAACTGAAATCACCCATCGCTTCCATCAATTTGATATTACAAACATTGATCAAAAGAAGTATCCCTCCGGACAAATCCCGGGAAATGCATGAAAATGCGCTCTCAGAGAGTACAAGACTTGAAAACCTGATCAACAATCTGCTTTTTACCACCAAAATAAATACTGAATATCAATATAATTTTGAAGCTACGGACATAAGTACATTGGCAAGCAGTCTGGTAAAAAAATATATTACCCAACATCCGGAGCTCAATATAGAGCACAAAATAGAAGACGGCATTACTGGATTTGTGGACCGAGAAGCCTTTGTATCCGTAATGATGAATCTGATGGAAAATGCAGATAAATATGGAGAACCACCAAAAAAAATCCAGATCTCCCTTCAAAAAACAGACCCCGATACAGTCATACTGAAAGTCACAGACAACGGACCCGGCATCCCTGCAAAGGAGAAAAGCAGGATTTTTGAACAGTTTTACCGGTCCGGCTCTGAAGAAACCCGCAAAACCAAAGGTACCGGATTGGGGTTGTACATTGTAAAGAAAATTGTTCAGGCCCACAGGGGTAAAATCAGAGTTCTGGACCACTCACCCAAAGGAAGTATATTTGAAGTAAGTTTACCAATCAGACCCATATGATGAGAATCCTTTTAGTGGAAGATGAAGAGCAGCTGCAAAAGATCATAAAAATGAATCTTGAGCTGGAAGGTTATGAAGTGGTGACATCAGGAGATGGCAAAAAAGCCCTGCAATTGGTAAACAATCAGCATTTCGATCTACTGATACTGGATGTGATGCTCCCGGAAATCTCAGGGTTCCAGATATGCGAGCAGGTGAGATTGAAAAATTCCAAAGTGGGTATTATCATCATCTCTGCCAAGGATACTTCTCAGGACAGAATTACAGGCCTCAAGCTGGGAGCAGACGACTACCTGACCAAACCCTTCCATCTGGAAGAGTTATTATTGAGAGTACAGAATCTGCTGAAAAGATCAGTGGAGGAACATGCCAAAAGTCTGGACGAATACAGTTGGGAAGGCAATTACATCAACTTTGTCACGTACGATGCCAAAGGAGTGGACGGACCCTTCAGACTTACCAAAAAAGAAGTACTGCTTTTGAAATTATTGATAGAAAGGCAGGGTGAGGTAGTATCAAGAAACCAGATACTTCAATCCGTATGGGGGTATGATGTTTTCCCTTCCACCCGCACCATAGATAACTTCATCTTATCTTTCCGGAAGTATTTTGAAAAAGACCAGCGAAACCCAAGGCATTTTCATTCAGTAAGAGGGGTAGGATATAAGTTTACTGCTTAATATGCTACTTGTGATTGAATATTTGCAGGATTAACTTTGGAATGTAATTATCAACAAATAATCTATACACTTCAATAACGGTCCTGTGACCCGACTGTTCAATAATCCATCCATGATACGTCCGGAATAAACCCACAGATCGGTAAATTCTTCGTAAAATTCGATTATTCAGACCGAATAAATCAGGACCTCATACTATCTTCTTGAAGTTTCCAACCCAACTCTATACTTAAATTAAAGAATGTACATTTTTGACAGTGTGTGATTGGATGTATACAATTTTATTAAAATAAGGCGACAGGAGTCAAAGTCATTCTGATTGCTTTATTATTTGAAGGAATTTGATTCAGACGAATATGTTAAGACAAAAATTTTCTCAAAATACTATACTTTTTTAGTTTTGACTTATGGATCACTCAGTCAATAATCCTCATGACAAATTTGTCAAAGAAATGCTTGCAGACAGGGATATGGCTATTGCTTTTCTGGATGCATATCTGCCCGAAAACCTGAAGCATGTGCTGAACCTGGAGAATCTTACTTATGCCAATACACAATTTATCACCCCTGAACTGTCAGAAAGTTTTTCGGATGTGGTGGTTCGTGTACCCGTTGTACAGACTGGTAATAAAGAAGTGTATGTCAGTTTGCTCCTTGAGAGTAAATCTACTCCTGAAAAGTATGCTGCATTTCAGATTTTGGGATATATGGCAAATGCCTATCTCACCCAGTTGAAGAACAGGGAAAGTTTGCATCCTGTAATACCTATCATTTATTATCAGGGAAAGAAGGGTTGGAAAATGAAGACTATAAAAAATTTTTTTGAAAGTTTTCCAAATGAGGTGCAAAACTATATTCCATCATTTGAACGTGTATTTATATCTCTGATGGGGATGTCTGATGAAGACCTTTTGTCATTGCGCAATGGTATGCTCTATTCTGCCCTTACACTTCAGAAACATCGCTTTAACCCTGAAATACTTGAAATGCAAATTGAGCGTATCTTCAAAAGTATAAATCCATATCTTAACAGGAACTTTATATAAACCATTCTTGTTTACACACTACAGGTGACAGACCTGGATGAGCAGAAAATTGTCGAAATCGTTCAAAAAATATCACCTGAAATAAAAAGTAATATTATGAGTACTTATGATCAGTTAGTAAGAAAGGGAGAAATCAAAGGCAAAATCGAAGGCAAAATCGAAGGCAAAATCGAAGGCAAAATCGAAGTAATCCTGAATGCTTTCGAAAATGATTTGTCCATTTCTTTAATCTCCAATATCACCAAGCTCAACGAAGATGAGGTCAGGGCCATTCTGAAACAGCACGGTAAAATTGTTTGATTTTGATTATCACAGCTCAATCAAATCCGGCCCGGTTGTCTTATGAAAATATATAATTAAACAAAAACTACATTTATTGTAATCTTCCGATCTTGTTAAACCGCATTTTATTATAATTTCCTTTTTCATTCATGATAGTTTAAATACAAAAAGGATAGACTCCGGTTTAATTTATCATTTCCGATTTTAAACTTTGCTTTAAAGCTCATCCGTTTCTGACTTTTTATCCCAAATTGTACCTGCCCAAAGGCCGATACCACTTGCTGCAGTACCGGGTACCAAAGCTTCGATATCAGTAATGTAAATATAATTGAAGAAAAACCAAACTACTGATCCTGCTATCATGGATGTCCAGGCACCAGCTACAGAACGGTGTTCAAAAAATAGGGCAGCTGTAAAAGGAATAAAAATAGACACTAATCCGAAAATACTGGCTTCTCCTACCAGGTGAAAAATATTCTGACTTCCAAAAGCCATCAGGAGTGATATAACTCCCATTACCAGTACGCTGACACGTGTCAGACGGAGCGAATGTTTATCATCCAGTGTTTTGAAGAACCGGTGTTTCAGGATATTTTCAGATAAAAGACTGGCTGGTGCAAGTAAGGCTCCACTGCAGGTACTCATGATTGCACTCAGCAAGGAACCGAAAAATAAAATCTGAACCCACTGCGGCATGGTATTGAGTACCAGCACAGGTAAAGCCAGCTGAAGATCACCCTCCAGAATGCCGGGATCTAATATCCGGATGGCCGCAACGAGATATAATGGCAACAATGCCAGCACAAAATACAATCCTGCTCCTGCCAGGGTAGAATAATAAGCGGCATCCTCACTTCGGGCCGAGTTTACCCTTTGGAATACATCCTGTGATACTATGCTGCCCACTCCAAGCACCATCCAGGCGGCCACCCAGTTGATCCAGGAAACTATACCTGCATCAGGAAAAAACTGCAAATGTTCCTCCGGAACAGAACGAATGACCTGCATCGGTCCTCCTGTCATGCCTGATATGATCCAGACAATCACCACCAGGCCTGTCACAATCAGGATACTTTGTACAAAATCTGTCAACGATACTGCCCACATACCTCCACTGAAAGTATAAACAATCACCACCAAGGCACTGAGCACTATTGACAGGCTCAGACTTAACCCTGTCAATACCTGAACGATAAGACCCAATGCCACCATCTGTGCTCCGGCATAACCGAAAAAACTAACAATCATGAGTATGGAACTGAAAAATTCAGTTTTCTGCCCGTAGGATTTTTCAAATATATCTCCGATGGTATATACGTTCATTCTGTACAGCCGTCTTGAATAAACAAGTCCTACGAGCAGCAGACACAGCACTCCACCAAACGGATCTTCAATGACACCCAGCAATCCCGATGAAGCAAATTCTGAACTTGCTCCAAAAATGGTTTCACTCCCAAACCAGAGCGCAAATAATGCCGCAGCATTGACAACAGGATGCAGATTACGCCCTGTATTGATAAAATCTCCTGTGTTTCGGATTTTGCGATTAGCAAAATATCCTATGAGGATGGTGGTAAAAAAATATAATATTACAGCACCCAGCAACATCTGTCAGAATTGTCTTACTTTAAAAACCGTATGAATCCTGCTTTCCATCTTTTATCTTGATCTTGTCAATACTTTTTATTTCTTTTTAAATCAGATCCTCCCTTTCATTATACAATTTAAATGTTTCATTCAGCATTTTGTAATCAAGCTTGCCTTTGTTGACATTCAGATGGTGAAGGATGGCCAGAGATTTCCGGATTTTGAGTTCGGGATTTTTCACTTTACTTACAATATATATGAGACTACGTTGTTTTCCTGGTGTCAGGTTCAGAAAAAATACCTTGCCGCTTTCGTCCATGTCCATGCAAATCTGCATTTCTTCCGGCATAGGCATACCAAACTCCGACGAATCTTTTTCAAGCGCAATCCGGACTTTATCGCCTACATTCAACCTCAGTTTTTCCTTCAACACCCTGTTGATCATGATAAACCAGTTGCCTTTATCCGGCATAATAGCGCTGTGCATGGTATGTGCCTGATTGATGGTGCAGATTACCCTTCGTTCGCTGCCCGAAATAAAAAGTCTGGCAATGTCCTCCGGCACCGGAAAATGGTAGCTCCATAAACCATGATCAAATCTGGAAAATACCGTCTCATATACAACCTGATTAATCATACAGGCAGTCTTCCGTATTTATTTACCAGCGTGTGAATCCGGTTATTCAGGTTATCCTCTTTTAGCAATTGTTCAATGGTGAGATGAAATCGGAATCTCCAGTAATGCCGGGGATTACTCGGCTCATTGATTTGCTCGGAGGCAGCATCTTTTTTTCTCAGGTTGTAGTCCATCCCTACCAGATCCTGTATCGGGAAGATAGCCAGAATGGATGGAGATGCCAGATGATCCTCTATTATGCTTTGAACAATCTCAGGAGAGCATTCCATCGGTGCAAGACCGTACCATTTGAGATAGTTGTAATAGAAATCCTTAGCCATGTCATGGTCAGCCTCCCACCATCCTCTTATAGTGGACATATCATGACAGGATGGGCTGCATACCGAAAAGTAGGGATAATTACCTACCATGCCGAATCGGGTATTGCCTTTAGGCATTCTTTGTATCTCGAGGGAAATGATATTCAGTTCTTTCATCACTCCGGGTACAGTAGCCGGTATCATGCCCAGATCCTCTCCGCATATCAGCATGTCAGAAGCATCAAGCAATGCCGGCAATTTCCACATGGCCTGTTCTTTCCAGAAATTGTCATGTCTCCTGAAATAGTATTCATTATACAGATTTGTAAAACGGTTTTGGGTAAAAGGATCGAGATTCTTAAAGCTCAAGGTGGTATTCAGTGTAATTCTGGGATTAAAAAATCTGCCATTTGATCCGGGCTCTTCAATAAGCAGTACCTCAGTCATGAGATGCAGCAGGTCTTTTTCATATCCGGCATATTTAGGATTTTTCTGCAGGAATTGCACAATGTCTATCTGAGAACGGAAAGCAGGCTTAAAGCGATAAAATCCTACCGAAGCGTCCTCAAAAAATACTTTTTTAATTCCTGAAAGGTCTTTACCAAAGACCCCGGAACAGTAATCATGGGTAATAAACGGCTCCGTATATCTGCTGAGATCTCCGGCTATACCAAAGGATGCCAACTCTTCTGCCGAATAAGGTAATCTGGGGTTGAAAAGTCCCATGGTTCCGGCTATATGTCTTACAGGAATTGACCAGATTCTGAAAAAACCCAGAATATGATCTATCCGCAAAGCGTCGAAGTATTCGTTGAGTTTCTGCATTCTTTTGCGCCACCACCCAAATCCGTCCTGTGCCATCACCTCCCAATTGTATGTAGGAAAACCCCAGTTTTGACCCAATGCTGCATAGTCATCCGGTGGAGCACCTGCCTGTTCGTCCATGTTGTACAGGTGTGGTGCTACCCAGGCATCGCATGAATAACGATATATACCAATCGGCAGATCTCCTTTGAGCGCTACATGATGATTTCTGGCATATTCCTTGGCTTCCATCAGCTGTCTGTCAGCATGATATTGCACAAAATACCAGAATAATATTTCATCATAGGATTCATACCCGGGTGAACAGTACTTATCAAGAAGATCTACCGTATAAGTCTGATGGTCTGGCCATAAATTGAAATTGCAGGTACCAAACTTGTCTCTCAAATGACAAAATAAGGCATATGGCTTGAGCCATTCAGCATTTCTTAGGATAAACCCAAGCACCTCCGGATGAGATTGAAAACGTTCTTTTTCCTGATCGAACAATATTTTCAGAAAGTGCATTTTGGACGTCAGCACTTTTTCAAAATCTATCTTTTCGGGCGTATTGAGAGACTTCAGATTCTTATCAAAATCCGTTTTATGTGTTTTTTCTTCAAAATCTGCAATTTTCTGTATGTTAATATACAAAGGGTGAAGTGCAAAAACAGATATGGCTGCATAAGGATAGCTATCTACCCAGGTTTTGGTGGCAAGGGTATCATTGACAGGCAGCACCTGCACCACATTCATCCCTGTTTTTGCAGCCCAATCAACCAGAGGGATCAAATCCGAAAATTCTCCAATACCCAGACTGCGGTTGCTGCGTAACGAAAACACCGGAATCGCCACCCCGGCACCACGCCACCTATATCCCTCATACCTGAAGTGCTCATCTGACAATACCAGCAAATGATTGGATGGCTCTGGTACTACAAAATGACAGACCCGATTGTCTCCATCTTCCCATGTAAGCACCTCTCTGCCTGCGTGATCACAGATAGCGTACTTATATTCGAGATGTATATTGGTGCTCGGTATGCGGATGGACGCTTCCCAATAGGGATATTGGCTGTCATCCATTACCAGCGGTATATCCCACATCCCCAGTTCAGGTATATTGCCCAGGACACAAAATTTATAGTTCGGGCTGATATTGGCCTCATGAAGGCGAAAAACTATGGTATTGCCTTCTGAGGTATCCGCAACCGGTCTGGCATTTTTGGCAATTTCTCTCCTGAAAATGGCTTTGGTAAATGCAGAGGAAAAAAATGCATTCCGTTCATCATTACGGGGGCGCCATTTGTCCTGCACAAATATATTGCCGCTGTTTTGCGGCACCACCAGACTGCGGGGTGCTCCCCATTCCCTGTTTACCTCCTTCTTATTATCTATGAGAATGTAGCGGTAATGCACAGTCTCACCCTTCTTCAATTCGATAATACTGGTCCAGTTTTCTCCGTCGTAGGTTTGGAAAAGCAGTTTTCTGGCTTCCGCCTCCTTGAATTCTTTATCAATGGAATACAGGATAGCTACCTGCTGGCCCAACTGTGTACGGTAATGTATATGCAGATGCAGGATCATGTTCCGGGTATTTTTAGCCGATAAAAGTAAAAAAAGCCATTGAGAGTGCGCAAACTTTCAATGGCTCAAAATTTTATAATATCCCTGAGGTATTATTTCCTTCCCAAAAATTTATTGAACAGTGCTTTCATGCCCATTCCCGCCAGGTCATCCATGACACTGCCGTCACCGTCCTTATCCAGCATTTTGGTAAAAATACTGGCATTTGGATTTTGCTTATTGACAGTCTGGGTAGAAGACTTCAGAAAGTCTAATAGCCCGGACTGACTGTTGCCTGTCTGAGCCTTTGCCTTACCCAGCAAACCCAGGACAATGGGTGCCAGAGTCATCATAAGCTTAGCCACCTGAGCGGTATCCAGTCCACTTTGTTTTGAAATAGTATCGACAGCAGTTTGTTGCTTGCCTCCAAGAATGTGATTCAGAATTCCGGCTCCGTTTACAGTACTGGGATTTTGAGGCTGTGCTTTTCCACTCAAAAATCCAGCAAGATCATTCAAAATACTCCCATCATGATCTCTGTCCAATGCATTGAGAAGTGCATTGGCCCCTTCCGGCCTGGATGCATTTTGTGTCAAGGCATTGAGCAGGGTGATGACGGTACCGTTTACAGCAGTCTTTGCCTGGTCTTTGTTGTCTATACCCAATTGATTACTGATCTGACCGATCACGATATCTCCCATGGGTCCCTGTAGTAAGTCTGTGATATTCATATTGAAAAATTTGATGTTGGATAAATGTGCTAAATTTCTTGGGGTTTGCAAATATAGGAATAATCAGGCAAATTTGATTGCTACAGGTCACAATTTTATGCTTGCTTAATCATGCATTATCCGGGATTATGACAAGAATCCTTTTGTTGAGGGTTGAAATAGCAATAAAACAAGGGTATTCGTAATTGAGTTTAAAGCTGTAAAGAGATATGAAGATTGCCTAAACCGGGCTTGTCCGCCCTTTGGCGGGCTTGTCCGCCCTTTGGTGGGCTTGTCCGCCATCCAGAGGGCTCGTCCGCCCTTTGGCGGGCTCGTCCGTCCTTTGGCGGGCTTGTCCGCCCTTTGGCGGAGACGCATTTCGGCAACGCAATCCGGAAACTAAACTCTGGAGCCAACTAAGGTGAATCAAAGCAGTGACTTATTTTGTCAAAACTTCTGGCCGAAATACCTGCCTGTCCGCAGGCGGGGATTTTCGGGTGCATTATCCCGGATAAAAAACCAGTTAAACTTAGTAGTCAAAACCGGATTTTGGATAAAAAAAGAGCCAATACACATCTGTGCACCGGCTACTCATACCTTTAATGTTTCAGAAATTTAAACTTCTGAATTACTGTATGCCAGTATAGCATCCAGGGTTTTCTTTTTGGGACTGAAATGTGCCTTGGGCAATTCATTCAGGGTCTGACACATTGCCTTATAATCTTCGCAGAGTGTACTGTCTTCTGCCAATGCAAATTCGATTTCCAATCTTTCAAAAAGATCGCATTCTTTGTAGTAAAATCTCAGTAATTGTGATTCGGTGTAAGCGTGCTTCATCGGCAAATTTTAAGGGTTATAAAATTTCAGCATATCACATATTAAACTTCGATTATACGGATAATATTGTGCTTTGGGAAAAGAATATTTTTATTGTACCCTGTACCAAACCTGCGTCCTGCCGAGCGCCGGTACTCCGACAAAACCTCTTACTTTGAGCTTGTCGTTGCCGTCATGCTCTATTTTACACTTATATACCTTACCTTTTTTAGGATCCAGAATTTCGCCTCCACTGTACTGACTTCCTTCTTTTTTCATATCCCAGAGTATATCCATACCTATAAGACTTTTGCCTTTTTTGTCGCCACTGCAGGCATTGCAGTGGGTAATGGTGGCAGCTGGGAGCAGCTTTATCACTTTTGCCCGGATGGTACCGTTCTGTTCATAAATTTCAATGTGGGATTTCTCTCTGCCATCTTCATCGTCGAGATTTTTCCAGACACCTGTGATAGTCTGTGCAGATGCCTGAAAAGAAAACATCATGAAAAGAACTGTGCATACTTGTACAAAGAGATTTTTCAATTTCATATTATCGACGTAATTTAATGGTTAGCAAATGAAAGTAGTATTAAGACATGAATTCAGGAATTTTGTTGCAATCAGTTCAAAACTTCCTCCACTATGGCTGTAGTAGCCGCTTCTATAAAATAGCTGCCGGCAAAAGGATCTGAGACTTTGTCCAGTCGGGACTCCTCTCTGAAAATATGCATGGCATTGACACACAATCTCGCTGTTTCGACCTCACTCTCCGACTGGACGGGCACACCATATAAGATATCCGCACCCCCGCACATCGCAATAAAACTCGCGTAGCTCATCTGTATCATCCTTATATTGGGATCTTCTGCAAGAAATTCAGCATCAGGCATCACCGCTAAAACACAACGATCTTCAACTTCGAGTTTCTTTATCAAAATTCTTATAGATCTCAGTATGCTGATGTTTGCCGGTATTTTGCTATCTATGTACAAACATACAGTAATCCCTGCTGCAGGATGCTTATGCAATAATTCCCTGATTTCAGCACAAAGATTTTTTAAGGACGAAATCAATTCTTTATCCGGTTTGTATTGAATTGCATACCGAAAAATGTGGTCTGACAGCTCTGTGTCAATCAGGTTTTGCTCTATGGTACATTGCTCTGCATACTTCTGATACATATTCCGGATTTCGGATGCCATTTGTTGTATTTTTTCAGGGCTGCAGGAAGCGGCATCTAAAACCAGCTTAACATATTGCGGGTCTATTTCCTGCAATAATTGTCCAAGACGGGTATGTTCATACACACTGAATCTCAACACATCCAATCCGGCCTGGAGCAGCTTTAAAGCAAAAGTATTGGCGGCCAAATCTGATGCTGTCCTTATATCTGCACCTTTGAGACATGGTGAGAATGCAAGGGGTATTTCGGGCCTCACCTCTGCTTCCATAAGAAAAGGACTTAGGCGGAGGTCAGTACCAAATGTATAGTCCAGATCTCCCACAGACTTCTGGCCTTTGAGATCCGATTCGACCTTAGCCAACCATTTTTCCCTTGTGACCTGCTCAAATTCATTAAATGGAAGTGCCATGACTTTTGACGTTTATTCTGCAAATATAATGAAGTCCGGTGCATTGCAGCATGGAAAGTTGGGAGCCTTCATTGCAGTCTGTATGTTTTTCTGGACTAATTCTAAATAATGTCTATACTTATCAAACTTTAGCCGTGCAACATTGTTTAAGAGAAAAATGATTCAAAAATGGAAACCGTCAAAGTTCCTGTCATGCTTTACACAGAGCAGACTCCAAATCCCGAAAGTCTGAAATTTGTTACCAATAAGATGCTGTACAAGGGTACCGCAGACTTCAGAGATGCGGCATTTGCAGATGAGTGGTCTGAGCTGGCTTCCGCTTTATTCCGCTTTCCTTATGTAAAAGGAGTATATATATGCAACAACTTTGTCACCATCTCCAAAGAAATGAATTATGCATGGGAGGATATTATGCTGCCCCTGAAGGAATTTATAAAATCCTATGTATCTGATGAAAAAAATATCATCCGGGAAGGTTTTGAAGAAGCAGTTGCAAAGATAGAAGCTGAAAAATCAACTATTCAGTACTCCGGAGACGATGCTGAAATCGTCCAAAAAATCAAGGATCTGATAGACACCTATGTAAAACCCGCCGTAGAAATGGATGGCGGAAATATTGAATTCAAGGCATACCATGAGGGAATTGTCACTGTAATATTGCAGGGTTCATGCAGTGGTTGTCCGTCTTCTACCGTAACGCTCAAATCCGGTATTGAAGGTATGCTCAAGAGAATGGTACCAGAAGTCAGGGAGGTAGTATCAGAAATGGGCTGATCAATTTGATCCGGCATCTGATTTCCGGAACTGTCCGTTATGTTTTGAGCACCATGGCTGTGTGAGGTATATCATCTTCCAGATATTCTTCGCCTTCAGCTATGAATCCCAGATTTCCATAAAATCTGAGTAAATAAGACTGCGCAGAAATTTTGATATCTGCATGAGGATACAACAATTTTGCAGCTGTGATGGCATACTCCATCAGTCTTTTCCCCTCTCCGGTGCCTCTTACAGAGCTATGATTGATGACCCGGCCTATTGATGCATAACCTTCATATGCCAATCCCGGAGGCAAAATACGGGCATAACTTTTAATTAAGCCTGCATTATCTTTGCCCATTACATGATGGCTGTCCAAATCTTTTCCATCGGCGTCCAGATAATTGCAATCCTGCTCAATAATAAAAACTTCCTGTCTCAGTCTCATACAGGCATACAGTTCATACACTGACAGCTGCTTAAAGGGAACACAGGAATATTCCAAAGGCGGATTTATCATAGTTTATGTTTTTTGGTTTTCATCTGAAATTTACCCCTGCAACCCAGGTGATTACCCTCTTCATCTGCTATCTCACTGAAACTGAAACATTCCATCTCAGGCGAATAAAAAATATGATCATATGGAGCACCGGATTTGTTGGGTATGATATCCCTTCTGCTGTTGTGCAGTCCTGTTTCCTTCCTGAATCGGATAATATCTGCCGACCAATATACCTGATTGAATTCACCCAATACGAAGACATGATCTGCCTTACCCGACAGAATTTCAGAGAGTTTGCCCAGTTCTTTGGAGGACTGCTGTTGGGTAAATTTATTCAGGGCCGGTGTGAGATACACGGAATACACTTTAAATTCAATGCCTCCTTTATCCACAGCTACATATGCATTGGGTACACCCCCGAGATAGATGAAAGACTGATCTTTCAGCGGATGCCTCGAAAACACAGCTTTACCATAAGGGTCTGCACTTGGATAGCGGAATGAAAAGGGATAGCCGGCCGAGGTCAGTGCCTCAACTACTTCTGTCCACTCCGGCGTAAATTCCTGCAGCGATATGATATCTGGCGTATCCACCGCAAGCACCTGTCTGATGTCCTGAAAAGACAGTGCATTGCTGAGATTTATATGTGCGACGGAGAAATGGACTTCCTGATTGGCTTTGGGATATTTAAGAGACAGATTGGACGCATTTTTCAGGTATAATGCGAGCACCGCCGTGCAGGCCAAACCCGTGAAAAGAATGTCTCTCTTGTTGACAAAGAGACCTGCGAGTCCTGACAACAGCATCAGCAGCATGATATGAATGAGGTAATTATTCAGCACCTGACCAATACCTGCATTGGGCAATAATATGGCCACCAGGGTGGTGGTGACCAAAATCGCTGCCGTCAATTTACTCCATGATTTCCTGATGGTTTGCATAATCAATTCAGGAACAATATTACAACCTTACTGCCAATACAGCTACTTTTCGGGAATTTATCGTTTGACCATCAGGATGAAACAAGCGTGACTGTACAATATACATGCCTGTTTTTGTCAGACTTCCCTCATTATTGACTCCATCCCATTTGACCGTATTATCAGTGCCGAGCAAAAAATTATCCACCAGATCTCTTACCAGAAATCCTTCCGCATCGTATATTTTGACAGTAGCCAGATATCCGGGTTTTTCGGGCAGGAAACGTATCAGGAGCACATCCTCATACCCATCTCCGTCGGGTGAAAAGGACTTGTTGACCAACTGCACCTTTTCCTCATCATTGGTGGATGATCTCACCCGGTTAGAATTGGGATATCCCGGGGTAGCCCAGCGAAACTGCTGGGAAGCACTGTGCCAGTTGTTTCTGTCATTGGAAGGCCCAGTAATATTGATTTTTTCCAATGAAACTCCTTTAGTATTGTCTATCAGGCTGTAGTGCATTTTCTGGGTATAAGCAAAGGAGTCAATGACTGCAGGGCCTCCTGGCGTATCAGATATCAGCATTACATATGCATCTGCCACATTCAGTGCCGGCAGTCTGAACCGCAAAAATCTGGCTTCGGCTGGTGGCTGGTAAGTGTTTTTTAAAAAATCAATATTGTCTGATAATGCCACATACTCTCCGGGCAACAATATGTAGTTTTCTGTAATCCTGCGGTTTTCATTTCGGCTGTCATTACGCACTGTGAGCCCGCTGAGCTGAATAAATTTATCCGAGGCATTATATAGCTCTATAAAATCCTCCCCACCTACATAAGGATCTGTCAACACCTCCGTCAGGAAAATGTCCCCTTTGGATGGAGATACTGCATAGCTGAATGGTATGTTTTGATTCATTACATTTCCAGCCCTGTCACTTACTCCGTTTACCGTAAGTGTGTAGTTGATTCCGGAACGGATGGAGTTTGCAAATTCCAGCTCCGCAATATTCGGTGATAAGGGCGAATAGACGACAGATGAGGGCCTGCCCAGTCCATTATTGACATTATAATGCTGTACATTTCTTAATGAATTCTCATCCGGTATTTCAGAGAATCCAAGACGTAATCTGAGGGGATCCGGTATCTCCAGCTGTACTACTGCCGGAGGAATGGTGTCCCTGATGATATTCTGAATAGCTATATCGTCATAGTAAAAATGCGTAAGTCTGGTGGAAGTATATCTGCAGAATATACCGAAATATACACTGTCAGGCAGTGGTAGCAGATTCTCCTTAAATTCCAGATCGGTGGTGAGTAGAAAACTGCCTGAGTAATCAGTCAGGAGCTCCCACATACCGTCCGGTCTGATTAGTATCCTCAGTCTGGCCTGTGCAGGATCTCTGGCTATCGCTCCAAGACTGGCAGTGGCTATCACTGTAGCTGCTCCGTTGACAAGCCGCACTATTTTGATGGCATCATTGGTGCCATTTTCACCCAGCCTGAGCATATATCCATTGGCCTGTGCTTCTACCGGATTATCGGTAAAGAGATAGATTTTGGTAAAATTATTATCACTGGGGTCAAAATTCATTCGGAAATACAGATCCACCATCACACTGTCTTTGGGCATTCTGTATTTTGTATAAATGTAGGAATCACCGGCTGCTGTTGCATTGAGCTGCAGCTGACGGTTAGCATTGACTATGAAATGACCGGTATTTCCTGACCATACAGGCGGTGCAATCTGGCCTGTCGAAGAAAAATCCTCTGTAAACTGAGCCAAAGCCTGTTGTACCCAAACTACCCACAGTATAATTGTAACAATTCTTAACATTTGCAATGGTTTGTATAATCAGGCTAAAGTCTATCTTTGCGCTCTGTTTGAATTAAAGGTATAGGCAATCAGAAGCTTTACGTAAGCATTTCTGAATGACAAATATAAGTATAGAAGATGGGACAGCCTACCCTGGTACTGTCCTTTTTTAGTTAAAGTGTTTTTTATTTTAGCCAATTGTCTTCTGCTTTAATCTGTCGGGAGTGTACCTGAAATTGTTTTACCAAAGTACCAAAATTGATATGAAACTTGCAATTGTAGGTGTGACCGGTCTGGTGGGCGGAGTTATGCTGGAGGTATTGGACGAGCTTGATTTTCCATTCAGCGAGTTAATCCCGGTGGCTTCAGAAAAGTCAGTGGGCAAATCCATCACCTACAGAGATAAATCATATAAGGTAGTATCCATGCAGGAAGCCATAGGGATGAAGCCGGATATCGCCATATTTTCAGCCGGTGGCAGTACCTCTCTGCAATGGGCTCCGGATTTTGCAGCTGTCGGCTGTACTGTCATCGACAACTCGAGTGCCTGGCGAATGCATCCGGACAAAAAACTGATCGTACCTGAAATCAATGCCGGTCTGCTGACTCCGGAAGATAAAATCATAGCCAACCCTAACTGCAGTACCATACAGATGGTCATGGCTCTGGCCCCGCTTCACGAGAGATACCGGATCAAACGTCTGGTTATCTCTACCTATCAGTCATTCACAGGTACAGGTGCAAAGGCAGTGGCTCAATACGAAGCCGAAAGAGACGGCAAAGTCCTTGATAAAGAAGAAATGGCATATCATTACCGCATCTTTGAAAACTGCATTCCTCAATGTGATGTGTTTCTGGACAATCATTACACCAGGGAGGAAATGAAATTGGTGAACGAAACCCGCAAAATACTGGGGGATGAAAGTATCCGCATCACAGCGACAGCGGTAAGGGTCCCGGTAAACGGCGGACATTCAGAATCCGTCAATGTGGAATTTCACTATCCTTTCAACCTGTCTGATGTATTTGATATCCTGAACAATACCCGTGGAGTAGTGGTGCAGGATGACCCGGCAACATTCTCTTATCCTATGCCGTTATATTCTAAGAACAAAAATGAAGTTTTTGTAGGTCGCATCCGCAAAGATGAATCCCAGTCCAACAGTCTGAACATGTGGATTGTGGCAGATAATCTTCGCAAAGGTGCAGCCACAAATGCCGTACAGATAGCACAATATTTGCTGGACAACAAGCTGGTTTAAACCGTATTTTATCACTGAATTAATGTTTTGATTGACTAACACACTGTATTATGAGACGTAAAATTGTATTATGGGGCGCTAATGAAAAAGATGAAAAATTGCTGGTGGCACTGGAATTGCTGGAAAAAGACAATCTGGTAATGATATACACCTTCCCGGAAGAAGTGGCCACAGAAGCTTTTTATAAAGCTATGTCTGAGGAATGGAAAGATGACAAGGAAGTGGAATTTCCGGCACAGTACGAAAAAATCGAACGAAAACTTTCTGTTTCGGATTCCTTGTTGCCGGACAATATTAAAGTGGACAGACCGGATATTATCACAAGAGCACAGGCGGAGTGGCACTTTGTGGTATTATCTTCCAAACTATATAATCTCTACAAATCTGAAATCGAAGAACTCAAAGACAAGGTAGAAAGCCTGAGTACTTACGATAATGCTATCTGGGAAGAATTGAGAAGTTTCTGGACCAAGGTGCAGAATCAGGTTAATGAAAAAAACCTGTTCAGAGAACACGGCGCTGCACTGCGTGAAAGAACCAATGCACTCTTTGACAAACTCAAGGAACTGAAAAAAGAACTGGAAAATGAGTTTGAAAAACAATCCCAATCCTATGTGGATGAATTCAAAAAGGAAATCGAAGAGATAGAAGAAAAAATCGAAAAGGGTCTCGGACTTGCTCCGTTATTTGAGGATCTCAAAAAAATTCAGAATAAATTCAAGGATTTCAAATTTACCAAAGAGCATCGCAATGAGGTCTGGGATAAAATAGATGCCACCTTCAAAGCACTGAAAGAGAAAAGAAATGCAGGTGGCAGTCAGGCTGCTGCCAGTGCTTACGGCCGTCTCGAAGCCCGCTACAATGGCCTTATTGCCGCTATCAGCAAAATGGAGAAGTCCGTACAATTGGACCAAAAAGACCTCGATTTTCAAAAGAAAAAAGTGGAAGACAGCGATGGACAACTGGAATCTCAGCTTCGACAGGCTAAGATTTACATGATAGAGGAGCGCATCACATCAAAGCAGGAAAAACTCCGGGATATGTATAAAACCAAAGAAGAACTGGAGCGAAAACTGGAAAAAGAGAAAAAGAAATTGGCCAAAAATGAACGCATGGAAAAAGTCAATGAGGCCAAGGAAATTGTGAAGCAGAAAATCGCTGCAGGGATATCCGAAACTGCCAAAGAAATGAGTAAAATATCCGAAAAACTCGAAAAAGCAGCCTCAGAGATGTTATCCCAAAAACCGGCAGAATCAGAAGAAGATCAAAACCATGATGCAGCAGA
>JADJWN010000017.1 GCA_016716335.1 Saprospiraceae bacterium | reverse complement strand
AACTACCTGGAAAAACAGCATTACCAATCCTACCCACAACCAGTAATAGATGGCTTTATAGCCTTGTTCATTTTTTATTGACAACTCATTCATGATGCAAAAATAATAAAGTAGTCAAACACAAAATCAGGGCTTTGGATTTCAACATCAACAGTAATAAATCATAAAATATTTATTTAAAAAGAAACTGTCGTTATCATTAGTTCTGTGAATATGTGGATAAGATTATCGTACCATGCTGGTCGTAAATACTCACATTTTGTCCACTGCTTTATTATAAGTTATCTGAATGTTTTTCAGACATTTACTGCGTCAATAACATCTTGTGCAAAAACCTTACTGTGGAAAAATCCCGGATTTTCACCCGACACATCATGTTAATGAGCTTCATGAATAGTCGTGAAAATTTTACCTGTTATACACAGCGGGATCATATTTTTACAGACTAATACCCTTCATTACAAACTTTACATAAATTAATAACGTTTTTCGTGTGAATAAGAGAGTTTTTATATTTATGAATCGTAGTGTTTTATATATGTTTGTTACTTGTAATGTTAATAAATGAACATGAGAGTAGTAATACAAAGGGTCGCAGAGGCTTCAGTAAGCGTACAATCAAGGATTACGGGAAGTATAGGCGCCGGTTTGCTGATACTTTTGGGTGTAGAGGAGATTGACAGTATCGAAGATATAGAATGGCTGGTGTCCAAAATTTGCAATCTCCGTATCTTCAATGATCAGGAAGGCAAGATGAATCTCAATTTTTTTGATGCAGGAATGGATGGAATGCTTGTTGTATCCCAGTTCACTTTATTTGCATCTACCAAAAAAGGAAACCGGCCATCATTCATCAGATCTGCGGCTCCCCAAAAAGCGGAGACAATGTACAATGCTTTTATTGATAAATTAAAGGCTGCGGGTATAGCAAAAGTGGAATCAGGAATTTTCGGAGCGGATATGAAGGTAAAGTTGCTCAATGACGGACCTGTTACCATTATCATAGATTCAAAGCAAAGGGAATAAAATGGAAATCAGAGAATTTCAGGAAAAAACAGATCAGTGGATAAAACAGTACGGCGTAAGATATTTTTCGGAGCTCACCAATATGGCAATTCTGACAGAAGAAACCGGAGAGGTGGCAAGACTAATGGCCAGGATGTATGGCGATCAGTCATTCAGAGAGGGTTTAAGTCCGGAAGAGCAAAAGACCAGGCTGAGGGATGAACTGTGTGATGTCCTATGGGTAGTGGCTTAGACACAATCAAACCGGAATAGACCTTGAAGAGGGAATAAGACTAAATTTTGAGAAAAAACCCTCAGAGACCATACCTGCATATCAGCAATTCAAAACTTACCTGATGACAGTGCAAAATACTATGGATACCAGACAATATATAGGTATCACAAAAGAAGATCTACCGGTAGCAGCTAAAGACATTCTTAATGCAATAAAGCAAATCAAACTGATATTGTTCTATGGTAATCTTGGCGCCGGAAAAACCAGTCTTATTAAAGAATTGTGCAATCTTCTGGGCTATCAGGGTATTGTTCAAAGTCCAACTTTTTCATTGGTCAACCATTATCAGACAGATTCAGGAGTTTTAATTCATATGGATTTATACAGGATAGAAAGGACTGAAGAAATCCGGGAGTCAGGCATTGATGAATATCTGGATGCGGACCAATATTGTTTCATAGAATGGCCCCAACTTATCGAATCCCTGATTCAATCTGAATTTGCAACCATCACCCTTACGGTCAATCCTGATCAAAGCAGAAATATTGAATTAAAAATTATCCAAGGCACCGCATAATGTGTAGTTTTGCTTTAATATCCGTATATGAGTAATCCGACAAAACCTATCATATTTTCTGAGTTCTTTACTGAAGGGCAATATGAGACTCAGGTAGAGAGACTTGCGGTGGAGCAAAGTAAACAATCCCTGGTCATCGGCATCCCGAAAGAACATATACTGTGTGAAAACAGAGTGGCACTGGTACCTAACTCTGTTAGAACATTAGTCGGTTATGGACATAAAGTGGTGGTAGAGAGCGGAGCGGGCTTAAAATCCAGCTTCAGCGACCATGATTATTCAGAAGCAGGTGCAGAAATCAGTCATACCAAGGAGCAGGTATTCAAGTCGCAGGTAATTGTAAAAATCGCTCCTCCCACCTCCGAAGAGATTGGCCTGATGCATTCGGATCAGGTGCTGATTTCTCCTTTACAGATACCGGTTTTGCAGGACGATTATCTGGAGTTACTCCGAAGTAAGCGTATTACATCTCTGGCTATGGAGTATCTCCAGTCGGATGATGGCAGTTATCCCATAGTAAGAATCATGAGTGAGATAGCCGGGATGAGCGCCGTATTGACAGCAGCTGAATATCTGAACAATACCCATGAGTTTGGCAGAGGGGTATTGCTGGGCAGCGTATCCGGAGTACCACCCGCAAAGCTCGTTATACTTGGTGCAGGAGTAGCTGCTGAATCTGCCACCAGAATAGCTATGGGTTTGGGAGCTTCGGTAAGGGTCTTTGACAATAACATTACTAAGCTGATGAGACTGCAGCATGCAGTGGGCAGACACCTGCACACCTCGGCAATCAATCCGGTATATCTTGCCTACCAGCTTATGAGTGCCGATGTAGTGATTGGAGCTGTCCATTCCAAATCAGGCAGAGCCCCGATCATTATCACAGAAGAAATGGTGGCCAGAATGAAGGATGGTGCCGTCATCATTGACCTGAGCATTGATCAGGGTGGCTGTGTGGAAACCTCTAAAATGACCCTTCTCGATAAACCCCACTTCATTAAGCACGGAGTTATTCATTATTGTGTACCCTAATATTGCCTCAAAAGTAAGCAGAACAGCTTCGGTTGCGGCCAGCAATATTATCACTCCTCTGTTACTCAAGTTAGGCAGCTCTCTGAGCATTGACCAGATTTTGTATGACTTTAAAGGCATCAGGAACGGCTGCTACACCTACAAGGGTTGTATTACCAACGAGTATCTCAGCAAACGTTTTGGTATGAAATATACCAGCCTCGATTTATTACTAACAAGTAAAATTTAGAATATGGATATCGGATCATTGGTTTCAAAGGTAAACAGATATAAGCAGGTACTGCAAAATACCATTCAGTACAGAGAAGCATGGCATGAAGAAATAAAACCCATGATCGTTTCTGTTTTAGGAGAGATTATTGAGGAAACCAAGCTGGAGAGGGCCGAAATTATAGTCCGGGACAATATAGAAAATCTCGAATCTGTAATCCTTGACCTCGGTAGAACCAGCAGTGGCATATCCGAAAACATGGAAGATACCGGCGTAAAACGTACCATGATCAAGTCCAATGGCTCACTCATATATCAGCAGCTTTTCAACGGTAAAATCATGATAATGATTGTTAGTCCCAGTATTGAGGGATATGGTCAACCCAAACCACCAAAATCAGTGGAAATACTGCGCCCCGACGAACTGAAGCCACCCTACATCATACGCCATATGGAGCATTTCCTGAGAGACATTACCGACTGGGAAGATTTTGATGATGACGAACCGCAAAAGACCAGCGGGGCATTCAATCCTATTGGATTTAATGTAGGCAACAATAATAATGCCTGACAATCCCGGATGATGTCATTTTCATTTATTAGGCTTTTGCAGAAAATCAGAAACAGAAGTATAGTCCATTTCTAATGCTTTTATTGACTTTTGATTATTATATTCCACATTCAGACCTGCAAAAGCGGTAAAAACCGACAAAGGGGAAGAGCTGCGAAACCCCTGATGTTTCAAAAATGGAAGAAAGCGGATAAAATCGTCCCACTGGTTTTTGCATACCTCCGGATAAAACTTTCCCAAAAGTAAAAAGAGTTCTTTCAAATCTAAGTTTTCGCCACAAAGGATAAATCGCTCCCCGTCAGTATCACTGAGCATGGCTTTTGGGATAGCCCCAAGTACATCAGATAATGCCACTAAGCTGAGCTTTCCGTCATAAGTTCGGAAAATTCTGCATACAGGTATTGCAAACTTTTCTGTAAACCCGTCTTTATTGCTATTGTCCCAAATCAAAGGCACATTCAGTACGGTGACAGGAAGACCCTCTGCTCCGGCTCTCCAGACTTCTTGTTCGCAGTAAAATGCGACAAGTGAGTTATCATTATCAAATTTACTGTGAGCAAAGATGCAGCTTTCATCGATGGATTCTTCAGGCCTTCGGATACCTAAGGACAGAACGGAGCTCAGATAGACAAGTTTATGAATTTTTGCCTCCAGACAGCAGTTGACAATATCTCTGATTATGTGATTTTGAGAGGAAATCTCCTTCCCGGACTTAATGCTGTCAGAAGGCAAATGAGACAGAACGACACAGTCCTGTGTTTTAATCATTTCATAAAGCGAAACAATATCTTCCGGGTCAAAAGTAATACTGTCAGATGGATTTACGGAGTCAGCTTTGGCATCAAGTAATCGGATTTCGGACTGAGGATAGATATTTTTCAGGTGATGCACCAGGTCTTTACCCAAAGTTCCTCCGGTATTGATCACCAGAATTTTTTTAAATCGGATATCAGACAAGCTCAGATATTATAATGGATAAAAATGGATTCAGCAGGAGAAAATCAGGATTCGAAGACTTCTATCTCCTTATTCTTTTTAACCAGATCTGTGAATTTACCTTTGAATCGGGTGGCTTTCACCATGTGGTTATCTATCCAGTGATAATTACCCCCTCTGGGCTTTCCTACCAAAAGACCATGGTACTTGAATCCATGTTTTTTAAGCCAGGTTTCGGTGATTTCGCGATGTTCTTCAGTTCGCGAAGTAAAGAAGGTAATAATGTGTCCCTCGTCATACCACTTGTTGCATATTTCGAGAGCATCAGGGTACGGAACACAATGCGCCATCCTTTCAGGCTCTTCGTTGGGTACATCATCCGTAATGGTACCATCAATATCGATGAGAAAATTCTTCACTCCTTCAGGAAGAACAGGGCTGATTTTTTCTCCTTTCTCGTTCACCAGAGTTTTTAAATCCTTAGACATAAAATCAATTAAATGTTATAAAATTTTCAGGATTGACATATTTTCCATCAAACCAAATTTCAAAATGCAGATGCGGACCGGTAGATACTTCGCCTGAATTTCCGATGATAGCGATTGCCTGTCCTGTTTTTACAAAATCCCCTACTTTTACCAGCAGGGCAGAATTGTGCTTGTACACAGATACCACATTATTGGCATGCTGCAGATACACGGTATTTCCGGTAGCTATGGACCATTCGGCATTAATCACCACACCATCCATGATAGCTCTTACCGGAGTATCTTTTTCTGCTACGATATCTACCCCATAATGATTGACATCCGGCTTGAACGGGGCTGCTATGGTACCGGAGACCGGTGTGGCAAAATGCAGGATATTCAATCCCTTGGTACGCTTGTTTTCCTGTATATCTTCCGCCCGGATCAGTTCTTTTTTGCCGGTTTTATTTTCAGGAGATGGAAGTACAGCCTCCGGAGATTCGGCGCCGGTGATATTTCCACTGAGGAGATTTTTCAATCCTATGGCATAAGTCTCCTGAGCAGCGATTTCCTTTTCCAGAAAATCCACTTTTTTAGACAGCTCTATAAACTTTTTGTTATCCGAAATATCTCCATATCCGGGTATCAATCGCTTTACAGGGGTGAATACAATGAATGATACCACCAGCAATGCCAGCAGAGAGGCCAAAACACTGATAAGGATATAAAAATTGAGCAGAGACAGATTGTATGAAGCTACTTCTTCCAGATTTTCATCATCAATGACAGAAATCCTGTAGCTGTCTTTCATCCGTTCCCACCAATGTCTTTTAGACTCCAATCCTTCGCTGATATTTGTTTTATTCCTCAAAAACAAAATAATTTTGTGCAAAATTAGTTATAATACCCCTTTGATACGTTAATGTAAGCTTTAAAATTTGTGAAATATATGTTTAAAGCAGCCCGGAGATAAGTCCGGAAAACATTATTTGAGGGGAATAATCATAAAAATCATGCGAAAACACATTACAAATGTATCATTGAGCGTTCTTAAACGATGCAAATAACGGGATGATTGTACACAAAATGATATAATTGAATATATTTGCGGCATTTTATATTATAAAAAAATTTAATATATTTTGAGTTCACGAAAAACACTGAGCCTGTTTCTGATAGCAACAGCAGTTGTGCTTATCATTAGTTCTTGTGTAAGTCGCAGGAAAAAGAATGAGACATCAAAGCTTGGTAAATTTTATCACAATACTACGGCCTACTACAACGGTTACTGGAATGCCAAGGAAATTATGAAAGAAAGCATGGTCACACTCAGACAGGCCAATAACGATAATTACAGCAACATTCTGGATGTAGAAGATTATGTGTCCCAGCCCAATCCAAAGATAGTGGCTGCTGACATGGATAAAATCATAGACAAGGTCAGTACCGTAGCGGCATTGCACGAGCCCAGCGAATGGGTGGATGATTGCTATGTCATGATGGCCAAAGCACAATATCTCAAGCAGGATTATGAAACATCCGAAGAAACCTTGCTGTATTTTCAGGAAGAATTCAATCCATCTAATCCCTATGGACGTAATTACAAAAAGAAAAAACTGACCAAGGCCGCATTGAAAAAGAAAAGAGAAGAAGAGAAAAAAGAGCAGGCCAAGGGGAAGGAAAGACTGAAAAAAGAACAGGAGCTCGAAAAAGAACGTCTGGCAAAAGAAAGGACAGCTGAAAGAGAAAGGACTAAAAAGGATCAGTTGGCCGAAAGACAGAAAGCTGCAAAAGAAAGAGAACAGCAGAAAAAACAGCAGGCTAAAGAACGACAGAAACAGCAGAAACAAAAAAAGACCACCAACAAAAGAAGTACCTCCACCAATGCCGCTAATGCTCAGCAAAAAAATCAGGAAAACACAGAAGTAACCGCTCAGCCTGACAATAATACATCTGCGGACATGGACACTGTGGCGACAAAGCTTTCAAAACCAATTACCTCTGCCCAGAAATCGTCTGCTACAAGCTCATCAAAAGCCGCTCTTGCGGACAAGGAGGAAGATAAGCCGGCAGCCAAAGAAAACATTGAAAAGGACAAGACAGCATATACTGAAGGCCTGATATGGCTTGCCAAAGCGCAGATCAAAAGACAAAAATGGAATTCGGCAGAAACAATACTGCGCAACATCGAGTCTAAACAAAATTTACCGGATGATCTGCGGGAAATCCTGGCGGCAACCTATGCGGATCTTTATATCAAACAAAAAAAATATGAACCTGCACTGCAAAGACTGGCTGATGCAGCAGAACATGCAGATAACAAGCAGCTGAAGGCGAGATACCATTTTATATCCGCACAGATATATCAGCAGGCTGGAGATTACAGTAATGCTTTCAGGCACTTTGAACTTGCCAAAAAATATGCCGGTGATTTCAAAATGGAATTTATGGCAGGTCTGAATATCGCCAAGACTGCTATGCTCACCGGAAAACAATCCAAAGGGAGTGTAATCCAGGGATTGCAGAAAATGCTGAATGAAGACAAGTACAATGAGGTAAAGTATCTCATATACTACACCATGGGAGAGATTGAATTTCCGGATAATCCTGACATGGCACTCGAGTATTTCAGACAATCCAATAGCGTAAACTCCAATGACATCGGCCTGAAAACAGAGATATACTATTCTGTAGCTAACATGTATTATGGGAAGGAAAAATACCTGGACGCCAAGCTGTATTATGATTCTACTCTCATGTCCCTGCCACAGACCGACAACCGATACACTACGGTAAAAAGATTGGTGGATAATCTTGTGGACATAGCCACCAACCTCAATATCATTGCCTATCAGGATACCATCCTGTATATTGCTGATCTTACCGGTGATGCGCAGAAGAAGGCAGTTTACCGTTTGTTGGAAAAAAGAAATCAAAATGCGGACAAGACAGGCATTCCCGCCGAAAAAACCGATTCCAAAGGCGTGAATAAGGCAGTGCAGGGATTTGCCAGCAGCAATTTCTTTGCTTACAATGTCAATGCAAGACAAAGAGGAAAAGAAGAATTTAATAAAATCTGGGGCAACAGACCCTTGGTCGATAACTGGAGAAAAGGAAGCCGCAGTGTAGGCATTGCGGACAATACGGACAAACAAAATCCCGGAGAATCTGGCGGCAGCGATGTACCTGACTCAAAAGTCACCCAGGAAGAATACAATGCCTTCTTAAGAGAGCTGCCAAATAATCCTATCAAGAAAAAAGAGGCGAATGATAAGATCATGAACGCTATGTTTACGCTGGGCAAGCTGTTCAGGGATAAAATAGAAAATTATGCCAAATCAGCTTCCACCTTAGAAGCGATGCACGACCGCTATGGTTTTACTCCTTATGAGCTGGATTCCTATTATTATCTGTATCTGGATTATCAGGATCTTAATAATGATATCAAGGCAAAAGAATACCGGGATAAAATACTCAGGAAGTATCCCGAATCCAAATATGCCTCCATATTGACCGACCCGGACTTCTTCAGAAAAAATATGAAAGAGGAGGACAATCTGGAGAATTATTATAAAGAAACCTATGCTCTTTTTGAAAAAGGAAAATATGCAGAGGCAGCAGCCCGAATAGAGAAAGCCAACACTTTATTCGGCACCCAGAATAAATACGTACCGAAATTTGCCTTGCTTGGAGCCATGTGCATGGGAAGTAAGGAAGGAAAAGATGCATATATCAAGGCACTGAGTGATGTAATCATTGGCTATCCCAATACGCCGGAACAAATCAAGGCAAGAGAAATCATGCGTTTTTTAAGTGGTGACGGTGACGCATTCAAGAATGTGAAGATAGAAGATGTCGATAAAATATATGTCAAGGAAGACGACAAGGTTCACTATGCTGTAGTGATTACTTATGGATTGTCAGAGGTAGAAAATGTGAACGTCAAGGTATCTGTATCGGAATATAATAAAAAGTATTTCAAGATCGAACGGCTGCAGCTCGGAGATGCGAGCCTCAACAGGGAGGACAATTCACAGATAATTCTCATCCGTAAATTTGAAAATGCCCAGAAGGCAATGGAGTACTACCGCAAGGTGATGAGAGACAAGGAAGAATTCATTACGGTTAAAAATATCAACTACGATTTTTTCCCGATATCTCAGACCAACTACCGGAAGATGCTCAGTGAGGCCTCGGCAGCAGCCTACAGGGTGTTTTTTGAAGAGCATTATCTGAAAACATACAAGTAATCACACGATTTTCCTTCCGTGAAAGGAGGATATGGGAGAGTTAGCTGTAAAATAAGGAAGGTTTTGCTGAGTAATTTTACCCGCACCAATTAATTCAACCCCGGCTTTCCGGCATATTTCATGCATTTTATTGAGCATAGGCAATCCTTCTGCGGCAGCGGCAGCTCCTCCTGAGCTCAAAATACTGTTTATCAGTCCGCTTTGACAGAGTTTTGGGTTTCTTGCAGAATATCGCTGCACAGATCAATGGCTTTATGAAATGTCACCGGCACAGGGAACGCAGCCTCGGAGATAATCCTTGTTTTTTCCAAATCAGTTTCAAGGATACCACCGGAATTTTTTAATGCCCCGAATACAAAACCGGTAATTTTGAGTTTCTTGAGATCAGCAATACTTCTCAGCATTACCAACATTTCCTCTTTACTGTAAAAAAAGTCTCCTTCCCGACACCGGATCATTACTTTTACCGGTATTGTGATTTCTCCCAGCACTTCTATTACGGTGGCAGTGTCAGGGGTTAAACCATCTTTGTCTATGGAAGCACACAATTCCAGCCTTTGGGCACCCGCAAGTTCAGCATTCCGGCATTCACTCACAGTCTCAACACAGGATTCTTTTATAATATCGGATATAATATGCATTAAGGTTGTAAGTATTAAATCACAATCTGACTTTATTAAAACAAAGACAGACCGGATGAGTTGATGCCCCGCAATACGGAAAAAGCCGAAAAAATGAACAAAATAAGATTTGTACGGCCAATAAAAGATTTTTAGATTCGGAAATTACCGGTTCAGTTAAGGTTGTGTTAAACTATTTCGGTCACATAACCCAGATGACAATAAAGGCGTTAATCTCCCAAAACCGAAATAAAATGAAATCATTCCTCAAATACATGGCATCCGGCATAGCAGGCGGCTTGATAGTATTTGCCGGAATCCAACTTACAACTGTTAAACCTACAGAGATACAAAAACCTCAGGTAATACCCACATCCTTTGGTTTCAACAATGCGCCTGGTTTTACGACAGGTGATTTTGTAGAAAGTGCCCGAAAATCCACAGGAGCTGTGGTACATATCTATGCTGAAGAAAGTGAAAGCCTGGCAAGAAAAAAAAGAGAGGAAAAGAGAAACCGAATGAGAGATCCTTTCTTTGATTTTTTTGGCTTCGATGATTTTTTTGGAGGAAATTTTTACAGACCCAAAAATGGCTCCGGATCGGGAGTATTTTATTCCAAAGAGGGCTATATCATTACCAATAATCACGTCGTAGGATTTGCTGACAAGATAACAGTCACAGACTCCAAAGGTAAGGAGTATAAGGCTACAAAAGTTGGAGTAGATCCGGCTACTGACCTTGCAGTAATCAAAATAGAGGGAAGCAACGATATTACTCCCATACGGTTTGCAGATTCGGATCAGGTGAAAGTGGGAGAATGGGTGCTTGCAGTGGGCAATCCATTTGGATATCTTACCTCCACCGTGACGGCAGGTATTGTAAGTGCGAAAGGGAGAAATCTGGACATCATCAAGGGTGAAAAAGCCATAGAAGACTTTATTCAGACGGATGCTGCCATCAATCCCGGCAACAGCGGAGGTGCCCTGGTAAATCTCAACGGAGATCTCATTGGTATCAATACTGCGATTGCTACGCCTACCGGTGTTTTTGCAGGTTATTCCTTTGCTATTCCTTCCAATATAGTGCGCAAAGTGGTAGCAGATATCATTCAGCAGGGAGGTGATCTTGATCGCAGAACATCTCTGGGCGTCGGAGGTTATGATGTAAATGATGAAATCATTAAGGAGTTTAAGCTGAAGCTCAATACGCCGGAAGGATTTTATATCGAAGAGGTAGAAAAAGGCAGTGCAGCACAACTCGGAGGTATCCTGCCGGGTGATGTTATCGTGGCAATCAACGACACGTCCATCAAAAGATATGAAGACATCGAAGCATCTCTGAAATATGCTAAAGTAGGAGATAAAATAAAAATAAAAGTGAACAGAAATGGTAAGGAGACGACACTTCCTGTTCAACTGAAAAAGTCATTTTAGTGTTTCGTTTTAGGTTAATAGGTTAAAGAAAAGTTGGTTTTTCGTTTTGTTTTGATTCGTCCGCTCCTCCAGAAGAGCGGACGTTTTTATTTTAACCGTATTATATTTCAGCCCTTTTCTCATGAAGATTGAATTGTAAACAAGCACTTTTGTGAAGGAGTCCTTATAATACACACAGGAGCATCAGCCTGATTTATTTAACTGACATTTCAGGCCAAAATGGATTATCCGGCGTGTACTTCGGATTTAGGCTATTTTGATTTTAAACACAAAACCTCCCCAAGATTAAAATTAAGTAAAAAAACTGTACTTTTCGGAATGATTATGACGGTACAGCAACGGGTTCATGTTTTCAGGTTTGAGATACTGCTCTTCGCGTTGGTCATGCTGCTATTCAACAAGATGTTTGTTACGGATCAGAATTTTTATGTGGATTATGTCTGGCCGGGCAATATGCTGTTGTTGGGTCTTGCTTCTGTGGGTGTCTTTAAGGAAAGAGGTTCGTTCATCAGAGGGCTGAAGAATATCTTATTTGTGTTGAGCCTGATTATTCCTCTGCTTGCCCATCTGATTTTCAAAGACAAAACTTTTTCCATTCTGGCAGTAAGTGTATATATACTGTATTATGGATTGATCTTCGAAGAGGTGATGCAGCAGATTACCCACAGGGATGAAGTCACATTAAGTATTGTGCTGGGCTCTTTTTGTGGTTATCTGTTATTGATATTAATAGCTGTTTTCAGTTTTCTGCTGGTAGAGACCCTCATTCCGCAATCCTTTTTTCATACCAGTCATGGGAATATCCCTTTATTATATAACGAACTGACTTATTTCAGCATGGTTACTATTGCAAGTGTAGGATATGGGGACATCACTCCTGCCAATGATACAGCAAGGCTGCTGTCCTCTTTTTTTGGAATCGCAGGTCAGTTTTACATGGTGGCATTGGTTGGGATTATAATATCAAAGTTTTCCAACATTAAATAATTTTCACAAATCATTATAAACCTACAAACTATGATCCGAAAAGCAAAAGCAGTATGGCAGGGAAGTGGAAAAGATGGTAAAGGACACCTCACCACCCAAAGTTTGGTACTTAATCAGACAGCATACTCCTTTAACACCCGCTTTGCCGACGGTGCAGGTACCAACCCGGAAGAACTGATTGCGGCAGCACATGCCGGGTGTTTTACCATGAAACTGAGCTTTAATCTGAGCGGAGCGGGCTATATACCCGAAGAGCTGGAAACCACCTGTGAAATCAGTTTTGAAAACGGTGCCATAAGCCGGTCACACCTTATACTTACGGCAAGGGTGGAGGGCATTGATCAAGACCGCTTCAGAGAACTGGTAGATGATGCTGAGAAAAATTGTCCGGTCTCCAGATTGCTCAATACCTCTGTAAGTGTGGAATACAGGCTGAATCCCTGATAATACATAAAACGGACTTCATCCAAAGAATATACACCACGTACCCAATGCCAGCACCAATACCGAAAGTACCATGGCTGTCGCAAGGATTTTCTCTCTCAATCTTGCTGCCGCAAAACTTTTATCTACATTGATACGATCTTTCAGAAGCTGCAGATTTTCAATCTCAAGCCGGTAATCAAAACCCGTATTCTCACGGGTCATGCTGAGAGTGAAAAGCCGTTCATTGATATAAAATGTATAAATTTTTGAAACAATCACCGAGAAATCAATAATCAGTATCAGATCATTGACATATACCAGAACATGCCCCGACTCATCTCCGTGGTAAAGATGAACATTATAAATTTTTCCGGAATTGTCCTGAAATCCCCACCAAAGCTGACTCATGTTTCAATACTTTGTGTAGAACAAAAACTATTCAAAAGTACTGAAAAATTATAAGACGGCTCTCAATCCATGATCGGGTTTGATATAAATAAATTCCGGCGCATGTCCGAAACTATCGGAATAAGATTGACTAAGCTGGGATTTCTGCGCATCAGACAGCTCTCCCTGCACCAGATTTATGGTACAGCCCCCGAAACCGCCCCCCATCATTCGGGCTCCGTAAATATTGCTTTGACCCGAAGCCCAATGCACCAGGAAATCCAGCTCGGGACAACTTACCTCATACAGCACCGAAAGACTCTGATGCGATTGATAAAGTAATGTGCCCGCAGTCCACAGGTCTTTGTTTTTGATAGCTTTGACCATTTGCATTACCCTGTCATTTTCATGTACCAAATGTCGCACTCTTTTGGATTGGGGTAAGCTGAGCACGTTCATGTAGCTATCCATATTACCGGCATGGATGTCCCGTAGAGAGCTCACCGAAGAATCCACCTCCTTAATCCGCTCCAGGGCTAAATCGCAATCCTGCCGGCGATCATTGTATTCCGTTGAAACCAGGTGATGTTTTTTCCGGGTATTGATAAGCAGAAACTGAAAATAAGCAGGATCAACGCTTATAAAACCGGCACTCATATCTTTGCAATCCAATAAAATAGCATGACCCTCGAGGCCATGTATGATGGTGTATTGATCCATCTGTCCACCTCTGACGCCACTGCCTCTTTCAGCCATTACAGACAAGCTCAATAAGTCGGCAGTATCGAGATGTAAGGAGGCAAAACGGCTTAAGCTGTACAGAAATCCGCAGGTAAGCGCCGACGAGGAGGAAATCCCTGCCCCGGAAGGCAGATCCCCGCCAAAAACAAGATTGAAGTGCGAACCCGTATATCCTACGGCAGACAGTGCTCTCAATAAATAAATACACCACGGATGAGGTACATCTTCGCCGCTCAGATCAGTGACCCAAAGTTCCTGTACATCCAAAGCGAAAATTTGAGACTTTTGAGTATGAGCAGGTCCTATGGCAAAATATAGTCCCTGCGAAACCGCAAACGGCAATACCAAACCATCATTATAGTCTGTGTGTTCGCCGATAATATTGGCTCTGCCGGGGGCGAAAACCACGTGAGTACAGGTACCAAACCGTCTCCGGAACTCTTCGGTGATTTGCGATAGCTTTTCATTATTCATCTCTAAGCAATTAAACACTTTGCAGATTTACCAAACGGGAATAGAGGCCGTTACGAAGAATGAGCTGTTCATGAGTACCCTGCTCAACAATGCTGCCTTTATCAAGTACAAGTATCAGGTCGGCATTTTTAATGGTGGATAATCTATGGGCAATAATAAAGGCAGTCCGGCCCTCCATGATTTCAGAGAGCGCTTCCTGTACAGCCTTTTCAGATTCGGAGTCTAAGGCCGAAGTTGCTTCATCCAGAATGAGTATCGAAGGATTGCGCAAAATGGCCCTTGCAATGGTGAGTCTTTGTCTTTGTCCGCCACTCAGTTTTACACCGCGGTCTCCAATATTTGTTTTATATCCAAAGGGCATCTCAGCAATAAAATCATGGGCATGCGCAGCTATTGCAGCCTGGCGTATCTCCTCTTCACTGTATGCATACTCTCCAAAACGGATATTGTCTTCGACAGTGTCATTGAACAATAAGGCATCCTGACTCACTACACCAAACATTTTTCGCAGATCCTGAAGTCTCAGATTTCTGATATCTATACCATCCAGATATATTTCCCCTTCGACAGGATCATAAAATCTCGGCAGCAGGTCCACCATGGTGTATTTTCCGGAACCGGAAGAGCCGACCAAGGCAATTTTACTGCCTTTTTGATGGAAATATTGATCTGATGCAGTGCATTGTTGTCGGATCCCTCATACCTGAATGAGACATTACGAAATACTATATCGGCATCAAAAGTGGTTTTATTTACTGGGGCAGAGGGCTCTGCCACGTGATTTTCAGTATGCATGATTCTGTCAATTCTGTCAAGTGCAGCCAGCCCCTTACGGATATTGTAATAGGCAGAAGAAAATGATTTGGCAGGCTCTATCACCTGATAGAAAGCAAATACGAAGGCAAAAAAGGTTTCAGGAGCCAGACTTTCCTGAAATACCAGGGTACTGCCATACCATAAAAGGACTGTTACAATCCCGACCCCCAAAAATTCTGATAGCGGTGCCGAAAGGTCCCTTCTTCTGAGTACTTCCGTGAGTAGATTTCTGTACTGTGTATTTTCCTGATTGAATTTGTGACGCTGCCAGTTTTCAGCTCCAAACGCTTTTATGATACGCATGGCACCCAGGCTTTCTTCCAGATGACTGGTCACTCCGGCTATTTTTTCCTGAGCCATGCCTGACTTCTGCTTCAATGACCTCGAAATTCCTCCAATAATAAGGGCAGTGAATAGTATGAGAACAAAGACAAAAAGGGTGAGCTGTACATGAATGTATAACATGAATATGACACTGCCCAGCATTATAATCGGTGATTTGAAAACGGCCTCCAGCACATTGAGGATAGACCACTCTATTTCCTGTACATCAAAGGTCATCGTGGATATCAGACTTCCTTTTTTCTCTTCACTGTAAAAACTGAGGGGCAATTCCAGAAATTTGTCGTACAGCTGTTTTCTGAGATCGTACATAATTCCGTTTCTGACGGGTGCCATGAAGTACATAGCTGCATAGCGAAACAGATTTTTCATAAAGAAAATGGCAAGCATCACTCCGCAGATAATGAGCAATGCCTTTTCCTTGCCATGCTCCAAAATAAATACAGACAGGTAATACTGAATCCAGGCACTGAGGTCAGAGCTTACAGGCTTTACCGGGGTAGTCAGTGTCCTGTCAAAAAGTATCTGGAAGAAAGGAATGAGCAGCGGGATGCTCACCACAGTAAACAGAGACAGCAGAATATTGGAAACGATGCTAAGGCCGAAATTTCTTTTGTACTTTCGGATTCCCGAAAGGAGTTTCCAAAATCCTTTCATGGATTGCTGCTTAAGGGTTATTCTTTACACTGGTCAAAATCAAAGTTGTTCAGAAAGCCGGTATTGAAATTTCCGTTTTGAAATCTTCGTTCTGCATCAGGACTTTATGAAAAGGTACGGTGGTTTTCAGACCTTCAATGATAAACTCATCCAGAGCTCGCTGCATTTTTTTAATGCACTCCTCACGGGTCTGAGCCTTACAGATGACTTTGGCTATCATAGAATCATAAAATGGAGGCACCGTATATCCGGCATATACATGCGTATCCACCCGGACCCCGTGTCCTTTAGGACTGTGAAATGACAGGATTTTGCCCGGGCTCGGTCTGAATCCGTTGCACACGTCTTCGGCATTGATTCTGCATTCCATGGCGTGCATGGATGGATAATAGTTTTTGCCGGAAATAGGAATACCGGCTGCCACCTTGATTTGTTCTTTGATCAGATCATGGTCGATGACTTCTTCTGTCACGGGGTGCTCTACCTGAATACGGGTGTTCATCTCCATGAAGTAAAAGTTTCTGTATTTGTCAACCAGAAATTCAATGGTACCCACCCCTTCATAATCAATGGCTTTTCCGGCCATGATAGCGGCCTGACCCATCTTCTCCCTCAATTCATCCGTCATAAAAGGGGAAGGACATTCTTCCACGAGCTTCTGATGCCTTCGCTGTATGGAGCAGTCTCTTTCAGAAAGATGAATGACCTTGCCATATTGATCACCCACTATCTGAAACTCTATATGTCTGGGTTCTTCTATAAATTTTTCCATATAGATGCCATCGTTTCCGAAGGCGGCCTTGGCTTCTTTCCGGGCCATATCCCAGGCATTTTCCAGCTCGTTTTCCTTAAAAACGATCCGCATACCTTTACCCCCACCGCCGGCGGTCGCTTTGAGCATTACCGGATAGCCGATGGATTTGGCGGTTTTCAGGGCATGATTGACATCTTTCAGGAGACCTCCGGATCCGGGCACCACCGGTACTCCTGCCTTTATCATGGTTTCTTTGGCTGTGATTTTATCGCCCATTTTACGGATCTGTTCGGGTGTAGGACCGATAAATTTGACGCCGTATTGTGTACATATTTCAGCAAAATCAGCATTCTCTGCCAGAAAGCCATACCCGGGATGTACCGCATCAGAGTTGGTGATTTCTACGGCGGCCATTATTCTGGGGATATTGAGATAAGATTCCGGAGGAGGGAGCGGACCTATACATACCGCCTCGTCTGCAAATTTTACATGAAGACTCTCTGCATCGGCTTTGGAATAAATAGCCACAGTTTTTATACCCATTTCCTTGCAGGTGCGGATGATTCTCAGGGCTATTTCCCCGCGATTGGCAATCAGGATTTTATTGAACATAGGTGATCTGATCTGTTAAAAATTAATAAGCCGTACTGTCAGGCAGTACCTACTGAATATCATACTTCAACCAGGAATAACACCTGATCATACTCTACAGGAGAAGCATCTTCCACCAATACTTTGACAATGGTGCCTGTTACGTCGCTTTCGATTTCATTGAAGAGCTTCATGGCTTCGATGATACATACGACATCTCCTTTGCTGACTGTATCGCCCACCTTTACAAATGCGGGTTTGTCCGGACCCGGAGAGCGGTAGAAAGTGCCCACAATGGGAGACTTTATTTCTACGGTCTTCTTACCACTCGCAGCCGGTGCAGCGGCCGGTTCTTTAGGGGTGGTCTCTGCTGGTTTTTCAACGGCTGCAGGAGCAACTGCCGGCACAGGGCTTGAAGCTACCGGCATAGGAGCCGGAGCCATTACAGGAGCAGCTGTGACCACAGGTGCAATGGTCCCTTTGGTGTATTTGTCGGTTCTGATATGAATCTCAAAGTCCTTATCTTTCATTTTGAACTCCGAAAGATTGGACTTATTCAGTAGTTTGATCAGCTCTTGTATTTCATTAAAATTCATGGTGGCAATAATTTAGTGGTTCTATGATTTCATTCTTTCCTGATATGCTCCTGTCCTGGTATCAATTCTGATTTTATCTCCCTGATTGATGAAAATCGGGACTTTTACTTCAGCACCCGTTTCTACAATAGCGGGTTTGGTGACGTTTGTGGCGGTGTCTCCACGTACTCCGGGTTCAGTGTAAGTTACCTCCAGTACAATACTTGCCGGCATTTCTGTGGTGAGAGGGATATTTTTCTCAGCATGAAACAGAATTTCTATCTCGCTTCCTTCTTTCAAAAATTCAGGCCGGTCAAGCATTTCTTCGGCCAGAGTGACCTGATCATAGGTCTCATTATCCATGAAGTTGTATCCTGACTCATCTTTATACAAAAACTGAAATTTTCTTCTTTCTACTCTTACATCATCAATTTTATGCCCGGCGGGGAAGGTGTTTTCTATAACCTTTCCGGTGGTGAGACTTTTCAGTTTGGTTCTGACAAAGGCATTTCCCTTGCCGGGTTTCACGTGGAGAAACTCCACTACGGAATAGATATCTCCGTTATAATTTAGACACAAACCATTTCTGATATCTGAAGTACTTGCCATACATTTGGATTAGGTGAAAAAAATTTTTGCGCAAAGATAATATAAACGGCTATCTGCACAAAATTTTGTTGTTAAGAGAGAAGAAGCAGGACGATTTGTCTAAAAAGAGTCATTATCGAGTTTCAGGGCCATTTTTTTCGACAGGACTCCCAGTTGAGGATTTTTTCAAGCATCAGGAGGTATTTTTCTTTTTGAGTCAGCATTTGGGCAGGTTTGTTTTCTTCAAAGTTGGGAAAAGCACTCTTGTCCACTATGGCCTCAATGGTCAGATCCGGTATATGCAGTTGTTCTCTGAGATTCTCTATCAACCCGGTCTCCTGCAGGATAATATCACGGGTGATAATCGTCGGAACTTTGGCTACAACTTTTTTACCCTCCAGAGAAAGTATGGCAGTACTCAGGGCAGTGGTGGTGTTTTTGGAAGGGTTGTTTTCTGCATAGCCGGCCCAGATTTCGCGGACAGAATCCAGATTCAGTGCCTTTCGGCTTTCTGCTTTGGATGCTTCTTTTTCTACAATACTCTTTTTAATAGCGGCAAACCCGGAAAATGAGGGTATTTTGGAAGTTACCGGTTTGCTTTCGCCATTTTGTGAAGTCGGGTTGATCCTCTGTGTAGAGGCAGAAGGAAGCTCGCTGTTTACTTTTGGGTCTTGTTTTTCTGTGTTAAGCCCGGTTTTTATGGGCAAATCCTTTTACGACTTCAGTTTTTTTCCTGCGGATTATCGCTGAGGAGATCTGTTTTGACCCATCGGTTCAATGCGGCAATTTTGCAGAGAGCCAGTTCTATGTGCAGTCTTCGGTTTTTAATGGCCGGCAAATGGATATCACATTGATTCAGAATATTCAATCCGGAGAGCAGAAATGCTTTAGGCGCCAGTTTTGCCTGATTTTGATATCTGGTCCTGAGCTCGGGGCTTGCATCCATGATCTCTGTGGTTTCCGGTGATTTGGCGATGAGCAACTCCCTGAAATGGTCGGAAATACCGTGTAAAAACTGTTCAGGATCAAACCCCGCCCGGATGATTTCATTCAGCAGTACAAGTACGGAGTTGATGTCTTCTCTCAGAAATGCATCTGTAGCCTTGAAGTAATATTCATAATCCAGCAGATTGAGATTGGCTATGACATCTTTATAGGTAAGGGTATCACCGGAGGCACTGGCTATTTTGTCAAATATGGACAGAGCATCCCGCATGGCACCGTCAGCTTTGACTGCTATGGTATGCAGGGCTTCTTTTTCGGCTTTCTTACCTTCGGCAGCACAGATTTTTTCTAATTGCCTGACGGCATCGGATATCTGAATACGCTTAAAATCAAAAATCTGACACCGTGACAGGATGGTGGGGATGATTTTATGTTTCTCTGTGGTGGCAAGGATAAATATGGCATAGGAGGGAGGTTCTTCCAATGTTTTCAGAAAAGCATTGAAAGCAGCCGTGGTAAGCATGTGTACCTCGTCTATGATAAAAATTTTGTATTTGCCCTGTTGAGGTTGAAACCTGACCTGTTCAATGAGGGTTCGGATATGTTCCACACTGTTGTTGGACGCTGCATCCAGTTCCAGTATGTTGAAAGAGGCATTTTCATTGAATGACTGGCAGGAGGAGCACTGATTGCAGGCTTCCGTTTTGTTGATGGGGTTTTCGCAGTTGATTACTTTTGCCAGAATCCGGGCACAGGTTGTTTTACCCACACCCCGGGGACCGGTAAACAGAAAAGCATGTGCCAGCTGATCAGAAATCAGGGCGTTTTTCAGTGTTCGGGCCACATGATCCTGACCAATCACCTCGTCAAAAGATGATGGCCGGTATTTGCGGGCTGAAACAATGAATTTGCTCATAGATTGAATACAGGTCTTGAAAATGAAATGCAAAAATACAAATTAACCTTTGCTTACCCGTACTCTGCCTCTACATTCATGATAAATAATTGGAATATGTGTGTTCTTATGGCGTTTTTACAGGGATTTTGCTCATGGCCCTTTCAGTGATAGCCGTGATGGTAAGGCTTGGGTTGACACCGGGGTTGGCAGAAATCATGCTGCCGTCGCACACATACATGTTTTGATAATTGAAGACCCGGTTTTGACTGTCAATGACACCTGTTGCCGCACTTTCGCCCATACAGGCGCCTCCCAGGATATGCGCAGTGGTGGGAATACCCAGCAGGGTTTCTGTATTCATTACCATGGCTTTGCCATCTATGATCATTTCCACTTTGCGGGCAAGTTCCTGGGCCTTGGGATTGAATGCGGTGGGAGGAGCACCCTGATCTGTTTTGGATGACATCCCGCCAAATCCTGATTTGACCATTCGAAGGGTTGAATCTATACTTTCCATATACAGCAAAATCATCGTCCTTTTACTCCAGTCATCCACCAGAAAAGTTTTCAGATTTTCAACAGGATGTATGAGCAGGTCTTTCAGCATAGCTGCGAGACGGTTGTACCAGTACTTACCCTTGACCATGGGAGCCATAAGCAGACGCCAGACACCGGAACCGGCGGAGTATTTTACGGGTTCGAGATGGCGGGATGAATCTATTTCTATAATGGAACCGATGGCAATGCCCTCTGAATAGTCAGCATCTCTGCGAAAAGTCGTGACACCAATAAGGCTTTCAGAGTTGGTTCTTACACCATATCCCACTTTTGCAGACAGATTCGGCAACGATTCTTCTTTCAGACGAAGCAGCAAGGGTACTGTACCCATGACCCCACCGGCAAATATCACTCCCCGACTGCGGATTTTTTTCTTTTTGCTATACCAGCCTGTCGAGGCTTTGTACACGATTTCATATCCCTCATTGCCATCCGGCGATAAAGGAATTACATCCACCACTTCCTGCTCTGCCATAATTTCAGCCCCAAGCTGCCGGGCAAGGTAAAGATAGTTTTTGTCCAATGTGTTTTTCGAATTATACCGACAACCCAGCATACAGCCACCACATAATATACATCCGGTTCTGTCCGGCCCTTTACCGTCAAAATAGGGATCCGGTACCTTGACACCGGGAGTTCCGAAATATACGGCCACCTCCGTTTTGGAAAAGCTTTCCTTGCCGGATATTTCAGAGGCGAGCTGCTGCATGACTTTATCACTGCGGCTCATGTAGGGGTGAAGGTTGGCACCAAGCATTTTTTTGGCAATGTCATAAAAGGGCTTAAGTTCATTTTCCCAATCGGCCAGCCCTTTCCAGTGACCGGACTCGTAAAACTCCTTTTTGGGTACAGGTAAGGTATTGGCATAGACGAGAGATCCGCCACCTACGCCCACACCGCTCAGCACGGCCACATGCCTGAAAAAACTCAGCTTTAGCAAGCCCTTAAACCCTAAAGCAGGCAGCCAGAAATACTTCCGTACATTCCAGTTGGTTTTTGGAAAATCATCAGACTTCTGAAACCATTTTCCTTTTTCAATCACCAGCACTTTGTATCCTTTTTCAGACAGTCTCAGAGCAGATACAGAGCCTCCAAATCCACTCCCGATAATCACAAAATCATAATCATACTTTCCGGTCACAATCATTATGGTTTGATCCTGTAAATATAATCACAGATATTTTTTTGGGTGAACACAACCCATTTGAATGTTAAGCGTTAATTTAGCGTAAAATTGAGCAGACATGAAAAGAAGCTTATCTACCTGTTTGTCATAATACTGCCCATGCTTTCCTGCAAAAAGGAGGATGACAACTCAAATACCCAACCTTTAGCCAACCAGCTTCGAACGATCAATTCAGTAAATGACTTTGACGCTCAGATAAAACAAGGAGTATCTCTCTTCTTTTTTCATGCCACCTGGTGCTCTATTTGTGCCAACCAGCGGCCTGCCGTGGAGGGATTGGTTAAAGATCCGTCTTTCAATAAAGTGTTTTTTGGGCAGGTGGATTTTGAAAAAAACAGGGATACCAATCAGAAGTATAACATCACCGGATTTCCTACTATCATTATATTTAAAGACAATGTAAAAGACACCGTTTGACGGGTCAGGGACACAGCCAGGAAAAATTGGCCGGACTCTTAAGAGATTTGCTCTGATTCAGGAAATAAAAAATTTAAAACCTATTATAACCCATGAGTTTCGAATCCATCCTTAATGCAATAAAAGATCAGGCTGCCAACGTGGCTCCTTTCGGCGCAAAACTTAAATTTCAGCTGGGAGACGATATCATTTTGATTGACGGTACCGGAGACAGCAATATCGTAAGCCAGAACGATGAAGAAGCAGCCTGTACCATCAGTACGGATGCAGACACATTCATGCAGCTGAAGAACGGTGAGCTGAATCCCATGATGGCGGTCATGTCCGGAAAAGTCAAAATCAAAGGGGATATGGGCCTGGCCATGAAACTTCAATCTTTAATCTGAAAAGAGAAAAGAATTACCTGCCTTTAAAAGGTCTTTTAACTGCCGGGCCAACTTCTCAAACGGCTACACTGTAGTCTCTGAGCGCATCGTTGAGAGATACCTTGGTGTCTGTGCTTTGCTTGCGCTTGCCGATAATCAGGGCGCAATTGACATTGTAGGTGCCGGCAGGAAAACTTTTTGGATAACTACCCGGAATGACCACAGATCTCTCCGGCACCTCTCCTTTATAAATTACAGGCTCTGATCCGGTCACATCAATAATGTGGGTGGACTGTGTCAATACCACATTGGCACCCAGTACCGCCTCCCTGCGCACCCTCACACCCTCAACCACTATACAGCGGGAACCCACAAAACAATCATCCTCAATGATCGTAGGACTTGCCTGAGGCGGCTCGAGTACACCGCCGATACCCACACCTCCGGACAAATGTACATTTCTGCCAATCTGGGCACAGGACCCTACAGTTGCCCAGGTATCCACCATAGTACCCGACCCTACCCACGCACCGATATTGACATAGGATGGCATCATTATTACCCCTTTTTCAAGAAATGAACCATATCTGGCAATGGCATGCGGTACAACTCTTACTCCCTGAGCTGCAAAATTTCTTTTCAGGGCAATTTTGTCGTGAAACTCAAATGGTCCGACTTCTATGGTTTCCATTTTTTGAATGGGGAAATACAGGATCACAGCTTTTTTGACCCAGTCATTGACTTGCCAGCCGTCATCATGCGGCTCAGCTACTCTCAGCAGTCCGTTGTCCAGATGCTCGACCACCATGCGTATGGCCTCCTGAGCAGCATTTTCATTCAGCAGACTGCGGTTTTCCCAGGCAGCTTCGATAATAAGTCTTAATGATTCCATTCGGAGATTATTGTTCTGATTTAAAAATACAGGGCAAATGCCACAAACTGAGACAAAATTCCGGTAAAATACCCTCCGTACAATTCGTCTTCCTTGTGTGCTTTCAGATACAGTCTCGCAGAGCCCGCAAGACCAGCTATTAATATTGCTGTAATGATACACAGGTCTGTATGTATCAGATAGTAGCGGTCACCCAACTTAAGAGGACTGCTTAAATAACCGTAAGTGTAGAAAGAGGTAGCAATGAAAAGACCGGCAAACAAACCGCCGGTACCTATGGCATGCAGACTGATTTTTGAAAAACTGTTAATCGCCAATCCTGCAAATAAAGCAATGATAGACCCCAATATAAAAAAGGAGAATGCACCGGGAAAAATAGTATTGGACCGGATATTTACATACAGCCAAAGGTAGCATATCCCCGCAGCAATGATAGGGCCTATGCGGTCTTTCTGATCTCTCAGTTCGATGCCGGATACCATGCCAAGCATACTCATCATAGCTATGGCGATCATAGGAATGAGTACAGATAAGGTGATGACCGATACGAGTGCCCTCACTTTTTCTTCTGTGGTGTCCAGCCCGAATCCGTAAGGATTGGCATACAGTAAAAACAGCAGCATGTAGAGCACCATAAACAGCGGATGGAACACAAAAGATACAGCCTGAGCAGCAAACCTCAACATACTCTGATTTTGGTCAGGGCAAATATCTGCAAATTCAGGGTGTTAATCAAACAAAACGAAGCTTAACCTTCCTGAATCTTATCTGATTACTAAAAAGCGACACGAGCATTCCGATATCAAAAATTTTCAAAGTCCAATGATTCTTCGCATGTCAAAGGGAGACGAGAAAAAAATTCCCGAAAAATTTTGCAATTAAATGGTTGCGCTTATATTTGCAACGATTTAGCAGCATATTTTGTACATATGAAAACCAGACGGGATGTTTTTCAGGCAATTGCAGATCCTACAAGAAGGGCTATCATTATGTTGTTGGCGGCAGGGGCTATGACCCCCAATGCTATCGCAGAAAATTTTGACAGCAGCAGACAGGCGAGTGTCCAAACATCTCAGGATTCTGGCTGAATGTGAGATGGTGGTTCAAAAACAACAGGGACGAGAAATATTCTACTCCATCAACGAGCCTAAAATGAACGAAATACAACAATGGCTGGAACAGTTCAAACAGATTTTTGAAAGGAGATTCAGTCAGCTTGACCGGATTTTGGAACAATTAAAAAAACAGGAAACATGAATCAAGCCGTATTATTTAACTTTAAAGTGGACAGAGAAAATCAGCAAATCAGGGTGGAGAGATCATTTAATGCACCCAGAGACATGGTATGGGCGGCATGGACGCAGGCAGAGATCCTTGATCAGTGGTGGGGTCCGGCTCCCTGGAGGACAGAAACTAAATTTATGGACTTCAGCGAGGGAGGCTACTGGCACTATGCTATGGTGGGACCAAATGGCGAAAAACACTGGTCAAGGGCAGACTATCTGACCATCCGTGCTCATGAGCATTTTACTGCCGAGGATGGATTCTGTGATGAAGAAGGCAAACCGGACACTACACTACCACGCAACCGATGGGAAAACGATTTCTCGGACTACGGGCAAAGCACTGTGGTCAATATTTTGCTGACTTTCAACAGCCTTTCAGACCTTGAGACTATAATCAAAATGGGATTTAAGGAAGGTTTTACGGCAGGGCTTGAGAATCTGGACCGCTACATTGAAGCACAATTTAAACTGCGACAACAAAACAGAAACAACAACATGGCAAGAGTAACCACCTACCTGAATTTTGCCGGAAATACCGAAGAGGCATTCAATTTTTACAGGACCGTTTTCAGGTCGGAGTTTATCAACGGTATTCAGCGGTTTGGTGATTTGCCGGCGGACCCCAATAACCCTCCGATGGCAGAATCCGTAAAACAGATGGTACTTCATATAGAGTTGCCTATTATGGGAGGACACATCCTTATGGGTACAGATGCGCCTGAGGAAATGGGATTTAAAGTGACAAACGGCAACAATATGCACATAAACTTAGAGCCGCAGTCCAGAGAAGAAGCCAAACGCTTGTTTGATGAGCTCTCTGAGGGAGGAAAGGTAGAAATGCCTATTCAGGATATGTTCTGGGGGGCTTATTACGGGAGTTTTCAGGACAGATTCGGCATAAACTGGATGATAAATTATCAGAATAAAAGCAGTTGATACAGCAGGCAATGTTGATAAACGACCTATCAGGGTTTTATCTGCATTTACGGTAAACATTGCAGGCATTAGAATTTTAATAGAATTCTAAAACCTTACAAAAGCAAGCCAGAAATAGCAATATTATACATATCTTTGCGTTTCTTTAACAGTCGGTTTTCCCAAGAGCGGCTTCATATTAAATTTTATTTTAATAGCTTTGCGCCGAAAAATATAAGAATTACATTCTTGTAGATTGCTTTTTGACGGGCAATAACAGCTTACTGAAAAATCACAGACAGTTTTGTATATTCTGTGTTTGGAGTAAACTATTTTGCCTGACCAGTATTAGAAGACGATGGAAAACAGATTAATGACGATCCGGATGCCAAAAAAAACATTTACAAAAGTATTTTTCATAATTCTGATTTTTCAAAACCTGCTGGTTCAGGCGATGAATGGTCAAAACCCCTATCCGCCGCTTGTGTTCAATATCAGCAGTGCGACGGGCGATACAGGAGACAGAGTTTGCATTGATATTACCGTAGATAATTTTACCAACGTAGAGTCTTTTCAGCTCAATATTTCCTACAATTCCACACTGATTGTTCCAGTATGTCCGCCGGATCTGAGCGGTTCAGCATTGGCACCCAAAATTTCAGGTAATTTTTTCAACTGCAACAATAAAGAAAACGGGTATATATCCATTGTATGGTTTGATGACCCGACTACCATCCCGAATGGTTCCAATCTTTTTACCATATGCTTTGACATCATCGGTAATCCGGGCAATGTATCACCGGTATTTTTCAACGGATTTATCACCGATATAGAAATCTGTCAGGCCACGACGGGTACCAATACTGTGTGTACCGAAACCATACAGGTAAATGCAGGTACCGTAACTATCGTGCATAATGGCCTGATCGCTTTTTACAGCAAGTGCGATGAAGATGGCGTTACCTTTGCCACTCCCGCCAATCTGACCTTTTATGCCACCGGAGGCACACCTCCTTATGCTTACTCTGTGAATGGCGGCCTCTATACCGGAGCCGGTCTGTCGGATGCTCAGAGAGTCAGAATAGACCCTATCCCACAAGGGGTGTACAACATAGTCTTTACAGATGCCACCGGAGCTACTTATACACTGGGGCCAATTACCATTCTGGATCAGATACCCATTACATTTGACAACCCGATAGTAACCAACCCCACCTGTTTTGACCGCAATAACGGCAGAATAAGAATCAACAATATTGATGGTGGAATCAGTCCTTACACCTTCACCTGGTCCAATTTTACCAGCGGTGTAACTTCTGACAATATCAATCTCACCAATCTTACTATAGGAGAATATTCCGTGACGATTACAGACCGCAACGGATGTTCGCTGGAGAGGACTTTCAATCTTTCTGTGGACACGCTTAAATTAACAGTGCAGATTACTCCGGCAAGTTGTCCGGAAGTAGCCAACGGAAGGGTGAGATTGCTGCCGGTAGGAGGCACACCCAATGCGTTGGGTCAGTACAGCTATTCTATAAACAATGGCAGTCCTTTTAATTTTCTGCCGGGATTTACATTGAATAACCGTGCAGCCGGCCCGCTGAATATCAGGGTATTTGATGCCTTACTCTGTAATGCAATTTTTGAGCCCATTGTCATTCCTTATGAAAGGACTCTGGTCATGCAAACCACGGAAGTCAAAGATGTGACGTGTTTTGGCCAGGCCAACGGAGAAGCCACCTTTGTGGTGAATCCTCCCAACAATTACAATTTTATTTTTCAGGGCAACACCTATGCCCAGCCCGGTAATACTTTTACCATTCCGCCTGTAGGCCCAGGCAACTATACCATTGAGGCAAGAGACATTGATGGTTGCAGAGTCAACGGGTCTTTCTCTATTAACGAGCCACCACGCCTTACGGTGACCCCCAGCGTGGTGCAGCCCAACTGTTCACCTACCGGCTCAATAAGTTTGAGTGTGTCGGGTGGTACCACTCCGTATAATTATAACTGGTCTCACACAAGCACCAACGCATCATCAATGACTAATCTTGCGGGAGGCATGTACAGGGTCACCGTGACCGATGGCAAAGGATGCAGAGACAGTTTGAGCTTTACTTTAACCCAGGGAGGTACGCTTAATATTGCGCCAAGAGTGGTCAATCCCATCCTTTGCCACAACCAGAATCAAGGCACAGTCACAGTAGATATCAACAGCAGCAACGGTCCTTTCAATATCAGATGGACCAATGAGCAGGGTCAGCAGATAGCCATCACCCAGAGTATTAATTTTCTTCCCCCGGGCAAATATTATGTGAGCGTGGAGGATGCGGTAGGATGTGCCAACAGGGACTCTGTAGTGCTCAATAATGTCCCGGCCATCAATATCAATTTTGTTCCTACACAACCCACCTGTTTTGGTCTGACCAACGGCAGCGTAGGGGCTAATGTCAACGGAGGTACCGGAATGTTGCGCTACGAGTGGAGAAGAGAGGGCAATAACGCTGTATTGGGTACCCAGTCTGTACTGGCACCGGTGGGTGCAGGCAATTATATACTCAGAGTCACAGATGCCAACAATTGTCAGAAAGACAGCACCTTTACCCTCAACCAGCCGGCAAAAGTCGCCATTTCACCTCCGGAAGTAATGGGCACATCCTGCCATAATGAAGCTTCCGGAAGGGCTTTTATGCCGGATTTATATCCGGATTATTTGTGGTCTTCAGGTGTTACGGCATTTTTTACAGGGAGTCTGCCACCGGGAAGACAGTGGGTCATAAGGATTGAAGGCAACTGCGTATCAGACACTCTGTTTTTTGATGTGCCCAATGCACCGAAAATAGTAGTGGATCTCACCAATACAGAAACCAGACCGGTCACCTGTTCCGGAGGAAATGACGGTTATATATTGATCAGAGCAATGGGTGGATCAGGCGGTGGATACAACTATGTGTGGAAGTCGCTCAATGATCGTAACGGAAACGAAATCAATAATCTCACTGCCGGCACTTATGTGGTGGAAATCACAGACAGCCGCAATTGCCTGGTCAGAGATTCCATAGTGATTACAGAACCTTCACCGCTGGAATTGTTTCTCAATACACTGCAAACCGTAGAACTAAGCTGCAAAAACCAGACTGAAGGCCAGATCGCAGTGTCAGTAAATGGAGGTAATTCCGGTCAAAGGACTTTCAACTGGGATAATGGCATCACAGCCAATGGTCCGGTGGCTTCCAACCTGTCAGCCGGCAACTACTGTGTTACAGTTACAGATGCCAAAGGCTGTCAGGATACCTTCTGTTACCGACTGAATGCGCCACCCCCATTGATAGGTAGAGTGCGTACGCCTCAGGAACCCCGGTGCTTCGGTGGTACCACCTGTATAGGCATAGAATCCGTGACCGGTGGTACCGGCAACAGATATACCTTCCAGATCAATCAGGGACCCAGGCATCCCATTGACTCATGTATCACGGTTTTTGCAGGGCCATATCTGATAAATATCATTGATTCGGCAGGCTGTAATATAGATACCATGATTACTATCGGCCAGCCTTTACCGGTAGCTGTGGATCTGGGAGAAGACATCGAGATACAACTGGGCACTACCTCTTCAGTAATCAATGCCTCAATTTTTGCTCCGGCCGGCGTGGACAGTATATTCTGGTCACCGGTTGCTGATCTGAACTGCCTTACTCAGGACTGTCAGGTCATAGAGGTTTCCCCGCCATTTACCACTACATATACCATACAGGTAGTAGATATGAATGGCTGTACAGGCAGGGATGATATAGAGGTACGTGTCAAGGATACCCGTAATGTATATTTTGCCAATGTGTTTTCGCCCAACGGGGATGGTGAAAACGACTTCTTTCAGGTAGTCATTGGCCCCGGAGTTACGGAGGTTATCTCGTTTTCAGTCTATGACCGGTGGGGCAACAGGGTATTCCTTAAGGAAAATTATATACCCGATCCGGCAGGGAGTGACGGCTGGGATGGCACCTACAAAAACAGAGCATTAGATATTGGCGTATATGTATATCACGCCAGAGTATTGTTTGCGGATAACAGGGTGCTGGATTTTTCAGGCAATGTCACTCTCCTCGATAAAAGAAGGAATTAAACTTTTATAACAATAAGTCACAGATTTCGCAGCGACTTGAAATAATTGATCAGGCCGTTGGTGGAAGAGTCAAAAACCTTTACTGTCTCAGCATTTTCCATTTCAGGCAGTATCTGATTGGCCAATTGTTTTCCGAGTTCCACACCCCACTGGTCAAAGCTGTATATATTCCAGATTATACCCTGTACAAATATTTTGTGTTCATACAGTGCAATCAGTTTTCCGAGAGTTTCCGGGTCCAGCTTTTCGAAAAGAATGGAATTGGTGGGTCGGTTGCCTTCAAATACCTTATAGGGAATCAGAGATTTGTATTCGTCAACCTTTTTTCCGGATTTCTCAAATTCAGCAATCACCTCTTCCCGGGTTTTTCCCAGCATCAAAGCTCTGGTCTGGGCAAAAAAATTGGACAACAGGAGATTGTGATGATTGCCTAAGGGATTGTGACTTACAGCGGGGGCAATAAAATCGCAGGGTATCATACGGGTGCCCTGATGAATGAGCTGATAGAAGGCATGCTGTCCGTTGGTGCCCGGCTCTCCCCATATGACAGGTCCGGTCTGGTAGGTGACTTTATTTCCGTTTCTGTCCACAGACTTGCCGTTGCTTTCCATATTGCCCTGCTGGAAGTATGCTGCAAATCTGTACATATATTGATCATACGGCAGGATGGCTTCGGTTTCAGCATTGAAAAAATTGACATACCAAATGCCTATGAGCCCCAGAATTACAGGCAGATTTTTGTCGAACGGGGCAGTCCTGAAGTGTCTGTCCATCCGGTAGAAACCTTTCAGGAGCTTTTTGAAATTGTCAAATCCCACAGATAACACGATGGATAGACCAATCGCGGAAGTGAGTGAATAGCGGCCTCCCACCCAATCCCAGAATTCAAACATATTGGCAGGATCAATGCCAAATTCCTGTACAGCCCGTGCATTGGTGGATAAGGCGACAAAATGCTGTTTTATATAATCCTCATTTTTCGCTTCTTCCAGAAAGAATTGTCTGGCAGTGAAGGCATTGGCCATGGTTTCCTGTGTGGTAAAAGTTTTGGAAGCAATCAGAAAAAGAGTGGTCTCAAAGCGGATTTTCTTCAGCACCTCTGCGATATGTGTACCATCTACATTGGATACAAAATGGACATTCAGATGGTTTTTATACGGCTTCAGGGCTTCGCAGACCATCACCGGACCGAGATCAGATCCGCCAATGCCGATATTGACTATATCGGTAATGGGCTTGCCGGTATATCCTTTCCATTTACCTGAAATGACCTGATCACTGAAGTTTTTCATCTGGAGCAATACAGCTTTGATATCCGGCATTACATCTTTTCCGTCCACGACTACAGCCTTGCCGGAGAGATTGCGCAAGGCTGTATGCAAAACTGCCCTGTTTTCGGTACGGTTGATTTTTTCACCTTCAAACATAGCTTTTATGGCTTCTTTCAGGCCACATGCTTTGGCGAGACCAAACAGCAACTTTAAGGTGCGCTCCTCAATTCTGTTTTTCGAATAGTCAAGCAGGATATCGTCAAAACGTACGGAAAAGCGGTCAAATCTGTCCGGGTCATTTTCAAACCATGTTTTCATGGGGACATCTTTGATTTCCTGTAATGTCGGTTCAGTTTTTCAGACTTTGGTAGTAGCGGGATTTACAGCAAGAAACAGTTTTTAAGGGTAAAAATAAGAAGTCAGAGAGATTATTTGAAAACAAAATATAAAGGCCGCAATTCCGGAAAAAAAATTAGCGGATACACAGATTTCAGATCATAATAAACACTTCTTTCACAGATCTTACGAAAGCCTCAGGATATGTTCCCATTCACTCATGATCATTGCTGTGGCACCCCAAAGCATTTTGTCATGTACTTTATAGTAAGGTACGTTCTGCAATACGACATTTCTTACCCTGATGTCCGTGACAGATTTGGCACCATCGTCTGTAAAATGCCACACAGGCATTTCTATCAGTGTCTGTACTTCATCCGTATGGATGCTGAACTTCGGGTATTCCCGGCAATAACCCACAAAGGGATGAACCAGAAAATTGCTTACAAAGACAAATAAAGGGCTTAATTGCCCCAGAATATGAATGGACTGCTGTGCAACGCCTATTTCTTCAAAAGTTTCGCGAATGGCACAAGCTGCCAGGGACGGGTCTGTTTCATCCAGCTTACCTCCCGGAAAACTGATTTGCCCTGCATGTTTATCGTCAGGATGATGACTGCTTCTTTCTATAAGTGATATATACCAATCTCCGTTTTTGGGAAAGAGCAGCAGCATTACACATGCGGTCTTATGATCCGGGGTGAGTGTGCGGTAGGATTCATGATACGGAGGAGACATTTTAAGTTGTGCCTCCCATCCGGGTAATACTCCGGCAAGCTTTTGTTCTATTTTGTGAATAAAACTAAAGTCTGCGGACATAAAGAAAACGCTTTGTAAAGGACTGTTCTGCCTTATTTATTAGCTATTGCAATGTAGTTTTCAAGGGCCTTGGTCATAGACGGAGCCTCAGGAGTGGGCGCTTTGATATTTACGTAAAGACCTTTATCTTCTGCGGCTTTGCAGGTAGTATTGCCAAATACGGCAATTCGGGTATTATTCTGCTGAAAATCGGGAAAGTTTTCAAACAGGGATTCGATACCCTGAGGGCTGAAAAATGCCAGCACATCATAATATACATCACTCAGGTCAGACAGATCGTCCGATACGGTCTTGTACATTATGACATCAGTATGATTGAGTTTCAGCTTATCCAGATAGGCTACGATTTCGCTGGAGCCTACGTTGGAACATGGAAGCAGAAACTTTTCGTTTTTATACTTATTGAAATACGGGGCCAGATCTTCCGCTACCCTCTTGCCTACAAAGACTTTTCTTTTTCTGTAAAGGATAAATTTCTGCAGATAATTGGCTATGGCTTCGGTCAGACAGAAGTAACGGGTATCCTGAGATACTTTTACCCTGGTTTCTTCACATAACCGGAAGAAATTATCCACCGCATTTTTGGATGAAAATATCACACAGGAATAGTCTCCAAGGTTTATCCTGTTTTTTCTGAACTCCTTTTCGGATACGGGCTCCACCTTGATGAAAGGCCTCCAGTCTATCTTGAGATTGTACTTTTGCTCCAGCTCATAGTATGGCGATTTGTCCACGGGTTTGGGCTGTGATATCAGGAGCGATTTAACCGGATTATATTTTTCTACATAAGTTTGTGAAATATTGCCGGAAATATTACCTTTGACTGCCATGCGATATATCAGGTTAAAATTTTCTCTACTTTAATACACCATTTTCATTGCTGTTTTGACCAAAATCATAACAGGCGCAATTTCGAAGGCACAAAGGTAAATAAATAATTGGAATATTCTGTTGCTCACAAACTCCGATGCGATAAAAAAGCCCCGAATAGTCCTCAATACTACTAATATGATAATGGTAATCAGCGTCAGATAAAAAATAAAATCCGAAAACTTTTCGGGTGCAAATGCGATAAACAGGTTGGCAGGAATCAACAAAAGCCCGATGATCAGGTTTACAAGCATGACTGTAAAGCTGTACAGTGAAGTACTTTTTTCTACCTGGAACAATTCTCCGAAAATTTTCAGACTGAAATGTTTGATACTGTACACGGCCACCACACCCATCAATAGCATAAACCAGCTTTGCACCCCTTTGGCAGTGCCGAATCTCGAAACAGCCAGATAAAGAAAACTGCCTGCGTTTATACAGAAAATCAAATAAAGAAGTACTGCATGTACAGAAACTTTTTGACTTTCTTCACGATGTAGAAGTTTAAGCATATTTTCGTTCAGCACAGACCGCATCATCAGACCTATAAAACCGGATTTGGCATTGACAGCAATGGCAAGAAGTGCCGCCGATATCAATAAAAACCAGATCAGAAAATTATTGGATTTGGCGGTGGAAGATACCAGGGCGGTACTGAAGTCTATTTTTTGTTCCAGTTCGGCCAGCTTGCTTTTGCGCAGAGGCACATGGTCCACCTCAAAAGGATTGAATTTAGGGTCTGTGATATCTCTTGGGCTTCCGTCAGCCGGATCAAACTCTTCATAAGATTCGGATGAAAACAGACTGTCTGTATTTTCACCATTGAGTTTATCAGACGATGGTGAGAGCTCGCCGGTCTGAAGAGAATCCAGTCTCGGTGTCAGTTCAAAGGGGTTGACCCTTCTCTGGCATACAGCATTATCAGGAAGAAGCAAAAAAGCCGCCAACACGACCGGTATAGATAGGAATGCCTTCATTTTCAGGCGCAAAATTAAAGATATAACTGCATTAATCTATCAAAACATATACCAATAAAACGAAGACAATAAACGGATGCACCGAAGATTGTAACAGATTCAGCACAAAGCTTGTTATATTTGGCAATTATTGTGTGATCAGATGCCAAATTACCTGATACAGAGATTGCTGATACTCGGAGGCTTGTCCATCATCGGGATTTTATTTATGCAGTCCTACTGGCTGCTCAAAACCTGGGATATCAAAGACAAGGAGTTTGACCAATCCGTCAATATTGTCTTGAGGAATGTAGCTCAGCGGATGGCCAGGTACAACGGCAGCATATTACCCAAGACCGGGCTTATTCAGCGCAGGTCATCCAACTATTATGCGGTAAATATCAACAGTGCCATAGACCCGGCTATTCTGGAGCAGTATCTGATACAGGAATTCAGCAATCAGGCCATGAATATTGATTTTGAGTATGCAGTGTATGATTGCTTCAGTGATGACCTGGTATATGGGAACTATTGCAGCGCCGAAAACAATACCCTGAATCAGCTCAAAGACAGCAAAAAGAAACTGCCCAAGTTTGATGACTTAGTCTATTATTTTGTGGTAAGGTTTCCCTCCAGGGAAAGCTTTTTGCTGGCAAATATGAAAATGACCATTACATTTACTTCTCTGTCAATTCTCGCTATCATCTTCTTTGTGTACAGCATGTGGGTGATACTGACGCAGAAAAGACTGTCTGAACTCCAGAAAGATTTCATCAACAACATGACCCATGAATTCAAGACTCCTTTATCATCTGTCAAAATCGCAGCAGATGTATTGGCTAATGATGAGGAAATAAAGAAAAATAAAAGACTGCACAGGTACACCCAGATCATCAGGGAGCAGAATCAAAGACTGAATGATCAGGTGGAAAAAGTGTTGAATATTGCCAGGCTGGAAAAAGACAGCATTGAGCTTAAAAAAGATATCATCGAACTCAATCAGACACTGAATGAAATTGTCACCAACGAAGCACTCAAGCTACCGGATGATCATATTCATTTCCAGACATGGCATCAACCGGTTTTTGTCATGGCAGACAAGCTGCATTTTGTCAATGTGATTACAAATATGATAGACAATGCCATCAAATACAGTCCCAATAACCCCGAAGTAAAAATAATACTTGAAGAAAAAGATGCTATATTTGTGCATATCAAAGACAACGGTATAGGGATTGATAAGGAGAGTCAGAAAAAGCTCTTTGATAAATTTTACAGAGTGTCCACAGGTGATGTGCATAATGTGAAAGGTTTTGGCCTCGGGCTGTATTATGTAAAGAACATCTGTGCTGCACATGGCTGGAATATACAGGTACAGTCAGAACCCGGCAAGGGCACTACTTTTTCTATAGTTATACCAAAACAATTGAAAATATGAAGGAAAAATCAAGAATACTGTATGTCGAAGATGATGAAACCTTAAGTTTTGTCACCATGGACAATCTGGAGCTCAACGGATATAAAGTGGATCATTGTCCTGATGGAGAGACGGCTCTGGAATCCTTTTATAAAAACAATTATGACTTGTGTATACTCGATGTAATGCTGCCGAAAATGGATGGCTTTGCATTGGCTGAAAAAATCAGGGCTTCGGATCCCAATGTGCCGATTTTGTTTCTCACGGCCAAATCCATGAAAGAGGACAGACTGCAGGGCCTTCGCCTTGGAGCAGATGACTACATTACCAAGCCTTTCAGCATTGAGGAGCTGATTCTTAAAATTGAAATATTTCTCAAAAGAAAATTTGTCACCGCTCCGGCCAATGAGGTATTCAGGATAGGTAGATACAGTTTTGACTATCGAAATCTTACCCTGGCACTGGATGAGGAGAAAAGGAGCCTCACCCAAAAAGAAGCAGATTTGCTCAAAATGTTGTATGACCACAAAAATAACGTCGTGAAAAGAAGTGTAATCCTCGAGAAACTTTGGGGAGAAGATGATTATTTTCTGGGCAGGAGCATGGATGTATTCATCAGCAGATTGCGAAAATATCTCAGCGGCGACCCCAATCTGAAAATAGACAATATCCACGGCGTGGGATTCAAACTTGTGGCCGATTAAATATTTTTCATTCCTGTAAAAATCAATTAATTCAACAATATGAGATCAATTTTTACCCTGTCATGCTTTCTGCTGGTAATTTTTGGAGCCAATGGCCAGATTGCCGTAACCAACGCCACATTCCCCAAAGTGGGAGATGTACTGAGATATCTGGTGCTCGATGAAGCTCCCGATGTCAATGTAGGCACGCCCGGCGAGAATAAAAGCTGGAATTTCAGTACACTGACCGGCGGACAACCACAGACCGAATCCTATCTGGATAAATCCACCGGCACTAAGGAAGCAGAATTTCCGGGTGCCAATATGCTGATCCGATTCAGTGGCGTACAAAATGAGTTTTATGCCAATGCCAATAACCTGAGGATAGAATTGGTAGGATTTGCCGGCGAAAACCCGTTTTTTCCCGGAGAGCTCGTCATACAATATGTAAAGAGGCCGCAGTTGAGGAGACATCCGATGTATTATGAAACGACCTCAAGATCAGAGGGAGAATGGAGAATTCAGGTAAGTTCTAATGTACTGCCGGATACTTTGCTCAATCAGCTTCCGTTGCGCCCTGATAGTATCAGGGTTGCGTTCAACTCCATAGCAAATGACACCATAGATGCGTGGGGCAAAGTGACACTTGCCGGCAAAACCTATGATGTACTGAGGGAAAAATCTGTCAATATCAGTGAAACAAAGATATTTTTTAAGCTTCCTTTCATTGGCTGGATTGATTTGAGTGTCATTCTGGGAGGTGGAGGATTGCCGGGAGGAATTGATGCTTTCCTGGGAGCAGATACCACCACCACATACAATTTTTACACCAATACCCTCAAAGAAATACTCGTATCCGTGGACACGGACAACAGGGGCAATATTCTGGGCATTACTTATGCCAATACAAATACCGTAAGTGCAAAGGATGAATGGGTGGCAACAGTATTCAAAGCCTATCCGAATCCTGCCACAGACCGTATTAACATTGAGATCAACGACGGCATAAAAGAAGATTTCAGCCTGAGCATTTTGGATATAAGCGGCAAAACAGTCTTGAGACGGGATTTTCCTCCGTCAGAGAGTGTCAGCCTCGACGTACAGCACTTGATGAGAGGCCTCTATGTGGTTCGGCTGGAAGACCGGCAAGGTAAGGTGTTGCATTCTTCCAGAGTTGCGCTGCAGTAAGTCCTGTGTTTCAACAAAACCTCTTTTCAGCATCAGGAGTCATAAGGACCTGACGGGAATACTGCACCGTGTACAATCAGTTGTCAATACTGCTCCGGCTTTTTCACCAAAGGAGAAAATGCTCAAGCCGGTTATCCAATGATACGTTAATTTGTGTGGCATACATGATATTGAGGGAATGAAGCCGTACCTTTGTGGCCGGTAATCAATCATGCATACCCATGAATACAGCCCACCGATTTAGCTACAACCACAGCATGGACAATCTCAGCTATGCGATCCGTGGACCCATATTTGATAAGGCACAGGAAATCATCCGACAAGGCCATGAGGTCATACAACTCAATATAGGCAATCCTGCTCCCTTCGGTTTTGATGTATCGGATGAAATGATCGCAGCCATGGCCACCCGACTCAGAAGTGCACAGGGATACAGCCATCACTTCGGTGTGGAAGAGGCCAGAGAGGCCGTTGCTGCGCATATGCAGCAGTCCGGAGTCCGGTCTGCCGGAAGTGAGCACATACTTTTGGGCAACGGGGTGAGTGAGCTCATACTGATGACTATGCAGGCATTGCTCAACAAGGGAGATGAGGTATTGGTACCCTCACCGGATTATCCACTTTGGACAGCAGCGGTAGGTTTGGCGGGCGGTAAGGCTGTACACTATATCTGTGATGAAAAGTCTGACTGGAATCCGGATGTAAAGGACATTGCTTCTAAAATTTCCGACAGGACAAAAGCTATTGTCATTATTAATCCCAACAACCCCACCGGTGCAGTATATGAAAAATCGGTACTTCAAAAAATATTGAATCTCGCCTCGAGGCATGGATTGATTGTATTGTCAGATGAGATTTATGACAAAATAGTATATGATGGTGCCAGGCATTATCCCATAGCCTCATTGGACCATGACACCCTTGTGCTCACATATGGAGGACTGTCCAAAAACTACATGGCAGCAGGATTCAGAGCAGGATGGGTCGCATTCACAGGCAATATCTCTGCCGCTTCTGATTTTATGGAAAATATCAATCTGCTTGCCTCAATGCGTCTGTGTGCCAATGTACCGGGTCAGTATGTTATTCCGGCAGCATTGACCGGATATCAGCATATTCATGATTATGTAGCACCGGGCGGCAGACTGCATGAACAGATGAATACAGCCTATGAGCTTTTGACAGCTATACCCGGCATCAGATGTGTTAAACCCAAAGGAGCACTTTACCTTTTTCCTGAAATTGACCTGAGACAGTTCGGACTGGAAAATGATGAAGATTTCGCTTACAGGCTGCTGGAAGAAAAGCACATTCTGCTGGTACCGGGTTCGGGATTCAATGCCATGGACAACAGACATTTCAGAGTGGTATTTTTGCCTGAAACCGAATTGCTCAGAAAAGCAGCTGAAGGAATGGCTGCTTTGTTAGAGAATTATTCAGTAAAAAACCTGATGCTTGAAGCCCTTTGAAATGACGGATATTTATCCGGTCATGGGAGATTTCAGACCGGAGCATTACCGGCAGATTGATTTGTCAGGGTTGCATTTTGATAATCCTGTCATGGTACAAACCGGCCTGGCAAATTATCTCGCCGAAGAATTGGAAATCTATCCCGGAGTAAAATTTCTGTATGGTGGCTATCTTGAAAAAAGAAACTTTTACACAGGCAGCACACTATTTAAAAACGATAGAGAAAACCGGAACATACATCTCGGTATAGATGTGTGGGCACCGGCATACACTCCGGTATATGCTGCCGAAGACGGACAGATACACAGTTTTGCCTACAATGATGGACATCTGGATTATGGAGCTGCTGTCATTATAGAGTATCCCCGCTATTTTGCGCTTTATGGTCATTTGAGCAGAGCTTCATTATTGGGTCTGTATCCCGGCAAGCCGATATTCAAATCCGAACAGGTGGGAGAGTTGGGATATATGTCTGAAAACGGAGGCTGGGTGCCGCATCTTCATATTCAGCTTATCATGGAAATGGATAATTACATCGGAGACTTTCCGGGCCTATGCTCAGAGAGCCAAACAGAGTATTATAAGCAAATCTGTCCGGACCCCGGATTTCTTGTACTTGGCCGATAAATCCTTGAAAATATTACCAATCGTTGTGCTGAAAAAGTTTTCTCAAATCCCGGGAAAATAAAAATACAAGGCATAATAGTTGGGACATTGAAAAAAAGTACTAATTTTGCCACGCTTTTGACGAGCGGAGGTACCTTAGCTCAGTTGGTAGAGCAACGGACTGAAAATCCGTGTGTCCCCAGTTCAAATCTGGGAGGTACCACAAAAAAGGGGTTTAACTGGTGAGGTTGACCCCTTTTTTCATACTGTCAAGTATTATTTTCTCGTTTAAACCCGAATTATGCATCGGAACTTCGTTATGAGGGTAGAAATGGCCACAAAACAAGCACTTTCGTGAATGAGCGGCCCAATAAGATAAATGAGTGAAAGTAATCCGCCTTGGCGGAGACTTGTTTTGCAACCATTTCAGGCCATAATACCTGCCCGACCGCAGACGGGGATTTTCTGTTGCGTATTTTGGATTAAATCACGCCGGATTCAGTTACTATGTATATTCATTCCTTAAGCAGATTGTTGTCATTTCCTCTGATTATCATGGCATTTGGTATTATCTGGTATTCTGCGTCGGTGGATAACAAATATTCCTGGCTGATTTTTATCCCGGTGACATTACTGGTAGTGTTGTATGTATTTCATGGGCCTTTGGATTATTGGTGGCACAAGAAATTCCCTCCCCGACTGGAGCCCGAGATCATTAAATGGCTCACCAGACATTTTCCATGGTACAATACACTTTCAGGTGGAGAGAAAACAAAATTCGAACACAGACTTGCACTGTACACCTCTGCCCGGCTGTTTCAGTCGGTAGGTAAGGAAAAAAATGACAATGTGCCCGAAGACATCAAGTGCATGGTAGCTGCACATGCTGTACAGATGACACTGGGTCTTGAGGATTTTCTGATCGGAGATCTGGACAGAGTATTTTTATACAAACACCCATTTCCCACACCGGATATGCCCTGGCTACACAATGTGGAAGTAAATATGGAAGACGGGGTACTGATACTTTCTATGGAACAGCTGATCAATGCTATAGTAAGACCGGATATTTTTTACAATATTGCCAGCCATGCATATGCAGAAGCCTTGATTCATCTGTATCCTGAGCTTAGAAATACGGATATATCGGATCCCTGGACCGGATTGAAGGCATTGTACAACTGGGATAAAGACTATGTGTTGAAAAGTACCGGATATAAAGAGACGGCAGATCATGTGGTGCACCTGCACGCTTTTTTCAAAGATCAGGAGAAATACCGGACAAAATATCCGGAGCAGTTTCTGCATTTTAAAGAAATACTGAATACACCAGGTTGATGGAATGTTGGGAGCACATATCCGCACCTTTTGGAGATTTTTTAATCAAAGCCACTGATAAGGGTATCACGTCTTTGTCTTTCATAGTAGATTCAGTAAACGGGGACAATCCCAATCAATGGACAGCTTCGGCAGCACAACAACTGAAGGCGTATTTTGCGGGAGAGCTGCAGACTTTTGAAGTAAACATAGACTATCGTGGATTTTCAACGTTTCAGAGACAAATCATGGAGTTATTGCAGCAAATTCCTTTTGGAAAGACGATCAGTTATACAGATCTGGCATTAAGATATGGAGATCTTAAATCCATTCGTGCCGTGGCCAATGCGAATGCAAGGAATCCGCTGCCAATCATAATCCCATGTCACCGAGTGATAGGGAAGAATGGTCATCTCACCGGATACGCTTTGGGGCTTGAAATGAAAAAGGCGTTGCTGACGCATGAAAATCCACTCTTATTTTCAGCACAACAACGCCTGGCATTATAAAAAAACCAAAATTATCCTGCCTTTATAGCAGTTTCATGATATGACTTGGCATGCGGGCCAAGGAAAATTCTTGAATAAATACGTATCAGGGCAATACCGGAAATAATATATCCCAGGGACAGTACAAAAGCCAGAAATACCTGGTCATATTCTATATGCGAAAAGATGATATCTTCACCTACAAAGGTCAGGGATATCGGAAATCCGGCAATACCCAAAGCAGACAACAGAAAGACCATGGCAGTTTTAGGGTATTCATAGACATATCCCTGATGACTGTTTAGATCCAGACCGGGCTCCCGTTTTTTGACGTACAGTATTGCCGCAGTGCCTGCTATGGCAGCAATGATGACCCCGGACAGATAAAACCCTATTTCGTATGCAGAGAGGGCATCATTGAATGAAATAGCCAGCACTATCCAGAAATGATTCATAATAATCAGAAACCAGCAAACAAAAATATTGATCCTTCCGGCATATGCCCTGAACACTCCCAATAAGCCAATGGCAGCAAAAAATGAAGGTAAAACCTGAACCACCTGTACAGGGATGGAATGCTTGAAATAGACCAATATTATCGAAAGGCTGTAAAGAATGAGGAAGAAATAAAAAATATTATGGACATTGATGAATCGCAGCAATTTACCCAGGTCCTTCAGCGGTGTCCAGATAAATTTATCCAGCAGATAATCCATATTCCACTCTTTGATGCTCATCAGATAGATGGTATATTCCAGTTTTTTAGACAGTGAATTTCCTATATTTTGCTCCTGTGGAACGAAGTTGTAGAATTGCTCTCTTATCAGGTAGCTCACTGCTGAGGGTGAAACCAGCAATTGATAGGTACGGAGAAATGCATTACCGGCAAAATGTACTAAAGCCACGTGGGTCCATCCTAAGGATAATTCTACAAAGATGAGCCCTAACTGACTGATAGAAGCATAAGCGATCTGGCTTTTGATGCTCGATTGCACCCTGGCTGTTAATACTGCAATCACGGCAGTGAAAAAACCTGCAAGCCCGATTAAAATCCGGATGCTGATCTGGTGTTCCCAGAAATTCATGGTGCGCATAAGCAGGAAAGCCCCAAGGTGTACAGAGAGCGAACCATAGAAAATAGCACTGGAAGGTGTGGGACCTTCCATAGCTCTGGGCAGCCAGGAAGAAAAGGGAAACTGTGCAGATTTGGCACTGGCAGCAATGAGCAGCATCAGGGATATAAATATACCAAACCAGCTGTGTGCCTGCAGATGGTGGTGTACCAGATCAAAATTCTGCAGCTTGTAAAAACTGATATTTTCATGCCAGAGATGGTGACTTGCCCATATTGCCAGCAATATTCCAACGTCGCCTATCCGGTAAATGGAAAAAACCTTGAAGGCATTTTTTACCGGGAGATATCGTTCTCTGTAAAATGCAATCAACAGAAAAGAAGTCAGTCCCAGTATCTCCCAACCGATAAACAATGTTTCCATGTTCCCGGAAACAATGGTCAGTATATATCCGGCATAAAACAGCAGGACGGTATTGAAATATCTTTTATAGCCCGACTCCCGGTGCATATAGTACCGGCTGTAGGTAATCACCAGAAAGGTGATGAATGACCCTACCATCAGAAATACCGCACTCACATGGTCAAAGAAAAAGTCTATGTAAAAATCAAAATCCTCTGAACGGTACACTGAAAACTCCTTGATATTGATCCATTCACTGCCCTGTACCATCCAGTAAATAACAAAAGCCGCAGAAGCGATAAAATGTACGGCCAACACAGATAAAGCATAGCCCGAAATCCATTTTTCGTTGTACTTGGGCAGAAAAAGGGATATAATAAAAATGATGACGGGCCAGATGATTAAATATTCGATATAATTCTCCATAATTTTATCAGCTTAAAATGTGAACCGGAATATTTTCACGGGTAGAGGCCACCAGTTTCCTTACATTATCTGCCACAGGCAATCTTTCAGCCAGGGGTTCATAGGGTATAAACCGGCCTTCTGTAAAATAAGAAAGATTGTAAGTTTCGGGGTTCACTGCCACCAGATGTATCCACTCATTTTCAAACCATTCATATAGTTCAGGAGTCTTCCTGATAACCTTCAGTACCACATCCTCAAAATGCTCCACAATAATCAAAAGACGTAATGGATCATGGACTTCAATCATCTGCTGAGGAAGTCCGGTTCTGAGGTCCCCGTCTGTACCATTGGATACACCGATGAGCCCTACTACATTGTGAGGGAGCTTGGTGCCTGCTCCGGTTTTTTGGTTGTCGGTCCGGGAGAAGTAATATTCCAGATTTATACCGCCACATACGGGAGCAGCTGCTTTAAGAATGTTGAAAAGATAATTCCCTTCCGGATCTATACTGTAATCGTAGGAATTCATAAAAGCCCTCCGATCCAGGAATAAATGATCCGTCATTTGCCGTCGGCCTACCACACACAGGGTATTGGTAGCATGATTGAGCTCAGGTCTGGGCTCAAATAAAGATACGGATCTTCGCTGTACCAGTGCATAGACCTTTTTCTCATCAGATTTCGGGTCTATGTTTTCAAAGCGTCTCGACCGTTCTACCGCATTTTGAACAAGGGCTTTCCTGAATGCTGCTTTGTTGCGTTGGTGCATTTCGTTCATGTGGGCATCAGCAAGTGTTTCATCATAAAATTCGATTTCATCACGGGTTGTATCGTGCAGACCGCCCATAAACAGAGTGGTGGCAGGGATATGAATACCCCGATCGCTCAATCTTTTACGGACTTCCGGATGATTGGCCATAAAACAGACCACACGGGCATTGACTGACCCCGGTCTGCCAGAACAGTCACCACAATCATATCCGGCATAATGGGTATTATTTACACTGCTTGCACCGTGACCGACTACATATATGATGGGTGCAAAATTTTTCACCAGACCGATACTTTTCAGCAATCCCTCTACCCTGTCTGTCATTTCATCAAAGGTATAGCCCACCTGAAGACCGTTTTCCTTATCATCAGGATTTACATTCACTATACTAAGCCTTGAAAATTTGTCCATGTGCCTGAAAGAATTGGTAGTAGCAGGACTTGTACCGGGTATAAAAATATTGAGAAACAGGCGTATGGCAGACCACAATCCGATGGTATGGGTCACTATCCATCCGAGCAACAGAGAATGGGTGTGTCCGGAAAAGTGAAAATCTTTCGGATTCTTTTTATTATCCGCTTCTTCCCGTATCAGATATTTGGGTGTCATGGGAGCCGGACAAACCTTCATGGTAAATTTGCCAAACATGGGTTTGTAGTAAAATTCCACATTGAAAAAGCCCGGTGTACCAAAGGTTTCGCATTTTGGATCTGCTGCTTCAATGTACCGTCGCAGCGAACATTCACGGTCATCTATACAAAATAAGGCCTGGAAAGCTTTTGGCTGACTTATCTGCTGTAAACTTATGGGCAAGTGTAATACCTCCAAGCACCTGGTCATAGTAGGTCCATTCATACGCCAGTTGCCAAAGTCTCAGGACTTCATGATACTCCTGAGGCTTTACAGGGTCGAATATATGTGGAAGGTCTTCTTTCAGCCGTAATCCGAGAGGCATCCAGTTTTCACCAAACTTATTGTCCAGTACATCGATTTCCAGCAGCAGTTCGAATATTATCAGTTCCTGCAGGGAGATACGCCGTGTATCTATCAAACCTTTAGGATTATCCTCAAGTACGCTTACCATGCCTGACCATCCGGGATGTGCAAACTGCTGGTCAAAAAGATATTGCTCATACAGGGACTCTTTGCCCACCAGAATATCCAGCAGATCGGCAATTTCGCACTTCCTGTCCAAAAGCAGTTTTCTTGCCCTCGGAGTTCTGAAAAATCCTGTAAAGGTGTTTTTTTCCATTTCGCGGATGGTGAAAAGCCCTTCTGCCAATCCGGAAATCTCTGTATAGCTATACCCCTGATCCAGATAGCTCGCCAAAAACCGGAATAAAAATGGGTGGATCTGCAGGTCCGGATCTACGGAATACAACTTCTTCCATTGAGATCTCAGCAACCCGAGACGACCTTTGAAGTTGTCGATATAATTTCCGTTGATCATTTTTTCCTTCCAGATCTCTGCATCCTGACCTTTTTGTTCTCTTGTGATTTTTGTCAGAATTTCCTGATTGATTTTTCCATTGGTATATAGCTCACGGTACTCAGCAAGAGAAAGTCTGGTTTTATATCCCAGTATTTCAGTGGCTTCTGTAAGGGCAGTAAAAAACTTTCTGTCCTGAAAGGCATGCAAGGTATTGTGGTGAATAAAATCCTTGAGCGGAGCCTGGGAGGGCAGATAGTGTTTCAGATGGTGCAGTACATTCTGCTCTCTGAAAATGTGGTGAATATGTTCGTTCATGATTTTTTGATTTAGAAAAATATCTGATATTGACAGATGAAATTACTCAGCCGTTCAGTGTCTGTCCTGTCTTTGAAGAATACAGGTCTGTTTTCATATGCAAATGTGACCTTTGAATTATGACCATTGATCAATGTAGTAAATCCTGTGCTGTAATAAGTCATCAGAGACGGCAATGCTTCAAAATCGGCTGCCTGTACTGAAAAATATGGCATGAGTGAAAGACCGCCTATGAGATTGTCCCGAAGCTTATACCCTATTTGTGCATACCAGACCGAGCCTGTGCCATAAGCGGGAAACCCACGTCCCGGTCCATTGATTACCGAAGGATTGGAAATTCCGGTAGCGGGATTCAGTACATTCAGATTGCGCAGATACTGAGGTCCGTAATTGAGATTAGCATAAGCTCCGTAAAAATGGAAAGCTTCACCGTTTTGACCTGCAGGCACATCATAATATACATCGACACCCAACTCTGTCAGGTTACTGTGCAGTGTATCTTTGGTACCGCTCGCATAATGCCACATGGCATCTTTCTGAAAGACTGCCCCAAAGCCCACATTAAACACCTTCTTCTTACCAAGATATGTCCCGGTGGTGTAGGATGTGAGGTTGGTTTCCCGGTCCAGAAACTGGAGCTGGAAGTAAGCATTGCTCTGCCAGTGTGGCGGAGCTGATGAAAACTCGGATCTTTCTGAAATTACAGGATTGTATTGAACTGATTTCTGAAATGCCATAGGCTGCGCCAGCATCACCCTGTAATCCAGAATACCCAGCTTTCCTTTGGCAAAAATTCCTAATTTCCTGAGAAACTGGTCCGTGATATCATTGGTAGTCTGTTGGTACAATGGAGCATCCAATCCCATGATAGTACCCACGGATGGTGCGGAAAACCGTAGCGGCCCACTCCATCCGTTAAGTCCAGCACCGATATTCAGTTTTCCCGGCACAAGCACATATTCTCCATTGACATCATGCACAAAAAAAGAAGGCTTTCTGTCAGAGATCGAGTTGAAATTGTTTTCTCCCAGCTGACTGTAAAAAAACACCCGCTCACTCACAGGACCAAAAAGCTGTATCCTGAATCTTCTAATATCGACATCCGACCCTCCCGACCTGGGATATCCAAATATGGTGCTCCCCGGATTGAAGGGTCCGGTGCGCAGCCAGATCTGAGCGGCACCTGTGACTTTCAGATAAGAACTACCACTTTCGTTCAGCTTGAACACCAATCCCTGCTGACCACTCGCACTTAAAGACAACCACACCAAGACAAACAGGAATTTAAAGCGCATCAATGCAATAGGTCTATTGAGAAATTTCATTTTTCGATTTTTTTCTTGCAGACAAATGATGGGAAGACAGCGGTTTGTGATTCTCCACGCCAACGACTTCAACTGTGCCACCACTCCTTTCATAATCCTTTTTAAAATGCTCGAGACTTTCCATGACGGAGTGATCCACCAGCTTGGTATTTTGAAGGTCTATGGTCACATGAAATCCCGGAGGAATGCTTTCCAGCCTGGATTTGATTCTGATAAAGTTGGTAAAAATAGCCGCCTTGTCTATTTCCACCAGATACCGGTCACCATCAAAGGATATCAGAGTAGGGGCTCTGAACAGAGCTTTCAACGGAGCCCCATTGATCAGATGTATGATGATTTTCAGCAGCATACCTGCAAAAATTCCTACGAGCAGGTCTTCATACAAAGTAAAGAAGATGGTGACTAAGAAAATTGCCAGCTGCTCTTTACCGATTTTAAAGGTGTGAACAAACTCTTTAGGGTGTGAAAGCTTGATGCCTACCGTAATCAACATGGCAGCCAGAGCAGCATTGGGGATCATCTCGATATACTTAGACAAAAATACCACAAACACCAGCAGAAAGAAACCGTGGAAGAAATTAGCCCAGCGGGTTTTGGCGCCGTTGCTGACATTTGCAGAACTTCTGGCTACTTCCGAAATCATAGGCAGTCCGCCAAGCACAGCAGTAAAGGTATTACCGACTCCTATAGCTATGATATCACGGTTAAAATCAGACTTTCTGTGCCAGGGATCCTGCATGTCTATTGCCTTGACGGTGAGTAAGGATTCCAGTGTACCCACCAATGATAACATTACCACATACTTCAAAAATAAGCCAACCTGTGAAATACCTGAAAAATCATAATTTATACGTATATTGTCAAACAGATTTCCGATATGCACCAGGGCATATGGAGGCTCAGTATGTGAAAAATCCATCAGAAGTTCAGCAGGGACGGCTATCAGCAATACCACAAATGGTGCAGGAATCTTTTTAAGAGCACCTGATTTCAGATAAGGCCAGCCCATCATTATGGCAAGACTCACCACACCTATTATGGCACCACGTAAATCAAGATTTTGAATGAATACCGGAATCATGGACAAAAGCTCTAAGGGCCCTTTACCGGCAGCAAGTTGTGGATTGACATTCAGCAGGACAGGAAATTGCTTGGCAATGATGATAATACCTATCGCTGCCAGCATTCCATGTATGGCGGGTAAGGGAAAAAAATCAGCCAGTTTGCCGAATTTCAGCACACCAAAGCCCACCTGTACCAATCCTGCCACCACCATTGCGCCGCAGGCCAGATGCCATCCGGTCTCTCCACCCCCAAAATCTGCTACCGCTCCGGCCACAATCACTATCAGACCGGCAGCAGGACCTTTGATGGTAAGCCGGCTGCCCGAAATAAAACTTACCAGAATACCGCCCACTATGGCAGTAACAAGGCCCATCAAAGGTGGAAAATCTGACGCCTTTGCAATACCGAGGGAAAGTGGCAATGCCAGCAAAAAAACGCTGAACCCCGCAATGGCGTCATCTTTAAAATGTTTTTTCAGACCCTCCCAATAGTCGGCAGGGATATTTTGTGTCTTCATTTTGTTGTAAAAATTTATTGATTTCAAAATATAATGCCTTTATCTGATGCGATCATCAGAAATTATATTCCGGATCGAAATTCAGAACCGGACAGAAATCAATAATGTGCAGGCAGCTTAAGCGAGTGGTATAATATGTAAAAAGGAGCTCCGGTCTGAGATAATACACCTGATAAGTAAAAGAAATCACCGGAATAAAACAATGGCTTGTACAATCCTTCATTAAAAAAGGACTTTAAGGCCTGCGAACAATGAGGAATAGTCTTGTCCGGATTTTCTGAATTTTCTCTTTCATTGGACTCAAAACACAAGCCTTCTGCAATCGAAGGATTGATGTGTATCTCCGTTTGGTCAAAATGAAATTCTGAAACCGGATTGAGCAAACCCGTATCTGCATCGGCTGAAGTACCGGCGTATAATGCCTGTAAAACACAAAGATATACAAGTAGAATTCTTAATACAGCCTGCATGAATTGCTCATATTGCACTAAAACAGACGCAAAAGTACATCAATTCCTGAAAGTGATCTGTCAAACTATGTTAATGAAAACACAAATAAGGGAATTCCGTATGTTTGCAGCGGATTTTTCCGGCATCATGCATTGATACTTCGTGATCAGGGTTGAAATTGTAATTAACCAAGCACTTTCGCGATCGAGTCTTAATTAGCCCTCTTAAGTGAATCGGCAAAGTGCGTTTTTATTTTGCAGCTGTTACAGTCCTTAGAAGATTTTCTATTGCATAATCCGGGTTTAATGTATGAGTTATGGCGTATAGAAAAATACCGAGATATACAAGTCGCAAGACATTGGTTATGCGATTTTTCAGAAAATTCAGAGTGACCCTTTGGTTTTTTCTGCTGGCTTTTCTGATTTGGTGTATATGGCATAGAGTATCGATTTATAATTATCTCAAGACCTTTTTTTATTAATCAATCATTGATTTAACAGTTCTTATTTTTCGCTGACAAGATGTCTTAGATATTACCTTCCCGAATTTGCATATTCAGGATTGTACACTCAGTTCCGGGTATGTCTTAGGTTGATAAAAAAACGCAAACATCCGTTTCTTTCATCCAATTTAATGTATAATTGTTGTGCTTAACAAAGTGGGTATTTGAAAGCTCAGGCATCATTATATCAATTCATGTATTCCGGTATTTTATCTTTTGTAAAATATCGTTCTCATACTATGGATACAGCATTGCGGTTGCTGACAATACTGCTTTTCATCACTTCGGGTACCGGACTGTCTCAGAGCCATGACTTCAATAAAAACGTACTGGGCAATGCGGATAAAATTATAATTCCCTACAGCTATCATCACGGATTCATAGTAGTGGATGTGGTTTTTCAAAGACTTTTTCCACTGAAATTTATCGTAGATACAGGTGCAGAACATACAATCATTCTCAAAAAAGAATATGTAGATGCCTTAAATCTCAAATCGTCCAAGCGCATCAGACTTTTCGGGTCTGATCTGAGCAGGGAGTTGTATGCCTTGATTTACAGAAACACCTTCCTGCAGATGGTAAACACCAATATGGTGCGGCATGATGTCATTGTACTGGAAGAAGATGTCCTCAAGCTGGAGGAATTTGTCGGAACATCTGTGGATGGTATTTTGGGAGCGGAGTTTTTTAAAGGGATGCTGCTACAGATTGACTACAAAAAACAGCAGATGGTTTTGCACAACCCATCATTGTTTAATTATGAAAAACTGGAGGGTTATACCGCTGTCCCCATGGAGGTTTTTGCTTCCAAGCCATACATCTCCAGTGTCACAGAAATAGAAGAGGGCAAACCCATTATCACCAGATTGCTCGTAGATACAGGTGCGGCACTCACGGTGATGTTTCACAACAATACGGACAGTCTGATGACAATTCCCGCATTGATAGTAAAAGGCAACCTCGGAAAAGGTCTGGGCGGAGAAATAGAAGGATTTACCGGCAAGGTACACCAGCTGGATATACAGGGTCTCCGTTTCAATAATATGCTCAGCAACTTTCAGGATCTGGATGAAGCATTGCTCGACGAAGGAAAAGTGAGGCGGAATGGTATCATAGGCAATTTACTGCTGGAGAGATTTACGGTGTATTTTGACTTTGCAAAGAGCAAACTCTACCTCAAACCGCACAAAAACTACAACAAGGCTTTTGATTTTGACAAGAGCGGACTTACCATATTTGCCTTTGGTAAAGAGCTCAATCAGTATTACGTAAAATATGTAATGGATGGCTCGCCTGCTGCAGAAGCAGATATCAGACCCGGCGATATCATCCGCAAAGTAGGCATGTGGTCCACTAAATGGTACAATCTGTCGGGCCTGAACAAAAAATTTATGGGCAAAACCGGTAAAAAAATAAAACTTACCCTCGAGCGGGAAGGAGAAATTCTGAAAAAGGAAATTGTGTTGAGAGATCTCTTTGACAGAAAATGAAACTCCCGGCACAATCTACAAAGGACAGTATTATATGGAGGAACCCAGCACTACACTTACCTCACGTTCTTTATCATTTCTGATAATTTTGAGGGTGACCTTTTCT
>JADJWN010000016.1 GCA_016716335.1 Saprospiraceae bacterium | reverse complement strand
TCACTTCAACAGAGTTAGTAGAGTCTATTGCCACAGGAGTTCCTATTGCATGTGATTCAGTACCGGATGACGTAAAGTACTGGCCCGGACAAGGTAATCCATACTGGAGAGAAAGATTTAATTTCAGACTTCCGGATCAGCCTTTGGGAGCATTCTGGGATGAAGATTTTGACGGTGGATGGCGATCCTTGTAAAGGGGACTTTCCTTTGATTGAGATCAGAGGCTGTGAGCCTGAGAATAGATCTGATGCCAGAGAATTAATCCCTGAAGAGATGAATTTCTGGATTTATAATGATAACGGGGGACCTCAATCTTTGTCAGGACCAAGGGCCATACAGATGGAGGTTCAGGTACAGGCATTTGCCTATGCTACCAATGATGAAATCAATGACATGACATTTTACCGGTACAAATTGATTAATAAAGCGGTAGAAGATATCGTGGATTGTTATTTTTCTATGGATAGATCCGGATTTAGGATGCTATGCTGATGATTATATCGGATGTGACGTCTCCAGATCTATGGCATACATTTACAATCAGGATGCCGTAGACGGTATCAATGGTACGGCTTGTGAAGGTACCAACACTTATGGTACCAACATTCCGATCTTAGGTATGGACTACTTCAGAGGGCCCCTCGGTCCGAGAGTTTTCAGAAGAGATCAGAATGGCAATATTGTACTGGATGCCAACGGCAAGAAGATTCTGGATGAACCCCGACCATTTACAGGTGAGCAGGATACATTGATAGAGCTCGGTATGACTTCCTTTACTTACCACGAGAATGGAGGTGTGGGTAATTTTCCTCCTGCCACTACAGACCCGCAGAGAGGTAGAGAAGATGGATTTTACAATTACATCAGAGGGCGCTGGGCAGATGGTACTCCACTGACTTTTGGAGGATCAGGTTTTAATCCCGGCAGTATGGATACCCATCCGCTATGCCTTTCCGGATGACCCCAACAGACTGACAGGGTGGTCCATGTGTACGGCCAATCTTCCTTTTGGGGACAGAAGGACACTTCAGGCTACCGGACCATTACTCCTGCAGCCGGGAGCTACCAACGAATTGATTATCGGAATAGTATTCGTTCCCAATATAGATTATCCATGTCCTGACATTACACGGCTCAAATTTGCAGATGATATTGCTCAGGCGCTTTTTGACAACTGTTTTGATATCACCGACGGACCGGATGCACCTGATATCACGGGAGTTGAACTAGACAGAGAAATCATCATCATGTTTTCCAATGAGGCCACTTCCAATAACTTTAACGAGTCCTATGCGGAAGTGTGGATCTTGTACATCTAGAGATGGACAATATTTTATGATTTGAAGGATACCGCCCAAACAAATTCGGTGATTTATGCCAGTGTTACAGCCTGTAAGCTGGGTGACGTCACCAAAGCCCGACAGATTGCTCAGGTGGATATCAAAAATAATGTCACAGAGATTTATAACTGGAGAGGAGAGGCGCATCCAAATAAGCCCAACAATATCATCTGGTCATTTACCCGCATGGTACAAGGGGAAAACAAGGGGTTGCGCTATAGTTTCAGAGTGACAGAAGATCAGTTCCAATACCGGAGACAGACGATTGATCAATCATAAGCAATATCACTTCCTGGTAGTAGCTTATGCACACAACAACTGGCAGGAATTTGATGACGTCACCGGACAAGGTCAAAGACGTGCTTATCTGGAAGGTAGGGGCAATATTGGAGGTCCTGAAAAGAGACCCTACACGTTTGTGCCTCGTCCTATTGGGGAAGAAAAATCAATTTCTCTGCGTAGATGGGCCTGGGGCAACCTGCATATCAGAGAAGGTAACCCGGCACTTTCTCGAACTGGCGGATGGAATGTATGATCTGATTTTGAAAAAGGAAACCGGAGGCAGAATACTGTATAAGGATGGTTTCGGACCCATCGCGGCAAGAGTAGTGGATCCTTTGAAAATAAAAGATGGAAGATATCGTCTGGAAGTGACAGGAAATTTTGACAACTCGAGGAATGTGTGCAGTTTTGGCTCCAACACAGTGTGGAAGCTGACAGATGTAGAGAACAACCGAGTATTGTTGCAGGATAGACCTTTATCTTTTGTGAAGGAATATATTTTGAATAATCTGGGTTTTTCTATCACCGTGTTTGCTGTAGATGAGCCTGGTGTCGCTACCAAAGGGCCCAATGGTGCTGTGGGAGCAAGGCTGCAGTATGAAAGTAATGCCAAGCCATTGTGGTTTAATGGGATAAGAGATGGAGGCAGAATACAGAATTCCAATATTAGAGTTTTAGATTTTGTGAGGGATAATGTGCCTACAGATCAGGATGCATCACTCTCCAGAATGGGGGATGGCTTTTTTGTACCCTTTTTATCTACCAGATTCGAAGCTGATCCTGATTTACCATTCTACCTCAGCCCGGCTGCGAGGGAACTTATGGCTGTAATGCTAAATCAATCCAACAATTCCATCAGATACCGCGACCTGAACAATGTAGATATAGTATTTACCAGCGATAAGAGCAAATGGAGTAAATGTATCGTTGTAGAGACTGCATCTCCGGATTATTATAACAACGGGCTGGCCACAATAGGCAATGCGAGAAATTTTGAAGTCAGACAAACACCTTCCATTGATCAGGATGGCAAGCCACTTAATGACGGAACACTTGGATTCAGCTATTTCCCGGGCTATGCCGTAGATGTGGAAACCGGTAAGCGACTGAATATTTTCTTTGGTGAAAACAGTGTGTTCAGTGATGCCAATGCTTCCTTGCTAGATGGTAATGTTCCAATAGGCGGAGACCTTATTTTTAATCCATCCTCACAGTTGACCAGCAACTCTCAGAATCCATATCTGAGCCTGGTAGCCGGAGGACAGCATTATATCTATGTGACTCGTCAGGAGTATGATGAATGCAGGAGTCTGGAAGTGAGGTTGAGAAGAGGTGCCAACACACTTAATAAAATCAAAGCACCACCTGCAGTGACCTGGGTTGCATTCCCTATGGGTGTAAACAGTGCACCATTGTTGCCACTGGACAAAGGTTTGATACCCAATGACCTTGTGGTAAAACTGAGAGTAGACAACCCTTATGGTCCGAGCCGTAAGTACACAACCGACAGAGAAAGAGATTGTGAGACAGACGGAGACAGACCTGTGTATGAATTTGAATTCAGAAACAGAGAATCCAAACAGCTGGAAACACAGGAAGAGTATGTAGGAGCACTTGCCAATGTCAATGTGGTACCCAATCCATATTATGCATACAGTGCCTATGAGACTTCTCAATTCACCAATGTCATCAAGATTACCAATCTTCCTGCAAAGGCTACGGTGACTATTTACAGTATTGACGGAAGCTTTATAAGACAGTTCAACAGGGATGAGCGGGGCAGGGTATTGCCGGGGTCTAACCGACCTACCTCAACCACTCAGGTATTCCCTGATCTGGAATGGGATATGAAGAACTTCAAGGAAATTCCTGTGGCCAGCGGAGTGTATCTGATACATATAGTGGCACCTGAGTATGGTGAGGAGCGTACCATCAAGTGGTTTGGTGTAGGCCGTAAGTTTGACCCGAGTGGTTTGTAAAAATGTATAAAATACCGGATGACCGGCATCATAGAGGTCATCCGGTTTTAATTTTTCAATTTATATCAGATAAAATATTCGATACATGAATCTGAAAATTTACACATTCTTTTTATTGGCTAATATCTTATGGTTGGGTCAAATAACAGCGGGTAACCCTGACAGGCAAGGTCAGGCCGGAGGGGGAGAATTGTTGATGAATCCTTGGGGCAGAAGCGCCGGGCTGCACTCTATGACTACAAGTAGTGCCATGGGAGTTGAAGCCATGCGTATTAATATTGCCGGCTTGAGCAGAATTCGTAAGAGCGAGTTTGGCTTGTCCAACAACCGTCTTTTTGAAGGCACAGGCATGACTCTGAACGCTTTGGGGTTTGCCACCCGAATGGGAGAGTCAGGTGCTTTGGGCGTAGAGATTGCCTCTCTTGATTTTGGAAAGATACCGGTGACTACAGTCAATCAGCCCGAAGGCTCCGGGGGTAATTTTACACCCAGTTTTTTTCAGGTCGCTTTGGGTTATTCATACACTTATGCCAACAGAATTTCGGTAGGTATGCTGGTAAGAGGTATCTCCGAAAGCATCCCTGATGTCAGTGCTTTTGGGTATGCAATTGATGCCGGGGTACAGTATGTGACAGGAGAAAAAGAAAATTTCAAATTGGGTATCGCCTTGCGAAATATAGGTTCTCCCATGAGATTCGGAGGTCAGGGACTTTCAGTGCAGAGAAGCAATCCGGATCCTGCCGGTGGAGTTATCTATGACCTTACCTTTGATAGCAGATCTGCAGATTTCGAACTGCCCTCCATGTTAAATATTGGTGTATCTTATGACCAGTATTTCGGTGAAGAAAATTATCTGAGAATTCTGGGTAATTTTACATCCAATGCCTTTTCCAGAGATCAGGTGGGTGTGGGAGGTGAATTTTCTTTCCAGAATCTCATCACTTTGAGAGCAGGATACAAGATAGACCTGGGAGATAATACTGATGGTACACAGAATGTTTATACCGGATTTTCAGGAGGTGTATCTGTAGAAGTTCCATTCAAAAAAGGAGGAGACAATAATCTGGGTTTTGATTACGGATACCGGGCTACCAATCCATTCAGAGGAACACACAATTTCACGGTGAGACTTGCTTTCTGAGAAACTTTTTTCTCAGAAATATAGTTTATATATTTGCACTACAAAAAAATAACAAACGTTTCGACGGTATCCTGTCGGAACGTTTCTTTTTATTCAATACATTAAAATATCATTGCACATGTCAGGGATATCTTATATGACTCAGGAAGGTTATGAAAAGCTGAAGGCAGAGCTGGAAGAATTAAAAACCAGGGGCAGAGAAGATGTTGCCAAAGCTATTGCCGAAGCAAGAGACAAGGGCGATCTTTCTGAAAACGCCGAATATGATGCTGCTAAGAATGCACAGGGTATGCTGGAGCTCCGGATCAATGAGCTTGAGAAAATTTTTGCCAATGCCAGAATCATAGATGAGAGTCAACTTGATACTTCCAAGGTTACAGTTTTGACCAATGTAACAATCCAGAATCTTAAGACCAATAAACAGGTGACTTACAAACTGGTAGCAGAAGCAGAAGCCAATCTGAAGGAAAATAACATCTCCGTTTCATCTCCGATTGGCCAGGGATTATTGGGTAAATCAGTGGGGGATATTGCTCAGGTACAGACACCTGCCGGAACTATGGATTTTAAAATCATAAATATCACTTTATAAAGATGGCGGGCATATTTGCTAAGATTATAGCCGGAGAAATTCCTTCCTATAAAGTGGCTGAAAATGACGATTTCCTGGCTTTTCTGGATATAAATCCTCTGGCGGAGGGACACACCCTGGTTATACCAAAAAAGGAAATAGATTACTTGTTTGATATTGATGATGAAATGCTGCAGAACATGATCCTGTTTGCAAAAAAGGTGGCAAAAGGCATTAAAGCAGCTTGCCCGTGCATTAAAGTGGGAATGGCGGTAGTGGGTCTTGAGGTACCCCATGCACATATACATCTCATCCCTGTCAACAAGGTTTCTGATATGAATTTCGCTAACCCTAAGAAGCAGTTTTCAGCAGAGCAATTCCGTGAAACTGCCGAAAAAATCAAGACTTTTATTCCTGCTTAAGCTTTAGAATGATAATATTCCGGTGATTTATTGAATTTATAAAGCCATATCAGGCCGCCTATTCCTCCCAAAACAAATAAAACAGATATGTATTGGGCTTGTGACCAATTGAGACCAAAAAGTTGATATCGTTCGTTTACCCGTATGAATTCAATAAAAAAGCGTTCGATACCGTTGAATATCATGTAGATAAAAAAGATGGTTCCCGCGATTTTTACTTTTTTGCGGTTAAACCATAATGCTGCAAGGCCCATTAAGCTAATTGCAGTTTCATATATCGGGGTAGGATATACTTTAGGATTGAGTTCGTGACAGTACCGTATGCCACAGGCCGTTTTACATTTTTCCTCGATGCTTAGTCGTTGCATCTGCAGTTCATTAAATACTTCAGTATTACATTGACTGAGCAAAACACCTTCGTTATTTACATTATTGGGATATTCATACGACCATAACCAATCGGGAAGAAACCACCACTCCGGCTGAGCAGCAGCTACTATCCCCCAGTCACCATCTCCCGACAATTGACATCCTATTCTGCCTACCGCATACCCGAGCAGAATACCCATACCTGCAATATCCATCATATATATGGGCTTAATACCAATTTTCTTTACATACCAATAGACAGCAAAAAAAGCAAGAATCAATCCACCATAGACATTGAGGCCGCTGCCGGACAGTAGCTGACCTAAAGGGTCTTTCATAAATCCTGAAATATCCTCGGATACGGAAAAGAGTTTGCTGCCCAGAATGCCTGATAATCCCGCGATAATGATAATATCCCCTGTCTTGTCTGAGGGATATTGGAGAAAATCTGCTTTTTCGGGTTTGGTGTGGATGTTATTGTTTTTCCAGAAGATATATGCACTATATCCCAGAGCTAGAAGTATTCCGATTAGCCAGTTTCCTGACCTGGAAAAAAGCACTGAAGCCGGGTCACTCTGAAATGCAGAGAAATCTTTAATAATGTATGGAATCTTGGCACCTAAAAACAGGATAAAATGGCATTCATGATAATATCCTGCAACGAAGTTTTGTCGGATTTAATTACGGTTATCTTCAGTGGCTTGATCAGGCCACCGGATTCCAGTCTTTTTAGCTCTGATTTGAGCAAAATCCCGCAACTCATCAACGCCAGCACCAGCATAAATCCGAATGTTTTAAAAATGGATGTCCAGTTATCAGGGGCAGTACCCAGTAAATCATGGAAAAGGTAGGACAAGTCAGGATACATATGACAGGTGTATTTTGCCTGTAAAAGTAAAAACATTAGCATTTAAAATGCGAATGCTTATGTAATATTTGAGTGAATTATAGGGAATTGGGTAATGCTTTTTTTACATTACCATAATGATAGTTGTGACTGGATATAAAATCAGATAATCTTTTTTTTTCCCAAAACCGGACTTCACGTTCAGGAATGGTCATAAACCGGATGGATTCATTTGATTGAGAAAATGTCAACATGAACGTGTGAGCGCTTAATTCGGCTTTTTTTATTTGTTTACTTGTATTGAATACCGTAACAATATCAACTGATTAAATTTTGTAGCGTTACATCCTGGCATATAGTAACTATTCAGCTATATTTTATCCGCCAAAATAAAAGTTGTTTTATCATTTTATCCATGGATTACCATCCGTGGTTACAAATATTACATCTCTCCGGGGTTATAGCTGAATAGTTACGGCAAATAAACTACTTCACAAATCCGCAATACAACAATCCTAATCAACTGAGGGAAGCTAAGCCGCATATCATCCCTGCCTACATTCTTACCGTGCCACCCCGGAACCCGAAAATGCTGCCACATACACCACCGATGATATGGGCAGTTTCAGAAATATTATTGGCTTCGAGTCCGCTGAGCAGTTCTTTACCGATAAAAAGCAGTGCCACAAGAATAAAAGTAATGGGTATTTCGCCGCCACGTACGTTGGTAAACGACACCAGTAAAATGAGCATAAATACTACTCCGCTGGCTCCCATAAGTCCCGTATTGAATAAAAAAGCGTTGACTAATCCGGTGACTATGGCAGTAATGAGGATCATCACCAATACTTCTGCAGAGCCATATTTTTCCTCAATAATCGGTCCGAGCAGCAATATGAAAGTCATATTGCCGAGCAGGTGTTCAAGGCTGGCATGACCAAACACATGAGTAATGAGGGTGAGAATGGAAAGAAGATTGCCGAAATTTATTTGCGGGGCCACAGAGAACAAGGGAATAAATGCACCCGCCGTAAAAGCGTTCAGAAAAAATACTGCTGTACAGATGAGGGCAAAATAAAGGATAACCGGAGAGTTGAATTTAATTTTCATTGCAGCTGTATTTGGAGATTCATAAAGCCTGTCTCTGTTCCATAAAAGATTTTACACACTTCACGATTCATTGGTTTTCGTTTCGTTTTACAGAAAGAGACAGGACTCAAACAAATATATAATGTTTTTTATTCCTGAAGTTTGCTGCCAAATGCAAGGTCGCCTGCATCACCCAGGCCCGGTACAATATATGATTTGGCTGTAAGCTCTTCGTCTTCCGCGGCAATCCATAAATGGGCTTTTGGGAAATGTCTTTTCACATGTTTTACCCCATAAGAGGAAGCTATGATAGATACGATATGAATGGTTTTAGGTTTGCCATAGCCGGTCAAAGCATGTATCGCCTTTTCTACCGAGGCACCGGTGGCCAGCATGGGATCCACCAGAATCAGGGTGGCTCCGTTGAGATTCGGGCATGTCACATATTCCAGATTGATTTCAAAACTTCCGTCCTTATGATTTTTTCGGTATGCGGCAATAAATGCATTATCTGCTTCATCAAAAAATTCCAGAATACCATCGTGCAGTGGCAGTCCGGCTCTGAGTACTGAAGCCAGGACAATCCTGCTGGATGCCATCGGAATTCTGGCAATACCCAATGGGGTCTCCACATCTTTTTCAGAATAACTGAAGGTCTTACTGATTTCGTAGGCAAATATGTGGCCTAGTCTTTTCATATTGAGCCTGAAACGCAAACGGTCTCCCTGAATCTGAACATTGCGAAGCTCAGCCATAAAATGATTAACCAGCGAATTTTCTAATGATAGGTTGTGGACAGTCATTGGTCAGAATTTATTGTAAAAACAAAGCTAAAGTTAATGCAATTCAATGGTTTTGTACATGCCTTTTGTCAATTTCCGTTTGAATGCTGTCACAAACGGCTGCTGCATAGATTTCCACCGCATTTTCGGTATAGTCAAGATAAAGGTCAGGCTCGATCAATTCGAGTTCCATCAGGTAAAAAGCACCGTTTCTCAATATGCCGTCCACCCTGGCATAACAATAGATATTTCCTGTAGCGTCAATGACCTTTTGTACCTGACTCAAAATCTGATCTGTGGGAATATATTTTTCGTAAGTTCCGCCAAACTGACTCTGTACTCTGAAATCACCCCTTTTTGGTATTTTTCTGACGGCATGTGAAAATTTTCCCGAGAAAAAAATAAAGGAATATTCACCCTCGTTCTCTACTTCTGCAAAGTATTCCTGTATCAATACGGCGCCCGCCACAGCTCTTATACTTTCTTCAATCAGAGAGGTATCAGACCTTTCTGCAACCACAGTTTTGTATGATCCCGCCGAGATGGCAGGTTTTATAATTACCTTATCCCAATGCAGTGGAATTTCAATATCCTGATCTGACTCAGAAAACAGGGTGGGAATGATTCGCACTCCTTCAGACTCAAGGTCCCGAAGATAGAATTTGTGCATATTCCAGAGCACCGTTTGAATATCATTTATTACAGGTATATTCAGGTTACGTAAAGTGTGCAGCCATTGCACAAACGCATTGCCCTCCAGATAATAATCCCAGGTACTTCTGAACAACAATACATCAAAGCTCTCCCAGTCCACTTCTTTGTCATTCCACAGCACCGGAACGGCAGTGATATTTCTGTTCCGGAGCAAAGGAATCAAGGCCCGGTCAGCAGGCAGTAAGCCGGGTGCTCCGGTGTATGTAAGTATAGCTAATCTGACATTCATGGCAAATGTGCTTATTGTATTCTTACTAGCAGATTCATGGCCACCTGATGACTGATGACAGCTTCTGTCCGCTCGTCAATGGTGATATGCATGGATTTGTCAAAGTGGGTGATTTTCTGAATTTTGATGGCTGAGCCAAGTTTTATATGCATATCTGTAAGATATTTCAAAAAATCATCCCTGCTGTCCTTTACGCCCAATACTATACCGTTTTGACCCGCAAAAAGCTCTGCAAGAGCTGTCTGATTGCGGATGGTAAATTTTCCTTCTGCGTTCGGAATCGGATCTCCATGGGGATCAAACTTAGGATAATCCAGAAATGCATCCAACCGGGCGATCAGCTCTTCTGAATAAATATGCTCCAGCTCCTCGGCGATGTCATGCACCTGGTGCCAGGCAAACCTCAGTTTGTTTACAAGAAATACTTCCCACAGTCTGTGTCTGCGTATAAGGTTGGTGGCCATTTTATTACCGGAAGTACTCAGAGAGACACCCTTGTATTTTTCGTAGGTGATGAGTTCTTTTTCTGAAAGCTTCCTGAGCATATCCGTTACAGAGGCTGCGGTGGTGTTCAGATGTCTGGCAATCGCATTGGTGCTGACGGATTTATTTTCCTTTTCAGCGATTTTAAAAATGGCTTTCAGATAATTTTCTTCTGCTTTACTGAGTGTCATTACGATTATTTTGAGCAAATGTAAATTGTTTTTAGACATGCCTAAATTCAGACAAACATTATTTTATTATAAAAAGTAACCATATTTGCAAAAAAGTTGCAGTCGGGCTAAAACAAGATGCACGGGGTTTTTCATCTATACCGGAGCACCTCATGTCCGGAGATTTTTATGCGGCTTCAACCTGTACATATCTTAAAATGAATCAAAGCAGTTTACCATATAAAATTTTAGGTGTAGATCCGGGTACGAACCTGCTGGGATATGCCATCCTTGAAGTGTGCGGCAAGAATCTGAAACTGATAGATTTCGGGGTTTTCAGACTTAAGGAATATGAAGATCATCACCACAAATTGAAGGAAATATATCTGCAACTTCAGGAAATTATAGAATGCTATCTTCCCAAAATTCTCGCCATTGAAGCTCCGTTTTATGGTAAAAATGTGCAATCCATGCTGAAACTGGGCAGGGCGCAGGGAGTAGCTATGGCAGCTGCTATTACCATGGGTCTGGAGATACATGAGTATGCTCCTAAAAAAATCAAGCAATCCATCACCGGCAATGGCAATGCATCCAAAGAGCAGGTCGCTGCTTTGCTGGAAAGCATGCTCAAGATAAAAATCGATACGGCACATCTTGATGCCACAGATGCACTGGCTGCTGCTGTAACACATTTCAATCAGAACAGCAGCCTCTTGTCAGGTACTAAAAAGCATTCCGGCTGGTCATCCTTCATAAAAGATAATCCGGACAGAGTGCTGTAAGTAATACTTAATAATTTTATGTTTTTGAAAATTTCAATCCATGCTGCGAAAATTCCCCTACCTCATAATCCTTTGTTTTAGTCTGTGTCACCCGACCCATATATCTTCACAGCAAAAGCAGCTGATCTGGGCGGATGAATTTGATTATTCAGGACTGCCCGACAGTACAAAGTGGAGCTACGACGTGGGTGATGGATGTCCTGCCGTGTGCAACTGGGGCAATCAGGAACTGCAGTATTATACCAAATCCACGCTGAAAAACGCAAGGGTGGAGCATGGCAAGCTCATCATCGAAGCACACCGGGAGAAAATCAAGCATTACAATTATAGTTCTGCCCGTCTGGTGAGCAAAAATAAAGGGGACTGGCAATATGGAAGAATTGAAGTCAAGGCAAAACTACCTTCAGGTCGGGGCACCTGGCCTGCTATCTGGATGATGCCTACCGAAGCTGCTTACGGTGGATGGCCGCAAAGCGGAGAGATAGACATCATGGAGCATGTAGGCCATGAGCCGCAGATTATATACGGATCTGTGCATACCAAAAGCTATCATCATTCCATCGGCACACAAAAGACTGCAGGTATTTACCTGCCGGATGCTGAAAGCAATTTTCATATCTTTGCAATAGAGTGGTCGGAGGATAAAATTGAGTTTTTTGTAGATGAAATACCCTATTTCAGTTTTACAGATGAAGGCACAGGCTGGAAAGAATGGCCTTTTGACCGGAAATTTCATCTCATTCTCAATTTGGCAGTTGGTGGTACATGGGGTGGCGAACAAGGGGTGGACGACACGATCTGGCCTCAACGCATGGAAGTGGATTATGTCAGGGTGTATAGTCTTAAATAGAACCGTTGTCATTTTCCGGAGGAATTGCCCAAATTATTAACACACAAACCAAATATTCTGAATAATACCTATGTGGATCAAGAAAATTTACACTCTTGCTTTTACGGCTCTGTTTTGTATGTCACAGTTGGCTGCCCAGCCTTACAAGGTTCCTGTTTACAGTATCAGTACATTTCAGCAGCCGCAAAACGGAGAGGAAGGAGCATTTGCCATAGATAATAATATCCAGACCATATATCACTCCAAATGGGGCAGTACCGGCATCCCTGATACGGTGGACGTGTTCTTTACTGAACGGGTGAAGAGTATCCATCAGATAGTGTATGTACCCAGAAAATCCGGTCTGAATGGTGTGTGGACCAACGTTCATGTTTTTTATGCTACCCGGCAGAATCCGCGTCACTTCATACCGGTGCAGGCTAATGCCTATGTGTGGCCTGCAAGCAACGCAGATAAAATCATACAGCTCGCCAACCCCATAACCGAACCCGCCGTCATACGATTTGCAGTAAATTCCGGTGTAGGTAATTATTCGAGTTGTGCAGAGCTGGAGTTTTATTCGATGGATAAACCGGCTGATGCCTCCGGTTATGACTGCGAAATACCTACCGGAGAATTTGCCAGCACCCCTGCTGATATCAAGGTTCAGATTTTGCAGAGCGGATCATTCGCCTCTTCATTTCAACCCGGAGAGAATATCGAAAAGTCCTTTGATGGCAACCTCAATACACTCTACCATTCATCATGGACAGCTACGACTTTTCCTGTCACCCTTAATTACAGAATATCCGGAGGGGTAACGGTAGATTACCTGAAATATATTCCGAGAGTGGATGGCACAAATGGCAACTTCGGGAAGGTACAAATCTACTACAATACCCTCAATCAGGGCCAGGCCGGGGAGTTCATTCACCTCATGGATTTTGATTTCAGGCAATCAGGATTGCCGGTAAAGGTAGATTTTCCCCAATCCATTAAACCTTATAATATCAGGATCGTCGTCCTGAATGGATCAGGGGGATTTGCAAGTTGTGCGGAGATGGAGTTTTATACCAAAAATACCGATTTGCTGCATAACAAACCATATCAGGATATTTTTGCAGATGACCTGTATGCCTCACTGCATCCACACATCACACGAAATGAGATAGACACTATATCCTCTGTTTTTTACCGCAATCTTGCACTTTGTCTCTACCAACAAAGTTATCACCACCGATACAGGGTACAATCCTATGAGGCCTATCCTCATCTGTCCACAGTAAGTCAGCAGCTGAAGGTAGGTAATTACGATGCTTTTGAAAACGCCACGGGTATAGTGTTTGCATCAGGTGAGAAAGCCGTGGTATTTGCACGGAATATACCCGATGGTGTGCCGGTATATCTGAGGGTAAGGGATTTTGCCGACGAAAGCACCACCCGGGATAATGCCTGGCAGATTGTCAATGGTATAAATGTCTTTGATCTGATGAATGGCGGCCTTGCCTACATCAGCTACTTTGACGATGCAGAATCATTGCCTGACATAGACATCAACATAGCTACCGGCAAGGTCAACGGATATTTTCACATAGACAGGACTCCGGATGCTGAATGGAAAAATCTGCTGGATGGTGAAAATTATTCCAAAATAGATGTAATAGGAAAATATACGCATCTGATTTATGACAAAGGAGCACTCAGATTTGGCACTCCGTTCAGCGGTCTTGCACTTATCAGCAGATATGACAGCATAGTTGCTCATCAACGCCTGATGATGGGACTATTTAAATATGGCCGGAATGTGAAAAACAGGCAGCTGGCCCTCAGTGGTTTCAGCGGTGGATGGTATGCCGGCGGATTGGGCATTCACCTTGACCTAAGCTGGGGAGTCAACAGCATCACAAATCCTCAAAAACTTGGTCTTTGGGGCATTGCCCACGAGTTTGGCCATATCAATCAGATCAGGCCCGGACTCATGTGGCATGGTACGGTAGAAGTCACAACCAATATTTATTCCACGTGGGTTACTTTTCATATGAAAAATCCGCAGGAATATTATCCTCGTCTGGAGAGTGAGGTCGAAAGACCATCTCCCCAGGCTGCACCCATTGCAGGAGGCAGGTTTAACGGATTTCTGGAGGATGCTCTGATCAGAAAACTTCCATTGAAAGGGGCTCCAAACTATGATGTATTCAAGGTGTTGGTGCCATTCTGGCAATTGCAGCTATACTATCAGCTCGCCGGTGCCTGCAAGGATGCACCAGTGCTCAGTCTGGAGGGAACTGATCCCGGATATCAGGGAGTGGATTATGCCCACTATTTCGGCACAGTAGCTGAAATGGTGAGAAACAGCAATCCTGACAATCTCTCTCCGGGACAGCTGCAGCTCAATTTTGTCAGCATGGTCTGTGATGCAGTACAGGAGGATCTCACGGAGTATTTTGTGACGACCGGATTTTTAAAACCCATCAACAGAGTGATTGATGATTACGGAAGCAGAAACTTTATCATTACCCAGGCACAGGTCGATCAGACGATAGCACAGATTAAAAGCAAGGGATACAATAAGCCTGCATCACCTGTGATACATTATATCAGTGCCCACAGCCTCGATGCTTTCAGATACAGGAAAGCACTGGAGGGTAGGAACGGCCAGGGTGTGGTAAGAATTGGAAATCAACTTTCAGTTCAGCATGACGAATGGCAAAATGTCGTGGCATTTGAAGTATATAATCAGAGCGGAGTACTCCTGCATGTATGTATTCCCGGCACCGGAGACCCCAACAACCAAACCACCACGGTACCTTACCCCGCACAGGCAGACAAGGTTTATGCCGTAGGTTTTGACGGAGATAAGCGTTTGGTATATCCGGTCAGCACTACATCCGCTTTGGATTTTTCTGCTATTAAGACAGTGTGTAAAATCAGCCCCAACCCTTCAAGTTTAGGTGATGCAGTTTTTCTGCACATTCCGTATTCTGATACCGATTATCATGTCAGAATTATATCCATACATGGAGAAAGGATGAGAGATTTTAAAGCCGATGCCGGGGATTTGGACAGTGTGCTGAATCAACAGATACAGGGATTGGGAGCCGGTGTTTATGTCATAAAACTGATCGACGCTCAGGGAAAAGAATGGAGCGTGAGAATGGTAAAGATATAAGGGTAAAAAGCCGGATTTTGCCGGTGTTATACAGGTGATTTCAGAAAAGCGGTTTCTGAATCGGGAGTTTAGATTTTGAGGAATTGTGACAGTTGCAATGAAGTACGTCAGCTTAAAAAACCGACATAAACTTCAAACACGAAAATTTGTTTCTATTTTTGGAAACTTTCATTACCTTTGTTTTTTTTGCAACAAAGTTTTGAATGAGATTTTTTGAAACGAAATTTTTAGAAGAAGCGGACGAATTCATTTCGCAATTCGACCCAAAGACAATAAAGAAAATCTTATACAATATTGACCTTGCAGAGCAGACCAATGACCCAAAACTTTTTAAGTAACTACAAAATGAAATTTGGGAGTTTCGGACAAAATTCGCAGGACTTCAAATCAGGCTTTTTGCCTTTTGGGACAAGACAGATAAAAAAGAAACTTTGGTAATAGCAACTCACGGTTTAATCAAGAAAATTGATAAAGTTCCGGCAAATGAAATTGACCGGGCAGTAAGACTTAGAGAGAAATATTTTAGTAGCAAACAAAAAAAGTAATCATATGGCTTCTAAAGAATTAAAGACATACTCACTTGCCGAGATGAAAGACAAGTATATCGGCAAAGTTGGAACAAAAGAGCGTGACGACTATGAATATGAACTTCGTATGGACGTTTTAGGAAAGATGATAAAAGCAGCAAGACAAGAAAGAAACTTAACTCAAGAAGAACTTGGACGACTATTAGGCGTTCAGAAGGCTCAAATTTCAAAACTTGAAAGTAGTGCTAACAGTGCGACAATTGACACTATTATCAAAGTCTTCAGGGCATTGAAAGCAGGAATTAATTTTAGTGTAAAAATAGAAGACAATTATGTAAAACTTGTTTGAAAAGCTGTTTGCAAAAAGTGGGGTATCGTTGAAAAAAACGAGCAGTAAACACTTTCAGAGCCCTTCGGATTGTGAAAGGAAATTGTTCCGAATTCTTCACTTTTGGCAAACAGCAAAACGATGTCTGCCCTGCAAGGCACAATTTCATTACCTTTGCTGAGCTTTTGGACAGAAAATAATATAGCTGCTATGGTGGAGTATCAAATGATAAAGACGGAGCAGAAAGCCCTGGAGATCAATCTCAATGATGAAATCTATGGCACATTTGCTGAGATAGGTGCCGGACAGGAGGTGGCCCGCAATTTTTTTCAGGCGGGAGCAGCAGCAGGCACGATTGCCAAGACTATGTCTGCCTACGACAAAACCTATTCAGATGCCATATATGGTATCGAAGAGACCGGAAGATATGTATGTGAAAGCAGGCTCGAAAAAATGCTCGACCACGAATGGAAACTCATGGAGGAAAGACTTACTCCCGTCAGACCGGATACCAACTTTTTTGTATTTGCGGATACCGTGCAGGCCATCAATTATACCCGAACCATCAAAGGCAACGGATGGATGGGCATACGCTTTCAGACCCGCCCCGGTGGGCCACCCAATGATATGGTACTGCATGTACGTATGCTGGATACCAATAACCGCTTGCAGCAGGAAGCCATCGGTGTACTGGGTGTCAATATGATCTATGCCTGCTTTTATCACAGAAATGACCCTGAAAAAATGGTGCGTTCGCTCATAGACGGCATCAAAGACCGGGTTGCGGTGGATCTGCTGAGAATCAGCGGGCCGGACTTTGAAGATTTTGACAACCGGATGCTTGCATTATATCTTGTCAAGCACAAGCTCACCACCGTCACTATGTTTGACCACAAAGGCAGACCGATACATGCCTCCGAATTTTTGTACCGCAAATCACTGATGGTTATCAGAGGAAATTTCAGACCGCCAACACTGGTTACCGTAGACGTGATCGAATCCAGTTTCAGTCAGTTTATCAATGAGGTGACCATTCCTGCTGAAAATGCTTACCTGATGATGGAACTTACCATGGATTACCTCAAAGGTGGCAAAGAAGAGATTGATATCAAAGATTTTACGGACAGGGCCGATATGCTGGGTGCATTGGGCCAAAGCGTATTGCTGTCAGATTGCCCCAATCATCAGATGCTGATCAATTATCTGAGCGACTATAAGATTGCCAATCTCGGCCTGGTCATTGGTGTCAGGGAATTGCTGGAAATTATAGAGGAAAAATATTACCACAATCAGGATGGCAGACTGCTGGTGGCTTTTGGAGAATTGTTCAGTCAGAACATCAGGATTTATGCCTATCCTGCCATGAAAGAAGAGTCCGGAGCGGGTAGCGGTGAAATAATGACTGCTTCCAATCTTCCTGTACCGGAGGGTATTCGCTTCCTGTACAAATATCTGCTGGAAAGCAAGCAGATTGTAGAAGTAGAAAAATACAATGCCGGAAATCTGAATATCTATCCGCAAAAAGTCCTCGCAGAGATCCGGCAGGGAGACAAGTCATGGGAGCAAAAAGTACCCGCACCCCTCGTACAATTGATCAAATCCAGAGGAATGTTTGGGTATAAAAATTCACAGGAAGGTATCAGCTGATTGAAAAAAATCAATAACAGGCAAAAGAAAAATCAGGCCGGCAATTTAATCACATAGCTTTTACCATTGGTGACGGTAAGTTTATTGGTCAAAAGCCAGGGATTGTAGTACTTGAGCATCCTGTAGGTAGTACCATGCTGATGGGCAAAATCTGCCAGATCTGTTATGGTCTGATCTACGGTTATTTCCTTAAGCTTTGTATTGTTTTCGTATTTGTGTTCATCTTCGAGATAATAGCCGAAGTCATCAGGATTAGCCAGTATTTCCTTAATGGCAATAATTCTGAAGACGTACCTGCTGGTCTCTTCATTGATGTTCATGTCATAATAGTTACTTTCTTTCTGTTCGGCCTGACTTCTGGCAAAACTACCGGGTCCGACGTTGTAGGCTCCGGCGGCATTTGTCCAGGTACCGAATCTGCTGTACAAATACTTTATGTACTTACAGGCGGCCAAAGTGGATTTTTCGAGGTGCATTCTCTCATCCACATCCGTAGAAATTTCAAGCCCGAGTTCAGTAGCTGCCGGCTTCATAAACTGCCAGTATCCCTTTGCCCCTGCTGAGGAAGTGGCATTCCGGAGGCTGCTTTCTGCCACGGATAAATATTTGAAATCTTCAGGAATGCCTTGTTCCTTAAGTATTTTTTCAATGACAGGAAAATGTTTGTGGGCTAATTTGATATGCAATAAGGTCGCAGATTGCCAATAGGCATTTACGCTCAATTCTCTGTCAAGCCTTTCGCGGGTATCTTCATTTATGGGTACGGGTTCTCCGGCAAATTCGAAACTCTTATCCATTCTTACCGATCTTACCTGCTGCGTCAGACGGAAGAATAACCCGGAATTTTTGCCGTCTTCATTGGTGTAGGAATAGGAAAAAAAGATAAGTGCTGTAAATACTATCCCGGCCACAAAACCAAATACCGGAAACAGGGTCCTATATTGAGATTTCATAAAATTCATTTTTGTACTTAACGAATCAGATGCTGAAATAATTTTCGTGGAGCAGGATTTAACCTTTTTCCAACATTCTCGGGCGCTTGAATACGGGTACAGTGGAACATGGTTCGCCAAACATTATGCTTTGTGCATGAGGCAAAAGCAACGCAGTCATTTCAGCATAGGCAGCAGCAGGTACCGGTTTGTGGCTGCAGCCCTTGATCACCACGCGACCTTCTTTGTATTCCTCCGGATTTAATGTCCTGATTAAATCGGTATAATATTTTTTCAAGTATTCCTCCTGAGTGCCGGTATAAACATCCGCAGGATAATCCTTGAGATAACTTCTCACCAGCATATATGCCCATAAAGGGATAATGGCATCTGCCGAACAATAAATCAATACGATTTTATCTCTGAATTTTTCCCAATCCAGATTTTTCAAAGCTTCCCTGAAATCTTTTTCCCGGAGTATCAGACCCTGAAAAAGGAAGTCTTTCAAATCAAATCCTGCAAATTCATGCGTGGGGTAATATTTTTCAAGATCAATGGTAATGATTCCGCTTTCAGCCACCCTGTTTATCAGTACGTTTTCCATCTCTGAATGATTTAGTTTTCCTGTATAACAGAATCTTTATCTTTAAGTTCCTCCGCCGGAGCAGGCTCGCCTATCTGGTTTTCAGCCGGAGTGAATTCCTTGATTTGAGGCAGATCGTGCATGCTCTTCAATCCGAAATAATCCATAAACTTTGCTGTGGTGCTGTATAATATAGGTTTGCCCGGCCCCTCACTTCTACCCGAAATTTCTATCAATTCTTTGTCCAGCAATTTTTGAATGCTGTATTCAGAATTTACCCCTCTGATGGCTTCTATTTCAGTCCTGCTTACGGGTTGTTTGTAAGCTACAATAGAAAGTGTTTCAAGTGCCGCTTTACTCAGTTTTTTCTGGGTATTTTGCTTGAGATATACACCCACGGTATGATGAAAGGCAGCTTTGGTCATGAACCTGAAGCCGCCGGCTATTTCCACTACTTCGAGCGCAGAATCTTCAGCTGCATATTTTTCAGTAAGTGTATGCAGTGCATCCCGGAGGTCCTCATCTGAAATCATGGTGTCCATAGAGGCTTCCAAAGCCGTCTTGATGGCATCATAGGAGATGGAAGGATCTGCTGCAAAAATAAGTGCCTCGATATGTTGGGTAAGTATCTGCATATGCTATCAAAATGCAAAGGTATGCAGTTTTGACCAAATTTTGAGAGTATTGGAAATTGCTGCATAATTCATGTGCATTAAGACCTGCTGCAGGCTGTCCGCAGGATGTCAGGACATTACCGGATTTTTGTTGCATCAACTATTTGCTCCCTTGGAATACTCCGGAATGTGAGGGTGAAATAAAGAGTTGAATTTTAAATGTACCATTTTTATTTAGAATACGGAACCATAGCTTTCCTTGTGGAATATATACAAGAAAAAAAGTATATGTTTTTTCCATGTTCGAATAAAAATAGTGTTTACAGGGACATTTTAACAATATAAATTTTTTCATTTCGCACTAAAGGGTAAATTTGCAACGGATTCTTTAACCTAATTTACAAACCTAAAGTATGAGACAGTTTTTACTTATTATTTTTTCATTTTGTGTATTGTCGGCAGGATTCGGACAGATAACTTCCGGCACCAAACTGACCGGCAACATCAAGACCAAGGACATTAATGACAAGGATGTAGATATTTTTGCCGACCTTGATGCAGGAAAGACAGTAATCATTGATGTATTTGCTACCTGGTGCGGTCCCTGCTGGAGTTTTCACCGTGCCGGTATATTGAAGGAACTGCATACCAAATACGGCCCAAACGGTGCAGATAAAGTCAGAATATACGGTATTGAAGCAGACAGCCGTACTCCGCTGAGCCACCTGTTCCAACAGGTTGCTGCATCTGGCAATGTGCCCTCTTCATTGGGCAATTGGGTAGAAGGCGTAGAATACCAGATTATCAACAGCCATTCTTTCAATTCACTGCTTAAGATTACAGCATTTCCCACACTGTATATCATCAGACCTGACCGTACTGTATTGGATGCCTTCCCGATTGCTTATCAGCTGCCTATGTGGGAAAAAATCATCACTACGCAGGCACAGAAAGATGCGGTTTTCAATTCCGGTATTTCTGAAAGAACATTTTGTACCTCCACTACCTTCAATGTAAAAATGCTGAATATTGGTCATTCAAATATAACCACTACAGTACTGACCATTAAGAAAAACGGAGTAAGCAAGGACATCGAAATCAACAATCCGGTGAAGGTTTTTGAGGAAATTACCGTAAACCATCCGGAATTTAAGGCTGAGGAAACGACAAATATCGAAATAACGATAAAAACTCTGGATGGTGAGCCCGATGATGATGATGTACGCAGCAAGGTAACCGGCACGCAATACAAGCCTCTGGTAACTGAAAACAAGATGGTAATCAAGGTTACTACAGACTTCTATCCGGGAGAAACTTCCTGGAGTCTGATGGATAACAAAAACCGTACACTCCGCACTGACAGCTACAAGCCCGGCAATGCTGACCAGTATGGCGGAGGTGGTGCTGATGCCAACAAGACTTTTACTTACAATATCGATATTGCAAATGTAGATATCAACTGCCTGAGATTTATATTAAGAGACAGCTATGGTGACGGAATGGATGCATTCTCAACCACGCAGGGTCATCCGGTGCCGGGAGTAGAATTCTTTACATCTGACGGTACCATGCTGAAGCCTAAGTTACTTACTGACATCCTTTTCTCCAGCAGCAGCCCGAATACCCCGGCATCCAATACAATTTTTGCTGCGGCTGATATCACTTCAGGACTTGCTGATCAGGATTTCGTGGAGAGTCTGAGTGTTTACCCCAATCCTGCCAATGATATATTGAACATCAACCTGAAGATAGCTGACGGCAAAGAATATGAAATGTTCATTACGGATATTATGGGTGCGGTGGTAAGTAAGATCAGCAATCACACTAATTTTATCAACATATCCCATCTGAATGCCGGATTATACTTCCTCAATGTAAAAACCAAGGAAGGCTTGTTTGCCCACAGATTTTCAAAAATCTGACAATCAGATAAGATAAGTACATCTATAATTCAACAACAGGAAGATACGTCTGCGGGTGTATCTTCCTGTTTTATTTTGAGCTGATATTGTCAGAGGGTTAAATCCGGATTTTGCATTAAAAAATCCCCCGCAAACGGACGGGCAGGTATTACAGCCTGAAATGGCTGTCCAATAAGTCTCCGCCAAGGAGGATCACTTACACTCATTCACCTTGGTGTGTTACCAGGACCCATTAACGAAAGTACTTATTTTAGTGCCGTTTCAACCCTCAATACGAAGTTCAGATGCATATTCGGGTTAAAAGTTATCACGGTAAAACAAACCAATTCCTTATTTTTGCGTTCATTTTCAAATAAATAATACATACAGATGGTTACCACAGATCAAAAATTGAAGTATAAAGTGAAGGATATTAGCCTGGCGGACTGGGGTCGTAAGGAAATACAGCTGGCCGAAGCTGAAATGCCCGGTTTGATGGCTTTAAGAGAGGAATTCGGAGCATCCAAGCCACTGAAGGGAGCAAGAATAGCCGGGTGCCTCCACATGACCATACAGACAGCGGTGCTGATTGAGACACTTATCGAACTGGGTGCTGAGGTGTCCTGGTCTTCGTGCAATATATTCTCTACACAAGATCATGCAGCAGCGGCCATTGCAGCCAAAGGAATTCCCGTATTTGCCTGGAAAGGTATGAACGAAGCAGAGTTTGACTGGTGTATAGAGCAGACGCTTTTTGCCTTTTCAGATGGACAGCCGCTCAACATGATACTCGATGATGGTGGTGACCTTACCAATATGGTTTTTGACAGATATCCCGAGCTTGTAAACGGTATCAAAGGGCTAAGCGAAGAGACGACTACCGGGGTACACAGATTGTATGAGAGAAAAAAATGGCACACTTGTGATGCCTGCTATCAATGTCAATGACTCTGTGACCAAGTCCAAGTTTGACAACAAATACGGATGTAAAGAGTCCTGTGTGGATGCTATCAGAAGAGCAACAGACATCATGATGGCCGGAAAAGTGGCTGTAGTGGCCGGGTATGGTGACGTAGGCAAAGGTTCGGCGGCTTCTCTTCAGGGTGCGGGATGCAGGGTAATTGTGACGGAAATTGACCCGATCTGTGCTCTGCAGGCAGCTATGGATGGATTTGCAGTAAAGAAGATGGAAAATGCCATCAAGGAGGCCAATATAGTAATCACCGCCACAGGTAATAAGAATATTGTCAGGGCTGAACATTTCAGAATGATGAATGACAAAACGATTGTAGCCAATATCGGTCACTTTGATAATGAAATTGATATGGCGTGGCTGAATAAAAATTACGGACATACGAAAGTGCAGATCAAGCCACAGGTGGACAAATATACCATCGAGGGTAAGGATATCCTTGTACTGGCAGAAGGAAGATTGGTCAATCTGGGCTGTGCTACAGGGCACCCTTCTTTTGTAATGTCCAATAGTTTTACCAATCAGGTGCTTGCACAGATCGAGCTGTGGCACAATGCCCACAAATATGAAAATAAAGTGTACACTTTGCCCAAGCACCTGGATGAGAAAGTGGCAAGGCTGCACCTGGCAAAAATCGGAGTAGAGCTGGAGGAGCTCACCGAGGATCAGGCTGCTTACATCGGGGTTACTGTGGATGGTCCGTACAAACCTGAGTATTACAGGTATTAATCATAAAGCCTTTATCAAGTCAATAAAACGGGTCTGAGGGTGATTCAAAGCTGTCAGACCCGTTTTTTCTGGTGAGAGTTACAGCTTTAACTTCATAAAAAATCAAACTGATTTTCTTTTACTGGATAGATTCATCAGCGATTGGTATATTAATTTTGAACCCAATAACAGAACAACGAATTTTTCAACACCAATCTGACAATCATGATCAATTATGCACAGGCAGTCCTTAAGCAGGTATTTATCCACCGAATCGGGAGTTATCAGCTCGGTGAGGACATCCAGTATTCCACAGAAGCCATAGATCTGAGTGATGAGACCCTGTATCAGTCTCTGCTGAAATACTGTCTTGCCAATTATAAAGACCCGGAGTTTTTCAGGTTTAGCTTTTCAGGTGGTGCACTGGAACTCAATCCGGTATATAATTTTGCCGGAAATATATTTGACGATCCCGACAGTTTGCTTGAACAATCAGTGAAAATGGCCAGACATCTCTATGAAAAATCCAAACATCCCAATATACATCCCGGTGAGCTCATTATAGCCTATATTACTGACATTCTGGTCGAAGACGAACTCACTGATGCGCTTGCGGTCATCAAGTCAGAAGCGAAAGACAACTTTTTGAAAATCATGCGGATTGGCCATCAATTCAGATTGCAGCATGACACCGGTGCCAATCTCCAGAAACTGGATAAAGCCTGCCTGATCATCAATGCTGATCGTGATGAAGGCTTCAATATACTGAATGTAGATCACCTCAACCGTTCGAAAGATGCTCTGTACTGGAGAGATGAATTTTTATGTATCACACCAAGGTCGGACGAATATCATCAGACCCGTGATTACATACAGCTCACTAAAAAATTTGTGAAGGAAAGACTGCCGGAAACATCAGAATCGGTTAAGGTCGATGAAGCTGCCATCATGAGGCGGTCTTTTGAATATTTTCACAATAATGAAAAGTTTTCATTGCCGGAGTATGAAGTACAGGTTTTTAAGGACGGGAAAACTGTGGAGGCTTTCAAGGAGTTTAAAAGCGAATACAGTCAAAACAGAACACTTCCGTTTGAGGAGCAGTTTGATATATCGGAATACGCCGTTAAAAAACAGTCTCGGGTGTTCAGGAGTGTGATAAAACTCGATAGGAATTTCCACATTTATGTGCATGGGGATAAGGATAAAATAGCCAAAGGGGTGGATGAAAACGGCAAAAAATATTATATCCTTTATTATGATGAGGAAAACTGACTCAACCTAATTTTCTGATCAGTCCTTCCTGAGCTGTACTGGCTACCAGAACACCATCCTTGGTAAATATCTTGCCGGTACAGAATGCCCTGCCGCCATGGGCATTGGTACTCTCTACGACATAAAGCAACCATTCATCAGCTTTGGCGGGTCTGTGAAACCACATGGCATGATCGAGGCTCGCAATCTGCATGGGTGTAGTAAAGAAAGAAAGACCATGAGGCAGCAGTGCGGTAATAAGCAGATTGAAATCAGAGGCATATGCTATGACTTCATTGTGCAGTCTGTCGTTGTCGGGAAGCGTACCATTGGTTTTAAACCACGTGTGGTTCATAGGGGGCCGGATGCGTGGATTGAAAGGGTCGTACATCTCTGCCGGGTGAAACACAAAGGGACTGTTGGGAGAAAAAATACCACGGGGTTCGATTTTAAACTTCTCGGCAAACTCAGCAAAAAGGTCTGAAAAACTGGTCAGTGACTCAGGTCGGGCTACATTGGGCATTACAGCCTGATGAGAGATACCGCTTTCTTCCTTCTGAAATGAAGCCGCAAGCAGAAAAATATCTTTTCCATCCTGCAAGCCTGTCACCCTTCGGGTATTGAAGGCTCTTCCATCTTTGACAGTTTCCACCTTGTAGGTGATATCCTTATCATTGTCTCCGGGATGTAAGAAATAGCTGTGTATGGAATGGATTTTTCTGTCTTCCGGTACGGTGCGATGCGCTGCAGATATTGCCTGGGCCAATACCTGACCGCCATATACGTTAGGGCTGCCGATAAACAGATTTTTACCTTTATACAGATTGGGCTCAATTTCCTGCAGGTGGAGTATGTCAGTAAGCTGATCCAGGGGTTTCATACATTAAATTTTTCGGCATTTTTCAGATAAATCATACCAAATATAATAAGCAGGACCAAGTGGAATACAAAAGCCCCGGGATGTGACAGGATAGCTTGTTTGAATAAAGAATACATATGGAAAGTAACCATCAGATGGAATGCCATAATCATCAATATAAAATTCCGGTACAAGACGGTGTAGGAAAATCCCTTGCTCACCACCCATGAAAATATGCCCATAGTCAATGCTGCCACTCCGTACAACCGCGAAATTGCCAGCACTTCAATCACAGCTTCGTTGGGATAAAGGAGTAAGTCGGGTCTGAATATCAATATGATACCTGCCAATCCTTCCACCCATGCATTGGTTACTAAAATGGATTTCATAGTGCGTCGAGTTGTATCGGGATTTACAGAATCAGTAATTGAGAGATAGGGCAGGAATTCACACCCTTACTTTTTCATCATTTTTTTATTCCCGTTATTTTTTTGTTTGTTCTGACCGGCGAACTTTTTTTGATTCTGTCCTCCTGCACCAAATTTTTGTTTTCCCTTTTGTGACTGATTCTTTGGATTGGATGAAGAAAGTCCGGGAGCCGAAGGCTTCAGATTCACCTCAATGGTGTGGTCTTCATCTATGGAGAGTTTATTATCAGACATCACTGCAAGATCAGATATGATAATCTCATCATTGACGAAGTGCTCTTTATTCCAGGTCCTGTATGATAGTTTCATGTAAGCCAGAATAGTCTCAACGAAGCCTTTTTTTACAGGGCCGTCCTCCATCTGCATAGCTTTGTCTATCATGGTACGGATATTGTATCCGTAATGTCTCCAGTTGAATTCATGCTGGGGATAAGGTACTTTTTCAGGCCTGAGTGTTACATCTTCTTCTGTGGGTATTTCGCCGGTGGGAGTGTCCACATCCAGTTCGTAGTTGGCCATTTTGAATACATTTTTCCACAGACGGGCTTTATATTCGGCCACATTTTTGTTGGTGGGGTGCATGAAGTTGATCAATTCCACAATGGATGATACAAAGCGGGTTCTCTCATCACGGTCTTCTATCGTTTTGGCATGTTGTACCATTTTCTGCACACATCTACCATACTCTGAGAATATCAGCTGATCTCTGGTAGAATTGTATTCGAGGCTTAAGGAGGGTTTGCTCATATTTATTATTTTATTCAACAGTAACGGATTTGGCAAGATTTCTGGGCTGATCCACATCACAGCCTCTTAAAACGGCAATGTGATAGGCCAGTAGCTGGAGTGGTATCACTGACAGGAGCGGGGACAAAGGCTCTTCAGTCTCCGGGATTTCTATTACATAATCTGACATCATCTTTATTTTTTCATCCCCTTCAGTGACAATGGAGATTACGATGGCTTTTCTGGCTTTGACCTCCTGAATATTGCTGATTACCTTGTCATAGGCAGATTTATTGGTAGCTATGATGATGACCGGCATGTTTTCGTCTATCAGGGCGATGGGGCCATGTTTCATTTCAGCGGCAGGATATCCCTCTGCATGAATATAGGAAATTTCCTTAAGTTTAAGAGCTCCTTCCAGAGCGACTGGAAAATTATACCCTCTGCCGAGATAAAGTGCATTGGTTACATTTTTAATTTCTGCTGCGATGTATTTGATTTTTTCATTTTGTTTCAGCACTTTTTCTACTTTTTCAGGGATGGCTTCCAGGGCATACAACAATCTGTGAAAATAATCTTCTGAAATAGTACCCCGTTTATGCCCGAGGTTGAGAGCCATCAGAGTGAGTACGGTGAGTTGACTGGTAAAAGCCTTGGTGGAAGCTACCCCTATCTCCGGTCCTGCATGTATATACGAACCGCAATGGGTAATCCTGGCTATGGACGACCCTACCACATTTACAATACCATAGATGAGTGCACCTTTTTCCTTGGCCAGCTCCAATGCTGCCAGGGTATCGGCAGTTTCGCCGGATTGGGACAAGGCTATGACGACATCATCTTCATTGATGATGGGATTTCGGTATCGTAGCTCAGAGGCATACTCTACTTCAACGGGTATTCTGGCCAGATCTTCAAAGAGATATTCTGCTACAAGTGCCGAATGCCATGACGTGCCGCATGCTGCAAAAATAATGCGTCTTGCATTCATGATGCGGCTGAAATACTGCTGCATTCCACCCACTACTACCCATCCGGCGTCTGCATTGATGCGACCCCGCATACTTTCCTTAATGGTGGTGGGCTGCTGATAAATTTCCTTGAGCATGAAGTGATCGTATCCGTCTTTTTCCAGCTCTTCTATTTTCAGATCCAGTTCCTTGACGGTAGGAGTTCTCAATTCGTTATTGAGATTTTTTATTTCGTATACTCCGTTTCTGTGAATGGTGACGATTTCCTCATCATTCAGATATATTACCTTGTTGGTATATTTGACGATAGGAGAGGCATCTGATGCGAGGAAGTATTCCTGATCTCCGAGTCCTACCACCAAAGGACTGGATTTGCGGGCACCGACGATGATATCAGGATTATCCCGATCCATTACTACGATGGCATAAGCCCCGACTGTTTTCTGGAGTGCCTTTCTGACGGCTTCGTCAAGTGGAAGGTTATTGGCGGTCTGGTATTCCTCGATAAGATGGACCAAAACTTCTGTATCGGTTTCGCTAACAAAATTATGCCCCAGCTCGGTCAATGCTTTTTTGAGTGTAGAATAATTTTCTATAATCCCATTGTGTATCAGGGCAAGCCTTTGATTGCCTGACAAATGAGGATGGGCATTGATATCATCAGGTTTTCCGTGAGTAGCCCAGCGGGTATGGCCTATGCCGAGATTGCCGTGAGGCTCATTCCCTTTGGCTGCATCTTCCAGTTTAGATACTTTCCCTTTTTTCTTTATGGTCCTGATGTCTCCGTTCAGTATTGCGACTCCTGCACTGTCATAGCCTCTGTATTCAAGCCTTTTGAGTCCTTCAATGATGATCGGGTATGCTTCTTTTTTTCCGATATATGCGACGATACCACACATGGCAGTTTTAAAATTGATTATTGTTCTGTAAAGCTTACTTTTAAACGCACCGGATATTGAGAGTGTTTAGCACCATATAAAACAGCCCTGTTGGGGATACTGGATTCTGTAATCAATACCCTGGTAGCCTCGACTGTAACTAATGCCGGGCTCAGAATGATTTCCCTGCTCACACCCGGAGTACGCTGTAACCTCTTAAGGTGATTGGTGATATTCAGTCTGTAGGTATTCAGCCCATTGGCAGCAGTGAGCCCACCTCCAAAGGATATTCTGAAATCAAGCGCTCTCTGCATCAGGATCTGAATATCATCTATCAATATGGTTCTGTCATTTTCATCTTTGTAGGTAGCTATGAGCTGTGTCGGGGCAGTATAGATACCCGGAGGATTTGAGATATTGGCTACAGTAAGCTCCAGTGTCGCATTGTTGATATTGCGGTTATTAATCACGCTGATATCCGAAAAATTAACAACAGTCCGTACGCCTCCCAACCCCTGTATGAATGTGAGACTGTCTCCCATTTCCGGATTCTGAATGAAAGAAGCTGCCTGACTACCTTCACGCTTATGGACAAACTGATTGATGGTGGCAAAATTGATCAGATATTCATAGGTTTTTCGGACGGTGTCATTTTCGGTATAATACATGATTAGCTTGTTGATGGGAGCGCTGCTCTGGATAGCCGAATTGGAGAGGTTCAGACCGAATAATGAAGACCCTGATTCCGGTGTGGCTCTGATATAGAAACCTTTCATAAAATTGATAAAGGCAGTATCATTGATGGCAGCCTCATTATTTCTGATCAGGTCCATGCCAAAATCATCCCGCAGTCTGAGCCTCACCTGTGCCGGTCCCTTCACTTCATTTCTTGAAATATGATCTTTATAACTGACAGAGTCCCGGGGTCTGACTTCAATAGTCTTGTTTACCAGCAAATCCGGTATAAACTCAAGCTGAGTATCAGAATAGAAAGTATCCGTGGGTTTAAAATTGGCAGTCAGCTTGTACACTTCAAATCTGTGTCTGTCATTTTGGGTGCCGTACTGTACGGTAGAATCCAGTTGTAATACAAGCACCAATGAGTCAAAAGTTACCAGTGCTGAGGTGGTTGTAAAGGTAGGCTTACTTCCGGGCTGCAACACATTATACAGGTAAAGTCCTGTCTCAATGGATCCGAAAACCGGATCATTGAGCTGCCCCAGAAGGTAAGTGCGGCTGTCCAATGTGGGTATATGGGTAGGGATTCTTTCTCCTGCTTCTGTTCTTGTATGGAGGACAAAATCTTCCGTATAGCCAAGGCGGAGTTTTTCGTCATCCAGCAAGTCTCCTCCTACCAGTATCGGATCATTACATCTCCACAATAAAATCGATATGAGCAAAAGACCAAAAAACTGCTTCGACAAGGATATCACCATCAGGATGTTGTTATTCAGCCAATAAATGTTTGTAAAATTCAATGATGTTTTTCACTTCCTGATCGAGATCTTCACCATAGGTTTGGAAAGGTATTTTCTTCTGTTCTACATATTGACTTACCAGTTCATTCAGATTCTCGTTGCCGGACAAAACCGCATCAGCGTACTCAATAGCACCGCGATCCAGATTGATGTTGGAATTATTTTTGAAAGCCAACAGATCGCTTTCTTCCAGATCATTGATTGCGGCTATAGACATGAATTTTTCATCAAACGCATGGCCGATATCATTATTATATACTGAGTATATTATTTTGGCATCTCTGAAGACCGGATCGTTTCTGTAAGCCTTTTTCATATATAATGGTATGAGGCTGGTCATCTGACCATGCAGGTGCACTATATCCGGCGGCCATCCAAATTTTTTCACGGTTTCCATGACTCCTTTGCAGAAAAAGACCAATCTCTCGGCATTGTCCTGAAAAGGGGTGGAGTTTTCGTCCTGAAAAATAAACTTCCTTTTAAAAAACTCCTCATTATCCAGAAAATAGACCTGCATCCTTGCACCGGGCAGGGAGGCAACCTTGATGATCAGCGGATAATCTTCATCATCTACTATAATATTCATTCCGGACAATCTGACCACTTCATGCAATCTATGTCTTCGTTCATTTATAGTACCGAATTTAGGCATTAACACCCTGAGTTCAAAACCTTCTTCCTGTGCATATTGGGGGAGTTTTCTGGCAAGGTCTGACAAAATTGTCTCCTCAGTATATGGCTTCATTTCCTGTGTAACAAAGAGAACTTTCTTTTTACTCATGACCGGAAATCGTTTATCTGTCTTTTTTAAAAAATGGCTGCAAAGATAACATTTTTATTCAACAAACTGAATGTTTGCCAAGAGTTATTCCATAAATTATCTGAAAATCAGTAAGATACAAGGGTCAGCTCACTGCACTCATAATCTGGGCACAGATCAGTGCACCATATGTACCCAAAGCGTACCCTAAAACAGCCATCAATACGCCCACAGGTGCCAGCGATGGACTGAATGCCGAAGCTACCACAGGAGCGGATGCGGCACCCCCGACATTGGCCTGACTGCCTACTGCTACAAAGAAAAACGGAGCTTTGATCAGATATGCAGTAACAAGCAGTACCGCTACGTGGGTTATCATCCATACCAGTCCGATCGCAAATAATCCCAGATTATTGAATACTTCGCCGAGGTTCATTTTCATTCCGATAGTAGCTACCAAAATGTATATAAACACTGAGCCCCATTTGGAGGCACCCGATCCTTCGAGCTTGCGGGCTTTGGTGAAGGACAGGCCCAATCCGAAAGTGGTGGCATACACTACCATCCAGAAAAAATGACTGTTGAGAGAGGAAAGATTGTTGGCCGCCAGCCAATCTTTGTGCGACTCCATGGCCGGCAGGGTTATATCCGCCAAAAGATGGGACAATCCCACTCCCCCGAAAGCCACCGCCATCAGAATCATCAGGTCAGTGGTGGATGGATTTTTTTCCACACTGGCCCGATAATCAGAAATCCTGTTTTTCAGGTCTTCGATGGCAGAGTTATCCGCCTTGAGCCATCTGTCGATTTTGTCAGATATATTTGCTCCGTACAGTAAGAATCCCATCCATATATTGGCTACTACAACGTCCACCACGATCATGGTGCCAAAAAGCGAATCCGGTACGTGAAAAATCTCTTTCATGGCAGCCTGATTTGCTCCGCCGCCTATCCAGCTTCCGGCTATGGTGGACATACCTTTCCATAGTTCGTCCGGTACTGCTCCTACCACTCCGGGTAGAAAATGGATGGCAAACAACAAGGCAATCGGCCCTCCTATGATAATGCCGGCAGTAGCAGAAAAAAACATGATCAGTGCCTTGGGACCCAGATTGAACAATCCTTTGATGTCTATACTCAGACATAATAGAATAAGACTGGCAGGAAGCAGATAGCGTGAAGCTACATTATACAATTTGGATACGTCTCCTGAGATGAGATTCAAAGGCCAGTTGAGAAGTGCCGGAATAAAATAACATAACAACAGAGGAGGGACGTAGATATAAAATTTTGACCAGAAACCTGTCTTTTGAGAAGATGTGTAAAATACAAAGGATAATGCTACCATCAGCAATCCCAGCACAACGGCATCATTTGATATCAATGGCTCTGCATCCATGTAGAATAGAATTGGCATAGATATTATTTTTTCCAAAAGTACATAATATATCCAAGGACTGAAAAAACCACAGTAATTTTCGTTCAACCAAAATTGTACACCGGAAAATTCATTACGGACGGGAATAACTTCAATAATAAGTCGCTATACTCACATTCAACATTTACCTTAGTAAGCTGCTCAGGCTCATTCTCCATAGTGCTTAATTTTATTGCCATTTCGCCCCTTCCTCAAGAAGCTCTGATGCAATATCCCTGTTAAAAAGAAAAACCGGTGTCAGCACATGCCGAACCGGTCTTTCTCAAATCCTTGCAAAAAACTTTTTGCTTATATTTTGTAAGTCAAACCCAGGATGTAGTAAGACTGAGTAGCGTCGATTTCCTGCCTGTTGATTCTCAAGGCATGTTCGAGTCCGATACCAAATTTCTTAGTCAGAGCCAGCGAGAAGGCATTGGTCCAAGTGCCGTTGTGGAGGCTCGGATCCGCATTTTTATAGCTGATGAAGCCGGACAGATTGGATCTCCACCGGATACCTTTGTACAGCGTAGTATTATAATCCGCTACAACCTTACAACCCAGAGATGAAGTAAACTCGGTATTATCTTTGGCAAAAATAAAGTTGTAGTTCAGCGGGTGAAATACAGCTACCAGATTTTTGATGGGAGTGTAGGTGATTCCTACTCCAAGGTCCAGATATGCCGGATTAAAACGGGTTTCCCGGGCGATTATGGAAGTTCTGAATTCACCCAAAGAAGAGATGGCGATTTTTTCAGATACTTTTCTACCGTAAAGCGAGGTAAAATTTAATACATCGGTAGTAGTCTGCCATTCACCATCGGTCTCTTTATCTCTTTTGAGATATTGACGTCCGAAATTCAGACTGCCTGCATTACGCCAGAAATATTTTTCCTGAAGATAATTGGCATAGGCATTGAAGCTTCCCAGTACGGCAGTGGCGGTAGAATTGGGATTGGGATTGGCAAACCAGTTGTTCAGGCCTGTGATATTTACGCCCAAAGTACCGAAGACACCCTTGTACCAGCCAGGGAAAGTGGCAATTTTTGCATTAATGGCATCAATCTCGGCCTGTAGCGGGTCGATCTGTGCCTTAAGCGGCGCAATTCTGGCTTCTATCTCTGCTTTTTCAGCTCTGAGCTGTTCCAGCGTTTGGGCCTGCAAAGAAAAGCCACCAGCCGTCATCAGTAAAAAGATGTAAAGAATTCTGTTCATGCGTAATGGTTTTAAAAATTATGGTTAATAATCACTTATAAATTTCCACACTTTCATTAATCACCTTGTTTACAGGGATAATAATTTTTTTGTTTTCAGACTCTATGGTAATGGAAGATCTGTCCATTTCCACGATTTTGCCGGAGTAACCGGATATACTGATGTTATCTCCGATGTTGAACTTACCCTGTGAATAATATGAAGCCAGGAATCCGGCTACTATATCTTTTGATGCCAGACCGTATCCGATAGAAAATGCAAGTATAGCTCCTCCGATGATAATGGAGATATTCTGTGCAAAAAACTGAGCATTTATCCCTGCCTGAGACAGTGCTACTATAACTATGTTGATAAATATGAAGTAAAAAACGAAGGAAGCAATAATCCCTGCGGATGGAATACCCAGAGATTTACAGGCTGTCAACACCGCATTTCTGACAGCATCAGCCAGAAATATACCACCTATTAATATAATAAAGGCTACAAGCAGGTTGGGGATGAAAAGAAGAATGTTTTTCATCAGCTCAGCCAAAACGGGCATATCCAGCACTCCCACGGCCACCATCAGAAAAATAAACAGTGTAAGGTAATACACAGTGGCAGCTGCTATCACGCTTAGTTTGAGTCTGATGCTATTTTCGGCGAGTATACTGATTTTGTTGATCTGGTCACCCAGGTTGTCCAGCTTCATTTTCTCCATAAGTTTTTGGATAAACTTTCTGAAGATTTTACTTACAATCAGTCCAATCAGGACCAACACCAATGCAGAAATAAACCTTGGCACTGCAATAAAGATTCCGGTAAGCATTTCCTGTATGGCACTTTGAATAGCCTCACTGAAAAACAGACTTATCTTCATTCATTTGTTTTTTTAGTTTGTGAAATTTTATTACTTTTTTTTCCATTTGCAATCATTTGGGTAATGGCATCAGGCATCCGGCTAACAAATACTTCTGCTATATCCCCAATAAGGTCAAATAACTTAATATTTGAGTGGAGCTTATTCTTAACTTCTTCTTTATTATGTTTTCTTGAGGCTATAACTTCGGCTTCAAGCAGTTTAAAGTTATTTATATCCATAAAAATCTGGTTATATATACTATTCATCCGGACAATATAAATCCTCAATCACCATTCATATAGTTTTGCTCGTACACCTTGATGAAGCGCTCTTTTGCCCTTAGAATTTTCATTTTCACGGCACTTTCCGTTTTATTGAAAACTGTGCAGATATCCCTGATGCTCATATCATCCTGGTATTTCATCAGAAGTACACTTTTGTCTTCTGGTGAAAGGTCGTTGAGAATCATTTTTAGCTTCTGAATTTTTACTTCCAGAATTTTGCTGTCATCAATCGGGTCTTCGAGGTCTGCGTGAATATGCATGTCTCCGTATGAATCAGTAATATTTTTACTTTTTCTCCGGGCAAGATCTATGCAATAATTGTATGTAATCGCATAAATCCAGGTTGAAAATCTGGATTTACCATTAAAGCCTGCGAGATTCAGCAGTACCTTGACAAAAATATCCTGTACTGCATCTTCTGCATCTTCCTGTATTTTCAATATAGAGATACACTTCGCAAAAATTTTATCCGAATATCTGTCATAAATCAGATTGAAATAATTGACATTATGACTTTCCATATATAGCCTCACTGCTTCTTCGTCTGACATCGCAGCGGAAGCTACACCGGTCAAAATCGGATTGAGAAGGTTTAATATCAAATTAGTTTTCAGTTTTGGTTAAACAATGGGCTTGTTATAGGACGAAAAAAAGAGTAAAAGTAACACTTGGGTATTAAAAAAGTACCATAAATGCCGTTTCATGACGATTTTTCAGATTGTACTAAGCATTATGAGCTACACAAAAAGAGAGGTAATACGCAGGAGCATATTACCTCAACCCTAACCAAATGAAACCAAATTATTTTTAATACTTATTGTAAAAGTAACACAAAGTATAATTACAGCAAAACGGTTAATGATTTTTTTAGCAAAAAATACAAAAAATTAACAAATTTTTGAAAATAACCCCCACTTAAACCATGGTTGTTCTTTGGTCACCCTCGATTTTGAAAAAATTTTAGTCCACAGAGTGATTGAGAATAAAGTGGCGAAAAATGATGGCTAACCGTAAGCAGGTCCCTTAAATCCAAAGCAGAATCGAAGGAATCCATGGGTTTATTTATTGCCGGAGAGCAACAAATGTGCTACTTTTGCATTTTTTATCTGAAAAAGCAAGCAAGTTTATGGCGAGTGTTGATCTGCTGATGCCCAAGATGGGGGAAAGTATTATGGAGGCTACCATACTTAAGTGGGTGAAAAAAGTAGGTGACAAAGTGAATACCGACGAAACCATCCTCGAAATAGCTACGGATAAAGTGGACTCTGAAATACCTTCACCGGTGAGCGGGGTTATTACAGAAATACGTTTTCCGGAGGATTCGGTTGTTCCCATAGGCACTGTGATTGCTGTTATTTCCACTGAAGGAGATGCCGATGTCAAAGCTTCGCCCAGCATAAGGGAGGAGGTTAAGTCCGCAGTCTCAGAAGCTGTAGCCATGACCGGCTCACCTGTACCGGCAGAACTCCTGACTTCTGCACCCGCCCCTGCTGCCACCATCTCCGAAAGCGACAGATTTTATTCTCCTTTGGTAAAAAATATTGCCAGACAGGAGCAGATTTCCATGGCAGAGCTTGATCGCATACCCGGCACCGGTGCGAACGGCAGAGTTACCAAGAATGATATACTTCAGTATTTGCAAAACAGAAGAAAACCGGAAGCGGTCACAGAAGTAAATACACAGATACATGCTCAGGAGATATCTGCTAATAATGAGGTACGGATGGATCAGCCGGCCCCTGCTGCAGCCATGACCTCTCTCGCAAATGGAAATGTGGAGATTATAGAAATGGATCGTATGCGCAAACTGATTGCTGAGCATATGGTTATGTCCAAGCATACTTCTCCGCATGTCACCTCATTTGTGGAGGCAGATGTGACCAATCTGGTGAACTGGAGAGAAAAAATAAGGGAGTTTTCAAAACCAAATATGGAGAGAATATCACATTTACGCCATTATTTATAGATGCTGTGGTCAGGGCCATCAAGGACTTTCCGATGATCAACATATCACTGGATGGTACCAAAATTATCCTGAAAAAGGATATTAACATAGGAATGGCCGCTGCATTACCCTCAGGTAATCTTATAGTGCCGGTAATAAAGAATGCTGACCTGCTCAATCTTGCCGGCCTGGCCAAATCAGTAAACGACCTTGCTGTCAGAGCCAGAGAAAACAAGCTCAAGCCTGAGGAGATAAAGGATGGTACCTTTACCATCACCAATGTGGGGACATTTGGCAATGTCATGGGTACGCCTATCATCAATCAGCCTCAGGTGGCTATACTTGCCACCGGAGCCATCCGTAAAAAACCGGCAGTACTGGAGACCGAATACGGAGATGTGATCGCTGTTAGGCAAATGATGTTTTTGTCTCTCTCTTATGATCACAGGATAGTAGATGGCGCTTTGGGAGGTTCTTTTTTGAGAAGAATTGCCGATTATCTCGAAAAATTTGACCCCAACATGGCGGTGTAACCCTACGATAATGCTACGCTTACTCTGTATCACCTTCTTTGTTTTTGTAATATATCCGTTTTGTGTTTACGGGCAAAAATCTCAGTTGAAGCTGGCAGATATTTATTTTGAAGCCGGTAAATATCAGGAGTCCGCAAAGATTTATACAGAACAGGATAAAAAGGTCAGAAAGGATACCCGATTGCTCATCAGACGTGGTATCTCTCATTATCAGGCGCAGAATCCTGCACAATGCATCCGGGATATGGAGGCTGCAAGAAAGCTTAAGACCCGGGATAAGAGTATTTTTAAGTACGCCGGATTGGCTGCCATGGACTTGGGAGATTATATGCTGGCTGCTGATTATCTGAAGTACTATCTGCGTTTTGTCAAAGCCGGTACCCCGGAGTTTGAAGATATTGTCCATCAAATAAGGAGATGTGGCAAAGCACCTAAACTCAGATTTGAGCCGGCCAAGGCTTTTGTTCAGAATATGGGGAGTGAGGTCAACACCTTACATGATGATTTCTCACCGGTTCAGAGTCCAACCCGACATGATCGTTTGTATTTTTCGTCAGGCAGGGAGAATTCACAGGGTTGGTTGCGGGACAGACAAGGCTTGGAAAATCCGGTCACCGGATCTTACTTTGCAGATATCTACTATACAGAGACGGAGGGAGGCATCTGGAATAAAGCCAAGCCTGTAAGTACTATTATACACAGTCCGGTACATGAGTGGATACAAGGATTCAGCAGTGATGGATCAGTAATGTATTATGTAAAGACCTCTGATATGATGAGCGGACAACTGCTCACTGACACTTTTGGGGCTGAAAAACAATATTTTAATACTCCCGGAAAGATTAACATTCCATTCAGTCCTGAATCCGGAGATCGGGATCTTCAGGTGTTCAGTGACAGCTTCATCGTTTTTTCTTCGCAAAGACCGCAAGGCTTTGGAGGATATGATTTGTATTGGTCAAAAAAAACCGGAGATTATTGGGAAGATCCGGTTAATTTCGGTAAGTCAATCAATTCGTCGTTTGATGAATTTTCTCCCTTTCTGACCAAAAATGGTAAGATTTTATATTTTTCATCTGACAGAACAGAGGGTGCAGGGGGTATGGATATTTATAAAGCTCAGTTCAGCCCCGAACTCAGACAATGGTATGAACCCCAAAATATGGCCTTGCCCTTGAATTCTACAAAAAACGATCTGGGATGGAAAGTTTCTGCTGACGGCACAACAGGTTATTTTTATTCAGACAGGCTCGGAGGATTGGGCAAATATGATATTTACATGGCTTTCCTGAACGAACAGGAAACCAATCAGCTGGAATATACAGAAATGCCTGAATTCAGCATAAATGAAGCACAGATCAGTGCAGTTAATACCGAGTCCAGACCGGGTATTGATACTGAAACTAAAGTCCCATACTTGCCGGCAACACCTGTGAGAGAATTCATTTCTACGCCTTTTTATTTCAAACCCAACGAAGACATATTTACCCCGCAAAATATCATTCTGGCAAGACGGATTGTCGAATTGATGCAGATATTTCCGAGCTTAAAGTGGTGCTTTCTGCCCATACATCCAAAGGACCGAGGAGAGAGGTGGATTTGTTTTCCAGCCTGAAAAATACGGAGAAAATTGCGGATTTCATCAAATCCAGAGGTATCAGTCCGGAGCGGATTTTTATCAAAGCTTATGGCAGTGATCTTCCCTTTGCCAAACACCTGGTCAATGGCATAGCTTCCAATCTTGCCCTAAGATACAATAACAGAGTGGATGTAGCTTTTAAGGATATACCGGCCCACAGATTGAATGTTATTCAAGATACCCCTGTCATTTCTGATGAGTTCAGAGATCAGAGTATCCAACCCGACTCAGGCATCACCTACAGCATCAAGCTTCTGGAGACTGCTCAGATGTATGCCGGAGATGCTCTGCTGCTGGAGACTCCTTTAAAAATCTACAAGCAGTATTCCCAAAATTTATACAATTACACGATAGGCATTTTTTCGTCTATACATCAGGCATTGGAATTCCGGCAGATTATCAACAAGCAGAATATCTGTCAGACATGCACCGTTTTACCATTTTTAAATGGCGTAATGATGACAGAGGCTGAAGTCAAAAAGATGGCAGAAATTCATCCGGAGCTTCTGCTGATAAAATGATAACAACCCCTATATTAATTCAGAGGTTTGTCCATGCTTCTGCAACTTCCAATTTTTGTTTTTCTCAATAATGTCCTTAGGTTTGATTTTCAGGTAAGCTTCAAATGAACGCCATTCCGCTCAAATATTTGGTATCTTTGCTGTGATAAACTGCCAGTATGCATGAATATCTGAAGTGTTATAAAAATTTTTTTCATGACTTTTGAAGATCTGAACCCCGGCAAGGCAATCCTCAATGCACTGTCAGATATGGGCTTTTCTGCTCCCACATTAATCCAAAGCAGGGTTTATCCGGTGGCCGCATCCGGCAGGGATGTACTCGGTATTGCTCAGACCGGAACAGGTAAAACACTTGCCTATCTGTTGCCTGTGCTGCGGATGTGGACTTTCTCCAGACAAAGACATCCGCAGATCCTCGTAGTAGTGCCTACCCGTGAGCTGGCAGTACAGGTTGCAGAGACCGCTAAAAGTCTGACTAAGTATATGAATTTTGTCACCGTGGCAGTCTATGGCGGCACCAATCTCAATGTACAGGCTGCTGAAGTGGATATGGGAGCTGATATGATAGTTGGTACTCCGGGAAGGCTCATGGATCTGGTATATCACGGCTCCTTAAAGCTCAAATCCGTCAAAAAGCTTGTCATAGACGAAGTGGATGAAATGCTGGATCTTGGATTCAGGCCTCAGCTTCAGACACTGCTCGAAATGTTGCCGGAGAAAAGGCAGAATCTTATGTTTTCTGCCACACTCTCAGACGATATTCTTTCTATTGAAGATAATTGGTTTAATAATCCTGAGCAGGTGGAGGCAGCACCTCCGGGCACTCCTGTCGAAAACGTCAGACTGTTTCTCTGTGAAGTACCCAACTTTTTTACCAAACTAAATCTTCTGAAAATACTTCTTAAAGATCCGGTGTATGCCAGGGTCCTTGTATTTGCGTCTACCAAAGCCATGGCAGATACGGCATTTGAAGATCTGAGTCCCCATTTCAATGAATCGTTAGGTGTCATTCATTCCAATAAAAGCCAGAATGTAAGGCTTGAGACTGTCAGGAAATTCAGAGAAGGAAGTATCAGAATACTGATTGCCACTGATATCATGGCCCGGGGAATAGATATCTCTGGTGTGAGCCATGTCATAAATCTGGATATACCTGAAGATCCACTCAATTTTGTGCACAGGATAGGACGTACGGGCAGGGCAGGTGAGCAGGGTGTGGCCCTCACACTTACTTCACCTTATGAATCGGAGTATCTGGAAGCTATATATTCACTTCAGGGAGTGAATTTTGAAGCACTGGAGCTCCCTGCCAATCCGGAAATTTCGGAAGTCATAGCCGAACATGAAAAGCCGGTCATCAGGATGAAAAATGTCTTGGGTAAAATAAAGAAAATAGACCCTGAACATTCCGGTTTTCACACCAAAAAAGCCAAAAATCTGAAAACCAACAAAAAGGTCAGATACGCCGACAAAATGAAAGCCAAATATGGCAAGCCCAAAACCAGAGGTCAAAAACCTAAAGGAAAAAAGGGGTAATAAACCCTAAGAATAGCAGAAGATAAAATACAGGAATACGAAGGTTAACTGACGTAGATGGAGAAACTGTAAAAGCAAATGTTACCGGTTTTTTTAATATGTGATGAAGCTTAAGGTATTCCCTTGGTCTATAATCATTAACTTTACGTCAAAATCCTCAGTTTGGAATCTGCATACGTCATAAAATTTGAAAACACCGATATCTGCCACGGTGACCTCGTAGTGCTGAATAAAGTCAATTTTACCCTTGCGCCTGCAGAAACCTGTTATATCATAGGTAAGTCCGGTAGCGGCAAGACCAGTTTTTTAAAAACTATTTATGGCAGCCTTCCTGCCAGAAACGGTACGGCTGTGGTGGATGGTTTTGACCTGCTTACATTAAAACAGAGAGATCTCCCCAGACTTAGACGAAAAATAGGGATGGTTTTCCAGGATTTTGTATTGTTTGAGCAATGGACGGTAGGCCGGAATCTGCTTTACATTCTGGAAGCAACAGGCTGGAAAGACAGGCACAAAATGGTAGAGAGAGTACTTGAGGTACTGAAGATGGTCAATCTGTCAGGGTACGAAAAGCGTCCGGTACACCACCTGTCAGGTGGCGAACAGCAGCGGGTAGTCATAGCCAGAGCACTGCTCAACAATCCTCCCGTCATAATCGCTGATGAGCCTACTGGCAATCTGGATCCAGACACCAGTGATGAAATTTTGTATCTGTTGAGCAGGTTGTCCAGAGAGTTTGGCACCTCTATCATAATAGCTACACATGATTACCGGATCATAGAAAGTTTCCTGCACGGGTATATCAATGTGCAGAAGGAAAACTGTCTGAAATCTGAAAATAACCCATATGCAGGAGACTACCAGACATAAGGGTCAGAGAGCAGAGGACCTTGCCGCAGCGTATCTCGAAGCCAATGGATACACGGTAATAGAACGAAACTGGAGAGCAGGAAGGGCAGAGATCGACATCATAGCCAGAGAGGGGCAAACCCTTGTGGTGGTGGAAGTAAAATCAAGGAGTTATACCTCCATGGGATATCCGGAGGAAGGCGTCTCAAAACACAAGGAAAATCTGCTGGCAGATGCAGCAGGAAGATATATGGAACTCCACAATCATCATTGGGAGGTGAGATTTGATATAATTTCAATAGTATTGAAAAGAGATGATACTTTTGGATTGAACCATTATAAGGATGCGTTTTTTCCGGGTATGGAATGAAAAAATCTATGCAGCAATTCTTTTTTTGATATTGCTGCGGTTTATTTTGTCCTCTACATAGCCTTTATCCACCACAAATTCCCTGATGTCTTTTTGAGATGGGAGTTCAAACATGGCATCCGTCAGTACAGCTTCACAGAGAGATCTCAGGCCCCTTGCTCCCAGCTTGTATTCCAGCGCTTTGTCTGCTATATACTCTATGGCTTCGTCGGTAAATTTCAGGGTAATACCTTCGAGCTCAAACAACTTTATATATTGTTTCAGCAGTGCATTTTTGGGTTGGGTCAATATGTCTATCAAAGTGTTTTTGTCCAAAGGTTCCAGGTAGGTGAGTACCGGTAACCTTCCGATCAATTCGGGTATGAGGCCATAAGACTTCAAATCCTGATGTGTGATATAATGCAGCAGATTTTCGCGGTCTACCATCTCCTTGTCCTCATAATTATAGCCGATTACCTGAGTATTCATCCGTCGGCTGATGATTTTTTCTATACCTGCAAAAGCACCGCCGACGATAAAAAGTATATTGTTGGTATTGACCTTAATCATTTTTTGTTCCGGATGTTTCCTGCCACCGTGCGGAGGTACGTTTACTTCTGTACCTTCCAGCATTTTGAGCAGTGCCTGTTGTACACCTTCGCCGGATACATCCCGGGTGATGGAAGGATTATCGCTTTTACGGGCGATTTTGTCAATTTCGTCAATATATACGATACCTCTTTCGGCGGCTTCAACATCATAGTCACAAGCCTGCAATAACCGGGAAAGCATACTCTCCACATCTTCTCCCACATAGCCTGCCTCTGTAAATACGGTAGCATCTACTATTGCAAAAGGCACATCCAGAAATCTGGCAATAGTTTTTGCCAGCAGGGTTTTTCCGGTACCCGTTTCTCCCACGAGGATAATATTGGATTTTTCGATCTCTACATCAGAGCTGCCAATATTGTTCAGTCTTTTGTAGTGGTTGTACACTGCCACAGAGAGATATTTTTTGGCATCGGACTGCCCTATGACATACTGATCCAGAAAGGCTTTGATCTCTGCAGGAGTAATTGTAGCAGGAAGATGGTATTCATCCTTTTTTGAACTTGGCTTGAGCTTGAGCTCATCATTGATGATATCATAAGCCTGTTCCACACAGGTCTCGCATATATGTCCGTCTATGCCGGCAATAAGCATGAGCGCATCTCTCTTGTCTTTGCCGCAAAATGAACACTTGATACTTTCCCTGTATTTAGACATATCGGCTTATTTTAGGCTTTTCGGGGATTTTTCTTATCCAGGACTTCGTCCACCAATCCGTAGGCCTTGGCTTCGCTGGCAGTCATCCAGTTGTCTCTGTCTGAATCTTTGGTAATGGTTTCTATATCTTTACCTGTGTGAGTGGCAAGGATACTGTACAATTCGTCTCTCAATTGCTTGATGAGCTTGTAGGAAATCTCCATATCAGAAAACTGACCCTGCATACCTCCTGAAGGTTGGTGAATCATGACTCTGGCATGAGGGAGGCAGGTACGTTTGCCATGTTGTCCTGCTGCGAGCAATACTGCACCCATGGATGCTGCAAGACCTGTACAGATTGTAGCAACATCCGGAGCTACGTATTGCATGGTATCATAGATGCCCATGCCATCTATCACTGAGCCTCCCGGGCTGTTGATAAACATCTGTATATCTCTTTTAGGGTCTGTGGATTCCAGAAACAGCAGCTGTGCCTGTACTACATTTGCCACATAATCATTGACAGGTACTCCCATAAATATGATTCTGTCCATCATCAATCTTGAGAAAACATCCATTCCCACAATATTCATTTGTCGCTCTTCGATGACCTGTGGTGTGAAGGCTTTGATATTGGGTACTGTTGTTTCCATATATTTATCCAGATGCATTCCACTCATCCCCAGGTGCTGCACCGCATACTTTCTGAACTCATTTTTGTAATTCATGCCATCTTATTTTGGGTATATAACAATGGTTTTCAGGATTTGTTAAGCCGGTCAGCCATGGCCTGGTATTTTTCATTGAAGCTATCCCTGCTGACAGGCGAACTTACCTTAACTACCTGATCATAAATAGTGGTCATCATTTTGGAGGTCAGAATGCGGTCAGCCACTTTACGCACTTCGTCCTTGTTGTTCATTCTGTTCCTGACGATTTCCTGAAATCTGTTATGGTCATAAATCTGATATCTCAACATGAGGTCGTAGGTGTCCTCAAAAATGGCTCGTTCTATCTCTTCTTTTGTGATATCCAGACTAAATTCTTCTATCAGTTTGTCCTTGATGGTATTCCACCGCAGATTCATTTTGAATGCGTCGAAATCTTTTCAATATCTTCATCCGCTATTTCCGGATTGTGGTGCTTCAGATATTTTTTCAGGAAGGTTTCGGGAAGCTGAATATCAGTGCTGTCTATAATGTGTTCCATTATCTCCCTGTACAGATACTCTTTAGACATATTCTGAAGGGTGCTTTTATAAGAACTTCTGAATTTTTCCTTCAGGTCATCCACGTTTTTCACAGTTTCGTCCTGCAGGGATTCGAAAAATTCTTCATTCAGGTCAGCCGGGACAGTACGGCTGATTTTTTCGATGGTAGCTCTGAACATCCGGCCTACCGGATTGTCTTCATCCTTTTCGATCTTTAGGAGATATTTATATACCTTATCTTCTTCGAGGTCTTCCAGCTCGAAGATATCAAAATCTACCGTATCACCTACAGATTTACCCATGAACGCTGCTTTGACTGCCTCATCTTTGCACTCAGAGACCAGAATACTGAATCGGGTTTCTACTCCGCCTTCCTTGATCTGATCTCCCTCCAGTTCATTTGCTTTAACCTGGAGCAAATCCTTTTCACTCTCTACTTTTTCCGTTTCAATGTTTTTGCCTTTCCTCAAACGATAATTTTCTACTTCTTTTTCCAGCATTTCGTCGCTTATCTCGATATCGTATTCTGTATAACTGTCTTCGGGAGAAATACCTTTGACTTCAAAGTCCGGTTTTACTCCGATTTCAAAGCCAAATGTATAGGTATTCATTTGTGTGGCGGAGTAAACATTTCGGGCTTCGATTTCTTCCAAAGCAATGGGCTCCAGAAAGATATCCATGTTGTTTTGCTTGAGATAATCCGCAAAAGCATGAGACACCAGTTCATTGATCACCTCTGCCAGAATAGGTTTTCCGGCCATTTTTTTTATGACATCCAAAGGGGCCATACCCTTACGAAAACCCTTTAAATTGGCTTTACTTCGGTATTTTCGGAGTTCCTGATCCAGTTTTTCTTTGTAATCTTCGGGTTCGATAGTGATGAGTAATTGCAAGTGCAAAGGGCTTAATTCCTGTTGGGTTAGCTGCATGATTAAAATTTATTTGAAATGGCAGAAGAAAAGACTTTGCGAAAAGTCATGAAAGTAATTTAAAACCGTTCGGTGAAAACGAAAATATCTTAAATGTGTGCGGGTGGAGGGACTCGAACCCCCACACCTCACGGCACCAGATCCTAAGTCTGGCGTGTCTACCAATTTCACCACACCCGCATTGCACAAACAGACTGTATTTTCAAAAAGAGACGCAAAGATAAAATCTTTGGTATTATTTGCAGCTTTTGTATAAAAAATGTACCTGAAATTGAGAAAAATCAATGAAAATCACCCACCACGGTTCATTTTGAAACCGAAATTGACTAAAATGCCTTATTTTTGTACACTTGTCTTATAAATTTTTGTACCCATGCCTATCGGTGAAGCTATAAACAGTCAGGAACTTGTCAGCGTCAGGAAAAAATTTGATGAACTCCTGGTGAAGATGGAAGATACACTCAAGGATGAGGACAGAGTCAATCTGGAGAAAGCTTATAATCTGGCTGTGGATGCCCACAAGTATCAAAGACGAAAATCCGGAGAGCCTTATATCTTTCACCCCATTGAAGTGGCTCGGATCTGCTTTGAAGAGATAGGGCTCGGTCCAACGGCAGTCATATGTGCCTTGCTGCATGATGTAGTGGAAGATACACCGGTCACTCTCGAAGAGATAAAGGCCCTGTTTGGTGCCAAGGTAGCACTGATAGTGGATGGTCTGACCAAACTGGATGGAAGCTACAACCTGTCAGGCTCCGAAAATCCACAGGCCGAAAACTTCAAAAAGTGCTCAGCACGCTGGTGGTTGATGTACGGGTGGTGCTGATCAAGATGGCTGACCGCCTGCACAATCTGCGCACCGTAGATGCACAGCCCAGACACAAGCAACTCAAGATTGCGGCAGAGACCGACTACATTTATACTCCTCTGGCACACAGGCTGGGTCTCTACAATGTGAAGACCGAGTTTCAGGACATATGTCTGAAAATATCAGAGCCGGAGATCTATCAGGATTTGCTCAATAAGCTTAATGAAAGCGACCAGGAGAGGAGCAAATACATCAAAATGTTTATAGATCCCTTGCAGGAAGAGCTCAAAAGATTAGATGTACCCTTCAGAGTGCTGGGCAGGCCTAAAGCGATATCTTCCATTTACAATAAAATCAAGCAGAATAAGGTCTCCTTTGAAGAGATTTACGACATTTTTGCCGTAAGGATTATCGTCGATGTGCCGGTAGATAAGGAGAAAAACTACTGCTGGCAGATATATTCCATTATCACCGATGTATATAAACCCATACCTGAAAGACTGAAAGACTGGGTGACCACACCCAAAGGCAACGGATATGAGTCGCTGCATACCACGGTCATAGGTCCTAAAGGAAGGTACGTGGAAGTGCAGATTAGATCAGAAAGGATGGACGAAATCGCTGAAAGAGGATTTGCGGCTCACTGGAAGTACAAGGGGATAAAAAAGCAGGAGAACGTATATGACAACTGGCTGGATAACGTAAGAGAATTGCTGGATGCCAAGCATAGCAATGCGCTGGAGTTTATCACTGACTTCAAGACCAATCTCTTCAGTGAAGAGGTCTATGTCTTCACACCGAAAGGAGATATGCGGATCGTACCCAAAGGGGCTACTGCACTGGATTTTGCTTTTGAGATTCATTCGGATGTAGGATATCATGCCACAGCTATAAAGGTCAACAATAAGCTGGTGCCGATGGGATACAAGCTCAACAACGGGGATCAGGTACATGTCACCACCAGCAAAACCAGAAACCATCCGAAGACTGGCTCAAGATGGTGGTAACCGGCAAGGCCCGGTCCCGCATCAGAGCGGCCATGAAAGAAGAAAAGAAAAAAGCCGGCGAATTCGGTAAAGAGGCTCTCGAAAGAAGGCTCAAAACGCTGAAGTGTGATTTTGAGGAAAATGTAGAAACCATCGTAAAGCACTTCGGGTTGAAATCACGGGTAGATCTGTATTATGCCCTCGCCAATGAAGATATCAAGATCTCGGATATCAAGAATTATGTGATTGAAAACGGGAAAATCATTTTCAGGAAAGAAGATGAAACCGCCAAAGCAGCACCCATCACCGAAGAGCTGAAAAAACTCCAGAGACCATCCAGGGTCAATAAATCCAATATACTGGTCAACGGTGAGCCTGCCGATATGTATCAGTATTCGCTGGCATCCTGTTGCAATCCGGTACAAGGGGATGATATTTTTGCCTACCTTACTACTCACTCCGGATTGAAAATACACAGGACTACCTGTTCCAATGCTACACAGTTGCTCGCCAACTACGGACACAGAGTGCTCAAAGCAGATTGGGTGGACCACAGTCAGACCAATTTTGTGGTAGAGCTGAAAGTCACAGGAGTGGATTCAGGCCCGGGTGTGATTCAGAATCTGACCAATGAATTGTCCAATAAGCTGGGTATCAATATCCGCTCTTTTACGATAGAAGGTAAAGAAGGATATTTTGAAGGTCGTATCGGAATTGTAGTCCTGAACAAAGACCAGATCAACCTCGTTATCCAATCGCTGGAGAGACTGGATGGAATAGATACAGTAGAGCGAACAGACCGTACATTCAAGTAAACCATATGACCACGTCAGCACATAAGACAGAACAAATCGTCGAAGAAGTAAAATCTATTTTTACCTCTTATCTCGAAAAGTACGCATTGCGAAAAACTCCCGAACGATATGCTATACTGGAAGAAATATACCGCAGGACCGACCACTTTGATGCAGAGGCATTGTACATCCATATGAAAAACCAGAATTACAGAGTCAGCAGGGCCACAGTGTACAATACCCTTGAGCTGCTGGTGAGCTGTGATCTGATCACCAAACATCAGTTTGGCAAAAATCTGGCGCAATACGAGAAATCTTACGGATATAAGCAGCATGATCACCTGATTTGTATGGATTGCGGAGCGGTACTCGAATTCTGCGACCCGAGGATACAACAAATCAAGACGACCATGGGAGAGATACTGGATTTTAATGTCACACACCATTCTCTCAACCTTTACGGCAAATGCAGAAAGAATCCGTGTGATAGAAGGAAGGCGGAGTTTTGATCAAATACAAATGAAACAAGAAAGAGTAAAAATTAATAGTTGAAATGATACCGACTTTCATCACCAAAATATATATCAACAAGGTCAGACATCTGGAAGATATAGAAATTCTGCTTTCGGAGAACGAGAAAAAGCATCTGATGCTGACAGGTAAAAATGGAAGTGGTAAAACTTCTGTTTTAGAAAGAATTAATAATTTTCTAAAATTCGTTCAAAAGTATAATCAAAGATTTAGCTCAGCTTCAAATAATACAAACTTTTCCAATTTCAAATATGGTTCTTTAGAATCACTCAAAAGCAGTATAATTCAATTACAAACTTTTGGTTTACCAACTGAATTAATATGTAGTTTTTATGAGAATAAAGAAATGCTGGAGTCAATCAATTCTTTAACTTTTTTTAATTTTAATTGCTCCAGAAAACTAAATGTGGAAAAATCAAGTGGAGTTAAAGATAAAGTTGCAAATGAGGCGAAGGATTTTGAAAAATATTTAGCTAAAAAAAGGACTGAGCAGGCCTTTCTGTCTTTTGAGAAAGGCAATGAAAAAGAAGTGAAAAATATTACTGATTGGTTTGAAAAATTGGAAGCCGAACTTAGTTTTCTTTTCGAAGATGCTACCCTGAAACTACAAAGCCGTAGAAATGAAGATAAACTCAGCTTTTACTTTACATCCGATTACAGAGAAGAATTTGATCTGAATACACTTTCAAGTGGCTACAGTTCTATCCTGTTTATTTTATTTGAAATGATGCAGCAGATGCACTCAAAATCAGATAAATTTGAATATACCTTACCTGGTATTGCCATCATTGACGAAGTAGAGGCACATCTTCATATATCTTTGCAAAAGAAAATCCTGCCTTTTCTGACACGCTTCTTTCCTAATGTACAATTTATCGTCTCTACTCACTCCCCATTCATATTACAATCTCTACAAAATGCTGTAATTTTTGATCTTGAAACCAAGAAGAGGTTTGAAGATTTCTCAGGTTATTCATCAGAGAGTATTCTTGAAACATATTATCAGTTAGATAAATTCAGTGAGCCATTGAAAGCAGAGATGAATGAATATGAAAATATGCTGAAATCTTCTAATGGTCAGTTTAAGGATAAAATCAAAACTATGAGAAAAAAATTCCTTGAGATAGCTGATATAGAGGTCAGTTATTGGATAAAGGATATGGATATCAGATACAAGGATAAAATCAAGGAATTGATCAAATGATTAATTTAAAACGCAGTTTACCTGCTCCAACAGCATTGGCCGGAAAGTCTTTTGAAGGTGTAAAAGAACAACTGAAAAGAATGCAGTTTGATAAGTGTTATCTCTGTGAAAGGAAGGCTCCGGATACATCCCAGATAGAGCATTTCATACCTGTGAACAAGGATATATCAGCAAAATTTGATTGGAATAATCTTTTTCTTGCGTGCTCACACTGCAATTCAATAAAGAATTATGTTTCAGACAGTAAATCACAGAATTTGAAATTATTGAACTGCACTGATTTTAATAATATCATTACTGATCTGATTGAATTTTCCTGCGATGGAAAACCAAAAGAAAAGGTTGTAATTCGTGAAGTTGATGAATTTCCTTCACAGGAAGTGAAAGATACAGTTTTGCTATTACATTCTATCTTCAATTATGAGAGTGATTCGTTAAGCTTTGATGCAAAAGCACTGACTGATGAGGTAATTATAGAAATGAAAAAACTTCTTGATTTACTGCATACCTATGAATATGACAGTCATTCTGAAGGCAAAAGAAAAAGAGTATTGAGTGATATTCAAGACTGTTTATCTATAGAAGCCCCTTTTACAGCGTTCAAAATTTGGTATATAAAAAAATATTTTTCAGATTCTGAATTTAAAAATATGCTTCCTGATTTCAGGAAAAAATAAATTATTTAAAGTCACCTCACAAAAGCGGCTCTGTATATCCGGCTGTTTCCGGAGTGATCGGTAGCTTTGATTTTCAGTTGATGCTTACCCGGAAGAATTCCTGATAAAGGCACCTGCAGCACTCCGGTCAGTGACTTGTATGGGCATACCACAAATTTTCCGTCTATCTCTGCCTGATAAGTCAATTCCTTCGCATTTCCGGCTGTATCAAGATCATCCTTAATCTCAAAAGTAAACTCCCGCATACCCTGTGCTTTGACGTTGAAGTTAATGGGCCTTATGGAAGGAGGGATGGTATCCGGGGCTACTGCGTACAAACCGAAGAACCGCGAGCTGATACTTATAGTACCTGAATTTACCTTGCCTCCGTGATTGATTTTTTTACCCTTCGGATCATATCTGAGCACAATCAGCTTGTCCGCATACTCATTCATCCCTTCAGGTACAGGCAGCCGGATATCAATAGCTTTTTTTACCGGTTCTGTAAATTGGTGAATTCTGTAGCATGGATTGCAAATGCTGTCATTGACCTTTTCGTATTCGAAAAGGATATTTCTGAACAGACTTTCTTCATGCAGCGTCACCTTGCAGCTGTCTTTTTCAAAAACATGATATTTACCATATTCCATGATATCTCCGGACTCAGTCAGAGGATGCATGGTTTCGCTGTCTATCCTGCGGATATATGCTTCGAACGTGGTAGTATTGCTTTCAATATCTTCGGCTTCAATACAGAAATAATGCAGAGTGCCAGATTCAAGATGGAATATTCCATGCAGATTGTTGTCCAGAAAACTTAGGTGCAGTCCCGGCAGACGGTAACATAGTGCAAAGGTATTACCGGTCGTTTGCTTCTGCCCATAATCTATAAAGCCTGCTATCTGCGGACTTTCTGTAAACGAAAATCTGTTCATTGCATAAAAATACCGGAGACCCTTATCGTCATACAATCGCAGCCGGTAAATACCGTTTTTGTTAGGTGCTCCGTTCATCATATCATACGCTTCTATTGCAACGCCGGCCCTGTCGCTGACGATATCTATCACCGGTAAAACATTCGTACCATCATTATTGGCAAAATCTCCGGACACAATGATTTGCTCGCTTTTGTGAAAATTCCTGTCCAATCCATGTACAGCGATGGCAGAAATAACGGGAGGAATAAGGTCTTTGGGTTTTATTCGGAATAATGCAGGATTCAGAGGGTTTTCGGTTTTACTATCCCTGATTTCAAAATGCAGATGGGTACCGAAAGATTGTCCGGTATTTCCCATGATGCCGATGAATTGACCTTTTTTTACCGGTATAAAATTGCGGGGGAAATCCAGATTTACAGCATAGGACTTTCTGGTGTGCTGTGCTTTGGTGATCAACTGCTCAATTTCGTCATTAAATCTGTCCAGGTGGGCATAAACCGTAGTATAGCCGGTAGCGGGATGCACTATGTAAAGTGCTTTTCCGAAACCTCCGGTTTGCACCCGGGCTCTGCTGACATAGCCATCGTCTATGGCAAAGATTTTATCTTCAGCACTTTCTGAGGAAGGCCTGATATCAATACCTGCATGGAAATGCGTGCTTCTGAGCTCACCATAGCTGCCCGAAAGCGTAATGCTGTGTTTTACTGGAGAGATAATTCCGGACGGCATTTCACCTGTGGATAAAGTACCTTGAGATATTCCATGGATATAAAATAGCAGGAAGATACAGCCGTATCGAAGAAGTGTAATCAAATTCATGCAATTATCAGGGATTCATTTCCTGCTCAAAGATATTATTCATTTTTCTAATGGCAGCCGGCGTGCTAATTTTTCCATCCAGGAGTTGTTGTCTGAGTTTTTCGAAGTGTGTTTTTATATGAATATTTGAAAAAAACCATTTTTCCATCAATCTCTGCACCTGTTTTACAAACCAGCGTTCTTCCTGTGTTTTTCTTTTGGTATAAAAATATCCTGTGTTTTTGCCAAATGAGATAAAATCAGAGATGTGGCGGATCACCTCATCCATACCTGTGTGATCTATGGAAGAAACCAATACAACCGGCACAGACCAACCTTCCACCGGATGATGAAAGAGCCGTAAGGCATTGCTGTAATTTTTCTGCGTTTCACGGGCGAGAGGCAATTGTGGGCCGTCAGCTTTATTGATGATAATGATATCTGCATTTTCCATTATGCCCCTTTTGATACCCTGTATTTCATCGCCTGCTCCGGGTTGTACCAGTAGCAGAGATACATCGGTCATATGGTGCACTTCTGTTTCTGACTGTCCCACACCCACCGTTTCGACGATGGACGTAGTGTATCCCGCTGCTTCACAAAGCATGATGGCATCTTTCGTATGCAATGCCGTACCTCCCAGAGTGCCCCCTGACGCCGAGGGACGGATAAAAACTTCCGGGTTTGCTGCCAGAGTAGTCATCCTGGTCTTATCTCCCAGAATGCTGCCACCACTGATCTGGCTGCTGGGATCTACGGCCAGCACAGAGAGTTTATGCCCATGATGAACCCACAGATTGCCAAACGCTTCAATAAATGTACTCTTGCCTACTCCGGGTGTACCGGTCACTGCTATACGGAGACTGTCCTTAGGCAGATGATCAAATGCCCAGTCCATTAAGGCAGCCGCTTTGATGCTCTTTTGGGCGTTTTGACTTTCTATCAGCGTGATAGCCTCACTCAATACAAATTTATTATGTTGTTGCAGACCCCGGATGTAATACTCCAGATCCCGTGAGGAGACTTTTTTAAATTTAAAGTCAGGATTAATCGGTCCTGAGATGGAATATTTTTCTTCTGGGTTCATATTCACAAAGTTAATGGATTTATCATTTCCTGCATCAACTAAGCATGCCTGATTGGCCCAGAGAAAATAAAGGGGGAAAATCTTGTGGCAGAATATTGATTCAAAACAAATGACTGTCGATGTGAATGATTTATTTTTGACATCCGAATAGATTATAAAATGTCTCTGCAAACAAAGCCGAAATTTACTTCTGACCTTGTAAGAAAGCCTTCAAACTTTTTGTGGTGTCTGGTATCATTGATCATGCTGATTTCCTGCAGGGTAAAAAAACCGGTTGCTGAGGTTTCCAAATCTGAAAAACCGTTTGATACCACAGAAATGGTCATGGAACCATTCTGCGACTATTGCCATTCAGGATGGCTGATCATGGATGCTTCATCCGGGGAAATCATTTCCTCCTGCAATGCAGAAAAATATTTTATCCCTGCCTCTACAGCCAAGGTGCTGGCATTGTTTGCTGCATTGAAAACGGCTGAAGAGAGGATGCCGGCCATAGAGTATTTTGAAAATGACACTATGCTTGTTTTCAGAGGATTGGGAGATCCCACGTTACTTCATCCGGATTTTGATATACACCCATGTATAGGATTTTTACAAAACAGAAAGCATAAAAGAATTTATCTTGACTGTCAGGGGTTTGAGCATCCCCGGTATGGTAAGGGATGGATGTGGGATGATTATCTTGATGCTTATCAGGCTGAGATCAGTCCGCTGCCGGTATATGGCAACGTGGTGGAGTTCCGGCAGGACAGCACTAAAATGCACATAATACCGGAGTATTTCCGGGGTTTTACGACATATCAGGATATCAAAAGGAGTCATAGAGCCTGGGATAGAAATTGCTTTGTCGCAGCAGAAAACAGGAATGATGGATACACATCCCATGAATACCTGCCTTTCATACAGGAATGTGTGCTTACAGCCAGGCTACTGTCGGATACACTGGGTATGGACATCACTGCGGTGACGGATATGCTGAGTCAATTTACAGATAAGAAAGTATTATATGGAAGTTTTACAGATACGATTATCCGGAGAGTTATGTATCAAAGCGACAATTTATTTGCAGAGCAGTTTTATTTTGGATTGTCTTATGGCAGATCCGGTGATACAGGCGTGCAATCCGGAATACAGTATGTCTTACAGCAATATCTTACTGAAAATTACAAACCGATGAAATGGGTGGATGGATCAGGACTGTCGAGGTATAATCTCATGTCACCATCAAACCTTGTTTACTTATTGTATCAATTATATACCCAAAATTCTGAAGAGAAGCTATTCCCATTTATTTCTCCTGCGGGAAAGAATTATACCGCATCAAAAAACATCTTGTCAGATAAAAATATAATCATCGCCAAATCAGGCTCCATGTCCGGGGTCTACAATCTTTGTGGATATATTATCACTCCGGCGGGCAAAAAAAGAATATTTGCTATTATGAACAATAATTTTTTACAGCCTGTATCCGAAGTGAGAAAAAAAGTCTGGAATTTTTTAATGAATTTTTCTGAAAACTCCATTAAAGCGGACCGTGAATAAAGCTATCCTGTTGTGAATTGCTTTCGTTCTTTGAATTTCTGATATTTGCCACAACTTTCCCATATGATCCTATTTGGTACAAAGAGTTGTGAATTGCTTTCGTTCTTTGAATTTCTGATATTTGCCACAACTTTTATGATTAAAGAACAACAAGTAACCGGTTGTGAATTGCTTTCGTTCTTTGAATTTCTGATATTTGCCACAACCAATCCAATAGAAGGCAATAACTGTTGTATGTTGTGAATTGCTTTCGTTCTTTGAATTTCTGATATTTGCCACAACAGATACAGCAAAATTAATTTTAAAACAGCTGTTGTGAATTGCTTTCGTTCTTTGAATTTCTGATATTTGCCACAACAGACTAATATCGAAAATATTGGGCTCAGAATGTTGTGAATTGCTTTCGTTCTTTGAATTTCTGATATTTGCCACAACATAAATAAAGCATAAGTATGGGTGTATATTGGTTGTGAATTGCTTTCGTTCTTTGAATTTCTGATATTTGCCACAACTTAACATTGGCAAGGTTTATGTTTGTCAGTGTTGTGAATTGCTTTCGTTCTTTGAATTTCTGATATTTGCCACACTATATCAATAATGGGTTCAATCCTGCTTCTGTTGTGAATTGCTTTCGTTCTTTGAATTTCTGATATTTGCCACAACTTGTACTACAAAGAGAGCCTTGACAGGTCTGTTGTGAATTGCTTTCGTTCTTTGAATTTCTGATATTTGCCACAACAGGGATTATTGCATCCAATATGCCAAAGCTGTTGTGAATTGCTTTCGTTCTTTGAATTTCTGATATTTGCCACAACAAGATTTGATGCAGCCTTCCTCAGCATTGCGTTGTGAATTGCTTTCGTTCTTTGAATTTCTGATATTTGCCACAACGATTTGATGTTGACGGAGACGCTCCCGAACGTTGTGAATTGCTTTCGTTCTTTGAATTTCTGATATTTGCCACAACCCATCCACTGCCTGAACCGGGTTGGTTTATGTTGTGAATTGCTTTCGTTCTTTGAATTTCTGATATTTGCCACAACTGTATAAAGCATAAGTATGGGTGTATATTGTTGTGAATTGCTTTCGTTCTTTGAATTTCTGATATTTGCCACAACGGAGAGCGCAATAAATCAATCGCTGAAGGAGTTGTGAATTGCTTTCGTTCTTTGAATTTCTGATATTTGCCACAACTATTCCTGATGTCAGGAAAACGATTAAGAAGTTGTGAATTGCTTTCGTTCTTTGAATTTCTGATATTTGCCACAACCAACGAGTAGTTTGATTAATCACACAATTAGTTGTGAATTGCTTTCGTTCTTTGAATTTCTGATATTTGCCACAACGGGCAGCCCTATGCTTTTCCCTTCGCCGGCGTTGTGAATTGCTTTCGTTCTTTGAATTTCTGATATTTGCCACAACTGTTTTTTTCGTACAACCCGCAACCGACTGTTGTGAATTGCTTTCGTTCTTTGAATTTCTGATATTTGCCACAACTGCAGGCTTTCCATCCAATTCAGCAGCAGCGTTGTGAATTGCTTTCGTTCTTTGAATTTCTGATATTTGCCACAACCAATCGGGCAGCTTTATCTTCCATCTGGCAGTTGTGAATTGCTTTCGTTCTTTGAATTTCTGATATTTGCCACAACAACCATTGCCCGGTATAATACCGGCATATGGTTGTGAATTGC
>JADJWN010000015.1 GCA_016716335.1 Saprospiraceae bacterium | reverse complement strand
AGACCCTGCACCATTATCTGTGGCACCCGTACCGGCATGCCAGCTGTCAAAATGTGCTCCAAACATGACGACTTCATCTTTCAGGTCGGTGCCCGGTATTTCTGCAATAACATTATGTTCCATTCCTCCATTTGGACTTTCATACCGTGCTTTGATTTCAAGGCTCAGTTTTGGGGTGATGCCCTTATAAAGCAGCCGGATGAGACGGTTGTAATGTTCTACTGCCATGGTCACCTGAGGCAGTATCTGTACGCCCTCATCCTGTGCCCTTTTTTCGCTTCTGTCGCCTGTAGATGCCCCGGTGACAAATACAGTGCCGAGGTCGCCCTTGTAATGTCTGTCTACGATGCACAGAGGTTGTTCATCGGCCAGAAATTTCCACAGTTCACGATTGAATGACATGCCACCGGCTCTTGCCCAGTCTCTGCGTGGTCTTGGGGCAGGCATTGGTGCATTGGCCATATCCAGCAATTCTTCGGCGGTATATCTTTTTGCCGGAGGATCCATCCATTCCTTTACATCTCTGATGGTATCGAGGAGGACAAATTTATTTTTGAGTTTGCCCTTATATTTATCCAGTTCTTCGACAGTGTTGGCCTGCAGATAAATCACCTCTCCGCTTACCTGACCTTTGGTGGAGGGTACCCAGGCTTTTGGATAAGCAAGTACCGGCCAGTAGTCCGGTGACCAGGCATGCATTTCGAAATGCTCAAGGTGCCAACCCCGGCCGAATTGGCCCCATTCTTCTTTTACCACATTACTCATACCCATTTTTTTCAGCTCGGCCACAGCCCAGTCCTGCGCTTTATCTAATTTTGCGGATCCTGTCAATCTCGGCCCGTAAACATCACAGATGTAGGAGGCAAGCTCCATTACCCGGGATTCTTCCAGACCAATACGGCGAAATTCCTTGTTGAAATCCTGTGCAAAAGCAGGATGAAAGGCTGTAAGTATGACCAGCATGAGCTGAAAAACATACTTCATAAAAGGTGTATTTTTTAAATGATTAGAGTGCATGCGCTGAAATTTAATTAACAAATCTAAGGAAAATTTATCTTTGGATGATAATAATTAATGACCCGCTTCATTGACCTGCATTATACAATAATGGTTTAATAATAGATTTTTTTAGATTGGAAAATTGAATTCAATGCCACCGTTTTTTCAGCTTCCTTTGGAGAATACAATGGTACGTCTGCTACCCTTGAAGGAGTCGGATTTTGAAGTGTTGTACAATACTGCTTCCGATCCCATGATATGGAAGCAGCATCCCAATCCTGACCGATGGAAAAGGGAAGTCTTTGAAAAATTTTTTGAGGGTGCCATACAATCCGGTGGAGCTTACATGGCGGTTGACAGTCAATCAGGAGAGATTGTAGGAAGCTCAAGATTTTATGATTATGACGAAAAAGAGCAATCAGTATTTATCGGCTACACATTTCTGGCTGTGAAATACTGGGGTAAAGGATATAATCATGCTATGAAGCAGCTTATGCTGGACCATGCATTTCAGTGGGTGGACAAGGTGTGGTTTCATGTAGGCGCACAGAATATGCGCTCACGAAAGGCAATGGACAAATTGGGTGCAGAAAAAATGAAAACCATCGAGGTGGCATACTACGGTGAAAATCCGAAAATCAACATCGAATATCTGATAAGGAAGGAAAACTGGAAGTAGCCCAGGCTTTTTTTCGGGCTTGTTCTTTCAAAAAATAAAAAAGGGTTGGCTAAAGAAAAATCAACCAACCCTCTGATATCTGTAGGTATGACATCAGGGGAATACTCCCAGTGTCATATAGTCATTGGCTACTTTTTCGAGTGCGCTCACAAATGCTGCATCCCGCATACTCACAATTTTGGGATTGCTGTGGTAGATGGTGGCAATATTCTGGTAGGCATTGACCATGGTTTCTTCCAGACCGGAACGTACCAGGTCTATTTCGTCAGCCCCTTTGGTGAGTATGGTTTTTTCTTTCTCACCGATGGTTTTGCCTGTGAGTTGCTCCACGGTAGATACGATATTGCCATAGGTGTTCTGATTGAACCGCTTGTCCATCCTTCCAAATCTCATGTGCGAAAGATTTTTGAGCCATTCGAAGTAAGATACAGTCACACCACCTGCATTCAGGTACATGTCCGGCAGGATGACTACCCCGTTTTTCAGCAATACTTCTTCAGCATTGGCAGTCACAGGGCCATTGGCTGCTTCACCAATGACTTTGGCTCTCACGAGGTGGGCATTTTCGATGGTTATGACGGATTCCAATGCGGCAGGCAAAAGGATATCGCATTCAATGCTCACCCAGTCTCCTCTGTCAGGCAGGGTGGTGGATCCCGGAAATCCGAGTATGGTGCCATGCTCCTTGCGGTAAGCCAGGGCTGCTTCCATATCTATACCGTCCTCCTTCACGATAGTACCTTCAAGTTCTGACAAACCGATGATTTTTACATCTCCTTCTTTTTGGGAGATAAGTCCTGCATAAGAACCAACATTTCCCATTCCCTGTATGACCATGGTCTTGCCGGCCAGGCCTTTGGTACAACCGATTTTCTTCAGGATTTTTTCGTCATTGAAAGCTTCCCGCAAGCCGTAGAAGACGCCTCGTCCCGTAGCCTCGGTCCTGCCTCTGATACCGGACTGATTGACAGGCTTGCCGGTGACACAGCCGGCAGCATCTATCTCGCCGCCTTTGAAGGTCTGATAGGTATCCAGTATCCAGGCCATTTCACGCTCTCCCGTACCATAATCGGGAGCAGGTACGTCAAGAGATGGGCCAATGAAATTTTTCCGGATCAGCTCTACGGTATATCGTCGGGTAATTCTCTCCAGCTCTTCTGCTGTGTAGGCCCGGGGACTGACTTTTACCCCGCCTTTTGCCCCACCGAAAGGCACATCTACGATAGCACACTTATAAGTCATCAATGCAGCCAGAGCCATTACTTCGTCCTGATCTACCAGATGGCTGAAGCGGATACCTCCCTTGGTGGGCAGTCTGTGGTGGCTGTGCTGTACTCTGTAAGCTTCTATAACCTGATAGGTATCACCGATTTTGACGGGGAAATTCATCTGATACACTGCATTGCACACTTTGATCTGTGCGAGCAATCCCGGGTGAATGTTGGTATGTGCGGCTGCCCGGTCAAAGTTGCGCTGCACACTCTCAAAAAATCTTGCTTGTTTACTACTGCTCATTGTTTATCTGATTTTCTAATTTGGTTAGCTTGCGGTCAAGGCGGAAAAGAAAAATGATGATACCCAAAAACAAAATGCATATCACAATTACCACCGAATATATCTTGCCTGTACTGCGCAGGAAGTCGGTATCCTGCGATGCAGCCTTCAGCAAAACAGGAATCCATAAGGCTGCGATAATCAGGAGAAATTTTTTATAATTCATATACTTTTTTCCTGTTTGATTTGTGTGCGAAAGGTCGGGCAATTATTTGATTTAGAAAAATTATTTTATCAATTATCTTCATTCAGCATCACACGGTCTTTGAGTTTTTCATATCGGATCATCAAAGTAGCCATCCAGGTGCCTAAAATGGTGAGTGCAATAATGGACGGATAAAAAAACATTCTCAGGTATTGTCCAGATCTTCTCCACCCAGTGCCGGATTGCCTCCGTTGCCGGGATGGAGACTGTCTGTAAGTCTGGGTATTACAAAAACCAGAGGGATCAATGCTACAAATGCAAAAATGCTGTAGGCTGCCGAAAGTCTTGCTCTCTTGTCCTGGTCGGCAGAGGAGCCCCGAAGCACCAAGTATGCCAGATATATGAGCATAGCCACTGCAGTCATATTGAGCTTGACATCGGTGGTCCAGAAAGTATTCCAGGTAAACTTAGCCCATACCGATCCGGTTATAAGGCCCAGAATACCATACAAAATCGCTACCTTGTTGAATGCGGACGAGTAATGATCAAATACAATATCCTGAGTCCGAAGATACCTGATGGCGTAATAAATTCCTGCTATCAAAAGCAGAAACATGGCAAACCATAGGGCTACATGAAAAAAGGTATTGCGAATGGTTTCATTCAGAATGTTTCTGTAAGGAAATCCCATTGACTTCCTTACAGAGAGATCTTTGATGATGTATTGCTGCCATTCCCTGTCACTGGCCGGATTTTGTGTTTGGCTGTTTTGAATAAACAGGGCAGAGGGCTGTACAAAGCTACCATCCATTTCATTGTCCAGAATAAGGGTGGCAGCGGCAAGCTCTTCATTGTCGGGTAAGGTGCCGGGAATAAGAAATCTCAATTCTGCCGTATTTTCATTCAGGATCGATATGTTTTCTGCAGGCACCGCATGAATGCTGTCTAACTTGAGCCATGCACGATGGTTTTTTGCGGTGGTAAAATGGGTATTGTAGCCGGTTACTGACAGAATCAAATCCTCTCCGGTACCGGTTTTTGACGGGGATACAGCTGTAATACCGGGATTAAGCGGGGTGAGCAAACCTCCGATCAGAACATACATGAATATTGCTGCTCCCAGGATTTTCCACCACATTGATTTCATTTTATTTCAGCATTCAAACATTATAAAATCAGGATTTCCACATGACAGGAAATAACAATAATACCGCACCTAAAAGTATAGCATCTATGGATATTAACAACATCAGGTCTTCCCATATGGCACTGTCCGAAAGTAAACGGGTGCTTACGGCCGTGATTTTCAGCAGTAGGAGTACGACAGGCAGCACCAGGGGCAATGACAGAATGGACATAAGGGTAGCGTTGCCGTTTTCTGAAGCAGACAGCAGGGATACAAAGGTAAAGGTGATGGAAATGCCTGCAAGGCCCGCCAGCGAACCGGCTGAAAACAATACATAATCTCTGACCGGTATTCCGGTGAATACACCAAAAAATCCCATGACACATGCAAGCAGCAGAATCAGAAACAGAAAGTTGTACAGTATTTTGGCAATAATGAGATCCACCGGGTGAAAGAGAGTGTAATAATACAGGTAGGTTTCTCTCCTTTCCTGCATAAAACTTTTACAATGGCATTGATGGCAGCAAAAAGCATGATAATCCAAAGGAGTACTATCCACTCGCGGGTATTCACTTCATTGAAAATCTTGTACACTAAAAATACAAGTGTGGCTGTAAAAAGGATAATTCCGGCAGCGGCAAACCTTTGGCGGAGCTCAATGGTCATTTCTTTGGTAAAAATATGTCGTATAGCCGGCGTCAACAGGCAGAATGAATTTGCTGCAAAGCTAATCAAAAAATATGTACCGGAAAACTTCTGCCCGCTTTACGGCATGACTTTACGTTCTGAATAATAAACCATATTATTCTAACAGGCCACAACTAAATTCAAAGCTTTTTATACATTATATAAAACTTTAATATATTTGGCCTTTATTTTTCAACGATCACAAACCAGCAGATATGTCCAATGCAGCATTCAGAGTGCAGGGTAACGCCAGACTCAAGGGTACGATACAGCCGCAGGGCGCCAAAAACGAAGCCCTCCAGATCATAAGCGCAGTATTGCTCACGGATAAAAAAGTGACTATACGGAATATACCCGATATACTCGATATACAAAAACAAATCCAGCTGCTCCGGGGTCTGGGAGTTAAGGTAGAGAAGACCGGCCCCAATAATTATACATTTCAGGCCGACAGTGTCGATACCGGGCATCTCTCTTCAGACGCTTATCAGGAAAACGCCAAAAAAATCCGTGGCTCCGTGATGCTGCTGGGTCCGTTGCTGGCCCGATTTAAAAAAGCTTACCTGCCCAAACCCGGAGGAGATAAAATAGGAAGAAGAAGGTTAGACACCCATTTTCTCGGTTTTCAGAAACTGGGAGCGGAGTTTCAGTACAATCCGGATGGCGATCAGTATTACATCGGTGCAGACCGCCTGAAGGGTTCATTCATATGGATGGATGAAATATCCGTAACAGGTACGGCAAATGTCCTGATGGCAGCTGTCCTGGCTGAAGGTATCACTCAAATATACAATGCAGCCTGCGAGCCATACATCCAGCAACTGTGCAAACTCCTGATCAACATGGGTGCGAGAATCTCCGGAGTGGGCTCCAATCTGCTTACTATCCATGGTGTGGAAAGCCTGGGAGGTGCCGAACACACCATACTGCCCGATATGATTGAAATCGGCAGTTTCATAGGCCTTGCCGCCATGACCCAATCCGAACTCACCATCAGCAATGTATCGGTGCCCAATCTGGGCATCATACCGGATACCTTCCGCAAACTGGGTATTCAGATAGATGTGGTCAATGATGATCTGCATATACCTGCACAGGACATCTATGAAATCCAGAGCTTTATGGATGGCTCCATTATGACGATATACGATGCACCCTGGCCGGGATTTACACCCGACCTGCTCAGTATTGTACTCGTGGTGGCAATTCAGGCAAGAGGCAGTATTCTGATACATCAGAAAATGTTTGAAAGCCGTCTGTTTTTTGTGGACAAGCTGATAGATATGGGTGCCCAGATCATACTTTGTGATCCCCACAGAGCTACTGTGATAGGGCTGGAGAGAAAGGCGCAGCTCCGGGGCATACAGATGAGTTCGCCGGATATACGTGCCGGAGTATCCCTGCTGATTGCCGCTTTATCAGCCCGAAATGAAAGTGTAATTTCCAACATCAGCCAGATAGACCGCGGATATGAACGTATAGACGAAAGATTGAATGCCCTGGGGGCTCAGATAGAGAGGGTGGAGCTGTAGGAGCTGAATGATGAGTGATGAATGATGAATTATGAATGATTAATGGTTCATGTTGAATGAATCAATCATTATCAATTGACATTTATTCATTATCAATTAATCCTCACCCACTTCCCTACATATCTTCTCCCCGATTTATCCGTCATAGTAAGGATATACATACCGGCAGGCAGGTGGTCAGTATTCAGTTGTGCTGCATCGGGTGACTGGATATAGCCGGTCTCGGTCTGAATGCCTTGCAGATTCGTCAGGGAATATCGTACAGGATAGGTCATGGACGCAGGTGAATGCCAGCGCAGCCATGTGGTGCCGGGATTGGGATATAAGGTCAGGGATTCTGAAGCCATTCGGTCATCGGTGGATGTGGCTACATCCGGAAACATCCAGTATCTGCCCACATGATCGCAGGATTCATTCAGGCATCCGTCAGGGCTGAGACGCATCACCCAGGAGTCGTTGATACGTGGGCCAATATATACTCTCTGGAGTGTGCCACTTACGATAATGCTTCCATCCGGTGCCTCCGATATATTGTGCAGCCCGTTGTAGCCCAATTTCCCATCCGGCTGAGGGTGTACGATGATGTGCCGCCACAGTTCTTCTCCATCTGCTGAAAATCTCGCCATAAAACTGCTCGGTGCTCCTGATTTAACCCAGGTATTTGTACCCGGAAGTGGAAAACTATCTACTATAAAAATATTACCACACACCAGTATGTCATTGTTGCGGCACACATTCATTCTTTTTATCCCTTCAAATAAATATTCTGACCCGTCCCACTTGTCAAAATCATTGGGCCGGATATAATTTCTCCATATTTCGTTTCCATTCGGGTCAAATTTTACTACATTGGGAATATCTACTGCAAAAGTATTAGTAATAGGTATTGAAGCCTGATAAAGAATAGTGATAAAATTACCCTCATGATCCATGGTAAGTGCAGGATTATCAAAACTATTGAAATATTCAAAAAACTCCCCCGCTACCTGAGTAATACTGTCTGTGTTATCTAATCTGAAGATTCCTCTGTTGTACCCCTGCCCTTCCTTCCACCAGGCATACCCGAAGACCATATTGCCCTCCTTGTCAGTGACAGCATCGGTCATTCGTCTGTCCCTTTCGGGATGAAGCTGCCAGAATCGTGGCCCGCTCAGCACATTGCCATCAAAATCCACCCGCATGAATACACTCTGAAAAGGCCTTGATGCCGCATCCGGCTCAGCAGGATTACGACCCTCGCCCCAGAGTATCACCTGTCTGCTACCTACCAGTGTAAGGCCGTAATTGATCACATACACTCCGGGTATCGTATCGGGTATCACCGGAAACATATACTCTGCAAGGCTGTCACCATTGGTGCGCATCATACCGAAATACCAGTTGAAATTGCCGTTGATATCGGTATCGTTTCTTCTGGAATAAAAGACAGTGTCATTTCGTACAACCATCGAATACCAAAACTTCTTTTCTCCGGAATTTCAATGATCTTCTTTGTGTTTCCATTAAAATCGGTAAATAAATAGCTTACACAAGTATTTCCGTCAGAACATATCTTATTATAACTGGAAATTAAATTACTATCTCTATCAATTATGGTTTGCAAAATAAATGAACCACTATTGTTGTCATCAATATATGTTCTGCTGAAATATTGAGCATTACTGGCCGTCACACAAAGTGTAGCGGTCAGCAATACCCATAAAAATCTGTTTTTCATCCGGGTCAAATTTTAATAAATCTTTGAACTGAATTAAAACCATTACTTCCCTTAACCTTAATGTAATATACACCGGCTGGAAGATGACTGATATCCAGATATTTATTCTCTGAATTGATTTTATTATTATACAGTTGACCGGTAGTATTTAAAATTTCAACTGAATATAATTCTTCTTCTTTAAAGACGGAAATGTGCAGATTTAAAATTTCTGATGCAGGATTGGGCCGGATCGTTACTTTTTCGTCATTATACTCCCTTGCACTTTCCTTTCTTGTCCTCGGCTCAAATGGAAATTGTATTTCTGGCTCCAAATGCTCCTTGGTAAGCTTGTGCAGAAGGGCTCTTGCAAAAGCTGCGTATGGGTCGGAATAATCGGAAAAAATCTCCTTATAATGCATCTGACACATTGAATGGAAACTAAGGATTGTGTTATGCATATTCTTTTCTTTATTTATTCAAAGATAAGCTATCTGTACCACAATAATTTGTAAATTCTTTATCATTGTCGCTCAGAATACTTTTATCGGTTTCCCTACACACTCCCGCACATTCTCAATCCCAATTATTACTAACCTATTCCTAATTCCGAATACCGAATACCGTTTAAACATCATCCCTTCACCCACTTCCCTGCATATCTTCTCCCCGATTTATCCGTCATAGTAAGGATATACATACCGGCAGGCAGGTGGTCAGTATTCAGTTGCGCTGCATCGGGTGACTATCTGTACCATTTAATCATTCTGATCAGAATCCACCTTCTTCTCACCTTACCACCATTTTCTGCTTGATCACTTTATTGTCCTTGAGCGTGAGATGTGCAATGTATAATCCGGGTGGCAATCCTGTAAGATCCAGACTTCGCCCGGGATCTGCCTGTCTGATGACCAATGATCCATTCAGGTCAAAGACAGAGACGGATGCTACTTCAGTGTGATTCATCAGTTCCATACTGCCGTCCGATGGGTTGGGGAAAAAGAATGCATTATAACCGGTAGTTTCATGATGTTGAGTGGTGCTGACTGTCCTTTCTATTTTGGTGATGGTCTCGCATTTTGGGTCAATGCATCCGTTGGCATCCATACGGATGATGAGGATATCAGGGTCTGGTCTGCCCTGAAAAACAACAGGGTCGTATTCAAGATAATTATCTATTCTCCCTACAGCAATAAGATCGCCGTTTTCTGCTTCTGTCACATCATGGATACTGCCTATGCAATGATCCACTACAGGACGAGTCCTGTAGAATGCTTTCTCCCACAGCAATTTTCCTTCTGATGACATCCGGAAAATATAGGGTATCTCCGGAATTCTGGCATCTAATATAAGACTATTGTTGCCATAAGACCCCATTCCCACTATGTCGCCATTCTTAAGTGTTTTTATTCTGTACACCCGCCTTTGTATTTTTCCGCTTATGTCCGGAAAGCGATATTTCCAAGATCTTGATTTGTCAGGATTGATGGCTTCCAATGAAGCTATCTTAGGAGCTACATGATCAGAAACAGTTACGACAAGCCTTCCGTCATGCAATTCACATATATATGGCTTCTGTATGTAATCCACATTATCGGCTGTCCAATGCCATACCTGATTTAAATCTTCATCGAATTTGACTATATGGACTTTGTTATAGCCACCTGTTTGATGTGAGATTAAAGCTAAGTTCAATTGATTATTTTTGTCAATCAGAGAGTTCCATAAAGAAGTAGATTTCTCAAAATTTAGAATGATTGAAGTATCACTAAACTCGTGTTTTAAAAAAAATAATAATGATTCAGTTTTAGAATCATCTAATTCATTAAAACTTCCCCCAATAAAAAGGTAATCATTAAAGAAATCACTTGTAATCTGATAATATTTTCTATTCAAGTTACTATCATAAGACAGTTTAATAAATTCCAACATTTTTAACTGCCCTGTGCTAAGTTTAAAAGCAATAAATTCTTTAGATATCTTATTTTTAAAGTGGTCTTCGCCACATAAAACAAATTGATCATTTAAGCTATCAATTAAAATAGATTTAACTCCAATACTAAAATTTTTAATCAAAATACTATCTTGTATTGATAATTCTTTGTCTAATTTTATAATTCCACTACAAGCTTCTGTTAAATATCCTTGATGATCTACACAAATTCCTGTTGTATTTAAATAGTAATATCCATTATAATTTAATATTTCATTCGCATACTGAGGTTTATTGTCAAAATCAATAATTTTAACAAATCTTTCCTGTCCGAAAACCTCATATTTAGTCAGATACAAAATAAATATATAAAATAAAGCTTTCATTTTTGTGGAATTTGCAAGTTCAATATTTGTTTTCAAAATGCACCTGTGATCAATCAAAATTATATTCTTACAATCCTTCCTGTATATTATCGATTTTGAGCTGTATAAATCTCCAAAATATAAACTATTTATAAAATGTATTTTTCAACGCTAACCGGCAAAACAAAACTGTCTTTTCCGACGGCCACCATTAAGTGGGTATGCTATTATTTTTTCGGCCTAGGGATGAATGTCCAAACAAATATGCTGTAATGTTTTCAGATTTTGTGTTTTTATGTCGTATTTTAACATATATTATTTTTATTGGAAAGAAAGTCGGACACAGCATTGGGTCATAGTTCTCCTGACAGAGTAGGTGGCAGAGCGCCAGCCTCAAGAAACCTGATTTCCGTGTTATGCTTTTACCTGCGAGGTAAGCCGACTCATTGATCCATGTTTTTATTTTCACGTTAAACATCGGGCTGTATTCTGAGTCTAAGCAATGATAGTTTTTATGGCCATCCTATTTGGCGTGTAATCAAATCAGTTATTGAATGACATCCTACTTACACCGGCTGATATTTATATCGGCAATATTATGCCTGCTACTGAATTCATGTACTGATAGAGATGTGAATCCGGATAGCCAAACCGAATCTGAATACAAACAATATGGCACACCCTTTGACAAAATACCGGCAGCAGAGGATATTGTGATGTATGAGGTCAATCTGAGAGCTTTCAGTCCGGGAGGCAATCTGCAGGGTGTCATAGACCGGCTGGATCATATTGCTTCGTTGGGTACCAATGTCCTTTGGCTGATGCCCATACATCCGACAGGGGAAATAAAATCTGTCAATTCTCCTTATTCGGTTAGAGATTATAAATCTGTCAGCAGTGAATATGGCTCGCTGCAAGACCTCAGAAAACTCACAGATGCAGCACATGCCAAAGGCATTGCAGTCATTATGGATTGGGTAGCCAATCACACAGCATGGGATCACTCCTGGATTTCCAATAAAAACTGGTACACTCAGGATGCCTCCGGAAATATCATTCATCCTCCCGGTACCAACTGGCAGGATGTGGCTGACCTGAATTTCAGCAATCAGGAAATGCGGGCCGCCATGATTGATGCAATGGAATACTGGATTTATGAAGCCAATGTGGACGGATTCCGGTGTGATTATGCAGATGGTGTGCCTTATGATTTCTGGCAGAGCGCCTGGAAAAAACTGAATGCCGCTCCCGGAAGAAAATTAATCTTTTTGGCTGAAGGCACACGAAATGACCATTTTACTGCCGGATTTCACCTCAATTTCAGCTGGAACTGGTACAGCAATATCAAAGATGTTTTCAATGGTCAGCCGGTGTCCAGAATCTTCAATGCCCATCAAAACGAATACAATCAGACGCCAGCCGGAAAGCACTGGCTGCGGTTTACGACCAATCACGACGAGTCTGCCTGGGATGCTACTCCCGTAAGGCTGTTCAATGGCATAGACGGGGCACTGGCAGCATCGGTACTTACCATTTTTACAGGGGGTGTACCTCTGATTTATGGCAGCCAGGAAGTGGGTGTACTCAATAATGTACCTTTTTTCCAAAAATCCACGATCAACTGGAATCAAAATCCCGCAATGCTTGATACCTACAGGAAAATACTTCAGATTTACAGTGCCGAACGGGTTGCCCGTTCAGGCCAGAATACCCTGTATGCCCATAATGATGTGGCCTGCTTCAAAAAAGTACATAACCATGATGAATTGCTGATCATCGTCAATGTCAGAAACAGAAATGTGACATTCAACATACCTGCTGCACTCAATAATACATCGTGGAACAATGCGTTAACCTTGTCAGGTATCACTTTGAGTGGATCTCTTGTCCTGAGGCCTTATGAATTTTATATTCTGAAAAAGTAAAAAAAAAACAGATGTTTATTTACAAAGTATGGTGTTTTTTAAGCCACCGGTCCAGGAGTATTTTGGCTTTCAGTTCCGGCTTATTGAAATGTACAGGCTCATCAAGGGACTTTCTGAGTTCGTTTACTTGAGAAGTATAATTTATGCCTGTATCCTTAAACCTGTCCAGCGTGCTGAGTACCCTCTCCACTTCCCAACTAAATCTGCCGGGATAAAGATCATATGCGCTATTGCAATTGCGGATGGATTCCCGTATAAGTCGGGCCTGTATCAATATTCCCACTTTCAACGCTTCTGCAAACATACCTTCGTCGGGTACGTCCTTGGATGCCAGAAAAGTAAAGACCTCGGGAGCCCAGTCGTTTTGCAATCTGCGGACAAGTTCCTCCTGCCAGTCCTCTCTGGTATGAATTCTTTGCAGGGCTCTTTTTCTCAATACCGATGATTGATTTTTGTCTGTATAGCTCAACAAAAAAACCATATCTCGCTCCAGATCCGTAGCATCTATCTGGTCCAGTTCTGACTGAAACTGTTGAGCTTTGCCGGATTGATAAGATTTGAAATTTTCAGCATCTCTCTGCATTTTCTTTGTGAATACTATCATAAATGCCAACAGCCCCACTATGACCGGAAAATAAACCGGCAGTCGCCAGACCCAATCGGGTAAAGATTGCCTGAGTGGTATATTCAGCAACAGCACTGAGGCGGCAAGTACAGACAGATAAAGTACAGGAGGCAATATTTTGAGTAAAGACCGGATGAATACAGGTAGGTGTCCGGTACCTTCTCCCATGGAAAAAAAAGCTATGCCCCATATGGCAAGCAGAAAGCCGGCAATGATAAACAGAGTCCTGCCAGAGCCGGCACCGACTATCCAGGAGAACCCTCCTTTTTTGGCTGTAATCAAAGCAACAATGGTAAGACAGATCACCTGCCCTGACAATGTGAGTAAAAGGGACCATGCATAACCCACGCCTGCATCTCCGCTTTTGGTATGGTTTCCATAAAGCAGATGCAGGGCAATCATGAACAGCAGTCCTGAAATTCCAATCAACAAGTTTCCGATCCCTGTCATTTGTATTGAAAATTATTCCACGGTAAACGGTAATTCATATTCCTTCACAACCGGCTCCTTTTTACTTCTTACTTTTACGGATACTCTGGCCATCAATTTTTCTCCCAATACCAGACTGTTTTTGACATATATATCCTCGTGATACATCCATGAATGGTCAGTCAGCAGATAATCGCTTTCTCCCGCCTTTTGGGCCTGATATGCCCATCGCTCCACATGTACAGGTTCGAAATTTACAATGGATGTTCCACCGGCTGTAGTGTACCATATCTGTATGCCGGGTACTCCACGGTTACCCATTTCAGTATTGTGTTCTACAAGAATGCGGATTACCCCGTTGTCTTCCAGATCCCGGATCTCCCATTCATCAATTTTGGTTTTAATATTGGACATAACTTAGAGTTTAATTGAATATTTTTGATAGCTCAAAGATGGAGCTGTCTGAAAACTTCATTAAATTTATATCCGTAAAATGTATGAAAAACATCATGAACAGTATTTGCCGGGTATTAAACCGTTGATCAGTTTTAAATCCGGCAATATGTGGTTTTTTCAGACTATATTGTCTTTGGTGAAAATTGGATTTTGCTTCAATTTTAAAATTATTTTCAATCAGAATTATCTGAGTTTTATGGCTGGGAATCCAATCGGTCCGGCTTCACATAATGTATTCAGCATGCATTATACTATATTTCTGAAATTTAATTATTTTTTCAGCTCATAACTCAGCAGTAATGGAAAAACAAATATGAAGCCAACCCAGAATTTTTCTGTGGATACCTATATCGGTACCTTTCCTCCTGATGTGCAGAAAATACTGTACAATATCCGGAACATAATTCTGGAGGCTGCCCCGCAGGCATCTGAGTGTATCTCTTATGGCATGCCTGCCTATAAATTGTATGGTAAGCCCTTAGTGTATTTTGCGGGATATGAAAAACATATCGGTTTGTATGCCACCCCTTCAGGACATACTGCTTTTGCAAAAGAATTGTCTATGTACAAACAGGGTAAAGGCTCTGTACAGTTTCCTCTGACTCAGGAAATGCCTTATGACCTTATTGAAAGGATGGTGAAATACAGGGCAGAGACCTTAACAGCAGAGTATGTCAGTAAAAATAAAAAATAAGAAATATTGGTACCGAATCAACGGTTGATATCACCGGTTACGACCATGATAATATTGATTCTGTCGTTTTGAATAAGGGGATAAACCTCTTTGTATTGGTCAAACTCGAGAATATTCATAAATGGATTGAGTGGAAAAGGGAAATTATCATGGACAAATCTGATTTTCTGGTTGTTTGGAAAATCATCCAGAATACCCAATACTACCTTCCGGGTGATGACGAGGTCTCCGGCCGTGAGCTTGCCGTCATTATTGGCATCTCCTGCGATAATCTGACCGGGATTGGGCAACTGTGACAGAGAAAGTATGTGTCTTTGTATCAATACCAGATCCATCGTAGTAACGCCGTCATACCCCACCAGCTGAACAGGATTTTCTAATCGAATGGAAACAGTACGGTCATCTCCACCATCCACATATCCATTGGCATCGGTAGTCCTGACGATTTCCTGGCCATTTTTTTTGATATAAACCTTGATGCCGGATATGGCCTTGCCTGAAGTGCTTTTTACATAAATGCCAAAGGTTGAATTTTCCGGACTGCCGGTCATCTGTGCTACTTTCGGGCCATCATTTTTAACCGTTGTGTAATGGTTGTAATTTCCATAAACCTCTGCTGCACAAAAAGTGCATAAAAATAAAATCATGCATTGCATTGAAATTCTGCTCATTTTCATTTTTGTGAAATTTTTAGAGATGAATGTCTTTTTGGAACTTGTTACCGGGATTTTGGTTGCCAAAACAATTATCTCAGCTGCTTTTACGTCAACAAAAATAATGCTGACTAACTGATGAATGTCCGTATTTGTTTGTTAACTAATCAAAATTTAATAATTGACCGGATTGCATTTTTGTGAACAACTGCTAACTGTATTAGGAAAATTAATTTCATGAATCTGATTTCCATCCTGAGTATCGGAGAAAACAGATCACTTAAAGCAATTTGAATACTTGATTAAATTTACAGTTTTTCGATCAGGGCATGATATTTGTTTCTACCTTAGCGGATGTTTAACATGAATGATATGATATTATACAGATCAGTGGCAGTTTTTATATTGTGTGTGGCCTTACTCTCACCGTCCTACGCTCAGAACCCCGGTCTTGTATTGCAAACCGGTCTTTCAGCCGCCTATTGCAAAGATACCAATGTGACACCCGGAGGGAGAGGACATTATGGTTGGATGGTGGGTGCGGATGCCCGATTGCTGGAGGGGGACCTGTATTTTCTGGTAGGGGGGCAATATCATTTCAGTAACCTGACAGCTTCAAAATCTCCCGATTTTTTCAAAAATAATGACTGGCAGCTACTCATGCTCCGCCTGGGCATGGGATTCAATCTCCTGCATTTATCTGACAGAAGCAGCCTCAGATCCAAACTTCTGGCCTCTTTCAACTTCCCTGCCGAAGCACCTAAAAATGGCCTGGGTAAGGAAGGATACGAACAACTGAATGACAGTTTTCTGGGAGCAACTACCGGTCTGGGTCTAACCCTCGGGAGTTTCGATATCGATCTGGAATATCAATATGGCATCATCAATGCATTTTATAAAAAACCTGATTCCACTTTTGACATTTTTACCCTCTCTGTAGGATTTCATTTTTAGGCCGGAACTCTTTCAGCTGCCTGGAATTACTGATTTTTTTGAATTGTTAACAGGTATTTTTCAAAATTTCTGAACATTATTTGTTGTAACAAATTTATAATGATTCATTCATATGTTACAACCTATGAGAAATATCCTTGGTATTCACGATGCAGGGTTTGCTCCGATAGATGATCTGCTTACCTGGAATGCCCTGCCCCTTCAAAGGCCTGATATCACAGATCCTTTTATTTTTTTGAATCATCATGGTCCGCAGCATTATGCGCCATTCAATAGTGGGTTGCCCTTTGGTCCGCATCCGCACAGAGGGATGGAGACCGTTACTTTCATCATAGATGGAGATATCATGCATAAGGACTCAGACGGCAATGAAAGTGTCATTACTGCCGGGGGTGTTCAATGGATGACTGCAGGCAGTGGTCTGGTGCATGCGGAAGTGTCTTCTGAACAATTCAAGCAAAATGGTGGCGATCTGGAAATCCTGCAATTGTGGCTCAATCTGCCGTCTGCACTAAAAATGACTGCACCGTTTTACATCGGCAAGCAGGCCGATGATATCCACACTTTTACCGTATTTCCGGGAGTACAGATGGACTTGATTTCGGGGCAGTATTATGAGTATGCACCCACTTTCCCGTACAGGAAGGATATATTTCTGTCTATGCTGTACTTTGATGCCGGTGCGGCATTCAAGGATCTGGTACCTCCGGTCGAGAACATACTAATGTACGTGATCAGAGGAAGTTTTAAAATCAATCAAATGTCTGTAAGCAAGAATCAGCTTGTAGAGTTTGGCCATGACCACAGTCAAATAGAAATCGAGGCCTGTTCAGAGGGTATAATCCTGTATGGACATGCCAGACCATTCAACGAACCCATCGTGGCCAGAGGCCCTTTTGTGATGAATACCATGCAGGAGATTTACGAGGCTTATGCAGATTATACAGCAGGTAAATTCGGGTCTTTCTGATCCAGAAGAGCTCTGTGTCTTGAACGATTCCTGTATTCTGCAGGACATTTAAAGGCTTTTTTCAACCCTTTTCAGCAATTTTACGTACTTTGGCATCTGTTACAATCGGGATATCAATATGGTCATAAAGTGGATTGGGGTCTGTGGCTTAATTTTTATCGGAATGTTTGTGTCCGGCCAGCCCCTGCATGTGATGACTTACAATATCCGTCTGGATACTCCGGATGACGGTCCGGATCAGTGGAAGTACCGCAAAGAAAATCTGGCAGGAATCATACAATATTTTGAAGCGGATATCTGCGGTATGCAGGAGGCTTTGTACCATCAGATACAGGATCTTGAAAAATTACTACCCGAATACACTTATGCGGGTAAGGGTAGGGATGACGGAAAATACGGTGGTGAGTTTTCTCCCGTATTTTTCAGAAAAGAGAGGTTTGATTATCTGGCAGGCAATACATTCTGGCTCAGTGAGACACCGGATAAACCCTCCAGATCCTGGGATGCAGCCCTCAACCGTATAGTCACATGGTTGAAGCTGAAAGACAAGCGCACCGGCAAAACATTTTTTGTGTTCAATACCCATTTTGATCATATCGGAAAGGTGGCAAGAAAAGAAAGTGCCCGGCTTTTGGTAAAAAAAATCAAAGAGACAGCAGGCAACCATCCTGTTATTCTGACCGGTGATCTCAATACCACTCCGGATGACGAGCCTTACAGCATACTTACTGCCCTGCTGACAGACAGCAGAAAAATCAGCAGAGATAAGCCTTTCGGTCCTGAAAGCACTTTCAATGGATTTAAAAACGCTGAATTCGACGGTATGCGCATAGATTATATATTGGTCAATCCGGCATTTGCAGTCCGGTCTTACGCTACTATTTCACAAACCTGGGCCGGAAGATTTGCATCAGACCACCATCCTGTATTTATTAAAACTGTTTTTCAATGAAAGGTTTCTTTTTCTTATATCCGGGCAGATTGCTGAGTGTCCTTATTTTTGCTTTCACTTTATTTCAAGGATTGGTGCTGTCCGGTCAGCTCAATTTTACCAGCAATCTTCCTATCCTTGTCATCAATACCAACGGGCAGCAGATCCTCGACGAACCGAAAATCACCGCCCGGCTCGGCATTATTCATAATGCCAATGGACAAAACAGGCCTACAGACGCATTCAATGGATACGATGGTCTGATTGGTATAGAAATCCGGGGTTCATCATCTCAGATGTTTCCCAAGAAGGGATATGGATTTGAGACCCGTAAGGCGGATGGTTCCAACAATAATGTTGCTCTGCTGGGTATGCCTGCAGAAAATGACTGGATACTCCACGGACCCTACAACGACAAAACCCTGACCCGCAACATGCTCTGCTATACCCTTGCCTCGGGTATCATGGATTATGCCCCACGTGGCAGATATTGTGAGCTGATCATCAATGGAGATTACCGGGGAGTATATGTGCTGATGGAAAAGATCAAACGGGATAAAAACCGGGTGGCAGTAGCAGAGATAAGCAATACCGACAATTCCGGAGACAGACTGACAGGCGGATATATACTGAAAATAGATAAAACTTCGGGTTCCAACAATGACGGATGGACCTCGGCCTTCAAGCCTATTCCCGGCAGAGATCAGACCACTTACTTTCAATACCATTACCCTGATCCAAAGACCATCACTGCTGCCCAGAAGACCTATATACAGCAATTTATCCGTACTGTGGAGGAAAGCATTGCCTCACCGGTATATAACAATCCCGTCACCGGATACCGCAGGCATGTGGATACAGAAAGCCTGGTGGACTACATCATTATGAATGAAATATCCAAAAACCCCGATGCTTACCGCCTGAGTACCTTTATGTACAAGGACAGGGATAGCCGGGGAGGCAAACTCAGATTCGGGCCGGTGTGGGATTATGATCTCGGATTTGGCAATGTCAATTATTGCACCAACTGGAATCCCGAAGGGTTGGTCATCAATGATTTCAATCAGGTATGCAGTTTTGATTATTGGGTCATTCATTTCTGGTGGGGAAAGTTTATGAAGGATATTCATCTCAAATCCGACCTCAAGAAGCGATGGCAGCAACTCAGACAAAATCAGCTTTCAGATTCACGCATTTAGTTTGTGGTAGATTCGCTTTCTCAACTTTTGGCCGGCGCACAGGAAAGAAATTTTCAGCGATGGCCGGTACTCAATGAATATGTGTGGCCCAATGCATATATCGGAGGCACTTATACCAATGAAATCCTGTGGTTGAAAAACTGGCTTAAAGACCGGCTAAGATGGCTGGCTATACAGTTTGATCCGTATATCACGGTACAAACAGAGGAAGCTGAGTCCCGCACTTAAATCATGATTTCGCCCCATCCGGTCAGGATGAATTGCAAATCCGGCTGAATTATACACCCCAAATGGACAGTAAGATAATTTTGCGCAATACTTCCGGCAGTCAGATATTCCGTTTTTCACTGAAAAATCCATCAGAAAACAGTTTTACACTCCCTGTCGAAAATCTTCAGCCCGGGCTTTACCTTATCAATATTCTGAATGGCGACCAATCCTGTTATGGCCGATTTATCAAGATATGAATAGTGTTTTCCCATTTCGGGCAAGGTTTTATTTCCTTTCAAATTCAACACATTCTACCCAATGCAGGGCTTTTCTGTCCGTGAAATGGGAGATTTGATGCCTGCAACTGAAACCATTGGCGACAATAGCCGTATCGGGAGTGAGCTTGTTTATTTCAGGAATGAGACTCAGGTCTGCGATTTTTCCGGATATATCATAATGCTCCTTTTCATAGCCGAATGAACCAGCCATGCCGCAGCAACCGGTATCGGGTTCATGATATTGCAGTCCGTCTGCCTGGTCCAATATATAGTGCAAAGCCCGGGTACCGAAAGATGATTTCTGGTGACAATGTCCGTGCATCATCAATGATTCATATTTTACTTTGAATTGGCCCTGAATTTCACCTTTCTGAAAAATGTCGGCAATAAATACGTCGAGAGCCAATACATTGGCCTGTATGCGTTGTGCCAGCGCTTCATCTTCGATAAGATCGGGCAGATCATCGGTCAGTGCAGTGGTACAGGAAGGCTCACACACCACGACCTTCATACCTCTGCGAATGTATTTATCCAGATTTTCCAAAGTACCGGAGCCACTAAGCTTTGCCGCTTTGAGAAACCCATTGGATATTCTTGGTCTTTGACAGCAGCCTGCCACAGCCAGTTCTGTATCAAATCCACACTGATTGAGCAGACGTATGGCTTCTATGCCGATATGCGGTTCATGATAATTGATGTAGGTATCAGCGAATAGAGCTACTTTTTTATCTGAGTTAAGTGGTCTGTAGTTTTTTCGATACCAGGATTCCAGAGTTTGAGAGGCGTAATCAGGCAGTATCCTTGCGGAATGAATTTTCAGCAATTTTTCGGTCAGTTTTCTGAACAGGGCTGTTTTCTGTAAATAATTGACCATTGCTGCCGGCCATCCGGAAGCATGGCTGATACGCCTGCACTGTGGTAAATGCTACGTTCGCGAAGACTTATAATTCCTTTGTCATATTTTTCCTGCAGTACTTCACTTTTGAGTTTGGCCATATCCACATTGGACGGACATTCTGACTTACATGCTTTACAGGACAGGCACAGGTCAAGAACTTCGAGTACTTTCGGATCATCGAGCCTTTCAAACCCTGCTTTACCAGCCAAAGCCAATCTCAGGGCATTGGCTCTCCCGCGGGTACTGTCTGACTCGTTGAGTGTGGCTCTGAAGCTTGGACACATGGTGCCGCCGGATTTATTTCTGCAGGCTCCCACTCCCGAACAATTATGTACCAGTGCATTGAAAGAATGGTCTTTGCGGTATTGATATACAAAGTCTTCCTTTCGGTCCTGATATCCGGCACCATATCTCAGGTGTGTATCCATGGGTTCAGGGTCAATGATAATACCCGGATTGAGCAATCCGTCAGGATCAAACAAGTCTTTGACTTCCTTCAGCATCTGATATACCTGCTCACCAAAAAAGGCACGGAGCATGGGGCTGCGGTTGCGCCCGTCACCATGTTCGCCGCTCCAGGAGCCATTGTACTTTTTTACCAGTGTGAATACCTCATTGGTAATTTCCTTCATTATACGGATATCATCCCCTTTTGTCATATCTAAGCCGGGTCTGACATGCAGTACTCCTACGCTGGCGTGGGCATACAGGACAGTATCAACGCCGTGATGTCTGCAGATGCTCAGTACACCCTCTATGTAATCCGCCAGATGCTCCAGTGGGATGGCCATGTCTTCAATGAAGGGTATAGGTTTCCTGCCGTCAGGATCACCCATGATCAGACCCAGCCCGTTTTTGCGCAAAGACCATGAATCCTCCAGTTCCCCGGCAGATTGCAGGACGGGCCAGGCATACACACCTCTGACCTGCGGGATAAACCGGAGAAATGACTGAAGTCTGGCTTGAAGGGCTTCTTCACTTTCACAGAAAAACTCTACACTGAGGGTAGCCTGTGGATTGCCCTGTATGAGCCTTTGATGCAGGGCAGATGTGAGCGGGTGTTTTGCACTGAGTTCGAATACATGGTAGTCCAGCATCTCTACCGCAGCCGGAGCAAATCCGACAATATCCCTGACCGACCTGATGGCATCCATCCTGTCTGAATAATGTACGGTGACAGCAGCTTTGTATGCAGGAACAGGCTCAAGCCTTACCTTAGCTTCCAGAATTATGGCTAGTGTACCTTCCGATCCGCACAGGAGTTTTGCGAGGTTCCATTCATTGGTATGCACAAATTCATCCAGGGGATAGCCAGACACCCTGCGCATTACTTTGGGATAGGCTGCACTTATGGCTTCGCTGTGGTCAAAAATTAAAGTACGGAAACTGCGGTAAATTTCTCCTTCGCGGTCATTCTGCCTGCATTTCTGTTCAAGAGCTTCTTCTGTCAAAGCATGCAGATGCATAATGGTGCCGTCCATAAGCATAATTTTCAACTCAAGTACATGGTCAATCGTCTTGCCATAAAGGATACTTTTGGTTCCGGAAGAATTATTGGCAATCATGCCACCGAATGTGGCTCTGCCGGTAGTGGCAGGGTCCGGGGCAAAGTGCAGTTTATATGGTGCTGCCGCTTTATTGAGCTGATCGCGGGTCACCCCCGGTTGTACCCTCGCATACCGGAGGTCAGGCTGGATATCGAGGATGCGGTCAAAGTATTTGGTAAAATCTATGATCAAAGCCCTGTTGACCGTCTGGCCGGCAAGGCTGGTGGCACTGCCACGGGGCAAAACCGGTATTTTGAAGTGATGGGCTGTATGTATCAGATGGGTGAGTTCATTTTCATTTTGCGGAATGGCTACTGCCAGTGGCTGCACTTCATACAATGATGCATCTGTGGCATAAAGTGAGAGGTGCAGTTCATCCGTATAACACTCCCGGATACCGGATTTTTGTAATGCAAGTAAAAAATTATCCAGGCGGGTGTCCCTGACTGATTGATTTTCGGGCATTATTCTTCTTTAGGTTTGGAAAAAAAAGAATAGACTTTCTGTTGGACAGGTCTGTCGGCAGGCATCTCCGTAAGAGGCTCACATGGCCTGAGACTTGCATGGCATTCGGCAGGCAATTGCTGATACAAGTGGGTACCCTCTGATTTCCAGGCAATCATTTCATCTGATAATTCACGGACAAAACGGGCGGGGTTGCCTGCATACAGACTCCGGGGTTCTATTATCTGCCTTGCCTTCACAAAGCTCATGGCTCCTACAAAGGCATCGTGTCCTATCTGTGCTTCATCCATGATGACACTGTTCATTCCTATGAGTACATTTTTGCCGATATATGCGCCATGTATGATGGCCCCATGCCCAATATGTGCACCTTCTTCCAGTATCACTTCGATACCCGGAAACATATGGATCGTACAGTTTTCCTGAACATTGCAGCCATCTTTGATAATGATGGCACCCCAGTCACCCCGGATGGCCGCACCGGGACCGATATAGACATCTTTGCCGATGATAACATTGCCTGTCACCGCTGCCAGAGGGTGCACAAATGCGGTAGGATGTACCACCGGTATGTAATCTTTGAATGCGTAAATCATACGTTTTGGGTAATGGATTTTAATTTTTCTACAATTTGAAATGCCGCAGGACATATCATGGTGTTGCGGGCATTGAGAGCCGGACGATTGAAAAACCCTTTTTCATCTGTATGCGGATATCTTCGGCATGCCTCCGGACGTACATCATATATGGCGCAGCTGTGGTCGGCATTGAGGAAGTGGCAGGGTATCCTGTTGAGATTCATTTCACCGTTTATATCTTCCAGTACATAGTTCCTGATAAATTGTTTTGCACTCATATGAAGAGTGGGGCAATTCTCTGAATATCAGCTTTTGTAATCAGGGCAGGGGTGGTTTTGCAACAGTTGGCGCATTGCAGACAATCGGTAGCATCGAATACTTCATCATGAATGTCCCGAAGCTTTTCTATGGTAATGCCATGCTGATCTTTTTGTAAAGTTTTCAGAAAAGCCAGATTCTCCTTATAAATCAAGGGGTCATTGTTGTTTTTGTCGGGAAATGGGTTCATCGGGCTATCAGGATTTTGAAACTTTGGGACCATCCTTGCTGCTCCACACGGAGTATATACATACCGTTCATCCAGTCTTTACAATCCAAAATCAGGTTTTCGTCTCCATAATCTGTCGTATAAAGCTGTCTGCCGTACATATCCGATACCTGTACAGATGCAGCTTTGCCGGAGCGATTGCTGACCCTGACAGGAGTATTGTTATGGACCAGAGTGGGGTACACACTGAAGCTATACTGCAGGTCTGTTTCTTTCGTATGGCTCACTGATGAAGTACTGAAAAAACTGCGTCCGGAAAAATCCGTACAGCTATGATAGCTATTCAAGGGCTTTACCCGCCAATGCAGAGTGGTATTATTGCGCAGACTTTCGAAAGTGGCCTGATGTTCATATACAATGGTATCTGCCAGGATAATCCCGAAATTCTGAGAGGTGCTGATCTGAATCAGATAGGCTGTGGCATTTTCCACCGGCTCCCATTCGAGGGTGACATTGCGGAAGAAAACAGTTGAATTTTCTGCCGGCCTGAGGTAACGGATGGTCTCTGTAGAAGGCGCTGCCGGTGGGGTGTAATCACCCAGGTAGTAATACCTGACATCGGTGAGATATGCTCTCATGGCATCCATCTGCTGCGGCGTAAATACAGCACTGCACTGGTCAAATGCATAAGACATGATAAGGGATGCATCAGAGCTAAATTTTTCACCCGCAGGGTCAGTCTGGACAGTATTGCTCCGACGGGCGGTGCTGCACTGCCACCTCTGGTACAAATAATCCGGATGCGTATCGCAAAAGCCATCTGCCGCAAAAGCACAATTGGAGCCGTCCAAACGCTCAACCCATGCTGTATCAATGATCAGGGTATCCGGATAATATTCGTTTTTAAAGAGGGTGTAGTCGTACAGGACTTTTTCCGGTGCAGGATTATTGTAATTGTGGGCAACGCTGCCATTCCAGCTTACACCGCCTTCCCATCCGAGAAAAGGGTGGGGTATTGCAAAGTGATGACCGATTTCATGAGCCCAGGTATGATCCGAGGGTTTGGCACAATTCTGACTGATGGCTATACCTGCATAAGGCAGGTTGTATCCGCAAAAACTGCTGGCATTGCCCACAAAATAGGTATTTATTGTATTCGGTACATTATATTTAAACATCATCTCCGCCCCTTTGTGAATCGTAGAGTGGGATGAATATTCGGTGCTTCTGATATACCGTATCTGTCCCGACACATAAAACTGAATACCTGAAGGTGCGAAGTCAGCATTCAGTGTACATAGCGCCTGTACCAGATTCTGCTCTCTGTAAAAATTACTTCCGTCATTGTTGCCTACGATGTGAATGGTCAGAGGTACATAAAGTGTTTCACCGGTTCTCCTGGCAAAGAGATGCGGATTGGCCTGATAATTAATAAGCCACGGTGACCTGCCCAATACAGTACCGCATGGATGTAAATCATACATTTCCTGCCCTTGGGTCTGATATGTCAGCCCGGACATCAGCAATAGAAATAAAAGTATTCTCATGATGTGTAAACTTGATACCAAAGATACATCGCTCAGGTATTATTTGGAATATGAAGGCTGAATTTTGAACAATTCGAACTATGAACTATGAACACTCGAATGATGAACTATGAATCCGCCGCCGGCGGAAACTATGAACTATGAACACTCGAACGATGAATCCGCCGTCGGTGGAAACTATGAACTATGAACACTCGAACGAAGAAGATCGCTACCTACTGTAAAACCACATCACCAAAACACCAAAACACCAAAAAACCATATTACCACAACACCAAAACACCATAAAACCACATCACCACATCAGCACAACCGAGCGAACCAAATCACACTCCATCATGATTAGCAAATCCACAACTCCGCAAATCCGCAACTAAGCAAATCCGCAATCAACCCATAAACCCATAAACCCATCAACTCATCAACCCATCAACCCATCAACTCATCCAAGCATAACATACCAAAGCCAGACCATCATACCCATGAGATCAAATAAAAACACATATAAAATTTATTTATAAAAAAATCCTATATATGAGTGGCTTTCAGTACTTTTGCCCACTGAACAAATCCGGAAGTCATCAAAGCGAACTACTACGGTCACGGGAAGTTGTTGCTCACGGGCGAGTATGCTGTGCTGGACGGTGCCAAAGCACTGGGCCTCCCTACCAGAATGGGTCAATCCATGTCGGTCAAGAAATCTTCCACCACCGATCTGATATGGGAAAGCAAGGATCATGAAAACAAGGTATGGTTTTCTTCGGCCATTTCGCTGTTTGACTTCTCCCCGGTAGAAACAACCAACCCGGAGATATCAGCCTTTCTGCAAAAATTGCTCAAGAATGCTGTGAGGCTCAACTCAGAGTTTCTGTCTCAGTGGAATGGGTTTAAAATCGAAACCAAGCTGGAGTTTCCGCTTAGCTGGGGATTGGGTAGCAGCTCCACCCTGGTATATCTTGTGGCTGAATGGGCTGAGGTCAATCCATTGTTGCTGTACTTCAAGACGGAAGACGGATCGGGATATGATGTGGCCTGCGCATTTTCAGAGGGACCGATCGAATACATCAACAGCGATGAGGAAGTATCCTACACGGAGGTAGATTTCAGTCCAAAATTCAAAGACCGGCTGTATTTTGTGCACCTCAACAAAAAACAAGACTCCAAACAAGGTATCAGGGAATATCTCAAGGCGGTGAAAAACAGAAACGCATTGGTCAAGGCAATTACAGAGATTACGGACGAAATCCGCAAAGTCACCACACTGCAAGATTTTGAAAAATTGTTGCAGCAGCACGAAGATCTGATACACAAGCATACAGGTTTTATAAAGGTAAAAGACCGCCTCTTTTCAGATTATCCGGGTACGGTAAAGTCTCTTGGAGCATGGGGTGGTGATTTTGTCCTTGCCACATCAGAAGCTGGAGAGGCAGAGGTGCGTCAATATTTCAATGCCAAAGGCTATGATACGGTACTCTCGTACAAAAAAATCATTCTGGATTAAATACCGGGTATAATTTACAGGTTGCTCGTCCGCACGGATCAAACAGAAAATCTGTAAAAACCTGATATGATTGACTCAGATTGTACCTTTGATAATCACTCATGATTTGACCTTTCCGTATAAGTAACGTATATAGGATAATACCCGGAAGGTATCAATTGTCTGAAAAAGCACAACTTTCCGGAATCAGGTAGTTACCATTTTCAGGAAAGCAGAACAATATGCCTGCCTGCATAATCACATCTATAAAATGTTTCAGCTTGTAAGGAATGGTAAAATTCCGCATCGGCGTGGCAATAAGATAAAATCATCAGATAAAAAATCTGCAGAAATTCATGCAATCTCTTCTCAGGAATTTTGTGTACTGTCATCCGGAGATCCTCAAGCTATAAGGGTATGTTTTGCTTTTACAGTATCTTCCTATACTTAACGTAATTTTACATTAAACAAATCCAATTCGATCACTGATAAACCGGGCGATTTCTCCCTGAATCCTGTTAATAATGAATAGAAATTGTAAGAGATGAGGAATGGACTCCTCCGGTGATGTGATGACGTGAAGCAATTTTTATAACTATTCAGCTATAACCACGGAAGGGTGTAATATTTAGTCCGTAGGAAATTTTCCAACGGACTAAATAACTATGGATGTTAATCCGTGGATAAAATGATAAAACAATTTTAATTTTCGTGGGACACGCTGTTTGCCAAAATATGCATAGGAGTCGAGTGCCAGTACGAAATCGTAGCCTGCCACGCCAATAGCATAGCCTGCCACGCATCAGGCGTGGGACATAATCAATGATAGTCATATTATAGCTGAATAGTTACTGTTATTTTAATTTATTGTTTTGAAATTTAAGAAAGACTTACCGAGACGAAATCATTTTTATACTCTGTTTTCAATCGCCCATCTGATCAGTTCGCCTTTACAATTAATATTGAGTGTACGATATATCTGCATAATATGGGTTCTGACTGTGTCAATGGATATATCAAGCCGTGCAGCCACCATTTTATAGCTCAGCCCATCCACCAGACCATGTACTATGTCAGTTTGCCTCTTAGTCAGCGGGCTGCTCACGGAATTTTCTTTGCTGAAAAAGCGGGTAATTTTCCTGGCTATAGATGGTGACATGTATGAGCCTCCATTTTTGACCGTTATCACACATTCATAAATAAGGCTTAGGCTGCTTTGTTTGGACAGATAAGAACAGGCTCCGGCGCACAAAGCACTGAATATTTTGTCACTGTCCTCGAAGGTGGTGAGCATGATGATTTCACTGTCCGGAAGTATATTTTTTATTATCGGAATTCCGTCAATCCCTGTCATGCCGGGCAATTGTATATCGAGTAAAATGATATGAGGTTTGTGTGCAATATGCTCTTTCATATCCTCTGTGAATGCTTCCATTGAGTGAAAAGTAGTCACTGAAGCAATATCTTCCTTTAGTATAAAGTATGCAAGCAGACTATCACGGACTATCTTATCATCTTCTATTATGGCAAGGTGGATTGAATTCATAGTACAAAGATACATGCTTATTCTCCTCACCGCAATCACATTTTGATGTGAGTTAAAAGGAACATTCAGACCGGTTTCATTTAAGTTTATGCTTAAGTTGGATTACACTTCTCTTTTGCACGGGATAAATGAATTCATTTTCGGGAAAATGAATTAACATTGTGAGAGAAAAAACAAGACGGTGGCGCCGGATTTCAGGATTTTTACTGAATTAATAAAATTAGTGGCTGGTGTCATGCTGCATTTTATGTGTATCAGTGTTGTTTGTGGTCAGAATTTACCCAGACCAAGCTACATCACCACAGAGGATGGGTTGAGAAACAGATTTGTAACATCTGTGTGCATGGATAACCGCAATCTTATCTGGATCGGCACCAATCAGGGACTGGAACGATTTGACGGTATCGAATTTTTGAGAATACACAATCAAAAATCATCTGATATCTACTTTCCCGGTACCGATATAGCCAAGTCCGGGATAGTAATGCTCAACAGTCAAACCCTGTGGGTGCTGGCAGATGAAAAAATTTATAGTTGGGATTTATGTACTTATCACTGGAGTGAATTTAAACTGCCTGAGGCATTTTCAGGCAAAGTTTCAGGGATCAATAAAACCGGTGAAAATGAAGTCTTCATTCACATCAGATCCTCGGACAAAATTCTTTTGATTCAATACAGAAACGGCAATTTTCAGAAAATAGGACAAACTGAAAAATCAAAATATAATGTCACACACGCTGCTGTGGATTCTGAAAAAAAAATCTGGTGGAGCACCCCATTGGAAGGCATAAAGATTTATAATCCAAAGGTTGGTCTGGAGAAAATCATAAAACCTGATTCTATCATCTGGTACGGGCTGAAGCTCTTTGTAGTGCCGGTTTTTATTGATTCAAAAGACAGAATATTCTTTTTTCCCAAGAGTGTAAATGAATTGTGGATGTATGACCCTGTGAATAATTCCCACACAGTTATTGCCGCAAATCTCGACAGTCCTGTGTATTATGCTCTGGAAGATTCACAGGGAAATGTGTGGTTTGCCAGCAGGAAAAAATTATTGAGACTCAGACAAAAAGAAGGTGAAAGCATACTTGATGATGAAACCGGCCATATAGCTAAAAGATTCAACTATACCCAGATTAATCAGTTGTATGAAGACAATGACAAAGTCCTGTGGATTGCAACCAATAACGGCCTGATAAAACTGCCTGTTGGCCCGCAGTGGATAGATAGATTTCTGGTGGTGCCGGATCAGGAATGGGGTAACGAGATGAGAGGCATTTTTGAAGCCGGAAACGGTGATATTTACACCTTTTGCGAAAATTATACACCAGGATTGCACAGAATCAAGGACGGTAAAGAAACCACCGGTTTGGAACCGCAATATTATCCTTATCTGAAAAAATATGGTAAAATAGATGGGGGTAATAGTTTTTGCTATCATAAAAAACTGGATAAAGCCTATTTTCTGATCAATGACCTGATGAGTGTGGACGTGTCCAAAAATCAGGTAAATGTGGAGTGGGCATGCGATGAAATCACCGAAAAGCTGGAAAGAAATCCGCTTTCCATGCTGAGTGACAGCATCCTGATTTTAGGACATACATTGTCCAAGACCACTTTATACGATCCTGTAAACAAAAAAGTTTTGGCCTCATTCAGAAATTTGCCAAACAGTGAGGAAATCAAAAATATCTGCTTTGCAGACGACAGATCCGGCAATATCTGGATAGGTACTTCCGCCGGGCTGTATATAGTGAGCAGGGAAGGAAAGCTCCTTGATTATTTTCATACAGAAAGTAATCCGGCACTCCCCAATAATACGGTTCTGACTATCAGACGGGACAGAAATCATAACATGTGGCTGGGAACTTTGGGAGGTGGTGTGGTTTTCGTAAAATTACAGGTCACAAAGGGAGTAAATTCCGGAAGATTTACCATTGATTACAAGAAATCAGCTTTTGAATTTATTGGTAAAGAGGATGGCCTGCCCAATGAAAATGTGCCGGGCATTCTGGAAGATGATTATGGAAATATGTGGTTTTCGACGTATGACGGATTGGTGCGTTATCAGACGGAAAGCGACGTTTTTCAGACCTTTCTGACACTTGACGGCATCAGTAATAATGAATTTAATTACACATCGGCATTCAAGGACAGCAAGGGCAATCTTTGGTTTGGAGGACTGAATGGACTTAATAAAATCAATCCGGATTTTGCAGTAAATGGCGGAGTTGCCAACCGGCTTTCGTTTACCTCTTTTTCAAAATACAACCGTAGGTCAAGACAGCAGGAAAGGACATTTATCCATGACAATGATGATCAGCAACTCTATCAAATTTCACCTTTTGACAGCTGGTTTCAGTTCAACTGGACATTGCCGGATTACATTAATTATAATAAAAATAATTACTATGTAAAACTGGATGGGTTGAATGAAGACTGGCAATATCACGGCAATCAGGCTTATATCAGATATCATAGTCTGGCTCCAGGCCAGTATAGATTGCATATCAGAGGAGTGGATGGCAAAGGAATAAAAAGTCAGGGAGAAATATCTGTAAGAATAAAGGTAAACCCGATATTTTATGAGACCTGGTGGTTCAGATTGCTGGTAATGTTTTTTGCAGGTGGTATAATTTATGCTATTTATCGCTACAACCTCAATAAAAAACTGGAAATGGAGCGGATGAGAGTCCGCATCGCCAGTGACCTGCATGATGAAGTAGGGTCTATGTTGTCTGGCCTGGCGATGCAGGGAGAACTGCTTGCAGAAAGCAGCGGCAAATCCGAAAAACCGAAGCTGGAAAAAATTGCCGGTCAAAGTAGGGAAGTATTGTCCAAAATGCGTGATCTGGTGTGGTCTATCGACAGCAGAAGGGATACGGTGCAGAATCTACTGGATCGCATGCGGGAGATACTGGAAGAATTGCTATATCCCAAAGATATACGCTTTGAGTTTGAAACCGGCGAACTGCCGCTCAACAAAGATTTGCCGGTCAATATCAGACAACATTTATTCCTTATTTTCAAAGAAGCTGTGACCAATGTAGTAAGGCACAGCAATGCGGATCATGTGTATGTATATGTGGGCAATCTCAATCAGGATTTTGTGATGATCATAAAGGATAACGGCAGTCAATCCCTCCATCCGTCCACCACAGGAATGGGCATTCTCAACATGAAAATGAGAGCCGATAAAATCGGCGCTACACCTGAACTCAACATGAAGACGGCTATCTGGTAAGGCTTACCATGAAAAAATTATAACTCCATCATGCTCCCGGCATCACATCAAAATGTGATTGACAAGGATTTTAGTTAAGACTACTTTTGCCAAAAATCATTTTTATAATCCGATAAAAAACAGAAAAGTTTTTTACAAAAATCCATATTTGAAATGAATCATTATTGTCCAACTAAAAGATTTTACAGCCGCAGTATGAAAGCTAAAAGGTATTTGTTTTGTATTTTTTTTACAGTTATTCTTTTTACCCTTTCCATTTCAGCACAGGTGTCTCCCCGGGTCAGAATAAGCAGTAATCTTAAGGATGCCAATGGGGCGGCTGTGAAGGATGGAACCTACAATATTACCTTCAGATTGTATAATGAGGAGAGCGGGGGTACTCCTGTTTGGACAGAGCAGGCATCTGTCACCGTGAGAGGTGGAATGTATTCGCACTTGTTAGGCAGTATGGTACCATTATCCGGTGTAAATTTTAAATACAAAGTTTTTTTAGGCACGCAGGTGGGTGATTTTGAAATGAGCCCGCGAACGGAATTGTCTTATGCTCCCTATGCAGTTGCCGCTGTGGATGTAATTTGCTCCGGTGCCGTGGGTGATGTAAAGTATTCAATACTAAACCCCACCTTATTTGCTCAGGTAAATGGTGACTGCTGGGTACCATTGAATGGCGGCGATATGACAGATTCCAGACTGAGCAATATTACAGGACAAACCAATGTACCGGATATCAGTGGCTTGTTTATCAGATCTCAGGAGTTTTCAGGCGGGGCCAATCGGGATCCGGACAGATCATCATCATCTGCAATTGCTACTTTTCAGGATCAATCCTACCAATCTCACAATCATGGGCTGAATGATCCGGGTCATAGTCATCCCATCAATGATAAAGTCAGGCTTTTGTCCGGTAATAATTTCAATATTGCTGGGGGTTCAAAACTGATTTTCAGCCCCAATCAATACTTAACTGAAAACCGAATAATAAATCCTTCCACTACCGGGATAAGCGTAAATAACTTCGGAGGTGCAGAGACCAGACCTAAAAACCTCAATGTGTGGATGTATATCCGCATCAATTAGTCAAGATGAATATTTTCAAATTAAAACAGCTATATCAAATGAAAAATAAATTTTTAATGATCTTAATGCTGAGTATTGTTATTAATGGCTCTTCGTTAAATGCACAGGTATCTCCCCGTGTCAGTATTCAGGGAACACTAAAAGATGCCAATGGAGCTGCAGCAAAAGACAGTACTTATTCCATTACCTTCAAATTGTATCATCAGGCTGAAGGCGGTACTGCACTGTGGTCTGAGACAGCACCTGTAGAAGTATCCGAAGGTATTTACAGCCATTATCTGGGAAGTGTGGTTCCATTAAATACTTCCAATTTTAATTCGACACTTTTTTTGGGAGTCGTGGTGGGCAATATTGAATTATCTCCGCGAACAGAGCTGAGTTATGCACCTTATGCTTTTGCAGTGTTTGATTCTCAATGCTCAGGTGCTGTTGGTGATATTAAACATTCGATGCTGAATCCTGCACAATTTGCTTTGGAAAATGGAGCATGCTGGATTCCGATGGATGGCAGAAGTATCGTTGGTTCATCATTGGCAAATCTGATGAATATTACTCATGTGCCCAATGCAGGAGGATTGTTTTTGAGGGCACAGGAATTCCCCGGTGCTGCTGATAGGGATCCGGACAGGACATCTGGCTCCCCTATAGCCGTTTTTCAGGATCAATCTATGCAGGCTCACAGTCATGCCTTAAATGACCCGGGGCATGGACATTCCTTCAATGACAGATACCGAAATCATTCAGGTGCCAATCATTCTGCTTTCAGTGGGGTAAAATTGGGGAGTAATAATCTGGTATCCGAGCAGAATGTTACCAGTCTGACATTTACCGGTATAACTATAAATTCCGCCGGAGGCTCTGAAACCAGACCCGTCAATATGAATGCATGGGTATATATACGAATTAATTAAAATCAGGATTTCTATCAAAACTAATTTAACAATCATGTCTAAATTTATATGGATATCAGCAATTGTTGTGTTTGCCCTAAGCTTCAGTTTTGATCTTTATGGACAAGCATCACCACGTATAAGTATTCAGGGTATTCTGAAAGACCAGAATGGAACACTTATGGCGGACGGAACTTACACAGTTACCTTCCGGCTTTACAAACAGGCTGTCGGAGGTACTGCTGTGTGGAGTGAAGAAGTACCTGTTGACGTAGCCGGAGGTATTTACAGCCATTTTTTAGGAAGTACTGTGCCTTTAAACTCTTCAAACTTCAGCAGCACTATATATTTAGGTGTAAAAGTGGGATCCTATGAACTTTCTCCCAGAACAGAGCTGACCTACGCACCATATGCTTTGGCAGTGCTTGAAACGGTTTGTTCAGGTGCGGTAGGGGACATCAAATACTCGATTCTGAATCCCACACAGTTTGCTGCTGTCAATGGCCCATGTTGGGCGCCTATAGATGGGAGATCAATAGCCAGCAGCAAACTCTCTGCCATATTGAATATAAATAATCTTCCTGATGCAGGCGGTCTTTTCCTTAGGAATCAGGAGTTTGCCGGAAGCCCTGATTATGACCCCGAAAGAAATACGAATTCACCGGTTTTGACTATTCAGAATGCAAGATTCAGTCTCATAATCATTCCATTAATGATCCTGGTCACAGCCACATACATTCACTGACAAATTTCGGGATATAGATGGTGATCAGCCTTCAAGTGGCAGTGCCTGGGGCATACATCCTACAATTTTAGACATTTACCCAAATCAATCTGATCATGTTTTCACATCTATATCAATATCTGCTTCAGGAGGTAACGAAACCCGACCCAAAAACATGAATTTCTGGATTTATGTAAGGATTAATTAAACCTGTTCAAATTTTAATTTACAATAAAATGGAACTAAAAATGAAATACTGCTTCGCATTTATATTATGTGTTTTGTATTTTCAAGACATATCAGGTCAGCAGGAAACGGATTGTGACCCAAGGGCCAAGCTGGCTGTGACTCAGGGAGAAGTTGACTTTAACTACGGCAGCGTCACCAATTCGTTCTCCTTTCGAAACAGATCAAGCCTTACAGTAGCTCAGACAGTGGTAGGAAATGGTATCGCCAAAGATTTTACAGCACAATCCGGATTCTGGGCACGATTTTTATTGCCACCCCAGGCACCGCAGATCCAGTCCAGTCAGGGGGATTTTCCGGACAGAGTATTAATCAGCTGGAATCTCGATCCTTTGAGTTCTGAAGCTGCAGGAGGCTATGTCATCACAAGAGATGGTGCTTTTCTGGCACAGGTGGACAGAGGGATTAAGCAGTTTATTGATTTCAATGTCCAGCCGGGAGAGTTTTATGAATATGGAGTATATGGCCGTAATCAGTTTGGCAATGGTACACAAGGTAAGGCTATCGGTTTTGTCAATCCTAATGGTGTAGTCACCGGTCGGGTAGAAACATTCAGCCGAAATCCGGTGGCCGGGGCCATTGTTACGTTATCCCCAAGCAAAGGAAATTCTCTGCTTTTTGATGGTATCAACGACTATCTCTGTGTTACTCATAAGCAGGTGGTACCCACCAATATGTGGACAGTATCTGCCTGGGTGAAAATTGCTGCCGGATATAACTCCGATGGTATCGTGGATCTGGGCAGTGACCTTAATAAAAATTTCTGGTTGCACACCACGCCTTCAGGCAGCGGTAAAGGAGTAGTAGCAGGGGTCGGTACCGGCGCAGGCAGCACGACACTAAGTCATGAATTCAGTACCAATCCGGACGGGTGGCATCACGTAGCGGCAGTCTATGCCGGAGGATCACTGCTGCTTTATGTTGACGGAGCGTTTGTATCTTCAGGCCAGTCATCCATTTCCAATGAAGCGGCATTGTTTACCATAGGCAGCAGAAGAAATCAGACCGGATTTTTCCATGGCAGGATAGATGATGTGCGATTGTACAACAGGCCACTTACAGGCTCGGATATATTTCTTACCAAAGATATCACCGTATCCAAAAGCACACCCGGACTCATGGGGTACTGGAAATTTGATGAAGGACTGGGCACCCGTGTATTTGATATCAGCAGCAATAAGATGCATGCTTTTATGAACGGGCCGCAGTTTTCTGATGACACTCCCAATATCCAGAATGCAGGCATGACCGATGTGGGCGGATTTTATGCCATAGAAGGGGTCAACTACAGTCAGGTGCAGACCTTTACAGCTACTCCTTCCAAAGTTTTTTATTCCAATTATGCATTGGAGTTCAACTCTGCGTATCAGTCTCATGTAATGCTCACGGATTTTGATCTGCCGGACAGTGCTACCGTAGAAGTCGTATTGCAACCTTTTGACATTCAAAACCGGCAAACCATACTCAATAACGGCATCGGTAATTTTGAGCTTTGGATACAATCCGGCCAATTAAAACTGACCATCAACGGTCAGACACAGGATCTCGGTCCTGCCTTAAAAAGCTACCAGCATCTGTCCCTCACATTGGATGGGGTAAATAACGTGGTAAAATTTTACCGAAACGGCAATCTGGAAAACACTTTAAATTATACGGGCATTACCGGCAACTGGACAGGTAGTCCATGGATGCTGGGTGCCAGAAATGCTACACCCACAGATTTCTACACCGGATTGATTGATGAGGTGGCATTTTATAAAGCCGCACTGAGTCAGGCAGATGTACAACTTAATGCTTCCACTTTTGGTAGCGGAGGTACCAATACAGGGCATCCTGACCTTCTATCCTTCTTTTCTTTAGATGAAGCTACGGGAAATGAAGTGGAGGACACTGGAGCTGCCATGACTGGTTTCGGCCAGATTTCCAATGCTTTTTTCTCTATTATTACTTACAGACAAAAAGAATCTCCGCATAGTTTCAGACCATCTCAAAGACTGGTGAACATCAACTCCAGCAATACTGCGGCAACAGGCATAGACTTTGTGGATGAGTCCACCCTTACAGTGAGCGGCGTGGTGCGCTTTTCCAATACTTTCTGCTATCAGGACAGCGTGGAGATTCTGGTCAATGGTCAGCCTGCTTTTCCTCCCATATTCACCAATTCAGACGGCAGGTTTGTGGCCGATTTTGAGCCGGGTGTAACAGTCAAGCTTTCTCCGAGATTCGGAGATCATAAATTTTCTCCGGCATTTTATGAGGTGAGAAGACTCAACAGACCCATAGCCGGGGTATTGTTTCAGAACACTGTCAAAAGGGAGATGAGTGGACAGATGGCCGGAGGATTGTGCAGAAAATCGGTCATACCTGACGGAGGATTTGCAGTGGTAAAAGTTGAAGCCCTGAACGCCTGTTTTGTAAAATACGACACCATAGCCAGCGCAGCCGGAAACTATGCTATCACCGGCATACCGCCCATACCCGTGGCTGTGGCAGTCACTTATCATTCCAATAATACAATCTACCAGTATTTCAACAATCAGGGAGGCTCTGAAAGAGACCTGAGAAAAAAGGAAAGGGATACTGTGGACTTTATTTATATAGCCCCGCCTCAGGTATATATCAAACCTTTTGAAGAGAACGGCTGTGTCGGTTCAGGAGTGAAGTTGCTGGATCAGTCATCCCCCAAAAATAATTATAGAGAGTATTTTACGGATATCAGGGTTTTTGAGTCTTATGACGGTGGTCTCTGTTATCTCGACAGTTTTAACCTGACTATTGAAAATGATATTGCAGACCAATCTGCCACCAATGTAATGGTGGAAGATACTACAATTTACAAATACAGATTTTTTGCAGGAATACCCAATCTGGGTCCGCCACACCAGAAACTTCTGCAGGTGACTGCTCATGTCAATGGTTCTTCTGCCACTTCAGTAGAGACTGTGGTTGTATTGGGTGAACGGTCAAGGGAATCCACTTTTACCACTTCATCCCCTGCAATGCCTATGATTATACTGAGGGATCCTCCCGGCGATAAATCCAACTCTGTACTCACCAAAGGCACCAAACATTGTCAGACATGGTCTGATGGATTTATAATTGATAATACAACCGGGATTGAAACATCTTTTAGTCTTGGACCTATAATTACCACCTACTCGGGTTCGCCTTTTGGGGGTGTGATTACTAAATCGGAAGTTACTTCTGATGAAGTCATTTCAGGATCGTTTCAATCAAAAATCGGGGAAAAGACAGCACTTGAAGTTTGTATGACTAATGAAAAGGAATATGCTACTTCTTCTGATGGAGTAGTAATAGGCGAAGAAGCTGATTTATTTGTTGGCGCTGCGGTTAATTTTGAATTCAGTGCGACAGATATACTTTCTTACAATCCTGATAACTGCAGTTTTCCCATTACCCAAAGTGTCAGGGTCAATCCGAAGAGTTTTGGTACCACTTATATTTACAGTGATTATCAGATCAAAAATGATGTCATACCTTCCAACGAATTTATTGGTGATACGGTATCAGCAGATGCCTGGCGAAGGATTTTACAATACAATAAAAATCTGAAGAAAGATGCTACTTTCAAAAAGAACATCAGTTTTGATGCCTTAACCAATTATTCAGAAACTGTTGCTTCAAGTTCCAGCAATTCTTATGAATTTTCGTATGATTTGATATGGAGCGCTGAGTATAATAATACTTTAGGTTTTGAAGTAATGGGTATTGGTACTAAAGTAAAAATAGGACACAAGCTTGAAAGCACATTCAATAATACCAGTGGATCAAATAATGAATCCAATCGATCAGTAAAGTATACTTTGGGAGATGATGACCTCGGAGATAATTTCACTGTGGATGTACTTGATGATCCTGTTTTTGGTACTCCGGTGTTTAAGCTAAGAGCAGGAGAGAGTATGTGTCCCTGGGAGCCCGGCACCCTAAACAGGGAGGAAGTAGGTTTTTCGATAGACAGACTCACAGCTGTCAATGTACCTGAAAAAGATGCGGCGCCATTTAGATTGAGATTGAGCAATCTCGGCCAAACCTCTGGCAGACCAATTGGTGTCACACATGGGTAAAGTACCGGGGGTAATCCGGATGCAGCCTATATACAGTTGGATGGAGCAGAATTCGGTGGTAATGTAAATGTTCAGTTAGGACCGTTCCAGACCAAGAATTATCTGATGGCGGTATCGAGAGGTCCCGTGGAATATACCTACACCAATGTGGGTATTTTTGCAGCCTCTACCTGTCAGCTGGAGCATGCCTTAGCTTACGGATATGACCTTTCAGGTGCCTATTCCAGTCCGAACGTCCCATTCCAGGGACCGTATAAAAAAGCGGATCTGAACAAATTCTATAAAGAATACAGAATCAATGTGCAGTTTCTGGAGCCATGCAGCCCTATTGATATCGGATTTCCCATGCAGGACTGGGTCATTACTCCGGCTGACAATGAGGTATTGTTCATCACTTTGAATAATTATCTTTACAATGACCCGGATCTTGAATTGGTGAGAGTTCAATACAGACGTACGGGCGGGGATGGAGCCTGGATCAATATAGCAGAACTGCCCAAGTCCGAGTTTGCCAATAGTCCGGTGTTTAAAATTGTACAATGGGATATGTCCGAATTAGCTGATGGACCCTACGAAATCAGGGCCATTACCCAATGTTTTGATGTGGGACTGCCTCCGGGTATTTCGCAGGTAATCAAAGGTAGAAAAGAGACCAAACCGCCCAAACTTTTCGGACAGCCACAGCCTGCAGACGGAGTACTTTCGCCGGGCGATGAAATATCAGTGACCTTCTCCAAGAGAATTAATTGTACTGAGGTATTCCAGGCAGATGGTATAGGCTCCAATTTCAATCTCAATAATTTGCCCTGCTCGATATGACAGCCGGAGGTATTTTGATAGATGCATTGATTTCCTGCAAGGATGAAAAAATTGTCATTGTACCCAACATTCCGAATCAGTTTATTGAAAACCATATACTGCGGGCTGTAGCAACAGATATCAAAGATCTGTATGGCAATCCTGCTGATCAGGTATTGTGGGAGTTTTATGTAAACCGGAGTAACCTCTACTGGCATGGAGGGGACATAGATGAAGTGGTGTATGAAGGCAATCAACTTATGGTCACCAGAGAAATCCGCAATCAAAGCGGACAAAGGACTACTTTCAGAATAGATGATTATCCGGACTGGATGGAAATCTTTCCTTTAGAGGGTGGACTGGATCCCGGAGGCATCATGCAGGTTCGCTTTATATTTCCATCCAATCTGGTAAATGGTTTTTACAATACCACCATCAATATGACCACTGTGGATGGCAATGAACCACTCAAAGTGGACCTCAGAGTAGCTTGCAAGGCACCGGAATGGGAACTGGATCCCACCGCATATAGCTATTCTATGAATCTTACTTTGCAGCCCAACATAGAAGGTACACTCTCTACAGACAGGCTTGACCTGGTAGGAGCATTCGTAAACGGGCAACTCAGAGGTATCGGAAAAGTACAATATTTCAGAAGTCTGAATAAATATCTGGTGTTTCTCACGGTGTACAGCAATGTGGTCAGCGGTGAGACCATCACTTTCCAGATATGGGATGCTTCGGCTTGTCTCCTTTACGGGCAGACTGTGGAGACTTTCACCTTCGTGGCAGATGATCTGATAGGCTCCCCAATCACTCCTGCAGTAATTTACACCAACAATCTCGTACTGCGCAAAGTACAGATACATCCCGGCTGGAACTGGATTTCTTACAACGTTAACCTGCCAAATCCTACTGTAAATGCCGCATTGGCCACTATGACCAAGCCCCAGGGAGGACTCATCAAGGGTCAGACAGCTTTCAGCATATATTCGTCAGGTATCAACAGCTGGGTGGGCAGTCTGGGCAATTTGTCACACCTGACCATGTATCAGCTCAATGCTTCGGCATTTGACTCTATTTCATTTGTGGGTACTCCTGTGGACCCTTCTACTCCTATACCGTTATTTGCCGGTTGGAACTGGATAGGATATCTGCCACAATATGGATTGCCTGTCACTCAGGCATTGGCGTCACTGAGTCCACTGAACGGGGATATTATCAAGAGTCAGCTGCACTTTGCACAATATGTGGCCGGTGTAGGATGGGTAGGTAATCTGGGATTTTTAAGCCCACCTAATGGATACCTGATCAAGCTCAGCAATAATGGTACCCTGCAGTACCCGGGCAATAATATTCAGGATGACCCAAATATCAATGCTTTACAAAGACAGGTATTCACTCAGGATGACCTGAACAGAACGGATCTGGATCGTAAGGTTCCGGTGCAGATGAATGCATCCAGATGGTCGGTGAATCCGCAGCAGTATGAATACAATATGAACATAATTGCCATCGTAAGTCCGGGTAATGAATCAGCTAATCTCCTGGATGCAAATGATGAGGTAGGTGTATTTGTCGGGCAGGAATTGAGAGGAATGGGGAATGCCATTTATATACCCGCACTGAATAAATACATGGTATTCATTACTGTCTATGCCAATCAGGTAGGTGAATTGCTCAGTTTCAAATGGTATGATGCCTCTGAGAATGCAGAATATGATCTGGTGGAGAAGACCGGATTTCAGGTCAATGGTATCTGGGGTATGGCTGATAATCCTGTGGTGTTGCACCTTACCGGTACTTCATCCACGAATGATAATGATGCTGACATAAAATTCAGAATGTATCCCAATCCGACTGCCAATTATCTGTATATCGAATTTGAATCCGCTGTAAATGAAGAGATGGCGGTCAAGGTGGTGGATATGCTGGGCAAAGAAGTGCGGAGTATTCCATTTACTGCAAATTCCGGAATAAATATACTGGAGTGGAATCATTTACATGAAATGAACGCCGGTGTTTATTGGGTACGGCTGTCCGGCAGCAGAGGAGAAGTTTCAAGGAAGCTTACCATTATCAGATAATTTAAGTGGACATGATGGATAGTACGGGTTTTAAGTGTATTAATCGCATTTTTAAGGGAAATGGGATCAGAGGATATATTACTTTATTCCTGATTATCTCAGCTTTCCTTTTACATGCCCAAACTCCAGGTTGGAAGAGTCCTGATGCCAGGCAATACAGTTACAATGCGAATGTGGTAGCCCGGTTATTCATCAATGATGTGCCATCTCACCATCCAAACGATACTGTAGCCTTCTTTTCCGGGACTACCATGCGTGGACTTGGAGTTTCTGTCTCTTTGGGGGTAAATAACAGGCTCCACTTTGCCACGGTGTATTCAAACCTGGGAGAAGAAAGCCTGAATATCAGGGTGTACAGTGGTGCACATAATGCAGTTTTTCAATCATTGACCACAGTTACTTTCAGACCTTACGGAATAGTGGGTAGCGTCGAAAACCCGCTGCAAATCAGGATATATACAGACTTTGATGCTCCGGTGGCGATAGCTACCATTCCTCCCATTGTCTTGTTTCAGGGCAGTACTTTCGGGCCTGTAAATCTGGCACCTTATCTGATCAGTCAGGACAACGATCCCATAGTATGGAGTGCCAATCCGCTCAATGCTGTTAACGTAGTTTTTAATAATCAGTTTATGCATCTTACCCCGGTGCCCGGGTTTACAGGTATTTTCACCCTGACAGTCAGAGTTACGGAGCAAACACCCAATCAGAAATCGGCAACCCGAACTATAATTTTATATATTCTCAATGCATTGAAACCCCCGGTATTTCAGACCATTCCAGGGCAGGGTATAGCCGGTGGCGGCCAGTTTTTCACCTTCAACCTGTATGATTATGAGGATAATTATAATGGCAACTGTCTGGCATTTGACTATTATCCTGAACTACTTGACCTCGGAGTCGAATCAGAGAGACCCGATTGGGTATTTAATGGCTTTTTTCACAACAATATGACTATTACCAGTCAGATTGTATTTACAGACCGGTTTATATATGACCACCCTGATGATATTGCTGCTATTTTTATTGATGGAGAAATTCGGGCAGTGGCCACTCCAATTCAGAAAAATGGAAAAAATTATTATTATTTCACAGTTGGTGGAGGTACACAAACCAAAGCTATGATTCTTAAGTTTTATAGTGGTGCCGCACAGAAAATACTCACCTATCCGCTTTCTCTTACTTACAAGCCTTATCAGATTCAGGGGAGTTTTACGACACCTTTCAAATTCGATTTTTCACCACTCAGGCCGGTCATCAGTTCAGGAGGTTTGGTAAATATAGTAATTCAGGATCCGGCATGGCGGGGGCAACAGTTATTCCATTTTACTGTCAGAGATTGCCAGAATCCCAACGGTGGAAGAGATACCACCAGTGCAGTTTTTTGTATAGTAGATGATCCTTCTACCCTCCCCTATTATTACAGGGACAGGGATGGTGATGGTTACGGGGATCCTGCTCAGATATATCAGGTCTGCAGTAATCCGGGACCTGGATTTGTAGCGAACAATCTGGATTGTGATGATGAAAACCCCAACAGCATACAGATCGGAATTACGTTTTCCTTCAGGGATTCTTCAGGAATTTTTAATGACGGACATGTTTGTTCGGGTGATTCACTGATCATTACCAGTAAAAGTAAATCATTTCAGTATATCTGGAGCAATAACTCTACATCTTTCCAACTATTTCTTGCTCCCACTCAATCGGCTACATACACCATTACAGTGACCGGAAATTATGGATGTACCGGAAGTGCAAGCGTCAGTATCACCGTGAGGACAGTTGTGGTGCACCCGGGAAACGATGGACCAGGTACATTGAGAAGTGTCTATGAATGTATTCAGGAATCCGGAACTATCTTTTATGATCAACCTGTTGTAGCACACAGTCTGTTGACTGCTCCGCTGGATATTTATAAAAATGTGACTGTTCAGGGTTTGAGTATGAATATGAGACCTGAAATACGCTTTGATTACGGCACTGCCGGGAGTGGGTCGGGCAGTATGACTCATGCTTTGCATCTCCGGCCGGGTAAAACATTACATCTCAGAAATACGGATATAAAACTTATCAATCAATCCAATAAACCGGTTATTACAGGTTCCGGCTCATTGTCTGCTGAAGGTTTGGTTAAAGTCGTGGAAGAGTAATTTCCAAAATTGTAATAAAAATTTACCGGAGTATCTCTTCCACATTTTCTCTGATGGTGTCTGCTATCTGATCGGTCGGCAGGTCATTGGCATCAGTGCCGAAGGGATCTTCGATTTCTTCGGCCAGCAATTCAATACTGCCAAAAACATAATAAATCAAAGCTACTATGGGCATGGCCCAATACCCGAATTCCCTGACAAAACCTATGGGCATCGTGAATACGTATATGAAAATCAGTTTTTTCAAGTACAAACTGTAGGAGTAGGGAATAGGTGTTTTTTTGATGCGTTCACATGCACCGAGATTATCTGTAAAGGATTGCAATTCTGCATTCAGAAAAAGCAATTGCTCTCCTGAAATCCGCTGATGGTCATACAGCTTATGTACATACACGTACAAGCGTTGCATGATTTTATTGGGCAAATGGGAAGTATTTTCAAAAAATCCGGGTTCATAACTTCCCGAGAGATTTGAGACGGATTTTTCTGCATTATTTCGCAGGTGCTCTTTTGCGATATATACGTAATCTGCTATCAGGTGAGAGAAATTCTTTTTCTCCTGATGGTCCAGTGAAAGGACTGAAAGTTTCAGGGCCAGATTTCTGCTGTTATTGACAAAACTACCCCAAAGTTTGCGGCCTTCCCACCATCGTTCGTAGGCAGTATTGGTACGGAATACCAATAAAAGAGATAAAGCAAAACCCACCAGAGAATGTATGGCAGTCGTATTTTTGAAAGTAGCGTCCAGCACCTCATTTTCCACATAGGCCACCACCCCGGTAAACAATGCTACACCCAATATCCCCGGTAGCATCATACGGAAAGTATCACTTTTGTGAAAATTAAAAATCAGTTTCCACCACGATTTGGGGTCGTATATTACCATAACATTGAAATTCTTGGATTACAGGTTAATATTTTCAAGGTTAAAATCAGATTTGGCCTTATCCTGCCCAGCCTTCCCGATCTAAGCTTCGGTATTGGATAGCTTCTGCGAGATGCTCGATTTTGATATCCGGGCTTCCGGCCAGGTCAGCGGCTGTGCGGGCAACTTTCAGTATGCGGTCATAGGCTCTGGCTGACAATTGCAGTCTTTGCATGGCAGTCTTGAGCAGATTGGTACCGGCCGGGGTAAGCTCGCATACATCACGTACCATACGTGAAGGCATCTGAGCATTGCAGAAAATGCCTTTGTGTTCCTTGAAGCGCTCTTCCTGTATTTTGCGGGCATTCACCACTCTCTGTGCTATATCCTTGCTGGACTCGCTTTTGTACTCGATGCTCGAAAGTTCGTCATACGATACCGGTGTCACTTCCACATGCAGGTCTATACGGTCGAGTAGCGGACCTGATATTTTGGTCAGGTATTTTTTTACTACTCCGGGACCGCATACACATTCTTTTTCCGGATGATTGTAAAATCCGCATGGACAGGGATTCATCGATGCAATGAGCATAAAGCTGGCAGGATAATCCACAGATACTTTGGCCCGGGAGATGGTTACTTTACGCTCTTCCATGGGTTGGCGCATCACCTCGAGTACCTGCCGCTTGAATTCCGGCAATTCATCCAAAAAGAGTACTCCGTTGTGTGCAAGCGATATTTCTCCAGGATTGGGATTTGAGCCACCACCCACCAATGCCACATCACTGATGGTATGGTGGGGTGATCTGAATGGTCTGGTGGTGACCAGAGACGAATCCGCAGGCAGTATTCCCGCCACAGAGTGTATTTTGGTGGTTTCGAGTGCTTCATACAGATTGAGCGGAGGAAGTATGGTCGGCAGCCTTCTTGCCAGCATGGTTTTTCCAGCTCCCGGAGGACCGATCAATATCACATTATGACCTCCTGCGGCAGCCAATTCGAGTGCTCTTTTAATATTTTCCTGCCCCTTTACATCATTGAAGTCGATGGCGTACAGATTTTTTTCTTCTTCAAACACTTCACGGGTATCGTAGCTGAGAGGTTGAAATTCTGCATCGCCATTGATAAAATCTATGAAATCCCTCAGATTTTCCATACCGTACACCTCTATATCATTGACGATAGCCGCCTCCCGGGCATTTTCTTTGGGCAGGATAAAGGCTTTGAATTTTTCCTTTCTGGCTTGAATGGCAATCGGCAAGGCTCCTTTTATCGGCCTCAATACCCCATCCAATGCCACTTCTCCCATAAAAAGATACTGATCCAACGCATCAGCCTTTACCTGACCGGTACTGGCCAGTATGCCCATGGCAATAGGCAGGTCATGAAGCCGAACCTTTCCTCGCGAATGTCAGCCGGTGCCAGATTGATGACCAATTTGACTCTGGGTACCTGCAGTCCTATGTTTTTGATAGCTGCCTCTATCCTTTGCCAGCCTTCCTTGACCGCATTGTCAGGCAATCCAACCAGATAATATCCCTGCTTGCCCATGGCCACTGCGCCACCGGCATTGACCTCTACGGTGATGGTCTGTGCTTCAACCCCATGTACAGCACTTGCGTACGTTTTTGACAGCATTTTTCTGTGTATCTGTGATTGGGCAAAGGTAGTAAAAGTGAGGTATTCATCAGAGGCTAATCTCAAAAGCTGCGGCAGATATATAAAGAAGTTGTCCCATTTCTCATAAAATCAGCCATTTGATCAACCTTGTTTCACCACTGGCTTTATGGCTTATATTGAAAAAATACAGACCAGTTCGCAGTGATTTTTTATTGAAGCTTCAGTTATCCGCCCGTAGTGTCAGAAGTGGTTTTTTCATCAAATACTTCCACCACATTACCTCTGAAATCCATCAGCCGGATTTCCGCACCTTCAGGTACATTGCTGAGTACAATGGTAAACCCATCTGATACCAACTGTACAGGATTGGGGTGCAGGCTTACTTTACTTAATGCTGTGATTGGATGGCTATCTGCGAAGTTATTTACTTCCATAAATTCAAATTCATACACCGGATCCTTACCATCAATGGTACATTCTCTCTCCCGATTCAGATCCATTATTCTTGATTGACCATAGGGATTATCCACCCGGAGTTTGACGATAAGGTCATTGGGTATAAGACCATTGGCAAGACTCAATAATTGTGATTTTTTACTTAATACCGGAATGGCAGTCCAGGTGATAGCTGCCATAGGTTTTATTCTTTGCAAAGTGCTGGCTCCATTTCTCAATAACTGGCCTATATTGCCGCATCCATCATAATCCTGTCTGGTGATATAAATATAATGATGCCCGCCTACTACATATTTTAGAGGTACAGAAACGGCATTTGAATAAATCTGTGCGGAAGGATTGAATATCATGTCCGAACAAAGATTTGGGTCACCTTCAAGCAGTGACGAATTGATTCCATGGAAAACACTCGCTTCGCCAAAAAAGATATTCAGTCTTTTACCGGTCTCGACATCTACTGCGTACCCAGGGAAATAACTGAACCAAAGGTATTGTCATTGAGCGGGTTGCCGTTTTGATCTATTGAAGGAGATCGTCTTACCTCAAAATGTCTGGCATTTCCGATAGTGGTGAGTCCGGCATCGGTGTAGAAAGGTGAGGTTGTTTCCACAACTATGCATTTGCTCCATTTGGATTTGTCGGAGGTGAAAATGATATCTACATTATTAAGATCTCTGGTCCTTATACTGTTGTTGGCTTGATTGACTGCTACTGATTGCAAGGTGAATGCTGAAGGACTCACATAAAATTCAAAGTTTTTATCAGGCATAAATCTGGCGGAGCGCATGGGAAAAAAATATCCGTTACCTATGGCACAAAGTCTGTTTTTGGGGTCTGTGTCATGCGGAGCAACAATTGCAAAATTCCTGTCTTTCAGCGAGGATCTGCTGTGTATGGTTATGCCCTCAAACCACTTCGGCTTGCTACTGTCTTTGTATTCAAGAGTAGCAGATATCCCACCGTTGTAAAAGTTGTAATTTTCACCGGGTTCGGGAAATTGATGCATAAGTACTGAAAATCCATGCTGCTCGAAGTTTATCTCACCGGGTATATTGAGAGGGATATTATCCCTGAGTACCTGGCCTTTGGTCACATCAGTTATCTTCCATGTGGCATCTGTATCATAGCGACATATGTTTCGGGATTGATCAAAAGTACCTCTTACTTCAATTCTATATTTATGTTTTACAAGTTTGTCAGGATTATTTACCCTGATAATCACAGGTCCGTATCCCGGCAGATATTTAAGATGGGTTACTGGATTGCCTGAAAGGATTTTGTCATACATACTGCTGTCCAATACCAGATTTACATGTGGATTGCCGGATCCTGATATTCTGGTGATTTGTGCTACGTAGCCGGTTTTGTGATCCGGCAATACGGGAGTGTAGGCGTAAGTGCGGTGGTTTTGAGTGCTTTCTAAATAGGGTGTTTGTAATCCTTTTCCCGTAAGCGGATCAAAATCCTCACCATTGGCAGCGGCATATGCTACAGCCATGTAGTAATAGGTTTTACCATTCAGAAGCTGTTTGTCTTCCTTTGCAAAAGCGTCTTCTATAAGTGTGATGGAATGGACGATTCCTTCATTACTGCCGCTTACTTTCAGGCTTTTTGTCCACTTATATGGCAATGAAGCATCAGGATCTTTATCAGATACGAGATTCCAGTTGTACAAATCCTGTATATCATTTTTTATATCCGTCTGATATACCAGACGTGCCAGCTCGGGATTTTTCAATTGAGAGTATTGCACATCTTCATGTGCCAGCTGATAAATTTTATAACCTTCAAACAGGTAGGTGATTTCACCATCCTGAGCAGGTATTTTTTCAATATATGATTCGTTGTAATTGTTGGATGAAGGCCTGTTTCGGATTGCTATCCGGATAGATTTGTCTTCTGCTGTACCCTCCAGTACAGGGCTGTCAGGGCCTACGGGTAAAGTGCTGAAACATTGATCAAAGAAGGCCTGAATATTATCGTCAGCAAAACGCAGAGGGGTGAGATCCGGGCAGGGATGTTTTACGTTTTCTACGCCGATGACACCAAATGTTATCAAATTGGAGGATCCGGGACTCAGAAGCATAGGTGTCGTACTCATCATAAACTTCCTGTCGCCAAGGCCGGGAGGAGCGGTACACATAGACCATCCATCAGGATCATTCGGGGCATCAGGGTAAGCTATACAATAAGGAGCAGGGACATCAATATTATATCCGTTGCCTCCATATGTAAATGGTGTTCCATCAGTCCATCTGCAGGTGAGATAATAATAAAAACTTTCTTCTTTCGACCTTTCAGGACCTGTCATCGGATATACTGCACCAAAACCTCCATTTCCGAAATAGGTGAATGATTTGACTTGTGAGTAAATCAGGGTGTCATACTCACCGGTGAACAGCGTAGGGTCAAGAAGTACCGGATTCCCCAGTGAATCAGTCAATATATTGCCATTTTCATCTCTTGCGTAAACTTTCGGAATTCTGAAGCCTTTCAAAAAATCAATTCCTAACATGGGAATCTCGTCTCCATAAGTGTTTGTACCATCACAAAAATCTGCCTGACTTCCATCTGTTTCATCTTCATTGTAAATAAAAGCCATATCGCGGGCTACATCAAAACCAAAATAATCGTCATGATGACATCCTAAATCCGGGTCAATCCACAATCCGAAGCAATAATCCCATAAGTAAATTATCCCTATGTAGTTAGTTTTGTACGTAAATAATGTTGTATTGTTGAGGTCGTTATCTGTAGTGTAAGCATAGGCATTTACATGGTATTCCATACCTAAAAATGCAGGCCCTGATAAAGAATGTGGCCTGCCGACATCATTCAAAACAAAATAATTAATCTCTGCAGGAATAACCACCCATCCATCGTGATATTGCAGATTACAGTCTTGATCAAATTGTAAGGGATAATCGCCTTTACAGGGGTCGTAAATACCATCCAGATCATAATCGTAGAAATTGGCCATGGGCTGATCCGGAAGGTCGAAATCAAAGTTTTCTTTCCAGTAGGGATTGCCTTGAGCAGGCCAGAATTTAACATCATCTGGAATCAAATCACATTCCATAGGCTTGTTTTGTAATCTTGCAGTTTTAAAATTTTGTATATGTGTATAAATACTTAATCCATTTACGGTAAAAATTTTATCCCAAACAGTACAGGCTTTATTGTTAGTACCACCAACGGCATCAAGCGGCCCGGTCACATAATCATAACCCATAGAGCGATACATAACTGCTGAAAGTTTCACATTGCCATCTCGATCAATTCCTCCGGCCCATATTCCTGCATTATAAATAGCAGATACCTCGGATTTTTGTCTGTTGTTGGGAAAAATATATGCTCCTTCCGCAAATAAATCACCTCCCGTCAATAATTTTGCCCGCACATTATTAACTTTCATAATATACGAAGCCTGCGGTCTATCACAATTCTGCAGGAACTTGGTGCGGGTAAAACTTTGAGATGTAATTCCGGAGTATAATGCAATACTTATGATTACTGAAAAATAAAGTCTTTTCATACTGTAAATTTTTCCAAAACTATAAAATCCAGAATATTAGAGTTAATTATGGCTAAATAATATTTATTATTGTCTTTCAAGAGACTGATTTGAAGTTGTTAATTGGGTTATTTATTAATGGAAGATATTCGTGCTAATCAGTTTTCATCAACCGGCATAATATCTTATGGCAAAAATTTTACAAAATCAGCCATTTGATCAACCTTGTTTCACCACTTGCTTTATGGCTTATATTGAAAAAATACAGACCAGTTCGCAGTGATTTTTTAGATTGAAGCTTCAGCATTCCGCCCGTAGCGTCAGAAGTGGTTTTTTCATCAAATACTTCCACCACATTACCTCTGAAATCCATCAGCCGGATTTCCGCACCTTCAGGTACATTGCTGAGTACAACTGTAAATCCGTCCGACACCAAGCGTGCCGGATTAGGGTAAAGACCTATCCTATTCAATGCTTTACTCTGTGGAAGATCTGTAATATGACTCAGAGCTGCAAACTCAAATTCATACACCGGATTCTGTCCGTCTGTGATGCAATCCCTTTCACGGTCCAAACTGAAAATTCTGGATTGACCGTAGGGATTATCCACCCGGAGTTTGACGATAAGGTCATTGGGTATCAGACCATTTGCAAGGCTCAAAAATCGGGCATTTTTATTCAAGAGCGGAATTGCAGTCCAGGTGATTGCTGCCAGTGTTCTGACCTTGTTTATCTGACTACCTCCATTCCTCAATAACTGTCCAATGCGCCTGCATCCATCATAATCTTCCCTGGTGACATAAATATAATGATGCCCGCCTGCTACATATTTTAAAGGTTTATGAGCAGCATCAGAATAAATCTGTGCGGAAGGATTGAAAATCATGTCAGAACAGATATTCGGGTCACCTTCAAGCAATGACGAATTGATTCCATGGAAGACACTCGCTTCACCAAAAAAGATATTCAGTCTTTTACCGGTCTCCACATCTACTGCGTACCCAGGGAAATAACTGAAACCAAAGGTATTGTCATTGAGCGGGTTGCCGTTTTGATCTATTGAAGGAGATCGTCTTACCTCAAAATGTCTGGCATTTCCGATAGTGGTGAGTCCTCCATCGGTGTAGAAAGTTGAGGTAGTTTCCACAACGACGCATTTGCTCCATTTGGATCTGTCTGAAGTAAAAATGATATCCACGTTATTAATATCTCTGATCCGGAGATAGTTGGTGGTTGGAAGTGTCGCGGCTTGTAGCAAAGAGGGAGAAGATGGACTTACGTATAAGGGAAATTCGGGGTCAGACTTGGATCTGACATAACGCATAGGGAAAAAATAACCTTCACCCAATCTTGAAAGTCTGTTTTTGGGGTCTGTGGGGTGGGGCTCGAGGATCGAAAAATGTCTGTCATGCAACAAATCAACGGTATTGGCAGTAATACCCTCAAACCACTTTGGACCGGTACTGTCCTTGTATTCCAGAGTGGCAGAGATTCCACCATTATAATAATTGTAATTTTCACCGGGTTCAGGCAATTGGGGCATCCATATGGAAAAACCCTGCTCTTTTAAATTGATTTCCTTTGTTGAATTTAAGGGGATATTTTCTGCCAGGGTTTCATCTGTTGTTAAGTCTGTAATTTTCCATCTTGCGTCATTTCTGTAATTGCAAAGATCTCTGCTAAAGTCAAAACTCCCTTCCACCGATACCCTGTATCTGTGTTTTACCAGTTTGTCAGGTTCGTTTACTCTTATTAATAAAGGTCCATATCCGGGCAGATATCTGATTTGTCTTATCGGATTGCCTGATAGAATTTTATCATACATTGATTGGTCTAATGCCAGATCTATATGTGGATTACCTGATCCGGATATTCTTGTGATTTGGGCCACATATCCGTTATATTGATAAGATAGTTTAGGCGTAAAGGCATATGTACGAAGGTTTTGCGTACTTTCGATATATGATTTTTGCAATCCCTTTCCGGTCATAGGGTCAAATTCCTGACCGCTTCCTGCGGCATATGCCACGACTGTATAGTAATAGGTCTTCCCAAAGAGAAATTCTTTGTCTTCTTTTGCAAACAAATCTTCAGTCAGTGTGATGGAATGGGTAATCCCTTCATTACTGCCACTGACTTTGAGGCTTTTTGTCCACTTATATGGCAATGAGGCAGCAGGATCTTTATCAGATACAAGATTCCAGTTGTACAAATCCTGCACCTCATTTTTTATATCCGCCTGATATACCAAGCGTGTCAGATCAGGATTGTTAAGTTCGGAATATGGCACATCTTCATGAGCCAGCTGATAGATTTTATAACCTTCAAATTTATAGGTGATTTCACCGGCGACATTCCGGATGGATTGAATATAGGATTCGTTGTAATTGTTGGAAGCAGGGTGGTTTATGATTTGAATTTTTAAGCACTGATCTTCCGGTTTGAAATCGAGGTCAGGTGCATCCGGTCCTGAGCATGTATTCTGAAAGCATAAGTCAAAGAGGCTTTGGGCATAATCATCAGCAAATTTAAGTTGTGTAAGGTCCGGACATGGGTGTTTTACATTTTCAACGCCCACAATTCCGAAGCTTATCATTTGAGAAGCACCCGGAAGTAATGCTGTGGGACCGGTAGAAATCATCATAATTCCATTACTTCTGTTGAAATTCAACCCACACATAGAATTCCCCCCGGGGATATCAGGATAGTCCGTATATCTGAAGCAAAGGGTATCATTCCCCAATACCGGACATTTAAGTAATCTGTACAGACCCTCATCTACCATACTGTTGGGAAAGAATACCGGTATCCCGGTCATCAAATGGTTGAAGCTTTTTACGGGTATTTCCACGATAGTGTCATGCTGCATTGTTGATGTATTAAGATCCTGTAACAGCGGTTGACCATCTGGTCCATAAATGATATTGCCGGATTCATCTCTTACAAAAGCTTTCATGACTTGAGGCCCCTTAAAGAAATCAATACCGACGACCGGGATTTGGCTACCATAAGTATTGAATTCAGAACAGGGAGCGTTTGTAAATCCATCAAAATCATCAGAATTATATACATATGCCATACTTCTTGCCACATCATACCCAAAAAAATCATCCATATTGCAGCCCAATGCAGAGTGTACGAAAAGTCCGAAATAAAAATCCTTTATACTTTCTGTTCCTTTATAAATCGTTTTATAGGTGTAAAAAGTCATATTATTCAAATCGTCATCAGAACGGTAAGCATAGGCGTTGGCATGGTACTCCATGCCGAGATAATTGGGGTTGGTCAAACTATGTACACTGCCTGCATCGTTAAATATAAAATAATTGATTTCGTCCGGAATTCTTATGCTTTGATTGTGGTATTCCAATTGACAATCATGTGAGAACTGTAAGGGGTAATCTCCGTCACAAGGGTTGTACAGGCCATCTGAATTGTAATCATAATAATTGGCTAAAGGCTGGTCGGGAAGGGGAAATTTATATTTTTCCATCCAGAATGGATTGCCCTGAGCAGGCCAAAACTTCACATCTGCCGGAATTTTATCGCAGTCATAGGGTTGATTGAGGATTTTTGCATTTTTAAAATTGTGGATGTGCAGGTAAATATTATTTCCGGTCACAGTAAATATTTTGTCCCAGTTGCTGCAAACCTGAAAATTTGTATTACCCTCTCTGTCCAATGGTCCGGTACTGTAATCAAATCCCGATTTCCTGTATGTTATGCCCGAAAGTTTTACATTGCCATCTGATGTCATGCCTCCGGCCCAGATTCCTGCATTGCATATGGCAGATACTTGAGTTTCTTCCGGTCTGTAAGGAAAATGTAAATATTATCATCAAACAAATCACCTCCTGTGAGCAATGCTGCACGTACATTATTGACCTTCATTTCATATCTGGTCTTGGGTCTTGTGCAGTTTTGCAGTACAGGCGACTCAGTCCGGGCTTTATGCGATGCCTGACTATCTGAAAAAGATATAATGGATATTAAAAATATGGTCAGCGTGTAAAGTCTTTTCATACCATAAATTTTTTCAAACTTACAAAATACCAAATATCTGAGGCGGTTTTGACTGCAACAATTATCAGATATGTCTTTTGAAAGACTGATTTGCAGGTATGAATGGTTATTTATGTCAACTTTGGTCCATAGTATCTTTCGCAGCCGTAGTTAATAAAATTCATAGTCAAATCCTATGAAGTTTATCCGTTTTCAATTGATAGGATATTTTAGGTTCGAGAGGGTAATCCTTCAAGACAAAGACACAGTCATTTATCCTCCCCATCCTTCTTCACCGGTCCGGCGAGTTTCCAGACTATAAACCCAAAGCCGGCTATAAGATGGAGTACGATGATAATCAGAATGATATTGGTGAGCATACATGGAGTATTCAGGCTGCAAGATTACGGAGTCAAAGGCACTGACATGATGACACAGGTCATAATTTGATATAACCCGTATCAATCAAGGAATGAGCAAGCCCGCCTAATTTTGCAACCATCTTTGCCAATTGTATGTTAATACACACTTGACAAAATAAAATTTTGTTGGTCTTCTATAATTTTGCAGGATGATTCAAACAGACATAATCATTATCGGTGCAGGCCCTGTGGGATTGTTTACGGTATTTGAGGCCGGATTGCTCAAACTCAGGTGTCATCTTATAGACGTACTGGGCCAGCCCGGAGGACAATTGACAGAAATTTATCCTAAAAAACCAATCTATGATATACCAGGATACCCATCCATTCTGGCAGGTGATCTGGTAAAAAATCTGATGGAGCAGATCGCTCCTTTTAAGCCCGGCTTTACATTAGGAGAAAGAGCCGAAAAACTCGAAAAAACCGGAGAGAAGGAATACACCGTCACTACCCACAGAGGTACCCGGATATCTGCTCCTGTGGTAGCCATTGCCGGAGGGCTCGGATGCTTCGAGCCCCGCAAGCCGCCCATCGAAAATATCGAGGCATTTGAAGACAAAGGAGTGGATTACATTATCAAAGATCCCGAGAAATACAGAGGTAAAAAAGTGCTGGTGGCCGGTGGAGGAGATTCTGCGCTGGACTGGAGTATCATTCTGGCGGATATTGCCAAAGAAGTGACCCTTATACATCGCAGGACATCATTCAGAGGTGCACTCGATTCGGTAGAGAAAGTCATGGATCTGGCACGCAACAATAAAATCAACCTGATCACCGAGGCACAGGCAGTAGGCCTGAATGGCAACGGGGTACTCAAGGAAGTAATCATTGAGCAGGACGGTAAATCTCCGGTAGCCTATGAGGCAGATCATTTCATACCCTTGTTTGGCCTGGCTCCAAAGTTGGGACCTATAGGTGATTGGGGTCTTGAAATCGAAAACAACGCCATCAAGGTGGATACTTACGATTACAGCACTAATCTTCCCGGCATCTATGCCATAGGGGATATCAATACTTACCCGGGTAAGCTTAAGCTTATTCTTTGCGGATTTCATGAAGGGACACTGATGGTACAGTCGGCCTTTAAGTACATTTATCCCGATCAGAAATTGTCCTTTAAATACACCACAGTAGCCGGTGTAAACGGCTTCGAATAATCTCATGGAGCAGAATATACAAGTAGAAGTTACAGACAGGGAGGGTGTCATGCACCAGCTCGAGGTACCAGTGGATATGGGTCTCAATATGATGGAGGTGTGCAAATCTTACGGATTGCCTGTAGAAGGCACTTGTGGTGGTATGGCACTTTGTGCTTCCTGTCATATGTACGTATTGAGTGATCATAATCTGCCCGAACCCTCAGAAGATGAAGAAAATATGCTCGATCAGGCTTTTTTTGTAAAGGCCAATTCCAGACTGGGTTGTCAGATCAGAATTAAGCCGGATCTGGACGGTCTCAGTGTACAGTTGGCTCCTGTAGGAGCAGAATAAGCCTGAAAGCTTGCCATCCTCTCAGGATTATCCGTACTTTTGCGGACTATGACCAAGGGTGAAATTCAGACTTTGAGACTCTTTATCTGGCCATTATCCATTCTACTGGGTATTACAGCCATACTTATCCTTCAATATGGAAGGGATAATCTGTTTTTGATGGTCAATGCGATTCATCATCCTCTGGCTGACAGGCTGTTTACCTGGATTACATGGCTGGGTGACGGATGGATGAATATCCTGGTTTTGATCTGGTTTGTGTTTCAAAGCAGAAAATGGCTGGTACACGGAGCTGCTGCTTTTTTGCTGAGTTTTTTATTTTCCAGATTAGGCAAAGATATCCTGTTTAACGGAGCTTTCAGACCGGTAAAATATTTCGAAGCCGGCGGAACGGTCATCCGCACCATCGAGGGGCTGCAGATTCATGAGTACAATACTTTTCCATCGGGTCATACGATTACGGCATTTTCCATGTTTCTGATTCTGAGTCTGTATTTCCGCAAGTCATCGCTGACTTTATTTTTCCTGTGTATGGCGATACTGGTTGGTTTTTCGAGAATATATCTGGCACAGCACTTTCCGACAGATGTGTTCGCAGGAGCCATCATAGGGGTCACTGTCACGCTGTTGACCTACATTTTCATTGAGCAATACAGACAGAAACATCCGGATAAATTCAAAGACCTGCCTGTCATCAAATACACTCCCCATGCTTAGGTCAGAGAAATATATTCCACTCTGTATTTTTCTTGTGGGAGCATTGTTTTTTATTCCTTTTCTGGGTTCTGTCCATCTATTCGACTGGGATGAAATCAATTTTGCAGAGTCTGCCAGAGAGATGCTGCTGACCGGCAATTATATGCAGGTACAGATAGATTTTCAGCCATTTACTGAAAAACCTCCATTGTTTTTCTGGCTTCAGGCATTGAGTATGCAAGTGTTCGGGGTGGGTGAATTTGCAGCACGCTTTCCCAACGCAATTACCGGCATTATAGTCTTACTCACTTTATACTATTCAGGCAAAAAACTAAAAGATACAAAGTTAGGATTGCTTTGGGCCGGAGCATATTTTGGCGCTTTGCTTCCACATTTGTATTTCAAGTCGGGTATTATTGATCCGGTATTTAATTTTTTTATGTTTCTGGCGATCCGGCACCTGTACCAATCTACCCTGGATTTTCAGGGAGGAAAATTTGGGATTCTTCACCCTGTTCTGTCCGGTATATTTACAGGTCTTGCCATTCTTACCAAAGGTCCGGTGGGCTTTTTGGTGGTCTTCCTGAGCTTTGCAGGATACTGGATGAGTCAGAGATTTCGGCCGGTAGCCCGATTTTCACAGGTTGCGGGCTATGCATTGAGCACTTTGCTGGTATCTGCACTTTGGTACGGTCCGGAGACCATTCAGAACGGTCCGGTATTTTTAAAGGAATTTATCATCCGGCAGATAGAAATATTTACGACCAATGATGCCGGACACGGGCAGCCGTTTTATTACCATTTTGTCGTTTTGCTGATAGGTTGTTTCCCTGTTTCCATCATAGCACTTTCCAATATTTTTGGAAAAAGGAATTCATTTATTGAAAATTCCGACCAGTTCAGGACATGGATGCTCAGTACCCTGGCTGTGGTTTTGACAGTATTCAGTATCAGTACCACCAAGATTGTACACTACTCCTCCATGGCATATTATCCGTTGAGCTATCTTGCAGCTTTGGAAATATACAGATGGACAAATCAGGACCAAGGGGTCAGAAAATGGGTGATTTTCTCAGGATATTTTATTGGGTTTATGCTGGGATTTCTTATGATACTCCTGAGTTTTATAGACCGGTATAAGGATAAGATTATTCCATTCATCAAAGACCCTTTTGCCGTAGCCAATCTGAATGCGGAAGTACACTGGAGCGGGTTGGAGTGGTTGTTGGGAGTCTTCTTTATACTTGGTACCGGGATTTCCTGGTGGTGGCTATACAAACAAAGAATTATTCGGGGTGCGACAGGCTTGTTTGCAGTGACAGCCATCACAGTGATGCTGTTTGGATTGATTTTTGTGCCCAGGATTGAATCTTATACTCAGGGGGCCAATATTCGTTTTTTTCAAAGCCTGAAAGGTCAGAAAGTGTATGCAGGTACCGTTTGGTATAAAAGCTATGCCCCCCTTTTTTATACCGATAAGCAAGCGGAAATACCTCCTTTTGTATATTTCGAAGAGTTGCTGCACAAAGATGTCGGCATGCCGGTATATCTCAGTGTCAAAAATATTCACAAAGAAAGAATGGAAGCTCATCCGGAGTTTGAGCTCATCGGAGAAGAAAACGGATTTGTATTTTACCAAAGATCACAGATGCCTCCGGATATAATTAAATAACCCTTTAAATCAAATGAATGGTATGGATACTTCAAAGTGGACACAACAGATAGATGCTATAACTGATGCATTTTTTGCAGATTTCGGTTCTCTGTCACAGGACGTCATTTTCAGGAAGCCGGCACCGGATGTGTGGAGCATCGGAGAAAACTTAGCACACATCATACGCATTAATGAGAGCTATTATCCCATTTTGGATGCTTTGATGGATGGCAGCTACAGACCGGCATGGACCTCTAATATAGGTTTTATAGTCAGTTTCTTTGGGGATACCGTGCTCAGGTCAGTCAATCCGGACAGAAGCAACCGTATGAAGACCTTTCCTCTGTGGGAGCCGCAGCTCTCAGAGCCGGATATTCATCTCTTTGAAAAATTTAAAGCTCATCAGTCAGAGTTGAAAAGCAGAATTGAGGGATGCAGCACACTGCTGGACAAAGGTGCAATCATAAACTCTCCGGCCAATAAATATCTGGTGTACAAACTGGAGACAGCATTTGACATTATAGTCACACACGAGAAGCGGCATTATGAGCAGTGTGCAGATACCCTGAGACAGATATCAGGTCACACAGGCGGGGGGAGAGATAATAGTTTATGAGCTATTGAGATTATCAAAATGGGATTTTCATTTTTTTTGATTTTTGAACTGAATTTGATCGTTAAATGTCCTTCCAATCGTATCTTTCAAAGGTAATGAATATTCAGAATGCATATTAATACCCATTTTGGCAAATTTTGAAAGAACATCTTTTAAATTACCAGATCTCTTCATAAAATTGTGTTTTTCTCTGATTATAACATCAGAGAGTTTTTCAACTATACCTTCATTATTTGTCATGAGATAAAATTTAAAAATATACCCTTGAATGAACAAACGCTTTTGCACCAGATCTTATTATATATTCACAAATGAGGTCATTATAATTCCTTATTAACTCTCTTAATTCGTCATTGTTTGAATAATCTTCAATTTTAAGTTTTAAAAAGTTAGTTAAGGTATCTATACCTATAGATCGACCATGAGAATGCCAAATACTATTGTTGCTTAATTTACTTGCAATATCTTTTGCCCGTTCAGTTTTTTCATCAATAGTGACTGGCAGATTACTTGATTTATGAAAATACCAATCTTTGAATTTATATTTTACTAACCATTCTTTCAATAAATTAATTGTCAGATTTCTGGCCATTTCATAACTTCTCAATTCTGCTAAATCTATTTTTGGCAGTAACATGAATTCTGCCTCAGTCAACTTATTGTCATTTGACTTTGCAATTAATCCTTCAACCTTATCTAAATAACCGAGTGCAGGAACCCAATTTTTTCCATTATAAACCTGCGGGTCTATTGGACCTAAAGAAGAAGAATAATCCATATAAATTTTATCACCTGACATACATAAAATAGTCCCTGCTGACATAGCATAGTCTGGAACAACAAAATACACCTCTTCGTAATGAAATCGAATGATTGAAACCATTTTTTCGACTGTCTCTGCACTTCCTCCGGGTGTATTTAATAATATTACTAATCTGTTTCGATCAAATTCTTTATCCTTTTTTAATTGTTCAATAAAGTCTCTGAATGCCTTTTCAAGGGCAGGATGTATTTCTCCATAATGAAAAATAACATCTGCTTTAAAGTAAGTTTCCAGAGCTCTCAGTCTATTATTTAATGTGTCCTTAACTGTTTCATCGAAGATTTGTCTCATGTTTCTGAACTTAGTTTTTTAAATTCTCAGCTATAAATGATTAATTTTTTATTAACCATAATTCCATATGATATAAGTGCTGCCCCACGTAAATCCTCCTCCGAAGGCTGTGAGTATGATTTTGTCTCCTTTTTTCAACTGAGGTTCATATTCCCATAGACACAATGGAAGAGTCCCTGCAGTGGTATTACCATATTTGTGGATATTGATCATAACTTTTTCGATTGGAAAATCCAGCTGATCAGCCACGGAGTTGATGATGCGCATATTTGCCTGATGAGGTACCAGCCAGTCTATGTCATCTTTGGTGAGGTGATTTCTCTCAAGCAGCGTTTTGATGGTGTTGACCATGCCGGTTACAGCAGCTTTAAATACCGGCTTGCCATCCTGAAACACAAAGTGTTCATTATTGGTAACCGTTTCAATGGTGGCGGGTTTGAGGGAGCCGCCTGCCTTCATATGCAGAAATTCCCTGCCCGATCCATCCGACTTAAGGATGGAATCAATGACTCCTGTACCATCGGAGCAGGGCTCGAGCAATACGCCACCGGCACCATCTCCGAAAATAATACACGTCGTACGGTCCTTATAGTTGACAATAGAAGACATCATATCTGCACCGATGACCACTACTTTTTTATACATCCCGCTTTCTATAAACTTCGCACCTGTAGTCAACGCAAACAAAAATCCGGAACAGGCAGCGTTGATATCATAGCCAAACGCATTTTTTGCACCCACTTTATCCAGGATGGTATTGGCAGTGTCCGGAAAAACCATATCTGCCGTAACGGTAGCACAAATCAGCAAATCAATCTCGTCTTTATCTATACCTGATTTACGGAGAATTTCAAGCAATACCTCCACCCCCATATCAGAAGTAGCTTTGCCGGGAGTGCGGAGGATTCTTCTTTCTTTGATTCCGGTACGGGTGGTAATCCATTCGTCTGTGGTATCTACCATTTTTTCCAGATCCGCATTGGTCAGGATATCTTCCGGTACATATCCTCCCACAGCAGTGATGGCAGCTAAGATCTTTGACATTTACTACGGCTTTAAGACTTTGTTTCAGAAAAGTGGTGCAAGTTACATTCTTTTTCCTTTTTATGAAATTATATTTGAAGGCTGCAGCAAAATCTCTCCTTACAAATTAAAAAAATTTTAATAACATAATATATTAAAAATCAACAATATATACATTTTTGGAAAGATTATTTTACGCTAATTCTTCATTTTGGTATCAAAATTGCACTCCCTGTATATGAACACTGAATGAGTCAGACCATACCGGCAGACAAGATAATGCCGGAGTTGCGTCTCATTCCGGTTCAATGAATTCCAAACAGTAATGCTTATGAAAACTAAGGGTATTGTGCTACTCCTTACATGGATGATATTGCACTTTTCTACAGGGTTGGAAGCAGGCCCTACACCTGTCAAAAGTAACATAAAGACCATAGAGGAAGCCATAGATGCTGCAACAAGGGAAGGTAAATTAATCCTGGTGGATTTCAGTGCGGCCTGGTGTTCACCATGCCGGTGGATGGAAAAGACTACTTTCAATGATGGGGAAGTGAGAAAAATGATACAAGCCCACTTCATTCATCTTCGGGCAGATATAGATGATAAAGACGGATTTGAGCTTAAAAACTTCTATAAAGTCAAATACCTGCCTACCATTTTGATTATCAATGCTTCCGGGCAGATGTTGGAACGAATTGAAGAAACCATCACACCGGGAGTCATGAAATCCATTTTGCATAAACATATACATCAACCTGTACTTGCAGCTGTGAGACACAAACCCAATACTCCTCCTAATAGTATCCCGGGAAGTATGGACAATATTATCATATCTGATGAAGCACCCGATCCACTGATATCTCCCGATGATTTTATCAGATACTTTCAGCATCATCCGGGACGGAAGACTTTCAAGGTTCTGACCGGCACGTATTCGGATCATCACAAAGCCCTGGAGCATGTCAATGTGCTCAGAGCAAAATTCAGAGAACCTGTAAATGTACTGAATGAGATTCAGGACGGTAAAGTAATATTTAAGGTATGTCTCGGACAGTTTTTTGATCCGGCAGAAGCCGCTCAGTTCAAAAATCTGGTTTCTTCCAGATTAGAGCACGAATGCAGGGTAATATAAAACCCGGGAAAGGATTTCGTAAGCATGATGATACAATAAAAAAACGCCAGATTCCCTGTTAAAAGGCATCATTGATAGTGATATAAAGAGCCGACCCTTCTCTTGTAAATCCTATATCAAGCCGCAGCATAGACCGCTCTTCTTTGGTGATGCGGTATCTCAGCCCGACACCACCGGCACCTTTCAGACTTTCTTTCAGCAATTGGGAGATACTGGGCGACACTTCACTCAGACTGGCAAATGCCACCCCGCTGAATCTGCCATATATGGGATAGCGGTATTCAGTTTGCAATACGAATAGGTTCCTGTCTATAAATCTTCTGTCCTGAAATCCTCGGGCCAGATTGCTGGTGCCAAAATAAGGCATGTCAAAAAAAGGTACATCTCCCGACATATTGGTCATTGAGCTGTTGAATGCCAGAATGTGGTTTTCAGCTACCGATTTGTAGGCACTAACATTGACACTTACTCTCTGATAGTGAAACTGACTGCCGAATAACTTATTATTGACTGCATAGTCAAATTCGGCAAATATGCCTTTGGTGGGATGATAAATAAAATCCCGGGTATCATATTGAAACAGCAGCCCGGCCGAAGATGTCACACCACCGTTTCTTCCTGTCACAATTTCCCGGTCTATTATACCTCCCTGTTTGAAATTGAGATCTCCGTAACCATCCAGACGGTATCGGATGCCTGCGTAAAGATTTTTAAACTGGTATAAAGCATCGAGTCTCACTCTCGGAAAGGTTACGGCAAAAGTTTCTCTGTTTGCTGCCAAAGTATTGTTTCCGATACCGTAATGAAAATAAAAATAGTTGAAATATCCCAGCTCCCCTTTAAACTTCCATTTTTCCTCTCTGAGATAAATCTCAAAAGGCAATTGCATGAAAAACTGCCGGTTTTGGGTAAAGTCCACACTGAAACGGATCTGTGACGGGTTTGAACCGGGAGATTCTCCCTTGAATCTGAAGGTGTAAATGGCGGCCGCACCACCTCCAAAACCTGTTTCAGGCAGGTAAAAAATAAGGGGATAAACCAATATGGAGTTTCTGGACGCAACAGTATCTGATTTGATATGATTTACTTCCTGGCCATATATCGCTGCAGGAAAGATAAATGCTGTCAATATCCATAAACCGAATACATAATGCCGGGTTAGCTTCACGCCGTATCGGGTTTTAAGTTGTGGGGTATTAAAACTAAAAAAGGTGTGTGCCGTTTGAGCACACACCTCATTTATATATTTTTTAACTGATGGTTAAAATCAGAGGCTGTTCACGTGCTTCATCAACTTGGACTTCAGGTTTGAAGCCTTGTTTTTGTGCCAGGTATTTCTTTTAGCCAGTTTATCTACCATGCTGATTACCTTAGGCAAAAATGCTACTGCTTCCGCTTTGTCGGTCATTGCTCTCAATTTGGCTATGGAAGTTCTCGCTGACTTCTTGTAATATCGGTTCCTGAGACGGATTTTGATATCTTGTCTGATTCTTTTTTTAGATGACTTGTGATGTGCCATATATTTTTTGGTTTGTCAACTTTTTCAAAATGGAGTGCAAAATTAAATCTTTATATCAAATTGAGAAATATTTTGCATAAAAATCTGAAATTTTATCGGGGCTTACCGTAAACTTGCATGTTTTTTGTGAAAAGTGTGAATCATCTTACATTTTACAAATCCATACACCACACTTTTATGTTTAGAAAAAATTTATCAAAGCTAAAATACAAAGTACAGCAATGAAGGATTATTCATATGTTTTCAATGCTCATCCCTCATATATTGAGTCCTTATACCGAAGTTACAGACAGGATCCGGAATCTGTAGAAGAAGGATGGAGATTATTTTTTGAAGGTTTTGATTTTGGGTCCAATGGCCATGCCGTAAGCGATGAAACGGTACAGGCAGACAGCCAGACTATTACAAAGGAATTTGGAGTTTTGTCCATCATTCACGGATTCAGAAGCAGAGGACACCTGCTGGCTACCACCAATCCCATTAAACAAAGAAAGGACCGGAAGCCCCATCTTGATCTTGCAGACTACGGCCTGGAGGAGAGTGATCTGAACAGAGTCTTCAAGGCAGGAGAAGAAATAGGTATGCAGAATGCGACTCTGGCGCAGATTCTGGAACGGCTCAGAGTCATTTATTGCGGCAATATGGGGGTTGAGTTTGCCCACATTGAAAATAAAGAAAAAAGAATGTGGATGCGTGAACAGATAGAGGGCAGGAACCTTTCGCCTGACTTTGGTCTGGACATGGACACCAAAAAGCGGATACTCGACAAGCTCAATGGTGCCGTGATTTTCGAAAAATTCCTTCATACCAAATATGTAGGTCAGAAGAGATTTTCACTGGAAGGCGGAGAGACCACTATTGCTGCCCTGGATGCCATCATACATGAAGCTACTGCAGATAAAGTGGAAGAGGTGGTAATAGGTATGGCACACAGGGGAAGACTCAATGTCCTGGCCAATATCATGGGTAAAACCTATGATCAGATTTTCAATGAATTTGAGGGAACAGCCATTCTGGATCAGAGTTTTGGAGATGGTGATGTCAAGTATCATCTGGGATTCTCATCACAGATTCAGACCGAAGCCGGCAAGACGGTACACCTGAAACTCGTACCCAATCCCTCTCATCTCGAAGCTGTAAATCCGGTGCTGGAAGGATTTACCCGTGCCAAGGCAGATGTACTTTACAAAAGCGATTACAGCAAGATACTCCCTATACTGATACACGGAGACAGTGCTATGGCAGGTCAGGGAGTGGTCTATGAGACTGTGCAGATGAGTCAGCTCGACGGATACTACACCGGAGGTACTATCCATTTTGTGATCAACAATCAGATTGGCTTTACGACCAACTTTGATGATGCACGGTCCTCAACCTATTGCACAGCAGCGGCCGGACTGGTTCAGGCTCCGGTATTTCATGTCAATGGCGATGATCCTGAAGCGGTGGTTTTTGCCGCCAGACTTGCTGTGGCTTACAGGCAAAAATTTAATAATGACGTGTTCATAGATATGGTATGCTACCGTAAGCATGGCCACAATGAAGGGGATGATCCGAAATTTACGCAGCCGCAGATGTACGAATTGATAGACCGCCATCCCAATCCCAGAGAAATTTATCTCAACAGACTGATTGAAAGAAAGGACATTGATGCAAAAGCCGGCGAAGAACTGGAACAGAAGTTTTGGGGCGAACTTCAGGAAAGGCTTGATATGGTAAAGCAAAAGGTACTGCCTTACAACTATCAGGAGCCGGAGCAACAGTGGAGAAACTGAAAAAACCCTTGATGTCAATGACATAGTCTATCCTGTCACAGGTGTAGATAAAAAAGTGGCAGAGAAAATTCTCCACCATCTGATGACTATTCCCAAAGACTTCTCTCCCTTATCCAAAATCAAAAGATTGCAGAAATCCAAGCAGGAACTCCTGGATAAAGGCCAGCTGGATTGGGCTCTTGCCGAACTGATGGCTTATGGATCTGTCATGCTTGAAGGCTTCAATGTACGTATGAGCGGTCAGGATGTAAAGAGAGGTACCTTTTCTCATCGTCATGCGGTGTTTTTTGATGAAAAGACTAACGAAGAGTACAACAGACTCAATACACTGGAGGGCGCCAATGGAAGATTTATGATCTATAATTCATTGCTGTCCGAGTTTGCAGTATTGGGCTTTGAGTACGGATACTCGCAGGCATCTCCGGATCATCTGGTAATTTGGGAGGCTCAGTTTGGTGATTTTTACAACGGAGCTCAGACGATCGTGGACCAGTTTATTTGCTCCAGCGAAAGTAAATGGCAGCGTATGAGCGGGCTGGTGATGCTGTTGCCACACGGTATGGAAGGTCAGGGCCCTGAGCATTCCAGCGCAAGGATGGAAAGGTTTTTGCAAAACTGCGCCAATTTCAATTTTATTATAGCCAATGCCACCACACCTGCCAACTTCTTCCACCTGCTCCGAAGACAGTTAACATTTCCATACCGAAAGCCATTGGTGGTAATGTCGCCCAAGTCACTGCTCAGACATCCTGCCTGTGTGAGCAATCTGGAGGAATTCACAGGAAAAACCGCTTTCAGGCCGGTAATAGAGGATAATACAGTGAAAAAGGCAAAAAGAGTATTGTTCTGTTCCGGAAAGCTGTACTATGAGCTTGATGAATACAGGACTGTCAATAATCTGAAGAATGTAGCAATCATACGCATAGAGCAATTGTATCCACTCCCTGAAAAAGAGATCAGGGCTTTGATGAAAAAGTATGAAGGTGCACAATATTACTGGGTTCAGGAAGAGTCTGCCAATATGGGAGCATGGTCCTATCTCATGAATTATTTCAGAAAAGATCCGCTTGAGTTGATATCCAGGGCACCGAGTGCTTCACCGGCCACAGGTTTTAAAAAGATTCACGACGAACAGCAGGAAACCCTGATCAGACAAGCGTTTGAAGGACTATAATCTGGTTATGTCTTTGAAAGATTCCGGTTTGATTTTGCTGTCAGAGTCCCTTAAGAGGGAAGCTTTGAGGAGAATTTGTGATGAATCCATTCATAGAATATACATTTGTCTCCACAAGCTTACTGAACAGCAGATATGGCATAAACCCAACGAACACTCTAACTCTGTCGGGCACCTTGTACTACATCTTTGCGGTAATGCAAGGCAATGGATAGGGACAGGTATAGGAGGTGGAGAGGATACACGAAAACGAAATTGGGAATTTACCACAGACGAAAAATTTTCAAAAGACAGGCTCATTGAAATGCTTGGTACATTGGATGGAGAATTAAGACAGACCGTCGAAAGCATAAGTCCTGAAGACTGGACTCAGATAAGGAAGGTTCAGGTATTTGAGGAGAGTGTCTTGAGTATTCTGGTACATGTAGTAGAGCATTTTTCTTATCATACCGGTCAGATTACCTTGCTTACAAAATTATATATCAACGAGGATCTGAAATATTACGGTGACCTCAATCTTGAAGTACAATGAAACACAATACATTTATAGACCGGTTCGATCTGTCAGGTAAGACAGCTATAGTCACCGGAGCCAGCAAAGGAATAGGATTTGAAATAGCCAAAGGCTTGGCTGAGGCAGGTGCCAATGTGGTGTTAAGCAGCAGAAATCAGTCTGACATTGAGAAAGCAGCCCGGTTATTGGCGGATCAGGGATATAATGCCGCAGGCTTTGAATGTCATGTAGGAGATGAGCAGAAACTGAGGGAACTGGTAGCATTTGCATCAGATAAATTTGGAGGTATTGATATCCTGGTACATAATGCAGCCACCAATCCTGTATATGCTCCCATCGAGGAGATGACCGGTGAACTTTTCGATAAATTGATGCAGATCAATGTGAAGGCTGCATATACGCTTTCAAATCTGGCATTTGAATATTTAAAAAAATCCGGAAGCAGTAGTATAATACACATCAGTTCAGTAGAGGGATCCAAGCCTTCACCTGGATTGAGTGTTTACAGCATCAGTAAGGCAGCGATGATCATGCTGGCCAAAGCACAGGCAAAGGAATGGGGTCAGTACGGCATCCGCTCCAATACGATTTGTCCCGGATTGGTCAAAACAAAATTCAGTGCCGCTATCTGGCAGAACGAAAAAGCACTAAAATACTGGGAAAATCATATCCCGCTGCATAGAATGGCGAGCCCTGAAGAAATGACAGCATTGGCCGTTTTTCTGGCGTCTCCGGCATCCTCATATTGTACAGGGCAATCTTTTACGGCAGATGGAGGCTATCTTATAGCCTGATCTTAAAATATTTTATCGTGTTTTAGTAAAAAAACTGCCTATAATTTTTATATTAAACTTTTCTTTCATATTTTTGTCCCAATAAGCTAACCCTTTGTATATTTATCCTTCCTGATAAATCAGAATGATGATGGACCACTTTTACAAAACAGTTAAAATTGGACATCATGAAAAAGATCCGACTCGCTGCATTTCTTTTGCTTTCCTGCTTCACAGCTATTGCACAGGTAGATGTCAGTGTTAATAAAACGCTGCTATCCTTTCCTCCGTTTCTGTACGGAGATCAGATATTGTTTCAGATTGAAGTCCGCAATAATGGGACAGTGCCTGTATATAATGTCACTATCAGGGATGTGATTCCCTGTGGTTTGGAGTATTTTAACGGATGGTCCGGCTGGATGGTATCAGGTAGCGACAGAATTGGTATTCTGCCCGGCCCAATTAATCCCGGCCAATCAGTTAATGTCACCATAGATTTTGTACTTAGAGCTTGTGTTCAACCTAACGCCTGGCTAAATAAAGCTGAGTTATTGAGTTTCACAGATTCTGGTGGCAACAATATATTCAATCAGGATATCAATGTATCCAATAATCAGGACACAGAGTTGGTGCCTGTTGCCGACCTTGCTTTGAGGAAAAGATTGGTGACACCTTCACCGCATAAGTACGGGGATACCATTAATTTTGAAATCACAGTATATAATCAAGGAAACTTTCCGGTTCAGAATGTATCAGTTAATGATTATATTTCGGTGGTTTCGGGATATGGTTTTGATCCCACATTGAATCCGGGTTGGACAGGTGCCATGCCCACGTTTAATAAAGTTATTCCAGGTATAGTGATGCCTAATGACAGTATTAAATCCAATATTAAACTAATACTCAACCGTACATCTGGAGGTGAAAGGAGGTGGATTAATTATGCTGAAATAGAGGGGGGGCAGGATTTGAATGGAATTCCCTTATTTGATGCAGATAGTACTCCGGGAAGTAATACTTTATCAGAAAACAATGTATTGCCAGGAAGTCCCGATGATGACAACATTTTGGGTGGTGGTCCATTGGCTGGTGAAGATGAAGACGATCACGACCCAGCCGGTATCACTGTTTTTGATCTTGCCCTTACCAAAATTCAGGCATCAGCTCTGAGTTCATTTAGTTATATTCAAACGGTAGATTATATAATGACGATTTATAATCAAGGAAATATTCCCGCCACGGGTATAATAATTACAGATTATTTTGGAGATGCAATTCAATATTTGAACAATCCAAAAAACATCGGCAGAGGCTGGGTTTACAATCCAGTTACAAATACTGCCTCTACTATTTATTCTAAAACACTGCTTCCTGGGCAATCTGACACTATAATGCTGGATGTTTCACCTTTACAATTTTACACTAAGCATGATAGTGCCTGGATTAATTGGGCTGAAATTACCCAGGCCAGAAATGCACTCACCAATGCAGTCATGCCGGATATTGACAGCACGCCCGACAATATTAACGGTAATGATGCCGGAGGGAGACCCAACAGCCCATCGGATAATGCCCTGAATGGTGACGGTTCCGGACAACCGGGTGATGCTGTAGCTTCTACTGATGAAGATGACCATGATCCCCACAAAATTCAGATTTTTGATCTTGCATTAAGAAAAAGAAAAGTTACTCCCGGCACCCATTTTAATGCCGGTGAGGATGTAGTGTTTGAAATCACAATATTCAATCAGGGGAATGTACCCGCAAAAGATATAGTGGTTTCTGATTATGTGAGAAGTGGTTATATATTTATACCGGGGGGTGCAAATGCCGGTTGGGCCGGTTCTGCTCCCTTGGTAAAAATGACTATACCGCAGATACTTTATCCGGGAAAAGATACTACGATTTTCATTACCTTGAGAGTACAGGAAAGCATAGTGCCTGGTGCATATTTCAATTATGCTGAAATTTCAGCTGCCAGAGATACTTTCAACAATAACAGAAATGATGATGCGGACAGTATAGCTGACGATAATCCGGATAATGATAATCAGGTAATGCCGGGCACTCCTGATGATGATAACGTTTTCGGAAATTCTTTTATCGGCCAGGATGAAGATGATCACGATGTCGCAGGTATTGAATTATTATGCCAGCGACCGACATTGACGGTAGGTATCCCCGAATGCGATGCCAACAACAGCACCTACAGTGTGACCTTTTACAGCAACGTAGCGAATATCACGGCGAGTGCAGGCACGGTGAGCGGCAGCCGGGTGACGGGCATTCCATTGGGCACATCGGTCACCATCACAGCCAATAACGGAACCAACTGTGCACAGAGTCTTACGGTGAGTCCGCCTGCGAATTGTCCGGGCAGCGGAGGATGTACTTATCCGAGGCTCACGGTGGGTCAGCCTGTATGCTCGGGCTCAACATGGTCGGTATCCTACACCACAGACATAGGTATCATCAGTGTCAATGCAGGCACTGTATCAGGCAATACGGTACTCAACATTCCTGACGGCACCAATCTGACGGTCACGGCCACCAATGCATTGTGTGTCAGCAGTGTGAATGTGGCATCACCGGTGAATGCAATGTACCATGCGCCAATTCGCCGATATCCATCAGCGGGCCGGTATGTGAGACGAATGGAGCGGGCACTTACCGCATACATTATATTGTCAATCCGGGCACTGTGGTGACTGCGAGTGCAGGTACACTGACAGCGACGTCTGTGACAGGGATACCCTCGGGTACAAATCTGATATTGACCATTACCACTCCGGGATGCAGTACGAGGGTAGTGACAGTACCGGCGGCAAGCTGTGAAGTATGCCAGCGACCGACATTGACGGTAGGTATCCCCGAATGCGATGCCAACAACAGCACCTACAGTGTGACCTTTTACAGCAACGTAGCGAATATCACGGCGAGTGCAGGCACGGTGAGCGGCAGCCGGGTGACGGGCATTCCATTGGGCACATCGGTCACCATCACAGCCAATAACGGAGCCAACTGTGCACAGAGTCTTACGGTGAGTCCGCCTGCGAATTGTCCGGGCAGCGGAGGATGTACCTATCCGAGGCTCACGGTGGGTCAGCCTGTATGCTCGGGCTCAACATGGTCGGTATCCTTCACCACAGACATAGGCATCATCAGTGTCAATGCAGGCACTGTATCAGGCAATACGGTACTCAACATTCCTGTCGGCACCAATCTGACGGTCACGGCCACCAATGCATTGTGTGTCAGCAGTGTGAATGTGGCATCACCGGTGAATTGCAATGTACCATGCGCCAATTCGCCGATATCCATCAGCGGGCCTTTATGTGAGACCAACGGAGCAGGCACTTACCGCATACATTATATTGTCAATCCGGGCACTGTGGTGACTGCGAGTGCAGGTACACTGACAGCGACGTCTGTGACAGGGATACCCTCGGGTACAAATCTGATATTGACCATTACCACTCCGGGATGCAGTACGAGGGTAGTGACAGTACCGGCGGCAAGCTGTGAAGTATGCCAGCGACCGACATTGACGGTAGGTATCCCCGAATGCGATGCCAACAACAGCACCTACAGTGTGACCTTTTACAGCAACGTAGCGAATATCACGGCGAGTGCAGGCACGGTGAGCGGCAGCCGGGTGACGGGCATTCCATTGGGCACATCGGTCACCATCACAGCGAATAACGGAGCCAACTGTGCACAGAGTCTTACGGTGAGTCCGCCTGCGAATTGTCCGGGCAGCGGAGGATGTACCTATCCGAGGCTCACGGTGGGTCAGCCTGTATGCTCGGGCTCAACATGGTCGGTATCCTTCACCACAGACATAGGCATCATCAGTGTCAATGCAGGCACTGTATCAGGCAATACGGTACTCAACATTCCTGTCGGCACCAATCTGACGGTCACGGCCACCAATGCATTGTGTGTCAGCAGTGTGAATGTGGCATCACCGGTGAATTGCAATGTACCATGCGCCAATTCGCCGATATCCATCAGCGGGCCGGTATGTGAGACGAATGGAGCGGGCACTTACCGCATACATTATATTGTCAATCCGGGCACTGTGGTGACTGCGAGTGCAGGTACACTGACAGCGACGTCTGTGACAGGGATACCTTCGGGTACAAATCTGATATTGACCATTACCACTCCGGGATGCAGTACGAGGTAGTGACAGTACCGGCGGCAAGCTGTGAAGTATGCCAGCGACCGACATTGACGGTAGGTATCCCCGAATGCGATGCCAACAACAGCACCTGATAGTGACCTTTTACAGCAACGTAGCGAATATCACGGCGAGTGCAGGCACGGTGAGCGGCAGCCGGGTGACGGGCATTCCATTGGGCACATCGGTCACCATCACAGCCAATAACGGAGCCAACTGTGCACAGAGTCTTACGGTGAGTCCGCCTGCGAATTGTCCGGGCAGCGGAGGATGTACCTATCCGAGACTTACGGTGGGTCAGCCTGTATGCTCGGGCTCAACATGGTCGGTATCCTTCACCACAGACATAGGTATCATCAGTGTCAATGCAGGCACTGTATCAGGCAATACGGTACTCAACATTCCTGTCGGCACCAATCTGACGGTCACGGCCACCAATGCATTGTGTGTCAGCAGTGTGAATGTGGCATCACCGGTGAATGCAATGTACCATGCGCCAATTCGCCGATATCCATCAGCGGGCCGGTATGTGAGACGAATGGAGCGGGCACTTACCGCATACATTATATTGTAAATCCGGGTACAGTGGTGACGGCGAGTGCAGGTACGCTTACAGCGACGTCTGTGACAGGGATACCTTCGGGTACAGATCTTATATTGACCATTACGACCCCGGGATGCAGTACGAGGGTAGTGACAGTACCTGCGGCCACTTGTCAGTTAGGAAATGCTACTATTGGAAACTTTGTTTGGCATGATCAGAACGGAGATGGACAGCAAGGCAGTTCAGAACCTGGAATTGGTGGGGTGACAGTAATGTTGCTGGATCCATTGGGTAATATGATAGCTCAAACAACCACAGCCTCTAATGGAGCGTACACTATAAGTGGAATACCTCCTGGCACCTATTATCTGAAGTTCAGTATTCCTTCAGGATTTCAGCCAACTTTTGCTTTGATCGGCAATCCGGCCTCAGATAGTGATTTAACCGGTACTTTCGGAGCCGGTACCACAAATCTGTTTACACTTGCACCCGGACAGGTCAATAATTCTCTGGATGCCGGATTTTTCAGATGTGCGCTCATTGGAGAAAGAGTGTGGTATGATACCAACAGAAACGACATTCAGGACAATCCTGAAAATGGCATCAACGGTCTGAGAGTCAATCTCTGGAGAAATCACTTCGGAGTATGGACAATTTGGGATTTCACATTCACAGGACATAAACCTAATACTCCGTCAGAAGACGGATGGTGGCAGTTTTGTGCTCCTCCCGGACAGTATTATGTTCAGATTATTATTCCGCCTTTAGGTCTTGTTCAGGTGCAGCCTAATCGAGGTAATAATCCTAACAGGGACAGTGATCTGACCAATGCTTTCGGCCAGGGTACAACCAATAGTTTTACGGTAAGCTCTGGAGGATCAAAACTTGATCTCGCAGGAGGATATTATCCCATGGCAATTGCAGGTAATCTGGTATGGAACGATTTGAATATGAACGGAATTCAGGACTTGAATGAACCAAAAGTAAGCGGGGTAAAAGTGGAAGATTTGACGCAGAAAATCACCAGAAGCTCGGAGAATCTGTAACTGACCAGACCGGGACTTATGAAATTGATTATCTGCCGCAAAAAAATGTGTATTTCAAATTCAGTGTACCTGTTGGGCAATACCCAACATTACCTAATCTCGGAAGTGATGATGAGAATAGTGATGTAGATCATAGTAATGGTTTAAATACTACCCGAACTGTAAAGATGAAATCCGGAGAGTTCAATCAGAATATTGATTTGGGGTTAGCATATGGAGCTTTGCCTGTAAATTGGTTAAAAGTGGATGTAAAACGTCAGAACAATTCAAATGTTATTTCCTGGCTTGTTGATAATGAGATAAATGTAAGATATTATGAAATTGAAAGACGGGCTCCTTCTGATGAAAAATGGGAATCACTCCATATCATAAATTCTGTACAAACTATTGGCTTAAACAAGTCTGATTACATTTGCGAAGATAATAATGCGAAAGATTTTGGCATCTATTATTACAGGGTAAAGCAAGTTGATTTCGATGGTAGATTTAATTATAGCAGGATTGTCTCAATTGAAGTGAGTGAGTCAGTAAGGGTTTTACTTTATCCTGTTCCCGCTTCTGAATTTTTACCTGTCGAATTCAATGATCTTTTCCTCAGTTTGCATTCTGTTGATCTGTTGGATTTGAATGGTAATTTTGTGAAACGGTTATTTTTCGATCAGGATCAATCTTCAGGCAATCTATATAAAATTGATATCAATGATATACCCGGAGGCAAATATGTACTTA
>JADJWN010000014.1 GCA_016716335.1 Saprospiraceae bacterium | reverse complement strand
CTGATGCATTTCAAGGCCTCATAAGTTGATGGATCGTACATTTCCGTCACCTTAAATTCAAATACGTTGCCTTTGAGATCAACCGGTCTGAGCACTTCACCCAATTTTACCGTACCGGATTGCATCTGCAACCTTCCGGAGTAAATACCCTTATCCTCATCCACTATGAATACATCCTGAATGAATGCCTGCAGGTTTTGGCAAAATACCTCGTTGTTACACAGCAACAGAATCATTAAGGTCGGGAATAAAACAATCTTTGAATTCATGCTCGATTTAAGATTATATTAAAATTCACAATTTCACTAAAGGTCAATACATCATTGCTTTTGAACGTTGTCGGATACAGTTTGAGACAACAAAATCTCCACTTTCTTTTCCAGCATTTTATATTGATCGGATAATTTCTTATTTTCCTCTCTTTCGGCCATCAATATCTCCGTTTGTTTTCTCAATTGCCTGTTCTCCTCGCTCAGCTCCTGCACAGCTTTGATCAAAGGCATGATAAGCTCAGTGTAACGCAGGGTGTAGGTCTCCTTATCACTTCGGGGGATGTCAATACCCGTAAAACCGGTATAGCCGCTTTCCTTCATGGCCTGCTCTACCTCCTGAGCGATCAGACCGGTAAAGCGGTGATTTGGTGCAGCGCTGTGATCTATCCTTTGCAGTAAGCTGTCGGGTGTGCCCCAGATTTTGTGCAGCTCAGCAGGATGGGTGGTATAGCTCACCGGACGCAGGCGGTTGATGAAATCCAGACCCTTGACATCCTCGGCTATATTGCTTTTGTAGCGTCTGTCGGAGTAGGTAGTGATGCTACCTACATTTGCCCTGATCTGCGTTACGGCCGTATTGCCCAGCAGCACCTGATTATCACCTGTACATTCAGCATTGGTGATGCCGGCACCGAGCATGGTGACGTTTGAGCGGTTTTGTGTAGGGTAAGTATTAGCACCGAGGAATGTGCAATTTGTAAAATCTACGCCCATAGCACCTAATCCGGCAAAATAACCAACAGCAGTATTATCTGAACCTAAAATGTTGTTTAAAAGTGCCTGATATCCGTTGGCGGTATTACCTGTTCCGGTAGTGTTGCCGGAAAGTGCAAATGTACCGGTTGCAATATTGTAGCTACCGGTTGTATTACTGTAAAGTGCATGCATTCGGTTGCTGTGTTATAAATTCCGTTATTACTAAAAAGCGAATGCGTACCTATGGCCGTATTATAATTACCTGTTGTATTACGTTCTAGTGCGTGTGCGCCTACCGCAGTATTATGATTACCGGTAGTGTTTAACCAGAGTGCCCCTACTCCGGATGCCGTATTAACAAAACCAATTGTGTTAGCTTCTAAAGCACTGACGCCGTTAGCGGTATTGCCAAATCCAGTGGTGTTGGAAAAAAGTGCTTGATATCCATTGGCGGTATTGTTATTACCGGTGATGTTGGAGTAAAGTGCTTCAGCTCCGTTAGCGGTATTGCCAAATCCAGTGGTGTTGGAAAAAAGGGCCCTATATCCATTGGCGGCATTGTTATAACCGATGGTGTTGGAGTAAAGTGCTTCAGCTCCATTAGCGGTATTGTTATCACCGGTGGTGTTGTAATTAAGTGCCTGATATCCATTGGCGGTATTGTTATTACCGGTGGTGTTGGAGCTAAGTGCTTCAACTCCATTGGCGGTATTGCTATTGCCGGTGGTGTTGGAGTAAAGTGCCAGAGATCCATTAGCGGTATTGTAAACGCCAGTGGTGTTGGAAAAAAGGGCTAGATATCCATTGGCGGTATTCAAACTTCCGGTGGTGTTGGAGCTAAGTGATTGATATCCAGTAGCGGTATTATTATTACCGTTAGTATTAGAATGAAGGGCCTGATATCCAGCAGCGGTATTATTATTACCGGTAGCATTGGAATGAAGGGCAAAAGAACCAACAGCCGTATTTAAGCCCCCTGTGGTGTTGGAGCGGAGAGTCTCATAACCCATAGCGGTATTACTGCTGCCGAAGGTATTGGAAAAAAGAGATTGATATCCGTTAGCGGTATTTCTAAAACCTATTGTGTTAGATTTTAGGGCTTCAGCACCATTGGCAGTATTAAAACTTCCGGTAGTATTGGAACGCAATGCCTCATTGCCTATGGCGGTATTGTAATTACCCGAGGAGTTATAGTACAATGCCTCAAAACCATTTGCATATTTCTCTCTCCTGTATTATTGGAGAATAGTGCATCAGTACCAGTGGCACTATTACGACTTCCGATAGTATTGGAGAGAAGAGCTCCAGAACCATTGGCAGTATTAAAACTTCCGGTAGTATTGGAACGCAATGCCTCATTGCCTATGGCGGTATTGTAATTACCCGAGGAGTTACCTAGTACAATGCCTCAAAACCATTTGCAGTATTTCTCTCTCCTGTATTATTGGAGAATAGTGCATCAGTACCAGTGGCACTATTACGACTTCCGATAGTATTGGAGAGAAGGGCACCCGAACCATTGGCAGTATTAAAACTTCCCGTAGTATTGGAACGCAATGCCTCATTGCCATTAGCGGTATTATAACTTCCGGTAGTATTGGCATTTAATGCTTGATGACCCGTAGCTGTATTGAAATTCCCGCTGGTATTGGAACGCAATGCCTCATTGCCATTGGCAGTGTTTCCTCCGCCTGAGGTATTGTCATAAAGTGCTTCAAAACCGTTAGCGGTATTATTTATTCCGATATCATTCGAGAAAAGTGCTTTAACTCCGGTGGCTGTATTATTACCTCCCGTTGTATTGTTGGAAAGTGAACCAGATCCAATGGCGGTGTTGTTGGTTCCGGTAGTATTGGCATTTAATGATTTATAGCCCAATCCTGTATTGCTCATTCCGGTATTATTCTGACCCGAAATGTATCCTAAAAAAACATTTTGGTCAGAAGGTAAACCTATCCAACCCGATGTCTGGTTATTCAATCTAAATCGTAAATGCTGGTTATCGGTAGTTCCAATGAAGTGCACCGATGGATTGGTACCTGCGTTGCCTGTGGTGGTCCAGTCATTTCCAACGGATTGTAAATTTACCCAACTGGTACCATCAAAATAATAAAACCCGGTCGTACCGTCTGTCTGATACACCAAAAGTCCGGTAGCAGGTGTAGCTATGGCCGTTCGCTGTGCCGATGTCATACGGGGTATCAGTAGTCCTTTAGTAGTGGATGTAACATCCAGCATAGAAGAAGCATGTGGTGTAGTTGTCCCTATACCAACAGATTGAGCGGTGACAACTATAGTAGCAAATACGCAACAAAGAATTATCCAATTTCTCATATTAATACTTTTAAAATATGAAAAAACAATCAAATACCAGTTGATACTTTATTGAAAGAAATTGAAGAATCTTTATAAATCACAACAAAATTAATTATTTTACAAAAAAATCACTATTAAATGATAGCACATTAACAATTATAAGCAATTTAATTATGACTGTTTCTTTCAGTTCAAACTTAAACAATTTTGCAACCAAGCAAGTAACCATGCAGTATTACCCTAAATTTCTGATAATAAATACAGCATTTGCTTACATTTTATCAACAATTAATTCAAGACTTAATCTTCATTCTTTGAAACATAGACCGGCAACTGAGCCATAATATGTTGTATTTGAGCCTCCAATTGCTGATATTTTTGTGTTAAATCATTGTTGTTTGCCTTTAGATTCCTGTTCTCCTCGCTCAGCTCCTGCACGGCTTTGATCAAAGGCATGATAAGCTCAGTGTAACGCAGGGTGTAGGTCTCCTTATCACTTTGGGGGATGTCTATACCCGTAAAGCCGGTATAGCCGCTCTCCTTCATGGCCTGCTCTACCTCCTGAGCGATCAGACCGGTAAAGCGGTGATTTTGTGCAGCGCTGTGGTCTATCTTTTGCAGTAAGCTGTCGGGTGTGCCCCAGATTTTGTGCAGCTCGACAGGATGGGTGTTGTAGCTCACCGGACGCAGGCGGTTGATGAAGTTCAGACCTTTGACATCCTCGGCTATATTGCTTTTGTAGCGTCTGTCGGAGTAGGTAGTGATGCTACCCACATTTGCCCTGATCTGCGTTACGGCCGTATTGCCCAGCAGCACCTGATTGTTTCCGGTACACTGCGCATTGGTGATGCCGGCACCGACCATGGTGACATTGGAGCGGTTTGTCGTAAGGTTCGTATTAGCCCCAAGAAAGGTGCAACTGCTGAGTACAATGCCCGATGTACCCAGTCCGGCACCGTAGCCCAATGCGGTATTATCCGATCCGGTAATATTCCAGTAGAGCGATTGATAGCCTACAGCTGTATTGCGGCTTACTTTATTTTCTTTCATAGCTTCGTACCCTATGGATACGTTGTAGTCTCCGATTTGGTTTTCATATCCTGAACGAGCTCCCAAAGCAGTATTATAGGATCCGGTGGTATTGGAACGTAACGCCTCAAAGCCGGTTGCCGTGTTGGCATTCCCGCTGGTATTGATACGTAACGCTTGAGCTCCGGTCGCCGTATTGTCATACCCGGTGGTATTGGAACGTAACGCTAGAGATCCGGTCGCTGTATTCCAAAAACCGTCAGTATTGGAATACAAAGCTTCAAGGCCAGACGCTGTATTTTCATTCCCAGTGGTATTGGAATGTAAAGCTCCAGAGCCGGTCGCTATATTGCCCATCCCGGAGGTATTGGATAATAATGCAAAGGCGCCGGTCGCTGTATTCCAAGAACCGTTAGTATTGAAATACAAAGCTCCAATGCCAGACGCTGTATTTAGATACCCTGTGGTATTGGAAAATAACGCTTCGGCTCCGGTCGCCGTGTTTTGAAAGCCAGTGGTATTGGAACGTAAAGCTTCGAAGCCAGAGGCTGTGTTTCTATCCCCTATAGTATTGGAATACAGCGCTTTTGAACCTATAGCAGTATTTTTTGTGGCTTCGAAGGGTAGGGTGGCTCCTATCCCATTATTATATAATGCCGAGTCGCCCACCGCGACCAGATTGGAGCGGTCCGTATTAAGACAAAGCGCCTGCACACCCACCGCTACGTTGGAAAAACCGATGTCATTGTATTTTAACGCTTCGTAGCCGGACGCTGTGTTGTTGCTACCAGTAAAATTGTAAACTAACGCTGCTCTCCCTGTAGCCGTATTACGTTGTCCTGTATAGTTATGTAAAAGGGCCCCCAGCCCAACAGCCGTATTAAAGTCTCCGGATTGATTGGCAAAAAGGGCATATCGGCCTACAGCCGTATTTTCTTCTCCTGTGGTATTTTCCTGCATTGCGCCTGAACCAATGGCGGTATTGAGTTTTCCGATGGTATTTTTCTCCAAAGCCCGCTCGCCTATGGCGGTATTGTAAGATCCGGTGGTGTTGATATTGAGTGCATTATATCCTACCGCCGTATTTTTAAAGCCTTTGTCATTGTTTTCCAGAGCATAGGCACCAACTGCGGTGTTTTCCACCGCTTCCGTAGCGATAGGGCCACCGGTGCTGTTCTTAGAAAGTGCTTTATACCCTATGGCCACCAACTCGCTTTTTTCTACATTGTCCCGCAGTGCCTGATAGCCCACTGCCACATTTTTGTCGCCACTGCTTTGTCCGGGGCTGCCGTACATGCTCTCATTACCCAGAGATACGTTGTCACTGCCGTTGGTGTTTTCATACAGCGCATAATTGCCCATGGCCACATTACGGTTGCCATTGTAGGTGCGGTGCAGGGCTTTGTATCCAAGCGCATTGTTGCTGTGGCCGGTGCCACCGGGTACGGTAAACATATTCTGAATACCCACCGAAGTATTGAAACCTCCATTGATATTCACCATATTTTGGTAGCCAAACGACGTATTATTTCCGGACGAGGGACTCTTATTGACAAAAGTCTGATAACCATAGGATGTGTTGGGCACAGATACTCCCGCTTGATACTGTATGATACCTGCCAGGCTGTTATTTACTTTCAGGATGAGATCCTGTGCATCGGTTGTCCCAATAAAGTTTACCGATGGATTGGTGCCAGCGTTGCCTGTGGTGGTCCAGGCACTGCCATCAGACTGCAGGTGCAGCCAACTGCTGCCATCATAGTAATAAAAACCGGTTGTAGCATCCGTCTGATACACCAAAAGACCTGTGGCGGGTGCAGCTATGGCTGTTCGCTGTGCCGATGTCATACGGGGTATCAGAAGTCCTTTGGTAGTGGATGTGACATCCAGCATAGAAGAGGCATGTGGCGTTGTGGTGCCAATACCCACAGATTGGCCGTTCAAAAAAACGGCATTCGTCATGAAGAGGATGACTAAACTAAGAAGTGTTTTCATGTTAGGTTGGGTTTTTATTTTATTCAATATAGGTGATAAATATTTTTACCGGTTGGCTGAGTATATTGGCACTATTGGTCGGATGATTTGAAATATAAATCCCTATATTATCATACGTAAGCCCATATTCATAACCATTATTAGTGCGATAACCGGGAATAATACCCTGTTCGGAGGACGTTATTGTAAGAACTGCCGTAACGCTGATGATTTTAGAAAAAGTCAGGCCATGATTTACGGCAATATAGGCCCCCTGTGTGGGGGGAGATATTGTCGTTAGCAGTTTGGTTTGAATTCGGGGTGCATCGTCTCCCAGTCTGGTAAATCCCTTAATGTCGGTATTACCGTTTTTATAAACAGTTACGGCATTGCTTCTTTGTGTAGATGACGATCCGTTTCCGACCATGAACAAAGGGTCTGTCGGCACCCAAAAATTAGGGTTAGACCCTGCTATGGTATCGTTATATCGGCCGACTACAAAAGAGTGAGACGCTTTAGCAGTGTTGTTATACCCCAATGCCGTGGAAGCAGACCCCGAAGCGGTGTTTAAATACCCCAATGCAGTAGAATAATGACCCGAAGCGGTGTTGAAATACCCCAATGCAGTAGAATAATGACCCGAAGCGGTGTTGAAATACCCCAATGCCGTGGAAGCATTTCCCGAAGCGGTGTTGCCTTGCCCCAATGCCGTGGAAGCATTTCCCGAAGCGGTGTTGCTTTCCCCCAATGCCGTGGAAGCATATCCCGAAGCGGTGTTGGCTGACCCCAATGCCGTGGAAACAGACCCCGAAGCGGTGTTGCTTTCCCCCAATGCCGTGGAAGCATATCCCGAAGCGGTGTTGGCTGACCCCAATGCCGTGGAATATACACCCATATTTGACGACGCTGCTTGTACTCCGGCCCTAAACGCACCGCTATTAATATCAAAATACATGGCATTACCCACTGCCTGTATAGCCGGGTAGGTACTTTTTTTATACAACCTTTTTACGGTAATATCAAAACCGGGGCCGACTTGTGACCCGTCTGACCTAAAAACAAATCTTAAAGTAAAACCCATGGTATTTATGACGAAGTCTGAGGGCGGTGTAGAAGTTGATGTCATCCTGTACAAGTAGTTGGTTCGGCATTGAGGGAAACCAGAAAAACCAATCCATAATGTATCGCCGGCGCCCAGACCAAAATCAGCAGCGTTAAAACTGATTTTAAACCCTATTTGATTGGCACTGGAAAAAACATCCACGTTCCCCTGTGTTAACCAAATAGTTGGAGGGACCGCCCGTGTCGAATATCCTAAAAATACTGTCTGTTGAATTAATAATTTGAGAGGCTGAGTTATCCATTGTATAGATTTGGGAAGCCGTAGGAGCTGCAACCGTCGCCTTATAGTCGCCTTGTACCAGCAGGCCTCCGTTAACCTGCAGGCTTGCCTGCGGCGGCATCTCATTCAAATTGGTATTGATACCCACGTAGGTACGGTTGGTGTACAGGATGCTGTCGTTTTTGATAAACCAATGGCCGTCAGCGGCAGACTGCTCATTGGATTTTATCCAACGGCTGCCATTAAAATAGTAAATACGATTATCTGCCAAACTATAAATGGTCAGACCAGCCGGAACCGGAGGACTTACGGCCGATGTGTCACTGAGTCTGGGCAACAATATGCCCCTATCTGTACTGCTGACATCAAGAATTGCCTTGTTGTTCGGAGTGGTGGTGCCAATACCCACAGATTGGCTCATCAAAACTCCTGCTGAAGCTATGCTCAATACAATCAAAATCAAATATCTTGTCATGACTGATAATTTTTTCTCAAAATTACACCGGTGCACCAAGCCAGACCGCAGGCATTGTGTCATCTGCCGAATTCCTTAGCAGTTGGCATAATTATCTATTAAAGACAGGTTGTGACCATTTTCCGGAGAATCAAAAACCATTAAAAATGCCTGTTGGTGAACACATTACCACATTTGCGGATTTTTATAGCCATGAACATTACACTCTAATCCTTTTAATTGTCCATCAATGACCCGATCTGATCTCCATGATATTAAAAATCTGTGCATTCCTGTAATCCGGAAGGCAGCAGAGTTCATAGCCTCTCATCTCTACAAAGTACATGCTTCTGATGTATCTGAAAAAGGCAGAAACTCGCTGGTATCCTTTGTCGATCGCACCTCTGAAGAAATTCTGGCAGAGGGTTTGTCAGAAATTCTGCCAGAAGCAGGATTTATTACAGAGGAAGAAACCATCGCTCAATCAGAAAAACATCTGACCTGGATCATAGACCCATTGGATGGCACCACCAATTTTTTGCATCAGATACCCTGTTTTTCAATCAGTGCGGCACTCAAAGCAGGCAATGATATTGTACTCGGTATGGTGGTGGATATCACAAGGAATGAGTTTTTTTCGGCAATAGCCGGTGCAGGAGCAATGTTGAATGATGACCCGATATTCGTGACAAAACGCCCTGATTTTCATGACATACTGGTAGGCACCGGATTTCCTTATAGGACAGAGCATTTCACAGATGCGCACTTGAGTGTACTCAAATCCATTTTACAAACGACCCGGGGTATCCGCAGGCTGGGTTCTGCTGCCATAGACCTGTGCTACGTGGCATGCGGCAGGTTTGGTGCATTTTACGAAAACAGTCTCAACAGTTATGATATAGCGGCAGGCGGCTTGATTGTGCAGGAATCCGGCGGATATATTTCAGATTTTTCGGGCAATGATCAGTGGCTTGAAAAAGGGGAAATACTGGGCTGTGCTCCCCAGTTTCGCGATATAATGCTTGATTTGACAGGGCAATTCTATAGATAACATAATTGCCGGAATCATATATGTGCTTTACTATCCACAAAAAAAGGGGCCTGCATTGCAAGCCCCTGATGAATGAAAATGATTCTGTAAGTAAAAAATTCTTTGAAAATTTTCTAGCGTCCAGAAATTATCTGACTATGATCAGTTTTTGGTTGAAAATATCTGCATCTACACGGAATCTGAGCATATAAACTCCCGGATCCAGTCTGTCTAAAGGTATCACAGTATCAAGTCTGTCGGCATCCATCAAAGTATTCATCAATCCCTTCAGTATAAGCCTTCCATTATTGTCATACACGTCCATCTCGACTTTAGCACCTTCACTGCCTGTGATGTTAACATTTACAAAACTGTTAGCCGGATTAGGATAAATCCTTGCAGATGTGGCTAATCGTCTGTTGACAAGGATGTCCACGGTCTTGGAGTAACTGAACTTACCGTCGGCATCAACCTGCTTAAGTCTGTATGAATACACACCGTTTTGAGAGATGTTACTGTCGTCAAAACCGTAGAAACTTCTTACAGTGGAGTTGCCTTTGCCATCCACTCTTCCTATCACCTCAAAATTACTTCCGGCAAAACTTCTCTCTATTTCGAAGTAATCGTTGTTAAGTTCAGAGGCTGTAACCCAATCAAGCTCATTCACATCTCTCGTGGTGTTCCATTTTCCTGTAAAGTCTTCCAGCTGAACTGGCAATACCTTAAATTTGAAACCTATGTCAATATCCAGAATAATTTGAGCATAATTTACTGTAAAGTTCAGTGTACTCTGATTGATGAAATCCACGATATCACTGTCAATCATATCATCAGAGCCAAAATTAGGAACTACAAAATCGTAATCCTCAGGTTTTCTGACTTTGATAAAGTAAACTCCCGGTTTTACACATTCAAAAAGATAATAACCTGGTCTGCCATCAATCGGACTGTTTCTGGTGACCTGTGTTTCAATTGGTGTAGAGGGGTTTGAGGCAAGATAAAGCTCCACTGTAATGTTGTTCAGTCCTATATCTCCTGCATCCTGAATATTCTCCTGCGTACCTGTATCCAGCCATACGAAATCTCCAACCTTTGCACACCTGTAGAATCCAGCGTCCACAGTGGTGTTGTTTTCATTAGAACTCAGGAAGAATGGTGCTGTGGCACCTGTTACCTCATTTGCATCACTGTCCACGGCATCATTAAGCCCTACATTGGCTGGTGAAGAAAGGTAATTAGAGCCCGGTCTTACAAATGTAACAGTGTAAGTACCCGGTACGAGATTGATAAACTCATACATTCCCATAGCATTGGTAGTGGTGCTTTGGTTGACCGGATTACCTAATGCATCAGTACCTGTCAATATCACAGTGACATTGGGGATGCCCGGTTCTCCGGCATCCTGAATTCCGTCAGAATCCAGATCTTCCCAGACAAAATCTCCAATTCTACCCAACCTGTAATATCCTGCATCGATTGTAAGGTTTGTCTGTCCCGGTGCAAGCGTATATTGTACGGTAATACCCGTGTTTGGATCGGGGTCACTGTCTTTACTGTCATCTGCACCCTGATCCTGCAAAGTAGGTATATAACCGACAGGTGTTGTAAACTGGACAGAATAGATTCCGGCAGGTAAATTATCAAACAGATAAAATCCATTTGCATCTGTTATGGTAGATCTGATAATGACATTACTCTGATTACGTAATCTTACCAATACATTTCTAATACCCGGTTCGCCCGGATCCTGTATGCCATTCAGATTAAGATCCTCCCATACAAAGTCACCAATTGCTCCCGGCAGATCTCCGCAAGCATCATCTGTCACATCAGTAATGCCATCTCCTGTTCGGTCAAGCTCTGCCTTATTGTACAATCTTGTCCTGAGTTGCTGCCCGGACCATTGCCAGGTACTGCACACGGAGTGTAAATATTATCTCCTCCCTGGTTTCCTCCGGGTGTGAGATCCAGCCTTACAACGAAGCTAACATTGTATGTATGTGTAATACCTGCTGCAATAGAAACGCCGCTGGCTAACATGGTTGAGCCACTTATGTTCATAAATCCACTTGCAAAACCACTATAATTACCGCTTAGTATTACCACATCGTCGTCAAACTGAGGAGTGTCCTTCAGACTATAATTACCCGTAGCCCCACCCTTATTGGTGACTACGATAGTGTAATTGACTGTATAGGTGTTGTTGGCTCCCGGGACTACACTTACAAAATCCTTACGCATTGTGACAAAAGGCAGATCTCCGCAAGCATCATCTGTAATATCGGTAATACCGTCCCCTGTTCTGTCAAGTTCAGCTTTATTGTATAATCCCTGCCCCGGATTGCTGCCAGGACCATTACCCGGCACAGTACATGCAGTGTAAATATTATCACCGCCATCCAAAGATCCGGGATCCAGATCCAATCTTACCACGAGATTGACATTGTAAATATGTGTAGCTCCTGCACCAATAGAAGCATTGTTTGCCAATGTGGTGGATCCCGAGGTATTCATGACTCCGGAAGACTGTCCGGTATAATTACCACTTAAAATGGTGATATCATCATCAAACTGAGGTGTATCCTTTAGAGAGTAGTTGCCTGAAGCTCCACCCAGATTATTGACAATAATGGCATACTGTACGTTGAATGTTCCGTTTGCATTAGGGGTAACATTGACCAAATCCTTCCTCATAACAACATATGGCAGGTCTCCGCAAGCATCATCTGTGACGTCTGTAACCCCATCTCCGGTTCTGTCCAGTTCCGCTCTGTTATATAATCCCTGACCCGGATTACTGCCAGGACCATTACCTGGAACTGAACAGGCTGAATAGACATTGTTTCCACCGTCTGTTGACCCTGGCTCAAGATCTATTTTCACTATAAAACTCACATTATACACATGTGTGGCTCCCGCTGCAATAGATGCATTTGAAGCCAACTGTGTACTTCCTGCAGTATTCATTGATCCGCTAGCCTGACCACCAGTAGCTTCCACTGAGTATGGTTACATCATCATCAAACAGAGGAGTATCTTTGAGACTGTATGTTCCTGTTGCACCTCCGGTGTTATTTACTATCACGGCATAATTTACAGTGTATGTACCATTCGGATTGGTGATCACATTTACAAAGTCTTTCCTCATATCCACATATGGAAGGTCTCCACAGGCATCATCTGTTACTTCAAACGTACCGTCACTACCTCTGTCTAATTCAGCCTTATTGTAAAGTCCCTGACCGGGATTACTGCCAGGCCCGTTACCTGGTACTGAACAGGCAGTATAGACATTATTTCCACCCGAACCCTGACTGAGATCAAGACTTACCACAAAACTTACATTGTAAATATGGGTTTGTCCGGGATTGATATTTGCTCCTGATGCCAATGTGGTAGAACCGCTGGTGTTCATAATACCATTGGCCTGACCTGAATAATTACCACTGATAATTGTGACATCATCATCAAATTGAGGCGTATCTTTTAAAGTATAAGTACCCGCTGCACCTCCTTTATTCTGTACTGTGATTTTATAATTTACAGTAAATGTACCATTCGCATTTTGGGTTACACTTACGAAATCCTTTATCATATCCACATAAGGCAGATCACCACAGGCCACCGATTCCTTATCGGGGGTATTGTCGTTGCTATTAACTACCGCCTTATTGAATAATCCCTGACCCGGAAGGGGATTCTGTCCGGTACTTCCACATGCGGTGTACACATTGTTTCCAGTATTATCACTCAAATTCAAGGAAACATTTACCAACAACGTGTAGGTGTGTGTGACTAAAGCTGCAATCGCCTGATTGCTTGCCAAAGTCCAGGGACCTGACCCAGCCAAATTACCGTTCAAATTACCGGGAGCGTTGGAGGTGTATGAAGCACTATTGATAGTAACATCATTATCAAATGCAGGGATATCGCTAAGATTGTAAGTACCCGGACCTCCTGTATTCTGAACCTGAATTGTGTAGGTCACGTTGAATGTGCCATTAGGCAACATGACTGCACTTACAAAATCTTTATCAATTTCAAGATTGATCTTCGGATAAATACCAGCATCCAGACTAAGATTTACCTCCCCGCTCTGCAATACCACCGGAGCCATGACACCGGTTACAGGATCTGCATCACTATCCACATTATCATCCCCGCCTGCATTCTGTGGTGAGAATAAAAATCCTCCGGGTTTGACTACTGTTACAGTGTAAGTTCCCGGTGCCAGATTGTTAAATGTATAAATACCGCTGCCATTGGTAGTAGTAGTTAAATTTACCGGAACACCAGCCCCTGTTGTACCTGTCAGGTTTACAGTAACTCCGGCAACTCCTGATTCTCCCGGATCCTGAATACCATTAGCATTTATATCCTGCCATACAAAGTCTCCAATAGTCGCAGGTCGGTAATAACCCGCATCTATCGTAGGATTGTTCTCCCCGCTCTGCAGTACCACTACCGGTGCCTTGCCGGTCACTACGTCCGCATCGCTGTCCTTCGTATCATCTCCTCCCTGATCCTTAGCCGTAGCCTCATAGCCCGCAGGCTTCGTAAACTTCACCACATAGCCCACTCCAGGCTTCAGATTCGTAAATCCATACTGGCCCGATGCATTTGTCACCACACTCGCCACAACGTTGCCGTTGATGTCTGTCGCAGGATTGCCACTGCCATCCTCCAGCATCACCACCACGCCTGCTATGCCCGGCTCGCCCGCATCCTGTATGCCGTTGCCGTTCTTGTCTTCCCATACAAAGTCGCCCAGACTCGCAGGTCGCAATATTCCCGCATCTACCGTATTGTTGGTCTCCCCACTCACTACTGTAATCACAGGACTGCTGCCTGTAACCGGATTCGCATCACTGTCTTTCGTATCGTCTCCTCCCCTGATCCGGCTGTGTATATATCGTGCCTCCAGGCTTCGTAAATGTCACCGTATAACTGCCGGGCTTCAGTCCCGTAAAGCTGTATTCGCCGTTCGGACCCGTTACTGTCGTCAAATTCACCGGCGTACCGTCTCCCGCCGTACCGCTCAGTGTCACGGTCAAGCCCGGTATGCCAGGTTCTCCGGCATCCTGTACGCCATTGGCATTCTTGTCATCCCATACAAAGTCTCCAATAGTCGCAGGTCGGTAATAACCCGCATCTATCGTAGGATTGTTCTCCCCGCTCTGCAGTACCACTACCGGTGCCTTGCCGGTCACTACGTCCGCATCGCTGTCCTTCGTATCATCTCCTCCCTGATCCTTAGCCGTAGCCTCATAGCCCGCTGGCTTCGTAAACTTCACCACATAGCCCACTCCAGGCTTCAGATTCGTAAATCCATACTGGCCCGATGCATTTGTCACCACACTCGCCACAACGTTGCCGTTGATGTCTGTCGCAGGATTGCCACTGCCATCCTCCAGCATCACCACCACGCCTGCTATGCCCGGCTCGCCCGCATCCTGTATGCCGTTGCCGTTCTTGTCTTCCCATACAAAGTCGCCCAGACTCGCAGGTCGCAATATTCCCGCATCTACCGTATTGTTGGTCTCCCCACTCACTACTGTAATCACAGGACTGCTGCCTGTAACCGGATTCGCATCACTGTCTTTCGTATCATCCCCTCCCTGATCCGGCTGTGTATATATCGTGCCTCCAGGCTTCGTAAATGTCACCGTATAACTGCCGGGCTTCAGTCCCGTAAAGCTGTATTCGCCGTTCGGACCCGTTACTGTCGTCAAATTCACCGGTGTACCATCTCCCGCCGTACCGCTCAGTGTCACGGTCAAGCCCGGTATACCCGGCTCTCCGGCATCCTGTACGCCATTGGCATTCTTGTCATCCCATACAAAGTCTCCGATCGTAGCAGGTCGGTAATAACCCGCATCTATCGTAGGATTGTTCTCCCCGCTCTGCAGTACCACTACCGGTGCCTTGCCGGTCACTACGTCCGCATCGCTGTCCTTCGTATCATCTCCTCCCTGATCCTTAGCCGTAGCCTCATAGCCCGCTGGCTTCGTAAACTTCACCACATATCCCACTCCAGGCTTCAGATTCGTAAATCCATACTGTCCCGATGCATCTGTCACCACACTCGCCACAACGTTGCCGTTGATGTCTGTCGCAGGATTGCCGCTGCCATCCTCCAGCATCACCACCACGCCTGCTATGCCCGGCTCGCCCGCATCCTGTATGCCGTTGCCGTTCTTGTCTTCCCATACAAAGTCGCCCAGACTCGCAGGTCGCAATATTCCCGCATCTACCGTATTGTTGGTCTCCCCACTCACTACTGTAATCACAGGACTGCTGCCTGTAACCGGATTCGCATCACTGTCTTTCGTATCGTCTCCTCCCTGATCCGGCTGTGTATATATCGTGCCTCCAGGCTTCGTAAATGTCACCGTATAACTGCCGGGCTTCAGTCCCGTAAAGCTGTATTCGCCGTTCGACCCGTTACTGTCGTCAAATTCACCGGCGTACCGTCTCCCGCCGTACCGCTCAGTGTCACGGTCAAGCCCGGTATGCCAGGTTCTCCGGCATCCTGTACGCCATTGGCATTCTTGTCATCCCATACAAAGTCTCCAATAGTCGCAGGTCGGTAATAACCCGCATCTATCGTAGGATTGTTCTCCCCCGCTCTGCAGTACCACTACCGGTGCCTTGCCGGTCACTACGTCCGCATCGCTGTCCTTCGTATCATCTCCTCCCTGATCTTTAGCCGTAGCCTCATAGCCCGCTGGCTTCGTAAACTTCACCACATAGCCCACTCCAGGCTTCAGATTCGTAAATCCATACTGGCCCGATGCATTCGTCACCACACTCGCCACAACGTTGCCGTTGATGTCTGTCGCAGGATTGCCACCGCCATCCTCCAGCATCACCACCACGCCTGCTATGCCCGGCTCGCCCGCATCCTGTATGCCGTTGCCGTTCTTGTCTTCCCATACAAAGTCGCCCAGACTCGCAGGTCGCAATATTCCCGCATCTACTGTATTGTTGGTCTCCCACTCACTACTGTAATCACAGGACTGCTGCCTGTAACCGGATTCGCATCACTGTCTTTCGTATCGTCTCCTCCCTGATCCGGCTGTGTATATATCGTGCCTCCAGGCTTCGTAAATGTCACCGTATAACTGCCGGGCTTCAGTCCCGTAAAGCTGTATTCGCCGTTCGGACCCGTTACTGTCGTCAAATTCACCGGCGTACCGTCTCCCGCCGTACCGCTCAGTGTCACGGTCAAGCCCGGTATGCCAGGTTCTCCGGCATCCTGTACGCCATTGGCAATTCTTGTCATCCCATACAAAGTCTCCAATAGTCGCAGGTCGGTAATAACCCGCATCTATCGTAGGATTGTTCTCCCCGCTCTGCAGTACCACTACCGGTGCCTTGCCGGTCACTACGTCCGCATCGCTGTCCTTCGTATCATCTCCTCCCTGATCTTTAGCCGTAGCCTCATAGCCCGCTGGCTTCGTAAACTTCACCACATAGCCCACTCCAGGCTTCAGATTCGTAAATCCATACTGGCCTGATGCATTTGTCACCACACTCGCCACAACGTTGCCGTTGATGTCTGTCACAGGATTGCCACCGCCATCCTCCAGCATCACCACCACGCCTGCTATGCCCGGCTCGCCCGCATCCTGTATGCCGTTGCCGTTCTTGTCTTCCCATACAAAGTCGCCCAGACTCGCAGGTCGCAATATTCCCGCATCTACTGTATTGTTGGTCTCCCACTCACTACTGTAATCACAGGACTGCCGCCTGTAACCGGATTCGCATCACTGTCTTTCGTATCGTCTCCTCCTGATCCGGCTGTGTATATATCGTGCCTCAGGCTTCGTAAATGTCACCGTATAACTGCCGGGCTTCAGTCCCGTAAAGCTGTATTCGCCGTTCGGACCCGTTACTGTCGTCAAATTCACCGGTGTACCATCTCCCGCCGTACCGCTCAGTGTCACGGTCAAGCCCGGTATACCCGGCTCTCCGGCATCCTGTACGCCATTGGCATTCTTGTCATCCCACACAAAGTCCCCGATAGTCGCCGGTCGGTAATAACCCGCATCTATCGTAGGATTGTTCTCCCCGCTCTGCAGTACCACTACCGGTGCCTTGCCGGTCACTACGTCCGCATCGCTGTCCTTCGTATCATCTCCTCCCTGATCCTTAGCCGTAGCCTCATAGCCCGCTGGCTTCGTAAACTTCACCACATATCCCACTCCAGGCTTCAGATTCGTAAATCCATACTGGCCCGATGCATTCGTCACCACACTCGCCACAACGTTGCCGTTGATGTCTGTCGCAGGATTGCCGCTGCCATCCTCCAGCATCACCACCACGCCTGCTATGCCCGGCTCGCCCGCATCCTGTATGCCGTTGCCGTTCTTGTCTTCCCATACAAAGTCGCCCAGACTCGCAGGTCGCAATATTCCCGCATCTACCGTATTGTTGGTCTCCCCACTCACTACTGTAATCACAGGACTGCTGCCTGTAACCGGATTCGCATCACTGTCTTTCGTATCGTCTCCTCCCTGATCCGGCTGTGTATATATCGTGCCTCCAGGCTTCGTAAATGTCACCGTATAACTGCCGGGCTTCAGTCCCGTAAAGCTGTATTCCGCTGTTCGGACCCGTTACTGTCGTCAAATTCACCGGCGTACCGTCTCCCCGCCGTACCGCTCAGTGTCACGGTCAAGCCCGGTATGCCAGGTTCTCCGGCATCCTGTACGCCATTGGCATTCTTGTCATCCCATACAAAGTCTCCAATAGTCGCAGGTCGGTAATAACCCGCATCTATCGTAGGATTGTTCTCCCCGCTCTCAGTACCACTACCGGTGCCTTGCCGGTCACTACGTCCGCATCGCTGTCCTTCGTATCATCTCCTCCTGATCTTTAGCCGTAGCCTCATAGCCCGCTGGCTTCGTAAACTTCACCACATAGCCCACTCCAGGCTTCAGATTCGTAAATCCATACTGGCCCGATGCATTCGTCACCACACTCGCCACAACGTTGCCGTTGATGTCTGTCGCAGGATTGCCACTGCCATCCTCCAGCATCACCACCACGCCTGCTATGCCCGGCTCGCCCGCATCCTGTATGCCGTTGCCGTTCTTGTCTTCCCATACAAAGTCGCCCAGACTCGCAGGTCGCAATATTCCCGCATCTACTGTATTGTTGGTCTCCCCACTCACTACTGTAATCACAGGACTGCTGCCTGTAACCGGATTCGCATCACTGTCTTTCGTATCGTCTCCTCCCTGATCCGGCTGTGTATATATCGTGCCTCCAGGCTTCGTAAATGTCACCGTATAACTGCCGGGCTTCAGTCCCGTAAAGCTGTATTCGCCGTTCGGACCCGTTACTGTCGTCAAATTCACCGGCGTACCGTCTCCCGCCGTACCGCTCAGTGTCACGGTCAGACCCGCTATACCCGGCTCTCCCGCATCCTGTACGCCATTGGCATTCTTGTCATCCCACACAAAGTCCCCGATAGTCGCCGGTCGGTAATATCCCGCATCTATCGTAGGATTGTTCTCCCCGCTCTGCAGTACCACTACCGGTGCCTTGCCGGTCACTACGTCCGCATCGCTGTCCTTCGTATCATCTCCTCCCTGATCCTTAGCCGTAGCCTCATAGCCCGCAGGCTTCGTAAACTTCACCACATAGCCCACTCCAGGCTTCAGGTTCGTAAATCCATACTGGCCCGATGCATTTGTCACTACACTCGCCACAACGTTGCCGTTGATGTCTGTCGCAGGATTGCCGCTGCCATCCTCCAGCATCACCACCACGCCTGCTATGCCCGGCTCGCCCGCATCCTGTATGCCGTTGCCGTTCTTGTCTTCCCATACAAAGTCGCCCAGACTCGCAGGTCGCAATATTCCCGCATCTACCGTATTGTTGGTCTCCCCACTCACTACTGTAATCACAGGACTGCTGCCTGTAACCGGATTCGCATCACTGTCTTTCGTATCGTCTCCTCCCTGATCCGGCTGTGTATATATCGTGCCTCCAGGCTTCGTAAATGTCACCGTATAACTGCCGGGCTTCAGTCCCGTAAAGCTGTATTCGCCGTTCGGACCCGTTACTGTCGTCAAATTCACCGGCGTACCGTCTCCCGCCGTACCGCTCAGTGTCACGGTCAAGCCCGGTATGCCAGGTTCTCCGGCATCCTGTACGCCATTGGCATTCTTGTCATCCCATACAAAGTCTCCAATAGTCGCAGGTCGGTAATAACCCGCATCTATCGTAGGATTGTTCTCCCCGCTCTGCAGTACCACTACCGGTGCCTTGCCGGTCACTACGTCCGCATCGCTGTCCTTCGTATCATCTCCTCCCTGATCCTTCGCCGTAGCCTCATAGCCCGCAGGCTTCGTAAACTTCACCACATAGCCCACGCCAGGCTTCAGATTCGTAAATCCATACTGGCCCGATGCATTCGTCACTACACTCGCCACAACGTTGCCGTTGATGTCTGTCGCAGGATTGCCGCTGCCATCCTCCAGCATCACCACCACGCCTGCTATGCCCGGCTCGCCCGCATCCTGTATGCCGTTGCCGTTCTTGTCTTCCCATACAAAGTCGCCCAGACTCGCAGGTCGCAATATTCCCGCATCTACCGTATTGTTGGTCTCCCCACTCACTACTGTAATCACAGGACTGCTGCCTGTAACCGGATTCGCATCACTGTCTTTCGTATCGTCTCCTCCCTGATCCGGCTGTGTATATATCGTGCCGCCAGGCTTCGTAAATGTCACTGTATAACTGCCGGGCTTCAGTCCCGTAAAGCTGTATTCGCCGTTCGGACCCGTTACTGTCGTCAAATTCACCGGCGTACCGTCTCCCGCCGTACCGCTCAGTGTCACGGTCAGACCCGCTATACCCGGCTCTCCGGCATCCTGTACGCCATTGGCATTCTTGTCATCCCACACAAAGTCCCCGATCGTAGCCGGTCGGTAATAACCCGCATCTATCGTCTTGTTGTTATCTCCCGGATTTAAAGTGAAATTAGCGGTCTGACCTGTAGTTTCATTAGCATCACTATCCTTAGTGTCATCTCCGTTATCGGCTTTAGTTCTGTTAAATCCTGAAACATTTCCAAACTCAATGTAATATGTTCCTTTGCACACTGTAAATTCATAGAGTCCATTGCTGTTGGTAGTGGTTTGAGCAACCAATGCATTGTTGGAAGCATTGAATAATTTAACAGAAACATTAGGAATGGCAGGCTCTCCCGGATCCTGCAATCCATTTCCATTCAAATCTTCCCAAACAAAATCACCAACTTTAGCTTTTGGCTCTATGGTATGTGTCACAGTAGCTGTATCGGAACAACCGGTAAGCAGACTGAATACTATCACCTGATAATTGTATGTACCCGGAGTATTGATATTTAAAGTTGGATTAGCAATGGTAGCATTATTCAATCCTGTTGAAGGACTCCAAGTATAGCCCAAAGGAGCATTCGGAGTAGCAGGAGGTGGAGTACCTGTTGGATTTCCGCCTATCACAAAGTTTTCACCCGCACAAATAAATGCATTCTGTCCTGCATCCGCTATTGGATTATAATTAACATTTACAATTACCGTTATATCTGCCGTACGTACGCAACCATTTTGTGTTACGGTGAGCCTGTAAGTAGTGGTCACCAATGGAGAGACTTCCACGGTAGCACTGTTTGCACCGTTATCGATTGAAGTAGGGTCTCCGGCAATTACTGTCCATTTGAATGTTGCACCTGGAGGACCCTGACCAGGAATAAGCGTACTTCCGCCCTGACAAATTTCTTTGTCCGGTCCCGTCACTGCAAATACTTCCTGAGTAATGATAATAGAAGTAGTATATTGAGAAGTACATCCATCTTTGGTCACCGTAAGGGTTATTCCGTATTCACCGGGTGTATTCCATTGTGAAGTTGCACTTGGACCGGAAGCTGTGGCAGGAATACCATCCTGAAATATCCAGCTGTAAACAGAACCAGGACCTGCCGGAATAGCAGTAAACAAAACCGGCTCCTTGGCACATGTAGTCATTGGACCGTTGATTCCGGAGTTGGGCAAAGGATTGATGATTATATTCGTCGAAGAAGTAGCAGTACACCCTTTGCTGTCTGTAACTGTAACATTGTAAGTTCCTGCCATATTTGGAGCTGCACCAGCCCTGACAGGATTTTGGGAATTGGCTGAAAAACCGGAGGGACCTGTCCATGTGTAGGTATAGCCCATAGTACCCCCAGATACATTAGCAAAAAGATTAATGTCTGAATTAGTACAAACAGGCGAATTGGACGAAGCCTGTACTGTTGGGTTCGGATTTACAGCAGCGTTTACCTGAGCTGTAGCCGAACAACCTTTGGTATCTGTAACTGTTACAGAATAAACTCCAGTCATTGCAGTGGTTGCATTGGTTCTGGTTATACTCTGTGAATTTGCAGAATAACCATTAGGACCACTCCAAACATATGAAAATCCGGGTGTACCACCCGAAGGCGTCGAAGTAATAATCAGATTAAAGCCTTCACATACTTCCGGAGCTGAGGCTGAAACTGTAAGATTAGGATGTACTGACACAAGTACCTGATCAGTAGCAGTACAACCCTTGTTATCAGTAACAGTGACAGAATAGGTTGTATTTGCAGAGATACCATTATTTATCGTGATATTTGGTCCAGACACCCCGTTACTCCAGTTGAAAGTATAAGGCATAGTACCACCAGTAGCATTTGCAGAAAGTGTAAATGTGACATTGGGACAAACAAACTTGTCATCTTCAGCTACCAGTACCAGACCCGGCTGTGAAATAATTGTTGCCTGCTGAGGTAAAGATAAGCAAAGTCTGGTGGTATAGCTCACTTCCACATTATAAGTACCATTACCAAGGTTATTAAATACATTACTGAGTTGCCAAGGTCCTCCATTTATTCTGTATTGTAAAGTCAGACCAGATTGACCTGTGGCATTTACAGTTATACTTCCGGTATTGTTCTGATTATTACATGAAGAATTTTGGATTACATTGAGGCTGTTGATAACAGGCAAATCATAAACCGTTATCAAAACATTCGCTGTACTTACACATCCATTTGCAGAAGTGACTGTAACAGTGTAGGTTGAAGTAGTCAAAGGTGTCACCTGAACAGATGCTGTTGTTGCATTGTTAGCGTTTGCACCCCACTGATAGGAAACTCCTCCACTGGCATTCAGAGTTACAGTCTCTCCTTTACAGATTTCAGTGGATACGACCACTATTACTGGCACAAACTCTGCAAAAATTACAATACTTTCAGTATCTGTACATCCATTTGTATCTGTTACTGTTAGGGTGTAAGTGCCGTTGTTTGTAATGGTTGGATTTTGCTGTGTGGAAGTAAAACCATTAGGACCACTCCAGACATAGGTATATGGAGAGGTTCCACCGGTAGCACTTCCAAATAATTGAGCATTAGGTGTAATACAATTATTACCTGTTGCAGATATAGAAGCAGTAGGTTTTGCTTTATTGGCTGTAACTATCACTGCATCCGTCGCAGTACAACCATTTGAGGCAGTCACTGTCACAGTATAAGTGGTAGTGTTTTCGGGATTCACCGTAATGGAAGCGGTTGTTTGACCCGTGTTCCACAGATAGGTTCCTCCTCCTGTTGCTGTCAAAGTGGCACTTGGATTTGCACAATTTACTGTTACATCAGGACCTGCATTGGCAGTAGGCGGATTATTATCCAGAATGACGGTTGTTGAAGCAGTTGAGGTACATCCATTATTTACTGATGTTACCGTAACGGTATAGGTGCCCGGAGATGTAACATTGACTGTTTGGGTTGTAGCCTGATTACTCCAAAGGTAAGTTACACCTGTTGCAGGACTAGCGGTCAATGTAACTGAGGTTTTTAAACATGTCAGCGGACCATCATTGACAGCAGAAGCAACGGGTTTGTCCAGAACTGTTACGGTAGCTGTTGCTGTTTTGGTACAGCCGTTTGCATCAGTCACTGTTACAGTATAGGTTGTAGTGGTAGAAGGTGATACAGATTTTGTAGGACCGCTACCCAAGCCATTACTCCAGTTGAAGGTATAATTCGGTTGGCCTCCACTTGCAGCAGCTGTTAGCTGTGTTGATTCACCCAGACACACAGATGGACTGTTTACACTTATGTTCAAAAGAGGGAATACTGTAATTGTGATACTTTGGGTATCGGTACATCCTTTACTGTCAGTGACAGTAACGGTGTAGGTAGTATTAGTCGTGGGATTCACTGTCTTACTGTTACCTGTACCCAGTCCCTGATTCCAGGCAAAAGTGTAACTTCCTGTTCCCCCTGATGCGCTTGCTGATATTGTAGTAGATGAACCGTTACAAATTGAGCTGGGATTGGCTGTTAATGATAAATTGGGTTTTGGATTAACTGTAACAAGTGCATCATCAGAATCCTCACAGCCGTTGACTCTGATTGTCACAATATAAGAAGTAGTTGAGGATGGTGACACCGTAATGGACTGAGCAGTTGAAATAACAGTTGTACTTCCTGCTTCTGTCCATGAATAACTTGCACCTGCCAATGTATTTGCAGTCAGTGTTACAGATTGTCCGGCACAAATTTCTGCATCATTGACATTAGCCACTACATTGTTATGGATATTGACCACAACCTGATCCGATGCTGTACATCCGGTGCAGTCTGTTACGACCAAAGTATAGGTGCCAGATTGATTGACCGTGATTGATGTGCCATTATTAGGACCTAAAATACCCGGTCCGCTCCAATTGTATGTAAGTGAATTATTAAATGAATCAGGCGTTGTGAATTGCAGAAAATCAAGTCTCATAGAACATTTTCCATTATCCTGTACTCTAACATATCTTACAGAACTTGGCAATGTAAAACAATAAGTTTGATAATTGGTATGTGAAAAGGTTTGGGAAGCCACAAGGTCTGTAAATCCTGAATTGGGCGATGTCGAGATTCTAATTCGCATATCAGCGACCGAAAACGAGCTGTTGCTGCAATGCTCAAGTTTTACTCTTACACAAATCTGGGTACCAACCGGTACATTTGAACTCATATCCAATGTAATGAATGAAGTACCCTGACCTCCTTGTGTCCATAATTTTGCACCCGCATTATCCCCACAAACTCCGGCAGTATTGAGGTCGGTTATGTAGCCCCCACTGTTTGAAATCGGATTGTTACATCGCGTAGTTCCAGGCGTACCGCAATTAGGAATACCGGATACCGTTGAATTAATAACAATCTGATCCCCGGAACAAATAGAGATATCCGGACCTACATCAACTGTTGCTGCCGGCTTGACCAATGCATTGACGGTAGTGGTACCTGTACATCCTTTTGCGTCTGTGACAGTAAGTGCATAGGTACCACTCATTGAAGTAGTCGAATTAGTACGGTTGATATTCTGGGTGTTTGCTGAAAATCCTCCCGGGCCTGTCCAGGTATATGTGTAAGGAGAAGTACCACCCGTTGGACTTGATGTAATAACGAGAGTACTTCCGGCACATACGTCAGGGGCATTTGCTGTGACAGTAGGTCTTTGATTTACAGTAACAGTGGCTGTGGCCGTCTTAGTACACCCGTTGCCATCCGTGACAGTTACCGAATAGGTTTTGGTAGCAGCAGGAGACACATTTTTGGTGGCTCCATTGCCCAACCCATCGCTCCATGTATAAGTATATGGACTTGTGCCGCCTGATGCACTGGCGCTAATCTGAGTTGTACCACCCACACAAATCTCACCTCCGGTGGCTGTCAGGTTGATATTTCCCCCGACCGTGACTACGATATCATCTGTGGCAGTACAACCTTTAGAATCCGTTACAGTAACAATATAAGTGGTAGTAGCAGAGGGATTGACTGTTTTACTTGCCCCATTGCCCAGACCATTATTCCAGGCATAGGTATAAGGAGAAGTACCTCCGGTGGCACTTGCAGTAATAATTATTTGCTGTCCCGGACATATGGTAGCGTCCACACCTGCATTAACGGAAGGATTGGGAGTCACATTTATAGTCACCTGATCCGTTGAAGTACAAAGATTTGAGTCTGTAATTGTAACTGTATATGTGGTAGTGGTAGTCGGGTTTACCGTTTTATTTTGTCCTGCTCCCAAACCATTGCTCCATTGATATGTATAGTTGGGCCTTCCACCCACAGCGTAAGCATTAAGTTCTACTGAACTACCTGCACAGACTGTCTGACAGTTGGAAGCTTCTGCAGAAGTAAGGTTGCCACCTGACAGGAAAAAATTAAAGTCTGCGCCACAACCGGCTTTGAAGTTGAAAGCAGTGGGGTTGGAAATAATTTCATACATAATCCAACCACTGGCACCAAATGACCCTGATGTACCCCACAAACTTGCATTGGTACCTATCTGGAAAGAGCCCCCCTTCCTGTCTATACTAATGTTACCACCTGAAAGTCCATCCAGACCTATGAGGGATCCTTTCATTCCAGTGTAATAATACCAGTTGGAGGATGCAGAGGAGGTACAACCTTCCAAATGTGGGCTTCCTGAAGGAGCTGTGAACGTCCTCCCTGTAAGTATCACGGAGACATCAAATTTGTAATTTGAATTGACCACATTCTGAACTCTCATATTAAAATGAGCCGTACCATCGCAATATTCTTTGAAAGTACCACCGCTGATAATTCTCCAGAACTTAAGATTACCTCCGGTACCTCCGGAGGAATTATCCAGAATACAATCAAGCCATAAAACCCTGTTTGGCTGGCTCACACAGGTTATTTCATCCGAAATAGTTCTGCTTTTCACCAGATTGAGTTCTGACTGTGCCAAGGCCTGAAAATTAACGCATGGATTGGGTGCAGCAGCACTGATGCATACGCTTACCGGTACAACTGAATTTGGACCATTATTACAAGAACCGTCATTGGCCACTGACCAGTGCTCTATTATAATCTGATCCACCCCGTTGGGTACAGTTACAGTACCCAGGCTTCCTCTCCAGTAACCTTGCGTCCTTTGATCCGGGACATCACCGGTATATTGTGATGTACCAACAGTCACATTATTCTTTCTGAAAACAAGTCTCCACCTTTCATTGGGTTGCGTGACTGTATTACGTCCTGAATATCCGTCATAACTCACAGCATCACTAATAGTAAATATGAGCTGACCGCTTGCAAAATTGGCAGGATATGGTCCTGGAATTGTAAATGTGGTGGTTGAACCACACCACATTCTAATATTAGCATCTCCATTGGATGGATTTATACTCTGCGACCAAAGAAAACTTCCCTGCGCACAGGTGGGTTGCGGTGCGCAAAATGGTGGAGCCGAGGCGTTATCCGGATCACAGCTTGAAGTCTGCAGACATATCTGATCTACTTTCAACCAGTCTCCATTCATCTTTCCTATGACTCTTACCTTGGTTGTATTGGCAGGTACTACGAAGTGTATAGTATAAAACTGCATTGAAGGTGAGCCTCCCAATATTTTATCTATCTGCACAGTACTTTCAGACAAATAGGTATTATTGTTGTAAAACTCAACACCGAAAAGTGTATTGGCACTACTATTGTGGACTCCACCCCAAAAGCTTAGTACCATGTAAGTGCCCACTGGTATCCCTGTGACATCCTGATAAAACCTGCCCATCCTGAGGTATGCTGATGTTGTAAATGACCGGCAGTATTACATTGTGGGTAAGCTGTATTTCTGCTCAGATTCCCGTTGTAGCCCGTCCAGTTCAATACATTGGAGTCGAAGTGCCCGTTGACTACAAGGTTGTTGGTGCAAGTTGTACAGTTTGCTTTTAACTGGTTTGAATATACCAGCGATAGTATGAAAATATAATATACAACTCGAAATTTGGATGAATTGGGGTGCAGAAAAAGCACGTTCGATTTAAGGTCAATAAATCGAAAAAGAACATTGCGCATATTATGCGCAACGTTCTTAAGAATGTAAATACTATTCATTCTCAAAGATTTAGGTGCATTAAACCGAAAAACCAGGGTCGGAATCTGATAATCCGGCATTACAAAAAACATTCTCATTCAACCACCTGACCCCACAAGGAGGCAGGTTTATTTTTAAAAGACTTTTTGTCTTTAGATTATTCTGTTATTGGTTTTTTGAAAAAAACTAAAGCGAAGGAAATTTAAGTTCTGAGTATTGTTGTAGCAATCTTCCAAACGATACCAGAGGCCAGTCACTGTATCCCATTTATTCTCATCTCAGGTTTTAGTTTGTGAAGAAAGCACATGAATTCAGAACATTTTTTGATCCTTTGGATTAGTTTCTGATTATTGCTTCTTCTAACAACATCCCAAAAGTAATGCGAATATTTGATTCTAACTTTTAAAAAATGTTGTTTTGTCTGATTTTTTACAATTGCATATCATATTGAAACACAGCGATATACATTAAAAAAAAATATAATTTCTGGATTGTAACTGGTACTTAAAAACACATTTACTGACAATTATACTTATTGATAATTTAATATATAAAATCATGTCAGCATTTTCCCAATCATAAAAATGGCAGGATTTTTTTTTAACCATTGGGTGTCTTTTTTGTGCCATTCCTGTATTCGCAAAGTATTAATCAATTCATGCGGACCATTGATCTGTGACGCCACACACAAAAAAGTTTGGTGGTTAAGACATCTTAGCAATTCACTGAACATAAATTGATTTCTGTACGGAGTTTCTATAAATATCTGCGTACCTTGGTTTTTCTGTACCAGCTGTTCCAGCCATTTCAGCTTTCTGGTCAGCTCCTCTTTCTTATTGGGGAGATATCCGTGAAAAGTAAACTGCTGGCCTGAAAATCCACTTGCCATCAAAGCCTGAATGATAGAGTTAGGTCCGGGGCATGGTACCACTTTGATTTTCATTTCATGGGCCTTTCTTACAATCTGTGTCCCCGGATCGGCCACGCCGGGGCAACCTGCCTCCGAAATAACCCCAACAGAATGTCCCGCCTTTACCCAGGACCGGAAAACCTCCGTTTCAGTCCCTGTTCTGTCCATTTCATATATTTCCAGGTCCTGCATAGCCAATGGATGGGAGATGTCCTTGAGATATCTTCGGGCGGTCCTGGCTTTTTCCACAATAAAATACCTGAGACTGTGGGCAGCAGCTATTGTCATTTGTGGTATTGTATGTACTTCGCCTTCCCACAGCGGGCTGGGTATCATATATAAGACTGGCGGTTTCATGCTCCCTCTCTTAATGCACGACGCAGGATTTTGCCCACATTGGTTTTGGGCAGCTCATTCCGGAATTCTATTTCCTTCGGCACTTTGTATCCTGTGAGATTTTCTTTGCAATGTCTCAGGAGATCTGATTTTGACAGAGATCCTTTTTTGGGTACGACAAATATTTTCACTACTTCGCCGGACTTTTCATCGGGTATCCCTACCGCTGCCACCTCGAGCACATCCGGATGCAGCATCACTACATCTTCAATCTCATTGGGAAATACGTTGAAGCCACTTACCAGTATCATATCCTTCTTTCTGTCCACAATATAAAAGTATCCATCCTCATCCATTCTGCCGATATCTCCGGTATGCAGCCACCCATCCACCACCGTCCTTGCCGTCTCGCCGGGTTGATTGTAGTATCCTTTCATAATCTGTGGCCCTTTGGCTATGATCTCGCCGGGCTCACCCACAGCAACGGGAATTCCTTCGTCATTGACTATCATCATATCTGTAGAGGATACCGGCATACCGATACTGCCCTGTTTGCCGGATCCGTCCAAAGGATTTACGGTCAGTAAAGGGGAAGATTCGGTCATACCATATCCTTCTGTAAGTACACATCCGGTGATTTCTTTCCACCTGTCAGCCACTGCTTTCTGTATCGCCATGCCTCCACCCACTGTAATCTTTAATCCTGAAAAATCGCAAGTTTTAAATTCCTCCCGATTGACCAAAGCATTGAATAAGGTATTAATACCCGTCATCAGTGTGATTTTATTTCTCTTAAATTCCTTGATTACTGAAGGAATATCCCTGGCATTCGTCACTAATACGGTATGTGCTCCCACAAGCAACATGGCAAGACAATTCACCGTAAAAGCAAAAATGTGGTACATCGGCAATGGTGATAAAGTCACTTCTTTGCCTTCCACCAGATGCTGCTGCATCCAGGCTTTGATCTGCAGCATATTGGCAATCACGCTCTGATTGGTGAGCATGGCTCCTTTGGATATGCCTGTGGTACCTCCCGTATATTGGTGTATAATGACATCTTCCGGACAATTATGGAAGGATTTGATCTCAAACCGTGCCCCTTCCTTCAGGGCATGTCTGAAAGTTACTGTATTTGCCAGGTTATATTTGGGTACCATTCTTTTGATGTGTCTGACTGCAAAGTTGATCAACCCTGCCTTCACCGGACCATGCATTTCACCCACACTGGTGAGTATAACTGTCTGAATTTTAGTCTGATGTATGATTTTCTCAAGATTCGACGCAAAATTCTCCAGTATTACGACTGCCCTGACTTCACTGTCCTGAAACTGAAAAAGCATTTCTCTCGGGGTGTAGAGCGGATTGGTATTGACTACAATCAGACCAGCCCTGAGAGCTCCGAATATTGCCACGGGGTATTGCAGGAGATTGGGCATCATCAGGGCAATTTTATCTCCCGGATTAAGTCCTCTGGAATGAAGGTAGGCAGCAAAATTGCGTGAATATTTATCTACCTGTCCATAGGATATTCTCGTCCCCATACACTCAAAGGCAGGAAGATTTTTATACTTAGTAAAACTTTCGTCAAAAAACTGAACCAGATTTTCATACTGACCTGTATCAATATTGGCAGGTACACCGGGTGGGTAATTTCTAAGCCAGGGTCTCGCTTCCATAATTTCACTGTTTTGATTGGCAAAGTGTAAAAGTACAATTTGATGCAAAAAATTTTATACCTGTGATTTATCTAAATCCAGAATTTGAGGTTGTTGGTCGGTAAATTCCTTATTGTTACACCTAAAACTTTAAATTTACCGCTGATTTAATTCACCCGTTATTTTATGCGTTTTATACTCCTTTCACTTTTAATTACCTTTTGCAGTGTCTGTACAGCTGATGCACAGGAAAGATCCAATCATGGTAAAAAATTTGAACAACTTGATTACATCCTAAGATCTCCCAACGAATACCGGGGTGCTGACGGAGCTCCGGGTCCTAAATACTGGCAGCAAAGAGCAGATTATAAGATCAAATGCTCGCTGGATACCAAAGCACAAAGGCTGGATGGTTCAGAAATCATTACTTATTACAACAACTCTCCTTCTGAATTGCAGTATCTCTGGCTTCAGTTGGACGAAAATGAACACAACACCCACTCTGTCAAACAACATATGAATCCATCATCCATGTCGGAAGTGATGGATGAAGCAAGACTCCGGAGGCTGGAAGCCACCCGATACCTAGATAAATATGGTGTACAAATCAGGAAAGTGAGTGGTGAAAAAGGGCAACCCCTCAAATATGTCATAAACAACACCATGATGCGGATTAATCTGCCACAGCCTCTTAAGCCCGGAAAAAAAATCAGCTTCTCCATAGACTGGTCTTATTATCTGATTGACCGGATGAATACTCCGAGCTGGGGACGTGGTGGCTATGAATACTTCAGCGACCATGGCAACTATCTATATACTATTGTCCAATGGTTTCCCAGGATGTGTGTGTACAGTGATTTTCAGGGATGGCAAAATAAACAGTTTCTCGGCACGGGAGAGTTTGCCCTGACATTCGGAGATTATGAGGTAGAGATTACCTTACCTTCAGACCATATAGTGGCGGCCACCGGACAATGCAGCAATTATAAAGAAATGCTCACTCCTGCACAATACAGCCGGTGGATGCAATCACAGCAAGCCAAAGAACCGCTTGAAATAGTTACCCTGGAAGAAGCATTGCTCAACGAAAAAACTCCGGTCTCTGCAAAAACCAAAACCTGGAAATATCAGGCCAAAAATGTCCGGGATTTTGCCTGGACAGCCAGTAAAAAATTTGTGTGGGATGCCATGCCGCATTACAATGAGCTGGGTCAGAAGGTGATGTGCATGAGCCTGTATGGCAAGGAAGCCTACCCGATATACAGACGTTATTCCACCAAGGTGGTAGATCATACCCTTCGCACCTATTCTAAATACAGCATTCCGTACCCCTATCCGGTAGCCATATCTGTCGAAGCTGCCAACGGTATGGAGTACCCTATGATCTGCTTCAATCCCGGCAGGGCAGAACCCGACGGTACCTATACTGAAAGGGCAAGAAATGCCGCCATTCTGGTCATCATTCATGAAGTGGGCCACAATTATTTCCCCATGATTATCAACAGTGATGAGCGGCAGTGGGCCTGGTTTGACGAGGGTATCAATACCTTCATGCAATTTATCACAGAGCAGGAATGGGATCCGAATTTTCCTTCGGGACAGGGACCTGCACATATGATTACTGAATATATGTCCAGACCCAAAGACCAGCTCGAACCCATCATGACCAACAGTGAAAATATCGTGGACTATGGCAATAATGCATACAGCAAGCCGGCCACTGCCCTGAATATCCTCAGAGAAACCATCATGGGTCGCCAGCTGGTTGATTACGCCTTTAAGGAATACTGCAGGAGATGGGCATTCAAACATCCTACACCTGAAGATTTTTTCCGAACCATGGAAGATGCAAGCGGTGTGGATCTGGACTGGTTCTGGAGGGGCTGGTTTTATGGTATTGATGCGGTGGATATATCCTTAGACAGCATCAAATGGTACAAAGCTGACCTTGACCATGATCCGAAAAGAAAACAGACACACTGCGCAATGTACGGAAAGAACCCTATGCATTCATCACCAAAAAGCGAAACCGTGAGGCCATCGCTCAATTTCCGGTAGAAAGAGACAGTTCATTGGTGGATTTTTACACACATTACAGACCCTGGGAGACTGAAGACTCTGTGGACATAACCCTAATGATGAGATATGACAGCCTGTTCACCCCGGCAGAGAAGATGGAAAAATACGGAGACAAAAACTATTATGAATTGTTTTTTTCCAACAAAGGAGGGCTGGTAATGCCTGTAATCATAGAATGGACCTATGAAGATGGCAGCCGGGAGATCGAGAGAATCCCGGTAGAAATATGGCGAAAAAATGAAGAGAAATTCAGGAAGGTTTTTGTAAAGGACAAACAGGTGATCTCTATTGTAATAGACCCATACAGAGAGACGGCAGATATAGATGAGTCCAATAATCACTGGCCGGTAAAAGAAATACCTACCCGGTTTCAGTTGTTCAAACAGCATAAAACGCAGGATAAGCCTAACCCTATGCAGAAGAATAAAGTAATCAGACCCTAGCTTAGCTAAAGAATTGATTATTTTCTGAACTTTAGAAAAATTAGCTAACAAAAATTATTTTTAGCTGCTTGGTGTTTTTAGGGATAAACAATATTCCTCTAGAAGTACGGATTTGTTCTACATAACAACATGATGTGTTGTTGAAAATAAAAAGTTTTTCATCTGACTTACTTCCAATAAATCCTCCTGACTATACAAATCTCTAAACTTCAAACTTGAATCTGGCAAAGTTTTTGATATTAAACATATTATTAAAAATTGTAATGTGTTTGCCGTTGAAAAGATTTTTTAAAAAAATTAATGATGGAACGTCCTCCTGACTATCTATAATTTTGAAGGATTAATAACAATATTAAGAAAGTGTAAATATGTAAATAATTAATAATTAATATAGTGAAAAATTAAAATAATAAATATGTCTATGACTATGGTGGAACATCAGGGACATTGTGTCATAAGGTATGAGAATAAAATGTGAATCCATGTCTATCATAATAAAAAATGCATCAGGCAATTTCAACATTGACAAACGGCAGATAATCCGCTATTTATTCAATAGCACTTTTAGTAAGTTGCACATTATGCCCAGGTTTTATATCTCCGACTCCAAAAAACCTAACAGTTAAGTAAGAAATGAATTTATGATGCCCTAAATCAAGAAGATGTACGAGAAACTAATGATAAATTACTCTTTCAAGAAGTTACTGTGTAACCGGTATAGTCTTACACGTCTATTTGGATTTATTCTTTCCATATCAAACAATAAAAAACTTCATAAAGAAAATTTTATTCTTAAATTTATCATAATTTCAGTCATTGCGATAACCCTCCAGATAAATAGTTTCAGTCAGACGACTGTAACTCTTCAGTCAACAGCAGATGTAGAACTCTACGGAGCGGAACCTGCAAAAAACTACGGAGTATGTATGCCTGCATGGGTAGGCCCCCAAAGCCGTTACTTAATAAGATTTGATTTAAGCAGCATACCCTCTACTGCCACTATATTGTCTGCTACCCTTACGACTACAAAAGTCAATCCAACAACAGACAGTGAACTGATTGAAGCAAGAATGGTGACCAATGCCTGGTCTGAAGGTAACGGTGATTGTATAGGAAACAGCTCCCAAGCCACATGGAACAGCAGAATGAGTGGCACTCCCTGGAGTACTGCCGGAGGAGATTTTAACAGTACAATATACAGTACGACCATGGTAAGCCCCATCGTTCAGAGGTATGAATGGGATATAAGAAATATGGTACAGGCCTGGGTGAATGGCAGTAGTCCCAACCATGGACTGATGTTGAAAAAAGTTAACGAAAGCAACAGCACCAATCATGAATTTGCAACCCGTGAATCAAGCTCAAGCTCCAACAGACCAGCTCTGAAAATCACCTATGTCACAAACACCTGGCAAGGACCGGTAATTCATACTATTGACCAGAGAATTGCATCAGGCTCCGGTAACAATGTGAGTATCGAACGTCCTGCAAATGTGGTTGCGGGCAACTTGATATTACTTGTGTTTTCTCATCAGCGTAGCCCTGCAGCTACCGGAAGCAGTTTTGCTACTCCATCCGGTTTTACTTTAATCAGAAGTGAACACGATGCCTCCAACAATAACCGTACGGAGGTTGTGGCATTTTATAAAATAGCAGGTGCCAGTGAGCCTGCCAACTACACCACTACAGTCACCACTTACACCAACACCCCCAACTGGAAAGCCTATGCAGTAAGGGTGACCGGATTTGACCCATCATATCCTGTCAATTTTTATACATCAGGATCCAATTCAGGTACCAATGCGGTGACCAGTGGCAGTATTGGGTCTCAATTGGCATTACTGAATAATTCTGTACTTTTCAATGCATTTACGGTAAGGGCCAGTACCAGTAATACTACCGGCCCCAATGAAATGTCATACATTTCTTATCAGAATGGTACCGGAGCAGATGCATCCACTGACCACCCGAGTTTGTCGGTTTATGCAAGATACCTTACCAATAATATCAATCCTGGTACCCACGCTTACAGCTGGAGTGGTGCCGGAAAATCAAGTGGATTGTCTTTTTACATCAATCCGGCACCACCCTCTGATTGTGGCGGTGAGTCCAATGTTGTAGTAAACAATGAATTTAACAACAGTACTAATAATTGGGATTTTTATGTTATGAACGGTGCTGCCGCCACATTGGCAGTGGATAACACCTCTCAATTATCAGGCGTCAATTCTGCAAGAGTAAATGTCACTACATCCTTCGGGACAGAATGGCATGTACAGCTTACACAAACCAACAGAGAACTCATAGCTGGCAGGACTTACAGGTTCAGATTTATGGCACGAGCATCTTCCAATAGAACTATTACACCATCTATTGATCTTGGGGTTGATCCGTGGACGAATTATTTTGTGACTGTGATTAATCTCACCACCACACCGCAAACTTTTGATTTTGTATTCACTCAGCCGGTAACGACCAATCTGGGAAGGGTAATGTTCAATCTGGCAAGCACTACGGGTACTGTATGGATAGACAAAGTTGAATTTTATGAAGTGTGTCCCTGTACCCCGCCATCGGCTCCAACTATCGGTACGATAACCCAACCCACCTGTCAGAATCCCACAGGCAGCGTGGTGCTTAATGGTTTGCCTTCCTCCGGCAGCTGGACTATCACACGTACGCCCAACGGACAAACTTACAGTGGGTCGGGAAGTTCTTACACTGTAACCGGACTCGAAGTAGGAAATTATACATTTACCGTTACCAGAAATAACACTTGTACCTCTCCCTCCTCTGCCAATGTCAGTATTGCTACCACCTGCTGTCAAGGGCCTGTAAACAGCAATATCATTGCCAAATATGATTTTACTCAGGGTTCAGGCAATACTGTCAATGATGTATCCGGATTCGGTAGTCCTTTGAACCTTACAATACAAAACCCATCTAACGTAAGCTGGGTGCCATTGTGTGGATTACGTATAAACTCAGGTACCAGAATATCTTCCGGATCCAATGCCACTAAAATAAGGACAGCCCTGCAGGCAACCAATGCGATGACAGTGGAGGCATGGGTGCAGGCAAATAATACGAGTCAGGGAGGACCTGCCAGAATCGTCTCCATGTCATCTGATGCATATACCAGAAACTTTACCATGGGGCAGGAAGCCGGCACCTGGATACAACGTACGAGACACAGCGGCGGGGATACCCAGGGCTTACCTGAAAGGGTCACCACATCCGGCTCTGCAACGACCAATCTGACGCATTTGGTCTTCACCAGGGATGCCTCCGGAATAGAGAGATATTATATCAACGGAGTTCAAAACTCGACCTGGACACTGGCAGGAAATTTTTCAAACTGGACTGATTTTGTATTGCATCTGGCAAATGAACAAACAGATGACAGACCCTGGTTGGGTACACTTTACAGTGTGGCCATCTATGATCAGGCATTGAGTCAGTCCCAGGTAACCCAAAATTTCACAGCAGGTTCACGTGGAATCTGCGCTAATTGTCCATCCCCAAACTGTGCCAATCCGCCATCAGCACCCAGTCTTGGCACTATCACACAGCCTACCTGTTCCGTTCCTACAGGTAGTGTGATTTTAAACGGTCTGCCTTCATCAGGCAGCTGGACAATAGTAAGGACACCAGGGAATGTTTCATATACCGGCACAGGTACAAGTTTTACAGTAACGGGATTACCTCCGGGGGCCACGTACACATTTGCTGTCATCAACAGCAGCAATTGTGTATCTGCGCAATCATCCAATGTGACCATCAATAATGCTCCTACGCCTGCTTTGGGTGGTGCCACCAGTGTGTGCAGAAGCGCCACGGCTCAGGTCACACCATCTACCGGAGGAACATGGAGCAGCAGCAATACCTCTGTGGCAACTGTGACCAACGCAGGAGTGGTGACTGGAGTGTCAGGAGGTACAGTAACGCTTACTTATGTACGCACTTCTGATGGATGCAGCAATACCATGCAATTTACAGTAGATCCTCTTCAAACGGTAGGAGACCCTGCATTCAATAATGGAGCATCATCCACCAGATGTCAGGGAAATGCAACTGTTACTTACACAGTGACTGCCGCCAATAACACAGGCCTGACCTACTCATTGGACCAAACCAGTCTCAACGGGGGTGTTACCATTAATGCAGCTACGGGTGCCGTAAGCTATCCTGCAACCTGGACTGGTACATCTGTCATTACCGTCTCAGCATCAGGATGTGGAGGTCCAAAAACAGCTAATCATACCGTGACAACCAATCCTACGGTACAGGTACCTGTATTTTCCGGAGGCACTTTCATTCAAAGATGTCAGGGTGCAGGCACCAATACCTACACAGCGACCGCCCAAAACAGTACGGGACTAAGCTACAGTCTTGATGCCACCAGTCTTGCTGGCGGAAACACCATCAATAGTACAACCGGAATGGTCACCTGGGCCTCTGGATGGGTGGGGATAAGCCAGATTACCGCTACTGCCTCAGGATGTAACGGACCAGTTTCTGCTACAATATCCATAGATTCCAGAAGTATATTTGCCAACGATGATTATGCCACGGGGTTACAGGGCAGGCCTTTGGTTATTAAAGTCTCAGACAATGATCTATGTAATGTGAATCCATCCTCTGTCATCATTGTGAGTCCGCCACAGACCGGAAATGTACAAATGGGTACAGGGGGTAATGTCACTTATTTACCTGCCGGGAATTTTGCCGGAAACGACCAGTTTGTGTATCAGATCTGTTCTACCACAGACCCTGGACAATGTGCTCAGGCTACAGTATATGTCACAATTAATGAAACATTCCTCGATCCATGTGCCGAAGCTACTCGAAACAAGACTTATTACCTTCCTTTCGAGGAAAACAGTACGCTAAGGAATGCATTATTGAGTTGCGGTAATGTCAACCTGCATTCTAATATTGTGAGGAGCGTTGTATCAATAAAAATACCATACCCGGGGATTAAAATCACCTATGACCACTGGGAGGATGGATATGAAAGCAATATACTCAGCCCCGTACAGTCCACAACCCAGATTTGGGGTGATGGTATTCTTACAAATGGTGTGGCTCCCGGGTATCCCAATGACATTTTGCCACCGGGAGCTTATATAATACTTGATAATCAGTTTCAGTACAATCCAAGAGTTATATCCACCATCGCTTTTGATGGAAGAGACAAAATTTTTACCACCGGAGATGTAGCAATCTCCAAAGTCACGGGAGATGCAGGTTTTGGTGGAGGTAGTGTAATATTTGATGTGCAAAACCTGAAAACTAATGTGTATGATGTCACAAGATATGGTGAATATTTTGTAATACCGTTTGGAGAAAACATCAGTCTGGGAGGGACGGTGGCATTCAGATATACTGGTACATCGATCAAAGCGGCACAAAATGGTACTATAGTTAATCTGGATTACAATGGTGACGGCATCATAGATGTAACCCAAACGCTCAACGAAGGTCAATTTATGTATTATGCAGGTACTGCGTCAATACCTGGGGTATTTCCAAACGATGTCAATACTGCCAATGATATAAAAGCCGGTGCTGTAATTACAGCCAATAAACCCGTTGGGGTGGATATGATTTTTGGTGATGGCTTTAATTACGGTACCCGAAATCTGGCATTATTGCCCAGTATTTTCAATGCAAATGTATATTTCTCTCCGGTATATACTACCACACCTACAAATGCTAACGTACAGCTAAACTCTCCGGTGTATGTGTTCTTCAATAATGTACTTGACAATCCCTTGACAATCCAGTGGAGCAGTAAAACTTCCAGTGGCACTGTAAGTGTTCCTGCTAACGGTACCAACTTTCTCGAAATTCCATATACAGCCTCTCCCACGGGATACAGGTTTGCGTCGCAGGGTGGAGAACCCTTTGGTGCAGTAGCCATTATTGATGCTGATGCCGATGGATCAAGATATGACTGGACTTTTAATCTTATTCCGGAAGAAAGACTCACGACTTTCAGCAGTATCGCATGGGCTCCCGGTTCCAGAGATGGTACGGGTAATTACAATCCCATTTGGGTCACCCCCACTGCCAATACTACTCTTTATGTAAAATTTGATGGAAACCTGACAGGGAGCTCGAGTACCATGAGTCCTTGTGGCATACCTTATGACATAGCAGTACCGCTGCAATATCTGGATTCTTATCGATTGTATGATCTCAACGACAATGATCAGTCAGGTACAGCGATATACACCTGTGATGGGGTCAAATTTACCGCCGTATGGGGTCAGGACTCACATTCCAATGGAGTAGCTTCACCTCCGGGTTCACCTGCGATGGACGTAGGATATGTATTAGAGCCAAAATGTCTGGATGCCCTGATATTTGCAAATGATGATTCAAGATTTACATTACCCAACACCCCGGTAACTATTCAGGTTTGGGATAATGATTTTGCTTTTCTGTGCAATCTCAATCCTCAGTCGGTAAGTCTGGCCGGATTGATGCAGCCTATGAATGGTACTACAACTCTAAACCCGAATGGAAATGTAACCTACACCCCTAATCCCGGCTTTGAGGGCGTAGACCAGTTTGAATATTCCATCTGTTCCATCCAATATCCTGATCTTTGTGACATTGCTTTGGTCACCATCAGGGTTACAGATTGTCCGGCTTCCGAAACAACCAATGCTTTGTTGGGTACTGTATTTATTGAACAGATACCGGATGATGGTATATTTAACGGCGAAAGTGGAATTGGAAACATAAAGGTAGATCTGTATCTGGATGCCAACTGCAATGGTATATTGGAAAGTGGTGAGGGTTTGGTACAATCCACAATTTCCGGACCAGACGGAAAATATGTATTCAATGTAATCAATGGGTTTAATGCCATGGATAATTTTGAGCCTTCCCCAAGTTTTTCAAATAATTCTGGTGGTATTAACTGGTCAACATCCTGGATCGAACAAAATGATGACTCGAACCTCAACACCGGATTTGTGCGCATCATGAGAGATAATTCCACCGGAGGACTGGGCAATGCCATCAGATTGTCCGGAAATGCCAGTGCTACCCTCAGAGGAATTTCGCGTTCTTTGACTTTCAATAATGCAACCGCTGCAACCCTAAGATTCAAATACCGTAGAGAAGGATTGAACAATCAGGGAGAAGAACTTCAGGTACTAATCAATGGAACACAGGTGCTTGCTATAGATGATGGTGATTATGTTGGTACTGACATCAATTATATTCAGGTTGTTCACAATCTTTCAAGTTTTAATGCCAACGGCAGCAATGTAATATTATTCAGACTCAATAGTACTGCCAACGTGGATGATTTTTACTGGATTGATGATGTAGAATTGATTTATTACAAGCATCCCATATGCTTTATCACAAGAATAGATCCCTCTTATTCCGGCGGAAATTTTATAGCTTCATCCTTACAGCAACGTACTGCTACATTTTCTGGTCTCAACACTTGTGTAAAGAATCTCCATCTTGGTGTATTGGCTCAATTGATAGCCACTGATGATCTGGCGACTACAGCGGTCAATACTGCCGTAAATATTCCGGTACTGCAAAATGACGTCATTGGAAGGATTAATGTTTCTTCACTTACTACCTCCGGAGTATCCAATAACCCTGCAAATGGCACCGTGGTTATCAATACAGATGGCACAATAACATACACACCCAACCCGGGATTTTCAGGTACTGACGACTTTGAATACAGAGTATGCAGTCAGGATGATCCGAATGTGTGTGATATAGCTTTAGTAACTGTTACTGTAAATTGTATAAACATACCTAAGAAAAATGCAATCACCGGAAAAGTGTACTTCGACAATAATCTCAATGGAGAATTTAATTCGGGAGAAACAGTCCTTGAAAATGTGACAGCTGAGCTTTACAGGGATTTCAACGGAAACGGAGTCATAGATGCCGGTGATGTGCTCCTGGACACAAAAATCACCAATGCTGCCGGAGACTATCAATTTGTAATTGACCCTCCTGTCACGAATCATACTTACCGAGATAACTTCAATACAAATGGCAGTGGTAATGGATCCAACGGTACTACAAACTGGACATCTCCATGGACTGAAATCAATGAAACCAATGGTTTTGGGGTTGCTAATATCTGGGTTACCAACAACACCTTACGATTACAGGGCGAAAACCTCTTTTATCTTGACCAGTTTAATGCAAATACTACTGCAAACCAAAGCAACGGTACAGTGGACTGGTCAGGCCAATCCTGGGTGGAGATTGGTGAATCCAATGGATTTGCTACCAATCAGATTTCAATTACCTCTGCAAATGGATTGAGGATATCCGGCAGTGCAGGTACAACAGTATTAGGGGCCAGGAGAATGGTACCCCTTTCAGTAGCAGGGGCCGCTACACTGTCTTTTACCGCAAGAGCTTCGGGACTGGACGACGGGTTTGACTTCGTGGATGTGCAGGTAGCATCCAGCGATGCAGGTCCCTGGACTACCCTCACCAGAATAATTGGGCCGGCAGCGGATGTAACCAATAATTTTACACTGAATATTCCCAACGATCTTTTAAGCTCAACAACTACAATCAGGTTTGTTTCATCCGGATTTTCTCAAATGGCAACCAATGATATCGTATTTTTTGACAATGTAAGAATCACTATATCCCGACCTTGTTATTCAAGGGTGCAGCAAGAACAGCCAATCTGAGTAATGCGCTTACAGCCACCCTATCCCTCGATTTTGAAGAATCGGGTTTAGATCTGAGCACTATGGATTATGTAGATTTACAGATAGCTCAAACACCTGCCGGACCCTGGACTTTATTGAGAAGATTTACAGGTGCAGACGGTAATCAGAGTGGAAATTACTCTGTGGATATCACTGATTTTATATCTTCATCTACCACAATCCGTTTTTTAACTTCACCATCTACTCAATTTACTTCATCAAATATCGTCAATTTTGACAATGTACAAATAAGTTATCAACTGCCTGCCCCTGCAAATTATATTGTTAAAATACAGACTTTACCATCCTTTACCTCTCTGGCAAGTCCTGCACCTCCGGGCACTTACAGTATTTCATTTACAGGTGCGGGTGAAGGTGTATGCACCCGCAATTTCGGACTTGCCCGGGCAGATTTAAGTATTGTCAAATCAGCATCCAAGGATACAGTATTCACAGGTCAAAATCTCAACTACACAATCAGTGTCACCAATCAGGGGCCTACAAGGGCTACAAATGTTACTGTCAATGATGTAATGCCTAATGGATACACTTTCAGCTCCGCCACCCCCAGTGCTGGCACCTGGTCTAATCCAACTTGGACCATAGGCAATCTCAATGTGGGTCAAACCGTGACATTGACCATACAGGGATCAGTGAGTACTACAAGATGCCAGAATTTTACAAATAGTGCTTTTGTCAGTTCATCAGTCCCGGACCCGAATACAGCCAACAATGCATCCAATGCCGGGGTGGTTGTATTAGACAATATACCACCTGTCATTGACAGTTGTGCAAGGGCCAGAGTATTGAATATATGCGATCCCTCTAATATAGACCAACCCTCATTTTCTGCTTTCTGGAATCAAACCACTTTCAATCTATTTAATAATTCAGTGAATTATGGACAGGTCTCAGACAATTGCGGACTTTTGAAAGTGGAGTATAGAGACAGTATTTCAGGAAGTTGTCCTACCATTGTGACCAGAAAGTGGCTTATCACAGATACATCAGACAACTCTTCAGAATGTACACAAAATATTTCACTTCAGGATACAATACCTCCATCATTGAACGGATCAGTCCAGAACATTTATGTCAATGGTTGTAATCTGAGCGCACTGCCTCCTCCTGCTACTGATAATGAAATGCTGGAAGAATTGAATATCGAAGTGGAGGACAATTGTACCACGGCAAGTCAGTTTACAGTAAGCAGTGTGGATCAGGTCATCGGATCTTGCCCCATAACAATTAATCGTACCTACACAATAAGAGACAAATGCAACAATGCACTTAATTTTGTACAGCAGATATTCATACAAGACACCATAGCTCCTGTCATACAGGCTCCTGACACCACCATTTTGCTGGGGTGTAATCCTTCACTTCCGATTGCTGCTACTGTTGAAAACCTGATTAATGTCACTGACAATTGTTATGTCAGTCAGGTTAACATCACTCCCGGATCGATTACAGGAAGTTGTGACAAACAACAGATTTTCCAGATATTGGCAATGGACAGCTGTGGTAATCAGAGTGTGAAAACCGTTACATTCCAATGGAAATCGGATACGGTGGCTCCTTTGCTCAGTGTACCTGAAACCGGTTTGTTTCTGGGTACAAATCCGCAGATAGTTCCTTCGAAAGACAGTGTTTTGCTATTATCTTCAGCAACTGATTCATGCGGTATCTTCAGTCTTATTGTTCAGGACGGCATTGTGACAGGTACCTGCGAAAAGTCAAAAACCTATCAGGTAATCGCCACTGACAGTTGCGGCAACCAATCAATGCGCTTTGTAACATACACATGGCTTGATTCATTATACTTTCCTGAAATACAGAAAGATACAGCTATCTGTGTCGATAGTGCATTCCCTCTTTATTCAGCAGACACCGGTACCTGGACAAGCTCCAATCCTGGCATTGCTTCGATCTCATCAGGAAATATTCTTAGTGCCAACTTGATGGGTGCAGTCACTTTGACATTTACCCGCACTTCTGACAATTGTACCGGTCAAACAGAAGTAATAATACGACACAGACCTTTGGAGCCCGTCATTGACAGTTTGAGACATCCTGATTGTTATGACCCGACCGGAACAGCCTACCTGTCAGGATTACCCATGGGTGACTGGACAATACAGATTATCAACACAGGCAATAATCTGAATGGAAATAACAGTTCTCAAAACTTCTATGGCAGATCCGGAGACAGGTCAGGAGCCCGGGGCGATGTTGGTATGACTTACACTTTAACCGGATTGACACCGGGCCAAAGCTACCGATTGATTGTTTTTAATGAATACTTATGTCCGTCTGATACCAGTGCAGAATTTACAATCAATCCTCTCCCGGCTAATCCTGAATTGCATGGAGATACTTTAATCTGTGAAGGTACTTTTGGCAAAGTGTATCCTGATACAGCCGGAATTTGGACCAGCAATAACAACCTTATTGCTACTGTGAATAATTCAGGCAATGTCTTTGCTGTATCTTCAGGAACAGTGTATCTGACTTACATGAGATTGTCAGATGGTTGTAAAGATTCTATTAGCGTGGAGGTACTGGCAAGACCTGACATTCCTGCTGTAAGTATACTTCAGCAACCCACCTGTTATGTTCAGGTAGGCAAAGTACTGATTTCTAACCTTCCATCAGGTGCTTGGACATTGACAAGGAATCCGGACAATTTCCAATATACAGGTACAGGCAATTCTATTGAGATAGATAGTCTCCCCAAAAACACTACCTACACATTTACGGTAGAAAACAGTGATGGTTGTATTTCTAACTATTCTTCCGAAATAGAAATTTTAGGCTTTCCTGAACCACCCATTTTAGGTGGAGATACATTTGCATGTTTTGGTTTGACGGCCAAAGTCACACCAACCAAGGCAGGTAGCTGGACGAGCAGCGATAACAACATTGCTCAGGTAACAAATGACGGCTCTGTCACCGGTATTTCTGCCGGTCAGGTCACGCTAACCTATACAAGATTATTAGATGGATGTCAGACCAGTATGGACTTTGTTGTCAGACCGGAACCCAATGCTCCATACGTACTGGATATCATTGATCCCACTTGTGCCAATCCTACTGGTAGTGTCACATTGGGAGGATTTCCTGAATTTGGCAACTGGTATGTCAAAGTGTATCCCGGTGATATGATTTATCAAGGCTCAGGCCAGATTTTTACGGTTGATAATCTGCCTATGAACCAGACCTATTTTTTCAATTTTGAAGATGTGGACAGATGTATATCAGAAACCTCCGAACCTGCATCAGTGGGTGGACTACCTGCCAGTCCTGCTGTATATGGCGACAGTATAGTGTGTATTGGAGATTCAATCAGAGTATTTCCTGATTTTGGAGGTAACTGGACAAGTCCGGATTCAGACATTGCAATAGTGAATGACAACGGCTGGGTGACAGGTACAGGTGCAGGAAATGTGTATATCAAATACACAAGAACTCTGGATGGTTGTGACAGCACCAAACTCATAACTGTACTTCCTTTACCTCAGACTCTGGTTTTGGACAGTATTCGCGTACCAACCTGTATTCAACGTGATGCAGATATTACATTGACAAATCTGCCTCAGGGACTTTGGAAAGTTATTCAACAACCCGGAGATTCCATATTTTCCGGTTCGGGGCAATCCTTATTTATACAGGGATTGTTGCCTGGTCAGGATTACTTCTATACAGTCCTGGATTCAAACGAGTGTAAATCTTCTTTGCCTTTACATATTCAGGTGCCGGATATTCCACAAAATCCGGTGCTCTCTGGCGCAGACGAAATATGTCTCGGATCTCAAACCACCCTGCTGCCATCTTCGGGTGGTCAATGGGTAAGCAGCAACCCATTGACAGCTTCAATCACAGACGGTGGAGTGGTCACAGGATCTGCAATCGGACAGGTAACTTTGACCTATACCAGAGACTCTGATGGTTGCGAAAATACCAAAACCCTGGATGTGAGACCCGTCCCTGTGGCACAGATCAGCGGCGCAGATCAAATTTGTTTCAATACCTCCACTGCACTGACGGCTTCCGGTGGAATATCCTATCAGTGGAGTACAAACGCGACCACGGCGGCAATCATGGCAAACAGTACCGGGTGGTACAAGGTGAAAGTCACCAATAGCTTTGGTTGTGAGGACTCGACATCTCACTACCTCAGTGTCAATCCATTGCTTTCAGTCAATATCAATTATCACGGCAGCGTATGTCTTACAGAAGATAAAACAATATCAGCCGATGTCAGTGGCGGTTCAGGCATATACAGTTATTCATGGACCGGACCAGACAATTTTATATCTCAAACAGACACCATACTATTAAGTAAAAATGGCAATTATTATCTGACTGTGACTGACCATATCGGATGTATGGCAACTACTTCAGCCTTTATTTATGATACTTATTCGCCATTCATCTCAAGTATTCAGACTACCATATGTGAAGGTGACAGCATTCAACTTACAGTCAACAGCGCATCTGCTGTAAGCTATCAATGGAGCGCTAATGCTCAAAATTCAACTGCTTCATCTGTTGTAGTGTATCCACAGCTGCCCTTTTCTGAATATTTTGTCACAGTAACCAACGACCTGGGTTGTGCGTCTATTCCATCACTCAAAATTAATGTAAATCCGAGACCTGAAATAACGGTAAGCGGAAGGGACACATTATGTACAGGAGATACTACCGCATTATATCCCTCTTCAGGGGGTAGCTGGATCAGTCTGAATCCTGCAATAGCATCTATATCTGCTTCCGGTGTGGTAACAGGGCTATCCGGAGGTTTGGCAAAATTCAGATTTACACTTGCATCGACAGGATGTAGCTCAATAGACGGAGCAGAGGTAAGAGTCTTTGAAAGACCCGGGGTACAGTTGACGGGCCCGGCCCATATTTGTGAAGGAACAATTACAGCAATCAGTCCTTCATCCGGTGGTACCTGGACAAGTAATAATCCTTCAATAGCAACAATCAATTCAGAAGGAATCATAACAGGTTTATCAGGTGGCATTACCAGTTTTGTCTTCACCAGTGATACGACCGGTTGTACCTCTTTGCCCTCTGCCAGTGTTACAGTAAGTGATAAAGCAGGAGTGACATTGTCAGGACCTACCGGGGTATGTATCGGATCAAGTATTCAACTGATACCAAGTCATTCTGGTGGAACCTGGCAAAGTAATAACTCCGACATTGCTACAGTAAATACTTCAGGAATTGTTACTGCTATCAGTCAAGGAAGTGTGATCATTACATACACTTACCAATCAGGACCATGCATTGAATCAGATTCCAAAGCCGTAATAGTACATCCCATTATAGGCACATCGATCACAGGCCCCGTAGAAATATGTCCGGGAGAAACCACTCAGTTGTCGCCTACATCCGGAGGCACCTGGTCATCCTCCAATCCAGAGATAGCATCTGTCAATAATCAGGGATTGGTCACCGCAATTACAGCAGGCAACGCACAATTCATATTTACCTCGGATGCCGGCTGCCAATCTTTGCCCACAGGACAGATTACAGTCAAAAGCAGACCCGGCATTTCCCTTCAGGGTGCCGACACCATATGTATAAACAGCTTTACTACCTTCCTGCCTGCAAGTGGGGGAACATGGATAAGTCACAATCCGCTGGTGGCAAGCATCAATAATTCAGGAGTTGTACAGGGTCTGAGTCCGGGTAATGCCAAATTCAGTTTTGTGAGTAATGCAAGTTCATGTGTATCAGACACCAGTACAACTGTGACTGTATCAGCATTGCCTTCTTTAGGGATAGATTATCACGGTAGCGTATGTCTTACAGACACTTCAAAATTAAGTGTGCTTATCAGCGGTGGGCTACCTGCATACAATATAACATGGAGCGGCCCTTCAGGATTTACGGCCAATACCCAAACGATCAATATAAATACCAATGGCAACTACTCTGTGACAGTAACAGACAGAATCGGCTGTTCGGCAAATATCAGTGGTTTTGTATTCCAAAGGTTTGAAAGCACTGTTATCAATTTCAACAGTACTGTCTGTGAAGGTACACAAGTCAACTTATCCGTCAATGCTTCAGGAGCCACAGGATATCTTTGGAGTCCTAATGCAGGATCTGCAACCACCTCAACCGTAACAGTAACTCCTGGCGTGCCATCATCAACTTATCAGGTCACAGTTACCAACAGTCAGGGATGTGCAGCAGTGGCTCAGGCTACTATCAATGTATTACCAAAACCTGCCATAAGTCTGAATGGTCCGGCCAATATTTGTGTAGGACAGACAACTCAGCTCTTGCCCTCATCAGGAGGATTATGGTCTAGTCTCAATCCGGGTATTGCAACAATCAACAATGCAGGTTTTATCACAGGTATATCACCGGGGACTGCCAGATTTTTATACATTTCCAATGCCACAGGCTGTGTGTCTGATACATCAGTGGCGATCGTGGTACAGACCACTCTTACTTTGGGATACAATGGTCCTTCTGCAATTTGTATCGGCAGTACCACACAACTTACTCCCGTCGGCGGTGGTGTCTGGACTTCCAATCATCCAACTATTGCATCAGTTACTAATGAAGGTTTGGTCACGGCAATCTCTGCCGGCACAGCCACCTTTAATTACAACAGTAGCGCAGGTTGTGTCAATAATGGCCCTATTCAGGTAGTCGTACATCCTAAGCCAGGCATAGCCCTGAACGGACCTGCTTCAATTTGTCCCGGCTCTACTACAAACTTTTTGCCCTCCACCGGAGGATCCTGGCTTTCACTCAATCCTTCCGTAGCCAGTATCACCAACTCCGGTCAGGTGACAGGTCAATCGCCCGGCAATGCAAGATTTATCTTTACCAATTCATCAACAGGATGTAAATCAGATACTTCAGGCACAATTACTGTGCTAAGCAGGCCTGAGATACAAATCACTGGAAATACCACCATTTGTGTCGGCGCAACCACTACACTGAATCCAACCACAGGTGGAGTATGGACCAGCAATCAGCCGACTATAGCGTCCGTTACAAACTCCGGTATTGTTACAGGTCTTAATCCCGGAATGGCTACTTTTGTATTTACCTCCAGCACAAGTGGATGCAGCTCCATCGCTTCAGGGCAGATTATTGTAAATCCAAGACCTGCTATCAGCTTCAGCGGACCTTCCTCTGTATGTGTTGGAGCTACATCCCAATTATCACCATCCTCAGGAGGTACATGGACAAGTACCAATCCCGCAGTAGCAAGTGTTAATAACTCAGGTCAGATTACTGCGTTGACACCGGGTATAACCCAGTTTATTTTTACAAGCAGTGCTACAGGATGTATTTCTCAGCCTTCCGGTCAATTTACAGTAAACTCCATACCTGAGGTTTCTATAATGGGTAGTCCTGATATCTGTATAGGTTCTACCACAACTTTATCTCCATCTACGGGAGGAAGCTGGATAAGTAGCAATCCTTCGATCGCATCTGTCAACAACAATGGTGTGGTAACAGGGATAGCTGTAGGAAGTGCCCATTTCATCTTCCAGGAGACCGCCACAGGATGTACATCCAATCCTACAGGTATCGTTAATGTTGTAAATAAACCTGCTGTCAGTATTTCCGGACCTGCCACTATCTGTGTTGGACAAACGACTCAGTTACAACCTTCTTCGGGTGGTATATGGACTTCACTCAATCCTTCTGTAGCTTCAGTGAATAATAACGGTCTTGTAACCGGTTTGACCAATGGCCTGGCCAGATTTACTTATACCAATGCAATTGGCTGTACTTCAGACCCTACAGGATGGATTGTAATCAATGCTAAACCTCAAACCATCCTGACAGTATCCGAACTATGTGTGGGCAGTACAACTCAGGCATTACCATCAATGAATGGTATCTGGACCTCAGCAAATTCTGATATTGCCTCCATTTCACCCAATGGATTGATTACAGGTATCAGCACTGGTTTTGCAAGATTCATCTTTCAGGATACTATTACCGGTTGCATATCAGATACTTCATCCACCATATTCATCAATCCATTACCAGTACTTGAGGTCAACGGACCAAATACTGTCTGTGTAGGTCAAACTGCACAGCTTACTCCAACTGCCGGCGGAAACTGGACTTCAATTAATCCATCCCTCGCTTCAATTACAAATTCAGGCTTGATTTCAGCAGTTGCGCCAGGTAAGGCGAGTTTCAGATTTGTGCATACAGCCACCGGATGTGCATCAGAAATTTTTGAAGCCGTTACCATCATCGGCAGTCCTCAGGTATCAGTCACAGGTGATGCCTCATTATGTATCGGAGAGCAAAGTTCTATGGGACCATCCTCAGGAGGTACATGGATTTCGCTGAATCCTTCTGTGGCTACTATAACCGCATCAGGAATAATTACTGCCGTAAATCCGGGTACTGCATCTTTCAGATTTACACAGGCGTCAAGCGGCTGTACAGCCACTGCCAATTCGGCAATCGTTGTAAATCCCAAGCCTAATACCAATCTCAATGGGCCTGATATGTTATGTATAGGGGGTCAGACCAATTTAACTCCCTCCTCAGGTGGCATATGGACTTCCTCAAAACCTCAGGTAGCCAGTATTACAAACAATGGTATAGTCAGTGGATTGTCAGCTGGTACAGCAAGATTTGTATTTACAGACACAATTACCGGATGTATATCTGATTCTTCTGTATTGATCCAAATTACTAATCCAATCAACCTAAGCATCACAGGAAGTCAGACTATTTGTGTAGGATACAACACATTGCTATCTGCTCCTAGTCAGGGGGTATGGTTCAGTACTGATCCACGGATTGCCACTGTTACTACCCAAGGTACAGTGACAGGAATTGCTCCGGGCAAAGTAAGTTTTTACTTTATCGAGAGCAATACAGGATGTACATCTTATCTGGAACCGGATGCCATCCATGTTATCAACTGTACAGATCCTGACTTTAATGTCACATTCGTCAATAAACCCGTAACAGGTAATGTTGCTACCAATGATGACATACCCGGCACAGCAAGTTATGGTACACCCGTGTTGTTGTCCAAACCCGAACAAGGCAGCCAGGTCATAACCATGAACTCCAATGGCAGTTACACATTTACAGCAAATTACCCCGGTAAATACACTTATAATGTTCCGGTATGTATTGCGCCTGTGACTACTGGTTGTCCATCCAGAATATTGGAAATAAATGTAGTTCAGCTGAATAACAACCAAACACTGGTAGCTAACCCTGAAATCATTACAGTCTATGAAAAAGGCTCTTCGGCTGGTCCGGATACATTTGTACTGAATACTCAATCCAATGATGCATGTGTAAGCAGGACTGGATGCAATATATCAGGAGCAGCACTGCACAGTCTGAATTACGAGAAAAAAGGGGTATTAAACTTATCTTCCAATATGTTTGGCTATACTCCAAATATCAATATGGCTGGCAGAGATACAATAAAATACTATACGGGCAACACATTGGGCACCTCAGTAGAAACTCACAAATCTTCGGTTTACATTACAATCAATGCACACAATGCATTGAACAGCACCGTGGCATCAGATGATTTCTTTGCAGGTGCTAAAGGACAGACAATCTCCGGAAATGTCTTGCTCAATGATTCTGATCCGGAAGGTGATATGATTTCAGTAATACCTCAAGGTACCGCTCAGAATCCGGTGGTACTCAGCAGCGGTAGCTATTACCTAACTGCAAATGGTAATTTTGTATTCACACCTAATGCTTCATTCAGCGGTCCTACAGAGTTTGTTTATGAAATTTGTGATAATAATGCGCAGCAGTTTTGTACCAAAGCCACCGTCCATATTCTGCTTGCAGATGAATTGCAACTTAGAATCCGGGCATATCTTGAAGGTGCTTTGATGAATACCGGCAATCAAAACGCACCCGATGGAAGACCATTGATGAGAGATAATCTCAGACAGAGTCCTTACACCGGGCTCAACTACATACCAACATTGAGTCCATATCTCCATCCCACTGAATACACTGATATCACCTACAGATATCAGCAGATTGCCACAGCGGAATATTCAAAATTTGACACCTTACACAATGCATCAGCAGTTTTTGCCGTAACAGGTCAGAATGCTATTGTGGATTGGGTGTTTGTCGAACTTCGTAATAAAAATGATTTGTCACAGATTATCGGTTCAAGAAGCTGTCTGATCCAGAGAGATGGTGATATAGTGGACATAGATGGCATCAGTCCAGTTTCATTTCCGGGAATAGATACTGACAGTCTTTATGTGGTAGTCAGGCACAGAAATCATCTCGCAGTAATGTCACAAAAAGTTTCCGTGAATGATCTTCTGGACTTCACCAAGCCCAACACACCCGTTTATAATTTCCGCACAAGTCTCAATAATGGCCTCGATTACGCCGGATTGGCCCAAAACAATAATATCCGGATAGGATGGAGATGCATGTGGGCAGGAGATTTTGATGCCGACGGCAAAGTGAAATTTGTAAATCCAAACGATGATCAGAATATACTTTTCTTTGAAGTACTCATACATCCAAACAATACTCTGGCAGCATCGAATTTCAATTTTGCTTTTGGGTACTATCAGGGTGATTACAATATGGATGCAAAAGTAAAGTACGACAATCCGGATGACGATAAAAATTTGCTGTACAGTCAGATTTTACTTTATCCGCTCAATACAAGTTTCCTTGCTAATTTTGATTCATTAATTGAGCAGGTACCTGCCGGAAATATCTCTAGATAATGATAATTATTGTCGTTTCTGATTTGTCTGTTTTCTGAATCATCTTAGTAAATAAAAAGCAGCAATTACTGGATTTTAATAAGCATTTTCATTATTTCTAATCACAGTTTTCTGCTGTTTCCAATCCATTGCATGTACCTGATTAACAAAATTATAGTTAATTTTGTAGATATTTGGCACTTATCAAATGGAAACCCCCAAAAGACTGCTTCTTGCAGATGACGACAGGTCTCTGAGTCCATTGGTTCAGGAATATCTGGAATCCAAAGGATTTGTCTGTCACCTGCATCATAATGGATTTGATGCACTGGATGATTTCAGAAAAAGTCGTTTCAATCTCTGCATCCTCGACATAAAAATGCCCATGAAATCAGGGTATGAACTGGCTGCCGAAATCAAAAATTTAGAGCCCGACATACCCTTTTTGTTTCTTACCGGACAAGCGGATAAAGAAGACCGCATCAAAGGCCTGGAGGCCGGCGCCGATGACTATATCACCAAGCCATTCAGTATGCAGGAGCTTTATCTGCGTATCAAGGCAATATTGAAACGCACCGAGATGTACGGAAGATTGAAAAACCAGCATACCAAACATGAGATCGGTTCTTATCTCTTTGATGCTGAATCAAGAGAAATATCCAGAGATTCGCAAATAATTAAACTCAGTGCCATTGAAAATAAATTGCTGAAGCTTTTCTGTACTGCTGCAGATGGAATTGTACTCCGGGATGAAGCACTGAAACATATCTGGGAAGATGAAAATAATTTCCGCGAACGCAGCCTGAATGTCTATGTAAGTCGTCTGAGAAACTACTTCAAGGAAGACCCGGGGATCGAATTTATGAATATTCATGGCACAGGATACAAACTGGTGGTGAAGTCCTGAAGTGTATAAAAATGCGGATTCAGCAAAATAACTCCCTGTTTATATCAGTACAAATACGCTGAATTAACATATCATTTCAAAATTTTAACTCCCAAGGTTAATATAGCACATATTTAAGAAAAAATACAGGTATCGCTGCATCCTGAAGTACCTCTAACTTTGTGCCATCAAAATTTGAGTTTATCATGAGAAGAAAACCATTACTGCAATTTATGGCCGTATGCCTTGCCTTGGCAATCGCAGGCCATGTCATTACTTATCTGTTCCTGTTCGTTTTCGAATCAAAAACCGGCATTCGCCCCGGGGACAGCATTAAGATTGAATTAACAAAGGCAGTTCACAAAGACTGCATCACACCGGAATCCATCTGAAACCATTCATTTACAGTCACATATATTGACGAGGAAACGCACTGCAAGATAGTTTACCACATACTTTAAGCGTCAAAAATCAGGCATTTATCTAAATATTAGGGCAGGTCAAAAACATTCCATCACTTTTGTCATTGTATTGTCAAAATATTAAAATCGTATTAAAGTGAGAATAGTTTTAGTCCTGATATTTGGGTTAGCCGGGTTTGGTTTGACGGCTCAGTTTCCATTCGGAGGTAATAAGGGGCCTACCCTGAAAGGTAAAATAGAGGGGATGCTGATGGACAGTATCACTAAGGAACCGGTAGGATTTGCCACCATTACCATGAAAAATAAGGGAAGCAGCGTCATTGTAGATGGTGTCTTGTCTGAAGAAAATGGCACTTTCAGATTCAACGAAGTCAAAACCGGATCATATGACCTCTACATATCCTTCCTCGGATACGAAGAGAAAAAAATCGAACAGGTAGAGACCACCCTCAAAAACCCTGATGTGAAGCTGGGCAATATATATATGAAACCAGCCAGTATCGTACTGGATGCAGTCGAAATCACAGAAGAGCGTACCTTGTTTGAAAGCAAGGCAGACAAGCTGGTATTCAATGCTGAAAACGATGCTTCCATAGCAGGTGGAGATGCCACAGACGTACTGCGAAAAGTACCTATGCTCTCCGTAGATCTCAATGGAAATGTATCCCTGAGAGGATCCCAGAATGTACGGATTTTCATTAATGGCAAGCCTTCCGGTATGTTTTCTACCAATGTGGCGGATGCACTCAAAATGTTTCCGGCCGACCAGATCAAAAAAGTGGAAGTAATCACATCTCCCTCCGCCAAGTATGATGCAGAGGGCAGTGCGGGTATCATCAATATCATCACCAAGAAGCAGAATGTGGACGGGCTCGCAGGCAGTGTCAATGCCTCTGTGGGCAACAGACAAAACAGCCTCTTCACCAACCTCAATGCAGGTAAAGGCCGCTTTGGTCTGAGCTCAGGTGCTGCTATCTTTTACTCCAATCCGGTGGATGGTATCGTAAAATTTTACAGAGAAGATCAGACGACTGAGGGACCCAGGATTTTCAGACAGGATGGCAAACAGAATACATCCCGTTTGGGAGGCAATGGTTCTATCTCTGCTTTTTATGACTTCAATGGATACAACAGTATCAACAGTTCACTGAATTTCAGAGGTTTTGGTTTCAATGTCGATGGCAGTACAGCAGGATCGCTCAGTGACCCGTCTCTCAATTTTTCCAATTCCTTCAACCGCACCAACAAGGGAGACAATTTCTTCGGCGGTTTTGACTGGAATACAGATTATACCAAAAAATTTGAAAATCGGGAAGGACAGGAGCTGTCCTTCGGAGTGCAGTACTCCAGACAAAACAACAATCAGGACTTTACCATCAGAGAACTGCACCAACTTGCCTTTCTGAACCGGGATTCAGAAGTATTCAACAAGGGTGTAAATCATGAGACCACACTTCAGGTAGATTATACCCACCCATTTACCAAAACCGTCAAACTCGAAACAGGAGCCAAGGCGGTTATACGAAATATCATCAGTGACTACAACACCCAGTTGCTCAGTTTTCCGGAAGGATATGTACCGGTAATTGAAAGATTCAAATATGATCAGGATGTATATGCAGGATATGCCTCCATGAATTTTCTCATTGCCAAAAAATACTCATTGGTAGCTGGTGCCCGGTATGAAAAAACTGAGATTTCAGGAGCTTTTGACAAGTCATCAGATCTCAATTTCAGCGGATTGGGCTATGACAATTTCCTGCCCAACATTACACTGAGCCGAACCTTTCCGGGATTTCGTACCCTTAAGCTGTCTTATAGCCAGAGAATTCAGAGACCCAGCCTGCAATTCATCAATCCTTTCAACAATACCTCCGACTTTCTCAACCGTACCGAAGGCAATCCATATCTGGATCCCGAAGTGGTGCATCAGGTTGAACTGGGATATAATCTTACATTTAAAGGATTTACCACATTTTCATCACTGTTTTACAGACATACCAATGGTATAATCGAGCAGATTCTGTCTATTGACGGCAACGGCCTCTCGGTCAATACTTACAAAAATATCGGCACCAACAATTCCTTTGGGCTGAACAGCTTTATCACCAAGACCATCAACCTGTTTACTTTCAGAACCGGAGGTAACTTTGCCACTTATAATGCAAACGGTATAGTCAACGGCAAACCGGCCTCAAGACAGAGCTATGAATACAATCTGTTCCTGAATGGTGAAATCAAATTCTCAGGCACACTGAAAGCCGATTTCTTCGGATTTTTCCGTTCGCCTGTCCGTACTATTCAGGGAGACAATCCTGCCTTTACGATTTATGGTATGGGCATCCGTAAGGAATTCAAGAATTCAAGTCTTGGACTTACGCTCATCGAGCCCTTTCATGCAGATAAGTTTTTCGACTCCAATGTTGAAACCGCTGCTTTTACTCAGCGTACCTCATTCAGCATACCTTTCCGGTCTATCGGAGTCAACTTCAGATACAAGTTCGGTAGCGTGGACTTTAAAGAAAGAAAGTCCAAAATCAAAAATACCGACCAGAAGCAGGGTGGAGACATTCAGACTCAGGGTACAGGCGGTACTGCGCCTACCGGTGGCTGATCGTTAGTCATCGAGGCCCGCAGCCTGTTTTTCCTTACGCACCAATGCATTGGCTCTGTCCTCGTGATACTCCTTGCGGTTTCTGCTGATATCAATAGCCGCATAGATAGCCTGCAGGAGTGAAGATTCGTCGGCGATATTCTGTCCGGTAATGTCATAGGCTGTACCATGGTCGGGTGAGGTGCGTACAAATGAAAGTCCTGCCGTAAAATTGATGCCTGTACCAAAAGTCAGAGCTTTGAAAGGTATCAGACCCTGATCGTGGTACATGGCCAGGATGGCATCTGCCTTTTTCCACTGTGCGCTGCCGAAAAATCCATCGGCAGGATGCGGCCCGGTGACTATCATGCCGTTTTTCTTGGATTCTATGATAGCCGGACGAATGTATTTTTCTTCTTCATCTCCGAGCATCCCTTCATCACCGGCATGCGGATTCAATCCAAGCACAGAGATGACCGGTCTGTCAATGTCAAAATCCTCAACCAGAGTCTTATGGAGTATTTGTATTTTTTTCATGATGAGCTCTTTGTTTATCGAACCCGCCACTTTTGATACCGGTATATGATTGGTCACCAGAGCCACCCGTAGTGCATCGCTGCAGAGCATCATCAGGCTGGTCTTGTCACCATCCTGCGCCGTAAAATACTCCGTATGACCCGGATATGGAAAATTGGATAATTTCATGGCATGCTTATTGACAGGAGCTGTCACGACAGCATCTATCAGGCCTTCCTTGAGATCTTTCATGGCTCTGTCGAGTGCTATATGTGCATATTTGCCTCCTTCAGCCGTCGCTTTGCCCAACGTGATATTCACATTGTCCTCCCAGCAATTGATCACATTTATCCTGCCTCCCTGCACCTGTTTTATATGCTGTATCCCCTGAAAATGTATGGATGAATCCTTCACTATGTTTTTGTGGTAAGAAAGTATTTTGGTGGACCCGTACACTACAGGTGTACACATTTTCATAATATTGGGTACCGACAGTGCCTTTATAATGACTTCAGGCCCGATGCCGTTTATATCTCCGATGGTTATACCTATCCTCATTGTTCTGTTCAATTTTTATTTCGCCAAATTCATTACTGAATGCAAATGTAAAAAAATCCTGCGCATTAGCTTGTCTAAACTCCAGTCAGCATCCTCTCAACAAGTAATTTTAAGCTATATCCAAATATTTAAGTCTTACAACCAGTTTGCCAAAATCCGGTATTTTAAATATTTATAATGCTTTTTTAATATATTTTCACAACTTTAATTTTAATTTTGTGATCAGGGTAAATTATTTTACCTCTCAAGGCAATTCATTGAATCAACCAAATCTTTTCACTTATGAACAAATTAGCAATCGGGGGAGTCGTAGGCGGCATCCTCATCTTTTTCTGGCAGTTTTTGTCCTGGGGTCCTCTCAACCTGCATGCACCTCAACAGCGGTACACCCCCAAACAGGACACGATTCTATCCTTTCTCAGCGAACAGTTTTCAGAAGATGGATTCTATTTTATGCCCGGCTTACCTGAAGGTGCTTCGGGAGACGAATACGAAAAGGCAATGGAGGCCAATGCCGGCAAACCATGGGCACAGGTCTATTATCACAAATCATGGAACACCAATATGGGGATGAACATGGTCCGGGGACTTGTAGCCAATATTCTGGCTGCCCTGCTGCTATGCTGGATCCTCTTGAAAATCACTAACAACAGCTTTCAGATCACCTTCATAGCATCCATCGCGGTGGGTATTATTTCATATCTGACCAACGGGTATGCCACAGCTATCTGGTTTGAGGTACCTTCGATGCCGGATCTCATAGATGCCATCGTAGCCTGGGCATTATGCGGTGGCTGGCTGGGCTGGTGGCTCAACAGATGAGTCCTTAGTGAATTGTGTTTTTTTGATCCCTTAAGGTACTTATAATCTTTGTATTCTGATTCTTTACGGTACATGTAATCATTTCCTATGGCTTGGTAAACTGAATTTTCCATTAAATTCTTAGCTTTATGGCGGTATAAGTACTAAGAATATTCAGTTAAAGCCGAAAGTACATCAGCAAATCTTATACAGTCTTAATCCGCTTTGACTATTTGCCCACCTACATGAGACACCGTTATACATTTACAAAAGAGCTTGTATTACTGACCATTCGATATTGATCTTGAATTACTAATGAAGCACCCAGTTTAATATATAACTGAAAAAGTCCTTATTACAACTGAAAATGTCCTGAAATCCTACATTTTCTCTTCGTAAAAAAACAAACTTTCAGCTATCGCCATATCATCTACAGGAGCATCATAATAGGCATGACCCAGACTGTCTAAAAGCGCAAATTGGATACTGCCGTTGTGGTTTTTTTTATCGTGCTGCATTTTGCGTAGTATCTCATTCCGGGGCTTTACCATTCGGGGATGATGACCGTATAATCTGAGGATAGCATTACGGATATCAAAGAGCTCTTCTTCAGAAATTTTACCCATACGGTATGAAAGATAAGCCTCACTGATCATGCCGATAGCAATGGCATCTCCATGCAGAATCGGTTCGTTTTTTTCCAGCCAGTAGCTCTCCACTGCATGACCGATAGTATGACCAAAATTAAGGATTTTTCTCCATCCTTTCTCGAAAGGGTCAGATTCGGTTACAGATTTTTTGATATTTACAGAGTTGTACACCAGCCGTTCAAAGTCCAGCTGAGTCAGGTCCTTTTGGGCAGAAAGTTCCTCCCATGTTTTACGGTCCGCAATCAAACCGTGTTTCAGGCTCTCTGCAAAACCGCTGCGCAAATGTTCATAAGGCAGGGTCTTGAGGAAATCGGTAAAAATGTACACTCCTTCCGGATTTTTGATCAGGCCGATCATATTTTTATAGCCACCGTAGTCTATCCCGAGTTTTCCGCCCACCGAAGCATCCACCTGACTGAGCAGTGTGGTAGGCATCTGTATAAAGCGGATGCCTCTCATGTAAGTAGCTGCACAAAAACCACCCAGATCTCCTATGACTCCGCCACCCAGATTGATCAGCAGACTGTGGCGATCAGCATTTTCACGGATGAGACTATCCCAGACCAGCTCACAGGTACGGATGTTTTTATGTATTTCTCCGGAGGGTATCCTGATGATTTTGACCGGTATATCTGTATGATCCAGAAAGTGGTGCAGGCAGTATTTCTCTGTATTCTCATCTACCAATACAAAGGTGGCAGAAGGATTTATACGTAGGATATCCTTCTTCAGGGTATCCCATTCATTGATTACAATAGTATATTTGGTACATTCCGTTTTCATTCTCTCATTGGGTGTGGTTGGTTAGTTTGTAATCTCCTCCGGTTTCAGTCCGTTTTTCTTGAAACCAGCAAAGACTCATAGCGTCGGGTAAAATCCTTTACTCCATACTTAAAACTGTTGAATCTCGCTGCATCTGTTTTCACTACATTTCTGATATGCAGTACTGAAATACAAATCCATGCAAAATCCGCTAATAATTCAGGCATCATGGGCTGTAAAAATTTTCTGTTAAACAAACCGTTGCATTCCTGGTGGCCGAAATTATTGTCCAACAACCCGGCCCGTATCACAGATACATGGTCGGAAAACAGAGAAAACTGATATACACCTCATTTTTCAGCCGGAATGCGCCACAGAAATGTCAATGCAAATTACCCGCTGGAAAAGGATAGTCTATACCTACGCTCATCATTCCTCCATTTTCTTTCATGCTATCCGCCAATAACCCTGTTGAAATACATTGATATGCTCACCTGACAATGATTGAAAGCAAAGCAAATTGACTGTCCACAGGGCTTCACAGTATAACTTTTACAATGGTGCGGAATTCCAGACAGAATCAGCCAAATTTTCCGCAGCCGCCGGATGTACTCTTTAGCCACCCGATGCTCCCATCTGTTTTTCGGGTAAAACACTACATAAATCCTGACGAATATGTTGACCCTTTTATCCCGTTTTATCAAATAAGATAATCAAAGATATGTATTTACATTCAAATGAGTGTAAAATATATGAATTATTTTCAAGATATTTTTATTTGCCTGAAAATCAATGCATCAAAGTGCCTCGAGGCTCCATGCCTCAGCCTTTGATTCGAAGAGGGATTTGGTTTTGGTCCAGGTATCCCTGAAGAATGCAGACCCTCGATAGGCATCGAGATCAGCTACCGAATCCCACACACTCAGGGTAAACATCACCTCGGGTCGCCCGGCCTGTCTGTGCAGTGTTACATCCCGGCAGCCCTGCATACTCAGTATCACCGGCCTGGACTGATGATATATCTTCAGAAAGTGATCTACCTCCTCTGGTCTGAAATGCATCTTGACAATTCGTGTGATCATACCCTGTTTTCAGTCATAAAAATTAATCTGTATGGTCTCATTCTTATGCAGATTGAGCAGTGATGCTGCCCTCTCTGTATTCACGGCAATCTCCAGATACCCCGCACTGTTGAAAAATGCGAGAACATCCCCCACCGCCACATCTCCGTAGTCCCTGCTCAAAAAAGTGATCGGGTCATTTTGCTTGTAGTACAATGAAAAACGCCTGCCATCCCTGATTTTTTCAAACTGTTCTTTCCTCAGATTGACTATTACATTTTCATAATGATCGATATGTATCACCGTTGCCCTGATCTGATTGGATGTTACCACAGGCTGTATGCTGAGCTTACGGTTGAATGCAGCCACCCTGGGTCCTATTTCCTCTATTGGCAGACTGTGAGCCAGATAAGAGGCGGCATGGGCGATCAGTGCAGTTTTAGACCGGGCGGCTTCTCCTTCCTCCGGAACAGTATATATTTGCTCCTCCTGCAAGTCGTCAAATATGAGACTGAACACCCCGTTATTTGGTCCTATGAAATACTGCCCTGTATGCTCAAATGCGACAATCTCGGACTTACGTCTGTAATGCAAATGCACCGCCACAATATGTACTGATCCCTCAGGAAAGGAAGGCAGACTGTTCTGCAGTAAAAAAGCCGCCTGCACGATATCGTAAGGGTCCACATCATGACTGATATCCAGGATGTTCAGGTCTTTCCTGCCGGATAGTATAGCCGCTTTCAGCTCCGCCACATAGTGATCTCTTCGTCCAAAATCGGTGGTCAGGGAAACTATTTGCATTACGAAGATGTTTTTTATATTAAATTTTCAGAATTATTTTTCTGATATATAAAAATGTTTAATATTTGTGTGCAAAGAAACAAAATATTATAACAATAATTCATATTTAAACTTCTAATAAAAACATCGATACATATTGAGTGACGTAATTTTAACCATCGAAGGCATTGATCCTCTGGAACTATACGGTGAAAACAATGCCAAACTCAACCTTCTCAAGCGGGCATACCCGGACGTACAGATTACCTCAAGGGGCAATCAGGTCAAACTCAAAGGCGAAAAGAAAGGTACCCAGGATGTCAAAACCAAACTGGAGCTTATGGTAAAAATGATCCAGGAAAAACACGACCTGTCCACACAGGTGGTGGAAGACCTGCTCATCAGCGACCACGCAGCTGACAACAAAATCAGCCAGCACGCATCCGGCGGTGTCATCGTATATGGCAAAAACGGAGCTCCCATCAAGGCCAAAACCCGCAACCAGAAAATGCTGGTAGAATGCAGCGAAGAGAATGATATCGTCTTTGCCATCGGTCCTGCAGGTACGGGCAAAACCTATACGGCAGTAGCCCTCGCCGTACGTGCCCTCAAAAATAAAATGGTACGAAAGATCATCCTCACCCGTCCCGCCGTGGAAGCGGGAGAGCATCTGGGCTTTCTCCCGGGTGACCTCAAGGAAAAGGTAGATCCCTATCTCAGACCGCTATACGATGCGCTCGATGATATGCTGCCCGCCGAAAAGCTGAATTTCCTGATCACCAACAGGGTGATAGAAGTGGCTCCTTTAGCCTTCATGCGGGGACGTACATTAGACCACTCCTTCATCATACTCGATGAGGCGCAAAACTGTACCACCACCCAGCTCAAAATGTTTCTCACCCGTCTCGGCCCTTCTGCCAAATGTATCATCACCGGTGACCTGTCTCAGATAGACCTGCCCGGACATCAGAAATCGGGACTTCGCAAAGCTTTGCAGATCCTTGCACCCGTGGATGGTATCGGACAGATACATCTCGGTTCGGAAGATGTGGTGCGACACCGCTTGGTAAAAGAGATCATCCGCTCCTACGATCTGGCAGACGAACAGGAGGAAGCAGAAAAGCTCCGGCAGCGTGAAGAAAAAGAAAAAGCCAAAGCGGATGCCATAGAACAAATGAACGCTGACCCGTCATGACATCCAAAGTAGTATATACCGGAGATCTCCGCACAAAGTGTACACACCTGCGCAGCGGAGAGGTCATCATCACCGATGCCCCGGTGGACAATAACGGCAAAGGAGAAGATTCTCACCGACCGATCTGACAGCCACATCGCTCGCCACCTGTATGATCACCGTCATGGGTATTTCAGCCCGCAATCACGGCATCAACATAGACGGCGCCACTCTTGAAGTTACCAAGCATATGGCCGCTGACCCCCGACGTATCTCAGCCATAGATATCCGCTGCATCATGCCCCACAGAGCCTACACCCCAAGAGAGAAGGAAATCCTCGAAAAAGCCGGCCGCACCTGCCCAGTAGCCTACAGCCTCCATCCGGACATAGAGCAGCGGGTGGAGTTTGTGTGGGGGGAGTGAGTAATGATTATCTGGCTCTTATGGAAAGTATCTATATATTTCTCTTCTGTGCAATATCCTTGATAAAGTTATTACATCAGATTGTAATAAAAAATATTTGTTCCATATAAAGAAACTATTGTATTTTTGTGTATGCCAAAGTTATCGAAACCTATTAAGGTTAAATTGCTGGATGAAGCAACCGGTTATTTCGATGAAATTGATGAAAAAATAAGAGCTAAATTTTTCAAGTCCTTCGAAAAAGTAGAATCGGGTTATAAAGGTGATTGGTTCAAACATTTAGAAGATGAAATTTGGGAATTTAGAGAACGTGATTCTTCCAAATTTTATAGAATTTTTGCATTTTGGGACTCAACTCAAGACAAGCAAACCCTGATTGTAGGAACACATGGTTTAGATAAGAAAACAAATAAAACGCCAAGGCATGAAATTGAAAAAGCTAAACGAAGCATGATCAAATATTTTGAATATAAAAAAGATAAAATATGAAACTCACCAGTGTAGAAGAATTGAAAGAAAAACATTTGGGTAAAATAGGAACACCCAAACGTGATAAGTATGAACTAGAACTCAAAATTGAGTTGCTCGCTGAAGAAATAAAGGCATTGAGAATTTCAAATAATTTGACACAAGATCAATTGGGTAAATTAGTAGGTGTACAAAGAGCTCAAATCTCTAAGCTGGAAAACGGTAAATCAAATATAACGATAGGTACTTTATTAAAAGTTATGAACGCTCTAAAAGCAAAAGTTAGTTTTAATGTGGAGAAATTAGGAGAAATTCAAATGGGGTTAAAATAGAACCTGACTTAACACCAGCTATAATGATAGATTCACTATCGCTTCATCCAGTACATAACCTTGGACAATATTTCATTCTGATAAAAAAATCCTATTCTGTAATTTTTTATTCTGATTCTGAAGGCATAATTATGCCCTTTCATTTTTTTAAGAACCTTTGCTAAGTACATGACAAAAATTTTTTAGATTGGAGTATTTCGGCCAAATAACCAGCGATAGTTTATGAATAATCAGAATTGCACATTTCGCCAATTTTAGCCAAAACACAAAAATAGAATTCACTTTCCTAACCAATTAAGACACAAAATTTTGAAGGGTGATAAAGAACCAGCCGCGGATAATGCCTGGAGTGAAAAATTTTGGAAGACATTAAAAACGGAGTACATTTACCTGAGCCCAACGACATTGGTCTTTAACTCTTTTGGGTAGTGCAAAACCATATAGCTTACTACCAGGTGAAAATCCAACACACAACCAAACAAAAATCCCTATGATCAATACCATCAATTTAATAGTAAACAAGTAGCATGAAAAAAAACTTATTCACAAAAAAATTAACTTAGTAAACCTAATTTTTGGTTCAAACTTTGGGGAGCTCTCCACTATCTATGGTTGCGAATCACGTCAAGTCATGACTTGGCTTTGCTCAGTTTATGAGGTTGATGAAGTTTATGAAGTTTATGAGGTTGATGAAGTTTATGAAGTTTATGAGGTTGATGAAGTTTATGGGGTTTTTGGGGTTGATGAGGTTGATGAAGTTTATATGTTTATGTTTAATTTTATATCAGGTTATTTACGAATTTAAGTTGGCAATTCGTGTGCTTCTGCCATAAGCGGATAAAAGTGCTCGAGTATTTCCGCCGACGGCGGATTTAAGTGTTCGGGTGTTCAAGGCTCGATTGTTGAGTGTTTCCACCTATGACAGATTCAGCTCATTCGTCATTCAGATTGGTCTTTTTTTCCTACCTTGCACTGTTTTTCTGAACATAGCGCATGAAGGGCCATAAAAAAAACCTGAAGGAATCCCAGATTATCGAAGCTGCCGAGCAGGTCTTTGCCGAGGTGGGCTTCAAAAATGCCAAGATGGAGGATATAGCCGCCAAAGCCGGCATCACCAAGGTGACCCTGTATTCCTACTTTCATTCCAAGGAGAATATGTATATGGCTGTGACCTACAAGGCACTGTCCCTGCTGATAGAAAAATATTATGAGACGATAGATAAATACCGGGATAAGTCCGGCCTGGAATGTGTACTTGCTATACTGGATGGATTTATGAGCTTTTGTGAGGAGCATTATCTGTATTCTGAGGCATTGCTGGAATACTTCGCTTTGGTGCGTTCCTCCTCAGCAGGCAGAGATGACAGTCGCCTCACCGAAGCAATGAAGGATAGCCTGTACTACATGAAGCTGCAGGATATGCACAACCTTCCCTTCAAGCTTACAGTCAAGGAAATAGAGCGGGGCAAAGCGGACGGCAGCATACAGACTAAGCTGGACCCTATGCTGTGTACCCTGCATGGATGGACGATGGTAGTGGGATATGTCAAAGTGGTGAGTGCCTCCGGTACCAATGCCACCCCGCTGTTCAACGTAAGCCTGAAGGAACTCAAGAAGCTGAGCCTGAGGGTGGCCCGGGAACTTTTCAGGGCAAAGGAATAAATTCGAATACCAAACCAACAGAAAATCAGAATGAGAATACTGCTATACGGGCTGAAAATCAGAGACAAAGAGGAGCATAGCTACCTGTCCCGGCTTGTACAAAGTCTGGAGGATCAGGGGTTTACTATATTTTATTACAAGCCCTATGGCAGAGAACTGACCAAAGCAGGAATTGTAACCCATTCGATAGAGACTTTGGATTCAAAAAATGACCTGCTTCAACAGGCTATACAGATGATCATCGCCCCCGGAGGAGACGGCACCATACTTTCGGCAGTGACTCTGGTACAAAATACAGCTATCCCCATCCTGGGTATCAATCTGGGGAGATTGGGGTTTTTGTCCAGTGTGGAGAAAAAATATATCGAGAAGGCTGTTAAACTCATCAAAGAAGGCAGATACAGCCTGGATCCCCGTACTACTCTGGCATTGGCATCCAACATTCCGGTTTTTCAGGATTGCCCCTATGCCCTGAATGATTTCACACTCAATAAGAGGGATACCTCTTCGATGATCACCGTATCCGTATATGTGGATAATGAATTGATGAATGCCTATTGGGCAGATGGGATTATTATCAGCACTCCGACCGGATCCACGGGTTATTCACTGAGTTGCGGTGGGCCGATTATCTTTCCGCAATCCCATACCTTTATTATTACCCCGGTAGCTCCGCATAATCTGAATGTGAGACCGATTGTGTTGTCCGATGATCATGTCATCAAACTGAAGGTGTCGGGACGTACCGACAATTTTATGTGCACGATGGACTCGAGATATGAAACCATCACCTCAGAGCATGAGATAAGCATCACCAAAGCTGACTTTAAAGTCAATCTGGTGAGGCTGGAAGGCCAGAGTTTTATGAAAACCATCAGCGAAAAACTGATGTGGGGGCTGGACAGAAGAAACTGATAATAGCATGTATATCACCCTGAGTCATAAAGGTAAAAAATTTCGGGCAGATCTGGCTAATGGCAGATCCATATCCACCCCTCTTATACCCGGAGCCACGGGACCCAACTGCTTTTATGCCCCGCTTTTTGAAGCCTCACCGGTACGGATGGGCAATTTTGTGGGCTCTACGACAGAGGGTGGTCCGGTCAATTTTTTTAATGTACGTATCAACCCGCACGGGAATGGCACACATACTGAATGTGTAGGACATATTGCCAAAGAAAAATTTACGGTCAGACAGTGTTTACAAAGCTATCATTTTGTGGCACACCTGATTTCTGTATGGCCGGAAAAAAGCGATAATGGTGACAGGATTATTTTTGCATCTTCCCTGGAATCACTGAAGGAATATGCCCCTTTTGAAGCAGCCATAGTACGCACCATGCCCAATCACACAGACAAGCTCGCTCGATTGTATTCAGGCACCAATCCTCCCTATTTTGACGTCTCTGCCATTCATCTGCTGAACGATTGCGGGATTAAACATCTGATTACCGACCTACCCTCTGTAGATCGGGAAGAAGACGGGGGAAAACTCACGGCTCATAAAACATTCTGGCATTACCCGGAAAATCCGCAGACTGATAAGACCATCACAGAATTAGCCTATATCCCGGATGAGATCCCGGATGGACTCTATCTGCTGAACATTCAGATTGCCGCTTTCGAACTGGACGCAAGTCCATCCAATATAGTTCTTTTTGAACTGGAAGAGAAGGATTAATCCACCCGGACTTGGATCAAAAATCCGGTATTCCGGTACCAAACCCAAAAAATAGGCAGACTTTCCGAGATTCTTAGAAATAAATTACACCCCGGCACTTCGTCTTTTTTCCCATTCCCATGCTGTATGCATAATGTCATCTACGCCATATTTCGGCTTCCAGTTCAGCACCTCTGCGGCTTTCTTATAGTCAGAATAAATAGCCATCACATCTCCGGGCCTGCGGGGACCGATTTCATAATTCAGATGCCTGCCTGTCACTTTCTCAAAAGCCTGAATGACCTCCAATACAGTGAGACCCTGTCCGATACCCAGATTAAATACCTCACAGGAAGTATGCTGCCTGCCGGACAATATGTATTCCAGAGCTAAGGTATGGGCATGCGCAAGGTCACACACATGGATATAATCCCGGATGCAACTGCCATCCCGGGTAGGATAATCGTTGCCAAACACCCGCATTTTGTCTCTTTTACCGATGGCCGTTTCGGTGATCACAGGTACCAGATTCTGAGCGGTATTGAGCGGAGACTCACCGATATAGGCAGAGGGATGTGCCCCGGCAGGATTGAAATATCTGAGGAGTGTACTTTTCACATTTGTGTGCGCCAGAATGTCTTTTACGATCTGTTCCCCCATTTGTTTGGTACGGCCGTATGGAGATTCTGCTTCCCTGAGAGGCGTATCTTCATTTACCGGCATATGATCGGGCTCACCATATACGGTACAGCTCGAACTGAAAATAAAGGCTCCCACCTTATGCATTACCGCATATTCGAGCACATGAATCAGTGATAGCAGATTGTTCTTAAAATACAGGGCAGGTTTTTGTACCGACTCTCCGACCGCCTTCAGTGCTGCAAAATGTATAATGCCCGCAATATCCTTGTGCTCTGAAAATATCGTTTTGCAGGTGTCAGGATCGCAGAGGTCCAGAGGATAATTCAATACTTTTTTGCCGGTGATGCTATAGATACCCTCCAGTACGGAAAAATCTGAATTTATACCGTTGTCCACCGAAATCACCTCAAATCCATTTTCTATAAGATCCACCACTGTATGGCTGCCGATGTAGCCTATGCCTCCGGTGACCAATATTTTTTGTTTCATTTTATCAGCCATATGCCCATCTATGATTTTCGATTATCAGGCAATATTTTTACCCTTTCGCCTTTCTTTATTGTATCTTTGAACCCGTGAAATTAAGTAAATGAATCCAGATTCTGCTGATAAAACACTTGTCCTGACAGAATTCATATACAGCCGGATAGGAGAATTGTATAAAATCTGCAATGAAGCAGGTGCGGTGATTATGGAGGTATATCAGAATCTGAAGCCCCATGAGGTATCCTACAAAAGTGACTATTCTCCCGTCACGGAGGCCGACCTTCAATCCAACCGCATCCTTACGGCAGGCTTGAGAGATCTGGATTCATCTGTTCCGGTCATCTCTGAAGAATCTCCCATCGAGGACTATGCAGAAAGGAGAAAATACCGGAAAGTCTGGCTGCTGGACCCCTTGGATGGTACTCAGGGATTCATCCGTAAAACCGGGGAATTTGCGATTAATGCTGCCCTGATACTTGATGAAAAAGTCGTGGCCGGTATCATCTATCTGCCAGGTGAAGGCAAAATGTACTATGCCGTGCAGGGGTATGGTGCCCACGAGTATTCCACCGGAGAAAAACTTAGCGTGAGCAGCTTCCGAAAAGGTCAGCCATCTCTGAAAATGCTTACAAGCAAACATCACAAAGATGCAGAAACTGCAGAATGGATACAAAACTTCAACAGTCCCGAAAAAATAGCCATCGGCGGTTCACTGAAATTTATACATATTGCCACCGGCAAGGCGGATTACTACCCAAGATTGTCGAGTCTGATGGAATGGGATGCTGCGGCAGGACATATATTGATTATTGAGGCAGGAGGCAGTTTTACACAGGCCCGTAATGACAGACCCATACATTACAACAGTGCCAAACTGATTCACCCGCCTTTTATAGCCAGCGGAAAAATACTGGATGCATGACCAAAAAGGAATTGTCAGGAGTCATCATCACAAAAAACGAATCTGCCAATATTGCCAGATGTATCACATCGCTTCAAAAAGTGACGGATGATATCATAGTGGTGGATGACTACAGCGAAGATGATACCTGCATTATCGCTGAGGCTATGGGAGCAAGAGTATTTCAGCGGGATTGGGAAGGGTACAGCAGAAATAAAAACTTTGGCAATGCACAGGCCAAAAATGACTGGATTCTCTCCCTTGATGCCGATGAAGAATTGTCGGATGCTTTGGTACAGGAAATCCGGGAACTAAAAGTCCAACCCGGCATCGCCTGGATGGTCAACCGGAAAAGTTTTTGTATCGGCATACCGGTACACTTCTGCGGGTGGAATCCTGACTGGAATATCCGGCTATTTAACCGTATTGAAATGCGTTGGGACAACAAATTGGTTCATGAAAAATTAGAAGCATTAACGAACGTTCGTTTGCTAAAATTAAAAGCTCCCCTATACCATTACACCTACAAATCTGAAGCACACATCAAAGCCAAATTTGATCATTATGCCCGACTGAGAGCCAAGGAATGGGTCAGCTCCGGAAAAAACCCCGGATTCATCAAAAGAATCTTTGGTCCGGCGTTTCGGTTTTTCAGGACTTACATCCTGAAACTCGGGATTCTCGATGGAAAAATCGGGTGGATTATCAGCAGCAATGAATATATCCTGAAAAAAAAGGAATGGCAATATTTTGATCAATTCAGTAAACAGGGCATCCCGGAAGAAATATGAACCCAAAACCTGCAAAAGTCCTGATCATACAGACTGCCTTCATCGGTGATGTTATTCTGGCCACCTCAATAGCTGAAAAATGGCATCAGTACTTTCCTGACTGCACCCTCGACATGGTAGTCAAAAAAGGGAATGAAAGCCTCTTCAAAAATCATCCTATTCTGCACCGGGTGATGATCTTGGACAAAACCGGAGGCAAATGGACCGCTTTGTGGTCATTGCACAAAAAAATCAGGTCGGAGCGGTATGATCTGGTCATCAATCTCCACCGTTTTTTTTCCGGAGGTTTTCTGGCCGCATTCTCCGGAGCCAAAGAAATCAGGGGCTTCAGAAAAAATCCTTTGTCCCCTTTATTCCATAAAAAATATCCGCATTCCATAAGCTCTTCAGACGAAAATCAGCATGAAATCATACGCAATCATGCACTCATCGCTGATCTCACAGATAAAAATCCGGCCAAACCCAGGTTGTATCCGTCTGAAGAAGATTACCGGGTCATTCAAGATATCGTGCATCCAGCTATGGACTACATTACGGTCTCACCGGCATCCGTATGGTTTACCAAACAGTGGCCTATAGAAAAATGGATTGAATTCATAAATCATGTTCCGCAAAAGATCACGGTTTATCTTTTGGGGGCACCGGGTGACCACCCATTGTGTGCTCATATCCAAAACAACAGTGCCCGCAATAATATCCATGTCCTGGCAGGAAAACTCAGCCTCCTGCAGTCCGCTGCACTTATGCAGGGCGCAGTCATGAACTATGTCAATGACTCTGCCCCGCTTCATCTGGCTTCTGCAATGAATGCTCCTGTGGCTGCCATATTCTGTTCTACAGTACCTCAATTCGGATTTAGCCCTTTGTCGGATCAGAGCTATGTATTTGAGACTTTGCATAAGCTTGATTGCCGACCCTGTGGGTTGCATGGCCGGAAAAACTGTCCTGAAGGCCATTTCAGATGTGCGGATATTCAGGTGGACAGATTGCGGGAAATACTGGATGAAGATCCTTTAAGAAAATAAAAGCTGCCGGGCCTTATCCGGCCCAGGCACTTGAACAGGCTTTACTTTCTGCAGTAAACAATATTATCTGATTCTGCAGACTGAATTTTCATATATTCATCTGTTGATTTCAAAGGAAATATTTCACCATCTGTGTCAATTGCATAAGCCAGATAATTCCACTGCCTGAGTAATGCTTCAGCTTGCCGGTGTGCCTTATTTCCTCTTTGCTCTGAAAGATATTCCATAATGATGACAGGACTGTGGTATTTCAGAAAATTTTCCATTCCGGCGACTACTTTGTACTCAGCACCTTCTACATCTATCTTTATTGCCTTCGGAAAGATATTATTTGTCTCGAGGTAGCTGTCAAGCCTTAATGTACAAATAGAAATTTTACCGGGAGGAAATAATTCAAACCAGCTTTCATTTTCAAATTGTGTTATATCCATTGAATTATACTCTGAATAAAGATTTGGGAATTCATAAAAAGTCAATGAACCCTCTTTGTCAGATACAGCTAAGTTTTTTGCAGTAATATTTGAATATCTCTCAGTATTTTTAATCAATACCCTGTGAGAAACCGGTGATGCTTCAAAGGCAAAGACCCGACCGCTCTCCCCCGTCAGCACCGAGCCCAGTAAAGTGAAATAGCCATAGTGCGCTCCTACATCCACAAATACCTCACCGTAATTAAGATTATGAACCAAAAACTTAGCCAGACGGACTTCAGAGTCGTGGGATTTACCCCCTGTGATGTATATATCTGTTGCCGCCGGCAACAGCACCTGCATCCTTCTTCCAAAAAATGTCTTACATGATACTTCTTTGGCCTCTTTCGTTTTTGTAAATCCACTCACGGAAAATAATGGCCAGACTGTACTTCAGAGGATGCGTCAGCAATCTTTGCAATTTACTGCATGAACCCAGAAACTCCACATTTTTGATAGCAGCCAATAATTCTTCCTTCTTTAAATTTTCCTTTCTCAAAATCCGGGTTTTTTTAATAATTAAGTTCCGTCAAACTCTGATGGTCTCAGCCTTTCACTTTAGCCAGAAATTCTTCTTCCGACCATATTTCTACTGTTCCCAATGCCTGAGCTTTTTTGAGCTTGGAGCCTGCATTTTCACCCACCACCAGGATATTCAGATTAGAGCTTACTGCAGAGATATTTTTGGCCCCATGCTTTGCGGCAAGGCTTTCAGCTTCTTTTCGGCCCATGGTCCCGAGGGTGCCGGTAAATAATATGGTTTTGCCCGACAAAATGCCGTTTTCGGAAATCTCCGGTGCTTTATCCTCCTCTGTTTGTTGCAGATTCACCCCATAGCTTTCCATTCTTTTCAGCATGGCTATGTTCTCAGGGTTATCAAACCACTGACGTACATTTTCAGCTACGACCGGGCCTATATCCCTGATTTCGAGAAATCTCTCTACAGGCCATTCTTTGAGATCCAGTACGTGGTGAATCTGTTCCGCAATCAGTTTGGAGGCTTTTTTGCCCAGATGGTGTATGCTCAAAGAATGAAGCAACCGGTGGATGGGATTCTTTTTAGCTTTATCGACAGCTGCTCTGAGATTCTCCGCAGATTTTTTTCCAAATCCCTCCAGATTGGCTATAGCCTCATAATCCAGCCTGTACACATCACTCATATCGCGGATCCAACCGAGACCCATAAATTTTTCTACAATGGACTTACCGAATCCCTCAATATCCATGGCATCCTTTGACACATGAAAAATTATTTTTTCGAGGTTTTGTCTGCCACATACACAGGACGGACATCTCCATGCTGCTTCTCCGGGCAACTGTATCAATTTCACCGGTTGATCAGTATCATTGACCGGACAATATTCGGGAAATTCAATAGGAATTTCCTTGCCGGTACGAAGCTCGTCCATGGCTTTCACGATATACGGAATCACATCGCCTGCCCTCTCCACCAGTACAGTATCGCCGATACGCAGATCCTTGCTGCGGATAAAATCCTCATTATGCAGCGAAATAGAAGAAACCGTAACGCCGGCCAGATGTACAGGCTCTATTTTGGCCACCGGTGTGATGCTGCCCTTTTCCGACCTGATATTCCACTTTCAGGAGCTTGCTGGTAGCTTGCTTGGCTTTGAATTTGAAAGCTACCGCCCAACGGGGATGATGTGCCGTAAAGCCACATTTTTCCTGCAAATCCAGACTGTTGACCTTGATCACCATGCCATCGATCTCATAGGGATAATCCTCCCTTTTTTCCTGCCATTGATGACAATAATCCACCACTTCCCTGATACCCCGGCAAATTTTCATCTCCTGATGCGGTATTCTGAATCCAAGGCTGCCCAGCAATTCTATCCCTTCATGGTGTGTTTTAAAATTCTTATGCACCTCATTTCCATCCTTATCTTCTGCATAGGCCAATTGATAAATAAATGCTTCCAGTCCTCTCTTACGGGTTTCATTGGGGTCTTTCATTCGCAGTCCTCCGGTAGCCGCATTCCTTGGATTGGCAAAAATACTGAGGCCCTCCCGCTCTCTTTCGGCATTGATCTCTGAAAACCTGTCTTTCCTGATCAAAGCCTCACCTCTCAGCTCCACTTTTCTGATATGATACTTGCTGAATCCGGCTTTCAGAGGAATGGTGGGGATAGCCTTGGCATTGGCTGTCATCTCTTCTCCCATGATCCCGTTGCCCCGGGTGGCTGCTCTCGTCAATAAGTCATTTTCATATATCACCGCAATACTGCCTCCGTCAAATTTGGGTTCTACACAATATTCCACATGCTCACCATAAGGGATGGCACAGAGTTTTTTCACAGAGTGGTCAAAATCGACCAAATCTTCCTCATTATAGGAATTATCTAAGGATAACATAGGTATCGTATGAGGTACAGACCTGAATTCACCGGTAGTATCCACACTGACTCTCTGGGTCGGGGAATCCGGTGTGATCAACTCCGGATACTGCTCTTCCACTCTGACCAACTGCTTATACAATTGATCATACTCAAAATCCGAAATCAGCGGATTATCCTCAATGTAGTACTTGTGTTCATGAAAAATCAGCACAGCCCTCAGATCGTTGATGTCAGATTTGCCCGCCGGGTGTTGGATAAATTTTTTGGATAGCTCCGTATATTGCTTCTGTTGCTCCGGTGTGTACAGCATACAGTTTTTATTTTCAGTGTTAAATGAATTTTCCGTTTTGATAAATCAGCTGACCATCTGCCCATATTTCACCACCTTCTTTCATATCACTGATCATGTCCCAGTGTATGGGTGAGTGATTTTTCCCGCCGGTATGTATGTATGATTGTCCGATAGCCATATGTATGGTGCCACCGATTTTTTCATCGAAAAGTATATTTTTAGTAGCTTTTTGTATCTGATAGTTGGTACCGATGGCTACCTCTCCGAATTTTCTTGCTCCTTCTATCTGAAATATCTGGTCCAGAAAATCCCTGCCCCGCTCCGCATCCCATTTGATCACTTCACCCTCTTTGACCCAGAGAGTGATACCGCTGACCTCATTGCCCATGTAAATGGACGGGTAATCAAAATATACCACACCGTTCACGCTGTCCTCCACGGGTCCGGTAAACACTTCACCACTCGGCATATTGGCCTTTCCGTCGGAATTTATCCAGATTCTGCCTTTGACACTGAAGCTGATATCTGTCTTTGGAGATTTATACCGGATTATATCAGCCCGGTTAAGTCTTTCTACAATTTTTTGCTGAAAATCCCGGACACGGAGCCATTCCTGTACCGGATCATCATTATACAGGTGACAGGCATTATATACAAAACCGGTGTATTCTTCAAGACTCATTTCAGCTTCCTGTGCAGCGGCCTGAGTGGGATACTGGCATACACATCTTTTAAGAGATTTATCCGCCAGTCTCTGAAAGAAGGTCTGCTGGACTCCGGCCAGGGCCTGTTGCCTCAATTTGGTTTTGCGGGAATCATTGTTTTTATCCTCTTTGAGATTGAATGGTGCCCTGATCTGCAGATAGGCATCGAATGTCTCAACCGCATGTACATAGGCAGGAGACACAAAAGCCAGCAAATCTTCCTCCCCCTCCGAAAGAAGTATGCGGTTTTGCTCCTGAATGGTGAGTGAAATTTCGGTTTTCACCCCGAGTCTGCATGCCTCCCTGAAAACTTCTCTTACCAAGGGTTCTGCCAGTGTGGTAGAATGTATGAAGAGGCTTTCCCCTTTTTTCAGTTCCAGACAATAGCGTGTGAGCAATCGGGCATATTTGTCAAGCATAGCGGTTTTTTGATTTTAATAAAAGGTTTTTATAGATCACCAGGTCTTGACCTGATACGGGTACCTCACCTTGTATTCATTGGCTATCATTTCTTTCAGGATATCTCTGAGCAAGTCTATATTTTCTTTATTCAATGCAGAAATAAACACATTCGGGTGATTGTACTGGCGGGCATACTTAAGTTTCAACTCATCCATAATTTCATCTTTTACCGATTCCTCCAGATAATCGTCAAAATATTTCTCGCGGTACAGGTCGGTTTTGTTAAAAACCATCAGAGTGGTACGGTCAGCGGCACCCAGCTCGTTGAGAGTGTTTTGTACTGTGCGGATGTGATCTTCATGCTGCGGATGGGAAATATCCACGACATGGACGAGTATATCACTTTCGCGGACTTCATCCAGTGTGGACTTGAAGCTTTCGATCAGATGATGAGGCAGCTTACGGATAAATCCTACAGTATCTGACAACAGAAAAGGCATAGTATCCCAGACCACTTTTCGCACAGTAGTGTCTAAAGTGGCAAACAATTTATTTTCTGCAAATACGTCCGATTTGCTCAGGACATTCATCAGGGTGGACTTGCCCACGTTGGTATAACCTACAAGGGCAACCCGAATCAGCTCTCCCCTGCTTTTGCGCTGCGTCTGTGCCTGCTGGTCGATTTTTTCAAGTTTCTTTTTAAGCATGGCAATCTTGTCCCGGACAATACGACGGTCAGTCTCAATTTCCATTTCTCCCGGCCCTCTCATACCTATACCTCCACGTTGTCTTTCGAGGTGTGTCCACAATCCTCTGAGTCTGGGCAAGAGGTACTGCATCTGCGCCAGCTCGACCTGGGTTTTGGCCTGTGCTGTCTGGGCACGTTCGGCAAATATATCCAGTATGAGGGTGCTTCTGTCCACGATTTTCACCTTGAGATATTCCTCCAGAAAATTGGTTTGTTTTCCGGTCAGGTCATCATCAAAAATTGCCAGGGTGATTTCCTGATTATTCTGTATATACTCCTTGATTTCCTCCAGTTTTCCGGATCCCACAAAAGTTTTTACATTGGGATGCGGCATTTTCTGAGTGAACACCTTTTTTGTTTCTGCTCCGGCAGTATGTGCCAGAAATTCGAGTTCGTCCAGGTATTCCATCACCTGTGTCTCTGTCTGTGTGCCGGATATCACTCCGACGAGTACACAGTATTCCGTCTGCCTTGCCAGGCCCTTTTTCTCCTCTTTGCCGATCTTCCAGGCATCACTCATAATCTGATCATTTTAAAGAAGGTAAAGTTAGTAAAAACGAAGCAAGTAACAGAAAAATAAAAAGATATCAGGCGGAAAGGTGGTCAGGATACTTTTTTGAAAATGCCGGATTCAACGGTCATCAGAATACAATCTTAGCTCTGAATCCTCTGGCAGCATAATAAGACTGTGCACCGTTATGGTAGAAAAATACATGGTCATACCTGCGGTCTCCGAATAATGCGCCGCCCAGCTTACGGATTTTTTCCGGTGTTTGAATCCAGCTGGAAGTTTTGGTATCGAAGTTGCCTTTGGTCTGCAAAAAGCGGTAATCCTCTTCATCAAGTATCTCTACACCCATCTGTGCTGCCATGTCTAATGCAGAATTCTCCGGTTTGAATTCTTTTCTGGCATCCAGAGCTGCCCTGTCATAGCACAGACTTCTGCGACCTGCAGGACTCTCGGCAGCACAATCAAAAAAAGTAATAATATCCGCAGACCCATCATATTGCACCACATCCGGTTCTCCACCGGTTTGCTCCATATGGTAAATAATCCGCATCTTGTCCGGGTTTTCGAGGAGTTTACGACTGACTGTATCCCAGCTTACTTCATGATGCCGGTGCATGTTTTTATGAAACCGAAGTTCAAGGAGCCGGAGTAATTCTGATTTCTGCATATCACCCCATTGATCTGAATATGTCATGAATATGTCTTAAAGTAATTAAAACGAATGTTCGTTCGGAATTGAAAACAACTTAATAAAAACTATATGCTCATCTTGCAAAATTATTGCTGAACCACATAGACCCACCAGTTGTTGGCAGGGATATAATATCTGCCGGAAGGTCCGGAAACAATCTTTTTGGGCTTTATACTCACAGGCAGACCGAGGCTTTCCGATCGGGCAAACGTGCCGGTATTTTTATCAAATCCCGAGAGCTTTCTCCCCTTGTTAGCATCGGCAGCACCCATTTCAGATACAAACTCCCGGCTGCTTCCTACATAAAACACATTCTTTTCGCTGTCAATCCATATATGGGTAATATCACCGCTTTGCTCGTAAAACCCCAATGGAACAGCTCTGAAAGCTGAACCATTAGAGAGAAACACCATGGACCTCAATTCCGTAAGCTGCTTTTCCTCCACCAGATTTTCTTTATAATTTTCAAACAAATCACCCACACCCTGCACATTTCTGAAGCTGCTGTAATCAGTAAATTTCTTCCTCAGTACAGGCAACTGTGAAATCAGCTGACTCATCGGCGCAAAAGGAATATAACGACGCAAATAATGATAAAAGATCAAGGGTTCAGTTGCCCCGTTTTTGTCAAAATCTCCGACGTACATTTTTACGGGCATTGAGTCTGAAGCATTCCATTTAAAATTCAATCCGGCATTGCCTGCGATGATATCGGGCCTTCCGTCCTCATTCAGATCTGCCAGAGCGATACAACTCCAGAGACCATTTTTTCCGGCCAGTCCATATGACGCCGTTTTTTCAGTCAGGACACCGGAGCCATCATTTTCTAAAATGAGTATTTCCATCCAGTCTCCGCACATGACCAGATCCGGATATCCGTCTCCGTTCATGTCTGTCCAGATAGCATCCGTCACCATACCATACCGTTCTTTGTAGGCTATCTCTACACCCTGTCCTTTTTTATTCCGGAGGATAAAACTGTAGGGCGACAGTCCGTAAAAGCCGGGGATGGATCTGGCTCCGACAAAAATATCTTCATAGCCATCTTTGTCAAAATCCGCCACCGCCACTACACTGCCATTGGTATGAGGTAATGACAGCGGCAATCGTTTGAATACACCGTTGCCATTATTGAGATAAATCCTGTCTTCCAGTATTTTATCCAGCTCTTTATTGTCGCTCCCGCCACTCACTACATAAAGATCACGGTCTCCATCTCCGTCAAAATCCAGCAGTGCGGCTGACACATCCTCATAGGCGGCATCTCTCTCAAAATCTGGAAGTATCTTTTTATTGAAAGCACCATTGGCAGCTCCCAGATAAAGCTGTGCAGGCTGATTGCGGCCGCCACCCAAAAATATATCCTTTATCCCGTCTCCGTCAAAATCCTCATATAAAAAGGCCGGACCTTCATAAGACAGTCTCTCAGGTATAAGTTTTTTCCTGATTCTGATCCTGGTAGTTATTTTCCTCGTGTCTGAAGGGCAATACAGATAGCTTGTATGGATTTGTCACTGGTGCATTTCCGGCAAATTTTCTTAAACCGGTATCTTCTCTTTTAACTGTGAGTTTTTTGTTGATCTCCGGTACTGAGAGGAGCTGTACTGTATTGTCCGGCCAGATGATGAGTACTGAATCCACAGTTGTGGCGTTTCCGAGTCCAAAGTGCAGTACATGGCTTACCGAGGATTGAAATCCTTTGGTAGTCTGCAGACTTTTCCTGAATTGCATCCCATCCGCATACACCATCACTTTGGTGCCTTTGGTGGTGTGGCCTTTGTTCTGAGAAAAATCAAAACTGACAAAATTTTTACCGGTGGTAATATTTTCAAACAATCCGGCCTTTTCGTTGATATTATTTACCACAAGATCCAGATCACCGTCATTATCCAGGTCGGCATATGCAGCACCATTTGAAAAAGAAGCTTTCCCGATTTCAAAAGATTGAAATGATAATTTATCCTCTTGCAGAAACAATCTGTTCTTCAAGGGTTGTGATGGCATTTTTTCAATGAGTTTGCGGGTTCTGTCAGGAACAGAGGCAGGATTTTTATTATCCATTTCATTCAGAAAGCTGATATAGTCCAGGTCATTGGGTCTCCGTACAATGCCATTGGTGACAAAGATATCGGGCCTGGTATCATTGTCAAAATCCTGGATCAGGACAGCCCAGCTCCAGTCGGTGGCAAAGGTTCGGGTCATATAGGCTATATCGCCAAAAGTACCCGTACCCATATTGAGCAGGAAATGATTTCTGGCCTTTTGCGGCTCATAGCCGAAGTCCTTTTTCACAAGCTTGACCTGATCTGAATCCTCCCCTGCCGATACCAGTAAGACCTTTTCATCATCCGGCAACATATCGGTCGTAAAAATATCCACCCTTGTATCATTATTGACATCGGCTATATCCACACCCATGCTGAACTGACTGGTATGCGCCATCAGTTTAGCCACAGACTCCGTGAATGTTTTGTTTCCATTGTTCAGATACACATAATCATTTTCGTGAAAATCATTACCTACATAGATATCCGGCCATCCGTCGTCATTGATGTCTTCCACAGTGACTGCAAGCCCGTATCCAAGGGGTGAATTATAAATGCCGCACTTTTGAGTTACATCAACAAATCTGCCCTCCTCTTTCAGCCGGTTTTCAAAAAACAGGTCGCCGGCATATGGGTCAGTGGATTTTCTCTTTTCTACCGGGCCATAACTGTTGATCGTGTGAATATTGTGATTGAGCAGGTACATGTCGAGGTCGCCATCGAGGTCATAATCCAGAAAAGCTGCCTGTGTGGACAGTCCCCTGAAGTTCAATCCATATTCTGCTGCCTTCTCAGTAAAACTACCATCTCCATTATTGATGTACAAAAGATTGTGCACCGTGGTATCTGCACTGAGAATGGCTGCTTTACATACATAGATATCCAGATGTCCGTCTCCGTTCACATCATCCATAGTCACGCCTGTGGACCAGGAAGGAGTCTGGAGAATGCCCGCACTCGCGGTGATATCTTCAAATTTCAGATTTCCTTTATTCAGATAGAGGCGATCCTGAACCTGATTGCCTGTGAAATAAAGGTCTTCCAGACCATCTCCGTTGATATCCCCGACGGCTACTCCTCCACCATTGTAGTAGTACAGGTATTCCACGATGTTAAGTACAGCCGATTCCTTGAGTTCGTTGGCAAATGTAACACCTGACTCTGTAGCATCTTTCTGCCTGAAAATCCCTGAAAAGTCCTGCCTCTTTTTTTCGCTGCACGAAAGCAGGAAGAAAGCAGGGATTAATAAAATTATACCCACTTTTTTGTCATCATCTATTGGAGTTGCAGTACCCTGACCGGGCCGTTGTTGATAAAGAAAAACACATTTGTCCCGATGGCTATTACAGAACGGATTTCACCTTTGACAGACAGGCCGTATTGATGTGTAGCATCCGTAAAGCCTGCTTTGCCGTTATTGATCAGTATGTTTCCATAGGAAGCATCATATCTTCCGGTCTCAGGTTGCGCACCATAGAGATTGCCACCAAGTATAATATCCACATTTCCATCCTTGTTGACATCGGTCAATTCTATACAGTACACCGGACTGAACTGAGCCTCCACGGGTAATGCCTGCTTTGTGAAGTTGTAATTTCCGTCATTGATAAATATGCAGCTTGCCATCGCCACTGCTGACCAAACTGTTGAAGCCTTGAGCTTCTCCTCTCCGAAAATATCCAACATATCTGCCTCCCTGAAGGATTGAAAATCCGGAAACTTCTTTTTGAGTGCAGGCATGCGGGTGGTGAGGGTATGCCGAAGTGCATAGGGATATTTTTTGCCATTTTCGTGGACATTGCACAGGACTGCCTCCGGATCACCATTGGCATCAAAATCATTGAAATACAGCATGACCGGCCTGTCCGGAGAAGCTTTGAATCTGCTGTTGAGCCCATGATTGCCGCCAATGATATCCATATCTCCGTCGTTGTCGAGGTCGGTAAGTCTGAGGGTGTTCCACCATCCGGAGGAGTTTTCGAGTTGCTTTAAAAGCTCAAATTTTCCATTTTTATTCTTAAAAATACTCAATGGCATAAACTCTCCCGTTGCTATCAATTCCGGCAGATTGTCACCATCCAGATCTGCAAAAACAGCATCGGTAAACATTCCGAAATCCTTGAAAACGGCACCCCGTGTTGAGGTTTCATTGGTAAAATTGCCTTTCCCGTCGTTGACAAGTATAAAACCGGAACAAAGTGCCCCGTATTGCCCGATTTTAACCCGCTCTCCGACAAAAAGATCAAGGTCCCCGTCCCGGTCAATGTCTGCCGATGTCACTACACCGGTACTGATTTTATGCGTACCATCCGGAAGCCTCTGTCCGGAGTCAGTAAAATTGCCCTTTCCGTCATTCAAAATAAAGCGTCAAAAAGCAGCTCTGAATATTCGGAGAGCTCCACTCCACCTGATGCCAGATACAGGTCCGGATCTCCGTCTCCGTCGGCATCGAAGAGGTGACAGGCGATGTGCTCAGCTTCTTTCAGCCATTCAAATGCCCGGGTGGCAGGAGATAAGGTATAGCTTCCGTTTTTATTGCCCAGCCATATCTGTGTCACCTGATCCTTGGGGCCGGGTATCACAAAGTCTGCTATTCCGTCATTGTTTACGTCTCCAACGGCTACCCTTGGTCCCTGTGTGCTAAGAAAATGATAATTGAGCCGTTCTCTGTTGAAGTCCACATAATTATTTTCAGAATGGATATAAGGAAACAAATCGCTGACGTCTTTAACATTTCCTTCCTTCAGATCAGGTTTGATAAGCGTATCCGCAAGCGCCTCTTTTTCGTAGAGTGTCAGCATCTGATTGGGCTGTACTGATCTGAGCTCTGTGACTTTACCGGATGGCCAGACTACCCTGACATCCACAGTATTGAGATTCCCGAGACCGATATTAACACGGGGATCCATAGACGATTGAAATCCTCTTGCCGGCTGTACATCATAGTACAGATCGAGGCCGGAAGCAGATGAAACCCTGATTTTGGAGCCAATTCCGGCAGTATTCTTTGCTTCTCCTTTCAGTGTTATTTTGATATAGCTTTGATTATTCTGTTCCCTTGCTCTGTTTTTATAGACAAAACAGGGCATATTGACATTATTGACAATCAGGTCAAGGTCTCCGTCATTATCCAGATCTCCGTAAGCACTTCCGTTTGAAAATCCGGGGGTGAGCAGTCCGCTTTCGACATAGTTTTTAAACAGCAATCTGCTTTCATTTCTGTAAGCATGATTGGCCACCGGCCTGGATGGGATAATGGAAATTAGCTGTTCGTAATCCACTCCTTCGTCTTTGATGATGGATGCCATGACCGATTCATTGGCGATATACTGGAGGTAATCCTGATCCGTGAGGTCCCGGTATATGCCATTGGCTATAAAAAGGTCTTTATTGCCATCATTATCCATGTCAAAAAACAGGGCACCCCAACTCCAGTCGGAGGCTTCCACTCCGGCCAGTCTTGAGATTTCAGAAAAAGTACCGTTGCCATTATTGAGCTGCAGTGTATTGCGGGTAAACTGATGGTGATATCCGTTATTGACGCCATATATATATCTGTCCCAGTTGTCAAAGGTGGTGACAGTCTTAATGCGGGCATACTCAGAGGGCAGCATATCTGTGACAAATATATCATTGTAGCCGTCATTGTTGATGTCTGCAATGTCAGCACCCATAGAGGCGGCACTTGTGGCCATGATCTGATTCACGAGGTCTTCCCTGAAGCTTCCGTTTTTCTGATTGATATAAAGATAATCCCTTTCAAAAAAGTCATTGGAAATGTATATATCTTCCCAACCGTCATTGTTGACATCACCCACACTGATGCCGAGCCCAAATCCAATGACACTCCCGTATATACCGGCCTGCGCACTCACATCTGTAAACTGCCCGCCGTCATTTCTGTACAGCTTGTCTCCTCCCAGAGCATCCCTTACCGGACGCTCATTTTTACGAAGATTAAAACTTCCTATGGCCTGAAAGGAGTTGTTCAGGATATACACATCGAGGTCACCGTCCTTGTCGTAGTCAAAAAAGCTGGCATGTGTGGAGAATCCGGGATCATTCAGTCCGTACTGTGCTGCAGACTCTGTGAAGGTCATATCTCCATTGTTGATGAATAGTTCATTTTCCTTATTATCACCCTTGACATCCCCTGAATTGCATACATAGATATCCAGCCATCCGTCTCCATTGATATCTACCATGGTTACTCCGGTAGACCATGCTTTTGTTCCGCCTACTCCGGCAGATGAGGTGATATCTTCAAATTTCCAGTCGCCTTTGTTGATATATAGTTTATTTTCTGTCTGATTGGCCACCATATAAATATCGGGCAGGCCGTCATTATTGATGTCTCCTATGGCAACGCCTCCACCATTGTAGTAATTGCGGTATTTGTAGATATTGAAATCGGGTTTGTCTGTGAGATTATTAGAAAAATCTATCCCCACAGTCTTGTTGTCCATAAGATCAAACAATGTCTCCGGCTTTTTCGCTTCCGGCTTGCATGAGAAAATCATTGAAATACAAAAAATGCACATCATTGCATTGACCACAGTGCGCAATGACCCAAGTATCCATTTCCTGTGAAGAGAGAAAATACTGAAATCCGGAAAACGACCTCTGTTCAGAATATGACTATAATTTGATTTGCTTTTTCTCACTCCGGAAATTAATTGGATTTTTTGAATCTGTGTCTAAGGTCTTCAATTTTGACAGCCACTTCCCGCTCGGATTTGGGATAAATCAATATCTGGCGGTTGCCGTCTATTTTACTTATGGCCTTATATTTCGGTAGATCAAGGTCAATGGCGATAAATTTGTTTCCGGGATATTCGGTTTCGTACTTGTTCTTAAGATCCTCCACCAGAGAATCCACAGCAAATCGCTTGTCCCATGGTGACCAGGCTATATAATAGTAGGTCATATCCATGCCCCGCATCGTATCCTTTTCGTCAAAGATACCGTAAAAAAGCATTTCCTTACGATATAATTTATCCTTTACCACGTCTTCCGGCTCAGTATATTTTGCAGTGAGATTTCCAGGTCCCTCTGATATGAGTTTTTGTTTGTTCAGATCCCAGCATACTGCATAAAAATCCTTGCGGGTCTGTCCCATTTTCATACCAAAAATGAGACTGTCATAAATCATTCCGGAAGCAAGCTCCTGCTCCACCATCCGGGTATAATCCGATTTGCATCCGATAAATAAAGCTATCACTATAAAAACTCCTGAAATACCGAATCTTATCATTATTGATCTGGATTACAAATGAATGCAGGCCCGCCGTTCATACCTATGACAAGCCGGTTATTGTATGAATGGATATTTCTGATCTGACCATATACATACAGCGGTTTCGGGGTGCCAAAATTAATGGATGTTCCTGATTTTTTCACATCCATTTTCCACATACAGGAGGCATCCTGTCTGCTAAAAACAGGTTTCACCTGATAGAAATTACCTCCGGCCAAAATATAGGATCCACCTCTTTTCTCCATAAAATGAAAAGCATGTACACTCGAATATTGGATCTCAGGTGGTAACGGCATCACCCGGAAATTTTCTTTTTCTCTGGTCAGCATGACACTTTGCACCCTGTCCAAAGATAGTATTCGTGCCGTGTTCAGCTTTTGTGCATCAAACATTTGGTGGATATCTGCGGCTGCGAGGTCGCTGTATTTTCTGAATCTTTTTTTTATCACAGGCATTTGTGAATACATATCATCAGGATCCTGAACAGCATACTCCTTACCATCCTTTTTGAAACAAATCAACTGCTCCAGCGTCCCATTATCATCAAAATCCTGAATATACATACGCATGCCCGGGCGAAAAAAACTGTTTTCTCCTTCATTCCCACAGTACAACTCATCTCTGCCATCTCCGTCAGCATCACTTTTGTATATACAATTCCAGAGGCCGGAAGACCCGGGAAATGCCTCCCTGACTCCATTCTGAAAACCCTTGCTACTATTCATGGCAATCAGTACAGGCATCCATTTACCTGCCATGACCAGATCTTCATATCCATCTTCGTTGACATCCATAGTTACAACTGAAGTAATCATTCCAAGCTTACCCAGACCGTCCGGAGTGGCAGTTCTGAACCGGTTGTTGCCCTCGTTGTATAATATATATACGCTGCCGGGCAAACCATAAGTACCGGTTTTCATATGCTCGCAGACTACGATATCCGAAAGTCCGTTTTTATCCAGATCTGCAATCGCAATGTCTCCTGTACAGATACCTGACGGAAAGGGCAACGCCGGACTTTTAGTATAATTACCTTTGCCGTCATTGATATACAGAATATCGTGCAACTCCGGAGCAAACTCTGAAAATGTTTTGCCACCATTTGCCACGTACAAATCCATATCTCCATCCGAATCAGAGTCAAAAAAAACGGCTTTTACACATTCGCTGCGGTAATCCGCTTCAAAGGGCTGATATACCGCTTTCCATTTATCTGAGCTGATGGAGATGTACAGGACAGACGACTGATTTCTGCCGCCCCCGATAAATATATCGTCCATTCCATCCCCGTTGACGTCAGCCACCGCCAAAGCCGGACCGGTAAATCCGGCCATTTCCGGCAACAGCCTTTCCAATGTAAACAGATTGACATCTGTATCTTTGTGTACAAAATCCAGTACATCATTGCGGCAGTCCATCACTTTTTCCAATACAACCTGCGGCCATTTCCTTTCTTTACTGTCCTTCTGTGACAGGATATGTAAATTGCCGGTTTCAGGATTTTTCAAAATGCTGTATCTGCCATCCGGCCAATATACCTCCACACTGTCTGCCTTCATGGCTTTGCCCACTCCGAAGTGAACCACCGGCTCAACTCCCGATTGAAAACCACGGGAAGGAAAAAGTTCTGCCATAGCGCTTTGACCCATATAGTGTACTACCACCCTTGAGCCAATAGCCTGTGTATTGATACCTTCACCTTTAAGGAGAAAGCGTATGCTTTTATTGTCTTTTAAATTCTGATTGTTTCGGTACACGAAGGCAGGCATATTGACATTATTCACCACCAGATCAAGATCCCCATCATTGTCCAGATCCCCGTAGGCACTGCCATTGCTGAATGTGAGCTGCTCCATCCCCCATATGTCTGACATGTACTCAAAAGTGAAATTGCCCTTATTTCTGAAAATACAGTTTTTTACCGGGACAGATGGCATGCTGTCCACAAGGGTAGTGAGGACTTTTTCTTTATTTTCGATTTTGGTACGTATCATAGTGGCATTGGCAGAATAGCTCAGATAATCCCTGTCCAGCAAATCCTTAAAAATACCATTGCTTACAAACAGATCTTTCCACCCGTCATTATCATAATCCTGTGCTAATGAGGCCCAGCTCCAGTCAGTGTCTGCCACTCCGGCAAAACGACTGATCTCCAGAAACCTGCCGTTTCCGATATTACGGTGCAGGGCATTTCTCGAATACTGATGGAAATATCCGTGAGTCACCGCTGTACTGTATTTGTCCCAGCTTTCGTAGATATTCTTGGTTTTTTTCCTCTGATGATCTCTTGGCAACATTTCAGTGACAAAAAGATCGGGCCATAAATCATTATTCAGATCTGCCGCATCTGCACCCATTGAGCCCATGGATTGAGAGGTAAATGCCTCCTCACTCACTTCTTTGAATGTACCATCCTGATTATTGAGGTAGAGATAATCTTTTTCAAAAAAATCATTGGAAATAAAAATATCCGGCCATCCATCCAGATTGAAATCACTCAGGGTTACACCCAGCCCGTAGCCGATTTTGCTGGAATAAATGCCAGCCTCCTGACTTACATCTCTAAAGTAACCATTATCATTACGAAGCAGTTTATTACCTTCAGGATCAGGGGTGTTTCGCTGATCTTTGAGCAGATCAAAACCTCCCACCGAACGCAGTGAATTGCTGAGAATGTAGCAGTCAAGATCACCATCTCTGTCATAATCAAAGAATGCAGCATGTATAGACAGTCCCGTGATATCAAGCCCATATGCTTTGGAAGACTCTGTAAAGGTGAGATCTCCGTTGTTGATAAACAGCTCATTGTGTCTGTTAGGTCCACCCGGAGGTCCGGCTTTGCAAACATATATATCGAGCAAGCCATCCCCGTTGATGTCCACCATTGATACTCCGGTGGACCACACTCCCGGACAGGCTACTCCGGCAGAATGGGTGATATCCTCAAACTTCCAGTTGCCTTTGTTCAGATATAACCTGTTATCCACCATATTTCCTGTAAAATAGATATCTGCCAGGCCATCATTATTGATATCTCCAATCGCCACACCTCCGCCGTTGTAAAAATTGCGGTAGGTATAAGTGTTGAATTCTTCGGTATATTCCAGTTGATTGATAAAAGCCAATCCTGTATCACCGGATTTCGTGAGGGTAAACAATTTCGGGGTTTCCTTTTGACAAGAAACCATAATGAGCATGATAAGTATGGCTGTAAATTTATAAAGCAATCTATGCAGAATTATATAGAAAACAGTTACAAATATAGATGAAAAATCCGCTTTGGCATTAGTCAAACTGCTGGACTATGACCTGAGTCAAAATATGGAAAATAAAAAGCCGCTCCGGTATGGAACGGCTTTTTACGGTTATGACAAAGTGTATGATTTTTAATAACCCGGATTCTGCTTAAGCGTTCCTGCTGAAGCGTCTATAGCAGGCTGCGGAATCGGGAAGATATTTCTGAATGGCTGAGAAGCGGGCTTTTCCCACCAGGTGCCATTGTACTTACCAAAACGGATGAGGTCTGTTCTTCTTACACCTTCCTGGAACATTTCTCTACCTCTTTCCCTGAGGAATTCATCCGCATCTATACTGGTGTATGCAGGCACTTTAGCTCTTGCCCTGATCACGTTTACATCAGGCAAAGCAAGATTCCAGTTGCCGGCATCTCTAGCTCTGGCCTCTGCTCTGATAAGGTACAATTCTCCAAGTCTCACTATAGGATAATCATTATCCATATCAGGACGGCCCAACTGCTTATAGCTGAATTTACCGGGTCTTGCTCCGGCTTCTCTGAGTGAATTCGGGGCCAGTTCATTGATTCTTGGAGTATAATTCAATTGGAGATCCCCATCATCAGAGGCATAATCCAATACTGCGGATCCTCCGAAGTCTAATTGAGGTCCTACGATGAAATTATTTTTCTTTCTCACATCTGCATCACTGTAAGAATTGTAAAACTCTTCCAGTGTGGCATATCCATTCCAGGGCTGCGACTCAAAATTCCAGGTAAACTGGCTGGAATAGTGCAGATTCATCTGAGAAAAATTCATACCTCCGGCACGTGCCTGATCGTAAAATACGCTGAAAATATGCTCGGGATTATTTTCATTATTGGGTGCAAAGACAGCAGCATATCCTTCGAGTTCGGCAGGATCACTGGCTACAGCCGGTCTTCTGCCCAGATTGGGCACCTTGCAGCCATCACCGCACAATCTGTATGCACCACTGTCGATCACATATCCGGCAGCAATCGCAGCCTTATCATACATTCTGGTACCCACATATACTTCTGCATTGAGATAAAGTTTGGCTAAGATACCCAGAGCTCCATATACATTGATTCTGTAAGCATTAGGAGCAGTACCCAATGCACTGCCTGAAAGATCCATACCCGCAGTAACAGCCGGAATACCAAGGGCTGCCAGCAACTCACTTTCTACAAAATTGAATACCTGCTGTCTTGTAGCCTGAGGCGCATCAACACCAGGTTGGGTAATAATCTTTACATTACCATACATATCCAGCATACGATAATAGAAATAAGCACGCAGGGGCTCTGACTTGAGCAATCTGATTGGCATCAAGATCAGTTCTGGCAAGGAGTTCATTACAGGTATTAATTGCTCCATAGTGCGCTCCCCAGGTACCATTGATGAAGGCATGTCCGGGTGTATAGGTATGTCTGTGCAACTCTATAAGGATACCGCCATCAAACCAGTCACCCCCTTTGGCAGCAATACACTGCTCATCAGAAGTAATAGTCTGTACTGAATAATATCCACCGTGATTGGCCGTACCGGTGTTTCGGAGACCGGCATAGGCAGCACCCAATACATCGCTGCCTCCTGTATCACCACCTACTGAAATACCGGGAATACTGATATCCTTTACAATATCCCCTTTCAGTTCTTCATCGAGATTTGTACATCCGCTAATGACCAGCAGAAGTACAGGAAGGACTAAAAATTTATTGAATCTTCTCATGTCTGATTAATTTTTAAAAGTTAAAATTGACACCAAGGGTGAAAATTCTTGATGAAAAATAATTGTTTCTGCTATCAATTCCCGGACTTAACACATCAGGATTGCCAATGTTTTCCACAGCACCGTTATCTACACTGCCATAATATACCAATGCAGGCTCAGGATCCGTTCCCGTGTATTTTGTGATCACAAATAAGTTCTGAGCTGTCAGAGATACATTGAGATTGCTTATAGCTTTTACACTTCCCAAAGGAATTCTTCTTGAAATAGTAAGGTTGTCTAATTTGAAGAAATCCGCTTTCTCTACATACAGTGAACTGAATCTGGCATTGCGCAATTCAGGTATCATCAATGAAGTGTTCATGAAGTTGTAGGAGGTCTGAGAGGAAAGTCTGGGCTCATAGAATGCTCTGAACGTATTAACGAGGCTGTGTCCGAAGGCGCCTCTGAAGAAAGCGTTGATATTCCATCCTCCAATGGTCAGATTATTGGTCCATCCCAGTTCAAGGGTAGGAAGTCCATTTCCTAAAACCTGAAAATCTGCATCGGGCTCCAGAGCTTTGTCCTGGTCGGTCACAAACTTGCCGTCACCATTTACATCCTTAAATCTCGGGTTTCCTCTGTCATCTACACCGTCAAATACCGGTCCCCAGATTTGTCCGATTCTCTGACCTTCTCTTACCAGGATCATATTGGTTCCATTCTGACCCGGAGCTCCGAGATTGGCTCTGATTTCCTGAGGTATTACATATTCCTTGAGTACTGTTTTGTATGAGGAAAGTACGACTCCTGTGGTGTAGTTGGTCTCATTACCTTTGATCAGGTCATAATTCAATGCCAGTTCAAAACCTTTGGTATTCAGTTTTCCAGCATTTTCAAATCTGGTGTCCACACCAAAAACGGCTACGTCCACCCTTCTCTCCAGGATAAAGTCCTTGATATCTCTGTTGTACAGATCGAGCGTACCTCTGAATCTACCTGCACCGAAATCAATACCAAAATTGGTTTCCGCTTTTTCCTCCCATTTCAGATCAGGATTGGCGGCTCTGACAAGTCTGGTGGAGACACTGCCATCAGGACCGTTTTCGATCTCCCGGATTGGCTTGGACAATCCATTCTGTAGTGGCAATGACCCGGTAACTCCGTATCCGATTCTTGCCTTCAGGAGATCCACGCCACCTATATTGGCATATTTATTCAAATCTACTCCCAATCCCACAGCAGGAAACCAACCCCAACGGTTATCTTCTCCGAGTTTGGTGGATCCTTCTCTACGCATGGAGGCATTGACAAAAATAGCATCGTCAAATGAATAATTGGCTCTACCAAAGAAAGCTATAATCTTTTCATCCGGTGAAGCATCCGAATTGGCACTGATAAAGCCGGCATTCTGAAGATCCTGTGAAGACTCTATTCTGTTACTGAAGTCTATATCATTGTTGGGGAAGTCACCAATGGATAAACTTCGGCTGAAGAAGCTGTTTTCCTGATAGGAATATCCTGCGGTCAGCGTCAGATTGGATTTGCCGAAATCACTTAAATGAGAGGCATAGGTTTCATACAATTTGAATCTGGATTCATCATTGTAAAAGTCGGCTCTTCCTTTTCTCAGCGGACTGGTGGCATTACCTCTGAAGTGTGAAGTTGTAGGATAGTACTGTCTGTTATTACTGTTGTTATTCTGCTGAGCAACTCTCAGGTTTACGGTAAGATTATCCAGCAGATTATAACCCAGATTTGCTCCGTAATTGAATTCAACCCTTCGTCCGGTATTCTTATTCTGCTCAATTATGGATACAGGGTTGAAAGCATCAAACAATCCCAAAGATTCAAAAAATCCGCCAAACTGGGCACTGTTGAAAGGGAAAGGTGAGTTTTCACCCATCACCGGAGCTGTGGGATTGTAAGTTATGGCATATCTCAATGCCTCATTGAAAGCAAAGTTTTGATCTCTTTGGGTAAATGAGGTATTGAAATCAATGGTTAATTTGTCATTCAATGCCTTGGTATTGAAATTCAGACGGGTGTTGAGCTGATCAAATCCTGAAGTACGAAGGATTCCATCTACCTGACGGATATTGGCAGCAATTCTGTAAGAGGTGTTACCTCCTCCTCCTTCAGCAGCGATACCATGAACCATGTTCGTTCCTGTCTGTGTGACTTTTTCCAGCCAGTTTGTATTGCTGCCCAGGTCAGTACCACCGGCAGCCTTAAATTCATTGGCGTCCATAACACTGATGGAACGAAGAATATTGGAAACACCAAACTGTCCATTATATGACAATTTTACCTTTCCATCTTTTTTACTACCCTTCTTGGTAGTTATCAATATTACCCCACTGGATCCTCTGGAACCATAAATAGCAGCCGCCGAACCATCCTTCAGAACGTCCATCGTTTCGATATCATTAGGGTCAAGATTCTGAAGGGATGCACCAATGATACCATCGATTACGATAAGAGGCTCAACGTTGGCACCCACAGTCGAAATACCTCTCAATCTGATCGTACTTGCTCTGTTAGGGTCACCTCCTCTGTTGTACACCTGCAATCCTGCAACCTTACCCTGAAGCAACTGTGCCGGGTCTGAGATAGGACCCTGGTTGAACTGCTCCCCGTCCTACACTTACCACTGCAGAGGTCACTTCCTTGGTCCTCTGAGTACCATAACCGACCACAACTACTTCATCCAGTAATTTTCCGGCAGCCAGGGCTACATTGATCACATTACCGGCGCCTACTACCACCTCCTGGTCAGTATATCCGGCATATGAAAAAACCAGCGTGCTGCCTTCTCGTACACGCAATGAATAGGAACCGTCTATGTCAGTAATCGTACCCTCGCCGGTACCTTTCACCAACACATTGGCACCGATCAGCGGTTCATTATTTGCTGCATCGGTCACCGTACCTGACACTGTTTTCTGGGCGGCTGCACTGATTGTCAGGCCTACCATCAACAGCATGGAAAAAGTGAAGTCAGATAAAAATCTTTTCATGTGGCTTAGATGATTTTGTTAATAAATGATTAAATCTTTACATACTTAGTGTATGTATTACACTTAAGTACGAGGCACAAACTTAACAAATTATTTATATTTCAATGACATCATTTTGAAACTCAATTTTTGTTAAAATCCTAAAAATTCGTGACAAAACATCCGTTTCTAAAAATATACAGTACTTTATTTTTAGAAAAAATTATTTATTTTCCAAATATTCTGAATTTATTCTTAACATTTCCTTAATATTTGATAAAATTTGGCATGCGAAATTGACTTTGGCCGTTAAACAGACAGATAACCGATTGACAGATATATCTAAAAGTATTTCCGGTACGGCAGATGGTTTGATTGTGCGACTTATATACAGACGGCTATTAAGATTTAACCCTCTGATTTTCAATAACAAACTTTTATTCAGTAAAAAATCAGGTATTACAACAGAATTGCACCTTGTCAGTGTAAAAGCGTGCTGAAAGCTATCATTTGATTAATTAGGGATAAAAAGACCAAACAATTGGCTAAATGCAAACGTTTGTTGTGTAAAAAATATTCCTTTGAAAAAGCGTATCACCATCAGGGATATTGCAGCTATGCTGTCCCTTACACCATCCTCTGTATCCCGGGCACTCAGCAACCATCCGGGCATAAGTGAAACGACGAAACAAAGAGTACAGGAGGCTGTGAAAGAGCTGGGTTATGTACCCAATCTGCATGCCCGTTATTTCAGGCAAAAAATCTCGTTTGATTGCGCTTATAGCCCCGGAATATAATATGTTTTTTATGCCGGATCTTCTTCAGGCAGTTCAGGATACCCTGAGTGCAGCCGGTTACTCCCTGATTATTCTGCACACCAATAATGATTATCAGAAAGAAGTCTCGGCCATACAGCATTGTATGAGCTGGCTGGTGGACGGTGTTTTGGCTGTATTGACAGAGCAAACGACAGATCTGGATCATTTTGAGCCGCTCCACGATGAAAATACGCCGGTCGTCATTGTGGATAAAATACTTCCCACTCAAAAATACTCTCTGATTCGTGTTGATGATCTGCAAATTGCAGCACAAGCCGCTACTCTGCTGCTCAAAAGTGGTTGCACTCATTGCCTGGGCATATTTGCAAAATCCGGTCTGGAGATTACCAAAAGCAGGGAAGCGGGCTTTATACAGGCTTTTGAAAACTACTCCGGTTCCATTGACCCTTTACCTCAATATCACGTCATATCTATGGATTCCCAAAATGGTTTTGAAGAGACACTGAACCATTATTCTGAAAAGCATGGAGTGCCCGATGGTATTTTTACCATGTCTGATGAAATCCTGGTAGCAGCCTACCGACCCTTTATAAAATGGGAAGAACAGGGGAAAAAGAAGATAAAATTAATAGCGGTGAGCGACGGGAAAGCTCCTTATTATTTTCATAAAAGAGTATCTCATATACTGCACTCCGGATACGAAACCGGAAAGAAAGCGGCACTTCACCTGATTGAAAGAATTCACAATCCCGAAATCAAAGCTTCCCAATTCTTTACAGAAACTGAATTTATCCGTCTGGATACTTTATAAATATTTTAGGACAGTATCCAGTGAACCGGATGGGTTGATTCCGGCTGCAAGTCTTATAAAAGAGTAATTCTAATCGAAAAAATCATATTTGTCCCTGCTTCTGACTTTACAGATAATAACAGAGGTAAGAAGTACTTTTTTCTTAATTAAAATCCACCAATTCGATATCAAAAATAAGAACTGCATTGGATCTGACCCCGAAAGGAGGGTTTTTGCCATAGCCCAATCTGGAAGGTATCAAAATAGTACCCTTGCCTCCTTTACCAAACTTCCGGATTCCGATCTGCCAGCCTTCTATGACATTGCTCAATGCGAATCTTGCCGGAGCACCGCCTGCCTGTGTACCGTCAAACTGGGTGCCATCCAGATAATATCCTCTGTAATACACGGTTACGGTGCTGGTAATCTGTGGCTTTGCCTCTTCACCCGGCTCGTTGATAATGACATACACACCTCTGTCTATGGTAGTTGCCGTGAGATTATTGTCTTGCAAATATTTTTCTATCAGGGCCTGATCATCTTCAGCGGTAGGTGTTTTGGAACAACCCGCAGAAATCACTGCCGCAATCAAAAAAAAGTACAACCAGTTTTTCATGTCAATCGACTTTATTGTGGTTTTGAGATCTGTTATAATTCAATCCGCATTCCAAAAATTTCAGATAACCATCTACCCCGGTTTCGTAGGCACGGGGTGCGGTGAGTACTTTCTGATCCTTGGAAGCAAGCACATAAAGAGGTTGTGAATTCTGCTGAAAATTCACAATCTGAAAATCAGCCCATTTTTTACCTACATTTCTCAGTTTTTCTCCTGTATTTTCGGAGATATAAACCTGATCCAGTTTTTTGTCATCATCCACATACAGGGAAATCAAAACCAATGAATCATTCAATATGGTGCGGATTCTGTCATCTACCCAGATATGCTCTTCTGTCTTCCGGCAGTTTACACAGCCATGACCGGTGAAGTCTATCATGACAGGCTTGTTGACCTCATTGGCATAGGCAATGCCCTCAAAGTAATCTTTTGAAACAATTGATATTATTGGCACACTTCGAAAAAGACGGATATTTTGCCTTGATGGCTGGATCGAGATCCTGATGAGGCAAAAAGAAATTGTAGTGCGCAGGTGGTGCCAGACCACTCATCAGCGATAAGGCGTTGTATTCCTGAGTTTTTGAGTTAATCCTGAATCCCGATGCCAGATACACCACCAATGCAAGAGATGCCAGGGCAAATCCTGTTCTGACCGGTGACAACTTCTTCATGGGGCTATCATGTGGAAATCTGATAAATCCAAACAGGTATAAGGTCATACCCGCAAATATCAATATCCACAATCCCATAAACAACTCATATCTAAGCAAGCCCCATCCATTGGTCATATCCGCTACGGAAAGGAACTTGAAAGCAAGGGCAAGCTCCAGAAATCCCAATACCACTTTGACAGAGTTCATCCAGCTACCCGATTTGGGCAGGCTGTTGAGCCAGGCTGGAAATGCGGCAAACAGCCCAAAGGGCAGTGCCAGCGCAGATGAAAATCCCAGCATCACCAGAAATGGTCCGAGATATTCTCCCTTGGTGGCAGCCTGTACAATAGCGGTACCAATAATCGGCCCGGTGCACGAAAAAGATACCAGAGCAAGCGTAAATGCCATGAAAAAGATGCCTATCAATCCACCTTTATCCGCCATCTGATCACTTTTGGTGGACCAGCTGCTTGGCAGGGTTATCTCATAATATCCGAAAAAAGAAAAGGCAAATGCAATGAATATCAGAAAAAACAAGGTATTGGCAATCCAGTTGGTGGACAGTCGGTTGAGTGCCTCAGGACCTAAAATTACAGTAATCAGAAGTCCCAGCACTATATAAATAATGATGATGGATATACCGTAAATCGTACCATTTACCCATCCTTTCCTTTTGGTATCTTTGGTAAAAAAGCTTACCGTGATCGGCAGCATGGGGAAGACACAGGGAGTAAGCAGTGCCAGCAACCCTCCGATAAATCCAAAAAGGAAGGTCCAGAACAGTCCCTCTTTTTTCTCTGCCACAGTTCCACAGCTTCCAACCGGATTTTCATAACTTTCTGCCAGAGAAGCGATTTTCTGATCTATTCTGTCTCCATTGATTTTGGCATTCAATCCATTGGAAGAAAGCAAAGCCTCCGCCTGTGGTGAAAAAGCAAATGCAAAATCCACATCCTGAGGAGGCAGACATCGGGTGTCATCACAGGTCATGAAATTGAGATATCCCACCACAGGCTTGCTGTCATCAGTGATTTCTATGCGTTGTTTAATGACGTAAGGCTCGTCTGCCAGAAATTTGGTCACCACAATATTGTCAAACAGAGGGTCTTTACCGGTTTTTTTCTTTCCGTTTTCTACGGCCTGACCTTTCAGCACAAAACCTTCTTCTGACTCAAAATTGAGCGTGGTGGGTACGGGTCCGTCATCTGAGGTATAGACAGAATAAACTGTCCACCCCTTATCTATCCGTGCTGTAAAAATCAGATCATATTCCTTTTCGCTGATTTTCTCCTTTGTGATTTCCCATTTTACAGGATTAAGCAATTTGTCAGAATCCACTGCAGCTACATTTTTACTGTCCGCATTGGCAGATAAGGCGGTAGTCGCGATGTCATCCTCAGGTTTAGCAACTGTCACTGTGCCGTCGGCTGGGGGAATTTTAAATTCAAAATCCACATCCGTGGGAGGCAGGCAGCGGGTATCATCACAGGTCATGTAAGTCACATAGCCTGCAATGGGTTTGGTTGGATCTGTGACTTTGATTTTTTGGGTAATGACAAATGGCTTATCAGCCAGAAACTTGGTCACCACCACCCCAAAATAGCTGTCCATTCCTTCTTTCTTCTTGCCGGATTCAGAGGCTTTTCCCAATAATTTTATTCCCTCCATTTTTTCATAATTGACAGAGGTAGGTACAGGACCATCATCTGAGGTGTATTGGGAATATACGGTCCATCCCTTCTGAATATTCGCTGTATAAATAAGCTCATACTCATCGGTTCCTGTCTTTTTAATATCAAAATCCCATTTTACGGGCTTCAGTATCTGACTGTAGGCAGGCAGCAGGTATGACAGGATCAAAACAAGAGATACAACACTTCTCATAAGAATATTTATAAATTGAGAGGATTACCAGTTAATCACGATTTCAACATCCTTGGGAGGAAGGCACTTTGCTCCGTCACAGGTCATATAGGTGACATAACCTTTCAGCTTTCGCTCCGGATTGGCAGGAAATTTCGCCTTGAATACTGCCTGCTCCTTAAATTTCGTCACATTTACCCCAAACATATCATCAAACTCGGTGATGGAAGGGCTTAATTCTTCAAATTTTACCTGCTTGTCATCAAAGTAAAATCCGGTGGGGATAGGACCGTCATCCTCTGTGAATTGTGAATATATTACCCAGGATTTTTTCATGGCAGCTACTGCTTTAACTTCCACATGATTCATATCCACGACACTCACCTCAAATGTCCAGCTTACCGGTAGTTCTTTTTGGGCTTTTAAATTCAGGATAAATAAAAACAAGAACATCCCGGTGAGAATTTTTTTTCCAGATACCTTCATACGATTTCAGTTTTTACAAAAGCGGTGCAAATATAAACATTATACCTGCTTGTGATTTTTTGAGGCTTAGTACTTAATATAACATTAACGGAATGTCATGCAGGATAGTTAAACCGGGTTTTATCCATACTGAGAAATACCTGCAAATATCAGTATCATGAGATGGATAAGTTCGGCAGCCACCCTTTTTTTGGAATCGCTGACAAACATCCCTGTGAGAATGGCAACAGGCACTGCCAAAGCAAGGAGATGGTATTGCCCCTGATTCTGAAAAAGAAGGTATGACGCCAATCCAAACAACATAAGCCAGTACAGGATATCCGATTTTTTCTGAACCTGCACATTTTTGCGACCGGTCAGATTATTGTACTGCAACAGTACAAAGGGAATACTCAATAATATCATGAATACCGGCATAAGCCTGAAAAAAAGTACCGGATATTCAGGCGTCGGGATATTGAAAAAAACACCTTTCAGCAACTTGAGTTTGCCTAAGTCAGCATCATTCCAGTACAGTAATACTGCCAGCAGATATACCGGCGTCACAAACCCGGCAAAGTACTGCAGTTTTTCCTGTATTTTAAAAGATCTGACCACAATCAGAGCAAGTATTCCAAAAATAAACAAAATAGTGTAGGGTGTATAAATCAAGCCTGCCAGAGATAGAAAAAAACCACTGTTGAATATATAGGGAGCAGCCTGTGCAATACGGGAGGATTTGAGCAGATTGTGGAGCGCCAGAAGCACGAATGTATTGGCAATCAGCACAGGATTCAGGAGGTTGGTGGCCGGATTGATACTCACAAACAAGGCGTAGAATAAACCGGCAAACAAGGTGATTTCCCTGCAATATTTATGATATACAAATATGTAATTCACCAGCACAGACTGTATAAAGACAAGCAAAACAGCCATAATACTCTGATAATAGGGATTGTCAAACCCTCCGAAAAGAAAATGCGTCAGAAATGAATTTGACTGATCATCAAAGTAATAAGCCACCGGATATATCAAAGTATGCAGCCTTAAAATAAAAATATAGGGCAATAACAGCAGACTGGTGATGAAGTGGTTATTTCTGAATATCTCAAGCAAAACAGTATGATTTTTATGCCGTGGATCTAAAGCAGTGCAAAATTATAAAATTAATGCTTTAAAGCCGGATTTCGCATTCTGCTTTTGCAATCTGTAATAGATAAAGTGAGCAAAAATAAAGGAAGAAGCCTCACACAGATGCATGCAATGATATAACCTTACCAATCCGGGCCTATTAAAAGTAAACCATTTTGACCGGAAGCTATTTATGATTGTTGTCACCTGGCTAACTTAAACAAGATGGACATTTTTATCCAGACATTATCTTTTATCAGTAAGCCATCGGTGCATAAACCTGAAAAATAGTCAAGACTCGGGTTTTATCAGTATCTTAGCCCCTGAAACAGAGGTGTACCGAAGAAGCAGAAACCAAACCATATGTCAGCCACACTGGATGCAATAAAATATCCCGTAAAGGAAGAGCTTAAAAAATTTGAGCAGCATTTCAAGGCATCCATGAAAAGCAGTGTACCTCTTTTAGATAAGATCACCTACTACATAGTCCAGAAAAAAGGCAAACAAATCAGACCTATTCTGGTATTCCTGAGTGCACGCATGTGTGGTCACATTAATGAATCCACCTATGTAGCGGCTTCTCTGGTAGAGCTGCTCCATACTGCCACTCTGGTGCATGATGATGTGGTGGATGATGCCTATCAGAGACGTGGATTTTTTTCCGTCAATGCATTGTGGAAGAATAAAATCGCTGTACTGGTAGGAGATTTTCTGCTGTCTCAGGGTATGAATATCGCACTGGAATCAAAAAACTACAATCATCTGCATATCGTATCCAAAGCTATCAAACAAATGGCTGAGGGAGAACTGCTGCAACTGGAAAAAGCCAGAAGACTGGACATTGATGAAGCCGTGTATTATGAGATTATCCGTCAGAAAACAGCTTCACTCATTGCGGCTGCATGCTGTGCCGGTGCATCCTCCACTACTGAAAATCCGCAACTTACTCAAAAAATGTGGGAATTTGGGGAGAAAATAGGTATAGCTTTCCAGATCAAGGATGACCTGTTTGATTATGGAGACAGCAATATCGGCAAACCCAAAGGCATTGATATCAAAGAGAAAAAAATGACCCTGCCTCTGATTTATGCTTTAAGTAAAGCTCCGGCTGCCGAAAAGAAAGACATACTGCATGCAATCAGAAAAAACAGCGAAAGTGATGCTGTCGTAAAGAAGGTAATAGAATTTGTCCGCAGGTATGATGGCATAAACTATGCAACCCGGATGATGACTGAATATCAGCAACAGGCTTTGCAAATGATTGAAGATATGGAGCCGTCAGAGGCACTGCAATCCATGAAGGAGTTGGTTCACTTTGTCATAGAAAGGGATAAATAGCCTTTCTCAGGAGGCAATGTAGATCAATTCACTGAGATTTTCAGGTCTGAAAATTGCTTTGGCAGTATCCTGTATCTCCTCAGCGGTGACAGACGCATATCTCATCGGCTCTTTATCTATCAGTGACGCATCTCCCAATGTCTCAAAATATGTCAGGCTGATAGCTTTGTTCAGTACATTCACTTCTGAAAAATAAGGCTGCTTTCGATAGAGTTTTTGAGCTTTGCAATTCGTCCTCCTCCACCAGATTGTTTTTTATTGTCTCCAGCTCTTCCCAGATAGCTTGTGAGGCTTTTTCTATGCTGACTCCGGGCATCGGTTTGCCTTCGATCAGAAAGAGCCCGGGATCTATAGAACCGGATATAAAGGCATCTATGGTACTGAAGAGCTGTTTTTCTTTGAAAAGGTGCAGGAAAAACTCGAAGACCTGCCATTGGCCAGGGCATCAGAAAGTATATCTGCCGCAAAATAGCTTTTATCCAGCCTGCCACCCATATGAAAAGCCATATAAATGGCATCATTGGGTACTTTGGCATGGAGGATACGCTGCCTTTTTGCCGTTTGGGGCGGCTCGGGTACTATTACGTTTCTTTTCACTGTACCGGAAGGTATATCCCCAAACCATCTTTCTGCCATTCTGAAAATTTCATGAGCCTTTACAGTGCCTGCCACAGACAAAACCGCATTGCCTGGACGGTAAAAGTTATAAAAAAATGATTCCACATCTTCGGAGGTGGCATTGGCGATATGGCTGATATCTATTCCAATGGTCGGCCACCGGTACGGATGTACAGTATAGGCCAGTGCACTCAGATGATGCCACATATCCCCGTATGGCTCATTCAGGCAAGTCTCCTTAAACTCTTCAATGACCACTTTTTTCTGGGTACTCAGATTCTTCTTACTGAAATTGAGCTTCAACATTCTGTCTGATTCGAGCCAGAGTGCCGTCTCTACATTACCCGCAGGGAGAATCTCATAAAAATTGGTCATATCATTATTGGTGAAGGCATTGTTTTCACCTCCTGCACTTTGTATGGGCCCATCAAAATCCCTGATGTTTGCAGAGCCGCCAAACATCAGATGCTCAAACAGGTGGGCAAAACCGGTTTTATCGGGATCTTCGTCTTTCGAACCCACATTGTAGGCAATATTTACAGCTGCCATCGGGGATGATGGATCTTCATGCACGATGACTTTAAGTCCGTTATCCAATATTCTTTTTTCAAATCGTATCACTGTTCCGGTTTTTGTGTTTACCCTGCACTACTATGACCATTTCGCCTTTCAGGTTTTTTTCCTGTAAGATATTCAGCCATTCTTTTGCGGGAAGTGTGATTATTTCTTCATACATTTTACTGATTTCACGGGCTATACATACCTGCCGTTCCTCACCGCAAAACTGTGCAATTTCTTTCAGACATTTTTCGACCCTGTGTGGAGATTCGTACAAAATGAAGGTGCAGGGCAATTCAGCGAGGTATTGCCACCGGCTTTGTCTTCCCTTTTTATGCGGCAGGAATCCTTCAAAAAAAAATTTATCCATACTCATCCCTGAAGACACCAATGCCGGTACAAGTGCAGTAGGGCCGGGCAGGCAGGTCACTTTTATTCCCGCCTTCACACATTCACGTACTACCAGAAAACCCGGGTCAGATATTCCGGGGGTGCCGGCATCAGAGATAAGGGCTATATTCTGTCCCGAGTGGAGTTTCTCCAGGATATGATTTAATATTTTATGCTCATTAAAGGCATGGTATGCTGTCAGAGGGGTTTCTATTTCAAAATGCTTCAACAGCTTTGAGCTGGTGCGGGTATCTTCCGCCATGATCAGATCGCAATCTTTCAATACGCTGACAGCCCTGAATGTCATATCATTCAGATTGCCGACCGGAGTCGGTACTACATATAATATTCCTGTGCTCAAACTGCCGATAATGAGTACTGCGCCTTAAAACTTTCAGGTGACAAAAGTACAATTTTCACCGGATAATAGCAGGAGTTCTGCCCCGGGTCGGGACTCAAACATATGCTTATACCTGTCCTGTGAATATATTACCACTTAAACATGATCAGAAAGCATATGCTAACTTTTTTCACCTTCCTTTGTTTTACAATACTCTTACAAGATCGTATAATGAAAATAGGCATCGTCTGTTACCCGACTTTCGGAGGTAGTGGTGTGGTAGCCACAGAACTGGGTCTGGGCCTGGCTGATAAAGGACATGATGTGCACTTCATCACCTACAAAAGGCCGGTGAGGCTCACATCCTTTCATACCAACGTGTATTTTCATGAAGTCAATGCCATGGAGTACCCGCTGTTTGAGTATGCACCCTACGAAACAGCCCTGACCAGTAAGATAGTGGATGTAGTCAGATTTGAAGGCATTGAGTTGCTCCATGTCCATTATGCCATTCCTCATGCTGCCGTAGCTTTTATGTCCAAGCAGATACTGGCCTCCAAAGGAATACATCTGCCGGTCATAACTACCCTGCACGGTACAGATATCACATTGGTTGGCACAGATCCATCGTTCAAACCTGTGGTGGAATTCAGTATCAACCAGTCGGATGGTGTCACTACTGTATCAGAGCAACTCCGGGCTGAAACCATCGAAACCTTCAACATTAAAAGGGATATCCGGGTCATTCATAATTTTATCGACTTTACCCGATTCAGGAAAACCAATAAAGACCATTTTAAAAAAGCCATTGCACCTCAGGGTGAATTCATTCTCACACACACCTCCAATTTCAGAAAGGTAAAACGGGTCGAGGATGTCATCCGGGTTTTCGAAAAAGTGATACAGCAGGTACCGTCAAAGCTGCTGCTGATCGGTGACGGTCCGGAAAGGAAAAATATGGAAGACCTGTGCAGAAGCCTTGGCCTGTGTGATGAGATCCGGTTTCTCGGAAAGCAGGAAGCCATAGAAGAAATACTCGCCATCTCTGACCTGTTCCTGCTGCCCTCTGAAAATGAAAGTTTCGGTCTTGCTGCTCTGGAAGCTATGGCTTGCCAGGTGCCTGTGATATCCTCCAACGCCGGAGGTATCCCGGAGGTGAATATTGACGGCTATACCGGATATATGTGCAAGGTCGGGGATATCGAATGTATGGCTGCCCGAACCATAGAATTGTTGTCGGATCCTGAAAACTGGAAAAATTCAAAAAACAGGCTTTCGACCGATCGACGGATTTTGATATCAGGCAGATATTACCCTTGTATGAATCTTATTACGTGGAGGTCATGCACAAATTTGCCGGGGTGGTTTAAACATTATATTCCATCCCAATCAATTATTTTACCATCATGATTTTGGTCACGAGTGTTTCTTTGCCCAGACTGGTATTTTCATTGGCACTGAACACCAGATATACTCCGGTAGCTGCCCGTACTCCATTATAATCCCTGCCGTCCCAGACCGCCTGTCCGCCAAATGCCTTAGTCTCATATACCAACCTCCCGTTGATATCTGTAATTTTTACATTGGCATCTCTCACCAGGCCTTTGATGGCTATAGTGCCATGGTAATCAGGCCTGACAGGATTGGGGAAGGCATACACCTCCGAAGCATGTGTCCTGCCACCTGTGGTTGTAGCTGTCCGGTAACTTTGTATGCCAAGATTGGTCACGATGAACATCTCACCCGTAGTACCATTGAAAAACAACCCTTTGATGACATTATCCAGTAAGGGAGAATTGTTTATGTCAAATTTGGCAATAGAGGTAAGGCCATCCGGGGATTGCACAAAGATTCCGTTTCGGGTACCAAACCATTTCCGGTTGGCACCATCCACAGCCATGCTCAGCACATCCTCATCTCTCAATAAAGGAGCAGGAATGCCATCCACTACCACGGTCCTTGTACTTCCCCGGCAATTATCTGAAAACGGATCGCTACAGCCCGTATCAAAGGCGACAGGGCCTGAAGAAGTGCCCACCCAGACCACTCCGTCCAGATCCACCATGGCACAATTGACACGATTGCCGCTGATCAGACTGTTGTTCCGGTTGATCAGTCTCACCCTGTCGTCAGCCGTATTTTCGGGAGTATTGTTTTCATTGAAAACGACCACTGCTCCGCCGGTAGTCACCAAGGGTATCCACTTATTGCCGGACCTGTCTATGACTATACTGCCTGCATTGTTATTGCCGGGCAATGCATAACTGTACCACTGGTTGTCTTTGGTTTTCAATACTAAAGGTCTGGATGACAGATAATTGGTCATCCAGAGATTCTGCTTATCGTCCAACTGCAAAAAACTGATCCGTGTCCGGGCTTCATCACCTACTGCTCCCCTCAGAATACTGTTATCCTTATTGAAGTGCTGGCTTTCCCCGTTCTCAAGGTTCAATCTCAGCACACCGTTCCAATAACTTCCGATGTATAGATCTTTGGTAGTGGCCTGATACTGTACCGCCTGCACATTGATGACATCTTTTTCCTGAAATACGGGATGGCTGAGATTATTATAATTGATCCATTCATTTCCGGTAAGTTGAAAGACTCCGGCACCGGTAAAATTATAGTTGAAATCTTCAGTGACTCCGCCTGCTGCGACAATAGCCTGGTCTCTGAAGAATGTAATCTGTCCTGCCGAATTGCTGAAAGGAGAATTGAACTCTATCTGATTGCACCCTGTAAAGTAATCCTGTGTATATCTTATGGTGCGCCATTCGTCTGCATACCACACACGGCCTCTCTCGTCTTCAATACCACCCAGCACTCTGTTGATACATCCTGCACCACCTTCACGGATTGTTCCGTTGGTGTCAGTTACAAGAATTTTGCTTGTATTTTGATTATTCCGTATCCCTGTGATTAATGATTTACCTTCAGCACTCATAAATCTGGCGGCAAATCCCGCTTCAAACTGAATCAGCTTTTCAAAACTTACTCCATCGCTGCTTCTGTACAAATCCCTGCCGGTAGTGACGTATAGCTGACCATTGAAGGTGGAGCTGGCTACCACCTCATAAGATGCTGGCAATCCGTTGTTTTTTGGTATAGCACTCCAAAGTCCGAAATCCGTAAGGTTGACTCCTCCGGTACGCACTCTGTACAACTCCTCCTCTGTACCTGCATACAAAAAACCATTGAAAACTGTCAGAGTATTGACTCTGAGATCTGTAAAGGTGGTAAAGGTAAACTCCAGTCGTTTCAGATCAAGCCCCAGCACTCCGAAATCTGTGGCAATGTAGGCCAGATTTTCATCGCGTATGTGTATGTGATTGACATTTCTACTGCCTATTATGGTGCTGTTGGTCTTGATGAATGGTATATAAAATACCTCATTGCCTCTCACAATATCAATCGCTGCATCATTATAGACCACAATCAACTGTTCGTTGAATCTGTCGTAGTACAATCCATTGATGTTTACATCATTCAGGCCATCTTCTTTGGACATGAAACTGACGGAAAGATCATTTTTGTCAATAATCATCAGTCCCAATGCAGCCGCATAGATGATTTTATCCTTTGACTGGGTCACCCTCTTGCCTTCTCTGTAGGACAAATGGGATTTCCAGCTGCCTATTTCAATATTACTTTGTGCATATCCACCCAACAGTGTCAGGAGGAAAAGCAGAAATATAAGGCAGGACTTAAAGTGATTCAATATCTGCATAGAAAAATCAGCGATTAAGCATATACAACGCAACGTCATCGGTTTATCATATTCTCAGAGCAAATGATTTTGTCCGGATTCTATGCCAAAATAACACTTTCCAGACTGAAATTTGGACATTATCTGTACATATTGGAAAATTGCAGATACTCATATACTTTGTCGGGCACCAGATACCTCACGGATTTCCCGGCTTTCAGACGTTCTCTGATGAAAGTGGCAGAAATATCCAGCAAGGGTGCATTTACAATCCTGATATTGGGTAGATCGGTATATTTTTCAGGTTTGTATCCCGGTCTGTTGTATATGTAGATATCATAATTTTCGAGCAATACCCTGAAGTTTTTCCATTTTTCGATGCTGTCCAGATTGTCCGCTCCCATAATCAGCGAAAACTCCTTATCCGGGTATTTCTCTTCAAGATATGCAAGCGTATCTACCGTATAAGAAGGTACAGGCAGTCCAAACTCCACATTGGAGGCTTTCAGATTGGGATTATCTCCGATGGCAAGTTCTACCAGATGAAGTCTGTCGTGATCTTTGGCTAATGATTGTCTGGCCTTAAGCGGATTATGCGGACTGACAACCAGCCAGACCTGTTTGAGATCTGTACTCTGCACCATATGGTCTGCGATGATCATATGGCCAATGTGTACAGGATTGAAGGAGCCGAAAAAAAGCCCGATTTTCATTGCGGTAAATTAATTACCCATCATGACAGGCATTACCAGCATGAGCAGTGCTTCGTCACTTTCTTCCTCAGTAGGTACGATGATACCGGCTCTGGAAGGTGTAGACATCTGAAGTTTGATTTCATCTGTCTCGAGTACAGCCAGCATTTCAGACAGAAATTTGGCATTAAAACCAATGGTCATGGCCTCTCCTTCATAAGTACAGTTCATCTGCTCGGTAGCTTCATTGGAGAAGTCGAGATCCTGTGCCGAGATGGTCATACTTCTTTCAGAAATATTGAGTATCACCTGATTGGTTGATTTGTTGGCATATATTGAGATACGACGCAATGCATTCATAAAATCCTTGCGGTTGATGGTAGCCACATTAGGATTGTCCACCGGTATTACGGCATTGTAATCCGGATATTTGGCGTCTATGAGCCTGCAGATAATCCGGGTACGTCCAAACGCAAAGAACACATTTGTTTTGTTGAAACTGATGCGCACATCACCCTCTTCGCTCAGAGAGTTCTTAACCTGACTGAGCCCTTTTTTAGGTATGATGAGTGATTTGGCGATATCAGAATCCAGATTGGCTACCGTATATTTTACTAATTTGTGGGCATCAGTAGCTACAAAATTGATTTTATTGAAGTCCACCTGCATCAGTACGCCTGTCATGGCCAGTCTTAGTTCATCACTGCTGGTAGCAAAGATGGTATTGGATATTCCTTTTATCAGTTTTCTGGCTGAGATTGTGATAGCCTCCACATCGTCTTCGACCGGAGATGACGGAAAATCATCGGGTGCGTTTCCGGCCAGGCGGTACATCCCGAAGGAAGACGAAATTTTGATACCATTGGTCTCTTTATCTACGGTAATGATGATAGGCTGGTCAGGAAGTGCCTTGAGCGTTTCGAGCAGGATTTTGGCGGGAATGGCTATGGTGCCGTTTTCGTCTGCCGTCACATCCAGGCTCGTGATAATGGTTATCTCGAGATTGGTAGAGGTGATGGTCAGCACATTATCCCTGATATCAAATAAAAAGTTTTCCATGATAGGCAGCACCGGATTGGGATTGATGGCGCCAATGGATATGTTGAGTTGTTTTAATAATTCGGATGACGAAACTTCAAACTTCATTGCTCTTATTATTTGTTTTGAACTGCGTATCGGAATATCCAGAAACTATTCGCAACACACGGATATCTTTTTAAAAGTCGGTCACAAAAATAATGGAAAGTGGCAAATAACCTACATTTTGGCTTCCCGTAATTTTTTTAACTTCGCATTATGGTAACTCATACAATCTCACTCCGGAATATATCCAATTGCCGATTGTTATCAGTATGAATTCTCATTTCTGGGCAGTTTTTACGAGATAGACGGCTATCAGGCTGAAAATGATGTTGGGTATCCATACTCCGAGACCCGGCGAAAGGGATAAATTGGTCGAGAAAGTGGTGGAAAATCTGGAGAGAATCACAAATGCGGCTCCCAGAATAACGCCGACTGCCAGGTGCAGGCCCATCCCACCTCTGACTTTTCTGGATGCCACGGCCACACCTATAATGGTGAGTATTATGATTGTGAAAGGATCGGCACTCCGGCGGTTGATTTCCACGCTGTATTTTTTACCGGAGTCCAGCCCTTTGGCCTGCTCGTACTCCAGAAATTTCCGCAATGCCGAAGTAGTCATGATTTCAATTTGATTGGCATAGCGGGTAAAATCCTCGGGCACAAAATTGAAAACAGTATCCAGCTTTGCATTGGAAGCAATCACCAGGGTTTCATTCAGATAGTCGAAGGTACGGATTTCATAATTTTCTATCTCCCAGGTATTGGGTGCCTGCTTGAAGGTTATTTTATTCGCTTTAAGGGAATAGACCAGTTCGCCGTTTCTGAATCTGTCCAGCCTGAACGTCCTTCCAGTGCTGTCCCTGTCTGAATAATTTCGGATATAAATTTTTTCATCCGGAGAGGTAAAAAAATGAATATTGTAGCTAAGACTGCTTTTAAGCGATGATTTGATGTAGGCCACTTCAAAGTCATTCTTATGCTTGTTTGAATTGGGGATGACAAAATTTATTCCTATCCATAGTATTACCGCCAAAAATCCGCCGGCAATCAAAAATGGCCTCAGCAATCGGGTATATGTGACTCCCTGCACACAGTATGCTGATGATCTCCGAATTTTTTGCCATCCTTGAGGTAAAGAAAATGACAGCAAGCAAGGAAAACAATGGCCACATCAATCCGTTGATCCAGGGAATATAATGTATGTAGTATTGGGTGAAAATCTGACCTGCACTGAGTCCGCTATCCACAAATTTGTCCACCTGCTCAAAGTAATTGATTGCCATAGCTATCATAGTGATCAGCACCATGGTAAAAAAGAAGGTGGAGAGATATTTTTTGATAATATAAAGATCCAGTATCTTCAACATAGTTCAGAGACGTGTAGTGATTATTCTAAGCTTCTGCTGCATCCATTCCGCATAATTATCCTGCAGTATCGCCTCCCTGGCTTCCCTGACAAGTTGGGTAAAGAAGGTGAGATTCTGAATACTTGCAATCTGGAGAGCCAGTATTTCACCCACTTTAAATAAATGTCTGAGATATGCAAGGGTATGCTTGCGGCTCGTCTCCGCATTACTCTCAGGGTCAATGGCCGTAAAATCAGTTTCCCATTTGGCATTTTTAATGTGGATAACACCCCGGGAGGTGTATAATATGCCATGTCGGGCATTGCGGGTAGGCAGGACACAATCAAACATATCTATGCCCCGTGCTATACTCTCCAGAATATTTTCGGGAAGTCCCACTCCCATGAGATATCTCGGTTTGTCTTCGGGCAGTATGTTGCATACAATTTCCGTCATAGCGTACATATCCTCATGGGGCTCACCCACAGAAAGCCCGCCGATAGCGTTCATTTCGCATTCCATAGCAGCCACAAATTCGGCAGATTCTATCCTCAGATCCTTGTAGGTACTTCCCTGTACAATCGGAGCAAAAGTCTGTTCATAACCATATAAAGGGTCTGTCTCCCCAAACCTCTTTACACATCTTGCCAGCCACCGGTGTGTCAGTTGCATGGATTTTACGGCATAAGTGTAGTCACATGGATAGGGAGTACATTCATCAAATGCCATTATGATATCCGCTCCGATCTGCCTCTGAATATCTACTACATTTTCAGGAGAAAAAAAGTGTCGGGACCCGTCAATGTGGGATTGGAATTTTACCCCTTCTTCCTTTATTTTTCGCATACCCTGCAGAGAGTACACCTGATATCCTCCGCTGTCGGTAAGTATTGCCCTGTCCCAATGGATAAATTTATGAAGTCCGCCGGCCTGTTGCAAAATATCTGTACCGGGACGAAGATACAGGTGATAGGTATTGCCCAGGATTATGGGAGCATGTACAGGATCTGCCAGTTCGTGCTGATGCAATGCCTTGACGGTGCCCTGCGTACCTACAGGCATAAAAACCGGAGTGGCTATTTCCCCATGGGCAGTATGTATCACACCTGCTCTTGCCTTGCTTTTTGTATCATTCTGCTGTATATCAAAAGTCATCTGTTCACATTAATTTGACCTGAACCTTGCCATATCCATTTTGATAAGAATGGCGGTCATAATCGAAAAAGCCAATAATGAGGATCCACCCTTACTCAAAAAGGGTAAAGGAATACCTATGACCGGCATAAGACCCAAGGTCATACCGATATTTATGGTAAAATGGACTAAAAAAATCCCTACAATACAGTAAGCATAGTTTCGTATGAATTCCAGTTTTGCCCTTTCTGCAATCACCACACCCCGCAATAAAAATATGGTGTATAACGCAATGACTCCCAGGCTGCCCACAAAGCCTTGCTCCTCACCTATGGAGGTAAAGATAAAATCTGTGGTTTGGGCTGGGACATAATTCAGTTTAGTCATTTCACCCTTCAGATAGCCTTTACCCAATAATCCTCCGGAACCTATGGCAAGTTTGGATTGAATAATATTGTACAATGAGCCTTTGGGATCGCACAGTTCCGGCCGCAGCCACACATTGATTCTGTCCTGTTGATGCGGCTTCAGTGCTTTTTCAAAGACGTAGCTCGAACCAAAAGAAAATACTATAAAAGTCACTACTACCGGTACGGTGAGGCCAACCAGACTGAAATTTTTCTTTACAATATGCAGGACTCCCATTACGAGCAATACAGCCATGGAAGGCAACAAAATCACCCACTCATCATCCTGTATCATTAAAAAAATCTGCAGCCCTGTCAATAACGCTGACAGAATGATGCCTTGCATGGAATTGAAGTAATAGTATAATAAAATACTGGCTGCAGCTGTAAGTATTCCCGCAGCAACATTCCAAGGACTAAAGATCAGAGACAAAATAAAAGCTCCTGCAAAACTAAATACAATAATAAAATACACCGGAGATAAACCCTTCCTGTACAATAGTATGAAAAAGGACAAAAATACAAGGGCAGAACCCATATCGGGCTGCAGTAAAATCAACAGAGCAGGTAATACAATGATACCTACGGCCGTAAGGAGTGTTTTACGGTCAGAAAGGTTTACTTTGAGAAAACTCAGATAGCCTGATAACGCCAGCGCTGTACCTAATTTTGCCCATTCAGACGGCTGAAAAGAAAAAACTCCGAACGAAAACCACGATTTTGATCCATTGATTTCTGTGCCGAATATCAATACCAACACCAGCATAAAAAGGCTTACTGCATACACAGGAAAGGCCAGAGTATTCCAGAACTTCCAGTCTAAGGTAAGCACACTGACAAAGGCAAGTAATGATATAACAATCCATACGGTCTGAGAGCCGATGGTAGTACTGATATTTAAGAAAGCAAATGGCTGCTCAGGAATATAAGTGGCTGAATACAACATAGCCCAGCCTATAGCTACCAGGCTGAAATATACGGTAAGCATAATCCAGTCAAAACCTCTGTTTCTGCTGTTTTGCAGTGCTGCCATTGCTTAGACTTCTGTTTTTATGCCACTACTTCCGGTGAATAATCGGGTAATATATATTGCATTGCCCCCTTAAGTTCAATTACTGTTGACAAGTGTACGCTTACTGATATTGTCCTGAACCGGAGTGGCCGAAGGAAACTGTTTACGCACTTCCAGTAAAAAGGGCATCATTTTGATTTTATTTTCAAATGCACCTACCCTGACCTGATAGTAGGGTACTTCATGCTTCCAGTCCATGCTCACAGTTGGATACAGGCTGGC
>JADJWN010000013.1 GCA_016716335.1 Saprospiraceae bacterium | reverse complement strand
ATAGGGTACTCAACGGTTACCGCATTGCAAAACGGGGCAGTACGGGGTGCCTGTATGGAAATAGAATCATTTATACAATGGACAAAGAATAAATTCGGAAAGATTAACGTATTATTAACCGGCGGGGATGCTCCGCTTTTGCAGATTTTTCAAAAAATAAGATATTTGCCCTTCCCAACCTCGTATTGGACGGGCTGAATTTAATATTAAAACATAATGTTGCACAGATATAAAGTATTCATGCTTTGTATGTTCATGTCTTTTATTACATATGGACAGCAGGCAGACAACAGCCCGTATTCAAGGTTTGGCATCGGTGATTTGACAGACAATAATTTCAATCATACCCGACAGATGGCAGGCTTGGGGGCCTCATTCATAGATGGGTATCATATCAATATCGTTAATCCGGCTACGCATGCATTCCTCAATGCCACTGCATTTGATGTAGGCATATTCGGGAAATACACCAGTTTGCAGGACAGGCAGGCTTCGGGCTCCTTTTGGTCCGGTAATCTTGAGTATCTGTCTCTGGCTTTTCCTCTGAAAAACCCAATCAATGAAGTCTATGATGGTGTCAAAAAAGATTACAGACTGGGTATGGCGCTGACATTGATACCTCATTCCAATGTAAGCTATAACATCCGTGCTCTGGATTCCATTCCGGGTACAGGTAGTTTTACAAGGAGCTATCAGGGTACAGGAGGCAGCTACAAAGTCATGTGGGGAAATGCCCTGAAGTACAAGGATTTTGCATTGGGTGTAAATCTGGGATATCTCTTTGGCAGAATCAACAATGAAAGATCTATAAGCTTTTCTGAACTGAACTTTCCTTTCAATGACAGATTTACCACCAGCTACAATCTGAGCGGATTTTTGTGGAATGCCGGCTTTATCTACTCAAAAGTGTTGAATCAGGCAGCCTACGAAAACATTAAATCCCTCCAGCAAAGAAGGATTTCTTTGGGTTTTCATGTCAATTCTTCCACTGGGTTCAGTACTTCATCCGATATATTCGACAGGTCTGTACAGCAGCTGCCGGGTTCTATTCAGCTGGTGGATACCATCAGGAATGTGACAGATGTAAAGGGTAAAGGGAGACTTCCGGCAGAATTCGGTATGGGAGCCACTTATTATTATGGTGAAAAAAGTGCATTCGGATTTAATGCAAGCTGGGCCGGTTGGACAAAGTACTTCAATGATGCTACAGGAGAGAGAGAAACAGCATTGTCAGACAGTTACAAGCTGAGCATCGGCGGATATTTCAGGCCTGATTACAAATCATTTGACAATTTTTTTAAGCGTGTGTATTACAGATACGGTCTTTATTATCAGAATGATCCCCGTCTGATCAGCCATGAAGGTACCAACAAGGAAATACATACCTATGGTCTCACGATGGGAATGGGCATGCCTTTTGTATTCCAAAGGAAAATATCATTTGTAAATCTGGGAGCAAATGCAGGTGTAAGAGGGCAGGGGACTCCGGTTTCTGAAAAATTTGTTAAAATATCGTTGGGTGTAACATTCAATGATGATGAATGGTTTTTAAAGCGAAAATACAATTGACATATTGACTTACTAACTAACAAACAACTTTTTGAATCATGAGAGCTTATTTTAATTTGTTTCTGATAATCTCCCTGGTGTTGGGTTATGCGGATGCCAATGCACAGTGCCAGAATTGGGTCGGATCCAAAACTCAGTCAGATGCTGAAAACGCCCACTCTATCTACAGACAGGCGATGAAAATGAATGATTTTGAAATTGCTTTTGAAAACTGGCAGGTAGCTTACAAGCTGGCTCCGGCAGCTGATGGCAAGAGGGACTATCACTTCATGGACGGTGTGGAGCTGTACAAGCTGAAATTTGCCGCAACGACAGATGAAAAGAAAAAGCAGGAATACAGTGACATGATTGTAAGACTATATGATGAAGCCATCGCATGTTATAAATCCAATGCTATAGCGCTTAAAAGCAATTCTCCTCAGGCATTGAATGACAAGATCGGCTATCTGTATGGCAGAAAGGCATATGATATGTTTTATGTGCTGAATACTCCCTATCTGTACACCAGAGAAGCCTTGGACAACTGTATCAAATATGCCGGCAACAACGCTGAATACATCATCTTTGATCCATATGCAAGAATCATGGTCTGGGAATACCAGAACAAAGAAATGAGTAAGGAGAAGGCAGTAGAGGTCTATAAGCAACTCAATGATATTGCTGAGTACAATATTGCCAACAACGAGACTTATTCTGAAGGATATCAGCAGGCCAAGGCGGCTATGGACTGGGCGATTCGTGATATTGAAAAGGAAATATTCGATTGTGAATTCTTCAAAGACAAATATTTGCCGGAGTACGAAGAAAACAAAGACGATCCGGAAGTTCTTCAAAGGGTATTGGCTCTCCTGAAAGAGCAAAACTGCGACCCCAATGATCCCGTAGTGAAAATGCTGGATGCTGAGTGGAAGGCTCATGCTGCTGAATACAACGCCAAAGTAAGGGCTGAGTATGAAGCCAACAATCCGGCTGCTGCTGCCAAGAGAGCTTATGATGAAGGAAAATTCAGTGAGGCTATATCCAAGTACCGAACTGCTATTCAGGAGGAAACCGATAATGACAAAAAAGCGGGCTACCTGTTCGCCATAGCCTCTATCGAGTTCAGAAAGCTCAATCTTTACAGCCAGGCAAGAAGTACAGCTCTGTCAGCAGCCAAGCTTAAGCCCAACTGGGGAAGACCATATATGCTCATCGGAGATATGTACGGCAAAACAGCACGCTCATGCGGTGATGCATGGAACCAAAGACTTGCCATACTGGCTGCCATGGACAAATATAGTTATGCCAAATCTCTGGATGCCGGTGTAGCCGAGGAAGCTAATGAAAGACTTTCAGCCTACTATGGATCTATGCCCGATAAATCTGAAGCATTTATGAGGGGACTGAATGAAGGATCCAGTGTTTCAGTAGGTTGCTGGATAGGAGAGACCGTAAGATTGAGATTTAAAAGCTGATCAGAATAGATTAACGGGAGCCTGCAAGGGCTCCTTTTTAGTTTAATTAAACTTAGCTGTCATGAAAAGTCCGGTATTGTGGGTAGTATCATTGTTCATTTTTGCCTGTACTCCTAAGGTGGCAGAAAATGTACCTGTGGTCAATGAACCTCCAAAGGTTAAGGATAATCCTGTGACTGCCAATCCTGATTGCAGGACGTTTGCCGACCTGGGAGGTTATGACAGGGAGCAGGCTGAAACCGCCTATATCCTGTACAGGGATCAGATCAAAGCCGGGAGATACACTGAAGCATACAAATACTGGAAAACCGCTTTTTTCCTGGCACCCGGGGCTAACGGGAGGATTAAATATCAGTTTTCGGATGGAGCCGCCATATATAAGCATTTTTTTGACAATACTACTGATACCTTGCTCCGCAGATCCTATGTAGATACCATATAATGACTTTGTATGACATACAGATATCCTGTTTTGTGATACTGCACATGTCAATGGCCTCAAAGCTTTTGATTTGTATTATTACTTCAGTGACTACGCCGATGAGGATAAAATATATCAATTATTCAAAAGCAATTTTGATAAAAAAGGCACCTCCGCTGACTATTTTGTGATTAATCCTTTCACTAAGTTGCTGTATGACAGAGTACTTGAAGAAAAATAAGTCTGCAGGAAGGCAGGTATTATGCCGACCTGATCTATCGTACGGTAGAAAAAGGGCTGAAGGAATGTAAAGGAAGTGGTTGTGATACCTGGAATATTATCAATGATTATGCGCCGGTCAGACTGGAAAGTCTCGAAGGGGTGGATGATTTATGATTGCGCCTATTATACCCGCAAATATTATGCTTTATTTGAAGCAAACCGAGACAGCTGCGAAATCGTAAATCTTGCTTACTCCCGTATGCTGAGAGGTGATTGTCCGGAAACCCACCCGCAACTGGTAGAAGTGAAGAAGGTCAAAGATGGCAAGTGTTATGTGCCTCCACCTGCAGCTTCATGTCTCAAACTGGCTTATGAAGCGTATGGCCAGGGTAAATACAAAGCCGCAGTCGGTCATTTGGAAAAAGTGTGTGGAAGATGCGAAAGATAATGAGAGCAAGGCCAAATACCTCATTACTATTGCCAAAATATATTATGGTGATTTAAGAGATTTTCCCAAGGCCAGGAAATATGCGCTCGATGCAGCAGCACTCAAGCCAAACTGGGGTGAACCCTACATGCTGATAGGAAAATTATATGCTTCCAGCGGTCCATTGTGCGGGCCGGGTACCGGCTGGGACAGTCAGGTTGTGACCTGGCCTGCTATTGACAAATTTGAATATGCAAAGAGAATCGACCCCTCCGTCTCCGCTGAAGCCAATAAGCTCATTGCGCAATACAGCAGATATATGCCCAAAAAGGAAGACCTGCATTTCAGACTTTTGAAAGCCGGCGACCCATTCAGAGTAGGGTGCTGGATACAGGAGAACACCACTATAAGGACATCTGACTAAGCAGGAATCTGGTGGTACGAAGTAATTTCAGGAAAGTACAGTATCAGAATACCTCAGATACTTTTTGATATTCAGCCAGATGTGAATAAGTAAAATATCACAGAGAGATCCGAAAGTGACAAAACTGAGATATATAAAATACACCCGGACTCTGGATTCATGTATCGCCCAACTTTTCTGCAAGATAACGGCATACACCGAAGCTGTACTTTTCTATCCAATTTTTCATGCAGGTTTGATTCTGTATTAACTGAAAATCACCACTTTTGCCTAAACAATGATTTTCCCGAAAAGTTCATTCGGTGGTGAAAAAAAATTACTTCTCCTTTGTATCGGCTGTCCATGAACAAAGCCATAAATAAAAATGTATATCTTCAGGACTTTTAGCAAACAGTATCATGGTTTTCCGTATCAATTCACACTATCAGCCATCCGGTGATCAGCCCAAAGCTATCCGTCAGCTGGTAGAGGGCATCAAAAGGAATGAGAGGGCGCAGGTGCTGCTGGGAGTTACCGGATCCGGAAAAACATTTACCATAGCCAATGTGATAGCTCAGGTAGATAAACCTGTACTGGTGCTTACCCATAACAAAACGCTGACCGCCCAGTTGTATGCCGAGCTCACGGAGTTTTTTCCGGATAATGCCGTGGAGTACTTCGTGTCTTACTACGATTATTATCAACCCGAGGCCTACATCACTTACTCTGACACCTATATAGAAAAAGATCTGCAGATCAATGAAGAAGTGGACAAACTTCGATTGCGGGCTACCTCCTCACTGCTTTCGGGAAGACGTGATGTCATTATAGTCTCCTCTGTATCCTGCATATATGGAATGGGCAATCCTGATGACTACAAGACCGGAATCATCAGAATACAGAAAGGACAGAAAATATCCAGAAACAGTTTTCTTTATGCATTGGTGCAGAGTCTGTATTCAAGGACGGAGACGGACTTCAGGAGAGGAACTTTCAGGGTGAAAGGGGATACCGTGGATATAAATCTGCCTTATGTGGAATACGGATACAGAATAGTATTTTTCGGAGATGAGATAGAGCAGATTGAGCAACTGGAGATTTCCAGCGGAAAAAGAATCACAGCGCTCGATAATGCAGCTATATTCCCTGCCAATCTTTATGTAGCTCCCAAGGACAGACTCAACAGTGTCATTATGCAGATTGAAGATGAGCTGGCCAAACATGAGGCATTTTTTCAGGCAGAGGGCAGATATATAGAAGCTCAGAGAATCAGGGAAAGGGTCACATTTGACCTGGAGATGATCAGAGAGCTTGGATATTGCAACGGTATCGAAAATTATTCCCGTTTTTTTGATGGAAGAAAGCAAGGGTCCAGGCCATTCTGCCTGTTGGATTATTTTCCGGAGGATTATCTGATGGTCATAGATGAGAGCCATGTCACGATTCCACAAGTCAGAGGTATGTGGGGTGGAGACAGGGCCCGAAAACTCAATCTGGTCAACTATGGATTCCGTCTTCCCTCTGCCATGGACAACCGACCCCTGAGTTTCGAAGAGTTTGAATCCCTGATCAATCAGGTGATTTTCGTCAGTGCTACTCCGGGAGATTATGAACTGGAACAGACAGAAGGGGTAGTGGTAGAGCAGATTGTCAGACCAACCGGACTTCTGGATCCACCCATTGAAGTAAGACCAAGTATCAATCAGATAGATGATTTATTGGAGGAAATCCGGAAGAGAATCGAAAGTAATGAAAGGGTGTTGGTGACCACTCTGACCAAGCGGATGGCTGAAGAACTCACCAAATATCTTATAAAACTGGATATTAAAGTCAGATATATACATTCAGAAGTGGAGACGATGGACAGAGTGGAGATCATCAGGGATCTTCGTCTGGGAGAGTTTGATGTGCTGGTGGGTGTCAATCTGCTCAGAGAAGGCCTGGATTTGCCTGAGGTGTCATTGGTGGCCGTCCTGGATGCTGACAAGGAAGGCTTTTTGAGAAACAATCGCTCCCGGACACAAACAGCAGGCCGGGCTGCCAGAAATGCCAAAGGTCTGGTCATATTTTATGCGGATAAAGTAACTGAAAGCATGCAGGCTACCATTGATGAAACCCAAAGAAGAAGGGCACTGCAGATATCCTACAATGCCGAGCACAATATCACACCTGCAACAGTGTATAAATCGAGAGAGGATATAATCAATCAAAAATCCATTCTAGACGTCAGAGGCAAGAAACCGGCCATTTATGTGGAGAAAGAAGAGGTGGACATTGCAGCTGATCCGGTCATTGCATATATGAACAAAGACCAGCTGGCAAAACTCATCAATGAAACAGAGGCTAAAATGAAAAGGCAGCCAAGGAACTGGATTTCATTACTGCTGCCCAGCTTCGTGATGAACTGCTTGCATTAAAGAAAAAATTATAAGAAGCCCGATATGAAACTTGCCAATACAACCCGGATAGAGCTCATCAAAGTAATACTGGAAACAGTCACAGACCCTGAAATACCTGTGCTTACGATTGGTGATATGGGTATAATCAGAGACATAAATGTAGATGAAAATGATAAGGTGACTGTGACCATCACCCCCACTTATACAGGATGTCCGGCGATGGATATGATTACGGTCAACATCAAGGCTGCATTGCAGGATGCCGGCTTTATGAATTCAGAAGTGCTGACGGTGCTGAGTCCGGAATGGACTACAGACTGGATTTCTGAGTCAGGTAAAAAGAAACTACGGGAGTATGGTATTGCGCCACCTGCCGAAAAGACTACGGACAGCTCCTATCTGACGGGTAAGAGTCCATCAGTAGCCTGTCCGCTATGTGGGTCGGTAAATACGGAAATGGTCAGTAGGTTTGGTTCGACACCCTGTAAGTCTTTATATCGGTGCAAAGATTGTCTTGAACCATTTGATTATTTCAAATGTCATTAAATTTACCTCAAACAAATCAACCACACATAACATGAACTTTATAGCGTACAGCAAATCCGATAAAATTGCCACCATAACTTTCAACAGACCTGAAAAATTCAACAGCTTTGTAAGAGAAATGGCGCTGGCTTTTCATGCAGCTCTGGATGATGCGGCTGCCGACCCGGATATCAGGTGCGTGGTAATCACCGGAAATGGTAAGGCATTCTGTGCAGGACAGGACTTGGCTGAGGCCATTGATCCCGAAGGACCTGAACTTACCAGAATTGTCAGCGAACACTACAATCCCGCTATACTCCGCATCAGAAATATCCCAAAACCAGTAGTAGCGGCAGTCAATGGTGTGGCTGCTGGTGCAGGAGCCAATATTGCTTTGGCCTGCGATATTGTCATAGCCAAAGAAAGTGCATCCTTCATTCAGGCTTTCAGTAAGATAGGATTGATACCTGACAGTGGTGGCACCTACACTTTGCCAAGATTAATTGGTTTGCAGCGGGCTTCTGCACTGATGATGCTCGGAGACAAAATCGCTGCCCCGGAAGCAGAAAAAATGGGTATGATATACAAATCTATACCCGATGAGTCCTTTGATATTGCATTAGGCCGTATCACCACCATGCTCGCTGACATGCCTACCTATGGGCTTGCGCTCACCAAGCAGGCACTCAACCGTTCATTTCAGCATAGCCTTGAAGAGCAGCTGGCATTGGAGGATGAGCTTCAGACCAAAGCAGGTAAAAGTGAAGATTATACTGAGGGAGTGAATGCTTTTCTTGAGAAAAGAAAGCCTGTATTCAAAGGTTATTAAAGTTATTTCAGGATTTCTGTCAATACAGGACGGTGTGAAAAATGAGTCAGCAGAAACTTTTTCAAGCCCTCGGACACAAAATCCAGCTTTTCTGAATTCAGAAAACCGAGTGTGTCCTTCACAAAACTGACGGACATATCGCCCAAATGCTCATTCAGGTAATGGAATATCAGTATCTCATAAATGGCCAAAAGATTGACCCTGTTATGCTTATACAGATATTCTGAATGTTCTCTCAGCAGTTGGAAATCATTTTTTCTTATAATCATGGAGCCCAGTTGGTCAATAAAATTTACTTTTTTGTAGAATTTTGAAAGCAACTTGTCCGAGGCATTATGCTCTGTGAGATAATGCTCTACTTCATGCATGAGTATGGTTTTCTCCTCTTCCTCTGTTTCTTTGGTGATTAAATCCAGATATCTCAGGTCCTCGGTCATTAATAAGACTTCACATACAAGCCCAAAAATTGCCTGCTGATTTTTATTGGCGGAGTGCAGGCTGATAAGACGCTGGATAAGTTCTTTATCCAATGCAAATTTTCCTTTATACAATTCCAGCAATGCAATGGCAAGTTCATTTTTGTTTAAAGCTACAAGATTGTCACATACCTCGGTAAGCTTCAGGTTTTTATCTTTGATAAATTCAATATCTGAAGACTTGACTGAATTTTGAATGATTATAAGCAATGGATATAAAATTGCAGATTCCTTATCATTTTTCCTTTTAAGTAAATCCTGTATCAGGGTTTTGATCTCTGCCTGAAGTCTTTTGTCCTTTTCCTCAAGAAGAATGCGCAGCAGATTGGAGTGAATATGCGTAAAATGGTAATAAGACCTGGACGCCAGATCTTTTCCGAAATCATGCAGTTTTTTACGCAAATCCGGTGGTATTTTTTCAGAAAGAAAGTTTTTGAATCTTTGATGATATTCAACACTGAGTCTTTCGGTAGAGTCGGTCTGTATCGGGTAATGATGCCTGACGTATTCAAGTTTTGTAAAACTGGCTTCCATGATATCATACGCTTCCTGAAACTGTCCGATGGCCAGACAATCATCTGCCTGAGAGCCAAAATCTGCAAGTATATGGCAGATGTTTCTTACATCCGAGGCTGAAGCTTTGCTGCCTGCTCCGGTATGAGGTTTCACCAGGGTATTTAAGATTTCCCGGTATTTGAGCGTATTATCAGCAAGCTCTATCTGCCTGGCAAAATGTACCTTGAGCTGCATGGAAAATTTACGGTCTGTCCTGGCATAATTTTTTATAAAGGAGACCAATTCTTCATGGTCAGCTTCCTGGAGTATATGTGTTATGGTGAGTGAGCCCGGTTTTTTATTTTCCTGTTGCGGTTTGCTTTTATCCTTTTCTTCTTTCTTGTATCTGTAGATTTCTCTGAGTTCGTATAATGTAGCTATAATATGTTTGCAAAATCCATGCTCATTGAAAAAAACACATTCACAGGTTGATTTCTGTTTTTTTGTAAAAGGATTTTGAATTTCTGTTTCATATACAATCCCGTCTCTCACTTTCGCTGTAAATAGCTGACTTTCAAGGGATAAAACTTCCACCACCGCTCCGGACAGGTACAACTGTTCGGCAGCCGCCACTTGATCATCATCAAAGAGCAATTCAAATAATAAATTTTGAGCAGATGGTCGCATAACTCACTTAACTAAATAAAACCAAAATCATTTTAAGAATGTTTTCACACACGTTAAATCTTCCATTCCAGGAATATGCAATCAAAGCAAAAGCCTTAAAAAATCAAAGAATTGCATGAAAATCACCAATATAAGCCGTACATTTGGCGTGATTTAAAAATAGTTAATTTCTATATATAAAAACTTTTGAATGACATTTGATGAATTGGGGCTGGATGAACAGATTCTGAATGCGATTTCCTATATGGGGTTTGAAAAAGCTTCACCTATACAGGAATTGGCTATTCCACATATTATGCAGGGCAGGGATCTGATCGCCTGTGCGCAGACAGGAACCGGCAAAACGGCTGCGTTTATGCTGCCGGTACTGCACCACCTCGTGAGAAATCCGCATCACGGTACGAGCACTTTAGTCATAGTACCCACTAGGGAACTGGCCATACAGATTGAACAACAGATACAGGGATTTGCATATTTTGCTCCGGTTTCATCCATTGCAGTGTACGGAGGAGGTTCGGGCAATGAATGGGAAAGCCAGAAAAAAGGACTGGAAGGAGAAGCAGATATTATTGTGGCTACCCCAGGAAAACTGCTCAGCCATATTAATATGGGCAATGTGAAGTTTAAGAATCTACGCTACCTCATACTGGATGAAGCTGACCGTATGCTTGATATGGGCTTTTATGATGATATCAAGAGGATACTGGACGTACTGCCGAAAAAGAAGCAAACGCTGATGTTCAGTGCCACGATGCCACCCAAAATGCGTGAGCTGGCCAAAGCACACCTGATCAATCCTGCAGAAGTCAGCATAGCGATATCCAAGCCATCTGAAGGAGTACTTCAGGCCGCCTATCTGGTAAATGATAACCATAAAACAGAGCTGATTCACCACCTGATCAAAGATAAGCCTTCATTCGAAAGTATCATCATTTTCAGCTCCACCAAAAAAGATGTCAATGGCATAGTGCGGAGTCTGAAAGCTAAAGGCCATAAGGTAGAAGGTATATCTTCTGATCTCGAACAGAAAGAAAGAGAAGAAGTGCTCAACAGATTCAGAGCCAGACAAACCCGTATCATTGTGGCTACGGATGTGCTTGCCCGGGGTATTGACATCAAAGACATAAATCTGGTGATCAATTACAATGTGCCGAATGATGCAGAAGATTACGTGCCACAGAATAGGAAGGACGAGCTCCGGGCAGATGCTACGGGAGTAGCTCTGACATTAATCAATGAAAAGGAAATGCGGCAATTTTCCTCCATAGAAAAACTCATTGGATCTGAAATACGTAAACTGAATATTCCTGCCGAAATAGGTATCAGTCCTGAATGGAAGACGGGTAGGGTAGCTCAAAAATCTGAAAACAATAAACACAGATCCGGAAAATTTCGTCATAAAAAGAAATATTCCGGGGACAGAGGTAAAGCCTCTAAAGGGTAATTGGAGGGGACTTTATTACCATGAGCTTTAACATTATATTTTGTTATAATTTGTGATGCTGTAATGGCTAAGTTTTATTTTTGCACCGGGAATTTTAAGTGATTTTTTTACGATTTCTTCCTGAAAATTGAATTACAGGAAGCCAAAAATATGGTGAAATGACTTTATTGACTTTAGTTTTATACATCGGAGTAGTTGCTGTTTTACTGACCTTAATCACAGGATTTGTATTGAAAATTCATAAATCCTGGTTCATAAGCTTTTTGCAGAATTACGCCGGGGCACTCTTCATTTTTTCCGGATGGGTAAAAGCAGTGGATCCCTTAGGCACTGCCTATAAGATGGAAGATTACTTTGCTGAGTTCTATGCGACATTTCACAATACAATGATGGGATTCATCGCCCCGCTGTTTCCCTTTTTATCCAATTATTCCACAGCTTTTGCCATTTTCATGATTCTTTTTGAAATAATATTGGGCATCATGCTGATCATGGGTATCAGGCCTAAATTCACTTCATGGGCATTTCTGCTGCTGGTTTTGTTCTTCACGGTACTGACAGGTTTCACTTTTCTGACAGGTTACGTCCCTCAGGGTGTGAATTTTTTCGGAATTTGGAAAGTGGACTGCTTACAAAGCCAGCAATATGCGGGTGACGGACTGCGGTTGCTTTGGGGATTTTATCAAATTAGAGCCAAGGATATCTTTTTATAAAGACCTTGTACTGCTCATTCCCTCTGTGATTTTTGTACTCAATTGGCGAAAATTCCATAAAATACTTACTATACGGCAACATAACATTATTCTTCTGGTGAGTACAGTCATTCTTTTGTTCTACAGCATTTACAATTTTTACTGGAATGAGCCCCACATGGACTTCCGGCAGTTTAAGATTGGAACGGATGTCGCAGCGGTACAAAAGAAAGAAAGAGATGCCATGGCTGCTGTGCAGGTGACTGCCTTCAGATTGAAAAACAAAAAAAGCGGTGAGATCAAAGACATACCCTACGCTGAATATCTGAAAACATTTGAGCAATATGCGGAGGATTGGGAAACCATTGAACAACTGAAAACTGAACCTTCAGTGCCCCAAACCAAAATTTCAGAATTTATGGTGACAGACTTTGACAATAATGACAAGACGTCCACTTACCTTTCCAATCCTGAATACAATATCATGATTTACAGTGGTAAGCCCCTGTACAGGACTATCGAAGCGGATGTAGAGCAGCAGGATACGGTATTCAGAGTAGATACCATATTTACAGATGCCGGAAAGGATAGTTTTCAGCTATCTAAGACCATAGATAAGATAATTACTAATAAGGTCAGAAAACAGGTTGCCGTCTGGGATCAGAATTTTGTCGATGCTATTAAGAACAGAATAAAACCATTTACTGACAAGGCTGCAGGTAAAAATATATCAACAACATTTCTGATGAGTGGTATAGACGCTTCAAAAGCTGAAATACTTAAGAAGGAAACTGGACTTGATGTTGAATTTTTTACTGCTGACGAAAAACTGATCAAGACCATTGGCAGATCCAATCCCGGTATCATACTGTGGAAGGACGGGAAAATTCTGGAAAAATGGCACTATAAAAAGTTGCCTCAATTCGAAAAAGTAGCTGCCGAATACCTCAAATAGTTACAGGAAGAACATAAAGATACTGCACTTCTCCAACATTTTGCGAAAGAATGTATATTTAGGCTTTATTTCCAATTTGTGTGACTTAATTCTGAAACGATATGCAAATAAGGACATTAGCTGAAACGACCGCATCGGGAGAAGATATAGAGGTATTATTTTGGGTAGGTTGTGCAGGCAGTTTCGATGCCAGAGCACAGAGAGTAACCCGGGCATTTGCCACACTGCTGGAAAAAGCCGGCATCCGGTTTGCTATTCTTGGCAATGAAGAGCAGTGTACCGGCGATCCTGCCAGACGTGCAGGGAATGAATTTATCTTCCAGATGCTGGCACTCCAGAATATACAGACCCTCAATATGTATGCCGTCAAAAATATTGTGACTGCCTGTCCGCATTGCTTTAATACGCTGAAAAATGAATATCCTGAGCTCGGTGGAAATTATCACGTGATGCATCATACGCAGTATCTGGATCAGCTCCTGAAAGATGGAAAGCTAAAGGTAGAGGGCGGGAGTTTTAATGGTAAAAAAATTACCTACCACGATTCCTGTTATCTCGGACGGGTAAACGGAGAGTATGAAGCTCCCAGACATTTGCTTCAGGAGCTGGATGCCGATCTTACTGAACTCAAACGGTCAAGGTCAAAGGGATTGTGCTGTGGGGCAGGTGGTGCACAGATGTTTAAAGAGGATGAGCCCGGAGAAAAACGCATTAATATTGAAAGAAGTGAAGAAATCATAGAAAGTGGAGCCAACGTAGTGGTGGCCAATTGTCCATTCTGCATCACCATGCTTACTGATGGAATGAAAGCTAAGGACAAACAGGATGAGGTGATGGTGCTGGATATTTCAGAAATGATTGTACAATCGGTGAAGTAAAGGTCAAAAGTATATTCATCAGGGTATGAACGTTGTGAAAAGAGTCGCAGACTGACCATTTGCTAAATAAGTTTAAACAAATATTAATTTATACTAATATATTAGGTGCTTATCACTTTTTTGATTTCCTTTGCATGACGAAATCGGAGTAATTCAACTTTTAAAGAAAATTGAACCCATGTTAAGCAGACGAAGTGTCCGGGTCAAGGTGATGCAGCTTTTATATACCTTGAGCAGAGATGAATCCATCACTTTTGATCAGGCGGTCAAATTGTACTGGAAAAGTATTGAGGAAAGTTACGAGTTGTTTTTGTACAATATTTACAATATTATACAGATAGCAAAAATCTCCACCGAAGATTATCAGAAAAGAAAATCCAAGCACCTTCCTTCTGATTTTGATAAGGCTTTTACCTCCAAACTCTGGGATAATGTTATGATTCAGGATCTGGCAAACAATAAAACGCTGGCCAGAAAATTCGAATCCTACAGGTTTGAGTCCAAGTCAGATAAGGATCACTACCGTACTATATATTATGAGTTTGCCAAAGAAGAGGCATATACCCAGTTTATTTTAAAGCAGACAAGCCATGATGAAAATCTGGAACTCCTGCTTGAACTTTTCAGATTCTGCAGGAAAAATGAGCTGTACAATGAGATTCTTGAAGATAATTATGCAAACTGGGAAGACGACAAATCCCTGATCATAGGTGCCATCAAAAAGGTACTGAAAGAGTTGCCGGCCTCAGATGAAAGTTTCTTTTTATCCCACTTTCCGGACAAGGAGACCACAAAAGAATACGGAGAGTGGCTCTTTACCAAAACATTTGAGGAGGATCAGGCGTTATTATCTATGATTGAGCCGGTGTTGAAAAACTGGGATGCAGAGCGGGTGGCAATTCTGGACATGATTATGCTGAAAATGGCTATTGCAGAGTTTTTATACTGTCCGACCATCCCCACCAAAGTCACTATCAATGAGTATGTCGAGTTGGCCAAAAATTACAGTACCGCCAAGAGTAAGGAATTCATTAACGGTATTTTAGATAAGCTTCTGGAACAATTATTGCAGGAGAATAAGATAGTAAAAGAGGGCAGAGGCTTACTTGATGAATAAGGAGTATCTGACTTTTTAAATTTAATACCATGAACAACACATTCTTTCCCCCCATGAAGTGTCTGATGGTTACGACGATTTATCTGTTGCTGACCTTACAGACTAATGCACAAAACGCTAAGGAAGCTGTAATACTGTACAATACAGAACCTGTTAAAGCGGAAATTACACCAGATGGTGAAGTTGTAAGAATTATTGGCCCTGAATTCGATTATCTCAAAGGCTTCAAACTGATTTCTTATGACTACACTCAGGTAACTGCTTCTAATAACACCAAATCCAGATTGGATCCATTCAGAGATATCAATACCAGCGAAGCCAAAGGGTATGAGATAAAATTTGAAAGCGGTTTTGCTACTTTGAATCAGAATGCCTTGAAGGAACTGGATGAAGTGGTAGCCAAGTTGACCAGCGAACCCAATACCAAAATCCTGATAGCGGATTTTGAACAATACGAAGCCGATATACTCGCCAGGAACAGAGTGAATTCCATCAGGAAATATCTCAAATTGAAAGGTATTGATGAAGGAAGGGTTTCACTGAATCGCCTCAAAGGAGTATATCCGGACAATGTTGTCAGGATTATTTTTGTACAATAAGTATTCGTTTCTGCAATCTACCTGATTTTCACTGTCTTTAGACCGTATTTGCTGTTTTTTAAGGCAGGATTGCTGAGTGATTACCCGATTCTGCGGATAGCTTACTATATTTGCGGCTATGAATGAATTGGTTGTAATATTAGATTTCGGCTCTCAATATACGCAGTTGATAGCCAGAAGATTGCGTGAACTCAATGTATATTGCGAAATATACCCCTACAATAAGTTTCCAAAGGACAAGAAAGTAAAAGCGGTTATCCTTTCAGGAAGCCCTTTTTCCGTACTGGACAGCAACGCCCTGTATGTGGATTTTAATGAGCTGGCAGCTCAATATCCGGTATTAGGTGTATGCTACGGCGCTCAGCTCATCGCACATCAAACGGGTGGCAGGGTACTGAAGTCTGATGTCAGGGAATACGGTAAGGCTTTGCTGAAACTTAATCAGGATCCACTATTTACCGGTGTGGAACAGGATACACAGGTGTGGATGTCCCACGGCGATTCTATCATGGAATTGGGGAGCAATTTTGAAATCATTGCAAGCACCAAGGATATACCCGTGGCTGCTTTCAAATCGAAAGACGGCGCCTATCGTAATCCGGTATATTGCCTCCAGTTTCATCCGGAAGTAACCCATAGTCTGCAGGGAGCAGACATTTTATTCAATTTTATCAGGCATATTGCTCACTGTGATACCAACTGGAATGCTCAGTCAATGATCAGAGAATCAGTAAGGGAGATAAGCGAAAGAGTAGGGGATGATCATGTGTTGATGGGACTCTCCGGAGGTGTGGACAGTACCGTAGCAGCCACTTTGATACATAAGGCTATTGGCGACCGGCTGCATTGCATCTTTATGGACAATGGATTGCTGAGGAAAAATGAGTTTGAAGAGGTTTTGGCCTCCTATCAGGGTATGGGGCTCAATATTAAAGGAGTCAGAGCCGGTGACCGTTTCCTCAATGAGTTGAAGGGAGTGTCAGATCCGGAGCAGAAGAGAAAGATAATTGGTAAGGTTTTTATTGAAGTTTTTCAGGAAGAAGCAGCGCAGCATCCCGGTATAAAGTGGCTTGGACAAGGTACCATATATCCCGATGTGATTGAGTCCGTCTCGGTACATGGACCTTCTGTTACGATAAAATCTCATCATAATGTGGGAGGATTGCCGGAGATATTACATCTGGGACTGGTAGAACCCCTGCGGATGCTGTTTAAGGATGAAGTCAGAAAAGTAGGGCACGAACTTGGGATTGCACCTTCATTGCTGCATCGCCATCCTTTTCCGGGACCGGGGCTGGGTATAAGGGTTTTGGGAGAGATTACTCCTGAGAAAGTGCGCCTTTGCCAGGAGGCAGATCACATTTATATCCACGCTCTGAAAGAATCCGGTTGGTATGATAAAGTATGGCAGGCAGGTGCCATCTTACTGCCGGTACAATCAGTCGGTGTCATGGGTGATGAGCGCACCTACGAGTTTACGGTAGCATTGCGATGCGTAAACTCCGTTGACGGGATGACGGCAGAATGGAGCAATTTACCCTATGACTTGCTAGCCAGAATATCGAGCGAAATTATAAATCAGGTAAAAGGAATCAACAGAGTTGTATATGATATCAGTACCAAGCCTCCGGCTACTATCGAATGGGAATAGCATACTGCTGAGTATTCTGGTATCTTTCAGCTTTTTGTCATGCAGTACAGCAAAAAGCAGTGCCAAAGACCCTGCAGGTTCGCAAAACGTTCAGATTGTCAAAGCTGACAAATCCTCCAACCGAAAGGACACCATACCTACAGTGTCTAAAACTAAGTATGCATCCTTACCTGATACATTCTTCTGGACCAGAGATACATCATTCCAAACCATCAGAATTGCTCAAAAAAGAACTCCTGTAAGTAAAAAAGACAGTAATAAATCCCATTTAACCATCAAACTCTTTATTCCCTTAAACTCTGATGGGATAAGTGAACAGCAGGCTGCCGTATCAGAGTATGTACACTTCTATGCCGGAATGCTGCTTGCAGCAGAGGATCTTTCGAACAAAGGAATATCCTTTACCCTTGATGTGACAGATACTGAAGAAGGCAAGTTTGATGCCCGCAAAGCAGCGGAAAACCTGGAAGAAAATTTGCCGGATATCATCATCGGACCATTTGAAAGAGAGGATATCAAGGTATTGGCTGAAAAAGCCAGAGAACTTCAGATTCCTTTACTGTCTCCATGGCAAACCAGCACAAAAATCACAGCAGAAAATCCCTGGTACATTCAACTGAAACCCAATCTGAAAGCCCATTACCAGAAAATCGCTGAACATGCATTCAAAAATTACCAAAAAGGAGAAGTAGCTATCATAGGCAGGAATACCAATGATTTTACATCCTGGTACAATTATTTCGAAGAGCTGGCCAAAGAAAGAAATAAGTCCGGTAATGACAATTACTTCATTAAGTACTTAGTCAATAATGACAGTCTTATTACAGGACCCACGGCATTTACCCGGTTGTTTGCCAATAATAAACTGAAGGCTGTTATTATTCCCAATTTTTCATTCAATGATGAACTGTTTGCATACAACAGTGTGCGAAAACTCAGCGTGGAGAAAGGAGCCAGAGCATTGGTGGCCTATGGTATGCCATTAATATATCACAGTGACAGAATAGAGTACGAGCACCTGGCTTCATTGAGTATGAGGGTGGTTATGTCTGATTTTGTAGATGAGACAAATTATGAAGTAAGACAGTTCAGGAAAAGGTTTCTGGATGCGTTTGGCGAAATTGCTCTCCCCTCTGCAATACGTGGATATGATGTGATGTGGTACGCAGGCGAATTACTTCAGCAATCTGATTTTTCTCAAGCTTTACGGCCCGACAAGTTTGTATTTACGGGGATACAGCAAAACTTTGATATCATAAAAGTCAGGGCTGACGAAAAACCGGTAAATCCTGACTCATCCGAATTTGACTTTTTTGAAAATAAAAAACTGAATATCATCGAGTTTTCCGATTCAAAGTTCAAGAGAATAGATTGATGCTCCATCTGACAGAAGAAAGAGAAAAAAAGATCAGATATGCGGCTTCCTGCCGGCAACCGGATCTTACTGTTTTGCTGGAGAATGTACACGATCCTCACAATATCGGAGCTGTGCTGCGCACCTGTGATTGTGTTGGAATCGGTGAAATTTACGTGCTCTACACAGAACCATCAAAAAATGCAAGGGAAAAATATATTGGCATCAATAGCTCGTCGGGCTCCAGAAAATGGGTAAGAGTGCATTTTTATGAAGATACTGAAAGCTGTATTTCGGCTATAAAAAGCAAATACAGACATCTGTTGGGCACTCATCTGAATACAGAATCGAAGTCGCTTTACGAACTGGATCTGACTGGATCCGTGGCTTTGGTATTCGGAAATGAGCATACCGGTCTGTCGGACAACATATTAAAGCATCTGGATGGAAATTTCATCATACCGCAGTATGGGATGGTGCAGAGTCTCAATATTTCTGTGGCCTGTGCAGTGACACTCTTTGAAGCCAGCAGACAAAGGATGATTTCAGGTAAATACGGTAATGCATTCGACCCGGAGAATCCTGTGCACCGGGAATATTACATGGAGTTTTTAAAGGGGCACAATCCGAGAGCATTTCCTTCTGACGACAATTTAAAGCACACATATTGACCATTGGTAGATGAAATCGGTGTGTTCGGAGTAAATACAAACAGAGGCTGTGCAATATCGTTTATATTTGCCAAAAATTAGTCCCGCATGGTGGAATTAAAGGAGCTTTTTTCCAATCTGGAGAAATACGATGAAAAGGTTTTGTCAAAACTGATGACTGCAATCGCAGAATCTCAGCAGGGCGGTTTCGATTACCTCAAATTCAAACTAAGCTATATAAGGTTGCAGCAAATGGGCATGGATGAGGCACAGGCTGCCAAAAGTGCTTTTATGACAGCGTCAACGATGGGTTTTACCAAAGAGGAACTGCTCAAGTCAGCTCAAAAATATCTTTCAGTACTCAACAGGGAAAAGGAAACTTTTGCAAGTGCCCTCAAAAATCAGATAGCTAATAATGTCGATGCCAAAAGGGTCGAGATCAATAAAGCGAAAGAAAGAATAGCCGAAAACATAAGGAAAATAGAGCAGCTGAAACAAGAGAATGAGTTGCTTACCGGTAAAATTGAAGAAATCGAATCGGGGATGGAGGCTGTGATAAAAAAAATAGAAGACACCAGAGACAGATTTAAAACCACCTTTGATGCACTATATCATGAAATTGAGGCTGATGTAGCCCTATATAATAAATTTCTGTAAATCAGGAGGAAAATTTATCACGGTTCATAAAAAAGCATATTTTTGATTAACTTTTAAAACAATTCTTACTGTTATGACAAATTTAGGAGAAAGCGGATACAGGCAGAAAAGCTTCTGGGAGAAGCCGGAAGGCAAAACGGGAGCGTTTTTTCTGATAGCCATGATTGCGGCATTGGGCTACGTCTTGTTTAAGTTCAGCGGTGCTATCCTTGTGATGCTCCAGAATACATTGGGCATAGTCGCTTTACTGGCAGTACTTGGCGTAATTATTTATATGGTACTTGACCCCAAATGGCGTACTTTGGTTTCCTATATGTATCAAAGTGTAATGCGTTGGATTACAGGAATTTTTGTCACGATAGACCCGATAGGAATATTGAAAAATTACATCAGTGATCTGCAGGACAATCTCAAAAAGATGGACACTCAGATTGGTAATCTGAAGGGTCAGATGCGGAAACTTGTCACCATCGTTGAAGAAAACAATAAGGAAATCAACAACAACATGGCTATAGCCAGAAAGGCTAAAGAACAGGGAAATGAAAATGCTATGCTATTGCACAGCAGAAAAGCGGCAAGATTGCAGGAAAGCAATGAAAAATATACAGAACTGCATAAACGAATGACCATTCTGTATCGTGTCCTGTCCAAAATGTATTCCAATTCTGAAATACTGCTTGAAGACACCGTGGATCAGGTAAAGGTCAAGGAACAGGAGAGAAAAGCCATCAGGGCAAGTCATTCTGCCATGAAGTCAGCCATGAGCATTATTAAGGGTGATGCAGACAAAAGAGCTATTTTTGATCAGGCAATGGAACATATCGCTGATGACGTGGCCAATAAGGTAGGTGAGATGGAGAGGTTTATGGAAATGTCTGCCAATTTTATGAACAGCATTGATCTTCAAAACGGAGTATTCGAAGAAGAAGGACTGAAAATGCTGGAAGAATACGAAAAAAAGTCCACTCTTCTGTTGCTGGGAGGGAAAGAAAAGATGGATGATGTGTTGGAATTGAAGCAACCTGTTATTCAGAGCAGGAGTGATTCCGGTGGAAGTTCGGGATATGACAATCTATTTAAGTAAAGATAATTACTATAAGCCGGAATCCTGAGTTTCGGCTTTTTTGTTGAAAAATTTTGCATTTTTGCCGACATTGGCTATTTTGCATTCCGTTTCGTAAAACCTGAGACTGAATGCAAATCAAAGCACTGATTTTCTTTGTGGTATCTCACTTTATGCCCTATCAGGTGGTGCTGTCTGAGAGTGACGTGGTCCGATTGAAAATCATTGCCGATGCCGAAAAATTTATCGGGACACGGTACAAATCCAAAGTCGATAAGAATATTTTTGATTGTTCCGGTTTTGCAAGATATATATATTCCAACAATGGCCTGAAGGTGACAAGAAGCTCGGTATCCCAGGTCCATGATGGCAAGAAGGTATCCGCCATACAAAATGCCAAACCAGGTGACCTCATAGTTTTTAAGGGTAGAAATGCAAGAAATATAAGGCCCGGTCATGTAGGTATCGTACATCATATCAGCAATGATACTGTTTATTTTATACATTCTTCCGTGCAGAAGGGTGTCACCATCGATCATCTCCATGATCCCTATTATAAGAAGAGATTTCTGCAGATCAGGGACATAGTAGGTGCCAGATAATCACGGTGAGCTTGTGCTTTACGCTGGATATTTTTTGAATTTGCTCCAAAATACAATGTAAATCCTTTCTTTGCCCGATTATTTATCTGAAATCACTGAAATAATTTGAGTAAAATGCCTATAGATACGATAATATGGGATCTCGGGGGTGTTTTGGTCGATTGGGACCCAAGATATCTTTATAAAAAAGTATTCAGGTCGGAAGCAGCTGTGGAGTATTTTTTATCAGCTATCTGTACCTCTGACTGGAATGAAGAACAGGATGCCGGACGGTCATTCGAAGAGGCAACCGCTGTGCTGTCTTCTCAATTTCCTGAATATAAAACGGAGATAAGCATGTATTACGGCAGATGGGTGGAAATGCTGGCAGGACCGATTCATGAAAACGTGGAAATATTGCGCAAAATGAAGGAATCCGGAAAACTCAGACTTTATGCCCTGACTAACTGGTCGGCACAATCCTTTCCGGTGGCATTGGAAAGATTTGAATTCCTGCAATGGTTTGATGGAATACTGGTGTCCGGACAGGAAAAATTGAAAAACCCGATCCCGCTATCTATAATCTTATGTTGGAAAGATATAATATTCTCCGGTCTTCCGCACTTTTCATAGATGATAACCTCAGGAATGTGAAAGCGGCCAGATCCTTAAATATAAGCTCCATCCATTTTGAAAACCCTATGCAACTGTATAGCCAACTGGTACAATTCGGGTTAATCGGATGAGCCAAAGTTGTTCAGAAAGCCTATATTCAGCAAAACTGATTTGGCTGACGAGATGTTAACTGGAAAATACAGACTCTGATATAAATTTTTCTTCCGATGCTGCAATAATCTGCAGATTAATTAAGTTTTTGGCTCTATAAACTGCATTATGTCACCATTAAATCAAACCATCATGAAACAAAACATTCTGTCTTTTTTGTGCTTTTTGCTGCTCGGCTTCAATGGGGCTGAAGCACAAAAGAAAATAGATATTCCGGAGGGAATTACCAGAAAAGCATCGGTAGAAGGCATCACTGAATATGAGCTTAAAAATGGTCTGAGAGTACTGCTTTTTCCGGATCAATCCAAACCTACCATTACAGTCAATATCACTTATCTGGTGGGGTCCAGACACGAAGCCTACGGCGAGACAGGAATGGCTCATCTGCTGGAACATCTGGTCTTCAAAGGGACGCCGAGACATCCCAACATATCGCAGGAACTGACGGAAAGAGGAGCCCGTCCCAACGGTACCACCTGGTACGACCGTACCAATTATTTTGAGACATTCAATGCCACAGATGACAATCTGAGATGGGCACTGGATCTTGAGGCAGACCGGATGGTCAATTCATTCATAGCCAAAAAAGACCTTGACAGTGAAATGACCGTAGTGCGCAATGAATTTGAGGCCGGTGAAAATGACCCGTCCGGTGTTTTGATGGAAAGAGTACTGAGTACTGCCTATCTGTGGCACAATTACGGCAAAAGCACTATCGGATGCCGGGCAGACCTGGAGAATGTGCCTATCGAAAGGCTTCAGGCTTTTTACCGAAAATACTACCAGCCTGACAACGCAGTACTGATGGTGACCGGCAAGTTTGATGAATCTAAAACACTGAAATATATAGATGAATTTTTTCTCCCATTCCCAGACCTGAAAGACAACTGATACCTACATACACCAAGGAGCCCACGCAGGATGGTGAAAGATCGGTATTGCTCCGAAGGACAGGTGACGTACAGGTAGTAAGCTGCAGCTATCATACTGCACCGGGATCCCATGCTGATTATCCTGCCATAGCACTGATAGATGAAATCCTGTCCAACGAACCTGCCGGAAGACTCTACAAGGCATTGGTAGAGAGCAAAAAAGCATCCTATGTCTGGAGTTTTGCACCAAGCCTCAAAGAACCGGGCTTTCTCTATATCAATGCCACCCTGAGAAAGGAAAATTCTGTTGAAGAAGTCAAGGAAATCCTGCTGAAGACGCTGGATGAGCTAAAATCCAATCCTCCAACCGCCGAAGAATTGGAAAGAGCTAAAAGCAGGCTACTGAAACAATGGAATCTGTCCTTCAATTCATCTGACCGCGTGGGGCTCACTATGAGTGAGTATATCGCTCAGGGCGACTGGAGACTTTATTTCCTATACAGAGACGGATTGGAAAAGGTAACGCTGGAGGACATCACTAATGTTGCTGTAAAATACTTCAAACCTTCCAACCGCACTGTGGGTATCTTCATACCGGATGACCAACCGGACAGAGTAGAGGTGCCTGCTGCTCCTGATCTGGTATCTTTGGTGGGAGATTATAAAGGTAGAGAGCTCATCGCTGAAGGTGAGGCATTTGACCCATCCTATGACAACATCGACAAACGTACCTTTAAAGGTCAGCTTCCCTCCGGGTTAAAGTATGCGGTTATCAATAAGGAAAACAGAGGGGATGCTGTAAATGCGGTGATTACGCTGCGCTTTGGAAATCCAAAAAGTCTGGCAGGCAAGTCAGTGGCAGGGGATTTTGCAGCTTCAATGCTTGACAGAGGTACAAAATCCATGTCACGACAGGATATACAGGACAAACTGGATGCATTAAAAGCCAGACTCAGCGTATATGGGAGCATGAGCAGTGCTACATTCAGCATAGAGACGACTCATGAAAATCTGCCTGAGGTATTGGACCTTGCCGGTAAAATGGCTACAGAGCCGGTCTTTGATAAAAATGAATTTGAAAAACTGAAGAATGAACAACTGGCCTTTCTGGAAGAACAACTCTCTGAGCCGGGGTCAAGAGCCAGTAATCTCCTCCAGAGATTGACAAATCCCTATCCCAAGACTGACCCGAGATATGTTATGACCATGGAGGAAGAAATAGAAGCTATCAAGGCACTCAGACTCGAGGATGTAGTCAGCTTCTATAAAGAAAATTACGGTGCCGGCCATGCGAATGTAAGTATCGTGGGAGATTTTGACAAACCCAAAGCTGAAAATGTCCTCAACCGATATTTCAAAAGCTGGAAGTCTCCCTCTAAGTACGAGCGCATTACGAATCCATACAAGCAGGTAAACGGAGCTGACGAACAGATCAATACACCGGACAAGGCGAATGCGATGTTTTATGCGGGTCTGAATCTCCCGATCGGAGATAATCATCCCGACTATCCGGCCATGGTAATCGGCAATTTTATGCTGGGCGGTGGATTTCTGAATTCGAGACTTGCCACCCGTATACGACAAAAAGAGGGACTGAGTTATGGGGTAGGGTCGTGGTTTTATGGTAATAGTCTGGATGAATCCGGGTCTTTTGGTGCTTATGCCATTTATGCTCCTGAAAATCGGGATAAAGTACAGGCGGCTTTTATTGATGAAATACAAAAGGTGGTGAAAGAAGGTTTTACACAGGAAGAACTGGATGCGGCAAGGTCAGGATGGATACAGTCACAGATGGTCAACAGAGCTCAGGACAGAAGCCTTGCCAATAAATTATCCAACTACCAGTTTCTCAATCGTAATCTCCAATGGGATAAATCTCTTGAAGACAAGATAACAAAACTCACGGCTGCAGATGTAAATAAAGTAATGGCCAAATATCTGGACACTCAGAAAATGGTTTTTGTCAAAGCTGGTGATTTCGAAAAAGCTTTCCCGGTCATAAAACCATGAAACGAAAATCACAAAGAGCGGTGTAAATGGACAGTTATACCGCTCTCTTCATTCATATCCCGGAATCTGACTATACTGTAACTTTAAAAATGAATAATCCTGTCAGTTCACTTTACTGAAAGGCTTATATTTTTTTGGATATCCTCGAAATTTTAGACTTATATACAAACACTCTTTCGTCCGTTGTTTCCATGATATATTTCAATGAGTCCGGATGGAGGATATTTTCAGCAACGATGATATCTGTGATTATGCCTGTCTGAATATTTGCTGCCCGGAGCATATTTCCGGCAGAGTAAAAAATGCTACGACCATTAAACTGGAAATAATCCACATTAGGTATATCCAATGTTTTGACATACTGACCAAGATTGTCAAAAATGTAAAATCCCTTTGAATTATCGCACAGTATGACAAAATTGCCGGATTCTCTGATTCTGGATATATTCGTGCCATCCATGCCAAAATCATTGGTGTTGGAGGATTGTGTGAGTATGATGCCACGGTGGTTGATTTTAACAACCGGAACTGCACAGGATCATAGACCCAGTAATTGTCATCATTGGCTATGGCCGCTGCAGTAATATCCGTCATACCAAAGTCCTCAATCTTAAAATCTATAACCTCGGTCAGCGTGGCATCCAGCACAAGCAGATAGTTGAAATCGTCAAAGAACAGAAGTATTTTCAATGGATTACTGACATCGAGCTGAGTGATACGGCCACTTCTTTTATTGGCATATCTGTATTTTTCCCTGTTGTTTTTGTCATACTTGATCAGTATGTTTTTATCTGTCACGACATACAGGTTTCCCAACTTGTCAATCTCCGCAAGAAATACATTGACCTCAATTTCGGATGGATTTATTCCGGATGCTGCAGATAAATGAGTGGTATGCTTTGCTGAACATCCTGAAAGAGTATTGAACATTGTTATTAAAAAGCAAGACTACACCAAATATTAAGAAGCTGCATACTAATTGTGGTGTATATGATTGGAAATTAACATCGGATTGGGAGAATGATAAAAATGCAGTACTACATCATTACCATCAAATACCGCATAAGAATAAAAATACAACCAATCCCCCAGGTTGATATATCGGCTTTTGCCGTTGGACAACAGGTAATCAATGGCAAGGTGTCTGTGACCGAAAATAAAATAATCCACCATTTCCTTTTGGATGATACTCTCAGCATAGTTTACCAGCCATTCATTTTCAGGATTGAAGGATTGAAGTTCTTCCCTGGTGAATTGCCGGATTTTGGCACTGAAAAACATCATAAGCCTGCTACCGGTATCCGGATGAATCTGTATGAATGCCCACTCGGCCAACCTGTGGGAAAATAGTTCATTGATCATTTTATATCCGTGATCTCCCGGCCCCAGACCATCTCCATGACCAATTATAAAGTTTTTACCATTAATTTTTGTTCTGATAGCCTCTCTGTACACTGGTATGTTCAATTCATCCGTAAGATATCTGAACATCCACATATCATGATTTCCGGTAAAAAAATACACCTTTACGCCATTGTCTGTCAGGTTTGCCAGCTTGCCCAGAAGCCGCACATACCCCTTGGGTACTACCTTTTTATATTCATACCAGTAGTCAAAAACATCCCCGACCAGATATATTTCTTCCGCATCATGACTTACTTCGTCCAGCCATAGGAGCAGTTTTTTCTCTCTTTCAGTCGATGATGCTTCACCATGTATTCCCAGATGAAAATCAGACAAAAAGTAGATCTTTTTTTTCATTGGGTCTTCAATCCTGTGCTACAAATCTTTTATCTGCTTCCATTACATGTCCGCAATTCGGGCAGGTTCTCAATTCTTCAGAGCCGTAAAAATGCCTGAACCGGGGCAGGAAATCCTTTTCGATATTGTCAAGATGGAAATAAGATTCATGCAACTTGGTATTGCATTGATCACAAAACCACATCAATCCGTCTCTCTCCTTTCCGGTACGTTTCAGTTCCACAACCAGGCCGATAGAACCTTCACTCCGCATAGGCGAATGTGGAACCTTAGCCGGCAATAAAAACATCTCACCTTCACGTATAGGAATATCCACTGCTTTGCCATCTTCCTGTATTCTCACCACTATGTCTCCTTCGATCTGATAAAATAATTCTTCTGTTTCATTATAATGGTAGTCTTTGCGGGCATTGGGCCCCGCTACGATCATAACGATATAATCACCGGCATCTTTATACAGATTCCGATTGGCAACCGGTGGCTTAAGTTCATGACGGTGCTCATCTATCCATTGTTTCAGATTGAAAGGTCGGGGTATTGGCATGATATATTTTTTACTGATTTGAAAATCTCTGTGTTTTTAAAACTGTAATTGAAACAACAATTTTTCAACAGTGAATATTAAAACAACATCCAAAAGTAAGGATAAATTTTGAAAATGCAGAATTGGATGACCTGCAATAATGTTGATTTAGAAGGAAATTAATTAACGCAGATTGACCTGTTTGTATGAATTTTGTGCATATCATTGAAAATTTTATGACGTGGTTTCTTACAATGTTTGTTATCAGTATAAAATATTGTAAGCGATCATTAAGTAATTAAAACTCTTAATTTGCTGAGAAGGAAAAGCAAGCTGTCTTTGCAGTCTGACATGAAAAAATGATGAAATACAGTAAGTATTTTTATTTTTGGACGGAATATGTGTAATGATTTTTCGGGATTCTATCAACTTTTTGAAGTTTTAATCATGCTGCAATTATGAAAAGGATATCAATCATGATTTTTTCCATACTTTTTACAGTTATATGTTTTGGACAAAAAGCCAGAACTAAGTCAAAATCCAAACCCAAATCAGATTATGCCATCGGAATTTCGGGTGGATACTTTTTAGATGGTAAGATGTCTGATTTTAGCAATGAAGGCTATTCAGGTTTTAATCTATTTCAGACTGATTTTCAAATAATTGAACCTGAGAAAAAGAAAGGATTCAATTTTATATACACGACAAAATCTACTGAAACCAAGGGAGTATCATTAAATCAGTTGGAATCACGTTATACTATGTGGATTAACTATTATGTAATGAGCAGCTATTTTAAAACGGAAAAAGGAACAGGTCTGTATTTTGGGGTTTTTGGAGGTGCACTATATGATTACGCAGACCAAAAACCATTAATTGCTCAACCTTTTGATTCCTATGTAAGAAATATTGCCCTTGCAACTGGGCCTAAGATTCAATATAATCATTATATAAGTGGCAAAGTTTCCATTCTTTCCGGTTGCCAGATTACTTTAATTGAAACAGGATTTCAAAAGACTGTCAGAGAAGATCCACAAATTCCCATAAGGGCTCAATATACGAATGTACCATATTTTGCATTAGCAACCAGGTTAAATCTTAATCTTGGAGTAAGTATTGTGCTTTGAGAAATTGTCAGCAGAAAGTATCAATAATCACTTCAATCCACGCCTTTTCATCTCTGTATCTATCAATGATAATTCAGGGCTCATTTCACCGGTCACAGAACTGTTTTCCTCGGTACGACGTATCAGATAAGGGGATGACATCTTTGATAGGTCCGTACACAACATACTTGGATGCATTGTATCCTGAATTGGCGAGATTAAAAGTGATATTGTCACTCATACCATACAACTGGCTGAACATCAGGTGAGGATGATTGTGCGGAATCTGAAGGTCATCGATTAACTTAGCCTGCAGCAGATTGCTTTCAGCATTGTGAGAAGCACAACAGGAAGCGATACTACGGTAATTTTGTACCACATATTCTACTGCCAGATTATAATCCCTGTCCGTAGCTGACTTATCAGGCTGGATAGGTGAGGGATAACCCATAGCCGCTGCTCTTTTTCTTTCCTTATCCATGTAGGCACCACGGACAAGTTTGGCTCCGAAATATACTCCGGCATCCACAGCACGCTGATGGTCTTTTTTCAGTGCCTCGAGTCTGTCAGTCCGGTAAAGCTGATAGGTATTATATACAATGGCTTTTTCCTTATTGAAACTTTCCATAAGCTGTAGTACCAGCTCGTCTATGGGATTCTGTATCCAGCTTTCCTCTGCATCCACATAAATACCGATTCCGGCCTCAGCGGCTACGGTGCATATCTTTTCCAGCCTTTGTTTCAGGCGCTGAAAATGCCCTTCTTCTATGGTGCTGAGCTTTTGGCCCGACTGTACTTTTTCCAGAATATCTTTATTGATGAGTCCGGTAATCTTCGTACTGACGATGGGTACAGATTTATGTGTAGCTGCTGTCCGTATAGCCTGCATGGTTTCCTGCATCACAGCCTCCCAGTCTTTTTCATCGGATTTGCCTTCCGCACCATAATCCAAGATGGTCAATGTATTGAATCTGTAAAGTTTTTCAATGGTAGTCTTACAGTCTGCAAGATTTTCGCCTCCACAAAACTGCTTGAAAATGGTATTTCTTACAATCATGTCAGTAAATGGCAGCCTCCACTTTACAGCTCTGTAGCCAATGACAGACCCGAGACGCACCAGAGTTTTATTGTTCATCAGGGTAAAAAGCCGGGCTGTTTCCCGGAGCTGACTGTCGGATTTATTGGAAAAAGCAATTTCTGTGTTGCTGAAATCCGGCAATGATTTGTGTGTCGATTGGGGATTGGAGGATTGTGTTATTGATTCCATATCTGCCATGCGCTTTCTGCTTGTATTTGTAACATCTGAAGTCCGTTTTTGATTTTGGCTCCACGGGCTTCTCCTTTGGTCAAAAATAGAGTTTTTTCAGGATTGTAAATCAAATCATACAAAAAATGTCTTTCATCCAGATATTCATAGGGTATAGGTGGGCAGCCATCCACATCCGGATACATACCAAGCGGCGTGGTATTGACAATGAGCGGGTGATAATCAATCATGCTTTTATTTAGCTCATCATAGCCTGTGAAGCCTTTTTTTCTGGATATTGTATGGTAAGGAATGCCAAGTTTACGAAATACAAATTTCACGGCTCTGGCAGCTCCTCCATCTCCGAGTATCAATGCCCTGACCCCTGTCAGATTGGGCAGAAACTCCAGAAGAGATTGTTCAAAACCAATAACATCTGTATTGTATCCTGTCCATCGGTTATCTTTAACTTTCACGGTATTGACTGCTCCTATCTCCGCACATTCGGGACTTATGGCATCCAGATAGGAAATGATGGCCGTTTTATAAGGAATGGTAACATTGAATCCCTGTACTCCGGCATTTTCGATACGTTGTCTTACTTCGGACAGATTCTCAAAAGGAAGTAAAATATATTCTGCTTCATAAATGCCTTCATTCCTGAATTTCTGCTCGAAATATGAAGGAGAAAAACTGTGGCTAAGCGGATATCCCAACAGACCGAAAATTCTTGTCTTCATTACTTTCCTTTGCCCTGAAAAAGTACCAGGATGGTATAAAATATGATCTTGAAGTCCAGACTGAGGGACATATTCTCTATGAGAGAATGTCAAATTTGAGACGCTGGAGCATCTGCTGAACATTGGATGCATAGCCGTATTTGACCTGTCCCCATGAGGTGATACCCGGACGGACCTTAAGCAGATGTTTGTAATGGGGCGCCTCCTTTGTGATAAGGTCAATATAATATTTCCTTTCAGGTCGAGGGCCTACGATAGACATATCTCCTTTCAATACATTGAAAAACTGGGGGATTTCATCCAGCCTCCACTTGCGCATGATTCTGCCCCAGGGAGTCACCCGGGTGTCATGGTCATTGGACAATTGCGGACCGTTCTCCTCCGCTGACACTACCATAGACCTGAATTTTATAATATTGAAGGGCTTGCCATTCAGTCCTATTCTTTCCTGAAGATAGAATACCGGGCCCGGAGAAGATAATTTCACTTTGATGATAGTAAAAAGTATCAATGGGGACAGGATAATCAATGCAGTCAGACTGATGATAATATCCATGGCTCTTTTGACTACTTTCTGCCAGTAGGGCATCAGTTCCTGCTCAATTTCTATAAGGACGGCACCATAAATATGATTCATTTTAACGGTACCGAGCATAATATCATAGGTATCCGGAATAACTTTGATGAGAATCCGGTCTGAGTAATCAAATAAGGTATCGAGGATCTGCTTGAGCTTACCATGTTCAGATGTCTCCACAGCTACGATGACTTCTTCAATATTTTTTTCTCTTATGACTCTGTCGAGATCCTTAAGCTTACCCAATTTAGGCAGATATTTTTCGAGTATGTTGCTGCTCTTGCCGTTGCTGTCAATAAATCCCAGAAAACTATGCCCGAGGCTGTGAGGCCTGGATTTTATCTCTTCGTACAGTTCACAGGCATTATTGTCTCCTCCGATTATCAAGGTGTTATAACTTACTTTCCCCGATTTAAGACGTCGGCTGGCTATGGTAAGTATAACCATTCTGACTACCACTGTGATGCCAAAGTGCAGACTGAACAACCTAAAAAAAAGATGCAGATAGCTGGTATATTTAAGCGCACTGTCATCTCTCAAAACAGTGAACAAAAGCAGCAGCGTACCCATCAGCGAAATGAAAAAAGTCGTTTTGATGGTTTCGAGGCGGGAATACCTGTAAATATCGCGGTACCTGTCAAACACTGAATACAGCAATACCCATATGACAGGAATCAGCAGTAAACCCTGCCATAGTTTAGGATCGTGGATGATTCCGCTGATTTCGGCCTGAGGATTCTCAAGATTTTTCCGGTAAATAAAAAATAGCAGCCAGGCCAGAGCAGCCGAGAGAAAATCGGCAATTCTGTAAATGATCAACTCCAATCTCCGCTGCCCGGTCATAAATATCAGAAATGAATATGTTTAACATTATCAATAAATGCCGTAGCCTGGATCAGTCGGGAAGGTTTGGAAAAGCCAATGGCAATTTTGTAGGAGTCGAAATCATTGATAGATAGCTCTTCTGACAAATCGATATAGATTTTGTTCCAGTTTTCTCGTGGTGGTATGATGACCTTATAACTTACAGTACCTCTCCCTGCGAGAAATTTGATGAGACCCACGGCAATCTCTGCATCTCCGCGATAATCCAGCTCTACATAGCTGGCACCACCCCGGTTGTTTGACTTGAGATAAGTTTCGTTGGAGGCTGTCTCCAAAGATGGAAATTCGGAAGTCAATACTGCTTTGGCTGAACGGAATCCTGCGGCGGCGGTTTCATCGGTGATGATAAGATTGGTTTCCGGCTTCAGATCACTGTCAAAATTCAGGGAGTTTCCGGTCTCAAAGCCCTCCACTAAGGAAAATTTTGCGTTGGGGATATAGGTGAAGATAAGAGGAAGACTGAAATTTTCGAGTGGCCCGGGATTAATACGGGTTTCTATGGATTTATAGAATGGATAGAATACCGGATTGCTGTTGATGCCGTTATTTCTGATTCCTGCCAGAATGATAATATCGGAGCCTCCTTCTACCACATTCACAGGTACTTTTGCAGGTAAGGGGAATACGCCTAATATTCTGCCATCCTGAAAGACCCAGACATCCGTTATTTTATGAGTGCCCTCGCCCTGCTGTTGTCCGGGAGTGACTACCGGAGAAGACAACTGAAGAAATGCAGGCACCGGTCTGTCATTGTCTGTCAATGAACAGGAAATCTGTGCAATAATATAAAAAGTAAAAACACCGTATAATATAAACGGATTCAACCTCATAACTTTTGATTTTCTATCTGCCTCTGTATTTCCCAAGCCAGTACCAATGCCTTATATCCATCTTCAATGCTGACTGTCACGGCTTTGTCTTCAGTAACGGATTGGTAAAAATCCTGCAATTCATCTCTGATGGCATTACTTTCTGTTTTGGGAAAAGCCTCTACAATAATACGTTTTTTTCCGTCATTTGTATGTATGGTCATACCGTTATTATTGTCATCACCGACAACATCCTCCATTCTGACTGCCTGAGCTTCTTTGTTGAGAAAATCAATGCTTATATAGGCGTCCTGCTGAAAAATACGCATCTTCCTCATATTTTTCATGCTTATCCTGCTGGCTGTGAGGTTGGCTACACATCCGTTTTCAAACTGAATTCTGGCATTGCAGATATCAGGAGTTTTGCTTACCACGCATACACCATTGGCAAAAACCTGTCTGACCGGAGATTTTACGAGATTGAGTACAATATCCAGATCGTGTATCATCAGGTCAAGCACTACGGAAACATCTGTTCCCCTCGGGTTGAAAACAGATAACCTGTGCCCCTCTATAAAACCGGGGTGAATAAATATTTCATGCAAAGCCCTGAATCCCGGATTGTACCTTTCCACATGGCCGACCTGTATTTTAATCCCCTTATCCTGAGCTTTCTGCATCAACAGGGCTGCCTCGTCAGGGGTATGCGTTACCGGCTTTTCAATAAAAATATGCTTTCCGGCCTCTATGGCTTTCATGGCAAGCTCAAAATGGGTAGTGGTCGGGGTCACGATATCCAGACAATCACTGTCTGCTATAAGCTTGTTCATATCTTCATATGCCCTGATACCCAGCTCATTGCTTACCGTTTGCCTGACCTTGGGGTCAGCATCATAAAAGCCCGTGAGCTCAAATTCCGTCTGCTGAATACACTTCAGATGAATCTTTCCCAAATGCCCGGCACCTAATACACCGATTTTCATCCTCTTTAATTTTTAGTAAAATGCAGAAATAAACCTAAAATGGTAATCATGACAATCAATACCACAGCGATAGCCACTGATTTTTTAATGTGCCCTATAAATGCCCTGATTTCAGAGGCTTGTTCCGGATATTTAGGGATGACTTCCTCCTCAAGCAAGGCAGGATTCCACATATGCTTTTTATCAAATTGTACTTTGTTTTGCACCAGAATTTTGTATAATTTCAAAACCTTGAGCCTGAAGTACAGGTTGAAAAATAACAATGCGAGAAATACCCCGATAATCAAAAAAACAAAGATATTTACCATCTTTTTAGTCCTTGTACAGCCTGCAAAGCTAAGTTTATAATCGTGAAAACCATTGATAAATGACGAAATTTCGATGCTTACAGTTTTGGATGATTTGTCTGATATGGATTACCTGCAAATGTCCGGGTATTGCTCAGGGACAGCCGGTGAATTATTATTTACCTGATATCAGGTACAATCCTGCCATTCCTGCACCGGGAGATTTCTTTGGGTTTAATATCGGTGAATGGCATCTTGAACCCTCGCAGGTACATGCATACCTCCAAAAACTTGCAGAAATATCTGATAGAATAGAATATCTGGAGTATGCTCGTTCTCATGAATTCAGGCCACTATTCATCCTACTGATCAGTCATCCGGATCATATCCGTAATGCAGAAAATATCAGAAAACAACACCAGGAAATTCTTTATGCTCCTGAAAAATTCAATAAAATCCCGGAGAATCTGCCGGCTATCCTGTATCAGGGATATACCATACATGGCAACGAACCCAGCGGGGTGAATGCCGCTGTCCTGGTGGCATATTATCTGGCTGCTGCTGAAGGGCCTGTAATAGAAAACACCCTGAGGAATCTGTTTATCCTTTTTGACCCCTGTCTGAATCCCGATGGTGCTCAAAGATTTGCCACCTGGGTAAACAGTCACAAACATCAAAATCTCGTATCAGACCCGGCAGACAGAGAGTTCAATGAAGTATGGCCCGGTGGTAGATACAATCACTACTGGTCTGATATGAATCGTGACTGGCTTCCGGCAGTACATCCTGAATCGAAAGGACGGATTGAGTTATTTCAGGAATGGAGACCCAATGTACTGACTGATCACCATGAAATGGGTACCAATTCCACATTCTTTTTTCAGCCCGGTATCCCTTCGGGTAATAATCCTTCCACTCCTGCACAGAATTTTGTGCTTACGGAGGATTTGGGATTATTCCATGCTGCTGCGCTGGATTCCATTGGTTCCAGATACTATACCAAAGCCAGTTTTGATGATTTTTATTATGGAAAAGGCTCCACCTATCCGGATGCTCAGGGAGCAGTGGGTATTTTGTTTGAACAAGCGAGTTCCAGAGGCCATATTCAGGAAAGTGTCAACGGGCCACTGAGTTTTGCATTTACCATCAGGAATCAGGTTGTAACTTCACTATCCACTCACAAAGGTATTGTGGCAATGAAAGGGAAACTTATTCAGTATAAACGGGATTTTCTGAAGTCAGCATACCAGAATTTGGGTAAGAAGGCAGATAAAAATTTTATCTTCACTCATGAGGAAGACGGCATACTGGCTGATTTTCTGCGGCTTTTGAGTCTGCACAGAATCGAAGTTTACAGACTTGACAAATCCCAGACGATTAACGGTGTGGAATTTTCCAAAGAACGAAGCTTTGTGGTACCGGTGAGACAAAGGCAACCGATACTTGCACTCACCATGTTTGAGCACGTCACCAGTTTTCAGGACAGCAGTTTTTATGATGTATCAGGCTGGACACCTGCCGCGGCTTACAATCTTAGATATGCAGAATATCAGTCATCCATCTCAGGCAAGCCGTATATATTCAGTCAGGAGGATTTTGCAGATTTTGGGCTGAAATCAGAAACTGACCATCCTTACGGATATATGATTGATATCCGGCAGCAGGGTGTGTATGCCTTGATCTATGCACTGCAGAAAAAGGAGTATCAGTCCAAAGCATTCAGGCCGAAATGGAAATGACGGACAATACTCAGCAAGTGTATCCGGCAGGATCATTTTTTATATCAGCCACACAAAACAGACTGGGGAGCCATGCTTTAAAGGAACTGATCAAAGAGCTGGCTGTCAGACATAAGGTACGGGTGACTGCAACTGCTACCGGAAATAAAACAGCACTCATCACGGCAGGGCACCCCAAAGTAGTGGCTACCGAAATGCCCAAAGCCGCCGTATTCACAGGAAGAGGTGTAGCTCCGCAATCTGCCGGAGAGGTGTGGTTTCATACTGACCGTAAGCTTCAGATGGAAATCACAAAACTTGATGTCGAAAGGTTAGCTCAGATACGTCTCGGTAGATACAATGTTTTAGTAATGCCGGATGGAAATTATAACTTCACGGAAGCAGAAGTCAATAAAATTAAGGAATGGCTCAGAGGAGGAAATCGTCTTGTATGTATCGGCAGGGCTGTACATTGGGCCGTGAGCCAGAAACTGATCAATCTTCAGGAGAAGAAGGGAACTCCGACAGAAGAAGCACTTTCGTCCTATGAATATGAGCAGATGGCTGCAAGGAGTGGCGCCAGGGTTCTGGGTGGCAGTATTCTGAATGTGGAAACTGACCTGAGCAATCCGCTATTTTACGGATATGTCCGAAATACGCTGCCTTTTTATGCACAGTGGCACCCGATTTTATGATCCTACCGATAATAAATATGCTACTCCGGCTAAGTATGCAAAAGATTATCTTCTCTCGGGATATATCCCGAGACATGTGAACAACCTGATTGGCGGAGCATCTGTCGTAACAATGCACAACTCCGGAGTAGGAAAGGTAATCGCATTGCAGGCCAATCCTTTATTCAGAAGTTATTGGTTGGGCGGAGAACGCTTGTTTAACAATATCCTGTTTTTCAGTGCCGGACTGGACAATAACAGTCTGCAGGAAGAAGAAAGCAGAACCCATACCCCCTGAATAACGTTGTTTAACATAAATCTTTATTATGGTATTACTCAATGTCTTTGAACTGACGCTACCCCTGAAAAATCCGGGATTGATCTTTTCACTGATACTTTTTATCATACTTTTTGCTCCCATTATTCTCAATAAATTCAGAATACCTCATTTGATAGGTCTGATTATTGCCGGAGCTATTATCGGGCCACACGGCTTTTCATTGATGTTGAGAGACAGCAGTATCATACTTTTCGGTACTGTAGGTTTATTATACATCATGTTTCTGGCCGGACTCGAGATAGATATTGCAGAGTTTAAGAAAAACAGCGGGAAAAGTCTGGTTTTCGGGATGCTGACCTTTACCATTCCCATGACGCTGGGTACTCTTATGGGATTGTATTACCTGCACTTTTCTGTACCTACTTCCGTACTGCTGGCAAGTATGTTTGCCTCCCATACATTGATTGCCTATCCTATAGTCAGCAAGCTCGGAATAGTAAAGAACAGAGCGGTCAATATAACCGTAGGAGGAACCATGATTACAGATACGCTGGCGCTGTTGGTATTGGCAGTGATTGCAGGTATGTCTGTAGGTGAGGTCAATAATCAGTTCTGGATCAGACTTGGCATTTCCGTAGTGATTTTCGGGGCGACAGTCATGTTGCTGTTTCCGGTGATTGGAAGGTGGTTTTTCAAAAACTTTGATGATAATATTTCGCAGTACATATTTGTGCTGGCGATGGTTTTCTTAGGTGCATTCCTTGCCGAAGCCGCAGGTATTGAAGCCATCATAGGAGCCTTTCTCTCCGGATTGGCTTTAAACCGCCTCATTCCGCATACTTCTCCGCTGATGAATAGAATCGAATTTGTGGGTAATGCTCTGTTCATCCCCTTTTTCCTTATCGGGGTAGGAATGCTGATAGATTTCAGAGCCTTTTTCAAAGACTGGCAGACCATTAATGTAGCGATTGCCATGACGGTGACCGCTACTTTAGCCAAATATCTGGCTGCGTTTTTTACGCAGAAAATATTTGGATACTCGGTGGATGAACGAAGAATCATTTTTGGCCTGAGTAACGCACAGGCGGCAGCAACGCTGGCTGCCGTGCTTGTGGGATACAATATCATACTGGGTGAAGATGCTTTGGGCAACCCCATTCGTCTGCTTAATGATGCAGTATTGAACGGTACCATTCTAATGATACTTGTCACCTGTACCATTGCCTCCTTTGTGGCTCAGAAAGGAGCACAGAATATTGCACTACTTGAAAATCCGGACAGTGAAAGTGCTACCAAAGAGAATGACGAGAGAATCCTGATCGCAAGTAATAATCCTGACACTACAGAAGAGCTGGTCAATCTGAGTATCACTGTAAAGTCCAAAAACAACAAGAAAGGTCTATACACTCTGAATGTGATTGATGAAGAGGCTGCTGCCAATGGTAAGGAGAAAAAAGCGAAGGTCTATTCTCCAGAAAGCAGTGAACACAGCAGCAGCTACAGATAACTTCATGCATGAACTGATACGTATGATCTGAATGTGGTCAATGGTATCAATAATGGTGATGGAGCACAAAATCACAGACCTGATCCTCGGTTGGACAGCCACAGGGAATATCACATACTTTTTTTCGGTAATCTGACAGAAGGTATTTTGAGTAAATGCAATACCACAACTCTGATTTACAAACCCAATCAACCATTAAGCACTATAAAAAGGCATATCATCGTAGTACCCGAAAGGGCTGAGAAAGAAATCGGCTTTCCCTTCTGGTTGATCAAAGTCTGGAATATTGCCAGAAACACGGGCGCCAAACTTGTTTTTTACGGCACAGAAAATACCATCAACTATATACGTGAGCTTAACAGTAAGTTTCCGGTAGAAAGTGTATCCGTGGAATTCAGCGACTGGAACGATTTTCTTATCCTATCCAGAGATATCAGAGCTGATGACAATCTGATTATAGTCATGAGCCGTAAGGACAGACCTTCCTACAATCCCATCATGCCCAAAATCCCGGGCTTTTTGAATAAATACTTTCAGGATATCAACTTCATGCTTATTTATCCCATGCAGTCAGGGGTAGGAGAAGATATGGTATCTGACCTGAAAAATCCGGCTGTATTGGAGCCATTGGAAAAACTGGGCGATATCGGTAAAACAATTGCTTCAATATTTATGCGGAAGTAAGGCACTCAATACCTCCAACTCTTTAAGTCAGCACCGCTGGGTGCCAGATCTTTCAGTTTTGATACCCACTTCGGGATAAACATACGGTGATATCTCAATCTCGATATAGCATTAGGCTGGGTATGATCACCATTCCAGCAGTGTTCTGCCCTGTCACCATAATCCACTTCACCACTGTAGTCCGGATTTTTAAGCCCCAGCAATACTTCTTCGGTAAAATATACCGCATTGTTAAGATAAAAATTGTCCATATCCCCGCAGTAAATGTGGATCTTGCCTTTTAGTTTCCGGCCGATTTTACCCCAGTCCCTCTGGATGATATGGCTCAGGTCATAATTTTCCTTCCAGTATGCGGCCACTTCTTTGTCTATTTCTCCGGTAATTTTATTCCAGACTGGCTTTGGATAGCCATCCGGCCCTATTGGTGAATAAGTAGCATCCCAGATATCCCATTGCTGCCCTGACCTGCTTCTATCTCCGAGTGCCAGCTCTCTGTAATTCATTTCTTTCAGAGTAGCAGACACATGCCCCAGATAATCCCTGTGACCGGGTCGGGGTGTTCTTTTGAAATTACTTTCAAGATAGTAGGCATTTTTATCTTCATAAATATTTACCACAGTATATGCCCTGAAATCTATGGGGTCCGGACAGGCCGCAAAACAGCCGTTGTACTCCTCGGGATAAAATACCTGAGCAGCCAGCGCTTCCCATCCACCAGTAGATCCACCATACATAAATCTTGCCCAGCCTTCACCTATGCCTCTGAAAGTTTTTTCTATGTAGGGGATGAGTTCGTAAGTAATTGCATCTCCATAAGGTCCCTGTGCGGCAGAATTGACAGCATATGAATCGTCATAGTAGGGTGTGGGATGTTGTATTTCTATAGCTATTACTCTGGGGAAATCAGGGCCTGACCAGATTTTGTAAAAATCATAGGCTTCCTGCTGCTGTATCCTGTTGTAGCAGTCCAGCTTGAATCTCTTGCTGTATTCGCAGGGTTCCGTAGTGTCGGGTGGGGTGGTACGCCAGCCTCCGAAGTCATGTGGAAAATGGCCGTGAAAAATAGCCAGAGGATATTTTACCTCCTTTCTGACTGCCCAGTCTTTGGGCAACAGGACATGAGCCCCCAGATAAATGTCACGGCCCCAGAATTCAGAAAGCAGCTTGCTCTTTATTTTTACATGTTTTACCCATTCGGTATCTTCAGGGGCTTTTATTGGAGGGATAACATTATTTAATGATAAGGAAATTTGAGATGGCTTGGCAGGGTCAAAGTGCATTTTGACAGGGGAACTGTACAAATTTCCGGGAGCCAGATTCCATTGCTGTCCTTCACCTCTGTCCATAGGCAACTTCACCACATGACCGTCTGCTCTCCGGAATGTCTCATATTTATGAAACAGAGCCTGAACATAATAATCTCCGGCAGGTATTTCAATCATATGCTCTATGGGATACCCGAATTCACTCCCATCAAAAACCATTATTTCTCCCTTGCTTCTGTTTTCAATGTTTTTACCAAAAATAATCTGGGTTTGAGGTCCGTCTTCAATTTCAAAACGGGGGTTCCTTGTCGGGATTGACTGAAAACATGAGCAGCAATCGTCCGTCCTGATAGTCATTGTCCAATGAATCGGGTATGGATATAATGATTTGCCGGGAGTGGGAAATTTTTGAATCGCTGCAGGAGCTCAGCAATGTGATAAAGACATAAGCGCAGAGCAAAAAATAAATGGACCTAAACATAATACATTGAATTTGCACTCAAAACATAGAGGTTTTGAGATTAAGGTACAGAAATATTTACAACTGAAACTATCTTATCATAGACAAGATAAAGGCTCACAGGTTTATCTGATCACAGTCACATCACCGGTCTCAATCTGAATATAGCCGTCGATATACTCCAGTTCTGCTATCCAGGCATATACGCCGGGCACCACAGGCCTGCCATTGAATGTACCATTCCATCCGATGCTTTTTTCATTCAGATTAAAATTTGAGGAGGAATATACATTATTACCCCAACGGTCATAGATATTGAGTGATTTGCCTCTTGAAATTTTGCTGTTACCTGCGATAAAGAACCGGTCATTACCCGAAATGCTGCCGGTTCGGATGATATTTGGGGTATATAATTCCCGGATTTTATTTACCCTGATATTTAGGATATCCTCGTCTGTACATCCATCCTCATTGGTTACCAAAGCCGATAGGTGAAGCTGTTCAAAGGTTTTACCATCGGGTTGGGACAGTCAAGACAGGATAGCGTGGGCCCTTTAGGGTCATCTGTCCACTTGAGTGTATAATTTTCATTCACGTTGATGACCTGCTATCCAATCTCAAACTATCACCCAGATCTATGGTGATATCATCCTGCATATCCACACTCAGGAGTTCTGAGGTGATACTGATAGTGAGGAATATTTCTTCACACAGTGATCGAGCTCTCAAAGTATAGACTCCCCGGCTTTTAAACCATTTGCCCGGAGACCTGTCCCCGTCAAACCACTCATATCTTATTCCATACTTTAGGGCATCTATAAATACCGAGTCTCCCTGACAAATCTGGTATTCACTTCGGATAAAGGATAGGTCAAAATCTTCAATGAAAATATCGGTAGAATCTCCCTCCACCAATGTCTTGGGATTGTCCGATAGTGTGAATCCTCCCAATTGTACCGGTAATCCCGACAATACCGCCTGGTTTCTGTATAAGCCCCTCGCATCACTTCCGATTTCTACCAATACCCTTACCGTATCGGTTCCGACATGCACCGACATATTGCTGATACTGAGTATATTACCCTCGATACTTATAGTACCTCCGAAGGGATTGGATAAAACATTCCTCACTACAAATTCTCCCGGCATCTGATCAAAAAGCCGGATACCGTCTCTGGTAGCCCCGGAAGCATTGGTGATGATAAAGGAATATACTACCTCTGTACAGGGCAATGCCACATCGGTACTCACAGTTTTTTGCAGTTGCAGCGTGTATGGACAGGAGCAACCATCCTGACCCACAGAATTGGGCCCCTGACGCAGCAATCTGATTTCGCCTGTTCTTTTGTTTATAGCCACAAATTTGTCCTGATCCAGCGTGCCAAACGCCCCATATCCATACAAATTGCCAAATGAGTCGAAAAAAAGTGCTCCCAGCTGATCTACCTGGGGTTGTGGAGGAAAGTTGGTATCAATGGCTCCCGTTTCATGATTGATTTTAACTAGTCTTCTGGACCTGCTGTCATGCCCGTACAATTCACCGGTAAAAGGGTCAAAGGCAATATCGAATATTGCAGTAGTACGATTTTGCAGAGGCACAATGCTGACCTGGTATTCCGGATGGTCAAGATCAACATTTACAATTTCCAGATTGCTTGTGGTAACACCCATGAGTATCAGGTATCTGCCATCCGGTGTGACATCCCCGGCAAAATACAATCTGCCCCCCATAGGGATTCCCCGGGGTATGCCCAGCACCTGAGCCTGCCCTTCACTGCCAATGCGTGAAAGCACCGCTGTCTGGGGATCCATACCGTAGATAAAATTGTCGGTACTCCTATATCCCATAGCATTGAGTTTTACTCCCACATTATTGCTTATGGGTACAAAGACTACAGCCTGCGTATTTTGATCTATTTTGACTTCATATAATCCCGAACCCGGACTGTTGGGAGGCGTGAGGCTCAAAAAATATTGCCCTTTACAGACAAAGGGCTCCTGAGCATTGCCTGTAAAAGCAACAGAAAGTAAAAGAAGGCTCAGGAAAAAGTGATAACGAAACAATATATCCGGTTTGAATGGTTAGACATTACAAATATACAATATAACGGCAAATCACAAATAAGTTTTAATCTGCGGCTTAATCTTTAGTTAAAAAAACAATGATTTGTCGTACAGTTCACCTTAAAATTTCCTGATTATTTGACTTCAGGACTTGGACAAAGCTGCAAAATTTTTACTTTTGGTTTCCAAACTGAAACCAAATCAATTATCCGATGACACAGCAAAAATTCTTAACCGACCTTGAAATTGCTGAAAGTGCGGAAATCCGCCCCATTCAGACGATTGCCCAAAAACTTTCCATTCCTGAAGATGATCTGGAGCTTTATGGTAAATACAAAGCAAAACTTCCTCTGACCCTGATAGATGAAAGTAAAGTTGCCGCATCCAGGCTTATCCTGGTGACCGCAATTACCCCCACACCTGCCGGAGAAGGTAAGACTACTGTATCTATCGGTCTTGCCGACGGGCTGACAAAAATAGGTAAAAAGACCGCTGTAGTACTCCGGGAGCCATCTCTGGGTCCGGTATTCGGTATCAAGGGAGGTGCGGCCGGTGGAGGATATTCTCAGGTGATTCCGATGGTGGATATCAATCTTCATTTTACCGGCGACTTCAGTGCGATTGAAAAAGCCAACAACCTTCTCTCTGCCCTTGTGGATAACAATCTGCAGAGCAAAACCCGAAACCTCAATATCGATCCACGAACCATAACATGGAAAAGGGTCATGGATATGAATGACAGAGCATTGAGGCACATTGTCATCGGACTGGGAGGCACAGCAAACGGTATACCGAGAGAGGACGGATTTAATATTACCCCTGCCTCGGAGGTAATGGCAATATTGTGTATGTCCAGAGATTTTGAAGATTTAAAGAAGAGACTGGGCAATATATTCATAGGATATAGCTATGACAAAAAGCCGGTATTTGCCAGAGATCTGAATGCACAGGGAGCTATGGCCATATTGCTGAAAGATGCCATCAAGCCCAATCTGGTGCAGACACTGGAGGGCACTCCTGCTATTTTGCACGGAGGGCCTTTTGCCAATATCGCTCAGGGTACCAACACCATCATAGCAACAAAAACCGGCATGTCATTAGCCGATTATGTGGTGACTGAAGCCGGTTTTGGTGCGGATCTTGGAGCTGAAAAATTTATGGATATCAAGTGTCCGGCAGCGGGAATCGGTCCATCCATCATCGTTTTGGTAGCAACTCTGCGTGCCTTGAGACATCATGGGGGTGCCAAAAGAGGAGATACAACCAACCCGGACTTCACTTCCTCGAAAAGGGATTTGAAAACCTTGAAAAACATATAGAAAATTGTAAAAAATTCGGCATTACACCTGTCGTGGCCATTAATCATTTTTACACCGACACAGAGGAAGAAATCCATTACATACAGTCCAGATGTGCTGCGCTGGGAGTTCAGGCGGTAGTATCCAAAGGTTGGGCACAAGGCGGCAACGGTACCACAGATCTGGCTAAAGCAGTGGTAGAGGTCATCGAGTCCGGTAAAAATCATTTCAAACCACTTTATGACCATAATCTGAGCATTGAGGAAAAGATAAAGACTATTGCTACCGAAATTTATGGTGCAGATGAAGTAGAATACACCTCCAAAGCTCGTACCCAACTGAAATCCATCAAGGCACTGGGCTTTGACTCCATGCCCGTATGTATGGCTAAAACACAAAAGTCCTTTTCTGATGTGGAGAGTAAAGTCGGCAGGCCAAGAAATTTCAATGTCACTGTAAGGGAGTTTGAATTTGCGGCAGGAGCCGGTTTTGTGATACCCATACTGGGTGATATCATGAGAATGCCGGGATTGCCCGAAGTACCGGCGGCAAACCATATGGACATAGACAATGCCGGAAAAATCACCGGACTGTCCTGAAAGTTTTAAGTACATTAAGGTAATATGGTTATAAAAACTTTTATTTCAATTGTTTGGATTTTTCTGATTCAAGCAACACTTTCATCTCAGTATGCTATACTTCCTGTCAGAGAGCAGGCACTATGGATTGACAAAATGCTGGAGCACCGACTTGACAGCCTGTTGCCACAACTAATGGATAAGGCTCAGATAGACATGTGGATCATCATATCCAGAGAATACAATGAAGATCCCGTGATGAAGACCATGCTTCCCTCCTCATGGCTGTCGGCACGGAGACGAACTATCATGGTGTTTTACAGAGACAGGAAAAATAATACTTTTGAAAAAACAGCCATTGCGAGATATGACGTGGGCAAATTGCTCAAAGGTGAATGGCAGATAGACGTATTTCCGGAGCAATATGAAGCCTTGGTCGCCTATGTCATAAGCAAAAATCCGGATCGGATTGGGTTGAATTATTCAGAAGATTACGGCCATGCAGATGGTCTGGCTCATACTGAGCTTATGAAAATCATGCATTACATGCCCAAAGAGTTCATACCGAGAATAGTCTCAGCAGAAAAATTGTCACTGGCATGGCTGGAAACCCGATCCCGCATGGAGCTGGATATATACCCTTCTATCTGCAGGATAGGCCATGATATCCTCAAAGAAGCGTTCAGCCCGGCAAATATTAAGCCCGGTACTACCACAACAGATGATCTGGTCTGGTGGCTCAGACAGCGAGTAGTGGAGCTGGGACTTGAAACCTGGTTTCACCCCACCGTATCTGTGCAGCGGGCTGATAAGGAAAACTTCGAACATCTGCAAGTTTCTCCAGACGCCCCGAAGGACAAGTCATAGAATACGGTGATTTGCTGCATGTAGATTTTGGTATCAGTTATCTGAGGTTGAATACCGATCAGCAGCAACATTTTTATGTATTGAAACCCGGGGAAGACAGAGTGCCTGACTTCCTGAATAAAGCATTTAAAAAAGCCAACAGACTGCAGGATATACTGACCGAAAATTTCAAAACCGGCAGGACGGGTAATGAAATACTGGCGTTGACACTTCAGCAGGCTAAAAAAGAAGGTATCGAAGGTGCCGTATATACCCATCCTATCGGATTTCACGGACATGCGGCAGGACCGACCATCGGACTGTGGGATCAGCAGGGTGGAGTAAAAGGTAGTGGGGATTATGTCCTTTACCCCAACACAGCCTACTCCATTGAGCTTAATGCAGCTTCTGAAATCGAGGAATGGGGCAAAAGTCATACGCATCATGCTGGAGGAAGATGGTATATTTGATGGAAGACGGTTCTATTATGCGGATGGAAGACAGCTGGAGATTTACCCGGTAAAATGTTATTGATTACAGCTGATATTTTGCAATCAACCGACAGATTCATTCAACATATTAACCTGACAGTTCAAATAAAAGATTAAATCACTCAATAGATGGAGACCAAGAGCATAGAGTTCAACAAAAATGAAGATGCCATGAATCTTGCCATAGCTGCTGTACAGCATAAGCTCGAAAAGATTTATCAGGGCGGAGGAAAAGCAAGGATCGAGAAACTCCATGCTGAGGGAAAAATGACTGCCAGAGAGCGCATAGAAAAACTTATTGATCCGGGCAGCCATTTTTTTGAAATCGGAGCTTTTGCCGGATATCAGATGTACGAAGAACATGGAGGATGTCCTGCCGGTGGAGTGGTAGCCGGTTTGGGAAAAATACATGGCAGACTCTGTATAATTGTAGCCAATGATGCCACCGTAAAAGCAGGAGCCTGGTTTCCCATTACGGGCAAGAAGAATCTGAGAGCTCAGGAAATAGCTATGGAGAACAGAATACCTATCATTTATCTGGTAGATAGTGCCGGCGTATATCTGCCTATGCAGGATGAGATATTTCCGGATAAGGAGCATTTTGGCCGAATTTTCCGAAACAATGCCAGAATGTCCTCTATGGGAATTCCGCAGATTGCCGCCATTATGGGCAGCTGTGTGGCGGGAGGTGCTTATCTGCCCATCATGTCGGATGAAGCGCTGATAGTGGAAAAAACGGGCTCAATTTTCCTCGCAGGTCCTTACCTTGTAAAAGCCGCTATTGGTGAGGAGGTGGATCAGGAAACTCTGGGTGGGGCTTCCACACACTGTGAGATCTCCGGAGTGACCGATTACAAAATGCCGGATGATGCCACCTGTTTGGCCACCATCCGCAAACTTGTAAGCCAGATGGGCAGTTTTCCAAAAGCAGGATTTGACAGAATCCAATCCGAACCACCCGCATTTCCGCCCCACGAAGTGTCCGGTATCTTTCCTGAAAATCCTACCAAGCCTTATGATACGCTGGAGTTGCTCAAACGCATTGTGGATAATTCCGAACTCACACAATACAAAGCTGAATATGGCAAAACCATCATTTGCGCCTATGCCCGTATAGACGGATGGTCCGTAGGTATAGTGGCCAATCAGCGACAGGTAGTAAGAAATGCTGCCGGTGAAATGCAGTTTGGAGGCGTGATTTATTCTGATTCGGCAGATAAGGCCACCCGCTTTATTATGAATTGTAATCAAAAGAAAATTCCGCTGGTTTTCTTCCATGATGTCACCGGATTTATGGTAGGTAAAAGGTCCGAACACGGAGGAATTATAAAAGATGGAGCCAAGCTCGTCAATGCAGTGGCCAATTCCACAGTACCCAAGTTTTCGGTAGTAGTAGGCAACTCGTACGGGGCAGGCAATTATGCTATGTGTGGAAAAGCCTATGACCCACGTCTTATTGTTGCCTGGCCTACTGCCAAAATTGCCGTGATGGGTGGAGCACAGGCTGCCAGAGTACTCACTCAGATACAGGTGGCTACTTTAAAATCCAAAGGAAAAGCACCGGATCCCAAAGCGGAACAGGAATTGTACGAAACCATCAAGAAAAGGTATGATGATCAGACCACTCCATATTACGCTGCAGCAAGACTTTGGGTAGATGCCATCATTGATCCCAGAAAAACACGGGAGTTTATTTCGCTCGGCATTGAAATGGCAGACCACGGTGTGGTGGAAAAATTCAACCCGGGGGTGATACAAACCTGATTCTCTGTTTTAATTATCACCTGATTGTCTTTTCAGATAAAAAATGCCTTGTATTTAACTAAGGCTTCAAACGCCATGATTAAGAGGTATTTTCATATTTGAAGTGCTCAATTTGAATAATTCAGCTACTTTTGCGTTTGTTCAGGAAATTCTTTCATGAAGACCAAAACCCTCCGACAAGATAAAGTAAACGTTATTACATTGGGCTGTTCTAAAAATCTGGTGGATTCAGAAAATCTGATTACCCAGCTTAAAGCCAATGATTTTGATGTGAAGCATGACAGCAATGATCAGGCGAATATCATCATAGTCAATACCTGTGGTTTCATTGATCTGGCCAAGGAAGAGTCCATAAACACCATACTTCAGTACGCTGAAATCAAAAAGCAGGGTGGCATTGATAAGCTTTACGCTACCGGATGCCTTTCGCAAAGGTACAGGGACGATCTGGAAGCGGAAATTCCGGAGGTGGATGCCTGGTTTGGCACGCTGGAATTGCCTGCACTGCTCAAAAAGCTGAATGCAGATTACCGGCATGAACTCATAGGCGAACGCAGCATTACCACTCCTCAACACTATGCCTATCTCAAGATTTCCGAGGGTTGCAACCGTACCTGCTCCTTTTGTGCCATTCCTCTGATGCGTGGCAAGCACATCAGCAAACCTGTCGAACAACTCGTCCGTGAAGCACAAAATCTGGCTCGTATGGGTGTGAAAGAACTGATCCTGATAGCACAGGAACTCACTTACTATGGTCTGGATCTTTACAAAAAGCGGGCTTTGCCTGAGTTGCTGGATGCTTTATGTGAAGTTGAAGGAATTGAATGGATCAGATTACACTACGCCTATCCGAGTAAGTTCCCTATGGAAATTCTGGATACCATGGCAAAACAGCCAAAAATATGTAATTATCTGGACATTCCATTGCAGCACGCATCTGATACGGTGCTTGAAAGAATGAAAAGGCAGACTACCCGGCAATATCAAAAGAAACTGATAGAAAATGCCAGAAATACAGTGCCCGATATTGCCATTCGCACCACATTTTTGGTGGGATTTCCGGGAGAAACGGAGGAGGAGTTTGAAGATTTGTGTGATTTCGTTCGGGAAATGCGTTTTGACAGGGTAGGAGTTTTCCAGTATTCCCATGAAGAAGACACCTCTGCTTATCTTATGGAAGACGATGTACCCGCTGAAGTTAAGGCTGAAAGAGCCAACAGACTCATGGAGATTCAGCAGGAAATATCCTTTGAGCACAATCAGCAAAAAAACGGTAAAGTTTTTAAAGTACTTTTTGACAGAAAAGAGGGAGGATATTTCATCGGCCGGACAGAATTTGATTCTCCCGAAGTAGATAATGAAGTACTGGTGGATGCCGCCACCCAATTTATCCGGATCGGAGATTTTGCCAATGTACGGATTACAGATGCCGAAGAATACGATTTATACGGAATTATCGTTTGATCTAAATAGTGGATTTCACCTCATGAAACATAAAATAGCACCTTCTATACTTTCAGCAGATTTTGGCCACCTTGCCAAAGATATTCAGATGGTCAATGAGTCCATGGCAGACTGGCTGCATGTAGATGTAATGGATGGCAATTTCGTACCGAATATCTCATTTGGTCCGGATATTGTCAAGGTGATGCACAGTCACTCTGCCAAACCTCTGGATGTACATCTGATGATAGAAAAACCGGAGCGTTACATTGAGATTTTCAGAGAAGCTGGAGCGACGAATATATCGGTGCATTATGAAGCATGTACACATCTGCACAGAGTACTGAAACAAATCCGGGAAACAGGTGCCGGAGCCGGGGTAGCCTTAAATCCTCATACTTCCGTATCCTTAATTGAGGATGTGATTGAAGAGCTGGATCTTGTTATTATCATGAGTGTAAATCCGGGTTTCGGAGGTCAGAAATTCATCCACCGTACGCTCGAAAAAGTAAGGCAGCTCAAAAATATGATCATCACCCACAATACGGATACATTGATTGAAGTGGACGGAGGCGTAGGACTGCAGAATGCAGAGGTATTGCTGCAGGCAGGAGCTGATGTGCTGGTAGCCGGCAACAGTGTATTCAAATCCGACAATCCCCTGATGACCATCTATCACCTGAAAAATCTCGGAATCCACACCCTGTACGCATGAATCTGAAGGGATCTGACTTTATAAGGCGTTCAGGTAATGGTATGACAGGATTATTCTTGTCTGCCATGTTTGCAATATCTCTTGTATTAACCGGATCTGCCCAGACGGTCATTGTATTTGGGATTGTCAGAGATATAGACACCAATAAAGGGATAGATTTTGTCACTGTGTATATAGAGGCTTCATCGGAAGCTACCGAGACGGATATCAACGGGCAGTACAAAATTGCAATACCGGCTGACACCAAAGTCAAACTAGTATTTTCCAGAATCGGCTATGCAGAAAGCAGTGTCTGGGTAGAACCGGTAAGACCGGGGCTGAACAGAAATATCAATATCAAACTGGTACCCAAAGCCTCAGATCTGGAAATCGTCGTTCGGGCCGGCAAAATAGAAGATGCTGGTATGGTAAGGGAGGCCGTAACAGAATTGAAATTACTGCCCACTGCCTCCGGTAATTTTGAGAGTATCCTGCCGCATATTGCCCTGGGAGTGAGCTCGGGAGCGGGAGGAGAACTTACCTCACAATACAATGTAAGAGGCGGTAATTATGATGAAAATCTGGTCTATGTGAATGATTTCGAAATATTCCGGCCGCAGCTCATCAGAAGCGGACAGCAGGAAGGCCTGAGTTTTCCCAATATTGATCTCATCAGAGACCTGGAGTTTTCTTCAGGAGGTTTTGAGTCGAGATTCGGAGATAAAATGTCCTCTGTACTTGATATCCGATATAAAAGACCTGAAGAGTTCAGAGCAAGTGCCGGAGCCAGTCTTCTCGGAGCCTCGGCACATGTGGAAGGCAGCCGACGTCTGGGTCCCAATGCCTACAATAAATTGAGGTATCTGGCTGGAGCCCGGTATAAGACCAACGCTTATCTGCTCGGGAGCGGGGATATCAGAGGCGAATTCGTACCGGATTTTGTGGATTTTCAGGCTTATATCACCTACGACATCACAAAGACACTGCAGATAGGCTGGATAGGCAACTACAATGGCAGTCAATACAATTTCAGACCATCATCCGGCAGAAGCAAAAGAGGAACATTTGATTTTCAGCTGGAGCTTAATACGGTTTTTGAAGGTCAGGAAAGTGATGTGTTCAGATACGGTATGACCGGAGTATCACTGACATTGGTGCCGGAAAGGAAGAAAAATCCCCTGTACCTCAAGCTGACAGGATCCATGTACAGGGCTTCGGAGGATGAAAAATTCGATATCCTCGGATTTTACAGGTTATCACAGATTGAAACCGCCATCGGAGAAAACACAGGTCAGGAAATAGCCGTACTCGGTACCGGTACGCAGCACATTTATGCCAGAAACTATCTGTTCAATACCGTCTATAATGTAGAACATAAAGGTGGAATAGAATTGCATGCTAATGACGGTACCTCGTCCCAAAAATCCCTCCACTTCATCCAATGGGGATTGAAATTCCAGACAGAGTATTTTGATGATAAACTCAATGAATGGGAGCGGATTGATTCGGCCGGATATTCACTTCCTTATACCGGCACAGAAGTAAATCTGGCTTCAGTGATCAAATCCCAAAACATACTGGAAAACACGAGACTTACAGGTTTTTTTCAGGATAGCTGGAGCCTGAATAATGAAAGAAACGAATTTAAGATTACCGCCGGAATCCGCAGTTCCTACCGGAGTATGAACCGGGAGTTGCTTTTCAGTCCGAGAGTTCAGTTTTTATACAAACCACTGTCATGGAAAAGGGACTTTTCATTCAAGCTTGCAGGGGGAGTTTACAATCAATTGCCCTTCTACAGAGAGTTGCGTCGGCCTGATGGCACGGTGAATACAGAGCTGAGGTCGCAAAAATCCGTTCATCTGGTGGCCGGATTAAGTCATGATTTTACCTGGGAAAAGATCAGCAACCGTCCTTTCAGGATCATCTCAGAAGTTTATTACAAGCGTCTCACAGATATGGTATCCTATGAAATTGATAATGTGCGTATAAGATATGCAGGTGAAAACAATTCAGAGGGTTATATATTGGGGTGGGACTTCAGGATAAACGGTGAGTTTGTTCCCGGATCAGAGTCCTGGATCAATCTTTCCTTTCTGACAGCAAGGGAGCGGATTTATGGGATTGATCATAAAAGATTTGCCGTGATTGATTCGGTGCGGGTACCTGTATCTGTCAGTACCGTACCCAGACCTACTGACCAGCTTATGACGCTCAATATGTTTTTTCAGGACTACCTTAGACGGAATGAAAATGTAAAGGTACATATGAACTTTTCAGTCGGTACCGGACTGCCATTCGGCCCCAGACTGGACAATCTTGAATTCAGAAACTTCTTCAGACTCAAACCCTATCATCGGATTGACATAGGTTTCGGATTTCAGTTATGGAAAGAAGAATGGAAAAATAAAAAACCTCATCACCCATTACGCTTTACCCGAAGTACCTGGATGAGCATTGAGGCATTCAATCTGCTGGCAATTGCCAATCAAGCCTCTGTCAACTGGATAAAAACCCTAACCAACGAAGAGTACGCACTACCCAACAATCTGACCGGGCGACGGATTAACCTGAGATTTAAGGTAGATTTCTGAATAATTTGATTTACATACCTTTATGTCTCTTGAGGTACAAACCTCAATGAAAGGCTGTTGACACAATGTCGGGTATTTTTGGGTGTGAGTCGCTCACCGATGAATACGTGTCCGAGATGGCCTCCACATTGATTACAGATGATTTCGGTGCGTCTGCCGTCCCTGTCGGGTACTCTTTTTACAGCTCCGGGGATTTCATCATCAAAAGCCGGCCAGCCACAGCCGGAGTTGAATTTGGATTCTGATTTATACAAAGGAGCATTACACCTGCGACACAGATAAGTGCCTGGCTCATAAAATTTATCGTATTCACCCGTAAAAGGACGCTCAGTGCCCTTGTGGACAATCACGTATTCTTCTTCAGGGTAAGAGGATTGTAATTATTGCTCATGCTTTAATATATTGAGTTTATCGCTGAATTGTTTTCTGAATTTCAAAATTTTAGGTGCTATCACAATAGAGCAATACGATTGCTCCGGATGGTCATTGAAATAATTCTGATGATAATCTTCAGCCGGATAAAATACTTCTGCGGGTTTGATTTCAGTAACAATTGGATCAGCCCACAATGATTGCCCGGTTTCCTGCTTTGATCTTACTGCCTTCTGCAATTGTATATCAGTGGTACAAAAAACTACGGATCTGTATTGTGTGCCTTTATCTGCCCCTTGTCTGTTGAGCGTAGTTGGATCGTGAATATTCCAGAAAATTTCAAGAATATCCTCAAAACTGATAATATCTGCATCAAAGACAATCTCCACCACCTCAGCATGTCCTGTCATACCGGTACAGACTTCGCGATAGCATGGATTCTTGATATGTCCTCCCATATATCCCGACACTACGGACTGTACACCTGCAACCTGCTGATATACGGCCTCCAGACACCAGAAACAACCACCTCCAAGATATACTTTTTCCAATGACATCTTTTTTTTTTTGAAATAACATTGACAGCGAGAATTGGTTTCTAAAATCAGGTTTTAAGACCAAATCCTGTTAAAATATTCTCAATTGATCTTCGTCATTGTATTCAGGCATTATTGTTGATTAACTTTGCACAGACTTTTAAGAAAAGTATGACTAAAAATCTAAACTTTTTTTTGCTCATTGTCAGCATTACTGTGTTGGTATCCATGGTTTCTGACCCTGTAAAGGAACCGCGAAATGAGACTGAACTTGGTGAATTGCTTTTTTTTGAACCATTATTGTCGGCAGATACCACAATCAGTTGTGCTTCCTGTCATAAGCCTGATTTTGCATTTGCCGATACGGTAGCTATAAGCCCGGGAGTAAAAGGTGCCCTCGGCAGAAGAAATGCACCCTCCGTAATGAATATGGCTGCCAGGGATCTCATGTTTTTTGATGGCCGGGCCAACGACCTGGTGCATCAGGTACGATTCCCGATTGAGGATCCAGCTGAAATGAATATAAGCATTCAGGAGGTTGCCAACCGATTGAATCAACATCCGCGATACAGCCTCTATTTTAAAAAAATATACAAGGAAGCCGCTACACCGGAGAATATTGCCAGAGCCATAGCCGCATTTGAAGAGAGTCTTGAGACTTCTGATACTCCTTTTGATGACTACATGAACGGAAATGAATCTGCCATGACAGCCAGTCAGATAAGGGGCAGAGAGGTTTTTATGAGCTCAAAGGCTAAATGCTTTGATTGTCATTTCAGTCCTGACTTTACAGGGGATGAGTTTAGAAATATTGGTTTGTATGACGAAAAGACAAGATTGGACAAAGGCAGATTTGAAGTAACCAAAAAACCTGAAGATTTGGGGAAATTTAAAGTGCCCGGATTGCGTAATGTAGCCGTCACTGCACCATATATGCACGACGGAAGTATGAAAACCCTGAGAGAAGTCATTGACTATTATGACAATCCTATAAATTTGTCTCACATCCTGTCAATATAGACAGTCTGCTTGTGAAACCATTAGGCCTGACAGAAGAAGAAAAGCAGGACCTTGAGGCTTTTCTGCATGCGCTGACGGACAGGAGATTTGCAGGAAAAAACTGAAGGTTTGCATTGAATGATTCAAAATCTGAGGATATTATTTTTCACTGTTTTATCCATCCTGATATCGGAGCAAGCAGCACTGTCTCAGGCCGATCTTTTAAGGACAGAAATTGAAAAAATCATTATCCATGATACCGAAATTTCATACAAAAAGACGCCCGGTTTTATTATTGGTATCATTGACGGAGATTCCACCTACACATTCTCCTTCGGTAAAAAACAAAAAAGCACCAAAAGCATACTGACAGATACAGATGTATTCGAGGCAGGAAGCTCAACCAAGATATTCACTGCTTTGCTTACGGATATTCTGGTACAACAAAAAAAACTGCGCTATACAGATAAAATCAATGATTACATTCCGGAGACCTACATCAATCCGAGATGTGCGGATATTACCATCGCAGATCTGATCAATCATCAATCCGGAATGCCTCGCAGGCCCGACTGGTTTGGTAAGCAGGAAAAAGAAGTACAGAATCCCTATGCACATTATAATACGGAGCATTTACTCAGTTTTTATCGGGATTTTATACCGGAAAAGAAGGCTTTCACCTATGCTCATACCAACTACGCCTTACTGGAGGTGATAATTGAAGAAGCCACCGGCAGTAATCTGGGGGATCTGATGGATAGCTGGATTTTTAAACCTTTGGGTATGGCTCAAAGCTTTATTGACTTTCCGGAAAGAAAGAAAAACCTGGTAACCATCGGCTATGACAGAGCAGGTAAAGAGACCCAACCCTGGGAATTTGAAAGTTTTAAGGCGTCTGAGGGATTAAAAATCTCACTCCAGGATATGCTGGTTTTTCTCAAAGCCATTATGTCAGTATATCCTGCCTATGTCCTTGACTACGATTTTAATCAATGGCAATCCGAAGCAGATTATGAAGAAAGCACCAATATCTTCAAAGGCTGGCAGATTCTGGACCTGAAAAATTACCGCATTTACTCCCACAGTGGCAAGACTTCCGGGCATACTTCATTTGTCGCCATGGTGCCTGATACCCGTACTGCCGTGGTAATTTTTGCCAACTCTTCGATCGGCACCGAAGACCTGGGAATTCAGATACTCAGAATGATCAATTACAACTGGAAACGCAAAGCTTATAAATCCTGAATTATGTCCAAAAAAGATACCACTCTCAGCTGGGATGACTTCCGTAAATTGGGTAACCCTGAAAATGCACCTGAAGAACCTTCAGATAAAAATTCAGGTTTTAACCCTGCTTCTGTGCCTCTGAGAATCCATTTAGACAGAAAATCCAGAGGCGGAAAAGAAGTGACTCTGATCAAAGGATTCGCCGGGCCTGAGGAAGTGCTGGAAGAACTGGGCAAAATGCTGAAAAACAAATGTGGCGTGGGAGGCACTGTAAAGGACGGAGAAATCCTGATTCAGGGCAACCACAGAGACAAAGTACTGACCATCCTCCTTGAAAAAGGTTACAAACAAGCCAAAAAAGCCGGAGGGTAGAGTTACAGCATTCGTATGTGTTGAATCCATACAAATAAATTTTATTCAAACGCTGTAATTACCTGAAATTGCAATATAGAGTATATACCTGCAAGCCTCTACTGTTAGACTGAATTGTATGTAGCTAAAGAATAATTTGTATTTTAGCAGGTCATATGATGATTTAATGAATAAAAAGACACTATCCGAAAGAGATATTTGCACCAAGTTTATTACACCTGCTTTGGAAAAAGCTGGTTGGGATAAGCACTTACAAATTCTGGAGGAAGTTTCTTTTACCGATGGTAAAATTTACGTTAGAGGAAAAATCACTGCAAGGGGAACAAGAAAAAGAGCGGACTATATTCTGTATTACAAACCGAATATTCCCATTGCCATCAATCACGACCGGACAGCAACAGACGCCTGCCTGCCGGACGGGCGGGGAAACATTGAAACTGAAATCGGTTTAGATGACTTCCCTACTCCTGAACAACTTTGGCAGAAATACAAAAAGTACAAAGGCATTGAAACTCCCGAAGCTGAGAGAATTGTTGCTCAAGATTATTACTTTGATGGAACAAACCGTAAACCAAGGTACTACCAACAGATTGCTGTAAACAGAACCGTTGAAGCCATTGCCAAGGGTCAAAAGCGGATTCTCTTGTAATGGCAACAGGCACAGGAAAAACCTATACGGCTTTTCAAATCATTCACCGACTTTGGAAAAGCGGAGCAAAAAAACGCATTCTTTTTTTAGCCGACCGAAACGCATTGATTGATCAGACACGCAGAGGCGACTTCAAACACTTTAAGGATAAAATGACGGTAGTAAAACACAGGCAAATTGACAAAAGCTTTGAAATTTATTTGGCATTGTATCAAGGACTTTCGGGAACGGACGAAGCAGCCAATGTTTACAAACAGTTTTCAAGAGATTTTTTCGACCTGATAGTCATTGACGAGTGCCACAGAGGAAGTGCCAAAGAAGATAGTGCCTGGCGTGAGATTTTGACATATTTCCAAAATGCTACGCATATTGGTTTGACCGCCACACCCAAAGAGACCAATGAGGTTTCTAACATTGAATATTTTGGCGACCCTGTTTATACCTATTCACTCAAACAAGGAATTGACGATGGTTTCCTGGCTCCTTATCGTGTAGTGCGAATTGCTTTGAATGTGGATGCCGAAGGTTGGCGACCCGAACAAGGCAAAACCGATAAAGACGGCAACCTGGTAGAAGACCGCATTTACAACCGCAAGGACTTTGACAAAAATCTGGTAATTGAAGAGCGAACCGATTTGGTTGCCAAAAAAGTAACCGAATTTTTGAAAGGTTACGACCGCTTTGCTAAAACGATAGTGTTTTGTGTGGACATTGACCACGCTGAACGCATGCGAACCGCATTAGCCCGACACAATGCTGATTTGGTGGCAGAAAACTACAAATATGTAATGCAGATTACAGGCGACAATGACGAGGGCAAACGAGAGTTGGACAACTTTATCAATCCCGAAGAAAAATACCCGGTCATAGCCACCACTTCTGAATTGATGACCACAGGTGTAGATGCTCAAACCTGCAAAGTGATTGTATTGGACAGCAATATCAACTCCATGACCAAGTTCAAGCAAATCATTGGTAGAGGAACACGCATCAATGAAGAATACGGCAAACTGTATTTCACCATTTTGGATTTCAGAAATGCAACAGACCTTTTTGCCGACCCACAATTTGATGGTGACCCCATCCGAATAAAACCAGTTACAGAAGATACCGACTTAGGCGGCGTTGTAGATGAAGAAGAAGAAAGCACCGAACCAATTATTGACATTGAATCGGGTGAAGACCTGTCCGCCCTTTTGGCGGGAATTGACATCACTCCACCTGAAATTCGTTATCCTGAACCTGAAATTCCACCATCAGTAGTCAATGAGCCCAGACAAAAAGTATATGTCAATGGGGTGGATGTTTCAGTTTTGATTAGCCGTGAGTTGTATTTCGACCAACACGGCAAACCCATCACCACCAGCTTGAAAGACCACACCAAAGAAATCATCAAAGAGCAGTTTGCTTCCTTAGATGATTTTCTGAAAAAGTGGAAAGGTTCCGACCGCAAAGAAGCCATCATTGCCGAATTGAAGGAACTAGGTGTTATGGTGGAAGCCTTGTATGAAGCCGTTGACAAACACCTGCCCGCCTTTAAAGAAGGGAAATTTTATACTTATGTAATTGAATGTAAAGATGGAACCCTATATAAGGGACATACTCAAGATTTAAAGAGAGGATGGGAAGAACACCGAAATGGATTTGGTTCTGAATGGACAAAAGTTCACAAAGCAGAAGAACTTATTCATTATGAAATCTTTTCAACTCGTGAGGAAGCAATCAAACGAGAGGAATACTTCAAAACAGGAAGAGGTAGAGAATGGCTCAAATCACAAAAAGAAAAAGGATTATTAAACGGCAGGCAGGCGGGAGTGGATTTGTTTGATTTAATCTGCCACGTGGCGTATGACCAACCACCATTGACAAGAAAAGAACGGGCAAACAACGTGAAGAAACGCAACTATTTTACCAAGTATGGCGAGCAAGCCCGAAAAGTATTAGAGGCGTTACTTGACAAATACGCTGACCAAGGCATTGAAAACATTGAGAACATTCAAATCCTGACTATTCCGCCCATCAATGAGATTGGTTCAGTAACAGAAATCATTAAAGCCTTTGGCAGTCGTGAGGAATACGAAAAAGCCATTAAAGAATTGGAAAATGAATTGTATAAAGTAGCGTAATGAATATGGATTTAAAAATCATACCGACAGATTTGTTGGAGTCTTTTAAAAAGAGCATTGATCCGGCTTTGAAAAATGATTTTTATGCCTTAAACGATAGTGAGTTAAGCATTGATAATTTTAGTTTTTACACTTCTGTTTCAGCCGTTTTTTCTTCCAAAATTGAAGGTGAACCCGTTGAACTTGATTCATACATCAAACACAAACGCTTCGGAATTGAATACCAACCTGACTATACCCGAAAAATTGATGATTTGTATGATGCCTATTTATTTGCTCAAAAAAATACTTTGAATGCCAAAAACATTGAGTTGGCTCATGCTCAAATAACCAAACACATACTGAAAAAGCCACAACAAGGTAAAGTTAGAAGCAGCAATATGTATGTGATAACCAAAGATGGAAAGATTGAATACGTGGCGGCCACTCCTGATAAAGTAAAATCAGAAATGCAACGATTATATGATGATTTGGAAGTTTTGCTAAAGTCAGATTTATCTTTTGAAGAATCTCTTTTTTATGCTGCAATGATTCATTTGGTTTTTGTAAAAATTCATCCTTTTGATGACGGAAACGGACGAACGGCAAGGCTTATAGAAAAGTGGTTTCTTGCTCAAAAGCTGGGCAACAATGCCTGGTTTGTGCAGTCGGAGAGATACTATTACGACTATCATCAAACATACTATAACAACATAAGGTGTTTAGGCATGGATTATGAAGAATTGAATTACAAAGAGGCTTTGCCTTTTATACAAATGCTACCCAACGCTATTAACTACAAAGGATAAATAATGAAAGACACAATATCAAAGACCCTGAAAGGGTCAAATGTTTATAGCGATAATGCAAATTCAAAATATACGACCTCGAAGAGGTCTAATGTTTATAGAAATCACATTCGCGATGATGATACGACCCCTAAGGGGTCGCACCAATCCTCAACATTCTTTTTCTATAAGCATTTAATCCCTTCGGGATTTTTAAATAATTGATGTATGCCAGGAACATTTTCACAAATCTATATTCAAGTTGTATTTGCCGTGAAAGGCAGGGATAGTCTGATTCATCAGTCTTGGGAGGAAGAATTATACAAATACATTTCCGGAATTGTTAAAAACAAAGAGCAAAAAATGCTTGCAATCAATGGAATGCCTGACCATATCCATTTTCTAATAGGAATGAAACCAAATTGTTGTTTGTCAGATTTGGTAAGAGAGATTAAAAAGTCTTCCAATGAGTTTATTAATGAAAAGAAGTTTTCAAAACTCAAATTTCAATGGCAGGAAGGATATGGGGCATTTTCTTACAGTCATTCGGCATTGGATAATGTGATTTCATATATAAACAAACAAAAAGAACATCATAGAAAACAAGCATTTAAAGAAGAATACAAGGATTTATTAACCAAATTTCAAATTGAACATAAAGATGAATATTTATTTGAATGGATTGAATAATCAGACCTCGAAGAGGTCAAATGTTTATAGAAATCATGTTGGTGTTTATAATACGACCCCTACTGGGTCGCACCTATTCGAACCATTCTTTTTCTATAAACATCAAATCCCTTTGGGATTTTTTCCGAAACACACCCAATCGACCTTGAAAAGGTCAAATATTTATAGCAATTTGGACATCGTAAACAATACGACCCCTACGGGGTCGCACCTAACCTTTTTCTATAACCATTCAATCCCTTCTGGATTTTTTTCGAACATTCTCCAATTTGGCCTTAAACGATCAAATCTTAATAACGATATTGTAATTTTCAAAAACACGACCTCGAAGAGGTCAAATGTTTTATAGAATCATGTTGGCGTTGGTGATACGACCCCTAGGGGTCGTACATACCCCAATCATTCATTTTCGATAACCATTCAATCCCTTCTGGATTTTTCTAACATTCTCCAATTTGGCCTTAAACGATCAAATCTTAATAACGATATTGTAATTTCAAAAAACGACCTCGAAGAGGTCAAATGTTTATAGAAATCATGTTGGTGTTGATAATCGACCCTACGGGGTCGCACCTAATCGAACCATTCTTTTCTATAAACATCAATCCCTTTGGGATTTTTCCGAAACACACCCAATCGACCTTGAAAAGGTCAAATATTTATAGCAATTTGGACATCGTAAACAATACGACCCCTACGGGGTCGCACCTAACCTTTTTCTATAACCATTCAATCCCTTCTGGATTTTTTTCGAACATTCTCCAATTTGGCCTTAAACGATCAAATCTTAATAACGATATTGTAATTTCAAAAAAAACGACCTCGAAGAGGTCAAATGTTTATAGAAATCATGTTGGCGTTGGTGATACGACCCCTACGGGGTCGCACATACCCCAATCATTCATTTTCTATAACCATTCAATCCCTTCTGGATTTTTTCCTAACATTCTCCAATTTGGCCTTAAACGATCAAATCTTAATAACGATATTGTAATTTCAAAAAAAACGACCTCGAAGAGGTCAAATGTTTATAGAAATCATGTTGGTGTTGATAATACGACCCCTACGGGGTCGCACCTATTCGAACCATTCTTTTTCTATAAACATCAAATCCCTTTGGGATTTTTTCCGAAACACACCCAATCGACCTTGAAAAGGTCAAATATTTATAGCAATTTGGACATCGTAAACAATACGACCCCTACGGGGTCGCACCTAACCTTTTTCTATAACCATTCTATCCCTTCTGGATTTTTTCCGAACATTCTCCAATTTGGCCTTAACCGATCAAATCTTAATAACGATATTGTAATTCCAAAAAAAACGACCTCAAAGAGGTCAAATGTTTATAGAAAAAACGTTTGCGAGAGAAATACGACCCCTTCGGGGTCGCACATATTCGAACCATTCTTTTCTATAAATATCAAATCCCTTCGGGATTTATTGGCAATCATACCAAAACAATCCTCAATAGATTGTATGTTTATATCAATAGTATATTTTCAAAAAAAACGACCTCGAAGAGGTCAAATGTTTATAGAAATCATGTTGGCGTTGGTGATACGACCCCTACGGGGTCGCACATACCCCAATCATTCATTTTCTATAACCATTCAATCCCTTCGGGATTTTAAAACCATAAACACATAAAACAAATGACCAACATAGCAGGCACCATAAAATCCATCCGAGACATCTTCCGCAAAGACCCGGGCCTGAGCGGAGATGCACAACGCATTGAGCAATTGGGCTGGATGATATTTCTGAAACTCTTTGACGACAAAGACAAAGAAAAAGAAATCCTGAACCCCAAATACAAATCGCCTATTCCTGCGGAATTGCAGTGGCGAAATTGGGCAGAAGATGACGAAGGCATCACAGGTGATGAACTCATCAATTTTGTGAACAACAAACTGTTCCCGACACTCAAAAACCTGACGGTTGCGGCTGATGACCGTTTGGGCATAACCATTCGCCAAATATTTGACGGCACCAACAACTATATGAAAAGCGGAACCACCTTCCGCCAGGCTATAAACAAACTCAACGAAATTGATTTTAACAGCAGCAAAGAACATCACGTTTTTAATGTGATTTATGAGGAGATTTTGCAGGGATTGGCTGCCAAGAAAGACACAGGCGAATTTTACACCCCAAGGGCCGTAACCCAGTTTATTGTGGATATGGTAAACCCCAAATTGGGCGAGAAAATTACCGACCCTGCCTGCGGAACTGCGGGCTTTTTGGTGTGTGCCATTGAACACCTGAAAAAGCAGGTAAAGAATATTGACGACCGCAAAACTTTACAGGAAACCGTTACAGGCAGCGAACTGAAACCCCTGCCTTTTATGCTCAGTGTGGTAAACCTGATAACCCACGACATTGAAGTGCCGCAAATTGAAAACGGTGATTCGCTGAGCCGTGAATACAACTCCATTAAACAAAAAGACCGTGTGGATATCATTGTAGCCAATCCGCCTTTTGGTGGTGTGGTGGGCGATGGTATGGAAACCAATTTCCCCTTGAATTACCGCACCAAGGAAAGTGCCGATTTGTTTTTGATACTGTTTATCCAATTGCTGAAAGATGCCCGCCTGTCGGACGGACAGGGCGGACGGGCAGGCATTGTATTGCCCGATGGCAGTTTAACAGGCGATGGCGTAAAACAACGGGTAAGGCAAAAACTGTTGGAAGATTGCAATGTGCATACCATTGTGCGATTGCCCCAAAGTGTATTTGCCCCTTATGCCACCGTAAACACCAACCTGATTTTCTTTGAAAAAGGCAAGCCCACCAAAGAAATTTGGTATTACGAACACACCTTGCCCGAAGGACAAAAAGCCTACAGCAAAACCAAGCCCATACGCATAGAAGAATTTGAACCCATTAAGCAATGGTGGAACAATAGAGAAGAAAGCGAAGTGGCCTGGAAAGTGCCCATACAAACCATTATAGACCGCAACTATGATTTGGATATAAAGAATCCGAATAAAGTTGTTGAAGAAGTTGTTTATGATAGAAAGGCAATCATCAATAAAATTGAAAATAATCAATTAAAAATTTCCAAGATTTTGGAAGAGTTAAAATCGTTGGCATAGATGAAGTACAGACTAGGCGATATATGCACGATTACAAAAGGTGAGACAGGAATAATGAAAGCTATTCCAGGTCCTTACACAATGATTACATTGGGCGAAACAGATAAAACTCACAATCAATATCAATTTGATGCGAAAGCAGTTATTATTCCTTTGGTTTCATCTACAGGACACGGACACGCAAGTATGAAGCGTGTAAAATATTGTGAAGGGAAATTTGCTTTGGGAAATATTCTTTGTGCCGTTATTCCGAAAGATGAAAACTTTGTTTTAGCTAAGTATTTACACATTTATCTGCACTGGAATAGAGAAGAATTATTGGTTTCGCAAATGAAAGGAATGGCAAACGTGAGTTTGCCAATGAATAGAATTGCTGATGTAATGGTAACAGTGCCAAGCATTGACAAGCAACGTGAGATTATTGAACTTGAAAAGAAATTAGTTGAGAAAGAATTGGAGTCCGACAAAATATTCGCTGACCACCTCACCCTCCTCACCCAATTAGAGCAAGCCATATTACAAGAAGCGGTGCAGGGCAAACTGGTGGCACAAGACTCAAATGACGAACCCGCCAGCGAATTGCTCAAACGCATCAAAGCACAAAAGGAAGCATTGATTAAAGCTAAGAAACTGAAAAGTGGCAAATCAACAGAACAGTCTGTAAGTTATATCGATGAATATGAAATTCCCAAAAGTTGGGTTTGGTGTAAGACAGATGATATCTTTTTTGTTACTAAGTTGGCAGGCTTTGAATATACAGAACACATAAAACTGCGAGAAGATGGTGAAATTCCTGTTGTAAGAGCACAGAATGTTAGACCCTTGGAAATAGACAAGACTAATTTGCTTTACATTGATAAAGAGGTGTCTCAATTATTAGATAGGTGTGCTCTTACAAAGAAATGTTTGCTTGTTACTTTTATTGGTGCAGGCATAGGAGATGTTGCAACCTTTAAAGAGAACGAAAGATGGCATTTAGCTCCAAATGTTGCTAAAATGGAACCATTTGAAGGTTGTGAAGAAATGATAGATGTTACTTATGTAAACTATTTTTTGATGTCAAAAATTGGGCAAAGAGAACTTTTTAAACACATTAAAGCTACTGCACAACCGAGCTTATCAATGGGAACAATAAGAGATATAGACATCCCCCTTCCCCCACTTTCTGAGCAAAAACGCATAGTGGCAGAAATAGAAAAACAATTGGCCAAAATCAAACAATTAAAAGAACACATCATCGCCAACCAACAAGCCACGGAGCAACTGCTCAAAGCATTGCTGCATCAGGCGTTTGAGGTGAGGGAGGTGGAAGAGTCCTAATCCCTTCGGGATTTAATATTTATAGAAATTCCATTCATAAAAATCATACGACCCCGATGGGGTCGCATAAATCCCAAAATCAAATTCTATAAATATTCTACCCCGTTGGGGTAATTACAATTCGCCAAAACCAAACAATTAAAAGAACATATCATTGCCAACCAACAAGCCACCGAGCAACTCCTCAAAGCATTGCTGCATCAAGCGTTTGAGGTGAGGGAGGTGAAAGAGTCCTAATCCCTTCGGGATTTAATATTTATAGAAATTCCATTCATAAAAATCATACGACCCCGATGGGGTCGCATAAATCCCAAAATCAAATTCTATAAATATTCTACCCCGTTGGGGTAATTACAATTCGCCAAAACCAAACAATTAAAAGAACATATCATTGCCAACCAACAAGCCACCGAGCAACTCCTCAAAGCCTTGCTGCATCAAGCGTATCTGCCTAAGGCAAACAGGAGAGGTAAATGGATAAGGCTAAAGCTAAAGCCATCCGGCAAAAGCCTTAAATCGAAAAGAATAATTTTTTCTGATATATACTATTATGAGCTGATTCAATGAAGATCTCAACAATAATTAATACACGCTGTTATCCTTGTGATTCTCTGGCAAAACGCTATTTTTGCCAACGTTTTCCTAAAAATACAAAATGAATATCTTATGGCTTTTGATTTGGATATGATACAGGCTTACTACGAAGCTTTGCCCGCAAGGTTAGCGGATGTGCGCAAAGTACTTCAAAAGCCTCTCACGCTTACTGAAAAAATACTGTACTCACACCTGCATCCTGATTCTCCCCTGCAGCCCTATGGAAGAGGGAAGGATTATGTGTTTTTTGCACCGGACAGGGTAGCCATGCAGGATGCAACAGCTCAGATGGCTTTGCTTCAGTTTATGACCGCAGGTCGCTCAAAGGTGGCTGTGCCCTCCACCGTGCACTGCGATCACCTGATATTAGCCAAAACCGGAGCGGATGCAGACCTTCAGTCTGCCAAGCATATTAATTCTGAGGTATATGACTTTCTGGAATCTATCTCCAACAAATACGGCATAGGTTTCTGGGCTCCGGGTGCAGGTATCATACATCAGGTAGTACTGGAAAATTATGCATTTCCCGGCGGAATGATGATAGGTACCGATTCACATACCCCTAATGCAGGCGGACTCGGTATGCTGGCAATCGGAGTAGGTGGTGCGGATGCAGTAGATGTAATGGCAGGTATGCCCTGGGAACTCAAAATGCCTAAAATCATTGGTGTGAAACTCACCGGCAAACTGTCGGGATGGACTTCACCCAAAGACGTGATACTTAAAGTAGCGGGCATCCTTACGGTAAAAGGAGGCACAGGAGCTATCGTAGAGTATTTTGGGGAAGGAGCTACGGCCATGTCCTGTACCGGTAAAGGTACCATCTGCAATATGGGTGCAGAGATTGGAGCCACCACCTCTACCTTCGGATATGATGACTCCATGAAACGCTATCTCGAAGCTACAGGCAGGGCTGATGTAGCCGCTATGGCAGACAAGGTAAGGGAACATCTCACCGGTGATGCAGAGTGCTACGCCGAGCCTGAAAAATATTTTGACAGAGTGATAGAGATAGATCTGAGCACGCTGGAGCCCCATGTCAATGGTCCTTACACACCGGACCTCGCCTGGCCGATATCCAAATTTGCACAGGCCGTCAGAGATAATGATTATCCCGCAAGACTGGAAGTAGGATTGATCGGTTCATGTACCAATTCATCCTACGAAGACCTGACCCGTGCTGCTTCAGTGGCAAGGCAGGCAGTGGCCAAAAAACTTAAGGTAAAGTCAGAGTTTACCGTTACACCGGGTTCAGAACAAATCCGTTATACCGTAGAGCGGGATGGACTGCTCGAGGAATTTGAAAAAATGGGAGGCGTAGTGCTTGCCAATGCCTGTGGCCCCTGTATCGGACAATGGGAGCGACATATAGATGACCCCAACCGGAAGAATTCCATCATTACCTCATTCAACCGTAATTTCAGCAAGCGAAACGATGGTTTGGCCAGCACGCATGCTTTTGTGGCTTCTCCGGAGATTGTTACTGCCTTGGCAATAGCAGGAGATCTCACTTTCAATCCGCTTACAGATACACTGGTCAATGAAAACGGAGAACACGTAAAACTGGATGCTCCCGAAGGTATAGAACTTCCGCCCAAAGGCTTTGATGTAGAGGATGCCGGATATAAGGCACCTATGGAGGATGGCAGCAGTGTGGTGGTAAAAGTAGATCCCAACTCCGACCGTCTGCAGCTACTTAAGCCGTTCGAGCCAATCGAAGCACACGAACTGAAGGATATGCGCATACTTATCAAGACCAAGGGCAAATGTACCACAGACCATATCTCCATGGCAGGTCCATGGCTCAAATACAGGGGACACCTCGAAAATATTTCGAATAACTGTATGATAGGTGCTGTCAACTATTTCAATGATGAGACCAATAAAGTGCTGAATTTTATCAGCAATGATTATATGAAAGTACCGGATTCTGCAAGGCTCTATCAATCCAATGGAGTGGGTACCGTAATTTTCGGTGAAGAAAACTACGGGGAAGGATCTTCCAGAGAGCATGCCGCCATGGAGCCCAGATACCTCGGTGTCAAAGCGGTGGTGGTCAAATCCTTTGCCAGAATACATGAGACCAATCTGAAAAAACAAGGTATGCTGGCATTGACTTTTGCCAATCCGGAGGATTATGATAAAGTTAGGCAGGATGACAGAATAAGTATACTGGGCTTTGAAAATATGAAACCCGGAGTGCCCCTGCAAATGCACCTGATCCATGCCGACGGTACTGAAGACAGATTTGATCTCAATCATACGTACAACGAAGCCCAGATAGGTTGGGTCAGAGCCGGATCTGCACTGAATAAAATCAGACAGGAACTGGGTGTAAATTAAGTTTTAGTCTTTTTCATGATATTTGACCTGCATACGCTTAAGATAGCGATATGCAGGTTTTTTTTTAAAGAAAAAGCAGCTTTAATGCGAAAATTGCCCTCCATATTAAAAACTTTTGAAAATCAATTCACCGGCTATGTACACCCCAAAAAATTCTCTCTTGATTATACTGGCTTTTGTAGCCTTTACAAATTTACTCCACGGCCAAAGCCTTAGCTCTGCCAATCCTTTTTTTGTTGGGCATAGTCTGGTCAATTTTGACATGCCGCATATGCTCAGCGAACTGGCCAAAGCTTCGGGTAAATATTATAACTATAATCAGCAAATCTGCAATGGAGCACCCTTGTGGTGGAATTATGAGAACTATGCAGGCTGTCAGGGTACACCATATGTTCAGGCATTTCCCCAGGGCAACCATGATGTATTGGTTGTGACCGAAGCTATCCCGCTGCAGAATCATCTTACCTGGAGCAATACTTATGCAAACGCCCGTAAATTTTTAAGATATGCTTTGGACAATAATCAAAACAGACCTCTCAGATATTATATCTATGAGACCTGGCACTGTATTCATACAGGCACAACCGAGGGCTGTCCTTATGACAACGGAGATTCACTGACCTGGCAACCCAGACTCAGGACAGATTTCAGACTTTGGCGCAGCATAGTGGATTCTGTTCGACATATTTTCCCCTCCGAAGAAGTATGGATGGTGCCGGCGGGCCAGGCATTTTACAACCTAACGGAAGCCATAAATAAGGGTGAATTACCCGGTGTTCAGGATTTTCGTCATTTTTTTACCGATGACATCCATCTCACCAACGCCGGCAATTATTTTGTGGCACTCGTGATGTATGCCTGTATATTCAGAGAAAGTCCGGAAGGATTACCGTCCAGACTCACCGGGCGATTTGGTGGAGATATAACCGGCCTGCCTTCGACGGCACAGGCTGCTGTGATGCAGAGAGTGGCATGGGAGACTGTAACTGCTCTTTCAGATATTAGTGGCGTAAAAATCAGCTCTGAAACCGATAATGCAGCAATACACCTCGCCCCGATAAAAGTAGTACCCAATCCTTCCAACGACCATATTCAGGTGATTCATCCCGGCGAATTAATAAGAATCACTGTAACAGACCAATCAGGCAGCCCAGTATTACATTCCAAGACGGCCTCTTTCTCCGTATCTGATTTGCTTCCGGGTATATACCATGTGAGAGTACTTACCCATTTCGGAGTACAAACCGGGCATTTAGTTAAAATGTGAGTTAGGTTGCAGATATGAATTTTGTATCTTAAGCAAAGAAATTATTCCGTTTATAATGAGGAAAAGTTTAATTTTGCCTTGCAACCCGACTTCAATCCCCTGAATTTACAGACTGAAACTTAGCACTCGTTCACAGATGTATTTATCACTTGAGTAATCAGGAATATGAAAATATTTACCAAATTCAGCATTTTATATCTGTTTTTCATGGGCAACATTTTGCATGGTCAATGTATCTACCTTGCCTATGACGGATTCGATTACAGTCCGAATCAGCCGCTTCATGCCTTGTCAGGCAGCACAGGATGGCAGAATCCGTGGGAGGTGCAGGGAAGCAATACCACCATACCCGGGTATCAGATACATAATGGCAGTCTCACATTCAATACACTGCAAACCGTGGGCAACGGAGCGACCGGTGGTCAGGCTTACCTCACAGCGGGAAGAAGGTTCAATACATCGGCATCCGGGCCGTTTGCTTCATATATACAAAGTGGCAATGAAGCCATAGGAACTTCCAACAACGGTACCCTTTGGGTCAGTTTTCTGATCCGGAAAAACCAGAATAATAATGAGAGCATATTTATAGATCTGCACAACAACAACATTCCGTGGTGCTCGAATTGTGCCAATCACCACATTGCAGCGGGATATTTCGGCACACCGTCTAACGTAAGTGGCCAGAGAAGGTGGACCCTCAGATTGAATGATCAGTATTATCCGGGTCCCGTAGCCATCACAGTAGGTCAAAGTTATTTCATTGTCATGCAGATCCAGTTTTCAGCCACAGGTACACAGGTGAGCATGTATATCAATCCCGATTTGCCGGACAATAACGGTCCTTCGTCCCCTCAGATTACACAGACTACAACTGTAAATAATCACATAAGAAGTATTGCGACATACATGGGCTGTTGTGCCAATAATGGCAGTATGGATGAGATCCGTCTGGCGACCACCTATGCCTGTGTTGCTCCGGATCCATCAGTACAGGTCAATCTTCCTCCGGTGGCACAATTCACCATGACCCCGTCTTCCGGTATGATTCCTGTTATGGTTACTTTAGATGCATCGGCTTCCTATGATCCAGAGGGTCAGGCACTGACTTACCTCTGGAACTTCGGAGACGGCACGGGCACCTCCACTTCTCAGGTAATATCCCATCAGTATAATGTGTTGGGTCAGATACCGGTATCGCTTACCGTGACAGACAATACCGGGCTATCTCACACTTTGTTCCAGACGTTTACATTGCTCAACGACAATGGCACATTTCCCTGCCAGACCAGTATCACATGCCTGCGGATGCCATCCTGCAATGTCTCCAACGGACATATACGTATCAATGCGTCCGGATCGTCCTTTTCATTGACCGACCAGAATCAGAATACCATTCCGGTAGTTTCAGGCAATGAATACAATGCACTGGCTCCCGGAAAATATACCTTGCATGTTCAGGGGATATCCAATGCCTGCAGAGACACCTTTGAGGTGTTTATGAAAACTGACAGCAGTACCTGTACAGGTTGGTCACCCGCACCCTGTGCCATGGAAATAGGGACCAATATGAGCAGCTTCAGTGACTGGAGTGTGGAAAGACCTATGAAAAATCTGTTTAAGCATATACGAAGAAATGTAATAACCTACACCAGCACCTGTAACTGCTGGGATCTCAATGTCATGAATCAAATCCCTGTGGACGAAGCCGGGTATCCGCTGCAGATTCCTTACACTACGACTGCCGGGCCCACAATGGTCAGATATATCTTGTCGGCAGATGGTGGCAATCTCAGGGCAGACAGCAGCTATGTATTGCTTTGGGACGGCAGTGGAAGTTTTACATGGGGCGGGGGAGTCCAGGTACTCCAGAATCAGGCCAACAGGGTAGTTTTCAGACCGACCACCAACGGTAATATTTTTATAAATATCACTTCCTCAGCGCTTGGAAATCATATGCGGAATTTCCGGCTGCTGCGTCTCCAGCATGAAAATGACGACCTGAATGCCCAGCCTTTTTATCCGGTCTTTCTGGATAAAATTGCTCCTTTCACTGTATTGCGCTTCATGGACTGGGCAGAAACCAACAACAGCACCAATACGGTATGGAATGACCGGGGTAAAGTAACGGATTTTACCTATGCAGGAGACCATGGGGTGCCTTATGAAGTGATGATACAGCTTGCCAATATTACAGGCAAGGATGTATGGATATGCGTACCGCACCAGGCAGACGACAATTATGTCACACAGATGGCTACACTGTTCAGGGATCAGCTCAATTCCAAATCCCGGATTTATCTCGAATATTCCAATGAAGTGTGGAACTGGATATTCTCACAGGCACACTACAATAACAACAACCGACCGGCCAATCTGAGCTATGGGCGGGCAATGGCTGAAAAGGCAGGCAGAATATTCAGGATTTGGCATCAAGTCTTCGGAGAGGACCGGTGCAGAGTAAAGCGGGTATTGGGCATACAGGCAGGCTTCAACGGTCTGAATGAGCAGATTTTGTCCCAATTGCGCCAAACAGAATGGGATTATGGATCGCCGACTCACTATTTTGGACTCGACCATTCAGCAAATGGCAATCCGGTACTGCATGCCGGCAGTACAGTTGCAGACGTGATGACCAATGCACAAAACAGCTGGAACAATTTTAAAGATATAGTCAAAAGAGATTACAACAATATTCAGGTGTTTGGCAAGGAAGTGATTACCTATGAAGGTGGCCAGCATTTTGTTGGAAATGTATTTGGCCAGCCATATGATTATCAGAATGCCATGTGGGCTGCTCAGAACAGTGTATCCATGTATGAAATGTACGACAGGATGCATGACACCATACGCTCCTGGGGATGCAGGCTGGCGACCAACTTCAGCCTTGCCTCACTGCAGGAAAGTGTATATGGCTCCTGGGGAGTGATGCCCGACATAGATACACCCGGCCCATACCATACCACGGCACGTAAGTATCAGGCCCTGTTGGATAATCTCCCCATCCCCGCATGTAAAAATCAAAATATCTGGACCGGTCAAAAAAATCAAAACTGGGCGGACCGCTGCAACTGGGACCGAAACTACGTACCGGATACCACTACCGATGTGGTAATACCACAGGCAGCCAACCATCCGGTGGTAAATCAGGATGCCTTTGCCAGATCAGTGATACTGACAGCTAATGCCATATTGTGGATCAGTACAGGCAATACGCTTTTCACCGGTACTTGAAAAAACTATGTGACAAATTAAAAAACAGCAAGCACAGGCAGACAATAATAATGTCTTGGAGTATAATCTGAAATTAGTCAGATTAATACCTATATTTGTTCCTGACAGGCAAAAAGAATACCATTGAACTGGAGTGAGATACAAATCTGGCAATTGCTGGCAGGACTGGGCCTTTTTCTCTTCGGGATGCGGATGCTGGAGACTTCGCTCAAATCATTGGCCGGACGTTCATACAAGCTTTTTCTCAGAAAACATACGGGCAACCGCATCAAGGCTGTCCTGTCCGGCACCTTAATTACAGCTATACTGCAGAGCAGTTCGATGGTAGTATTGCTTGTCATGTCCTTTGCCGGTGCGGGCATAATAGGCCTCAGCAATGGCATTGGAATAGTGCTTGGTGCCAATCTGGGTACTACGTTTACGGGATGGATTGTTTCCCTCTTCGGATTCAAACTGGATATTAAGTCTCTTATATTTCCGTTTCTTGCGTTGGGTGGCTTGGGAGCTGCTTTTGCAAAGACGGAGAGGTGGATGCAAATCAGCAGTTTTCTGATGGGATTCAGCTTTATGTTTCTGGGACTGGGGTTTATGAAGGATGGATTTTCGGAGTTTGTGACACATATTGACATGGAGTGGGTGAGAGGCAGGTCGGGTTTTACGCTGTTTCTGGTGGCATTTGTTCTGACCGGCTTGATACAGTCGAGCTCTGCCTCCATGATGATATTTCTGACCGCTCTGGCTACCGGAATCATAAGTTTTGAGCAGTCACTGTACATGGTCATCGGGGCAGATCTGGGTACTACCATTACGGCACTTATTGGTACCATCGGTGCCAAACCCGTAAGACAACAGATCGGGTGGTCCCAGTTTATTATCAATGTCATGAATGCTATCCTTGCCTTTATACTCATGCCTGTATTGGTATATATCATTCAAAAAATCATAGGCCTGAAGGATCCTTTATTCTCCATGGTGGCATTTCACAGCCTTATGAATCTTACCAATATCATAGTACTGCTCCCGTTCCTTACTCCATTTACAGGCATGATAGAAAAATGGGTAAAAGGGAACGAAAAGGGTATCACCGAATATATACAGAAAGCCAATCCTGAAGAAGCCAATTCCGCAGCCTTCGCCCTCCGGGAGGAATCTGTCAGATTCATCCGACAGGCCATAGATACCAACAGGTTTTTTTTCGATATTCCCCACAAGCTTCGGTATTCAGGAATAGAGACAGCCTATACAGCCCTGCAGCAATATGAGGCAGCTTTGGCACAGTTTTACAATAAAGTACTGCAAAACCCTCTGCATCCCGAAGAAGTAGCTCAAATCAACCACTGCATTCTGGCCATCCGTTATGCTTCCCATTCCGTAAAAGATATCAAGGATATACGGCACAATCTGGCAGAAATTCAGAGCAGTACAGATGAAAAGTTATATTCCTTCTATGAAAAACTGAAAGAAGACCAGACGTCGTTCTACAATAATCTGGATAATATCCTGGACGCACCTCAACAGAAAGGTCCCTCAGATATGCGGGCAATGCTCGAAATGCAAGGTAGTATTTTTGAAAAAGAAACAGCTGGTATTTACAGCATGAATACTCAGGTGGCAGAACCTGAAATGGCCATATCCTCCATACTCAACATGGTGAGAGAAATCAATAATTCCAACCGGGAAATCATCAGGGCCGTTTCAAGCTTCGTTATGCAGACAGATGTACAGGAAGATTGAGCAGTTTCAATTCCTCGGTTTATATCTAAATTCGGTTGTCTCACTATTAAATCAGGATATCCATCCATTCAAAACCATGTCTCTTCAGGAATTTTAATAAATAATTTTGACCTTAAGTGATGGTATATCAGACCGATTTTTGTAAATTGCTCTTCCAAACCAATGTATGGAAAATCAGATACAGGATACCGATCAGAAAAATTACAAGTTTAAGGAGCTGAAAGTATATGCCAGCACCGAATGGCTTGCCGAAAACAAAAAAAAGTATCGTCAGGTTTTCGACAGATTCGAGACCACCTATATATATGCAGAATTGTCGTTTTACAACAAACAGTTTGACCGCGAAAACTGGGAGGTGGATATCGAACTCAGATGCTATGAAATCAAAAATGTAAAAAAGCAGGTATGCAATCTCAGTTTCAGAAAGAAAATCAATAAGTTTGACAACATCGTATATATCAGAGAAGGTTGGGGCAATAAAAAGGAGGGTTCATTCTGGAAAAAAGGTACCTATTACTGGGAGGCATGGATGGATGGAGAAAAAGTGTCCACCAAATACTTTTATGTAGAAGATGCCGGAAAAGCAGAACCGGGAGCAGAAAATCCATATATAAGCCTGACATCCCTCAAGTTGTATGAAGGCCACTATGATGATGTGATGGAGGAAGAGCGGGTATATCTATCTGCATTTTCTGGTGAAGAAAGCCGATATATCTATGCGGAAATCGGATTGAAAAACAACTACAAATCAGATAACTGGCATTGTGAGCTTTTTGTCAAATTTTACAATGAAGCCAGAGAGCTCAAAGGGCAGGTGATAAGACTGCAGAGTATCAGAAAAGAAGAAGAAATCCTGAAAATCACAGCCGGTTGGGGTGCCAATGTCAAGGGATCATGGAAGCCGGGACAGTACAGTGTGGAGATTGTTTTTATGGACAAGCTGCTTGCACTGGTTTACTTTACTGTGGGAGAAAAATTTGAGGAAGGCTATCCGCCGGTCCATGTTTCCGGCAAGGCAGATCAGCTGCTCACATTGAGGGAAGATTTATCCATGTCATTTGACGAGGTGTATGATCAATTAAACAGTCTGACCGGCCTGACTGAAATAAAGAAAAAAGTCCGGGATCATGCCATGTACCTGGAATTCCTCAAACTGCGAAAAGAAAAAGGTTTTAAGGAGACCGAAAAAATCAATATCCACTCCGTTTTTACCGGAAACCCGGGCACCGGAAAAACCACGGTAGCCAGAATGATGGGCATGCTCTACAAAAAAATGGGATTACTCAGCAAGGGCCATATCACGGAGGTAGATCGGGTGGATCTGGTAGGTGAATACATAGGGCAGACGGCTCCCAAAGCTCGTGATGTGATAGAAAAAGCACGGGGTGGAGTACTGTTTATTGACGAGGCTTATGCACTGGCACGAACCAATGATGACTCCAAAGATTTTGGCAGAGAGGTGATCGAAATACTGATCAAAGAAATGTCCAACGGGAAGGGAGACCTCGCCGTAATTGTAGCAGGTTATCCCAAGGAAATGGAACACTTCATCAATTCCAATCCCGGACTGAAATCCCGCTTCAAGCACTTTTTTGAATTTCCGGATTATCTGCCTCAGGAGCTCATCCAGATTGCAGGTCATTTTGCCAAAATCAAGGAAGTGACTTTTACGCCACCTGCAATGGAGCTGCTCAAAGAGATGATTACAGCAGCTTACAGAGATAGGGACCGCACTTTTGGCAATGCACGCTTTGTCTATGACCTGATCGAAAAAGCCAAAATCAATATGGCTCTGCGACTGATGAACAGAAAAAATCCGGGCAGACTGCAGGCTCAGGAACTTGCTGAGATACAGTTGCAGGATCTCAAACTTATCCGTCAGGAAAACGAGAAGGATATACCGGAGATACCTGTAGATCAGTCGCTGCTCGAGTCCTCTCTCGCCGAACTGGACCAAATGATAGGCATCGACAATATCAAACAGCAGATCAGGGAATTTGTCGATATCATCAGATACCATAAGGCCTCAGGTAAGAGTGTATTGTCTTCCTTTTCGCTGCATACTGTCTTCGTCGGCAATCCCGGTACCGGCAAAACCACCGTGGCCAGAATACTTGCCAGAATATACAAAGCTCTGGGTATCCTTGTCAGAGGTCATATGGTGGAGACAGACAGACAGGGGCTTGTAGCAGGCTTTGTAGGGCAGACGGCCATCAAAACGGCAGAGCGGATAGACGAAGCATTAGACGGAGTACTGTTTATTGATGAGGCCTATGCTCTTAGTAATTTCAACGGACTGCAGGGTGATTTCGGTAATGAAGCCATACAGACCCTGCTTAAAAGAATGGAAGATCTCCGTGGCCGGTTTTTTGTATTTGCCGCAGGATATCCGGACAACATGGAAACATTTCTAAAAGCCAATCCGGGACTGCAATCCAGATTTGACAGGATATTGAAATTTGAAGACTATATACCGGATCAGATGCAGGCCATTGCAGAAAAAATGCTGCGGGATGAAGGCTACCGACTCTCTCCCAAAGCCTCCGAAATGCTGAATGCCTACCTGAATGATCTGTATATAAAAAGGGACAAGTTTTTTGGAAATGCCCGTACTATCCGAAAATTGATGAATGAAGCCATCAAATCCCAGAATTTGAGAATCGCCGCAGGAAATAATCTGGCCGCATCCAGGTCTGTCACCTCTGTAATTCTGCCGGAAGACATCAGCAAGGTGATTGGTATGCATGATGAAGAGAATTTCAAAAGGAAAACCATTGGCTTCCGAAGCAGCGAGACGTAATATATTTTCTTTGCAAAATCATACGTAGAGAGTCTCACTCTTGCCTTCATATATCATTAAACATGCAAGACTCAAACCGGGACGATACAGTTTCTTTCATAAACTTATGAATTTGCATGGGTATAAATTATACAGGATATCAATCAATGATACTTTCGGACTGTTTTACATACAATCCAAAGGGATGGTAACCCATAGATTGACGGCAGGCTTGAGAAAATACTTTACACAAATCGGGCTAAAATTCTGGTTTTCCAACACCGGTATCAATCTTTCACCACTTTCAGTTTACTTTTTGCACTATGCCTTTCGAGCCCCAATGCTATGAGTTTATCCAACAAAGCCATGTAGCTGAGACCGGTAGCTTCCCACATTTTGGGATACATGCTTATGCTCGTAAATCCGGGCATGGTATTGATTTCATTGATGATGATATTTCCATCGGGTTGGAGGAAAAAATCCACCCTTGACAATCCTTCAGCACCGATTGCTATATATGCTTTGATGGCTTCCATCCTGATTTTATGGGCAACATCATCAGGTACATCAGCCGGAATACGGATATTGGCTCCCTGATCATCAACATATTTGGCTTCGTAGGAATAAAAACTGTGGGTTGGAATGATTTCACCCACCACGGATGCTTCCGGAAATTCATTACCTAATACGGCACACTCTATTTCCTTGCCGCTGATGGCTTCTTCCACCAGCAATTTTCTGTCATATAGAAAGGCATCATTCAGTGCATTATCCCATTCTGCTTCATTGCTTACTTTATGTACACCTACGGAAGAGCCGGCATTAGCCGGTTTGACAAACATGGTGCTTCCTAATCTTGCTGAAAGTTTAGCGTAACTGAAATTATCCCGGGTGGCAGGCGTAATTATCTCATACCGGGCAATCGGAATACCGGCATCCCTCCACAATCTTTTGCATATGTCTTTGTCCATTCCAATCGCCGAAGCCATGAGGTCCACACCCACAAACGCCACACCTACCGCTCTTAAAATACCCTGAAGTACTCCATCCTCTCCATAAGCTCCATGCAATACCGGAAATACTACATCTACACTTTCTATCCTCTCTCTGGATGTACTGTCTATGAGCCATACCTTTTGCTCTGCCTTCTTCAACTCCACTTCTCTGATCCCTGGTTTCATGGTGAAAAAGGCTTCACCTTCTGTAATATTCAGGTAGTCATCGGGATTTCTGAGCAGCCAGGCTCCGTCTTTTTCAATGCCGGCAAGCAAGATTTTATATTTACTTTTATCCAGATTGTCCGTAATACTTTTGCATGATCTGAGAGAAACCTCATGTTCTGTGGACGGGCCACCGGTAAGGATAAGCAGATGTATGGGGTGATTATTCATTGGTTCGGTATTTGTGCTTGAATTTTTCGTCCTTATGCCGGATAAGTTTGGCATCCACATAAAATACTGTTTCTTCGGCGATATTCTTAGCGAGATCTCCGATTCGCTCCAGTTTTTTCATGATTGAAAAAAGGTAAAGATAACTGGACGTTTTCTCCGGATTTTTCTGGACAAATTCGGCCAAAATTTTCGGAAAGGTCTTGTTGATTTTATTGAGTGTCAGGTCTTTTCCGAATACCCATTTGGCGATTTCCGTATCTTCATTCAGAAAGCTGTAGATAGCATCATCAATCATGCTGAGGCTGATCTCAAATGCCCGGTTGTACTCTACGGCCTCCAGGATTTCGGGACTGAATTTTTCAGTAATTTCGTCTTCGAGTATATATTTAGCAATACTTTCGGCATGGTCCCCCATTCTTTCCAACTGATTATTGACATTGAGGCAGGCGAGTACAAATCTGAGATCCATAGCCAGGGGATTGTATAAAGCCAGGATGTTTTCGCAGGCCTTATTGATGTTGATATCCATGGCATTGACCTTTTTTTCAAGGCTGATGATTTCGTGAGCCATATCTTTATCGAGTGTCTCAAGGGCCAGCTTGGCACGACTCATCTGGGACTTTACAGCTTCCATCATTTCGCTGATGGTGGCACGAAGGTTCTGTATAGCAAGTGCCTGATTATTCATATGATGAAATTTGAATCAAAATTAGTGAAATTCCGGGCATCTGCCTCAAAAACCGGACTACAATATCAGCCAAATCTGCCTGTGATATATCTTTCCGTAAGCTCTTCGCCGGGATTGGTAAATAAGGTCCGGGTTTTTTTGTATTCTATGAGTCTGCCCATATAGAGAAATGCCGTTTTATCACTTACTCTTCCTGCCTGCTGCATGTTGTGGGTGACTATGACAATGGTGTATTTGTCTTTGAGGGTATAGATCAGCTCCTCTATTTTATTGGTAGAAATAGGGTCAAGAGCGGAGGCAGGCTCATCCATGAGTATGATACGGGGCTCTACGGCCAATGCCCGGGCTATACATACTCTTTGCTGCTGTCCACCCGAAAGGGCAAGGGCAGATTTTTTGAGATTATCCTTAACTTCCTCCCACACTGCAGCCTGCCGCAATGATTTTTCTACAGCTTCATCCAGGATACTTTTCTTAGTAATCCCCTGGATGACCAATCCAAAAGCCACATTGTCATATACTGATTTGGGGAATGGATTGGGTTTCTGAAAGACCATGCCCACGTTTTTCCTTAAATTCTCGACCTCGATTTCTGAACTGTAAATGTCCTTGTTTTCTATAAGTACCTTACCGGAATGACTGAATCCCTCAATGTAGTCATTCATACGGTTGAACATCTTGAGCAGCGTGGACTTACCACAGCCTGAGGGTCCGATCAGAGCTACAACGGAGTTTTCCTTTATTTTAATACTAATATTGTCAAGTGCCGGAGTATTACCGTACCAGGCATTCAGTTTTTCAGTCTCGATCAGAAATTTCGAACCTTCTTCAGGTGACTCCATGTATGGCTCCATCGCTGTTTAATTTTTGTCAGTATCTGATTTTATTCTGCCATTTATATCTGAGATAAACTGCCAGGGCATTCAATGCAAATGTAATGATTAGCAATATAATAATCCCTGCTGCAGCATTGGTTAAAAAAGCCTGCGAGGGTCTGCTTGTCCAGTTGAATATCTGCATGGGCAAGACAGTAAATTCATCCATCGGAGTCTCCGGTACAAAAGCTACATAGGCTAAAGCCCCGATTACAATCAATGGTGCAGTCTCACCCACAGCTCTTGAGATCGCAAGTATGATCCCCGTAAGTATGCCACCGGAGGCAGCCGGCAGGACCTGATGCCAGACTGTCTGCCATTGGGTGGCTCCCATAGCATAGGAAGCCTGTCTGATGGAATCCGGTACAGCTTTGATAGATTCGCGGGTAGCTACAATGATGATAGGTAAAATGAGTAATGCGAGGGTACAGGCTCCGGACAAGACACTCTGACCAAATTTCATGGTGCGAACAAAAATTTCGAGGCCAAGTATGCCATATATGATAGATGGTATCGCAGCAAGATTGGCAATATTAATCTCAAGCAGGGATGACCATCGGTTTTTTTTGCTGTATTCCTCCAGATAAACTCCGGCTGAAATACCTACAGGCAATGCAATCAGAGAAGTAAGCACGACAATCCACACAGAACCTACCCATGCTGTGTATATCCCGGCTTTTTCTGCTTTTCTGGATGGTAAGCCTGTGAGGAAATTCCAGTCAATCCTGTCAATTCCCATCAAAACAATTTTACCGATAAATATGGTCAGCACCACCAGACCGAAAAAGGTGCAAAAGATGCCAAAGTACCGGAACAAGCTGTCCGTAAGCTTATGTCTCCGCATTCTACTCATATTTGTTTTTGAATTTGCGGATTACATAAAAACTGATATTATTCAGGATAAAGGTCAGAATAAAAAGGAACAGTGCCACTGCAAAAATAGTCTTATACTCTACTGAACCATGAGGCACATCCCCAAGACTTACCTGCACAATGTATGCGGTAATGGTTTCCATGGCTTTGAGAGGATTAAGAGTAAGTACGGGTTGTTGTCCTGCTGCGATTGCCACAATCATGGTTTCGCCGATAGCCCGGGATATGGCCAGAATGACAGAAACTATGATACCGGAAGAGGCTGCGGGCACCAATACCTTGAAGGCCGTCTGAAACCGGGTGGCTCCCAGTCCGTATGCACCTTCTTTCAGACTCACGGGTACCGCATGCAAGGCATCTTCGCTCAATGAGGAAATCATCGGGATGATCATAATCCCCATGACCAATCCTGCAGAAAGCCCGTTGAATCCTGAGATTTCAGGAAAAAAGTTTTTGAGAAAAGGGGTCAGCACCGTCAGTGCAAAAAAGCCATACACTACCGTAGGAATGGCAGCCAGTACTTCCAGCAACGGCTTGATGGCATTTCTGAACTGCAAGGAAGCGTACTCACTGAGGTACACGGCTATGGTCAGCCCCACCGGCAATGCCAGCAAAATAGCTACTACTGAGGTAACCAAAGTACCTGTAAACAACGGAAGTATGCCGAATTTTTTCTGTTCAAAAAGAGGAGTCCATTCTTTTCCTGTAAGAAATTCAGTCAATGTCACATCTCTGAAAAATCCGGATGACTCAGAAAAAAGAATAATAATAATACCTGCCGTGGTAAAGATGGTCAACCAGGCAGATAAGGCTAATAAAGACTCTATAATTTTAGTTTTCCACTTCCTCAGCATGTTTATCCAGAATCTTCAGATTTTCAGGTGCAAATTTGCTTACAAAAGATTTTAAACTTGCTTTCGCTTCCGTGTATTGTTCAGGATTGAGGGCTATATATCCTACATCCTCAATGACTGTCACTACATGGTCAAGATAATACATCAAAAAATCGACCACTTCAGGTTTCTTTACACTTTCATTGGTAATATATACGTACAGTTTTCGGCTCAAAGGAGAGTAATTACCGTTTCTGATATTTTCTGCATCCGGATAAAAACTGCCTTTTTCATTGATGACAGAGAGTATTCTTAATTTGTCTATGTTTTCATTGGCAAAAGCCAGGCCGAAAAAAGCCATACCATTGATATCTCCCTGAATGCCCTGAACCAACACATTATCATCTTCAGATGGCATAAAGTCACCCCTGCTTGAGCCCGCCTTGCCCACTATCGCCTCTGTAAAATGATCGAAGGTACCGGAGGCTGTACCCGGCCCCATGAGCCTCAGAGGTCTATCAGGAAAGTTTTTTCGGATCTGATTCCATCGGGTTAAGGTACCTGTAGCAGAGGGTTGCCATATTTTTTTGAGTTCTTCTACAGATATTTCCCGGATCCAGTCATTATCTTTATTTACCACTACGGCAAGTCCGTCATAGGCAATCGGAATTTCCAGAAATTCGAGTCCTGAATCCTGCAGGTTTTTTCTTTCAGGCTCTTTGATGTGTCTTGATGCGTCAGCTATATCTACCTCCCGCCTTACAAACTTGTTGAAGCCGCCACCGGTACCTGAAATGCCGATAGTGATTTTTACTCCGGGGGTGAAAGATCTATACTCTTCTGCTACGGCTTCGGTGATAGGATAGACTGTGCTGCTGCCATCAATACGTATATGTCCTTTCAGCGGTGATTTTTCAATGCCCGGCCCCGGATTACATCCTGTATCGAACAGTATTGTAAGGCAGACGATATAAAAACAATGCGAAAGGATATTTCTGAATTTCATAACAACCGGCAAAATTACAGCTATAATATTAAGTTTAAGTTAATATTGGAGAGTCTGAAAAAATCTTTTGGCTCCGGCAATTTGCTTCAACCACCCAATACAGTGATATGAATAGTTCTATCCACGAATTCAAATCAGTCCGATAAATATTGCAAAATGATAAATCTTTAATACTTTTGCTTAAGCGTGCTCTTATCACTAAATTGTTGGATTGAAAAATTTAAAATAGAATAACTATGGCATGGGTTTTAGGACTCAATACACCTGAGCTCTTGATTTTACTGGTAATGATGCCATTGATGTTAATACCGGTCATTGCTGTGATAGATATTGTATCTTCAGAATTCAAAGGCTATGATAAAATCATGTGGATCATGATAGTATTGTTTTTACCCGTAGCCGGAGCTTTGATTTACTTTGCTATCGGGAGAAAACAAAAACTTAAGCCCGGTGAATTGCCGGATGAGAACGGACTGAATGAATAGATATTCAGGCTTTGGAATTGAAAAAGATTTCAGCCTTTAATTAATACAGTAATGCCATTTACAGTATTGATTATTCAGCAATACAGACGGTGTCAATCCGATATTACATCGATAAAATTTTGATTTCTACCCGCTGATTTCTCAATCTTCCCTGTCGGCTTGTGCTTTCGGTGAGTGGTTCACGTTTACCATAGCCTTTATAAGTGATTCTTGACCTTTCAATACCTCTGCTGTACAGGTATTCCGCTACATTGCGGGCTCTCTCTGTGGATAGCTTATCGCAGTATTCATGGGGAGGAATGGTATTGGTATGTCCTCCGATTTCGACGCTGACAGATGGGTTGGATACCAGAAATTCATAAACCTCCTCCAGTACATCGTAGCTGGCCCGTGTAATGATACTGCTGTCAGCCTCAAAGTTCAGTTCGTTGATTCGCAGTTTCTGTCCTTCTGTGATTTTATTCACATCAAGATCGGGAATGAATTTCTCTCTTTTGACATTTACGGTAAGGGTTGTCTCACAGCCGTTTTCGTCTTTGATATTGAGGGCATACATACCGGAGTTTACATTGGTAAGGTTTTGCGTCTTCTGTCCGTTTGACCATAAAAATGTATATCGTCCCGTACCTCCCTTAACCATTACCTTCACCATACCATCGGGTTTGTCAGGATTGGTGACCCTTTCATTACTTACGACATCGACCGAAATAGGGTCGGGGTTGCTCAGTTCTGTCGTTGCCACAGCAGTAGTATAATATTTGTCGGTGACTGTGACCTCATAAACTCCCGGGCTCAATCCTGCCAGTGTCTGACTATCATATCCGGGCTTGCTCCATTTGTAGGTAAATGGTTTCGTTCCTCCGGATACGACTGCCTTCAATACACCGTCACTGCCATTATGGCACTGTACTGATTTTTCGATGATGAGTGATACATTGAGTTGCTCTTCGGCGATATCTCCAAACAGCAGCCTGTAAAATCCGGCACCATTGGTTCCGATCCAGATATTGTCATTCTTATCTGCTGCAATACTGATAGCTGCCTTACTCAACGAACCGGCATCTTCTGTATAATTTTCAATAGTTTCAGTGTAGGGATCATATCTGACCAGTATGTCAGAGGCAATGTATATTCTTCCTTTTGAATCTATGACAAAATCATTGATTTTTCCCCGGTACTGATTGGGGTCGAGTTTTACAGGAAATAAGCGGTTGAACTTATTGATCAAAAACATATCCTGATTGCTGATGATCCATTGACCTTCTTTGTTTTCGCAGGTTGCCAGCATTTTATACTTCTTATCCTGTACTTCCCATTTTTCATTGTCCAATCTAACATAACCACCATCTGTACCTATCCAAAGTATTTTATTCTGGTCGGCGTGCAAAAAATTGACCTGATTGTTGGGCAGTTTGGAATTGGATGTATTGACAATTTTAAACTTGGCCGTAGAGGGATTGAGCACAAACAAACCTTTGTTACTACCCACCCAAACCTGATTGTCGTAATAAGCAATACAGCTGATTACTGCATCCGGGACGGGTAGTGGATAATTCACCCCGGTTTCCACATTATATACATAGTTATTCCCGCCGGCCCACACTCTGTTTTTATTGTCGGTGGTCACAGAGCTAAAATAAAGATTGGTCAGGTACTCCTGAAAAGTCCCTCCGTCGCCTGAAGATTTTACTATACCTTTATTGGTGGCGAGCCAGAGAAGGTTCCGGTTGTCAATGTGTACTTTGTTGACTTTCTGATCTGTCCTTACCTTTTCAAATCGGGTGATGGCAATCTTACCGCTTTCGTTTTGGCTGAATGAAGTTAATAGTGAAAGAAATATTATCCAAAAAGTAAATGCCCACCTGACCATCATATATTTTGTTTTATCATTAATTTTAAACAGTGAAAAGATATTGTATTAAGATCCGTAAATTTATGAAACGAAAAGCAGATGTTATTGTTACGCTTCTGATAAATTGATTACAACGGAAATTTTGATAGCCTGATTGTATTTGGAATTTCTCCCGACATCACTGTAAATCCTCAGAGTTTCAGGTCTGAAATCACTCACTTACCTTTACAGATGATTCCACCCATTTACCATATTCTTCATTCACTGCGACCCTCCATCGCATGATACATGGAGTTTCATAAGGATGTATCTTTTTTACCATGGATTCTATATTTGCCTCTGCTGCAGGCATAGTTTTGACCCATGCTACATATTCATTTTCTTTGCAATAGGCATTCATCCAGATATATTCACTTCTCACCGGAAATATATTGCCACAAGCAGCCAGCTTGTGATGTATCAATTGGTGAATAATCGAAGAGGCAGTGGCTTCATCAGGACAGGTAATGTAAAAAACCATGATTTCCATATCAGGTAGCGAGTATTTCGGCCATTTTTACCAATTCTTTATTGAGTGATTTGGTCTTGGAAATGGCAGCTTCGAAAGGAGTAAAAGTAATCTTGTCATTGATCACTCCCAAAGCTACTCCTCCCTCTCCCCGCATCAGCGTCTGAACTGCCGAATGTCCCATCCTGCTGGCCAGCACTCTGTCCATGGCTGTAGGTGATCCACCTCTCTGAAGGTGGCCGATGATGGATACCCTGACATCGTATTCGGGATTTTTCTCTTTGATTTTAGCAGCAATTTCGGTGGCATCACCGTTTTGATTTCCCTCCGCTACAATGACCAGATTGAACAGTTTCTGCCTTTTGGCGGATTTTCTCAGTATATCTGACAAATCATCCAGAGAAGTATTGGTCTCCGGCAAAAAAATAGCCCCGGCCCCACTGGCTATACCTGTATGAAGGGCAATATAGCCGGAGTGTCTTCCCATTACCTCTACGAAAAACAACCTGCTGTGAGAGTCAGCGGTGTCTCTGATTTTATCTACTGCTTCAACTGCCGTATTGATGGCTGTATCAAAGCCTATGGTATAGTCCGTACCATAAATGTCATTGTCTATAGTGCCGGGCAGGCCTACAAAGGGTATGTTATATTCCTGCATGAATACCATAGCTCCGGTGTATGTACCGTTACCGCCTATGGCTACCACGCCGTCAATATCATTTGCAATCAATGTTTCGTAAGCCTGTTTCCTTCCTTCGGCAGTCATAAAGGCCTCGCTTCGGGCAGTTTTCAGTATCGTACCACCCCGCTGGATGATATTGGCTACGTCACCGACTTCCAGTCTTTTGATTTCACCTTTCACCATACCGTCGTATCCCCTCATAATGCCATATATATGCAGATCGTGATGTACAGCTGTACGTACTACAGCCCTTATGGCAGCATTCATACCCGGCGCATCACCTCCGGAGGTAAATACTGCAATTCTTTTTACACTACTCATTACAATTTGTGATTTAAGTGATATTCTATCAATTTCTGTATTGGCTTTTGTACTATCTCATCAACTCTCAGTCCATAGGAAGCCATAGCTTTTTCAAGGTACATTCTGTGATAAAAAGCAATCGAACCCACAAACTTAATGGGCAGATTCTTATGGTCTTTATATCTCAGAATCCTCAGCTCAATAAAATCTCTGAATACTTTATCCAAAAGTTTTTCCTTCCACTCCCCCTCAATCATCATTAAAAAAGGGGCAAAACTTGCCACATACTTATTAGCTCCCGAGGATCTGTACACTTTTTCCACCACCTCTTCTTTCGTTACCGGATAATTGGCTTCAAATACATTGCATTCATTCTCAGGCATGGTTTTGCAAAAATAGGCTTTCAAAACCTCTTTCCCTATCTGAGTACCGCCTCCCTCATCATTGAAGATATATCCCAGGGTAGGAACACATTCGAGCACCTTGCCCTGACTGTACACACATGAATTGGATCCTGTACCCAGAATACATACAATACCTGTATTGTCGCCAAAACAAGCTCTGGCAGCAGCAATAAGATCTTCTGCAACAAACAATTTTCCACTGAAGCCATAGCCTCTGAACCAATCTGTAATCCTTTGAGTACTCACGGCATCATTGATACCTGCTCCGTAAAAATAAATACTTTCCGCATCGTTGATATGCTGCATCAACTCTCCGTAATTGGCCAGATCCAGTAATTCAACCTGTGTAGCCGGATTGATACCGTCTGTGGTAAAAAAGGTATATTGATCCTTGCCGGAAATAGCAACCCAGTCTGCCTTGGTTGACCCGCTTTCAATAATGATAAACATAATGTGGCTTCTTGTAATTAAAACACTAAGTGCAGCGCAAATATAAAAAGAATAGCAAGAGTGGGTATCATATGGCTTGGCATAAATATTCCGGACTCATTGAGTGATGTTATCTAATCGCAGGAAACTTAAGGTAAAATATGCAGGTGATGTTACTTTGTTTCTGCATGATGTATTGTCCTTATGGAGATTACATAAAAAAACGTGTTTCCAACAGCAGATAGTCTTCTGTTTCTTAAAGCAAAGACGCATTAAAGAAACATGGAAAGAGGCGAGATGCCGAAATGCGTCTTCGCTTTCGGCAACTTAAAATTTGGTTTATTGAAAAGTCGCTAAAAGCGGGGACACATTTCGGCAACTTTTACTTTGGTTTACTCAAATATTGCCGAAAGCGAAGGATCACCTGTTTCTTTAAGCGAAGACGCATTAAAGAAACATGGAAAGAGGCGAGTTGCCGAAAGTGGGCTTGTCCGCCGGAGGGACGGGGAGGCTTGTTGCCGAAAGCGGAGACGCATTTCGGCAACTTTTACTTTGGTTTACTCAAATATTGCCGAAAGCGAAGTATCATCTGTTTCTTTAAGCGAAGACGCATTAAAGAAACAGGGAAAGAGGTGAGTTTGCGAAAGCGGGCTTGTCCTCCCTAAATATTGCCGAAAGCGAAGTATCACCTGTTTATTTAAGCGAAGACGCATTAAAGAAACATGGAAAGAGGCGAGTTGCCGAAATGCGTCTTCGCTTTCGGCAACTTAAAATTTGGTTTATTGAAAAGTCGCTAAAAGCGGACCTGTCCGTCCTTTGGCGGGCTTGTCCGCCCTCTGGTGGAGACGCATTTCGGCAACTTTTACTTTGGTTTACACAAATATTGCCGAAAGCGAAGTATCACCTGTTTCTTTAAGCGAAGACGCATTAAAGAAACATGAAAAGAGGGGAGTTGCCGAAATGCGTCTTCGCTTTCGGCAACTTAAAATTTGGTTTATTGAAAAGTCGCTAAAAGCGGACCTGTCCGTCCTTTGGCGGGCTTGTCCGCCCTCTGGGGGAGACGCATTTCGGCAACTTTTACTTTGGTCTGATTGAGTACTTCGGCAAAAGTTGTATTCTTAATTCAACTTTCTTGTTTACATCCTTGTCTCCTTGGGTAATACAATGATATCCAAGGCCTTATCCTTAATGAGTTTGTTCATTTCAGGAAGCATTTGTGTTTTTACTTTCTGCCATTGATTGAGTTCTGTATCTATCAGTGTAATCAATTCGTTTTTCACCTCTACCATGCTTTGAGTAGGCTTAAAATCCTGCATGCCAAAACCAATCAGGGCATTCAGATGAGCCAATTTGTTGGTAAGCTTTATTGGAAAATTCAAGGGATCCTGTCCGCTTCTGTTTTTGGTCTGATACAGATTGTTTTCGACGGAAGTCATGACAGAGTCCATCTCAAGACTGTATTTTTTTACAGCATCATCCTCTATTTTATCTGTATAGGATTTAATCTGACTTCTGAGGGACCTGATATCTATGATAGCCTGATGTGCCTCATTCAGTTTGTCATTCACGGATTTGACAAAATCAAACTGGGCTCTGATATCTTCCGGAGTAGATTCTGACAGTGGATTTTGCAGAATTTCAAATTCCTGCATCTGTGATTTGCCGTTTCGATTCAAAGCAATTTTGTATTTACCCGGTTTTGCCACAGGACCATTCAGACTGCCCCACCACAAAATCATTCCATCAAAGCTCCTGGCCGGAGGATAATCCATTCTCCAGCTGAAGGTATTTCCTCCTTCCCTTACTTCAAGTTTATCTCTTTTCTCCTTGGCTACATTGGAATAAGTGCGTATTGTATCACCATTGGCTTCAAGGAAGCTAAGACTTATGGTATCTTTTTTCTCATTATAATCATAGATGTAAAAATGCGCTACCACACCACCGGGATGGTCGGTGCCGTTATGCCTGTCGTTTTTGTTCTGAAAACCGGGCATTCTGTAGGCCGGCATGGGTTTCAAAAGCCACGTATCTCTTTTATCAGCATTATCCAGCTGATGGAGTACCGTAAGATCATCAATGATCCACAAGCTTCTTCCTTGGGTTGCAGCGATAAGATTGTTGTTTTTAAGAGCCAGATCAGTAATGGGAACTATCGGGAGATTGAGCTGAAAGGACTGCCAGTTGTCACCATTGTCAAAACTGATATACATCCCAAATTCCGTACCGGCAAAAAGGAGTCCTTTTCTGACAGGATCTGCCCTGAGTACTCTGGTAAAATGCTCATCTGCAATACCATTCACGATCCTGGTCCATGTTTTACCATAGTCATTGGTTCTGAACAGATAAGGCTGATAATCGCCTGATTTGTAGCTTGTCCCGGCTACATAACATACAGCAGGATCAAAGGGTGAAGGTTCTACAGAGTTAAACATCAGATATTTGGGCATAGAAGGGTGGGTGACCTCTTCCCAGCTTGTACCGCCATTTCTTGTCACATGTAGCCTGCCGTCGTCTGTTCCTGCCCATATCAGACCTTCCTGAAGCGGTGATTCGGCGACAGCAAATATAGTAGCATAGTATTCAACTCCTGTGTTATCCTTGGTGATTGGCCCTCCGGATGGACCGAGTTTTTCTTTCTCATTGCGGGTGAGATCAGGGCTGACCAGTTTCCAGCTTTGTCCCTCATCTGTACTCAGGTGCAGGTGATTGGAGGCAGTGTATAGCTTCTTTTTGTCATGTTTGGAAAAGAATATCGGGAAATTCCACTGAAAGCGGTATTTCATACCTTCAGCACCATGCCCCATCGGATTGTCCGGCCATACATTAACGGCACGCATGGTTTTGTTTTTATGATGAATCCGTGTGAGAAATCCTCCATAGCTTCCCCCATATACAATATCATTATTTTCAGGATCTATGGCTATATGCCCGGACTCACCGCCAGCTGTTTCTTCCCAGTCATTTTCCGTGATTGCGCCTCCAAATGTCCGGTGAGCAATCCTGAGTGTACTGTTATCCTGCTGAGCGACATAAATACGGTAAGGGAAGTGGTCATCGGTCGTGACTCTGTAAAACTGGGCAGTAGGCTGATTGTGATAAGTACTCCATGTCTCTCCACCATCATAAGTAACCTGAGCACCTCCATCATCACCAATAATCATCCTATGAGGATCTTCAGGAGCTATCCACAGATCATGGTGGTCTCCGTGTGGTGCATCATGAGACGAAAAAGTCTTGCCACCATCTGTGGATTTATGATAACTGACATTTAGGACATAAAGGGTATTGTCATCTTTTGTATCTGTGTAAATGCGGGTATAATACCAGGCCCGCTGCCTCATAGATCTGTCATCATTCACTTTTATCCATTTCTTTCCGCCATCGTCTGACCTGAAAATGCCTCCGTTTTCATTTTCTATGATGGCGTAAATCCGGTCATTGTTATTGTAGGCAACTGCCACTCCGGCAATACCCCAGATACCTTTGGGCAAGCCTTCATTACCTGATATATTGGTCCAGGTCTCCCCACTGTCCGTACTTTTCCATAACGCAGAGCCTTCACCTCCGCTGGAAAGAGAGTAGGGGGTTCTCCTTACATTCCAGGTAGTGGCATACAGTATACGATGATTTGAAGGGTCTATCACGAGGTCCACTGCACCTGCATCTTCATTGGCAAACAAGGTTTTCTTCCATGTCTTGCCGCCATCCATACTTTTATACACTCCTCTGTCCTGTGTAGGTTTGAAGAGGTCTCCCATCACCGCAGCGTATACAATATCAGGATTGTGCGGGTGTACTCTGATTCTGGAGATATGTCGGGATTTTTCATGTCCGACAGCTTTCCAGGTTTTTCCTCCATCTTCACTCTTATACATACCTGTACCGAAAGACACGTTGCCTCTCACCGTTTTTTCGCCTCCACCGACATAAATCACGTTGGGATCAGAAGGTGCTACAGTAATACTTCCTATGGAACCACCAAAATAACCATCTGAAATGTTGGTCCAATGTCTTCCACCGTCTGTAGTTTTCCATACGCCACCTCCGGTCGCTCCGAAGTAAAAGAGATTGGGCTTGCCTGCAACACCGGCCACAGCGCAGGAACGGCCACCTCTGAATGGTCCGATATGTCTCCATTCGAGAGAAGAAAAATGCCTTGCATCCACCAAACTCTGCACCTGTGTAGTCTGAGTCTTGGTGGTGTTCTGCGATGATCGGGATGTTTTAGCTTTCTGAGCATTAAGATTTACTGAGTCTGTCATTATAAACATTAACAGGCATAGGGAGGCGATGGTGGTAATGAATTTATTCATGCAATTGATTTTTGTGAGGTGAAATTACAATTTTGAATTTTTCTTTGACGATTTTTCATATTAAAATATTTTATAATATGTTTGTATCCGTTTCTTTATGAAGAAAGTGGAGGGATGAAAATCTGATCTTAGTACCTGAACCACCAACGACTAAAATTTTCCCGATGCAGCGCATTAATGAATATATCAATGTCAGGATTATTTCTGTAAAAAAGCAGCTTGAAGAATGGATAAACTATGAAATCAGGCAAATTTTATCGAGATCTGTATTGCAGCTGGACGGTTATCACTTCAGCTTTATGTGGGATGAAAAAGACAATTTTGAAATACTATCCGAAAAGAGAATTTGTATTCAAAGTGGAATTCTGATTACCCAACCGGCGGGCTTGTTCAGTGTGGAAGCTTTTGGGAGGCTGAAAGTTGATTTTGATTTCAGTTTCAGACTGGGGCAAAATCTTCAGTTTTTACCTGAAATTTCAATTTTTAATCACGAGTGGATTGATGCGCCTAAAGTCAGATTGGGTAAGCTGCTGATCCCAGTGGAATGTATCAGCAATTTTATAATATCCAGAATGGAGGACGACATCAGGAGCTTTCTTGTACAAAGAATAAGCAGCAGCTTCAGCCTTCAGGATATTTTAAGTATATTCCAAAACCGCTATGGAAAGAATTTCCTCCTGAATGAAGAGTATAAAGTATATCTGAACAGTGAAGTACATTCAGTGCATATTTCTCCTCTCTTCATTGAAAATGAAAATATAGGTATTGATTTGAAAATCGGGGCAGAAATGACGGTTTCAGACCGTAAACTTGTGATTAAATCTCATCCTGATCCCGCTGTGTTGATGGAATCGCCCGGACTTCCACAGCTGCCTGTACATGTGGATCTGAAATGGGATAATCTGTCAGAATTACTCATCCATGCATTCAGTACAATGAATTATGGAGGTAAAAGTATACAGTTCCATAGCTTGAAAATCAGCTATGATGACAGGCTGCACATAGGGGCAGTAATCCAGTCGCCGGTAGAAATGTCCCTGCATGCGGAATTAGATATCAGGTTCAATAAAGCCAGCGGCGTCCTTGAGCTAAGGTCATATCATCTGGATCTAAGGCCTTCCAATCTGATCTATCGGCTGGCCACCCCTGTAATCAAATCAGCTGTAGCCAAGGAAATAGAAGCAATTTTCCCCTTGGATCTTCCGGAATTGCTGACAAAAAGGCTGGAAAGTTTTTTACCCGAAGACCTTAATTCTCCATTCGGAAAAACTAAAACCAAGTACAGAGGCCTGTGTATTGATGATTGCATAATGACGGATCAGGGAATACGACTTGAGCTTCAGATTTTGCAACCTCATATCACCATAATTCCGGATTTGAAGGCAATCAAATATTGAGACCTGACCAGTACATCATCCCATAGTGCCTTTCACCAATCCACCATCCACCGAAATGGTCTGTCCCGTGATAAATCGGGCATGTGGCGAGAGTAGCCAGGCAGCAAGACTTGCGAAATCATCCGGATTGCCCAATGCTCCCGTTTTGATTTCACGGATATACTCCTGTGCCGCTTCCTCCGGAGAGATACCGAGGAGCATGGATTTATGCTCGAAAAGTCTTTGCATGGCAGCAGTGGCATGGTATCCCGGCGCCAGAATATTCAGTGTGATGCCCTTGTGGGCAACTTCCTGAGACAGCGTTTTGACAAATCCTACCACCGCCAGTCTCAGAGAATTGCTGAGTACCAGATTTTCAATGGGTTGTTTGACGGCTACACTTTCTATGTAGAGAATCCTTCCATAATGCTGGATTTCAAATTTCTCCATCAGCTCCTGGGTTAGTTTTACTTTCCATCGCAATATTTTTTCATAGGCATCGTCCCAATCGGTGATTTCAGTATTGATAAATGATTTTGCCGGCGGTCCGCCTGCATTTATCACAATGCCATGCAATTTTTTGCCATGGAGTTTTTTAAGCAGGTTGGCAATGGTAGCATCAGTAGTGATATCTCCCTGCAGGACTTCTATGTTATCGGGATACTTCAGCCTCAATTTTTCGAGATTCTCCTCGCCTCTTGCATTGATTATGACTCTGGCACCCTCCAGAATCAATCTTTCTGCAATGGATTTTCCAAAACCACTGCTTGATCCGGTTACCACAAAGAGCTGATCTTTAACTTTCAGGTCCATGGATTATCACATCATCAGGCTCAAAAAATGCATCAGCTCCTTCTCCATTACATTAAATTCTCCGTCAGCATGAAAAAGGTCTTTGATTTTTTCCATGATTTCTGCTTTTTGTTCGGCCGTAGGATAATACACACCTTTGTAATCCATTATGGCCTGATAAGCCGCAAAATCACTCATGGATTCGAACTCTGCCAGCATTTTATCATAATTTTTCTCTCCCAGATTTTTTTTGATCATGGCTTTTTCTTCCTCGGCAAACTCCATGTCCACATGGGCAATATATATCAGCAGGAAGGTCAGAAATTCGTTGTAACTCCACTTCAATTCGCTCATCGGGATTGCGTATTTTTATTTTTTAACAATAATTTTGGTAAGTTCACTGGGGCGGCCTGCCCATCTCTCTTCCGGAAAAATTTCTTTCACTTTTGCATCCAGAATCAAAGTCAGGCCATCGGATTTCAGTTCCTCCGGAAGATTGCAGGGTGCCAGTCTTTCAGATCCCTCCTTTAATTCTATGAGGAAGAGACTACCTTGCTGAAGGATTCTGCCTTCCCGGTTTGTGATAGTTTCCACCGTTTTCCTGTCGGAAAAACAATCATTATCAGATATCTGTACCTCACTCAATGTATGATTGTTGACAATACATCCTGTCATGAGCCAGAGCAATGATAATATGGATAGTACTCTGTACATATTGTGAAATCAGGATGGAATAAAATCTTTAATCTTCTCAAAGGCTCTATCAAATCCATCAGGATTATCACCTCCTGCGGAAGCGAAGAATGCCTGACCGCCACCACCTCCATTGATTTCTTTAGCCAATTCCCTGATGATCTGCCCAGCATGAAGATTTTTGCTTTTGGTCAGGGATTCGCTTATGGTGAGCATCAACTGAGCTTTATCGCCATCTTTCAAGCCAAATAAAATTACGGCATCTCCCATTTCCTGTTCCAGATTGTAAGCCAGCGTTTTGGCAGTTTTGGCATCCATACCATTAAGTGCCGCCTTAATCAGTATTACCCCATGATAGGTTTCAGCAGACTTGGCCAGTTTCTCCTTTATGTTTCCGGCTTTTTCAGCCATGAGCTTTTCAATTTCTTTTTTCAGGCCTTTATTTTCCTCATAAAGGTCATGAATATTTTTTACGATATTCTGGTTGTTTTTGAAAAAAGAACGGATGGCAACCAGTTCATTGAGATGGCTGTTGATGTATTCTTCGGCTTTTCCAGCAGTGAGGGCTTCTATTCTTCTTACACCGGCAGCAATTCCGCTTTCTGAGATTATCTTGAAAAAGCCCAGCTGGCCTGTAGCTTTCGCATGGCATCCTCCACAAAGCTCCCGTGAATAGGAAGGATCAAAAGTGATCATTCGCACCTGCTCTCCGTACTTTTCACCAAAAAGCATCATAGCCCCTGCTTTTTTGGCCTCCTCCATGCTTATTGATCTGGATTCATCCAGTTTTATATTTTCCCTGATCTTTTGATTCACCATCTGCTCAATAGCTGCCAGTTCCTGATCCGTGACTTTCTGGAAATGCGAAAAGTCAAATCTCAGATAATCGTCCTTAACCAAAGATCCCTTCTGCTGTACATGCGTACCCAAGACCTGCCTGAGAGCCGCATGGAGTAGGTGGGTGGCTGTATGATTATTTTCGGTAAGCTTGCGCTTATCGGCATCTACTTCTGCATATACTGATTCTTCAAGCTGTTCCGGCACCCGATCTACGATATGTACAATCAGGTCGTTTTCCTTTTTGGTGTCCAGTACTTTGACCACCTCATCATCCAGAATCAACAGTCCTGTATCACCTACCTGACCACCACCTTCAGGATAAAAGGGAGTTTTGTCGAGCACCAGCTGCACCACCTCCTGATCTTTTTGTTTCAGGATACGGTATTTGATGATTTTGGCATTCTCCACCCACAGTTCGTCATAACCCACAAACTCAGTCTGCTGATCTTTCCGTATGCTTATCCAGTCACCGGTTATTCTTTTGGCATCTGCCCTTGAGCGCTCCTTTTGCTCCTGTAGTGCAATCTGAAATCCTGCTTCATCCACTTCCCAGTTTTTCTCAGCAGCAATCAGCCGGGTGAGGTCCACCGGAAAGCCATAAGTATCATACAATTCGAAAACCACTCTGCCGTCTAATATACCGTCTTTCACTTCAAGGTCTTCGATTCTTCGCAAACCTCCTTCCAGGGTTTTCAGGAAATTTTTCTCTTCTTCTCTGATGACCCGTTCTACAAAAGTCCGCTGAAGATAGAGCTCAGGGAAAACGTACTCAAATTGCTTAGCGATGACATCCACCAACTGGGTAAGGAGAGGTTGCTTATAATCCAGATATGAGTAATAGTATCTGACAGCTCTTCTCAAAATACGGCGTATTACATAGCCTGCACCATTATTGGAAGGCAACTGACCATCAGCGATCGTAAAAGCAACAGCCCTGATATGATCTGCAAGCACCCTGAAGGCAATATCCTGTTTGCTGTCCCCAAAATTATAGGTCTTGCCGGTGATTCTCTCCACTTCACGTATTGTTCCGGTAAATACGTCTGTATCATAATTGGAGGATTTGCCCTGTATAGCCCTGACCAGTCTCTCAAATCCCATACCTGTATCCACATGCATGGCAGGAAGAGGTTCAAGGGTACCGTCAGCCTTTCTGTTATATTGGATAAATACATTGTTCCAGATTTCTATCACCTGTGGATGATCCTTGTTCACGAGATCTTTGCCGGGTATCAGTGCTCTCTCTTCATCCGGTCTGAGGTCTATGTGAATCTCACTGCATGGACCGCAGGGGCCAGTATCTCCCATCTCCCAGAAGTTGTCCTTCTTGTTGCCAAATACAATATGGTCTTCCGGAACGAGTTTGCGCCATTCCTTCAGGGCAATTCGTGAGGGCGGGAGATTTTCTGCTTCGTCACCCTCAAATACAGTCACATAGAGCCTGCTTTTGTCCAGTTTATACACTTCTGTCAGAAGTTCCCAACTCCAGGCAATCGCCTCTGCCTTGAAATAATCGCCAATACTCCAGTTGCCCAGCATTTCAAACATGGTGTGGTGATACGTATCCACACCCACTTCTTCCAGATCATTGTGTTTTCCGCTGACCCTGAGGCACTTTTGGGTATCTGCTATTCTTGGGTGATCCGGTTTGGCATTTCCCAGAAAATAATCTTTGAACTGATTCATACCGGCATTGGTAAACATCAGTGTCGGGTCATTTTTGACCACAATAGGGGCAGATGGAACAATTTTGTGGTTTTTCGATGCAAAAAAGTCTAAGAACTTTTGTCTTATCTCGTTGGAAGTCATCATCTTAACAATATCATTTTCTTTCTAATCTCAAGGAAATAGTGGTGAACATTCCTGTTAAATCCTATTTACGGGCCAAAGATAAGTCTTTCTGTTGCTTTTTTGAGAAGTCAGCCGGATATAAAGTGTAAACGGTTTTCAATGAGGATTCATATTAAAATTAGGTGTAATAAATAGTATATTATCACACAGATACTTAGCCGAAAAAAATCTAAATATCTGATAAACAAGAACATTGCGTATGAAAAAAATTATATATTAAAAATAAAAATATTTTGACAATTCCTTGGTGGAGTTTTAAGCGAAAATTAATTTTACGCCTGTAATCCTTTGAGTATTCCGTAATTGTACTGACCGAATCTTTATAAAGAGCGATTGGTAAATTAAACACGTGATAAAAAAATGAAGAGAGTAAAGTACGTTTACAACGAGCATACCCTGCAATATGAAGAATTCCGACTCACTCCCAAAGAAAGATTAAAGAAAAGCATCAACTATATCTCGGCTGTGGTATTTACCTCAGTTTTACTTTTTGTCCTTGCATACCAGTACTTTCCTACACCTAAGGAAAAACTTCTTGAAAGACAGCATGAGCAACTGCAGTTTCATATTGCAAATCTCACAGAGGATTATGACCAACTGGCCGCAAGTCTCGAGGCACTGCACAAGAAAGATGCAGAGGTACACCGAATGATTTTCGGTATCAAGCCTGTGGATGAAAATATCTGGAATGGTGGTATCGGAGGTCACAATAAGTATGCTTACTTAGAAAACTTTAAGGAAACCGGAAAAATGATTTCCTCATCACTCGTCAAAGTTGACAATCTCAAGCGAAAATTCGAACTTCAGAAAAAATCATTGGATAGCCTTTATACCATTGCTCTCACTAAAGAGAAACGTTTGGCAAGTATTCCGTCAATCAAGCCGGTTAAAGAATCCGCCTTACGTCAGGAAGTGAAGTTCCTTTCAGGGTTTGGTATGAGAATCACCCGATACATAAAGTAAAGAAGTTTCATAAGGGTCTTGATTTTACGGCACCGCAAGGTACTGACATACAGGCCACCGGAGATGGTAAGGTAATCTCCATCAATAAAACAGGAAGCGGATTTGGCAAACATTTGGTGATCGACCACGGATTTGGGTACAAAACGTTATATGCCCATATGCATACCATCTCCGTGAAAGAAGGGCAGACAGTGAAAAAAGGTCAGAAAATCGGTATAGTAGGCAATACCGGTACTTCGACGGCTCCACATCTCCATTATGAAGTGTGGCTGAATGGTGTGGCTATCAATCCAATTGACTATGTGTTGGATGGATTGACTGCTTCAGAATATCAGGAGCTGGTAAAAAGAGCTGCTCAGGCCAATCAGTCCTTCGACTAAATAAACGAAGCACACAAATAAGTAATAGTATTGAAAAAATATAAAAGCCCGGTATGCAAAATACAGGGCTTTTTTATTTACAACCGAAGTGAAGGTATTTTAAGCATTCTATTTATTTACCCGCATATTTGAGAAACTCCATTCTTGTAGATTCCTGTTCAAACTTACCACTATAATATGAAGTGACTGTACTACTGGAAACATCCTGAACACCTCTGGACGACACACATAAATGGGTAGCCTCAATCAATACAGCCACATGCTCACTATGAACAGCTGCTTTGATTTCGTTGGCAATCTGTATTGTCAGTCTTTCCTGTACCTGCGGTCTTCTGGCATAGTACTGCACTATCCTGTTGAGTTTGGATAAACCTATTACCTTACCGGAAGAAATATAGGCTACATGTGCTTTGCCGATTATAGGTACAAAGTGATGCTCGCAATTCGAATAGAAGCTGATATCCTTCTCTACCAGCATCTCATTGTACCGGTATTTGTTATCAAACAGCTTCACATCTGGTCTGTTGGCCGGATTAAGGCCGCTGAAAATCTCCTTTACATACATTTTTGCCACTCTGTACGGAGTACCTTTCAGGCTGTCATCGGTAAGGTCCAATCCGAGTAGCTCCATAATTTCACGAAAGTGATACTCAATGCCTTTGATTTTAGTTTCATCATCGACATCAAAAGCATTTTTCTTCATGGGAGTGTCAATACCGGTCAATATGTGGTTGTCACCCTCTGCATCATATTGTGCATAGATATCCAGCGTATCCAGAAGGTCAGGATTTTCGATTTTAATCTTTGTGCCGTTCAATTTTATTTTGTTTTCCATGTTTGAATTTTGTTTGGATAACGTGTTAAACCCAATATTGTTTAACTTATCAGTATTTAATATTAAACAAAAAATACAATAGCTTCCCTGAACTGACACAGCTTTAAGATTTATGTATTAAATCATAATTAAAGTTGATTATCATCACAGGGGAGTTTTGAACTTTGATATATATTTACACAAAATATTCAGGATGAAAAACATTTTAGTTCCGGTAGATTTTACAAAAACTTCATTTTCAGCATATTACTATGCCAATCAATTGGCCAATCTCACTGGAGCAAGGATTACCCTGATGCATGTAATCAGTGGTAGTTTCAATACTTCTGATACGATGTTTCTTGACAGTCTGGATTCTGCATATCAGGCAGCTAAAAAGAGATTAAAGTATTTTGCCAAAGAATATGCCGGTGAGCAGGGATATGAGCTGCATAATGTGAAGGTGAAGTATGATGTAAGATTTGGAGTGCCGGGATTTGCAGTAGTGGATTATCTTAAAGATGTGGATGTGGATTGCGTAGTGATGGGTACGAGAGATAAGCACAACATTATAGAGCGATTTTTGGGCACTACTTCTTCGATAATTGCCAAGTTGAGCAGCCGACCCCTGATACTTGTGCATGAAAATACCCGGTTTAAGAAGCCTGAAAAGGTGGTTTTTGCCGTAGATACCCAAACGGATTTTGATGAAAGTATTGATGAATACCTGAAATTCAATGAATTTTTTAAAGCTTCTACAGATTTTGTGCATGTTTCATCAGAAAAGCAAAATATAGCCGATACGAGTGACCAGATTCTGAAAGAAATGTTTGAAAATAAAGATCCGGACTTTGCATTTCAGATTAAAAATGTGCACGCCTCCGATGCGGTACAGGGATTGATAGATTATTGTATTTTTGAAGAGGCTGATCTTTTGGTTATGGTACACAGGAAAAAGAGCCTTTTTGCCGAGTTTTTCTCCAAATCATTCAGTTTGAAAACTGCAGAGGGCATACACCTGCCGGTGATGATTTTAAATGAAAATCCGCCGGAAGAAGAGTAATTTTGATAAACTAAAAAAACGATATATGAATATCCTTTGTCCAACTGATTTCTCTGAGAATTCCTGCTTTGCAGTAGAATATGCCATCAATATCAATAAGGCACTGGGAGGTAAAATCACTTTTTTGACAACCTACACAGTACCCAGAGCTACTGGAAGTTTTCGTAAATTCGACATAGAAATACGCGACACAGTGGCTGAAGAAATGGAAAAATTTATCCAGCAATATGAATCTCTCATGACAGGACAGAAAGAACCGGGCAGGGTAGTCATAGAAGGGAGTCCTGCGGATGAAATACTGCATTATGCCAAAAAGCATCATTTTGATCTGATCATTATGGGGACACAGGGAAGCTCAGACTTAAGGACAGCTTTATTCGGAAGTGTCACCAAAAAAGTTATAGAAAATTCGGTAGTGCCGGTATTGGCAATACCGTCCACTACCCGTGAATTTCTAACCGGAAACAGGATACTTCTGAGCCTGGATGATGATGAAGTGGAGAACAAAGAAATTTTCAACATACTGAAGCATATCCTCACCAGCCTCAAAGCGGAGATGGATATCATACATGTCAGCGAACCGGATTCATACAATCCTTTTTCCAATCAAACCACCGAGTACCTTAAGGATATAACAGAAGAAATCATCGTGCTGCATCACGAAGATCCCATTGAAGCCATCAAGCATTATGTAGAAAAGTCGGATATCGGGATTCTTGTCATGGTAAGACGAAAACATACGTTTTGGGAAAGATTATTTATCAATACCAATACCACCTCAGAGCTGTTTTCCAGTAATGTCCCGGTATTGGTGCTGCCGGAATAAGGATTTGCTACCCCATTCAAGTCTGAGTGTAACGCAGAAGGTTTTTTATACAGTGATCAAAATTAAAAAAGGGCCGGAGTACTTAAACTCCGACCCTTTTTCATACACAAAATTTTATTAACCGCCAAAACTAAAACCAATGACTGATATGGATCCTTTTGCTGTGTTGTATTTATTGATCTCCCGCAGATTGGTGTGCAGATTGATGGTCACCAGTGCAAAATCTCCTGAACCTGATACTTTGGTATTGAAACCCGGAGCACTTGACTTCTGAACTATCAATACTATCCTGTTTCTGTACGTAGTAACATCGAGGTAAGTGATTTTCCAGCTATCTTCATTCTTTCCGGTCAAAAGTATCATGGAGTTTTCGAACGGGCTGGCCACTATTTTCATACGTGCATCCTGAAGAGAATAATTGTCAAACCCGGAAGCTTCGGCAAACAAATCACCTTCGGGGGAGAAAGATACATATGCATCAGCACATACGCTTATTACCTCCCATTTGCCGTCGGTAGCTTCTATTCCCGGCACTTTCAATCCTTCATTGTACATCCATTTCAGCAGATGTTCCGGACCATTGAGTATGATATCTCTGTCAGCTTCAGAGCCTAAAACACTGGTACATGTCGGAGCGGAAAATCTCAGTCTTGATTCAGTAGTGATGTCATTTTTTACAGTGGCCAGATCGGCATCTTTCTGGCAGGCAAAGGTCATCATAATCACAAATGTGGCGATGAGCGTTCTTGAGAAAATGTGAGTTGTTTTCATAATAGTTTTTTTTTAGCATCCCTGGAAACTAATAGCTATAACAAAATAAGTACCTCCGGACTGAGGCACAATGACCGGTATATCAGTGCTAAGCACCAGTTGTCCATTGAGATACCACTGATATTCTGACATAATATTTCCCTCTACCTGCAGGCTATCTCCATTAATGAACAGCATCAAGCTGTCCACCTCAGGAGCAGTGATTTCGCTTCGGAATTCAGCATTACATCCGCTGGAATCCTGAACGATAAACCGGTAATCTCCCGGGCAGAGGTTGATTTTCGCAAAGCTGCTGTCATTATCTTCCCATAGCACCGATAATCCGGCGATGTCCCCTGTGATAAGAATCCGGCCATCGCAGGAATCGTGGCAGAAGGTGGATTGTACATTTACATCTATACTTCTGCTGAAAAAGGCATTGCAGCTGCTGTCCGTTACCTTGTAAATCCGTCCGGTGGCAAGCCCTGCTACATATAATCAACCGGAGCTGTCTTCTACAAAAGTAGCAAAGTCCTGATTGTCAAAATCACCTAATTGAGTATTGATCCAATTATTGCCGCTTCTTTCCAGCATCCAGAAAATACCTGTACAAAAATCTGTGTAAATATACTTACCATATAATTTAGGAAATTTTGACCCTCTGTACACATAGCCTCCCGTGACAGAACAGCCTACATCAAACCGGTTGGGGTAAACATGCACGGGGAAAGTATAGTTTTCTCGCGGTCTGCATCCTGTAGTATTAAATGTATTATTTCCTTCATAACATCTCCATCCATAATTCAATCCTCCCCGACCGGGAGGCTCCATATTGATTTCTTCCCAGGCATTTTGTCCTACATCGGCTATCCACATATCTCCGGTAAGCCGGTCAAAACTGAATCTCCAGGGATTTCTCCAGCCTAAAGACCAGATTTCCTGAAGCGTATCCGCATTTCCTTTGAACGGATTGGTATCAGGTATAGTGTAGGGAGCATCTCCATTGACATCTACTCTCAGCATTTTACCCAGCAAATCCCGGGGATTTTGCGAACGATTGCCGGGATCACCACCGCTGCCGCCATCTCCCATACCGATATACAGAAAACCGTCCGGCCCGAAATTCAGATCTCCGGCATTATGATTGTTGAAAGGTTGGTTCACAGTCATCAATATCAACTCACTACCCGGAAGTGCCCTGTCAGGATTGTTGCTATCCCTCGTAAACCTGGAAATCACAGAATTGCCCTGATTATTGGTATAATGGACGTAAAAGAAACCGTTTTGAGTGTAATCAGGATGGAACGCAAGTCCGAGTAAGCCCCGTTCATTGGCAAATGCGTTCACTCTGTTGCGAATATCAAGAAAGGGGGTATTATCTACTTGGCCATCCGGTCTTAAAATGACAATAGTACCATCTTTTTCCACTACAAAGAGACGGTCATCACCGGCATGAGCAATGTCCACCGGTCTCCTCAGATTCTCTGCAAAAGGCATCAGTTCCAGTGTCTGGGTGTATATATTGGTGGAGAAACATAAGAGACTAACCAGAAAGCCTAAGTAATACAACCGCATAAACAAGAATTTGAATTTTTTGAAAAAAATAGAGTCTGTTGGCCTGAAACTATTATTGAAATTTTCAGCCAATCAGCTGGATACATCATATAAAAATCTGACTGCTCCGAAGATGCCGGAAGAATAAGCTCAGCAAAACGGTATTACTATGAATTGTGTAAAACCGTTATAATCAACATGAAAAATTGCTTATGGTTTTTCCTTTGTGCTGAAACCGATTAAAGTGTACAAAGGACAAAAACTTAAAAATGAAGTAAGGGCAAAAACTATGGCCAAAGCCAGGAGTATAATTCCCAATGTGCCGCTTATCACTTTAAAGCCATAAAGTACTGCTACCAGAAGGGCTAACCCGAGTCTGATTCTTTTATCTGTGGTACCCATATTCGGCGTCATAATATTGAGATTTACAGGTGAGAAAAAATGCGCTATCAATTATGAGATACAAATATAATGAACTTTGAAATGATTAAATAAAAAAGGCAGCCCTGATTTAGACTGCCTTCTTTATTATAGTATGGGTGATATCTTATAATACCTGCTCTACAGGTGTGTAAGGTAAGCCAAAAGCATCTGCTACATTTTCATATACCACCTTACCATTCACAATGTTAAGTCCCAGTTTGAGTTCCTGATTCTCTCTGCATGCCTGCTTCCAGCCTTTTTCAGCCAGTTTGCAAGGCGTAGGGCAGGGTAGCGTTGGTAAGGGCAATGGTAGAGGTATAAGGTACAGCACCTGGCATATTGGCCACACAATAGTGTACCACACCATCCACTATGTAGGTAGGATTGTCATGTGTGGTAGGACGACAGGTCTCTATACAACCACCCTGATCCACGGCCACATCCACTACCACTGTACCCGGACGCATTTCTTTGAGCATTTCACGGGTGATCAGATTGGGTGCCTTGGCTCCGGGTATCAGTACAGCTCCAACAATCAGGTCATGGTTTTTAATAAGTCTCCTGATAGTAAACTCATTGGAATACATTGTGATAACATTGGCGGGCATCACATCTGACAGGTATCTCAGTCTCTTCAGACTTACGTCCAGTATTGTCACTGTGGCACCCAGGCCTGCGGCCATCTTGGCTGCCTGAGTACCTACTACGCCACCACCAAGGATCAGTACTTTGGCTGGCGGTACTCCGGGCACACCACCCAACAGTACGCCACGACCCTGCTGAGGCTTTTCCAGATATTTGGCTCCCTGCTGGATGGCCATCCTTCCGGCTACTTCAGACATAGGTATCAATAAGGGCAGAGATCTGTCAGCAGACTCTACGGTTTCATAAGCGAGGCATACGGCCTTACTCTTTATCATTGCCTCAGTCAGTGGCTGATAAGATGCAAAGTGAAAATAGGTGAACAGCAACTGATCAGGTTTTATCAAACTGTATTCAGGTTCTATGGGCTCCTTTACCTTTATAATCATCTCTGCAATGCCATATACATCTTCGATGGTGGGAAGAATTTTGGCTCCGGCTTCTCTGTACTCGTCATCGGCAAATCCGGAACCTTCTCCAGCTGTGGACTGTACATATACGGTATGCCCTCTTCTGCATAACTCCAGGGTGCCGGCAGGTGTAAGGGCTACTCTGTTTTCGTTGGTTTTGATTTCTTTTGGTACTCCTATTACCATAATTTGGACTTTAAATGATTAGATAATTGGTTTGCAAAAATAGTCATACAGTCAGCAAAACTGACATTTAGCATCAAAAAAATTACTTCATACGGTTTATGAAATTACTAACAGATGGTAAGTACTTATAATACAAAGGGTTGCACAATTGTTTGAAGTCAAATAGTTAAATGAGATTTAAAATTCTGTTTGATAAGTCCAAAATAGCGTTACTTTGCACCCCATATGAACCATCCTTTGTCATACTATCTGGAAGATACAGACCGCCTGCAACAACTTGATGCTGATCAGCTCAGATCCATGCTGGAATCATATCCTTTTGACCATGGACTGAGACTGCTGCATGCATTTAAGCAGGAGTTTACCAAGATTCATCTGCCCGGAAACACTTCACCTGCATTTACCGATCGCAGGATGCTTACCCCGGAGTTTATCAGACTCATGAATGCCGGGACATCAGTATCTGAATCCATTCCCTATCCGTCTGATATGCCCGAAAGCAGCTCTGATATTTATGAAATGGAAGACCCCTTGATTGCTTTTGAAAATACTCCGGAAATGACCGGCAACATTACTTATCCGGAACACGGAAATGAAAATGACAATCCATCTGAAATTTTATCAGATAGCTACCAGGACGTTTCAGAAAAAGAAGAAGATACAGATACCTTCGATGTGGTAACCAATCCGAATAGCTTTACTTTAAATGAACCGGAAATGTCCGCTTTGACCGATAAATCCATGGAGCTGATACCGGATGACACCCCAACTATAGTACCTGAGCGTGATATGGATATGATGGAGCACCATATTTCCGGAGAGTCTGACAGCAACAAAAAAAGTGCTTCGAAGAAGAAAAAGAAATCGAAGAAAATGAAATCTGAAAAATTCAGGATGAAAGAATTGTCCGGGTTATCAGAGTACGGACAGTGGTTGCTCAGCATTTCAGGCAAAAATATGCCCGGAGAGAAAAAACGCAAGAAGGAAAAGCATGCCGAGGTCATCGAATCGGTAAAAAAATCGGTACAAAAATCAGATCAGATAATTTCAGAGCCACTGGCACAGATACTGGCATCTCAGGGCCATATATCAGAAGCGGTAAAAATGTATAACCAATTAATGTTGAAATTTCCGGAAAAAAGTGTTTACTTTGCGGCCAAAATTGAAGAATTGTTAAAAAATAACGTAGAATGACAACAGCACTGACCATCTTGATAGCGATAAACTGTGTACTTTTAATGGCTGTGGTATTGATTCAAAATCCAAAAGGGGGAGGAGTGGACTCCAATTTCGGAGGATCAGCTGCCAACCAGATGTTTGGTGCTGCAAGGTCTGCTGACTTTGTGGAAAAAGTAACCTGGGGTTTGGCTGCCAGTTTATTCCTCTTATGTATTATTACTGCGATTCTTGTATCAGGTAGTGCAGGAACCGCCAATACCATTCAGCCTATCCAGTAAGATAAAACTCAACTCAATCTCAAAAATTGCCTGTACATACCTGTATGTACGGGCTTTTTATGTTTATTCACCTTGATAAAATCCTACATGGAATCGAAGGCCTGTTCCAGATCAGCGATCAGGTAAGCGGCATCTTCCAGGCCTACATACAATCTTACCCATGTCCAATGCAATGGAGAGTCCGGCTTACCCGGTATATCATGGAATACTACTGAAGGTAATACGAGAGATTCGTATCCTCCCCATGACACAGCTATCAGAAAGCATTTCAATTGATTTACAAATCGCTCTGCCTGCGACTTGTTTTCAGCTTTCAGTTGAATGGTGATCAGCCCCCCACAACCTTTCATTTGCCGTACCGCAAGGTCATATTGCGGGAATGAAGGATGCAAAGGGAAAAGCAATTGTGCCACTTTGGGGTGATTGTGAAGATACCCGGTTACCTGAAATGCCGTGTCATTACTTCTTTGGAGGCGTATGTGAAGAGTACGTAGCCCCCGCAGCATGAGTGCAGCATCGTGAGGCGATACGGCGGTGCCGAGAGTCATCCATTCCATGTCAAACATTGTGGCTATTCTTTTTCTGTCACTGCATATCACTCCGGCCACCACATCACTGTGACCATTGATATATTTAGTGGCAGAATGCAGGATAATATCAATGCCAAAGTCTGCCGGCCTTTGGAATAATGGTGAACAGTGGCTATTGTCAATGATGGTGGTTATCCCATATTTGACTGCCACAGAAGCGCATGCTTCCAGATCCTGCAATTCAAAGGTGATGGAATTGGGACTTTCAAGGTAAAGAACCCGGGTATTTGGCTTTATTGCATTCATTATATTGCATATATCTCTGCCATCCACAAAATCGGAGCTTACGCCAAATCGGTGAAGGATATTATTAATCAGTTTTGCTGTCCAGCTATAGGGTTTTTGTACGCAGATCAGATGATCTCCGGCTTTCAGCTGAGATATCAATGCTATGGCAATTGCCGCAGAACCGCTGGGAGTAATCAATGCATCCTCCGTATTTTCGAGGGCAGCTATTTTTTTTCTGAGTATTTCAACGGTAGGGTTATTACCCCTGGTGTATATGTGATGCACCGCTTCTTCAGCTAAAGCAGCCCGCATTGCAGCTACATCAGGAAAAACAAAATTGGAAGATTGAATTACCGGAGGTGCTATGGCATTAAAGTATTCCTCTCTGTCTTCACCCAGGTGCATTAAAATTTCATTGATATCCATTCGCCTGATATTTATGGCGAATATATCTGTATTTGAGAGTTCCGTTGATTAGGTGGTAAAATTTATTTGTATGGCAGAATTGAAAAATCCACCAAAATATATCTGTATCAAGACTAATTCTAAATTTTGTGAAAAGCAGGGTAATTTTGATCATATGCAAACAAAATCAGGCTTGTTCACATTTTAGCTATCGAATAAAATAAAATTGGTATGATTGATTTGAATGAAAAAATTGTTCAGGCGCTAAACGACCAGATAGCCTATGAATCATTTGCATCTTCGTTCTATCTTGCACTTGCATACTGGTGTGATGATCAGGCTTTGGAAGGGTGTAAAAAATTCTTTTTGAGACAATCCGATGAGGAGCGTATGCATATGCTCAAAATTTATGAATACATGAGCGAATCGGGAGTATTGCCTGTGACACCGGCTATTGAGCAGCCTCCTGTAAAGTACAATTCGATTCAGGAAGCCTTTAACAAAGTATTTGAACAGGAACGAAAAGTTACCGCCGCTATACACAATATTGTGAAAATGAGCGACGAACTCAGAGATTACAATACCCTGAATTTTATGCAGTGGTACGTAGAAGAACAAAGGGAAGAAGAAGCAGCAATCCGTACTATTCTGGACAGGATAAAAGTCATTGGTGAAGGAGGACAGAGTTTATATTACATTGACAAGGAAGTTGAAAAAATCAATGATCTGATTGTCGCAGCTGAAGGCGAGGCAGAGTAATATTTTACATAATCGGCCGTTAAAGCAAATGGAAAATCAGTCCCGTTTCAACACGGCTGTGATAGTACTGGCGGCAGGGCAGTCTGAACGATTGGGTACACCCAAACAACTGCTCCCGGTTAATGGAGAAACATTGTTAAGCAGGATTTGCAGGATAGCTCTGAATTTCAACGGTTCCGGAGTTTTGGTGGTCCTCGGAGCGTATGCATCAGAGGTCAAAGAGGCTTTGGTTCATTTACCCGTAGAATCCGTGGTGAATCCGGACTGGAAAAAGGGAATGGGCAGTTCGCTTTCGTTGGGCATAACGCAGGCAATCCTTAGATGGCCGGAGGTAGATATTCTTACAATCCTGCTTTGCGACCAACCCCTGGTGGATAGCTGTATATTAAATCTTTTATTGCAAAAGCATCTTGAAGGCAAAAAACCTCTTATAGCCTCCGATTACGGACATACCATAGGTCCACCGGTACTTGTTCATAAGTCAAAATTCAGCTTATTTACCAAATTCGAAGGTAAGGAAGGGGCAAAAAAAATCCTGCTTGAAAACAGGTCAGATCTGGATTTGATTTCATTCCCGGAAGGAATTATAGATATTGATACCCCGGAAGATTGGCAGCAGTATCAGGCCTCTGTTTGATTGAGAGATTGATCCATTTGGGTAGTCACGGTATTTTCGCAGCAATCTTGTTAATTATTGCTTATCAATGTCGTCAAATTTCTATCTTTGTATGTATTTCCAGCTTTAAATGAAATTTTATTTTGTTAAAAATCGATATCAATGGCAATCATCAATTTGAATGTAAATGGCAAGAAACACCGGCTGGATCTGGATGAGACCACTCCGTTATTATGGGTGCTCAGAGACCACCTGGACCTTGTGGGTACGAAGTACGGCTGCGGTGTAGCTGCCTGCGGTGCTTGTACCGTGCATATCAATGGGGTAGCTACCCGATCCTGTGTACTACCCGTCGGACAGCTCGAAGGCAAAAAAATCACCACAATCGAAGGATTGTCAGAAAGTGGAGATCATCCGGTGCAGCAAGCCTGGATAGAGCACGACGTACCGCAATGCGGATATTGTCAGGCAGGGCAGATTATGTCAGCGGTATCCCTGCTTAACAAGAACAAAAAACCAACAGATGCTGAAATAGATGAAGCTATGCAGGGCAATCTTTGTCGTTGTGGCACCTATGTGAGAATCAGGGCAGCTATTAAGTCCGCTGCAGAAAAAATGTAATTTTTTATCTGATAAAAGCTTTAAATTTCCTCTTATCATGACAGTAGTAAAAACAGGAATTGGCCGTCGCTCATTTATGAAAAGCAGTGCCCTGGCAGGTGGAGGCATGCTCTTGGGATTCAGTTGGTTAGCTTCCTGCAAACCCGGTGTCAAAAATACTTTGACGCTGCCGGAAGAATGGTTTCAGATCAACGGATTCATCAAAATCGGAGAAAACGGGGTAGTGACTATAATGTCTCCAAATCCTGAAATCGGGCAGAATGTCAAAACATCCATGCCTATGATTGTGGCAGAAGAGCTGGATATAGACTGGAAAAATGTCATAGTGGAGCAGGCACCGCTGGACACCCGGCTGTTCAAAAGACAGTTGGCAGGAGGAAGTCAGGCGATCCGACAAGGCTGGGATTCTCTAAGGATGGCCGGAGCGACAGCCAGAAAAATGCTGATGCAGGCAGCCGCAGATGGCTGGTCAGTGCCCATAGAAGAATTAAGCACATCTGAAGGTATAATCACACATAAAGCATCCGGCCGTACCATAAGCTATGGAGAGGTGGCATCCCGGGCAGCACAGTTGGAGGTACCTGCCGAAGTGACCCTGAAGGAAGTCAAGGATTTTAAAATTATAGGCAGTTCAAGAAAAAACGTGGATGGTCCTGCCATAGTGACCGGCAAACCCCTCTTCGGCCTCGATTACAAGCGGGAGGGAATGGTGACAGCTATGATCATTCATCCACCTGCATTCGGGCTAAAGCTCAAATCCTTTGATGCAGAGGAGGCAAAATCAATGCCCGGGATTATTGACGTTTTTTCCATCAATACTTATCTTAATGAGGAAGACAGAATATGGTCGGATGTCAGTGCATTCAACGACCTGATCGTAATAGCCGGCCAAACTACCTGGGAGGTGATGAATGCCAAAAAAAAGGTCAAAGCTGAGTGGGAAGAAATAAGTCCCTCCAAAACCAGCAGAGCTTTTTTCGCCGGTAATATAGATGTGATTACCCCCGCAGGATTGGAAAATAGTGATAATCACCGACAAAAAATGGAAAAGGCCTCAACCACCCTAAATAAAGTCGTGAGAAAAGATGGTAATCCGGAAGCGGTGTTCAAAAAGGCCGCTTATGTTCTCGACAGGACATACACTGCTCCATTCCTGGCACACAATCCGATGGAACCCATGAACTTTTTCGCTCAT
>JADJWN010000012.1 GCA_016716335.1 Saprospiraceae bacterium | reverse complement strand
TCTACCGGATAAGCAGCGCTGGATCCCATATTGTGCGGCAATCCAAGCGTATGACCTACTTCATGGGCAGAGACAAACCGGATAAGCCTTCCCATGATTTCATCCCTGAATTTTGGTGACCTGGCCTCAGGATTAATGGCGGCGGTCTGTGTAAAAAACCAGGTGCGAAGGAGGTTCATCACATTGTGATACCATATGATATCCGCTTCGAGAATTTCACCTGTGCGGGGATCGTGTACATGCGGACCCATAGCGTTCTGAATATCAGTGCTTACATACCTGATTACAGAATAACGTACGTCTTCCGGCGACCAATCGGGATCTTCCTCTTTGGAAGGAGGGAGTTTGGCCATGATGGCATTTTTAAATCCTGCTTTTTCAAAAGCCACCTTCCAGTCATTGACTCCCTGCATGAGATAGGGACGCCATTTTTCGGGAGTGGCAGGATCAATGTAATAAATAATCGGTTTGACCGGCTCAACGAGCTCACCCCGAAAATATTTATCCATATCTTCAGGCTTGGGTTCCAGTCTCCATCGGGTAATCAACCGACGATTGGATGCTTTCTGGTCATCTGAGGAGTAATCGGTCTGCTGTATGGAAAAATAACTGACCCGGGCATCATACAGTCTGGGCATCATGGGTTTTTCGGGCAGGACAGCCATATTCTGAGTCATCTCAACAGATAATGTACCCGTCAATTGATTGTCAGGGAGATTGGAACCAGTGTAGGTCAATACGTGGCGGACTATAATATTTTCCGGAAAAGACCGCATTTCCTGAATAAAACTGCGCTTACTGTCTATACCTTTGATTTCAAAATTCTTTTTCTGATTTTTGTCCAGGGCACCGATCATATCCACATCAGTATTGAAAAGTGGTTCAATATCAATGACATAGGCAGAAGTATCCTGATTATAGGCCACAATATCAAAGACCATTATTACGGGTTCGAAATTGTTATTGCGAACGGATTCGTAAATGGGGTCATCAAAATTTGCGATGCTGTTGTATGAGACGGAGCGAAGCAGAATTTTATCATCCTTTTTTTGCCAACGGATGACCTGTTGGGGTCTTGATTCCACTCCGGCACCACCGAAATTGAGGTTTTTGACAAATCCGGATATACGACTGGTAATCAGTATTTCTCTGTTCAGAATGCGGTTGCTCAGTTCGAAGTAATTTTTGTCTTTTACCTTATGCGTGGTGATCATACCCCTGGAGGTGACGGCATCTTTGGTGATAATGTCTTTATAGGGTTTTATTTTGGAATCGTTTTTCTTTTCTGCAGGAGCAGCAGGGGTAGGTGGGGGAGCCGGTGCCGGTTTTTTCTTTTTCCAGAATTGAGCATTAGCGGGGGTAAGCATACAAAGGAATAAACCGGTAAAAAGAAGATTAATTGCAACTCTCATGTTTGAAATTTTATGATAAAAATACAGTTTATAAACAAAGAATACTACTATTTATGATTGTGCTCAGATTAAGACAAAAATCCTGATCTGAGCCTTTGCCCCAAAAGATAAATACGAATTATTTCTATGTGGTGAAATGACAAGCAGCAATCCATTAAGTTTAAATTCAGCAAAGAATTCTGTCTCCTGCTGTTTACTTTCAATGATACAGCTAACAAATGTATGCTTTGAAGATTAGAACGGTAACAGACGAAAAGCCAAATAAGGATTTATTTATCTTTGTAATTTCAATATTGCCCAATTATGCATTTACTGAGTACGGACACCATTATAGCACCTGCTACACCGCAGGGCTACAGTGCCATTGCGGTAATAAGGCTGTCCGGTCCGGATTCTATAAAAATCACCAATGAAATATTTAAAGGTGCCGACCTTTCCAAAGTCCCTTCACACACCGTGCATTACGGATGGATAACAGACCGGCACGGAGAGGAAATAGATGAAGTAATGGTAACGGTTTTCAGAGCTCCCCGCAGTTTTACTACCGAAGACAGTACAGAGATTTCCTGTCACGGATCGCCTGCCCTGGTACAATCCATTTTGAATGAAGCCGTGCACCGGGGAGCCAGGGTGGCGCAACCCGGAGAATTTACCATGAGGGCATTTATGCACGGGAGGCTGGACCTGTCACAGGCGGAGGCAGTAGCCGACCTCATACAGGCATCCTCCGGCGAATCAGCCAAAATAGCACTGCATCAGCTTAAAGGTCATTTTTCCGGTATGCTGAAAAACCTGAGGCAACAGCTGATAGATTTTGCCGCTTTGATGGAGCTGGAACTTGATTTTTCCGAAGAGGATGTAGAATTTGCCAACAGGCAACAGCTGAAACAACTGACACATACCCTGAGGGACACCATCCGTCCACTGGCAGAGTCTTTTCATTGGGGCAACAGCATCCGCAGCGGTATTCCGGTCACTATTGCCGGGCCGCCCAATGCCGGAAAATCCACTTTGCTCAACACTATTCTACGGGAAGAAAAAGCACTGGTGAGTGATATTGCCGGTACCACCCGCGATTTTATCGAAGACAGCCTGACCATAGAAGGCATTCAATTCAGATTTATAGATACGGCCGGTATCCGTCAAACTGAAGATCTGCTCGAAGGTCTCGGCATTGAAAGATCGCTCCAGAAAATGGCAGAGGCAGATATTATCATTCTACTGATGGATATCCAATCTGAGGTACAGGATACGGAAGTCTGGCTCCATCATTTTAATCTTTCCAAAACACAAAAATGTATTCTACTGCTCAATAAATCAGATGCTGTATCCCGTGAACAGGAAAAGCAGACCGTGGAGGCAATCAGCAAAATCAGTCAGTATCCGGTATTTGCTATTTCGGCCAAGGATTATAGCAGCCTGAATCCCTTGTTCGATTTTCTGAAAAGATATATTCAGGAAAACCACAAAGAGGAAAGTACCATCATCACCAACGTGAGGCACTATGAAGCCTTGAGGGAAACAGATAAGGCACTCCGTAAACTGGAAGAAAATATGAAGACCGGTATTCCGACAGACCTTCTTGCCATGGATATCAGAGAGGCGTTGCATCATCTGGGCAGTATCACCGGAGAGATAGTGACAGACGACCTGCTGGAGAGTATATTTTCGAGATTTTGTATAGGAAAGTGAATTAAAGTTTATACATTTTAATAAATAAAAATGGTACAAATTACGCCTTAAAAACTTTAAAAGAATAAAGGAGGAAATATTTGAATTCAGAAATTTTGATTTGATTGTGGGTTCAAATAACAGCGGCAAAAGTACAGCATTGCAGGCAATGGCCATATGGCAGTTTTGTGTAGATCAGTTTTTGATTTCTAATCGAAGAGGCAGTAAAGGTATTCAGGTGGTCTTGCCAAATTTTACAGCACTTCCGTTACCTGAATTCAATTTATTATGGACCGATCGATTGTCACAGACTGGAAAAAATTATGTTTATATAGAAATTGATCTTTATTGGAAAACAGATAATAATCAGGAATCTAATTTTTGTGTACTTCTGAGATATCAGTCACCACAGGCTATTTTTGCTATACCCAAAGATGGATGGAATGCATTTTCAGAGAAAATCAGATTAACTAATTTTCCTGGGATAGTGTATGTTCCACCGTTTTCAGGGCTAGAACCTCATGAAATGTGGATGGACGATGGAAATGTAAAGCAACAAATTGGGAAAGCGCAACCAGGCTCAGTTTTGAGAAATCTGCTTTACAGAGTAATAGACAGAACAGAAGATTCAAAGGAAGAAAATAATAACTGGCTTGAGATAGTAAAAAAAATAAAAGATTGGTTTGGAGTGGAATTATCTTCACCTAATTATGTAAAAGGTCAGAGCACTGAAATCAAGGTAGAATACAAGGTTAACAAAAAGAAGTTTGATATAATATCGGCAGGTAGCGGATTTCATCAGATTTTAACACTTCTCGCATTTGTTTATGGATATCCTGAGGTCACCACTATATTATTTGATGAGCCGGATGCACATCTTCATGTGAACCTACAAAGGCAAATTGTAAATTATTTTAAACTAAAAAGTGATAAACAATATATCATTGCCACACACTCTGAAGAATTCATAAAAAGTGTTGAGCTAGAGTCTATAGTTTCAATTTTGTCGGGTACACCAAAAAGGGTAAATTCAAATTTTGAAATAATACATGCTCTTAGTGAAATTGACAATATTGATGTTGTCAGAACGCAAAACAGTCCTTTTATACTTTATTTAGAAGGAGAAGATGACGAACGATTGTTATCCGTCTGGGCTAAAATCCTGAATAAAACAGAAGTATATGAAAAGTTTTATCCTTACCTGCTGGGCGGGTCTACAAAAAGAGAGATGAAAGAAAAAGCCGATAGACATTTTAATGCGTTAAAACAAATGGTACCCAATATTAAGAGAGCCATACTTCTAGATTATGATAGTGATGAAGTGGCTATAAATCCAGATGAAGACAATATTAATCTTAATGAATGGAAACGCAAGAACATTGACAATTATCTGTTGGTTCCTGATGTCTGGGTTAGGGCAATTGCAAATTTGATGGGAGAGAATGAAAATAGTTTGTTTATACAAAACTATAAAACTCTAATTGAAGATTTTTATCAAGGACAGAATCTGACATTACCTAAAGGAACTACCTGGAAGGAAAATAAAGCAGAAATTTTTAAGGTGGTAGATGGTAAAAAGCTTTTGTTTGAGAGTAAAGAATCCTTGTTTGAAAAAATTAGGTTGTTGTCGGGATCAAGTGTGAAACCTGACAGAACAACTTTAGCCAGTAATATGAAATATTCAGAAATCCACACGGATATAGAACAATTTTTCATCAATCTTGAAAAAATTCTAGAACAGAGCATTCCTGAATAAATTTTAGAATGACAGCAACTTCTATATGATAAATGAACCCGCGAAGACAATTTTTTAAAACAATCTACCTTGTGGGCAGGAGCTTTTTCGAGCCACAGTCTCTTCAGCGAATGGCATGCAGCAGAGTTGGAGGTTTTGAGGAAGCAAACAGCTCACATGCCGCCTGAGGATATAGTCTCAGATGAGGATTACTGGAGTGTCATTCAGCAGGCCTACACGGTAAATCCGTCTATCATTAATCTCAACAATGGCGGTGTAAGTCCAAGCCCCCGCATAGTACAGGAAGCTGTGGAGCGATTTAATAAACTTTCCAATGAAGGACCTTCCTATTTTATGTGGCGCATTCTCGATCAGGGAAGAGAGCCTCTGAGGCAGAAGCTGGCCGATCTTGCGGGGTGTGATCCGGAGGAAATTGCAGTCAACAGAAACTCTACGGAAGCACTCAATACTGTGATTTTCGGAATTGACCTTAAGTCAGGGGACGAAGTAATCGGAACCAGACAGGATTATCCCAATATGATCAACGCCTGGAAACAAAGACAACAGCGGGAAGGTATTAAATACACCCAGATATCTTTGGACCTGCCGGTAGAAGATGATGATACCATTGTCAATGCATTTGAGCGGGCAATCACTCCAAAAACAAAAGTTTTGCATATCACTCATGTGATTAATTGGATGGGACAGATACTGCTTGGTCAGAAAAATATGTGCAATGGCAAAAAAATACGGACTGAAAACCATAGTTGACGGAGCACACAGCTTCGGATTGCTGGATTTCAGAATTCCTGATCTGGGATGTGATTATTTCGGGGCTTCACTGCACAAATTTCTGTCTGCACCCATCGGCAGCGGTATGCTTTGGATCAGGAGGGAAAAAATCGAAGAGATATGGCCTCTGGTATGCAATGACAATCCACGCAGTGGCGATATCCGGAAGTTTGAGACTCTGGGTACCCGAAGTTTTCCCATTGAGCAGGGTATCGGTGAGGCAGTCAATTTTCATCAGGCCATCGGCAGCCAAAGAAAGGAAGCCAGAATCCGCTATCTGAAAAATTACTGGGCCGGTCAGGCAAAGGAAATACCAAAAGTAAAAATACATACCTCTCTCAAGGATGCCTATTCATGTGCCATATGTGGGGTGAGTATTGATGGCATGACGCCGGAAGCTCTGGAGAATGAACTGTTTCATAAATATAAAATTCATTCTGTGGCAATAGTCTGGGAAAATATAAGGTGCGTACGGATTACACCCCATGTATATACCCGATTGAAAGATCTGGACAAATTGGTTCATGCCCTGAGAGAAACAGCAGCGAAAGCATAAATAAGTGTATCTGAAATTACATTGCCGATAAAAGGTAGAAAGAATCATGTTAGTAACCCTCGATTTTAAATTTAAAACAACCGGACCCTTACTTTTAATAATCAATCTAAAAAACTTACTCATAGCAATAATTCACTCGTTAATGTATCGAGACCTTGTATCAGGTCGTTTATTTCAAACATTATTGTCCAGACTATTATTCTCAACAATAGCATAAAATACTTTTCAATGACACCGGAAATCATAAAAATATCTATTTCATTGCGATTTTTAAGAGCAGTCCTCATGCTGTCATTTTATGTGCTGATAATGAGTGCGCTCCCGGCACAGAGAATAGTATCCGGAGGACCATTGAAACCCACTCAATCCGTGTACGATGTGTTACACTACAGGATATTGCTCGATGTGGATATTGAAAAAAGAATTATCAGGGGAATTACAGAAATAAAGCTGAATATGCTTGTGCCTTCCAAAAACATAAGCTTTGATCTTTTGCAATCCTATAAAGTCACGGAAGTATGGATGAACAACAAAAAACAGACATTTACCCATGAAAATCACAATATTTCTATAACCACACCTGCTAATATTCCTACAGGCACACAGACCATAAAAATCGAATACAGCGGTGTACCTCCCCTTGCTACCAATCCACCCTGGGTGGGAGGCATTCAATGGGAAAAAGATGACAATGGCAAAGACTGGGTGGCATTTACCTGCCAGAACGAAGGAGCCAAAACCTTATACCCCTGCAAAGATCATCCCTCTGACAAACCGGATCAGGGTGCTGAAATGGAAGTCCTGGTACCACAGGGTCTTAAAGTGGCAGGACCCGGACTGTTGGTCAAAGAATATAAAAAAGATAAAAAACAAGCCTTTGTGTGGAAAGCCTTCTATCCCATCCACAACTACAGCCTTGTCTTCAATATCGGTGACTACGAGGTAGTACAGAGGGAGTATACCACAATAGATGGAAATAAAGTGCCCATGGTCTTTTATGTTTTACGTGAAAACAAACCCAGAGCACAGAAACATCTCGATATTCTTGAAAAAAGCCTGAGAGTACTGGAAAAATATTTTGGTGAATACCCGTTTGTTAAAGAAAAAATCGGAATTGCCGAAACCCCGCATCTCGGTATGGAACACCAGACCATGAATGCATATGGCAACAGATACAGATATTCGCAGGTAGGCGGAGAGGATTTTGACTGGTTGATGCATCATGAGCTGGGGCACGAGTGGTGGGGCAATAAGGTAAGCAACAGGGATTGGGCACACTTCTGGATACAGGAGGGCATCTGCAATTTCGGGGACTGGCTGTATTATCTGGAGAAGGAAGGAAAAGCTTCATTCCATCAGCAGGCCATCAATGCAAGTTATCAGTTCTTAAATAAATATCCCATCGTTCAAGACTCCGTGGTGGATTCCGGCAAGGCTTATCATCCTGATATTTATGGGAAAGGGGCTTTTTTTATGCGCTCGCTCAGTTTCATAATAGGGGACAGTTTATTTTTCCGCATTTTGAAAGATTTCATCTCAGACAAGAAACATACTTATCAGAACACGGTAAGCACCTCTGATGTGGAGCGGTTTTTTTCTGCGGGAGCAGGAATGCAATTACAACCGTATTTTGATTTTTTTCTCAAGAGTACCGATAAACTCCGCTTCAGAGTAAAGGCAGTAAGGCCGGGAGAATATGATGTCAAATTTCTCAATTATTTCGAATCATTACCGGTGGAAATCCAGACTTCCGGGGGTATTATGCGGACAGAAATCAGCGACGATGCAACCCGTATTTATTCAGACAGCCTTCCCATTATAGATCCGGGAAATTTCTATCTGAAGTCAGTACTTTATGAGTAAAACCTGTATAAGGAGTTTCGGATTATTTCTTTCACTTCAGCCTGTAGCCAGCCAGTTTAGCCAGCTTTTCCAGGTAGAGAATATAATGGACTTCGATGGTATGGCGTTTTTCCGGCAGGAAACTCCGCCGGATGTCCTCCGCCTCTTTTTTGGCCAGACTTCTCAGGTTTTCAGGGAGTTTCCATTCGCCTTTAATGTATTTGGCAGCCAGTCTCGATTGAATATCTGATAATGGCCAGATGGCACCCTGAGGTTGAACCAGGCCGATAAATATCAGCGAAGGATAATCCGGGTGAAACATACGAAGATAAAGTTCAATGGATTCGGCTTCTGAATAATCCAGAAAATCAGGGTCAAAAAAAGGAGTGGCGATTTTATATCCGGTAGCGGCGACAATCACATCAAATTCGTCGGCCGTGCCATCTTCAAAAACCACAGTTTTACCCTCAGCTTCCCTGATACCGACTGCGGCTTTTACCCTGCCGTGACGCAATAAATAAAGCAGCTCACTATTGACCGTCGGATGGTCATAAGTGACCGGGAAGTCAGGATTTTTCAAACCATAATCTTCATAATTACCTACCTGTATCTTCAGACTCAGTTTTCTCAGTTTTTCTGCTACGACATCCGGCAGATAACGCATGGTATCATTAAAAGTATCGGTGGGTTTGCCCATGAAAAATTTAGGTACAATATAATGGGGCCTGCGCATACTGATAACAGTCTTTGCTGCCACACGACTGCATTCCACAGCAACATCACAGGCAGAATTACCCCCGCCAATCACGAGCACCCGTTTATTTTCAAAACCTTTATTATTCTTAAAATCATGCGAATGCATGTATTCTCCTGAAAAATGTCCGGGTATTTTATAATGTCTGGGAACCGAATGATGGCCGTTGGCCACGAGCAGATAATCAAAAATTTCCGGCACTTCACTGCTGTTGGAATAAACAGCCCATTTTCCTTCCGGATTCAGTATTGCCTTATCCACCTTGCTGTGAAAGCGGATATAAGGATAAATGCCGAAATGAGTGCAATAAGATTCAAAATACTGCAATACCAGCTTATGAGAAGGATAGTCCGGATAATCGTCAGGCATCGGAAAATCCAGAAATTCTGACATCTTCTTTGAGCTGATCATGAAGGTATTTTCCATTACGCTGGAATGACCGGTATCCGCATTATATACCCAATTGCCGCCTATTCTGCCGGATTGTTCATAACAAACTACCTCTGTAAACCCCTGTTCTACGAGATTTTTAACGGCGGTGATACCTGAACATCCAGCGCCTATTATGGCTATTCTCATACAAGTACTTTTAGCAGGATAAAGGTCTGAAATCGGGGCAATATTTCCTGTATAGCAGGGGATGAAATATTCAAAAAGAAATCCGGATGTAACCTAACGAGATATTAGCAGGAACTTAAAAAGAAGTATTAAAGCATATTTGAAAAACTTAATGAAGCAATAAGATCAAACTTTGATATATTTGAGCAATAAAAATTCCGTCAGAGTTCAGAAATACCGGATGTTCAAATACAAATATTCTTTAGATCAAACGAAAACACCAAATAATGAAAAACTTAATGTTATTAACCCTGAGTTTCTTTATGACCCATATTTTGCAGGCCCAGAATTTTGCCGGGGCATATACTGGGATAATCAATGGGGAAAAAGTAAGCCTGAATCTGGAACCTGATGGTGGAGGCAAGCTGAAAGGTATAATGAATGATTCGGAAAGTACCTACAGCGTACAGGCCGGTTATTCAGGAAACAGGCTGAAAGGCAGAGCTAAGGAGAAAATGTGGGGTTTAATTCTGGAGCTGGAAGGCAGGCTTCAGGACGATGAATTGAAAATGGTCATGACTATGGATGTAATCGGAATCAAACAAAGTATGGATGTGGTATTCAAAAAGACAGATATTGATGTAAAAACCAATGACAATGCCCCCGCATCAGAAAAATCAATTAAAAATCCGGTGGCAGGCAAATCACGGGACAGCAAAGTGACCGGAGCCTGGGTCAAAGAAAGTAATTACAGCTCGGGATACGGCTTTAATGACAGCTACGGATCTTTGAGCACACGGGAGACCATGATATTTAATGCTGATGGCAGTATGGCAGAGGGAGCTTCATCTTCAACTATCAGTGGCAGCAATTACAGTGGGAGCAGTACCGGGCAAGGTGTCAATACGTTACCCGGAGTTTTCTGGTACACAGAAGGTAACAAACTGTTCCTGAGCATCACCCAGGACGGCGTCACCCAGCAAGTCGAACTTGGAAAATACTACATAGAAAACGGCAAAATGCTGATTACTGCCTCAAATGGAGAAAAGTTGTTGTTGTACAGGCAGTGAAAAGTTTCAGACAAATAACTTCAGGTTAGGATAATATCAATAAACCTATGTATGTCTGTAAAATTAAAGAAAAATACCACTCCTACGGAGCAAAGGGCGTCAGAAGAACGACAACTTATATACATATCGCCCCACCGGGGCTGATAAAATCAAGAGAGGATTGAAAATAAGGTAATAGTCAAGTCAGGAAAAGAGCTCCATAGGAGCGAAATGATAATTACAAATAATAATAAGCGATTAACAGAACTCCATCAGAGCGGCACTAAAGGTGCCAAAAGAAAAGAGAAAAGAAATTCTGGAATCATGCGGGGCTAAGATACCGCACTTCCAGAAACGTAATGAAAAAGAAAGAAATAAAAATTCACCTTAAAAAAGAACATTAAATAAACTTAAATGGAGCGAAATAAAATAACATTAAGATTCATCCATACTATTTAGATCCATGGGAGATATACCATAATCTTCAAAAAGAAATTCAGTTTTAAATTCAATTTTATACGCATTCAGAAATTCTATGTATTCATCTTTAAAAGATTTTATCTTATGGTGCTGTTCCTGATTCAATATATATTTTATAACTCTATCAACCTGCGATTGACCTACTGTAAATGCCCCAAAACCATTTTGCCATTCGAATTTACCTACTATATATTTATTTTCATTAATCCATTTTGATGAATTGGCTTTTATATCTCTTACCAGATCAGAAAGGTTGCAATCTGGCTTTAATCCAATAAGCAGATGCAGGTGGTCAGGCATCCCATTTATGGCAAGTAGCTTTTGGTTTTTATTTGATACAATTCCGGTAATGTATTTATATAAATTTTCTTTCCATGATTTTGAAATGAAATTTGCACGGTTTCGGACGGCAAAAACCACATGAACATATAATTGGGTGTACGTATTCGGCATAGCTTATGTTTATGAATATACATTCAAAGATCGGAATAGTTGTAATAATCCTAATTTCGTATTAGAATTAAAATTTCCAAGAATTGCAATAGAAATCTAAAATAAGTTATTTACAAAAATATTGCACCAATAACGTCAGTAAAGTATCGCTCCTACGGAGCTTATCGTGCCTGAAGGACTATAGTTTATAAACATATCGCCCCACCGGGGCTGATAACAGAAAAGAGAGCTCCATAGGAGCGAAAGCTTTATAGAAAACCGGTAAGCAGTCAATACAAGCTCCGTAGGACCGACGCAAAAGGCGAATAAAAAAAAGAAAGAGAATCTGGAATAATGCGGGAATAAGATATCACTCCTACGGAGCTTATTGAGCAAAAAGGACGACAGTTTATAAACATACCGCCCATCCGGGGCTGATAAAATTAAGAGAGGATTGAAAATAAGGTAATAGTAAAGTCAGGAAAAGAGCTCCATAGGAGCGAAATGATAATAGCAAAAAGAAAAAGCAACAAACAACACAGCTCCATAGGAGCGGCACAGATACCACCAAAATCAAAACCAAATGAATAAATCCTCACATCTTCACAAATTCTCTGTAAATCATACCCTCTCCGGTTTCCAGACCAATGAAATAATTACCCGGCCTGAGATCGGCAAGTGAAATGCTGCTTCTCTCCGACATGATACCTGATTTTACCACTCTTCCATCAGAAGTCAGGATGCGGTATGAATTAATCTGGACTTCATTGGATTGTATCTGTATTCGATCTACGGCAGGATTGGGATATATCTGAAGGGATGAGGCCCGGCTATGACAATCCATTTTGATCATCGGCAGGATATGTTCTCTGCCATCCAAATCTACCTGCATCAAACGGACATAGGTAAGCGATGTTCGGGGGATGTCTAAATTTTGGGAATAGTTGGTGCGTTTTTGGGTGTTCCCGGCTCCCTTGACTCTCTGGTAAGGTTTCCATTCAACGGTATTTTCAGAATACTGGATTTCAAAGTAATCATTATTGCTTTCGCCGGCGGTACTCCAATGAAGGACAGGAACATCCTTGCATTCCACATCCATGGCAAGTAAAGATACAGGTAGCGGACTGTTGGCTACATTGACTTTTATCTCCGCCAGTCCGTAGCAACTGCCGCCATAATTGCTGAGAGCCGTAATGAGGATATAACGGGCTTGAGACATAGCGAAATCCGGGCCGTCAAATCCCTCATAAAATCCGGAGGCATTGGCCTGTGGAAAAATAAAATTACCGACATGTATCCAGTTTGTACCATCCGTAGATATATCAATGGCAGCCTGCTGGATGCCATTTCCTGTCTGATTGGGCACATTATAATTCCAGATCCGGCTTGCATTCAGGGTATATACATATCCCAGGTCATATCTTATCCAGTGAGACATACCGCGGGCACTGTTGGGATTGGCAGAGGCAGCACAGGACAGCCAGGCATCCCGGGCATTGGTAGAGTGCCGGTTTTCGTACCACATACTTTGTGCACTCAGGGAAGAAGCCAGAATTGAAAAACAAAGAATTAAATTATATGGCAATAATACTGATTTCATAATCAAGACAATTAGATATTTAAAAATCCCAAAGGCGGGTTTGGACTGCCCGGAGTATAGAAATATCCCAGATTGGGAAAAAGCGTAAGCAATTCAGATGCCGGCAAACCATACCAGAGAGCAATTTCAGCGAAGTACTCATCTGCTGAGGTAGTTGGAATAAGTGTACCGCTGCCAATCTCCAGCGGACTGTCCAATTGGAGAGAAGGATAGGTACCAAAAAAACGTCTGCCATTTACAGCGCCACCCATTACGAAGACATTGCCTCCCCAGGAGTGATCCGTACCGTTGCCATTAGATGTCAGTGTCCGGGCAAATTCGGAGAGGGAGAAGGTGGTCACATTATTGGACACGCCAAGTTGTTCCAAAGCCGCATTGAACTGATACAGGGCATTGTCTAATTCAGTGAGCTTGGCCTGCTGATTTTGCAGCAATTCATCATGATGATCCCAGCCACCGTATTCTACGAAGAAGATTTGCCTCGACATTTGCAACTGGTCTCTTGCCGCAATGGTTTTGGCAATCATACAAAGTGCCATGGAAAGCTCACTTTCATCGTCAAAGGGTACATTGAAGGTTGGGGCATTTGCCAGTGCTGAGGTCAACATGGTTGCTGTCTATGGCCGTTTTGATTACTCTGGTGTATGTTTTTTAAAAACATTCTGATAGGTAGCGTTCACCAGATCATTGATGGCTGCAGTGCGCATTTCATTGATGATCCAGTCTCCCTCATATCCGATGATGCCTCGGCTGCCTTCAAAGGGGTCAAGAGAATATTCTACTGTATTGTTTCCGGTCTGAAAGAGATTGGAACCGGACAGGGAAATATTCATGGATATGGTCTGATTCTGATTGGAAGCCATCATGATATCTGCCATTTTGCCCGCCCACCCCTGAGCTACCCGGGCATGTGGGATACCGGTCTGCCAGTGCATAATCTGATCGGCATGCGAGTATAATCCCAGAGGTACGGGAACGGAACCGTCATTGTACTGTTGTTTGGTAATGGGCTGAATCAGAGAGCCGATATTATTGATAAATGATAACTTGCCGGTGTTGAACATATTGGCCATATGCACCATGGAAGGATGCAGACCATACAATTTACCGGGCGGTGGATTAATAGGATTAATGGGTATCAGGTTGTTTGCCGGAATAGCAAGATTGGATCGGGTGGTGGCATATTCGGCATGTGAAGCGGCATCTCTGGGTATCAGCATGTTGAACGAGTCTGCACCCCCAGAATTCAATATACAAACCAACGCCTTGTAATCTCCGGTGGCAGCCACAGTGGAGTCAAATCCGGTCAGTGTGTTGAGAGCCTTGAGATTGAAAAGTGTGGAATACAGGGTGGTATAACCCACGGCTGCACAGCTTGCCTGCCCCAAAAACTTTCTTCTGCTTGCCCTATGTATATGGTTTTTCATAAAAGGTCTATTTTGTAATTACGTAATCCGGTGAAATCATAATCAGGTAAATAGCCATACGCACTCTCCACCATATCCAGTCGTTGTTCCAGGGCCAGTATATGGTATTGAGGCGGTTGCGCAGGATATTTCGCGTTTCGTCAGTCAGCTGTCCGTGAGTGAGAACTTTATCCAGTTCGTTGATCAGGAGTTCGGTTTTTACAGGGTCGTTGGGAGTGGGAGGGCCCACCGGACTGAAAATACCTTCCAGTTCGTTGGTCAGGAGGTATGCAGCATCCGGATTACCTTCTGAGCCTTCCCAACTGTACATGAGATAATTCCAGATAGCCCATGCATTGGCAGCATTGATGTAACCCACTGATGTAGCCGTATTATGCAGCTTAAATTCCGGAGCCACCAGTCCTGCATCTGCAATATCACCGGCCGGCTGATGGTCAGGATTATAAAAATTAAATACTGTAGGGGAAGCCAGCACATGTTGTTTGGTCAAGTCCAGATATTCATAGGCACTGTTCCAGTAGCGGTTTCTGTCGGACCCTGTGGGTAATGAGCGGCATATATGTACGTAACGCAGCATCGGTTCTCTCATTTTTCCGGTGGTTTCGTCATCCATATACTGGCCATTTCTTGCTTCCGGGTCCAGCAGGATTGCTTTGATCACGGCCTTCATATCGCCCCGTACCCCCTGACCATTATTGATAAAGGCACCTGCTACCCTGCTGACATAGCCCGGAGAGGGGTTGGACTTGACGAGCCGTTGAATCAGGCGATACGCAACAAAAGGAGGAGTGTTAGGGTGGTTGAAAAGAAAATCCACCGTCTGCTGAATATCGGTCATACCAGACTGACCCGCAGGAATACTGAAACCCATAAAGTTTTTAGGTCCATTGTCATGGAAGGCAGGAAACATAATCATGGGTACTGTCTTGTCTATCACATAGATATTAGCACCAAAATAAGGTGCATTTGCCCAGGTAACCCAATCTTCGAGCGCACCGCCTCCCAGTCCGGTGAAGACTTTGGCTACCTGGCGGATATCTTCCTGGGTGTATGTGGGAACAGGATTGCCATTATTATCAAGTATCCTGCTTCCATCCTGATTGAGCATATACAATCCGATGGTGAAAAGCTGCATGATCTCACGGGCATAATTTTCATCCGGTCTTATATTATTGTCAGGATCTTCTTTGGGATTATTCAGATGGCTGAGATAATAGCCCATGGAAGGATGGAGAGATACGGCCATGAGCAGGTCTTTGTAGTTTCCGAATGCATGCTGAAGAAGTACATCATAATATGACGACAGAGCCTCTCCCCAGTCTCTGAGATCAGAATTGATAGAAATGACCAGTATCTGACTTAATGCATAGGCAATACGGTGTCTCAGCAGGTCCTGATTGGTCATATTGGTCTGCCACCAGGCATAATTGAAGTGCACAGCCCAGGGTCCGAACAATTCCGGATCGCCTGAAGCAAACAGTATTTCGTTCCAGATTTCATTAAGTTTGGGCAAAATGTATGACGGAGGAAGTGTGTATTGCTGGTTGATCCAGTTTTCGTATCCCATTTCAGCCACCTCTTCAATCAGCTCCATATCCGCCCCGAAAGTTGCCTGTGCCATAAATCTTGAGGCATCCATCAGCCGGGCATCCAGTCCCGATCCATTGAGCGTTTTGTCCGGAGAGGATAGTCCGGAATGACTACTTGCCGTGGCAGTGATGCCGTTATAATGCCCCGCTCCGATATAATCCGTATATACTTGCGGATATGCGGCGGAAATGGTGATAACAAAAAATAAGAATGTGCATTTCAGACGGTTCATTGTCTAAATGATTTTAATGTAAATAAAAAATCTCAATAATCAGGGGACCAACAGTATGCAAAGATGTGGCTAAAATAATATAACTTCATCAGTGAAAACACTGAAATGCAATAATATATCGGTTTTTGTAAGAATTAATGCAAAATACGGTGCAACAGCCCGTATTGAAGCAGAGCTATGGTTTTGATATCTACGATTTTACCTTCCCGTATATGGGTATCAATTTGATCATAATGCAATTCGTAGAGTTCGATTTCTTCTGACTCCTCAGACAGACCTCCACCATCGTGATGTTTTTGATGGTCTTGATAGGGTGCTGTGAAAAAGTGGATTTTCTCCATGTGAGCTCCCGGAGTGGCAAAAGCTTCAAATATTTTTGTCACTTGCGAAATTTTAATACCGGTTTCTTCATATACCTCCCGGATAATGGTGGTTTCAGGGTCTTTTTCATCCAGCATACCCGCACATACCTCCAGAAGCATGCCATCAGGATGGCCATTGAGATAAGCCGGCAGGCGGAATTGCCGCACCAGCATCACCGTTTTTTTGGAGTTGTTGTATAATAATACTGCTGCACCGTCGCCGCTGTTGTAGATTTCTCTGATTTGTTGTTCTGCTGTACCGTCCTTTCGGGTATATTGCAGCACATATCTGGTGAGTTCTGACCAGCCTTTATACAGTGTTTCTCCGGAAAGAATTTTTACCAAAGGATTCATTTATCGGTAGATTTTTTTTGAGCAAAAAGCCATTGCAGGGTTTGAGGATCCTGATATACTTCGTTCCAGATGTCATGGCCACCTTCGGGATATTCTGTAAATTCAGGGGTGCCGCCCAGTTCTCTCAGTTTTTGGACAATGTCTCTGGATAATGCCACAGGCACAACCGGATCTTTGGCTCCATGAAATATCCAGAGAGGAATGTTTACAAAATTTTTCACAGCGGTAGTATCCGCACCCCCGCATATGGCCACGGCTCCTGCAAACAATCCCGGCTTTCTGCTCAGATAATCGAAAGTGCCAAACCCGCCCATAGACAATCCGGAGATATAAACCCGGGTTTTGTCAACTTTAGGGTCAGAAAGGACGATGTCCACCAGCTCATTCAAACGCTGCATCGGTGCAGTAGGACCGGCTTTTTCAGAAAAAGACCATTCAAATCTTTTGACAGGCGCCCAATAATCATTTTCCGGACATTGTGGAAAAAGTAATATTGCAGGATATTTCTTTCTGTTTTCTTTTTCCAGCAATATCGGAGCTACATGTTTGAGCTGACTGATGTTGTCGCTGCCCCGTTCTCCGGCACCATGCAGGAATATCAGCAAAGGAAAAAGGCCTGAATTTTTCTTGTGATAATTTTCGGGATAAAAAATATTATAGGCTAATTCACCTTGTGTCGATACAAATTTTTTTTGCTGAAAAGCGGCTTTGTTGGTAGAGCATGAAAGAAAAAGTAATATGCCGCTCCACCACATAAAAAGGTAAAACAGAACTTTCTTAGTCATATAAAAGTGATAAGGTTATCCGAAAAAATCAAAAGCTAATGTAAAGAATATTTCTTCAAAGATGGGAATATTCTGAAGGATTGAAGGAATGACTTAAAACGGGAAACCTTAAAGGAGGATATCCCGGAAACCCAATCAGGAAAATCAATAAAATATTTGTGAGGACAAAAAAACCCGGAAGCATACATACTTCCGGGCCCTGAAATTTTTAAGAAATCCGGACAGTTACAGCTGGCTGACTGCAGACATGAGATAAGTGCCAAGCACGCTCAGCATCATTAGTGCCAGCAAAAACCGTGAATCCTTAAATAAAGTCTCGTCTTTTTGGTTGTGCATGGTATATGAGTTTGGTTTTGGTTATTGTAAATAAGTTCAGTACCATTGGCCGGCCGGTCAAGTCAATGCTCGTCTTTCATTTTTTTGACAGCCGACATTATCTACATGCCAAAAACGATACCATACAAAATTTGTGTAATATGATTTTGATACAGTTTTTCTGGTATAAACAGGGGGTTAAAATTTGAATAAAAAAAATTCAGTCATTATAAACAGCTGATTTACAAATACGATCGTATGATGCTGACCAGTATATTTATTATGTGGAAAAAATTCATTATGATAAAAATACCCCGTTAGGGTAATAAAAAAATAAAAAGTTAAAAATCGGGATTCAACCTTTGTTATAAACCATTTTTTGAGTACCGGACTGACAGCGAAATTTCAGCTGTGGACAGCAGGAAAAAGGACTGACAAAATGACATTTTCAATACCAATGGCATGGCTTTTGACTCCAAGGCGTTAAACCAAAAGAATATTCAAATGGAAAAAGGACATATTTCAGTACAGGCGGAAAACATATTTCCGATTATTAAAAAGTTTTTATATTCAGATCACGAGATTTTTCTCAGAGAACTGGTTTCCAATGCGGTAGATGCCACGACAAAAATCAAAACCCTCGCTTCCAAAGGAGTTGCCAAAGGTGAGTTGGGAGATTTAAAAATAGAGATCAAAACAGACCCGGAGAAAAAGACGCTGCATATCATCGACCGGGGTATAGGGATGACGGAGGAAGAGGTGAATAAATATCTCAATCAGGTGGCATTCTCCTCTGCTGAAGATTTTCTGGAAAAATACAAAGATGACGCATCCATAATCGGACACTTCGGTCTGGGATTTTATTCTGCATTTATGGTGGCCGACAAGGTAGAGGTCATTACCAAATCCTGGCAGGAAGATGCTCCGGCGGTTATCTGGTCCTGTGAAGGCAATCCTGAGTATTCTATTGCTCCGCATGACAAAACTGACAGAGGTACTGAGGTGATACTCTACATTAATGAAGAAAACAAAGAATTTCTGGAGAAATGGCGCATTACCGAACTGCTCAATAAGTATTGTAAATTCCTTCCTGTGGAAATAAAATTTGGCACAAGGACGGAGACTTCCTATGAAGGAGAAGGTGATGAAAAAAAGGAGCTAAAGAAAGAGGTGGACAATATTGTGAACAATCCTCATCCTATCTGGCGTATGAAACCCTCCGACCTGACAGATGAGGATTACCAGAATTTTTACAATGAATTGTATCCTTTCAGCCCGGCACCATTATTCTGGATACACCTTAATATAGACTACCCCTTCAATCTGACAGGAATCTTATATTTTCCAAAAATCAACAACAGCATAGAAGTACAGAAAAACAAGATTCACCTGTACTCCAATCAGGTGTTTGTGACAGATGATGTCAAGGAAATTGTACCGGAGTTTCTCATGTTATTACATGGAGTGATAGACTCACCTGATATACCTCTGAATGTATCGAGAAGCTACCTTCAGTCAGATGCCAATGTAAAGAAAATCAACAGTTATATAACCAAAAAAGTAGCTGAAAAACTCCAGTCACTTTTCAGTGCTGACCGCAAGGCTTTTGAGGATAAATGGAAAGAAATCAGCACTTTTGTAAAATACGGCATGATCTCCGAGGAGAAATTCAACGAAAAAGCCACTGCTTTTGCTTTGCTTAAGAACATTGATGGTCAGTACTTTACGCTGGAAGAGTACAAAGAGAAGATTAAAGATAATCAGACCGACAAGTACAATAAGATCGTTCACATCTATTCCAATGATCCTAAAGCACAGCACGCCTATATTGAATCTGCCAAAGCATACGGCTATGATGTACTGGAAATGGACAATATCATAGACAACCACTTTATTCAGCATCTGGAATATAAAGGGAATGACATCACATTTGTAAGGGTGGATTCTGATACCACCGACAATCTCGTGCAGAAGGAATAGAAAAAAGAATCCGTACTCAGTGATGCGGAGCAGGAGAAGGTCAAAAATATTTTTACATCATCCATCAAAAATCTCGGGGCAGGAAAAATTGAATTGAAAGCACTCTCGCCCAATGACCATCCGGTATTGATTACCAAACCGGAATTTATGCGGAGAATGAAAGAAATGCATATGCTCCAGGGTATGGATATGAACATGTTTCCTGACAGCCACAACGTAGTGGTCAATACCAATCATCCGCTGATAGCAGAAAAACTCCTGAAGATGAAAAGCGAGGAGAAAAAAGCAGATTTTGCCGCATATTTGCACGATCTTGCACTCCTGAATCAAAATATGCTTAAGGGGGAGGAATTAACCAGATTTATTCAGAGAAGCATTGAGTTTGTAAAATAACCGGAAAAATTCGGGGGCAGGTGATATCTTAAGACTTGCCCCCATAACATCAAACAAATTTTATCTATGGCACTTACTGAATCAAAAATGATGGCACTGGGCACCCATGTACCGGATTTCAACTTACCGGATACAGTGACCGGTCTTCAACGATCGTATGCTGATATACGGGGTAAGGCGGGTACAGTGGTCATGTTCCTGTGCAATCATTGTCCTTATGTAATCCATGTCAACAGCGAGCTGGTAAAAATTGCCCACGAATACAGCGATAAGGGAATCGGTTTTGTGGCCATATCCAGTAATGATGCAGTAAAATATCCTGAGGATGCACCGGATAAAATGAGTATTGTAGCTAAGGTGCTGCGGTACCCTTTTCCTTATCTGTATGATGAATCACAGGAGGTAGCCAGGTCATATGATGCGGCATGTACACCGGATTTTTATTTATTTGACGGGAATGACAAGCTTTATTACAGGGGGCGTCTGGATGCTTCACGACCGGGAAACGAATATCCGCTCAACGGCAAAGACCTTAGAGAAGCACTAAATGCACTTTTAGCTGGAAGACCTGCACCTGAAAAGCAATATCCGAGTGCCGGGTGTAATATAAAATGGAAATAGAGGAATGTTACTCTGAGGAGTGGTTACCGTTTTTACTCAGGCTTCTCAATGTAGCCAGTTCTCTGAATTTTTCTCTTGCTTCATCTGCGGGACTGCCAAAATAAGTTTTGCCTGATTCCAGATTTTTTCCGACACCGGATTGTGCATAAATGGTAACATTATTTCCAATATGGAGACTTTGGGCTATGCCTGCCTGACCGTAAATGACACAGTTGTCACCGATTATGGTTTTTCCTGCTATTCCCACCTGTGCAGCTATAAGACAGTTTTTGCCGATCACGGCACCATGCCCAATGTGTATCAGGCAATCCATCTTGGTACCTTCACCTATGATGGTATCTCCGGATACCCCTTTATTGACGGTGCAGCCGGCTCCAATCACCACATGATCCTCAATGACCACTCTTCCCCCTGATCTCCATTTGAGATATCTACCGTCAGATTTTTTATAGTAAAAGGCATCTGTTCCTATAATAGCTCTGGCCTGAATTTCACAATGGTCACCGATGACTGTGTAATCGCCTATGTACACCCCTGCCTGGATGTAACAATGGTCCCCGATGATGACATTATGCCCGATATGCACCCCATGTTCTATGATGCTGTCATACCCTATTGATACATTTTCACCCAGTTTTTCATAGAGTGGATGAAAAGGCCGGTGCTCCCAGACGATGCTGTTATACACTTCAAAAGGATTCTCACACAAGAGCAATGTTTTTCCGGGAGGCGGGCTAACCTCCTTGTTGATGATGATATAGGTGGCCGCAGAATTCAGAGACCTGGAATAATATTTTTCGACATCTACAAAAGTGATATCACCGGGTCTGACTTTATGGATTTCGTTGATTCCGGTGGCAAAAGCCTTTGAGTCGCCGAGGATTCTGAGGTTGTATTTGCCGGCAATATCCTGTATTGCCTGAGGTTTGTCAAAATTCATACAAGGGATTATAGTCTGAGGTAAAACGATTGGAATAACTGAATGTCGATGACAAAAGCATTAAAAATTTACTAATCTGCTATCAGTGTGCTTCCAGCCAGTTGGTGCCTACACCCATACCTACCTCTACAGGTACTCTGAGCTGAGGCAGGGCATTTTTCATTTTGTCTTCAACTATAGACTTCACTTTTTCCAGTTCCGGTTTATATACATCGAATACCAGTTCATCGTGCACCTGAAGAATCATTTTTGATTTGAACCTGTGTTTATGCAATTCATTATGGATATTGATCATGGCGACCTTTATCATATCTGCGGCTGTGCCCTGTATCGGTGTATTGATAGCCATTCTTTCCGCATTGGAAGCTGTCAGGGAGTTTCTTGAGTTGATATCTCTCAGATTGCGCCGTCTGCCCAATAAGGTTTTTACATAACCGTGAGTCCTGGCAAACTGTACCATTTTGTCCATGAACTCTTTTAATTTTTTAAACTCCCGGTAATAGTTTTCGATGAGCTCAGAGGCTTCTTTGCGGCTGATGCCCAACTGTCTGGACAGATTGGTGGCACCGGCCCCGTAAGTGATGGAAAAGTTTACGGTCTTTGCATTCCGGCGCTGCTCCGGAGTAACTTCATCGTAAGGTACACCAAACACCTTGGCAGCAGTGGCCCTGTGAAAATCCTTGTTTCCGGCAAATGCCTCGATCATAGACTCATCGCCACTCATATCCGCAATCAGACGAAGCTCAATCTGCGAATAGTCGGCGGATAAAAGAATAAAATCCTCATTCCTTGGTACAAAGGCCTTTCGTATCTCTCTGCCTGCTTCGTCCCTGATGGGAATATTCTGGAGGTTGGGATTTTCGGAACTGAGCCTTCCTGTGGCGGCACGTGCCTGATTGAAATTGCTGTGTACCCTGCCGGTACGGGGATTAATCAGAGTGGGCAGTGCATCTACATAGGTGCTTTTGAGTTTGGTATATTTCCGGTATTCCAGGATGGAGTCTATGACAATGTGCTCGCCTGCCAGTTCGGTGAGTTTGTCAAAGTCTGTGGAATACTGTCCTGTAGAGGTTTTTTTCCATTTGTAAGGAATTTTCAGCCGTTCGAACAATACTTCCCCCACTTGTTTGGGAGAGGAAATATTGAAGTGTGTCCCGGCATTTCGATAGATTTCCTGTTCTTTTTCCAGGATCAGCTTGCCGAGTTCTCCGGAATAGACCTTGAGAAAGTCCGCATCAATTCTGACACCTTCATATTCGAGATCGCACAATACCCGGATCAGTGGAGCCTCAAGATCATGGTACAACTTTTCAAGTTCATTTTCGGCCAGCATTTTCTTTAAAACAGGGTAAAGCTGAAGAGTCAGATCGGCATCTTCACCGGCATATTCCTTCACTTTTTCTACGGGCACGTCACGCATCGTCAGTTGATTTTTACCGCTTTTGCCGATCAGGTCCTCGATGGGAATCATGGTGTAATCCAGATAGGTTTCGGTGAGATAATCCAGCTTGTGTCTAAGATCCGGCTCACACAGATAATGGGCGATCATGGTATCGAAAAGCATTCCTTTCACCTCTACCCCATACCATTTCATCACCGTCATATCATATTTGATATTCTGACCTATTTTGGTAATTTTTTCATTCTCCAGCACATCTTTGAAAATATGGGCAAAAGCTGTGGCTTTGTCTCTGTCAGCAGGAACACTTACATACCAGGCATGTCCGGGTTTTACAGAAAACACCATTCCGACAAGGTCGGCACTGTGTGGGTCGATGCCTGTAGTTTCGGTATCAAAACTGAGTATGGTGTGATCTGCCAGCTTTTCGGCCAATGCTTTGGCATTTTCAGGACTATCTATGACTTCGTATTGATGAGGAGTGTTCTGTATGTTTTTTTTGGCCACAGAGTATTTTGGTTCGGAAGGTTCAGGTTCGGGCAGCGGAGCAGGATTGGTGTCATTTCCGAAAAGCGTTTGTTGCATTCCCTGTACGTGTCGGGTTTCTGTATTATCCTGCAGGCCGAGTATTTGCTGAGCCAGTGTCCTGAATTCGAGTTCCAGAAAGACTTCTTTTAAAACCTCTTTATTAATAGGTTCAACTTCGTACAATTTTGCATCAAACTGTACCGGAGATTCGGTGTTGATAGTAGCTAATTTTTTGGAAAGCAATGCCTGACCGGCATACTGAATGACATTTTCCTTTTGTTTGCCCTGCAGCTTATCGGCATTGGCAATCACATTCTCCACAGAGCCGAAATCTTTGATCAGTTTAACTGCAGTTTTAGGACCTATACCCGGAATACCGGGAATATTATCTACGCTGTCGCCCTGCAATCCCAGTATATCTGTTACCTGGTCTATTTTATCTATTTCCCAGCTTTCGAGTACTTCTTTTTCACCCAGTATATCGATGCCGTTGCCCTGTCTGGAGGGTTTATACATAAAAATTTTTTTACTCACCAGTTGGGCATAATCTTTGTCCGGAGTGACCATATATACAATGAACCCCTCTTTTTCTGCCTGTTTGGCCAGGGTGCCGATCACATCATCTGCCTCATAATTTTCTTTCATCACTACCGGAATGTTAAATCCCTCCACAATCTTGTGGATGTAGGGCAAAGCCACGGTGATATCCTCGGGCTGTGCTTCGCGATGAGCCTTATATTCAGGATAATATTCGTTTCTGAAGGTATCGCCCGGAGGGTCGAATGCTACGGCTATATGGCTTGGTTTTTTGTTTTGAAGTATATCCCACAAAGTGCGGACAAAGCCTGCAATAGCCGAAGTATTCACTCCCTTGGAATTGATCAGAGGTCTGGATATAAATGCAAAATGCGCCCTGTACACCAAAGCGTGGCCATCAAGCAGAAAAAGCGTTTTTTCTCCCATGATTACAGTATTGTGGCATCAAAGGTAGGGGAATATTTGTATGCTTTTACAAAATTTCTTATTTGGGGAGGGAGAAATTGGGAATAAATAAAAAGGCTAAGTGAACATTTTTTTAGAAAAATTAATTTATTACCCGAAATGATCAAATGAAATATTTTAATAATGTAATTTATCTAGACTATAACGCAACCACACCTATTGATAATAGGGTCTTGGATGCGATGATGCCGTTTCTTACCAATGAGTTTGCAAATGCCAATAGCACACATCAGTTTGGTGTCCATGCTTACGAAGCTGTCAAGTCTGCCAGAGTTCAGGTGTCTGAATTAATTGGAGCAGAAGCACATGAAATTGTCTTTACGAGTGGGTCAACCGAGGCGATAAACCTTGCCATTAAAGGTGTCGCTGAAAATTACCAGTCAAAAGGCAAGCACATTGTTACAGTGTCAACTGAACATAGTGCGGTCTTAGATACTTGTCAATATTTAGAAACCAAAGGTTTTGAAGTTACTTACTTGTCTGTCAAGGCAGATGGTTTGATTGACCTGAATGAACTCAAAACTGTCTTGCATGATGATACCATTTTGGTGTCTGTCATGCTTGCTAACAATGAAACAGGTGTCATACAACCAATAAAAGAAATTGCTGAACTATCGCATGGAGTTGGTGCTTTGTTTATGTCCGATGCAACACAAGCTGTCGGAAAAATAGCTGTCAATGTGGATGAACTCGGCATTGATTTACTATGTCTGAGTGGGCATAAATTGTATGCTCCAAAAGGCGTTGGTGCTTTGTATGTTCGTCAAAGAATGAATCGTGTCAAAATACCTGCATTGTTGCATGGTGGCGGACACGAAAAAGGTCTGCGAAGCGGAACGCTGAATGTCCCAGGAATTGTCGCATTGGGTGAAGCTTGTGCTATTTCAAAAAGGGAGTTGTCTAAAAATGCTGAAAGCATTGGTGCATTGAGAGATTATTTGGAAACTGAATTACTCAAGATTGAAGGAACTACTGTTAACGGAAACACTTCTTCACGTTTATTCAATACTTCAAACATTCTCTTTCGTGGTGCTGATTCAGATGTTGTCATTATGGGGTTGAGTAATCCTGAAAACGATTTGCCTTTAATTGCTGTGAGTAATGGAAGTGCTTGCACTTCTGCATCAATAGAACCCTCTCACGTTCTAACTGCAATGGGTTTAGATGAAGTTGCAGCATTTAGTTCTATTCGTTTTTCTATTGGAAAATTCAATACCAAAAAGGAAATGGATATTGTTATTGATGCGGTGAAAAATGTTGTAAGCAGCCTTCGCTCAATGGTTAGTTAAGATTCTGCGTCAGTATCATCTTCCTGACTTGCATCCAAAATCAATTTCGTTTCGGCTGCTGGCAATTCCTGAACATGGCGAAGTTTCCGTTCTATCGCTCTTGTGCGGACTTCCGATGTGTCAATTACATTGGTAGCTTCAATCAGTTTCTTTTTTGTTTTGGCTAACACATCACCAAACTGTCCGAACTCTGTTTTAACTGCTCCGAGCAAGTCCCAAACTTCGCTACTTCGTTTTTCAATTGCCAAAGTTCTAAAGCCCATTTGCAAACTGTTGAGTAATGCACTCAAAGTAGTTGGGCCGGTTATGGTGATTTTGTAGTCTTTCTGCAACTGCTCAAAAAGTCCCGGAACTCTTAACACTTCACCAAACAAACTTTCATAAGGCAAAAACATAATACCGTATTCTGTCGTGTTTGGTGGGTCAATGTATTTTTCTTTGATGTCTTTGGCGTTCTTTTTAATACCATTGATAAATGCTTTTCGGTATTTCTCTATTTTATCAATATCGCCTTTATCATAAGCATCTACCAAGGCTTCATAATCTTCTTTTGGAAATTTTGAATCTATTGGCAACCACAATATTTTTTCAAGATTGTTACCGTGCGGCATCTTAATGGCAAATTCTACAACTGCACCGCTACCAACTTTTGTTTTTACATTCTTCTCGTATTGCTCGTTGGTCAATAAATCTTCAATGATGTTTTGCAACTGATATTCGCCTAAAACACCTCTTGATTTTACATTGCTCATTACCTTTTTCAAATCGCCAACACTAACTGCCAAGGTTTGCATTTCACCCAAACCTTTGTGAACTGCTTCCAATCTGTCGCTTACTTGCTTGAAGGATTCTCCAAGGCGTTTTTCCAATGTTTCATTGAGTTTTTCATCAACGGTTTTTCGCATTTCTTCCAACTTCTTCTCGTTGCCTTCCTGCATGGTTTTTACCGATTTTTCCAAACTCAATTTGAGTTCTGAAATTTTCTCGCTGTTGGCAACATTTTGCGTTTTCTGACTTCGTTCAAAATCTGAAAACTGCTCTCTCATCCGTTCTTTGTAATCTTTCAGGGCTTCGTTCAATTCCTTTTTAAATGCTTCTAAATTCTCTTTTAGTTCGTTTCTGCTCTCTTTGCTGTTGGTGTTAATGCTTTTTTGAAAGTCAATCAATTTTTCTTCAAAGGTTTTGCGGATGGCTTCTAATTTTTCTTCGTTGGTTTTGGTGAGGTTGCCAAGTTGGTCTGAAAATGTTTGCGTGAACTTATTAAGTTGATTGCCAATTTCTGTTCTTAAACCTGTTGCCGTATCTGCACTTTCTTTGCGGTTGGTTACAAATTCATCTTTTAGGTTTTTCTCTGTGTCTTTCAAATTGGAAGTAAGTGTTCCGATGGAAGATTTGGTTTCGATTAATTCATTTCCTGATTCTTTCTTATCTGCTTTTATGGTGAGAATGATATTAACGATTAAAAGAATCGCAAGGGCTGCAAGGAATATGTAAATGATGGTCATTCTTAAAACATTAAAATCCGTTTAATTTCTCCCACACTCTCTTGTATTCCTCCCCACTTAATCTTGAACCGGCAGGGCATACGCTTTCCCAAGTTTCTCGTCCTTGATCCCTTAGCCAATTATTAACTGAATCGGTTGGCTGAGAGAAAATCTCTCCATTCACTGCTACATTGTACAACTGGCCTAAACGATTTGCAATGCTTCTTGGAATATTATTCTTCCTCATTAAGACACCCTCATCTGTATTCACTCCATAGTGCAAATAAGCGGGTAGATTTGCCATACGCTTTTTATCAATTTCGGACAGACTATCCCAATCAAGCCCGCTTGTTGGCATACTTTGTAAAGCCGCTAACCCCCATGTAGCTGAATGAGCTACAACTTTATATAAGGCTTGTGTTGTTTTCTGAATCGCATTATTCAATTCTTCATCAGGATAAAAACGACTGGCAATATGAGATACCGATTGTCCATTAACCCAATCAATTATCAATCTAGCAATACTTGACTTATCTAATGGTCTTTCATTAGTACTTAGGGTTTCAATTGATTTTCGAATTTCATAGGTGTTTAGCATTATGCCTACAAGTTTTTGCATGCTTTGATTCTGTTCAGAAAACAACTGATTTTTACTCCAATCGTTATTGACAAGACCTGCGCCTCTAAGTCTAGACATCATTTGATTAACCGAAACAGTTGAGAAACCTGTTTTGTCGGATCTTTCAGCATCTGTTACAGAAATATTTTCAGCATATCTTCTGATTTGATTTCTCAAAAATGCTTTCTTCTCGGGTGGTAATTGACGATAACCAAAAGTTCCTTGAAGTTTCTGTTCAAGTTGAGCTAAGAATGAATCCAATGCATTTGATTGCCTTCTCAAATGCGATACATACTGAAGTAGTGCTGACCATCTATCATCATGATAAAGCCATCTTCCGAAATCAACATCGGGATTTTCCATAGCATTAGTAATCACATCAACAAGTTGTGAAAGAAGTTCATCTGAAGCTTTTTTTACATATTGTGTGACCCTGGAAAAGTCATCTGCATCTCTTACAGCGATTCCAACCCAACCCATACTTTCCTGACCAGCACGACCAACTCTTCCTGCCAAATTCCAGAAATCACGAACTGGCATAGCATCAGAACCTGCTTTACTTTTATAATTATATGAGCCCATTATCACCGCTGAAACAGGAAAATTAATGCCCTGGGCTATTGTAGTTGTTGCCACTAAAGCTTGCAATTTTTCATTGGACATCAAATCTTCAACTAAATAGCGAATTTCATCCGGCAGTGCAGAGCTATGAACTCCGATTCTTCTGCTTAAAAATTTTGCTAAGGGAAAATCATTTCCCAACTCACTTTGTACCAACTTGATTAATAAATCTACATCATCATCATGGCCAAAATTATCTTCTGATTTCTCAAAAAGCGTTTCAGCAATGCTATATGTTTCATTCGGGTCAGATGCCAAAACAATTATTGGTGACGCTAGATTTAAAATATTGGCAGCTACAGTTTTTGCGACTTTTACTTTGGATACTCTAGCTTGCGATGCTGTTTCATCAGCATTCACCAGATGGACTAACGGTATGGTATCTCCAATTTCATACGTTCCTTTATCTGTATGCAGGGTTCTTAAAACATAGTCATACTCTCTTCTTTGACCTTCTATTTCAATAGCTCCAACAACCCGTTCATTTGGTTGCCACCAATCCAATTCTAAATTGATAACCTGCCCTCTGTCCGGTGCCAACCAATTTACAATTTCACCAGAATTGGAAATATCTGGTGTCATTAATAAGAAATTCGCATCCTGACAATCGTTTTTGATTGTTGACAGAAGAAATTCAAGGCTTAAACCTCTTTGTTTCTCTTCAATGTTGTGTGCTTCGTCAACAACTGTTAAAACCAATGACCTTTCTTCCGTAGTACCAAGACCTTGACGAACAAGCAAGTTCATTTTCTCATAGGTGGTTACAAGTACATCAAAACTGGTTTGATTGCCGTTTTCTTCTATCAAGTGCTGTTCAAATCCATCCAATTCAATGGCTCCACTTGCTTTTTCCACTTTTAATCCGATATTTCCCAAATCTCTTTTTAGTTGGTTATAAATCTGGTTTACCAATGCCTTTGTTGGAACCACATAAGCAACCCAACCACCCTGATTTCTGAATTGATTCAAGGCTTGTAAAATCCGATACTCTGCAATGAGTGTTTTGCCACTGGAAGTCGGTAGATTTACAACAATAGCCCTATGTGCAGGATTTAGTAGTTGCCCTAAAGATTCCTTTTGTGGATAAAGTAACTCAAAATGCCCTTTTTCCTGATGACAAACATATCGATTGAAATTTGTAACCCAGTTGTTGATTGCTCTTGTGTTGTGCCAGATGGTGTTTCTGACCATTTTCACTGCAAATGCTTCAAAGAATTGATACGTCAAGCTCAAACTTATATTACCTGACTTCTGGGCATACTCACCTGAAATCTGTAAATGATAGCGCAACTGATCTTCCGGCTCTAAAGGCCTGCCTTCCAATAAGTATTGTCCTAAAATATCGATGCTCTTGGCAAAATGATACAAAGAAACCAATTCAGCCGCTCCATAAGGGCGACTTTCCTCATTTACCTGATTAAGAAAGTTGGTCTCAAACTGTTGTTGTTCGATTCTTAATTGATTAATAAGACCTACAGCCTCGCTAACATCTCGCCAATTTTCTTTTTTCACCAATTGCACAATGGCCTTAAAAGAAACGGTCAAGATTCTATTGTTCCAATTATCAACAAGCTCGATGCTTCGTATCTGTTCTTTAAGCCCTTTTAGGTATTGCTTTACAAAATGCCAATGCTCTCCTAAATATCCGAATGCAATCAGCTTAAAAGTCTCATACACGAAATACTCACTTTCAACAATTGCAGGTAACTGACTGGCAATATCAAAATAGGTAGAGCACAAGGCTTTGAATTCGTTTGATGTCTGCTCAGTATTTCGTAATTCCCAAAGTTCAATGATGCGTAATTCGCATAATTCTTTGGCTTTGATGAGCTCTTGGACTTCATCTTCCTCGAGTTGAAGACTCGAAAACCGCTTAGATAATTTCCCCTTTTGTATGAGCACACCAATTCCTGCAAGCATATCAGGATATGCTTGTTCTAAGATTTGATATTTAGTTTGTATGCTCATTCGGTTACCTCATTTATTATATTCAACCAATCTTTCTGTTGAATGGGAAGATATAAAGCCAATAATTTAAGCCCTATTGGTTCCAAAATACGTTTTCTCAACTTACCATAACTCAGAGATAAGTCTCTTTCATCGTGTTCAACATCACGAATAAGAACACCGATAAGCTGATAATCATCAGGATTGGAGTAATATGACCTTAGTCCTAAATTAAAATCTACTTTAAATGGATGTTCATTAGGTAAATGGGTTGTCTTACTTTTCAAGTAAGAAATGAGAATCTGCCTTTTAATTGGACTTATGTACAGGTCTCTTAGTTGGCTTTCAATGCCTTTTGCTCCTGTCATAACTGCTGGTGGAGAATTAAGCTCAGAAGATACCTTCACTTCTCCAAACAGAAAAAGCACTTGTCCGTCATTCTCAATAAACCCTACCAAATCGGCTCCTGTTTTATTTCCTCTCGGATTACGGGCATCTCGCAACTCATTCCAGTAGAAACGGCATGAAAAAGCTTGCTCTAAAATTACTTCGGCATAAGCTTCACCTACTCTAAAATTTTGAACTTGTACATTTTCATTTTCAAAGGCTTGAATGTCTGCCAAAAGTCGATCACTTGAAAAGCCTGTTTCTTCATTTAAGGCTCTCAATTGTTCAAGCATACCTTTTCTTTCTTCGCTATCAAGTATGTTATCTTTCACTCCTCCTTGAAGATGTTCACGACACTCTTGTTCATCAAGGATAAATCCTTGATAACTCCTTTTTTCTGAGTCTAATTGCTGATATATTAAATTCATTGAGCTTTAAAGATGTTTATTTTATGCCATTCAAAATTATTCTTCAATGGATAATAACTTATCACTTTAGGCAACTGTAACTCTTTACCCTCAAAAGCCCTTATACTGTAACTCGTTTCATCTTCTCTAAAAGACTTTGAAACAACCACTTTGTAATCTTCATCAATTGTAATCAACCCTCTGTCAAAGGCTCTGTGTAGGTTTGGGCACAAGGCAATGCCATTTGTAACAGTATCATCATAGCTAACACTGAAAGGCACAATATGGCAGGCATCAATCATGGACACATTGATGGTTGCATCAATTTTCATCCCTGAAATGCAACAAGTGTTGTTATAGATTTTAGGAATTTCTCTTTTGAATAGGCTTCCACGAAGGAAAATTTCTTCTTCGTTTTTCTGTTCAAGCAGTTTCTTAATTTCTTGACGATATTCCTCAGATGGTTCTTTAAGGATTTTATTTTCTATGTCATCAAATAAAATTTGTTGTCCTCTGGTTGAATTATTGAAATTGCTTTTACTGTTTGGAAAATATTCATCCAATAAAAACTGCGTCAAAAGTTCATTACTCTTTTTATCAATAAGCAATTCATGTAGTTCTTCATCGATTATTGCACAATTAACAGCAGCGTTTAGGTTGGAAAAACTTCGCATGGATGCTGATAGTAGAAGAATATTTTCAAAGCCTGGATTTGGAATAAGTTTCCAAAATTTATCGCTTGTTAAATGATAGAAGGGTAAAGCGAAACGGCAATCGTGATTTGTTGTAACAAGTAAATTCCAATTTGATTTGAAGAGTGCTACTAACTCAGGAGTGATGTAGATTCGTTGGTTGTTGTTAATTCCGTTTTGGAAAGTTTGTAATACAGAAATCAGCAAAACTGGTTTGTGTGGAGCAAGACCATGAGCCCTGTCTATTCGTAGCTTTTTGAATGCTTTTAGGTATTTCTGTAAACGTTCTTTCACACTATTTTGATTTGTATTTTGCGTTAGGGATTGAAGCGGAAATCCTTTTTGTCCTACAGGGCAAAAAGATTGTAGCGTAAAGCCCGACCCGCAGGGGAACGCCCAATTAATTCATATAAACGGGATTCTTTAATTCTTCAATAAACTGATTCAAGCGGTTGTCAATGTCTGATTGCAAACCTCTTTTACGTATCATAAGCGTTTTGGTTTTTTGCAAAGCCAAAAGGTCTTGAATCAACTCAACATCTTTGGGTTCTTGCTTACATGATTCTTTCAGCAACTCCGATTCCTGTTTAAATTTTTCTTCTTGTTTGCTCATATCAATTTGTGTTTTGAATATACTGTTATAAATATCTGATACCTTGATTTTGAAAAAACAATCTCTGAACCAATGGTATTGAATAAGCACCATTTCTTGGTGTGTTATTAATTCTATTCCTTCGGTTTCTTGAATTATTTTTTGAGCCTTTAAGATGCGTTTCAGAATTTCAACACGAGTTTCAAATTTGTAAGGTCCCCATGTGCCCTCTTTAATCTCGCCATTTCTTCTTCTTTGTTCTCTATATATTTCAGGATTATCTCTTGTTTCAATCAAAAAGTTTCTAATGTCTGCCAATGGCTGCATCCATTCTTCACCGTTGTCAATGAGTCCTTCCATTGATTTGTCTTTATTTACAACGGTGCAAACCCAACAGCCAAATCGACTGTTTCCGCAACTCGGTGTTGTGTCGTCAATCACCAAAGGACAATCGCCACTATTCGCATTGCGATAAAGCGTAACTAACTCTTTATGCGTTCCGCCCCAGGGTGGTGGCACTTGATTCAAATATTGCCACAATTCATTTGTGGTAACATCTTTAATGGGTGTATAAACGTAAGCGTTTGGCAATGGGTGTTTTCTCAAACGCTGCCCTTTTACTTCATGTCGTTTGATGGATGCTGCACGATTTGCACTTTCGTCACTTCTTGTTCCAAGAAGAATGATTGCTTCTCCGTTCTCACTGATTTTTTCTGTTATCAATCTTGTTGTCGGATTGATTTTCAGTCTTTCAGTGCACCAGCGATAAAATTTATTCGGTGCTGGATAGCCAAGACCAATAAGGCGCACCCAAAAACTATCTTCTAGTTTTGGTGCAGTTTGTTCGACAATTATTGGGAAATTGTAATCAACTGCCGCTTTTTGTATTTTTATAAGAGTTTTGCTGATAAATTTAACAATCCTAGGATTTTCAACCAAAGTGTCGTTACAAACAATATATATTTTCCTGGTTTGCAAAATTGGATCAATTTTATTAAGTGCATTCCAAACTAATTGTAAAAGCATTGTGGAATCCTTTCCACCACTAAACCCAATAATCCAAGGTCTAGTTGGGTTTTCATCATATAGATACTGGTCAATAATTTCGTTTTCTAAATGTTGGATATTTAATGCCATAATGTTGTTTCTTAAGTGTGCAATGAAACTCTCAAAAATCGATAAACAAAGAAAAAAAGTTTTAAATTATAATTTGCAACATTAACTAATTTTTGTTTCGGTTGCAAAGTATAAATTCTTTTACCTGAATGTCAGGACATCCAAACTCAAAAAGGGATGGCACCTTGCAGCGCCATCCCGAGGGAATTAATTTAAGCAAATTGTTATTACTCGAGGCCGATCATCTTTTTAGTGGCAGTATAAGATCCGCTTTCCAGCTTATAGATCATTACACCACTCATTTTCACTTCGTTTCTGCTCAGGCGTACTTCATTGTAGCCCTTGGCATATTTACCTGTAAGTCTGTAAATCTCTCTTCCGTTTACATCATGAATGCTCAGTGTGGCATCACCCGCTTCAGGCAATTCAAAAGCGATTACAGTCTGGTCCTTGAATGGGTTAGGCTCATTCTGATACAGAGTGAACTGATCCGAGCTGTTGGTTCCGGCAAACCTTAGGGAGAGTTTGCCTGCTGTCGGAGTTTCTCCGGTGTATATTTCTGCTTTTGTAATAGCTGAATTCACTTCAAACAGGTCAGATAACATACCGGAGGTCTTGGATGCAACACGGATGGCGATGGCCTCAGACGCTTTGATGGGTGTCGCATCATTCCAGCTTACGGTATAACGGTTATTTTCGTGTCTGGCAATATTTGCATTGGTCAGTCTCTGATTTCCTGCAAAAATATCTACCAATTCTGCATTTTTCAGATCCAGAGTAAACTGGAAACCGAATACATTCTGCTTCTGCTCAGGCTGGAAGCTCACCAGATATTCATGACCGGCTGTCACACTCTGGTTTTCAGCGATGAGACTCACCACACTTCTGGCTTCAAGCTCACCACTTTGGACATTTGTGCTGGCAGAGTTATTGATGTCCCCGACTTTTAGCTACAAAGTCCTGATTGATCATATTGTAAGACAGATCATTGATGTTGATGGACTCAAATACCGGCCATGGATTGTGCATATCATTGAAAATCTGCTGCGCATTGACAAATCTCCAGCTGGAGTTATTGGGCAATGTGTTGTAAACCCCGAGGATGAGCTTTCTCAGCTCCACGATATCAGAAGCTGTCACCTTTTCGTCTTTATTGACATCCCCTGCAATGGACTGATAGGCATTTGTAAACTGCTCAAATCCCAGAATGTGACGCTGCATGAGTACCAGGTCGAGTGTGCTTACTCCATTCAGGTAATCGTCATTTTTGTTACCCCTGATTTCATAGTCATAATTCACAGGAGTGTTGGTGAAAGCATAACTACCGTCCTGGCTGGTCATCTGCGTTCTTGTCATTTCAGGGAACGCATTGGTAAGTACTACCTGAGCATTAGCCAGATTTTCGCCCTGCTGGGTTGTGGTCTTACCGCTGATGGTGACATGGCCTGAACCACCGCCACAAGCTCCCTGATTATCTGCAAGATTGAGTCTCACGAGACAGAATTCGAAATTGAGCTTTTCATCCCATACAGTCATAGTGACATCTACGCCCGGCAGATGTGAACAATTGAATATTCTGCCTGAGCTGTTGGCTGAAGGCAACCACTTCTGTGCATTTCCAGCATTGTACTCAGCAAGGGTTGCATCCTGTCCGTTGCCCTTGAAGAAGTGCACCTGATTCAGTTTGCTCAATACCGGATGCTGGTTGTTGAAGGTGTAGAGCAATCGGTTTTTAGGTGTACAGTTGTCAAACGAACCGATGTTAAAGTCCACAGCCCAAAGCTCGACCATACCGTTGAGCATCAGCGCAGAGCTGATATTCAGACAGTAAGGAGTAGGCTTCTTCTTATCCACTACCATAAAGTTTTGTGTACAGGAAGTCACGTTGCCACAACCATCAGATACCGTCCATCGCACTTTGTGATTGGACATACTGCCCACAATATCTTCAGGAATGGTAATGGATACAGTACCTCCATTGCCTGTAGGTCCTACGTATCTGTCCGGAATACCGTTTCCGTTGGTATCATTGAATGTATTGTCTGTATTCGGCAGGAAGCTGGAAAACTCATAGTCATTAGTGCCGTCACCCCAGAGATCCACAAATACCACCCACTTCAGCCAGTCAGAAGCGCATTGTCCCTGATCTGTGGCGGTTTGGGTGAGCGTAAGATTTTTCCTTTCGCACAGATTGCCGTCATTGTCTGCATCGTTATTGTCATTGACTTCAAACATCAGGTCTGCGCAAGCACCCAGTGTAGGCTTCACATTGTCCACCACCTTGATGGTCTGTGTTCTGGTGTAATAGCCCAATGGATAGGTGGCATTAGGATCGTACTGACACCAGTCTATGACAGTCCACCTGTTGAGAATTTTCAGACAGGCATCTCCTTCAAAATAGAAGGTATCACTCTTGAAATGTACCCGATCTGATCACAAGGTCCGGCAGTCCATGTCGGTTTGTCAGAATTTACCGGAGTAGCACAGTCAGTGGTTCTGTCCGGAGGCCAGATGATGCTGCCTGAGAACAGTGGGAATGGATTGTTTTTGGTAATTCTCTGAGTGCAAACGACATTAGGTCTGTTTTTGATTCTCCAGGTTCTGAGTACAAAACCGGTGCCGCAGCTATTGAGGAAAGAAGCATCCGTAAACTCAGTCTCCAGACCGCTGCAGTTGGAGAAAGCGGTGGCTCTTCCTGTTCTGTTGAGGTCTCTGTGATCATCATTACATGCAATGGTCACATCGGGCGGGCACACAATCTTAGGCGGCAATTTGTCTTCCACTCTTACCTCCACCCATGTTTCATTGTAATTGTCACCGGCTGAGCCGAAGACACCATTCATATCACCATCATCCCATACTCTCATCCATACCTTTACTATACCAAAGGGTACAGCACCATCTGTATTGGTGATATCTGCACAGCAGAATTTGACATATGCTCCGTCATCCGGATCATAATTAGGTGCATTGGGATTGGAAGATCCATCATTAGGATGGCCATCCGCATTGTAGGTGTAATTACCGGTGTAGCCGCAACCGATCTCGTCTCTCACCGGATCGTATTCTCTTCGGATTTCGAGTTTTACAGGTCCGCACTGGTCAAATGACCCATTATCCACACTGTTGGCAAACAACTTGGCGGTACCCTGGCCGTCACCATCAGTGGTGAGCGATATGACAATGTACTGTTTGGCTATGGCTACAGGCGGCGTTCTGTCTAATACTGTCACTGTGACATCAAAGGTGCCTTCATTGTCGCAGCAGTCTTTGGCCACGTAGGTGAAAGTATGTACTCCTTTGGGTGCACCAATCACGAGCCATCGTTTGCTCGGGATATCAAAGCGGATCTGCACTCCGATAGGCCCTTTTACGGTGTAGGTAGGATTGTCATCGCAATTGTCATGAAGGATATCCGGAGCAGGCATGAGGAAGTTTCCTGCACACACCCACGGATCCACACTTACAGTGATATCTTTGGCGGTGATAGTAGGTGCCTCATCGTCTGTGGCCTTGATAATCTGGGTTACTGTACGGGTAGCACCGGTACACCAGTCAATGATGGTCCAGACTCTGATGACTTTCTTGCTCTTGTGGCAGGCAGGCGCACAGGCAGCCACTTCAGTATCCTGCTTTGCAGCCATAATATTGCACACATGAGCTGTGATAGGTACACCATTGACAGTTGGCCATGCAGATCGGGTAGCCTCGGTGGTAGCATCTCTGTCAGCCGCTGCATCTGCTGCTGCATTGTTGGGGTAGGTGCCAGGCACCTGACTTCGGTACAAAGCTCTTAATTCAGGGAATCTTTTAGCTTTGATGAAATTGAAAATGGCCTGCATGCTTACATCAGCTCCACAGGTCAACTGCACAGCCGGATACGGCGGAGTGAGGTGATCATAAATGTTGGCTCTCAGAAATCTGTACTCTGTCACACAGGCAGGGGCCGTATTCCCGTTGGCATCTGTAAAAATCCAGGTTCTGCGGATGATCTTATCCCCGCAATCAAAATTAATTACATGATCGGAAGTTACCACTGAAGTGGCTGTACAGGCATCTACTGCCGTTGGTCTGGGATAATTCAGTGTACCTGCCAGAAATGCAGCTTCGTCTGTACAAAGAAATGTACATTCTTCGTCCTGATTACCTTCCGGACATCTGCAGGTCACCACAGGAGGAAGCTTGTCCTCAACGAGCATGTTACCCCAGCAGGAGTTGCCCTGACTGTTGGTCACAGTAACACTGTAAAATCCCGGCTTGGTAACCAGCGGGTGTGTGTAAGGCACTGTGGGTGTAATACCGCTTACACGGATCTGAAACGGAGGACCCTGTAAAAGAATATTGCCCTCGAGTACCATGTCAGGAAGAATTCTGACCTGACAGTTTTGGTCGAGTGAAACATTCACCTGGCCGTTGCATGCCATGGCTTGTTGACTTTGGCCTTTCTGAAAAGGCAGTGTGAGAAAGAGGCTCAACAGTACAAATAACCATACCGGAGACCCCTTACGCGAGGTAAGTAAATCTTGTTTTACCATAAGTAAAAGAGTTTTGGTTAAAAAAAATCTTAGCCTGCGTCTTTCAGGCCGTAGTCAGATTTAGATAAGATTTACTTGTTTGATGTGGGGAATCGATGCAAAAGTATGCACAAGGGAAGCTTGGATGTATTTTTGGTAAGGGGTATTTTTTGCATATTTTTTTTCAAAATATATAAGGCAGGCAATTTTAAAAACAAAAAGGGCGGCTCTGTCAGAACCACCCTTTTGCTGTAAATTATTCGCGGGAGTATATGATTACATAGCCGGTTTTGTAGCCTCAAGATTGATGGTGAGGCCGATGTTATCGTCTATGACATTATCTTTCAGATTGTCAAAGAAAGTCTTTGAACCGTACTTAATACCCCAGTCAGTCCTGTTGATGGTGAATGGAGGAGTGTTGACCACCACGGTGTTTTCAGAAACAGAAATGGTAGCTTTGAAGCTTACTTCTTTGGTTACATCCAGCAAGGTCAGGTTTCCATACACCAAAGCATTGGCATTGCTGTCGTCTGTAAGGCCTGTGATTTTAGTGATTTCAAATTTACCGGTAGGATACTGGGTAACATTGAAGAAGTCAGTTTTACCTTCATTTGCAGTACCCTTGAGGTGTGCTTCGAGTTTGTCCTTCCATTCTCCTTGCAGGTCGCTTACTATGATAGAATTCATGTCAATAGTAAAAGAGCCACCGGTTACTGCACCGTCTTTTACATACAAAGTACCTTCAGAGATATTCACGGTACCATTGTGTTTTCCGGTAGGTTTTGAACCCTCCCACATGATTTTAGCTCTGGTGGCATCCGTGGTGTAAGCGTCACCCATTGCGGCAGCTACATCGCCTGCCTCTCCTACGCCGGCAGCGTCACCATCAACTTTGTTTTTGCACGATACAACCATTGCTGAAAGCGCAACGAAAAGAAAAGCCAATTTTAAGATGTTCTTCATTTTAAGTGTTTTTAATTTTTAAATAATTTGAAAATACTTGTTGAAACAAATGCCCAAACAAAATATTTGAGCCTTAAAATAGTGTATAAACGACATAAAACCCTTATTGTTTTGTGATAAAGCCTAATATATCACAACAACTTGTTAATTCCCGTTTTTAAGACTATGAAGCAGTGACTTTATATTTTCTATACCGGGAATTATCTGAACATTGGGTGGAAGGGATAAATTTTGATTCACTGTCTGAAAACCTGAAATCAGTATCCGGGTCTCCGTACTGTTTTGAGCAAGCTGCTGGATGTAGGGTTGAAGGGGGCTTTCGGCAAAGCTGTCATTAAATATGGTAAATATGTAATCCGGGTGATAAATATTTTTGGCTTCGAGGATATCGATCAGACTTACATTGCTACCCATGTTGAGCACCTCTGCGCCGTATTTAGATAATATGAAATGGAGAAAAAGCAGGCTCAGCTCATGGCTTTCATTTTCGGGCAGGTAGATTAAAAACCGGGGTACTTTGTGAGAATCCGGTTTTTTGATCTTATCAATAGCCACAATGATTTTGCGTTTGATGATATTGATGACAAATGTTTCATGAACCCGCTTGACGGAGCCGGCGATCCACATGGTACTGAGTTTATCCAGCAATGGATACACAATATGATGCATGGTGGTTTCGAATCCTTCAGACTGTATATGGTGGTCGAGGATAATATTGAATTTGGATTCGTTGAGCTCAAATATGGCCATCATCATAGAGTCCACCTGATCCTGAAACTCCGACCCTACCTCTGTGATCTCTGCCACTTTTTGTTTGAGCTCTTCATTGGTCATACCGGCGATTTTCGAAATCTTGATACCCTTGCGGTTGAGCAGTGAGATATTCAGGATCTTTTGCAGATCTTCATCACCATAATATCTGATATTGGTTTCTGTACGCTGCGGTTTAATTATGCCATACCTCTTCTCCCAAATACGCAGGGTGTGCGCTTTGAGGCCGGAGAGATTTTCGAGGTCTTTTATAGAATAGCCCACCATGGCAATAATCAATGGATAAATAGATAAGGTTAAGTTTTTCAGACGTGCAGAAACAAATTAATGTACAAAATGTTTTAAAAATTTAAAGTTCAGATTAAACCAGACCCTTATTTAAAATCAATTTAAGTAAATTCAAGCAAATATTCCTGAAATGCGAATCAGTCCGATACCGACAGTAATCAAAGTCTTGCTTTTTGCAATTTTATTTCAGGTGTCGGGCAATGGTCAGAGTTTCTGGTTTGGAGCCAAAGGAGGCGGAGGTATGAACTTTCAGAGCTGGGGCAATGGTCTGACCCAAAATATCAACCGTGATCCGATTTTCAGTCTTAATGGAGATATATTCATTGAGAGTTTTGATGAGTTTAACAGAGGCTCGCTCTACGCTCAGTTTGGGTATCATACCCGAGGGAGTTCTATCCGGTTTGTCAGTTTCAACAATTTGTTTGAGACACAGCAAGGTTTTCGGTTCAATAATCTGGTATTGGAGGCGGGAGCGAGAAAAACATTCAGTATCAACAAATCTGTTTTTCCGTATTATCATGTGGGGCTGAGAGGAGAATATACGGTAAGCACCAATCTGGATGACTATAAGATATTCAACAACCTCTTTTATCCTATGAATGAATTTGTGAGGAAGTTCAATTATGGGGTAAGTTTTGGAGGAGGATTTATCAAGCCGGTTACCGAGTTGTCAGACCTCTTTCTGGATATCACCATCAGTCCTGATTTGTCATTTCAGTATGAACAACCACCCATCCCCAATGTGATAGACCCCATAACCTTTCAAAGAGTCAGTCTGGAACTGAGACAGGTGCGCAATCTGAGTATAGAAGCTAAAATAGGTATCCGGTTTCTGCGTAGGGTTATTTATGAAGACTGATTCCTGCGGGAAATACTTACATCCAGCGCATTGCCTTCACAAAGTAGGTAAGCAGCGGGGGCAGACATATCCAGAACCACTCCGGCTTAAACATCAGAAAAGCTATCGTAGCAACTAAGGAAAGCAAGGTGTAAAGCCAATAGGTTTTTACATTTTCTGAAGCAGTATTCATATACTTGTGATTCTATTTGTTGATAAAAATGATGGCAAAGATACATTTAATCCAAAAGCAACAAAATCATACTCATTGAAAAACTTATCAAAATCGTACAAGGCCAAACTGCTTTTGTTTGGAGAATACACGGTTACCCTCGGAGGATCTGCCCTTGCGGTGCCTTTGCCGCACTTTTCGGGAAAGTGGCAGATTGGCCATTATTCGAAGCCTTATGCTGAAAAATTGCTTGATTTCGCCGTATATGTGGCTGCTATGGAAAACAGGGGATTTTCGAAAAAAGAATTAAAGGCATTCGAACAAATGCTGCATGAAGGGCTGCAGTTTAAATCGGAGATTCCTGAGGGATATGGTCTTGGGAGCAGTGGGGCTCTCGTGGCAGGCTTTTACGATACATTTTTTACTGTAAAGCAAGATCTTCAACTGTCGGAATTAAAAGCACTGCTGGGTCGGATGGAGTCATTTTTCCATGGAAAATCCTCAGGTATAGATCCTTTGGTGAGCTACCTGGATCAGACAGTTTTTACCCGGGGAGAGGACGTGATGGTTTCGGATACAGAACCTTTAAGCAATCCGGAACTAAAATATTTTCTGATTGATACCGGAATACAAAGAAGCACTTCGCATTGGGTGAATATTTTCAGGGAGAAAATGGCTAAAGACCCCTCTTTTCATGAAGCAATAAGAAGACTGGAAAAAATAAACGAGAGTATCATAGATGCATTGAGGAACAATAATAGCAAAGAGCTATATGCAAAGTTCAGACAAATCAGTGAAATACAATACAGGGCATTTTTTGATTTTATACCTGAAGAATTCAGGGAGCTTTGGAAAAAAGGAATAAACACCGACCGCTATCATTTGAAACTGTGTGGCGCCGGTGGAGGCGGAATGCTGTTGGGTCTGACGAGAGAGTTGGAAGGTATTAAAGAGTTAACTTTTCATTTCGACATTGTACAAATATGAAATTTTCATACTTCCTTGTATCAGCATAGTATTCTGATCTTATCTCATTTTTCTTCAACATTTTCATGAGTATGAGGTTGATATTAGATTGTTTGACCATTACAAATTGTAGTTATGAATTTCAGATGGCTTTCTATATTGATTTTGGCAGGAATTTTCATTTTTACTTCCTGTGAGAAAAAGGATGAAACTCCACCCTCCATTACCATAAGCTCTCCGGCAGATAATACAACCCTGAAAAAAGGTACTGAATTTACGGTGGCGGGAGTGGTGACAGACGATACGCAATTGAAGCAAATAAACATTGGTACCGGATTTTCCATTACGACATTCAACAGTCCTAAAAGGCATGAATTCAGCGAAAAATTCAGTATTCCGGCTACTCAACAGACCGGCAATGTGTCTCTGGAAATCACAGCTACAGATGCTGCCGGCAATAAAGCCTCCAAAATGATTCCTCTGGTCATAACAGACTAAGCCATGCAGCATCATGCTGCAAACATCAATTAAGAATCAGTATTGAATTAATTGTAGTTTCAGAAAATATCCGGGTTTCAGATATTTGAAAATATTACCATTGTTGTGTTATATATACACTTCGATATCATTACTTTTGCGCATTAAATATACTTTACATGTCTAAAGAAAGAGAAGAAAAACTAAAAGCGCTGGCCCTGACCATGGACAAGCTGGATAAGACCTATGGAAAAGGTACCATCATGAAGCTGGGAGACAAGCAGGTGGATAGTGTGGAGGTAATATCTACGGGATCGCTGGGATTGGATATCGCTCTGGGGGTGAATGGTTTTCCCAAAGGCAGAATCGTAGAGATTTACGGACCGGAATCTTCCGGAAAGACCACTTTGGCCATTCATGCCATAGCCGAAGCACAAAAACAGGGAGGAATTGCTGCCATCATAGATGCAGAACATGCCTTTGACCGTTTTTATGCCGAAAGTCTGGGAGTCAATACGGAGGAACTCCTTATTTCTCAACCTGACAATGGCGAACAGGCGCTGGAAATTGCGGAAAACCTGATCCGCTCAGGAGCAATCGATATCATAGTTATTGACTCTGTTGCCGCATTGGTACCCCGAAGTGAGATAGAAGGAGAAATGGGAGACTCCAAAATGGGATTGCAGGCACGATTGATGTCACAGGCATTGAGAAAACTGACAGCTACCATCGGCAGGACGGGCTGTTGCTGTATATTTATCAATCAGCTGCGTGAAAAGATTGGTGTGATGTTTGGCAATCCGGAGACTACCACCGGGGGTAATGCGCTCAAATTTTATGCATCGGTCAGACTTGATATCAGAAAGTCAGGTACAGCCATCAAAGACAAGGATGGCAATGTGATAGGCAATCCCGTAAAGGTGAAAGTGGTCAAAAACAAACTGGCACCACCGTTCAGGGTGGCAAGCTTTGACATCATGTTTGGAGAGGGCATATCCAAGACAGGAGAGATTGTCGATCTCGGAGTAGAAACCGGTATATTGCAGAAGAGCGGGGCATGGTTCAGTTATGATGGAACCAAAATAGCCCAGGGTAGGGAAGCCGCCAAACAGTTTATGGCTGACAATCCGGAAGTAGCTCATGAACTGGAGATGAAAATAAAGGAAAAATACCAACCCAAGCAGGCAGAAGCCTTTGTCGAAGAAGGCAGTGATGATTAATAAAAAAACCTCCTGATGATCTCAGGAGGTTTTTTTATCCAAACCACAGATATACTGAAAACAACTACAATGGATATGTATTTTCGCTGATCATCCTGGCTGCAATATTTCGTCGCAGTTCCTTCACATTCTGCAGCGGATATTTCGTATATTTTCTCACACCGGAAATGAGTGCCGGCTGCATACCCTGGTCAACAAATGAAGCAATGGCATCCATGGCATTTTTATAAACCCTGAGATTGGCGTCATGAAGATAACAACGAAGGATGTCTTCATATATGCTTATTTCCGGGTTATTATCAGCCCGCAGTTTTTGTACCCGCAGCAAGGTGGATTCAGCATTGAAGATCTCGATGATGATGTCTGAAAGTGTCATCAGTACCTCCTGTTCTTCTTTGAGATTGAGCTGACCGGACATAGCCATCTGTCCTGCCACACCGAGCAGCATTATCAGGGCTTTTTTCAGATCTTTCACTGCTTTGATTTCAGTGGTATATATGCTGTTGTATGTCTCATCCTGTGATACACCATTCATCAGCTCGCTCTGAACAGCCATCGCTGCCGTCAGCAGATCAAACTCTCCTTTCATGGCTGCTTTAAAAAGGGTATTGAGCATGAGCATCCGGTTGATTTCATTGGTACCTTCAAAAATCCGGTTAATTCTGGAGTCTCTGTAGGCTCTTGCTACACTTCCCTCTTCCGAATATCCCATACCGCCATGAATCTGTACAGCTTCGTCCACACAAAAATCCAGTGTTTCTGAACCGATCACCTTGATAATAGAACATTCCAGAGCATAGGCTTCAGCAGCCAGCAGTTTTGCTTCAGCATAGGACTTTCCCGCATTCATGCTGTGGTGCACATGCTCGTGTATAAGATGAGCAGTACGGTAAGTGGCAGATTCGGTCACAAAGCACCTGATCAGCTGCTCGGCCAACTTGTGCTGAATGGCTCCGAAAGAAGCAATCGGCTTGCCAAACTGCTGTCTTTCATTGGCATATCTGACCGAGATTTCAGTAAGTTTTTTAGCCCCGCCAAGACAGGATACGCCGAGCTTAAACCTGCCCACGTTCAGTACATTGAAGGCTATGAGATGTCCCTTACCGATTTCTCCCAGCACATTCTCCACAGGCACCATGACATTTTCAAGAAAAACCTGCCGGGTTGAGGATCCCTTGATTCCCAGTTTTTTCTCTTCTGCCCCCAGCGTAAGTCCGGGCATATTTCTTTCGAGAATAAATCCTGTAAATTTATTTCCATCCACCTGAGCAAATACTGTAAAAATATCAGCAAAGCCGGCATTGGTAATCCACATTTTCTGACCATTCAGGATATAGTGAGTGCCCTCAGCATTGAGTATAGCTGTAGTTTTGGCGGCGAGAGCATCTGAGCCGCTCGAAGGCTCGGTGAGACAATAGCTGGATTTAAGCGAGCCGTCAATCAGGCCGGGCAGATACTTCTTTTTCTGAGCTTCTGTGCCATAGTACAATATGGGCAGCATTCCTATACCCGTGTGTGCATTGTAGCTGACGCTGAATGAACCGGACGGGCCGATGGCTTCACCTATGAGTGAATTGGTGATAAAATCCATGGCGCTGCCTCCGTATTCTTCCGGCATGTGGGTACCAAAAAAACCCAGTGCAGCAAATTTATCCATAATGGAAGGAGTCAGACCTTCTTCCAGTTTTTCGATTCTTTCGGTTACCGGATATATTTCCTGTTCAATAAATTCCCGTACCGAATCACGGATCATCCGTTGTTCTTCTGTGAATTGCTCCGGAAACACAATGGAATGGAAATCGCTCTCCTTGATGAGGAATTCTCCTCCTTTGATCAAGTCCTTGTCTAATGTGGCTGTGCTCATGGCTTAATGATTTTAAAAATTTAACTCAAAGTTAAATTATTTTACCACGCCTGTCAATATCTGAGCAAAAAAATTTTTATAAAATGCAGCTTTTCAATGTTTAAAGTCAACATAAGCTATTAACTCAGAGTTAAAAAATATGAAAAAATCAGAGTAAAAGCATGGCAATCGCCGAAATAAAGTCTAAGCCAGTCTCCTTTCTTCAGCTTCCTAAATTCTGATGAAAAGTTGACAGAGCCTGCGAATCGGACAAAGCACCTGAAAAAATTTCATTCATACCGCTGATTTTTCGTTTTCTTTGCATACTTGTCATTTATTTTTAATAAGAAATAATGCCGTTATAGATGTCGCAACGCAGCCTGTCAGGCTTATCAGCCTTTGTTATACTTTGTACCATTATATACGCCGGTATTCTGGCAAAAAACCTGATAGCAGAATATGGTATCCTGACGCAACTCAGGGAAGACAGGGCAGAAATCAATAAAATCAATTATGGCTTGTTTAATCTTCAGCTTTGGAAGACAGAGGCTATGGCTGTATTTCAAAACAGAATACAGGATTTTGAAATAGCGCCGTCAGCGTATCAGGAAGTGGAAAAAGAGCTCGAGAAATATCTCCGCAATATTTACAGAGATTACATTGAGAGTGGCCGGATTTTTTCGGGTATTTTTGAAAAAGCAGAACAGAATGAGGCAGTCAATAAATTCTTTTTGCGGATGATCAAAGATAATGTCGGCGAACAGATAAAAAATCTGCACATTCAGAAGTTTATACCCGGTATGGCTCACGAACTTGCACTGGAACTCAAGAAGCAGGAGCCCAGAATCAAGGAAGTCATGCAGCAGGAGCTGAAAAAAATGCTTAAAGATGAGGATGGCCCAAGGAGTGAAGACCCAAGGATGAAAATTTATGAAAAATATGGTCTGACCTGCATGGATGATACCAACAGCTATCTCGACCGACAGATAGATGAGTATCAATTAAATACCCAAAACCGGATCAAAACACTATTTATCCTGCTATTGACAATACTGACGGTTATTTTAATAACCTACAAGTGGCTGACGGTAAAATATGCCATAAGCCTTGCTACTCTGACTTCCATCGTGTTTCTGATAGCCGGGGTTACCTTGCCCATGATAGATCTGGAGGCATTGCTCAACGCCTTCTACCTTAATGTGCTGGGTACGCAAATCGGATTTGATTATCAGGTGATTTATTTTCAGAGTAAATCCATCCTGGATGTCACGTCCACACTGCTGAAGAGCAAAGGTACAGACCTGAAAATAGTCGGTCTGATGATATTGGCATTCAGTATTGTCTTTCCGTTTTTCAAGCTTGTACTGTCGGCCATGTATTTTTTCAGTGAAGGACTACAGAAGAGCAGGCTTGTCCAGAACCTGATATTTTACCTCGGCAAATGGAGCATGGCCGATGTCTTCGTGGTGGCCATGTTTATGGCGTACATCGGCTTTTACGGTCTGGTCACGGCACAACTGGGAGATATAAGCAGGAATGAAAGCGGATTTGCAGTGGAGACCATCAATAAATCCAGGCTTTCACCAGGTGCTTTATTTTTTACGAGTTACTGTATATTGTCGATTATTACGGGTATCATCATTCAGAAAATCAGCATAACTCAACGTGAATCTTAGAGACATCATGAGCCGGATTTTTAGGGGGATTTCGGTTAATTTTCTTACCATTTTGATATTTTTTTCAGCTTACAGTGAGGGCTCTTTGGTACAGGCACAGGGAGATACTGTGGTGTGGAGCCGGGAGGCAGATTCGGTTTATATTACAGCTGCACGGATTGTATCCGAAGCTTTAAAAACTCCCTTTTCAGTGACAACCATTGGACCGGAATTTATAGCTAAAGGACAGCAGCGACTATCGCTGAAAGAGTCACTGGATTACATTCCGGGAGTCATAAGCATGAATGCAGAAAATTACACACAAGACCTGCGCATCTCCATCAGAGGATTCGGAGCCCGGGCGGCATTTGGTATCCGGGGTATCAAAATTCTGGTGGACGATGTGCCGGAAACGACTCCTGACGGTCAGGGTCAGCTGGACAATCTGGACCTCAACGTGGTCAACCGGATTGAAGTACTCAGAGCACCTGTATCAGGGCTTTACGGTAATGCTGCCGGCGGAGTCATTTCCATGCGCATCCTCTCCGATACGAGGGGTAATGAAATAGAGCTGTTTTCGGCTGTGGGAAGCTATGGGTTCCGAAATTTGCATTTCAGAGCAGCCGGACAAAAAGGAAAATGGACCACCGGACTGGCAGCCACCCATATCCGTACGGACGGTTACCGCATGTGGAGTGGAATGGAAAACAATATATGGAATGCTTCAGTAAGCTTGAAACCCGATTCCATACACCGCCTTACATTGCTGCTCAACTATGCCAACAGTCCGTGGGCATCAGATGCAGGAGGCCTTACACTGGATGAAAGCAATGCCAACCGCAGGGCTGCCAATCCTCAGAATCAGCGGTTCGCTGCAGGTGAGAGGGTCAGACAGAGTAAAATAGCCCTGAGATGGCTCACGCAAAATCACCGGCTCAGCAGTGAGGTCAATATGTGGTACATATACCGCGATTTTGAAAATGCGCTTCCATTCAGAAACGGCGGCATAGTAACGCTGAAGAGAAAATTTCCAGGTTTCAATGCTATGACGCATTATACATCTTCTCCCAGTTGCATACCCTATTCGTTCACTCTGGGAGTGGATGCGGAATTTCAGCAGGACGAACGCCTGCGATTTGACAATCTGGAGGGCATCAGGGGCCGGATCGAAGTGTTCAGACAGGAGGAGATTTTCAATAATCAGGGAGTGTTTCTGGCGGGAAAATTTTCTCCTTTTTCGGCTTTGGAAGCCGGATTTTCTGTCAGAAAGGATATGATCTACATTAAGGCTATACCCTTTGACAAGCCGGAGCAAAAAATACATTACCGGGCCTGGAATCCCGCATTCAATCTGAACTACCGTATAGGAAAAGGCCTGTATGCTTATGCTAACTATACCACCGGATTTGAAAGTCCGGCCTTGACCGAACTCTCCAATAATCCAGAAGGAGGTACGGGCCTGAATGGTGCATTACAACCACAGACCACCAAATCTGCCGAAACAGGAATTAAATGGAAGAGGAATACCCGACTCGAAGCTTCACTTTGCGGGTACAGGATTTGGGTGCAGAATGAAATATTGCCTTATGAACTCCCGGCATTTCCACAGCGATTGTTTTACAGAAATGCAGGAAATACCCTCAGAAATGGTATCGAAGCCAATGTGAACTATGCACTCAGCACACATTTCAGGATATTTGCAAGCTATACGCTTTCGGATTTCAGATATAAAAGATATCCTGCAGGGGCCCGGGACTTTGCAGGAAACCGGCCACCCGGTCAGCCGTTGCATCATTTGTTTGCAGACTTAAGATATGAACAGCAATCCGGAGCTTATTTTATCCTGAACTTCAGGTATCAGAGTGCTTTATTTGCAGAAGATGCCAATACTGTAGAGATAGCTGATTTTACAGTGCTGAATGTAAAGGCAGGAAAGGAATGGCAATTTTCCGGGTTTCGGATAGAGCCCTGCATCGGAATACAGAATGTATTGAACAGCCTCTATTTCAGCAATATACGCATCAATGCGGCGGCGGGCAGATATTATGAACCTGCACAGGAGAGAAATATCTTTGTGAGTCTGAAATTTCAGATAACAGATCAATATGAAGCGTCAGCTCAAAATCTATTTTGATTTGACAAGCCCATCAGTCCTGATATCCGAGAAATTAAATTTCTGTCCGGTATCACTTTTTGTAAATCACCTTACCGGTTTTGAGAATCTGGTCAATCAATGCAGGGTTTTTGATTTTTTCAAATATCTGTATGTCTACAAGAAAGGGAATGTCGCTGTTATCCAATTCCATTTTTATGTATCCCAACGTATGTCTGTCTATGTGGCTGTTGCGTATCACAAGGTCAATATCGCTGCGTTCATGACAGCTTCCTGAAGCCCTCGACCCATATAAAATGACTTCATTTACCTGATTGAATTGCCGGAAAACATCTGACAAAAGTGATTTAATCCTTGAATCTAAAACTATTTCACCATTCATACCTGAGCCTCTGATAATGTGGAAGATAATGCAGTAAAAAGAGGTATATATTTTTGCTGTATATCAGGCAGTACTTCTTCAAAAACTTCAAAATCATAAACATGACTTAATGCATTTCTGTCATTGATCATCTTCAGCCACATTTCAATATCGTCAATATATTTATTTTTAAAGGCTTCTTTAAGCACCCTTTTTGGAGAAATGCTGTCCAAAATCAATCCATCATACTCCATTTTATCTTTCAGGGTTTTCCAGGCCAATTCTAAGGTGAATTCAAATCTTTGTACTACACCTTCTTTTTCCAGCATAGATAGTTTTTTCAAATCCAATTCAGCAATTTCCTGCATTAACCGGAGGGCTCGCTGATAGTTGGCAAATCTCAGTTTCCACCTTGATTCCTGATTCATATTCATGCATTTTTATAAAAAAAAACATACGATTCGATAGCGTAATTTGTGAGATGATATAATGCACATCTTTAGTAAAACTCCCGGCATATATTATTTTTCCGAATAAATTTCAGAGTACGTTCAGGGTTTTATACGTTTTCCTCCGGGCTGCTCTATTTCAAAATCCTCTTCCTGTTTGGCTCTGTCCACGATGGCTTTTACATCGGCAAGAAGCTTTTTAGCATCATAGATGATACCGTCTTTTACGGTATATTTTACGCCTCCTGCTCTTACGGCTTCATTGTTTTCATTGAGGCGGATGGCTCCGGTACCGTAAAGTACTTTCAGATTGGCCAGCGGATTTTCGTCCAGTATGACAAAATCTGCCCACTTTCCCACTTCTACAGTTCCGGCTTTGTCCGCGATACCCAGGGCTTCTGCCCCTTTTATTGTAGCAGCCCGGATGACTTCGAGCGGGTTAAAGCCTGCCTCTCTGAGTAGTTCGAGCTCCCGGATGTACCCGAATCCATAGAGCTGGTAAATAAATCCCGAATCTGACCCGGCAGTCACTCTGCCTCCCCGGTTTTTGTATTCATTGACAAACTGCATCCAGATTTTATAATTTTCTTTCCATGCCACTTCCTGCTCCGTACCCCAGTCTATCCAGTAAGAGCCATGAGATATCCTGCTGGGAGCATAAAACCTCCATAGAGAGGGCAAGGTAAAGTCTTCGTGCCATTCGGCTCTACGGGCCATCATGAGGTCACGGTTGGCTTCATAGATGTTGAAGGTAGGGTCTATGGTAAAATCAAGCTTCAGGAGTTCATTCATGACGAAATTCCATCGGTCGCTTCCGGGCTTTGCAGCCTGCTTCCAGAGTTTGCCCGCTTCTTCAAAACGATGCTGCTCATTATTGTAATTGTAATCAGCCGGATAATTCTGTACGGTGCGGTCATCAAAAAGTGCTTCCGGCAGGCCATACCAATGCTCCATGGTGGTGAGCCCTGCTGCCGCAGTAGCCAGTACGTTCATACGTGCCACTTCCAGCTGCGCATGATGGCATGCGGATCGGAGTCCGAGTTTTTTATTTTCTTCGAGTGCCGCTTTAAAAATATCGGGCGGTGCTCCGAAAAATTTGATTCCGTCAGCTCCGTTTCTGGCATTTTCCTGTACCCACCTGCGGGCCTCCTCAGGAGTACTGATTGCTTTGTCCCACCCCTGACCAAAAGTAGTATAGCAATATAAGCGGGGAGCCGTGATTTCGTTGGCTGCAGAGAGTCGCTTGTGCTCGAGATTCCACTTCAGGCCATTGCCGCTGCCCGGATCTCTTACAGTAGTAATGCCATGTGCCAGCCAAAGCTTAAAAACGTATTCAGCAGGGGTGCCCTGATATTTTCCGCCGATATGTCCATGCATATCCACAAATCCCGGCAAAAGATACATACCTGTACAATCCAGTTCTTTATCACCTGGATTAGCTTTAGGGCGAGACTTTTCATCTATCGGCACACCCGGATAACCTACCTGCCGTATCTGAGTGATGATATTTTTTTCCACTACAATATCTATCGGACCGACAGGTGGAGCACCGGTGCTGTTGATGAGTGTCACGCCACGTATAATTAATTTTTGAAATGGGCCTTCTCCCTCCTTTGCTTTGGGCGCATCCGGTATCTGAGATTTCAGCATGCCGGCAAAAATGAAAAAACAGAAAGTAATAAATATGGATTTTCTGGCCATCCGGTATGATTTTGATGCGAAGTTAACAACAATCAGGAGATCCCTCATTTTAATTCAGTCCGTTATAATAATCAATTCTCACCATGTTGATTTTATAGTTTTTCTCGCTTGGCACAATGAAGCTGACCGGAGATATCTGTACCGCATCTCTGAATCTTAGTTTGAGATTCTGATATTCTGTACTCAGTACGCTGTTTCGCTCATAATTGCCTGCCGGGTCCAGGACATATTCGCTGACTGTGTTGTGGGTCTTAATCTCGTCATTATATACCAGTCTGATTCTGGAAGGTGTTTTGAAAACAAAACAGGAAGAAAAGATTCCGTCATCATCCTGAGAGAACTGCTTTTTGAACAGAATTTTTTTCCATTCTTCAGCTCCCGATTTATTCATACTCAGTATCAGCAGGTCTTCATGATAGTAATCTACAAAACCTCTCACCGAAACAAATTCTCCGAAGCGGTTGGCATTGGTCATGGGAGCTCTGCGGGTATATTGCTTTTGCAGTTCTGTGATCAGCAATACACCTCCATCCTGTCTGAGTACCATCTCCCGGGTATAAAAGCCGGAAAGTTCTTTGATTTTACCGGGTTTTTTACCGTAGAATTCGGCTATGAATTCCAGGCTGAAAGCATTGGGATGGATCAGGGTCTCAAAGGGAGGAAATCTGCCATTGAGGATACTTGAAAAGTATCCGGTTGCCACGCTTTCGTCGCTGGTGCTCAGCAGACCAGCCACCACAATATGCTGATTGAGATTGTCATATGACATCAGCAGGTTATGCATATACTGTTTTTCGCTCACCAGGTAGTGAAGACTTATCTTTTCGGCATCACTCACCTTCAGTATCATAGCCCTGTCTTTATTGTTTTTACTGAAATTATCCTCTTTTTTCCCCAGAATAAAAACTTCGCCCTCATTGCTCATGGTGATTTTCTGAAAATCCTCTTTAAAATTAAACTCCTTGAAAATCAATGTAAAACCATAAATCAGCTGAAGGCTGTCATTATTGACCAGCAACATATTGAGCCCGCCGTCCATAGGTGCAAAAAGCAGCGTCTTGCTTTTGTCTTCAGAGTGAATAAAACGATGTCTTACAGAAAGAATTTTGCTTTTTTCATACACCAGGGTATCTGTTTGTATCATTTCACCATAAGCATCATACTGACCCATCAGGATTACACTCATACCCTCTTCTTTAAAGGAATAAATTAACAAGAAGTCTTCTTTCCGGGGGATGAGTGACAGAACCTGCAAGTTTTTTTTATCAAAAAAGAGTTGTTTGGTCCGTTTGTACCTGAGATTTTGATCGTATATCTCAAATACCTGCTCATTGCCCCGATCGTGATAAAACAAAATATTCTCTCCGATATTAGGCAGAATATCATAGGCATTATTGGGGCGTATGTTTATTTCATTGGATACAGTGACTTTTTGGGTAAAAACAGCAGTTACACCACATAGGAAATGCAGCATGAAACAAAGCGTATAACTGATATATGCATTTTTAATCGGCATCACACAAATATAAAGCAATTTACATAATGCAGCTAATGCCCTGCTTTTAATATGCTAAAACGTAGTGCTGTTTCTTTTCATGGATGAATGTCATTAGTTTTGTGCGCAAAACAAGAAAGTAAGCGATATGAATATAGACAGTTCTGCGCTCATAGAGTGTGTACCCAATTTTTCTGAGGGTCGGGATATGCAGATAATCCGTCAGATCACAGACGAGATAGAAAGTGTGGAAGGAGTCAGATTGCTGGACGTAGATCCCGGAAAAGCGACAAACCGTACAGTGGTCACCTTTGTAGGACATCCGGATGCCGTGATAGAAGCCGCCTTTTTGGCTATAAAAAGAGCATCGGAACTCATTGATATGTCGAAGCATAAAGGCGAACATCCGAGAATGGGCGCTACGGATGTGTGTCCGCTGATACCGATATCCGGCATAAGTATGGAAGAGACCGCCCGGTATGCACACAAGCTGGCTAAAAGAGTGGGAGAATCGCTCCACATCCCGGTATATACCTATGAGGAAGCGGCTACCCGACCGGAAAGAAAAAATCTGGCTACCATCCGTGCAGGAGAATATGAAGGTCTGGAGGCCAAACTTAAATATCCCGACTGGCAGCCGGATTACGGACCGGCGACATTTAATGCCAAAGCAGGGGCTACGGTCATAGGGGCAAGGGATTTTCTGGTTGCTTACAACGTAAACCTGAACACCAAATCGGTAAGAAGGGCGAATTCTGTGGCTTTTGATGTGAGAGAACAGGGAAGAGTAAAGACCGACCCTGCCACAGGAAAACCAATCCTGAATGCACAGGGTGAAACTGAAAGAATACCCGGCACCTGCAAGTCTGTGAAAGCTATAGGCTGGTACATTGAAGAATACGGGATCGCACAGATATCCATGAATCTCACCAATATCCGTGAAACCCCACTGCATGTAGCCTTTGACGCATGCTGCAAAAGTGCGGATGCACGTGGACTTAGGGTTACGGGTTCTGAGCTTGTAGGGCTTGTGCCTAAATCAGTATTGACCGATGCAGGTAAATATTTTCTGAAAAAACAGCGAAGGTCGGTGGGTGTATCGGAGCCTGAACTGATACAGATAGCAGTAAAAAGTCTGGGATTGGATGAGCTTGCCCCCTTTGACCCGCAAAAAAAAGTAATCGAATACCTGCTCGAAGATAAAACTGTCCGGCCTTTGGTGCAAAAAACCCTGGTGGGTTTTGCTGATGAAACAGCTTCTGAAAGTCCGGCTCCCGGTGGTGGCAGTATATCCGCTTATGTAGGTGCTTTGGGTGTGTCACTGGGAGCGATGGTGGCCAATCTGAGTGCACATAAGCAGGGATGGGACGACAGGATAGAATATTTTTCGGAAATGGCCGAAAAGGCCCAGCAGATTAAAGATCGTTTATTGAATCTGGTAGATGACGATACGGCTGCTTTCAATAAGATAATGGCTGTCTTCCAGATGCCTAAAAATACAGGAGATGAGAAAAAGGCCCGTAAAGCGGCTATGGATACAGCCACCAAAGGTGCTATAGATGTGCCACTTGAAGTGATGAGGACAGCTGCCGCATCTCTGGAGATAATCCGGGCCATGGCTGAAAACGGTAATCCCAATTCTATATCGGATGCCGGCGTAGGTGCATTATGTGTCAGAGCGGCTATTGAAGGAGCAGCACTCAATGTACGTATCAATTGCAGTGGTTTTGGCGATAAGGAATTTGTAGAGAAAGCACTGAATGAAGCCAAAGAAATCAGCAGTAGATCTGCTGATAGCGTGAAGAAGATTCTTGAAATTGTTGAAAAGCAGATAGCCTGAATATTATATTGCAAAAAGGAATTATTCCCCAACTTTTTTGGCAACAGAAATATTCTTAAAAACTAACATTTTTAAGGCTCAAGACATAAATTGTTGCCAAAGCTGTCTAAGGTTAGATAATATAGTTTTTGGTAAGAATCGTGATGTTTTATTTGTAGATCGGCCCAGAGTGCGGGATTATTTTTATAATGATTTTCATTAATTTGCCAAACACTGCAGGCCCTTTTTGCAGTTGCCTTATCATCATGTGTTTCCACCTGCAAATACATAATAAGTTTGTACGCAACTTCCGGATTATTGATTACTTTTCTTCTTGACATACCGTCCCATATTTCCTGCTTGATGTGTGAAGGAGCTGATTGAAAATCTGTGAACTCAACCATAAAACTGATATTCATCCATTCAAGATTGTCAAAATAGTGTTTACCTCGTTCTTTATCAAGATGGTTTTTATAATAGTCATAAAAGTCTGTCCATCTCGGGTTAGTTGAATTATGAAATTTTAATAAAAGCTCATGATCGCCTGGCACTATTCCGGGAGCCTCTGTGTAATTGCTTTCCTGTTTTATGGGATTAATCGATAAACTATCTTGCTTGATGATTTTTTCAGAGACAGAAACAGTTTTATGTGTTTTGCACGATAAAGAAATCAGGATCATTATGCCTGCAAGAATCTGGATTATAATCTTTAAATATAACATTAAACAGGTGTTTCAGACATCAGAGTAAAGACAATTTTAAAACGACAATAAATGTAAAAAATTTATGTTTTTTTGAAAATACTCAAGATATTTTTTAAAAACACAGATATCTGATTATATTTTCTTTAATATGAAGATGTTCAATCAGTCTAAGCAACAAACATTCAATAAAAGATAAGCAATTTGCTTTTAGCATTTTTGATACTTTCGGGTCAGGCATATAAAATATAATCAAACACACATTTCTGTTTTTCACCTGTCAATAACTCTTTAGCATACTTTTAAGCTTTTTTATTTAGGGAAGCTCCTATCTTTGCACGCTGAAAATCAGAGCTTCGCATGGTCATTCATGAGAATATTCTGATCAGGCAAATTATTGATCCAATTAAACCCATACCCAAATGAATACTTCTTTTCTGAAAAAACTCGACCTGCACAAAAAGAACGACGGTACCTGGACCGGTTTAAAATCCATGAAATCCGATAGTTACATAGACTCTTATTCTCCGGTGGATGGAGAGTTTATTGGAAGCGTAAGTGTAACATCCAGAAAGGATTATGAAAAAGTAATCAAAACTGCCTCCAAAGCTTTTGAAGTATGGCGGGAGATACCGGCTCCAAAGAGAGGAGAAATCGTCAGACAATATGGTGAGGCTCTCAGAAAACACAAAGAAGACCTGGGCAAATTGGTATCCTACGAAATGGGCAAATCCCTTCAGGAAGGATACGGAGAAGTACAGGAAATGATAGACATCTGCGATTTTGCAGTAGGACTTTCCAGACAGTTGTATGGACTTAGTATGCATTCCGAACGTCCATATCACCGCATGTATGAGCAGTGGCATCCACTGGGTATAGTCGGGATTATTTCGGCATTCAATTTTCCGGTGGCTGTATGGTCCTGGAATGCCATGATCGCCATGGTATGCGGGGATGTATGTGTATGGAAAGCCAGCGAAAAAGTCCCGCTGTGTGCCATAGCCTGTCAGAATATACTGCAGAAGGTGCTCAAAGCCAACAAAGTGCCTGAAGGCGTAAGCTGTATCATCACCGGTGACTATACGGTAGGAGAATGGATGACCACCGACAAGAGAATCCCCTTGATATCTGCTACGGGAAGTACCCGCATGGGCAAAATCGTCGGCACCAAAGTGGCAGAACGTCTGGGCCGAAGCCTGCTGGAACTGGGTGGCAACAATGCTATCATTGTCACTCCATCCGCGGACCTGAATCTGGTACTGACCGGTGCACTGTTTGGTGCCGTGGGTACCTGCGGGCAGCGCTGTACCACTACCCGCAGACTGATAGTGCATGAAGACATTTATGAAGAAGTAAAAGCCAAACTCACCAAAGCATACGGACAGCTGAAAATCGGCAATCCATTAGACAGCAAAAATCACGTAGGTCCGCTTATTGATAAAGCAGCAGTACAAAACTACCTCAATGCACTCAAAGCAGCCGAAGAGCAGGGTGCCAGAATATTAGTGCCGGGTGGTGTGCTGAAAGGTAAGGAATATGCGAGTGGTTGTTATGTCAAACCCTGTATCGTGGAAGCAGAAAACAGTATGCCGATTGTGCAGCACGAGACCTTTGCCCCGATCCTCTATCTGCTTAAATACAGCGGTGGTGTCGAAAATGCCATAGCCATACAGAATGATGTGCCGCAGGGATTGTCTTCGGCCATCATGACCACCAATCTGCGGGAAGCCGAAAAATTCCTTTCCTGTGCCGGCTCCGATTGCGGTATTGCCAATGTGAATATCGGTACCAGTGGCGCTGAAATCGGAGGCATTCGGTGGTGAAAAGGAAACAGGCGGTGGCCGGGAGTCCGGCTCTGACAGCTGGAAGGCGTATATGCGCAGACAGACCAATACCATCAATTACAGTACGGCACTTCCCTTGGCACAGGGTATAAAGTTTGATTTGTAAATCAGGTCCGACAAGTGAATTTGTATGTGGATAAATCAAGGATTTAAAGTTCACCACAATACCTGAAGACCTTCTGAAGCGTATTTCCCTATATTTAAATCGTCAGTTATAAGAATCAGGTCATTTTGAAGTGCTTGCCATATCAGCATTTTGTCGAAGGGATCTTTATGAAATGTCGGGGTCAGATTATAGTACGTAACGGCATCTGACATTTTTAAATCTAATAATTGATGACTAAAGTAACGTTAATATCCTTCATATAGGAAAAGAGGTGTATGGTGATTGAGATTAAGTTTGCCGGAAGAGAATTTAATAGAAATTTCCCAAAAGCTTACCGCACTTATAAAGATGTTATTTTTCCTGGAGAGAAGAATATCAGCTACTTTTCTACTGATTTTTTGATCATTATAAGCTACCCATAAAATAACATGGGTATCCAGTAAATATTTCATAAGCCCATTTCTTCAAGTTCTGATTCTGACCACTCCAGGTCATTTTTATTGACTTCGATTCCCAGGTCTTTGAAAAACCCTAATTTTCTTTCTTCTGGTTGTTCATTGGGAAATTCTTTTCCAAAATATCCAACAAGTTCACCCGATTTTCCCTTAATCACTTTTATGGTAAAGCCTTTTTTCAGGAGTTCTGCTACTTCTGAAAATTTAGCTTTAAACTCGCCGATATGCATGGTTTTCGTCATCCTGTTTTTTTTATAATTACAAAAATATAAATAATCAGACAACTTGTCAAGAAGCATCCACTTTCATATTGAGACAGACTGACAGGTTTAATCCATTCGTTCTTTGATTTCATTTTTTTAAGAACAGCTGAATTACAGATACTTTAAGTTCAGCTTTGCCAAAAAAAAGCGCACTTTCATCGATAAAAACCTTGCATTTGTATATAGTACCTGTCTTAAGCAGGTACTATGTATTGCACAGTACCAAAATGCCCCTTATCTTTGTGTCGTAATTCATCAAAAGAAAAATTGATTAACATGATTTATAATAAAGATAAAATAGACACTATGGAAGTCAGACTGGAAAATACAAGAGCACAGATGCGTAAGGGAGTACTGGAACTCTGTGTAATGTCCATCATCGCACATGAAGAAGCTTATCCTACAGACATCATCAACAAACTGAAGGAAGCCAATCTGCTGGTGGTGGAGGGCACCCTGTATCCCCTGCTCAACAGGCTGAAAGATGCAGATCTGCTTCAGTACACATGGAGAGAATCCAGGTCAGGACCTCCACGGAAGTATTATCAGCTGACCGAACAGGGATATGAATTTCTGGCCGGGCTCAAAGAAACATGGCATGAACTGAACTATGCAGTTAATTTATCACAACAAAATCCAATGACAAATGAACAAGACATTTAATATCAATCTGGGCGGATACCCATTCAGCATCGATGAAGATGCATTCAACTATATACAAAATTATCTCAAGACCATTGAAAGGCATTTTTCGGCTTCTGAAGGATGTGACGATATCCTGTATGACATTGAAGTACGTATGGCAGAATTGTTTCAGGAGCACCTGAGGGGCAGAGCCATCGTATCCATGAAAGAAGTGGATGAAGTCATCCGCATCATGGGCAAACCTGAAGATTTCGGGGCAGAGCCGATGGAAGAACCCGGCTTCACAAGCAGCAGAAAGAGTCACGAGCACAGCAGGATAAATACCGGAAAAAGGCTTTTCAGAAATCCGGACGACAAAAAGTTGGTGGCGTTTGCTCGGGCATTGCGGCATATTTCGGAGTAGAAGACCCAATATGGATCAGACTGATATTTGCAGCTTCCCTGTTTATGGGAGGATTTGGCCTCATCGCTTATGTCATACTTTGGGCATTGGTGCCTGAGGCTGTGACCTCTGCGGACAAGCTTTCGATGAGAGGAGAACCTGCGACCATTGAAAATATTGCCAAAATGGTGGAAAAAGAACTCACTGAATTTGGCCATAAGATCAATGAGTGGGGCAATGACCTGAATGGTAAAAAAAAAGCCTGAGTGCGTCTGACATTCTCTTCATTCCCAAAAAAATCCTGGGACTGCTCTTCAATCTGGTAGGAAAAGCCTTCCTGATGGTAGCGGCGATATTCAATGGAGTAATCAGCCCGTTGTTCAGAGGCGCCGGAATGTTTCTGGTAGTGGTGTTGGGATTTGTGTGGGTGGTTGCTTTTCTGGCTATGAGTGTGGTATCACCTATGATGGTGAGATTCGGACCTGAATCCAATATACTCGGATATCTCGGATGGATTGCAATAGTATTGACGCTTACTATTCCGGTATTGGCCATCATTCTGGGATTATCGGGATGGACATTCAGATACCGTACGCACTCAGCCATTAAAACGACACTGCTGACAACCTGGTTTGTATCGCTATTTACTTCAGCCACCATTGTGGCCAAAACCGCAGAATCCTATAAACACCGAAAGGAAACGGTGACCATGTTTGATTATGTGGTTCCGGAAGATGAGGTGCATATTAAAACTTCAGACGACCTGTCACCCAAACAGTTCTTTGGCATTATGACGTCTAATCTTCGGCTATCTCCCGAAGCTCTGAAAATCGGTGGGGTGAGCTACAGTGTGAAAGAATCTGATGATCATCTGCTGCATGTAGAACGGAAGGTGGTGGCGATGGGTAAAAACGAACAGGATGCCATCCGCAATATGGAATCGGTAAAAGACAATTTTGAGGTCTCAGGCAACGAAATCCGCTTATCACGTCTGCTCGATATCGAAGCGGGCAAAAAATACAGAGGACAGCAGATAAGCTACATCATATATGTGCCCAAGGGTAAAAAAGTCATAGACGACAGACAAATATTCAGTCATAAGGATCATGAAAATTCAGAAGAAGGTCTTGACGAAACAGATACAGAAGATTTGTCTGCAAATGAAGATGACACTCAAACTTCCCATTTTGTGGCGGAAGGCTCCATTAGTAACATTACCATAGCCGGTCCGGTAAGCCTTATTGTAAAACAGGGAGATAAGCCAGGCTATACGGTTAATGCTCCCGAGTCCGTAAGAAGCAGATTAAAAATCAGACAGGACAGCCAGAGCATCAATCTGACCTGCAGAGAAGATGACGGATGTGAAGAAGTAACCTTGGTTATCGTTACACCTGATATCAGGATGTTGTCTCTATATGATCTGAATTCTATAGATATCCGGGGATTTCAGTCGGAGAAACTGAAACTCATCAGTCACAGTGCATCGACCCGGACAAAAATAAATATTGACTCCAGGATAAAATCGCTGGATCTCAATGTGGATGGTCCACAGACCGTACAACTCAAAGGCGAAGGCAATCTGGCGGAGCTGCACCTGGCCGGAGGTGCCAGTATCAGTGGTAAAGCCTACAAGGTAAAAAATGCGGTGATTCACGGCTCGGATTATGGCAGATCAGAATTATGGGTCACCGATAATGTCAATATGGTGGATGGAGTACGTCCGGAATTTGTATTCACCGGCAATCCTGCGATAAACAGATAAATTTCATTTGGGTTGAAATTTTATAAATGACTTGTTCTGAAGGGTCTTTGCAGATAGCAAAGGCCCTTTTTGCTTTTTTGAATCAGGAGGATTTTTGATAGTGGCTAAAAACGCTGCACTTTATAGAAACATCAGCTTTGAAACATATCGAAGCTGGTCTAAAGCTTTTATCATAGTAATAAACTGTTGAACAATTAGCAACCTGAATAAGCAAGGCACAAAGATTGAAAAAAAAATGGAGAGTGCATTTACACAGATTATTGCATTTCACGCTGTAAAGGTAACTATTCAGCTGTATTCTCAGAGGGGTATAATATTTGTAACCACGGATGGTAATCCATGGATAAAATGAAAAGACAACTTTTATTTTGGTGGGACACGCTGTTTGCCAAAATATGCAAACCTGTCTAGCACCAACACGAAATCGTGTTTCTCTGCCCATGGCAAAGCTTGCCACGCATTGGGTTGTGGGACAAAATCAATAATAGTCATATTATAGCTGAATAGTTACATAGAAGGCATGGTGGATGGAAGTTAAGGGGAGATTTATTGATAAATTAACTTGTCTTGGTTTCAGTGCTTGAACTGACGTTAATCGCCGGCAACATTGAAATAAATTTCAGACATTCTTCAATTTTCCGGAAAACTTATTATTTTTGGCTATTACCCGTAAATCAAGGATTCACCTTTATAAATTATACTTACCTTTCATAACCAAAATAAAATTTGAATTTTAGATAAAAGTAGGTTTAAATGAAATTTAATACAATAAAAAATTTTCGAATTGGATTACTTATTCTTTGGATAGTAATAGCTCAGAATATTACTTTCGGGCAGCCTTTTTTTCACGAAATATGCTCCAAAGCTTTAGCTGTATCATCTTCGGCAATAATAAAAGATACTTTGAAAGCACATCCTTTTAATTATTCACAATGTAACAGTACATATAGACAGGGATTGTGGTATAAATTTATTGCCGGAAAAGAAATTCTGAAAATACAACATGAAAACTTCTCCAATAAATTAGAAGTAGAATTATACAAAGGTAGCTGTGACCAGCTCATCTGTATTGGAAAGCAAAATGATTTGTTCAATCTGGAATTTGGAAAAGAATACTTTTTGTTTGTAAACAAATCTAGCACAGATTTTGAAAAGCTACCTTTTAAAATAAGTTTGATAGGAACAGATCTGATTCCCTATCAGAGTTGTGAAAACGCTTTTTTATTACATTGCGGAAATTCATTGAAGTTTGATGGAAGAGCTTTGATAAATGGCAAAAAAACAGGTTGTAGAGAAGCAGATGAGCCATTAATATGGGTAAAGTTGATTGGTACCGGAGAAAACATAAAATTCAATGTTAGTAATGATCCATTCTTAAATTACCAGCTCAGGGCACAAATCTTTAAAGGCAATTGTGAAAACCTTGAATGTGTAGGTGAAGGCTCCATCTATCATGGACAAGAATACACAACTTCACCGGGGATTTCTTACATTATTGGATTGAGGCCAGTAGACTTAAGCCTTTTTTATGATATATCAATAGCTTGTAAACCACCAAGCCTTAACCAGAGTTGTGGCTATGCTGAAAAAATTCAATGTGGCGAAAAAAAATTAATACCCAATCAGGACAACCCATATTTATATTTGAATGATATTTCTAACAGTACAAGTCATGGTTATTGGTATAAATTTGAAGGAATCGAAGGGCTTATAAACATAGAGTTCAGTACGATATTTCCGTCACAAGTCCAATACTACATTTATGAATCAGAACTATTGGATGGAAATTGTTTTGAAAGCCAATTGCTAAAATCTGATAACAAACATTTGAATATTAAATACACGGAAAGTATTCAGTCAGAAAAGGGTAAAGTTTACTACATAAAAGTATCAGATTACTCCGGATATAATAAATTAAGTGTTGGCATTAAATGTGATACAACAGATGTGAGGAATCTGTTAAATTATCAAACGGCAGGGGATTTTGTTTGTAACCGGAATTATAATTTACCAATTTTGTATAATTTAAAAACAAATTATGAAGATCCGGATAAAAGTGTAGGTTATTGGTTTAAAGTAAATCCAACAGAAGTCAGTTATACATTACATTCCGAACAAAACTGGCAAATGGAATATTCGATTTACAAATTCAGTTCAGATAAATTTAATCATTTTTTTAGTGGCGCTCATAATTTTCAAAAAGACAGAGAGCTCATATTTGTGAGGGATGCTCAACCCTATTGGGTAAGAATAGTACCTCTTTCAAATGTTGGTACTCCGGTTAGATTTAGTATAAAATGTAATGGAGAAGATCAAATTAAATTGACATGCGGTTATGCGTCCGAATTAGTTTGTGACAGCATGTATTTACTGAATTTTACCAATATAAAAACAACAGGGGCAAATCCGGGAGTAATCAATCCACCCATATCAAGATGGTTTAGCTTCAGGGGTAATGGACAAGTAGTACAAACTATCAGTTCAAATAAAAATGTGTATTATAAATTGTTCAAGGGAGATTGTGCTAAAGGGTTCTGAGCCAGCTTTCAACAATGAGCTGATATTTTATGCAAATCAGGATACTCCATACTTAATACAGATTTTGAATAACAGTAATACCGAAGAGCCGGTTGGCATCAGATTTCAATGCAAATTTCCGATAAGCAATAATATATGTGCAAAAGCACTCAATATTTTTAGCGACACCATAATGACGATACCATTGCAAAATGCAGCAAACGATTTTGGCGGAAAAGATTGCAATTTATATAACAGGAATTTGTGGTATAAAATTACAGGAAATGGAAAATTACTTACGATTAATATTAAAGATGGGCAAAGAGCACATTTGTCGATGTATAAAGGATCTTGTTCAGAGCTTGATTGTATTTTATCCACACAGACCGGAACATTAAATTTTATAGCTGAAGAAGGTGAGGAATATTATGTCGCATTTTCTGTTGTATTTGCAAATTACCCCACAGCAGAATTTAATTTTCAGGAATTAACAGGCACTTCATATCAGAATTATCAAATTGCACAATGTAATGATAAAATGCTGATAGATGTCAAAGAATCAGTTTCTGAATCATACAATGAATATAATACTAAATTATCTAAATGGTATGGTATTGTAGGACAAGGAAAATTTACTAGAATTGTTCCTTTTGAGAATAATTGGATTTTGGCTAATTGTGCAATTTATGAACATAATATTCAAAATAAAATTTTTGACCAGTCACTTACAGATACAGTTACACTTTATCTTAAAAATAATGTGCTTTATCTGTTTAATTTCACGACTGTATATGATAGACAGGAGTATTTTCTTGAATGTATGGATATACCAACCGGAAATGAATGTAATAGTGCTGTGCAAATCGGATGTGATGACAAGGCATACTATCCTCATAAATCTGAAAGAACAAATACTGTGGAGGATGGGAAAATAAATTATAATTCTTCATGGTATAAGATAATAGGTGATGGAAAGGTATATGAAATCAAGCCAAGGTATAATTCTTCAGTCTGGAACAAGGTTTCTGTTTTCAGAACAATGACTAATTGCAATAATCTGGAAAAAATAAAGACACTCGAGAATCATGATTTTCCAATAGGTATATTGTGTGAAGAAGGTTTTTCTTACTTTATTCAACTTTCTTCTACTCTTCGACCTGTTGAACTGGATTTTGTAGCTGAGCTTGATATTAAATGTTATGAAAAACCTGCCAAGCCATTTTGTGAAGACGCTGAATTCATTTCCTGTAATCGACAGATTTCAATTTACAATACTGACAATATAATTGACAATAAACACAGGTATGGATTGCCTTCTTCAGGTATCTGGATGAGATTGATTGGTAGCGATCAGTTTTATTCCTTACATTTTAATAAAAACATATTTCCATTTTTTGAGCCGATATCTGTGTTTATTTATTCGGGTTCATGTAATGAGCTAAAGTTTGAGTATTTTCGAAGTATTGAAGTTTGGGACAGAACAGACAATTTTACATTTGAGACAAAGGCAGGAAGACAGTATTTTATATTTGTTTCAGGTGCATATATCGGCCTTGATTTTGAGGTCAAGTGCCATACACAGAATGTCTCAGTTTTTTGTGATAAGCCGCTGGAATTCAAATGTGGGGATGAACTGGAGTGGAGTACAGTCGGACTACTTTCACCAGAAGAAGTGACTATACCCGAATGTGACAATGCCGGCAAGGGAAACGGAGTATATTATTATTTCATAGGAAACGGACAGCAAATCAATTTTCATATTGACAATTTGCTCAACAGGAATATTAAAATTAATCAATCAGGCGCTACGTGCAATGATGAATGTAATGTTGGATATCTAACACCTGATCAGAAAACAGTTTCTTTGTCTACCAAACCAGGATTGTACTATACCTTAAAATTTTCCGGAGAGCATGAAAAACATTATAAAGTACAAACTACATGTGAAGACAGACTGTGGAACAGTGAGTGCAAACTTGCCGATGAGATTACTTGCGGACAAATAATATCATGTCGATTTAATACTCCTGTGAATTACAGTTCTTATTTTCCTGAATATTTTTATGACCATAAATCAGCAGCATATTGGTATAAATTGCCAAGAATCGATAAAGCATTTCGTGTTAAACCGCTTATTACTGGATTTTCAGCTTATACGCTGACCATAATCAGAGGTGATTGCACAAGTTTGACTTGTGTGCAACGATCATCATCAAGGGTATCAGATTTAGTATTTACTATAGAGTCTTCCCAACAATATTATCTGGTAATCCAAGGACTGATAAATGATAACAGAAATTATGATTTTGTGCTTGAATGCATTGATCTCATTAATAATATTGAATGTTCAAAAGCAGAACAAATCCAATGCAATCAGATTTTAAGATATAACGGGGGCTTGATACCTAAACCAAAACTAAATGATTGTTTTAATTCGACGAATTTCAAAAGTATCTGGTTCACATTTACCGGAGATGGTAAAGAGAAAATTTTATATTACAACACCACACAGAAAGATATTAGTACCACTTTAATTATTTTGAAAGGTACAGGATGCGACCCCAGACAAAATACTCAGATTTATTACATGGATAATTTATCTTACTTATCAGATTTGTTTTTAACTGAGAATGGTGTTAAGTATTTTGTCCATTTGCAATTAAGTGAAAATTTAATGGATGATTTTGATTTTGGTTTTTATTGTAGGGGAAATGAAGACCATTTAGCGTGTAAGAATGCTCAACCATTGAATCCTGACGACAACATAGAGTTTGATTATCTGGGGTATCCAATGACAATTTTGAAGTACAATTCATCAGGTAATAATGTATTAAAATATAGAGTGGTCAATCAATGGTATAAAGTAAGGGGAGCTGATTCTATTTTTTATATAATTAATGAAAGTGATGAAACAATTTCACTTTTTTTTCTTTAAAGATGATTGTAATATTAATAATATACAGTACCATCAATCTATTATCCCAGGCGGGTTTTATAAGTTTTATACACATAAAAATACAGAATATTTTCTTTCGATAAGTGCGGATGAGCAATTTCGGTTCAGCTCAAAAAGATTTAAAATCAAAACATTATCGGCTCCTTCTCATCCGGCAGATTTTTGTAAGAATGAAATATTTATTAATTGTGGAGATAGTATCAGTTTAGATGTTTACAATCTTAGCCCTGACAACTTTTATCAGGATGCAGATTTATTTCTTAATATAAAAGGAAATGATAAGCTATATACATTTAGAAGTAAATACGGAAATACACTTCCAAACACTGTCTATTTTACCAAAAACTGTGACGATATCGGATACAGATATTTTACGACACATATAGACAAAGAACTAAAATTTTTTGGCCATAAAAATGAAGTTATCAAGATAAACAATATAATTCATCAAAATTTATACGTGAATGCTTTTTGTAATTTTTCAATTGAGTGTGAAGATGGATACTATTCAAATAATACTTTTGAATCAGCGTCTCCCTTGGAATGTGGAGAAAATAATGTTGATGCCCGAAAAGTTGCACCGGTAATAGACAAGCACATTTGCTTAGAGCAAAATTTGGGCATTTTAAATTTTTTCATAGGCGACGGTACTGCAATAAAAATAAAGAATATAAAACAGGATTCTTTGAAAATGTTTATGATTTTATACACTGAACCGTGTGTCTTGTTGAATATCTTTGAGGATAATATGGAGTTTTATACAGTAGCAGGTCAAACTTATTATTTGAGAATATTGATCGACAGGAATATAACTGATCCAATATACAGATATCAGGTGAGTTATAATTGTACAAGTTCAATATCTGAGATTAAATCCTATTCTTCATTTCCAGCAGTATCAGTGAGCCCTAATCCTATCAATACTGAGGCAGTTATCAACATACAGGGATTTGAAAAATTAAAAGACCTGGTTATTACTATCAAAGATAATTCCGGTAAACCTGTATATTACCATACAATTGCAGAGACTGAACATCCTTTGAAAATTACCGTTGGGGATTCTTATATTAATTATCCGGGGGTTTATTTTGTTGAAATCCGAACCAATCATTATTATCGAGTATTTAGAATTGTAAAGCTTTGATCAAGTATTGTAAAATTATGTTGAAATCAAATTCATGCGGAAGTTTGATATAGTCCGTCACATGTGCCATACTCCGCAATAAAAATCAACTTATCAAACCTTATAGGTTTTCAAAAACCTGTAAGGTTTTAAGCTCAACTGCTGTATAGTAAGCATCCCACAAAGTACATCCCTTTTCGTCCAGATGAGGTGGCTTAACTTTGGGTCAAAAATAAGATATGAGATACAGTATGGAGCAAAGATCCCGGATATTAGATCAATTTCATCAGAGCGGACAAAGCATCAAGGCATCTTGTGCTGATAAGGAGCTCAAAGAGAGTACCCTGAGTTATTGGTTGAGAAATCAATGCCGGAGCACCTCTTCGAAGTTCAGGGAGATAGTGATGCCTGCTGCTGCACCACACCTCCATATAATCATCGAATATCCCGGAGGAATAAAAATACATATACCGGCAGCTCTATCTGAGGTGGGTATGCTCTTGGCATTGGTCAGATGATAGGTTTTGGGTCACATCAGAGGTTTTACCTGTACCGCAGCAGTGTGGATATGCGCAAGGGATTGTGGAGTCTGGGCGGGATTGTACGGCAGGAGTTGAAAGCAGATCCGATGGATGGTTCGGTGTATGTGTTTTTCTCTAAGAGTTATCAGACTGTCAAGATGCTGGTGTGGGACGGAGACGGATTTGTGGTGTACATGAAGCGGCTGGAGCGGGGGCGATTTGAATCACTGACCTCAGTGGAGGGAGAGATAAAGTATGAGATCAGCTACCAGCATTTGGTGATGCTGCTGAGCGGCATATCTTTGGTGGGATTGCACCACAGACTCAGATATAGGCCGACAAACCCACCGGGGCTTCAAGGCACACCTATGGCAGAAGTCACCGGTGGTAGCGGGACGGTATAAAAGCATAATAAACGGCTGAAAAAACAGTAGAAAAAGCAGAAAACAAATTATAAAATACTTGCATATATATAGCAGAGGTTGTATCTTTATGCTATGAGTTACGAAGCACTGTTAGCAGAAAATACAGCATTAAAAGACCTCAACCAGCAGCTTTTGGACAAGTATGCGTCTATGCAGGAAAAAGTGCTGGCACTGCAATATCAGCTTGATTTGTTTCGCAAGCAGATTTATAACAGCAAGTCAGAGAGGTTTGTGCCGGCAGATGACAGACAGCTCACCATATTTTCCATATTGGAATCCGCCTGTGAAGAATCACCGGGAGAGTCCCTGCAGAGCAGGTTGGCGCACCTGCCCCCGAGGCTGAAAAACAGACCATCAGCTACGAGCGTAAGAAGACCCGACATAAAGGGCGTCAGCTAATCGAAGGCTGTGGTCACCTGGAAGTAAGAGAGAGGAGTATTTGACACTGGAGTGTCAGGAAGGCGAAGTGGAGATAGGTAAGGAAATCACCCGAAAGCTGGCCATAGACATCCAGAAGCTGTATGTAAAGTGCATCATAAGGCCCAAATACAAAAACACCAGCACGGGCCAGATCCGTGTAGCAGAGTTGCCGTCCGAGGCCCCGCCGAAATGCGAAGCCGATGAGAGCCTGCTGGCACAGGTGGTAGTATCCAAATATGTGGATCATCTGCCCGAATACCGTCAGCAGCAGATATACAAAAGACAGGGAGTGGTAATCTCCCCCTCTACGATGAACAACTGGGTGCATCGCATTGCCGAATTGCTGCGTCCGGTAGCCGAATGTATCAAAAAACAGATATTGCAAAGCGGTTACATACAGATGGACGAAAGCACCATAAAAGTAATGTTTGTCAAAAAAGGTACGACCCATCAGGGCTATATGTGGGTCATAGTGGATCCGGTGAGTAAGTCAGGGTACTTTGAGTACCGGCACGGCCGTGGTCGGGCAGGACCTGCGGAGATGCTGAGGGATTACAAAGGCAAGATACAAAGTGACGGATACACCGTATATGAAACCATAGACCGCATCATGGCGGAGGTGGAGCATTACAATTGCTGGGCACATGCCAGGAAAATTTGTCGAAGCCACTGCCAACGATCAGGCACTAGCCCATACGGCATTGACGATGATACAGCAATTGTACAAGGTCGAGGAGCATTGCCGGACGCAACAATACAGTACCGGTCAACGCAAAGCCTTTCGTGCAGAAAAATCAGTACCCATACTCGAAGAGCTGAAAAGCTGGATAGACCGGCATTCACTCACTGTAAGTCCGTCGTCACCCATAGGCAAGGCATTGAGCTACACCACCAGGCGATGGCAAAGCCTGATACGGTATGCCGGTACCGGAGATGTGGAGATAGACAACAATCTGGTGGAAAATGCCATACGCCCCTGGCATTAGGGAGGAAAACTATCTGTTTGCAGGAGGGCATGAAGCAGCATTGAACATAGCCACATTCTACACAGTATTGACCAACTGCAAGTCGCAGGATATAAATCCATACGAGTACTTGTATTGGTTTTTGAAAAAAGTGCCCGACACAAATATCAATGCCATTGAGACCCTCACCCCTGCCTCATATAAAAACCAAGAATGATCTATCCCCTTGTACTTTGTCGAATGCTTACGCTGTATATTTGTACCACAATGCCGAAAACCTCTGCCATATTCAATAATTCCCAAAATACAAATTGACATAAAGCCAATATGTTTTGTGTCACAACCAAAATGATTTTGCAGCACTCTCAGGAAGGCAACTTCTACACTTCAGGCACAAATCAAAAATACCGAAACTATAATAATGAAATGGAGAAGATACTTTGCTTATGAATAATGAGGTTTGGCCGTTCAGGAGTATATTTTAATACGGTAAAAATATTAAATAATGAATATTGTAACAAACATTGCAGCAGTATTGGGCGGAATTATTCTGGGCTCGCTGATGAACATGGCGTTAATATACCTGGGGCCAATGATTATACCGCCCCGGAAGGAGCAGACATGACCACGACGGAAGGCCTTAAAGCAGCCATGCCATTGTTACAGCCCGTGCATTTTATCTTTCCATTTCTGGCACATTCAGCCGGCACCCTGGCAGGAGCCTTTCTGGTAGCTAAATCAGCTGCCACCCATCACAAAATACTGGTAATGGTGGTAGCATTATTCTTTCTGATGGGAGGGATAATGGCCACGACCATGATACCTGCTCCTATGTGGTATATCCTATTGGATCTGTCTCTTGCATATCTGCCTATGGGATGGCTGGGTTGGAAACTGGGCAGAGGGTTTTGAGGCAGTACTGTTCAAAAATTCAGACTTAAAGCTGTTTTTTGACTAATATTGCCCTATGAATCTTTCACTGAAAATTGCAGCGAGGTATCTGCTCGGTAAAAAAAGCACCAATGCCATCAATATTATTACCTGGGTGTCGGTAGTGGGGATGTCCATTGGTTCGGCAGCGCTGATTCTGATTTTGTCTGTATTTAATGGATTTGAAGACCTGCTGTCAGGGATGCTCAACAGTTTCAATCCGGACATCAAAGCAGAAATCGTAAAAGGTAAATTTGAAAGTATAGAAAATGTAGATACAGCGGCACTGCGTGCCATAGATGGCGTGGAGGCTATCAGTTTTACCATTGAGGAAACGGCATTTTTTACCTACAAAGGTTCTCAGGAAGTAGGTACCATCAAAGGAGTAGATGCACAATTCGGTAAAGTGACAGATATCGAAAAAGCACTCATTGCCGGAAAGATGATACCGGAAGATGATAATATAGTTTATGGCATACTGGGCTCAGGTATGAACACCCGACTCTCTGTCAACCCCGGCGATCCGTTTACTCCGGTCACCGCATACATGTATTCTCCCAAAAATAAAAACCCGTTGGGTAAAGATTTTAAAACCCTGGCCATCTACCCTGCCGGCGTTTTTTCTGTCGGTAATGATGTGGATATTGCTTATATCATTACGGGATTTGAGGAGGTCAACTATCTGCTTGATCTGGAAGACCACTTTTCAGCCATAGAATTCAAACTAATTCAAGATGCCGGAGATAAGCAGGTCATCAGCAGGATACAAACGGTGTTGGGTGACAATTTTACAGTAAAAAACAGATATCAGCAGGATGAGGGTTTTCTCAGAATCATGAATATCGAAAAATGGGTAAGCTACCTTATAGCCTGTCTCACTCTGGCAGTCATCGCATTTAATCTGGTGGGCTCGCTTTGGATGATAGTACTTGACAAAAAGAAAGATGTAGCCATACTGAAATCCATGGGATATACCACGCCGGGCATCAGGAGGATATTTATGTTTGTAGGGATGATGATATCGGCTATTGGTCTATTGGCCGGCATTATCATAGCCCTTATATTTTATTTTCTGCAGAAGAGATATGGACTTATTTCAATTCCGGAGGGTTTTCTGATTGATGCTTATCCCATTATGCTCAGATTGAGTGATTTTATACTGGTGGCATTGACGGTAGTTTTCATTGGTTATCTGGCATCCTTGCTTCCTTCCATACGGGCAGGTCAGATTTCGGCATATGTGAGGCAGGAATAATCGCTGTCTATTTCCGTATTCTGAATTCTGTCCTGCGGTTTTGCTGTCTTCCTTCGGGTGTGTCGTTGGTAGCAACCGGCCGGGATTCTCCCTTGCCTTCGGTCTGTATCCTTTCTTTCAGGATACCTCTTTCAACCAGTGCATCAGCCACGGCTTTTGCTCTTTTTTCAGACAGCACCAGGTTGTCCTGAGCCGCTCCCACATTATCCGTATGTCCGGTGATGGTAATTTTCAGTTCGGGATGACTCATCAGCATAGCAGCCAACCGGTCAATTTCGGTGTAGGACGCAGGGAGTAAAACTGCCTGTCCGCTTTCAAAAAAAATATTCTGAAGTACTACCGGTTCAAATGTATGCAGAAGTGTATCCTTTTTGGGAGGGATGGGCACAAGCGCAATTTCCAGCTCAAAAAAGACCTCCGGATTCTGAGACTTGGATAGTGTAAAATGATGGGAATAGAACAGGTATCCATCTTTTTCTGCATAACAGGCATAATCATAGCCCAAAGCCATGCCGGTAATGAATGTTCCCCCGGCAGTAGTCCTGGTTTTGTATTGGGTTTTGCCGGTGGCAAGATTTACAATTTGGACAGTTGCTGCCAATGCCTTGCCCGTAGAAAAATCCGTGACTCTTCCTTTCACATAGGTTGCAGGTATCGGACGAATGGATGCATCCATATCAAAACTGTATATATCCAGATTGGCTTTGACATCATTTCTGTCGTATGCCTGATCAGAAGCAAAAAAAGCTTTTTGGCCGTCTGCACTGACGGTCAGTCCGCCCTCACTGTATTCGGTATTGACCGGATAACCCAGATTAACGGCTTCAGACCAGCTGTTGCCTGCATCGGACCATTTGCTGTAATATATATCATAATCTCCCATGCCCAGCCTGCCGTCCGACCTGAAATACAGAGTACTGCCATCCGCATGAATGAAAGGTGTTTCATCGTTGCCCTCAGTGTTGATCATGGGTCCCGCATTGTAGGGTGCAGACCAGCGGTTGTCTTCATCCAGATGAGTGATCCATATATCCTTCATTCCATAGCCTCCTGTGCGATTGCTGGAGAAAAAAAGCGTACGTCCATCTGCAGAAAGGCTGGGTTGTGATTCATAGGCAGGAGTATTCACCCGTTTGCCCATGTTTATGGCTTTGCTCCACCCCCCGTTTTCATACACAGCATAGTAGAGGTCACATCCACCATAACTGTCAGACCTGTCACATCCGGTAAAAATGATGATACTGCCATCTGCCGAAAGACAATGAGCACCTTCATTGCGGTGGGTATTCAGTTCGCTGATGGGCAATGCCGGACCGTATTCTCCCTTATCCATGGTGCTTATGTAGAGGTCTTCCTGACCATTGACCCTTCGGGTGAACACCAGCTTTTTACCATCTATACTCAGACTCGGGGTATATTCAGAATATTCGGTATTGATATTGGATGACAATTTTACGGGATTATAAGCTACCGGATGTTTTACGGCATTATCCCTGAATCTGTTGATCATGCGCAGTTCTTCAGCCCTCATCACTCTTTTTGTATCTGCAACTCCCTGCAGCAAAAAACTATCCAGCATCGCGGCAGCTTCACCATAGAGTTTCATATCCTGATACAGCAATGCCAGCGAAAAATATACCTCAGGGTCAAAAGCTTGCCCACTTTGAATCACATGCAGATATGTACTCACTGCCCCCGTATAATCCTTAGTCAAATGCAGTACGGTTGCTTTTCTGATTCTTGCATCTTTAAAATCCGGATATTTTTTCAGTACTTCATCCAGCAGTTTGAGGGCCTGAGTGTACTTGCCTGCCCGAATTTCTTTTTTTGCCTGTTCGTATTTTGCCAGAGATTTGCTGTCGGCGGTGGTATCTACTGTTTTCTGTGCACCGGCACATGCCATTATGAATAATACATAAAATGTAGCTAAAACGCTTTTTCTTAAGAGTTCTATCATCCCTGTAATGTTTTACCCGGCAGAACGATGAGTTTCCATCCGATATTTTTCAGAGCGAGTTCCAGCAGGAAAATAAAATCCTCTCTTTGCTCTTCAGCCTGCCTGAAGACAGAATCATTCCGTGCCTTTTGCAGTATCAGCTCTTTGGCTTTTTTATTGATCATATTGTATTCCTCTGCCGTAAATTTATTGAAAGTACCCTGAGAAATATCATAATAATCCAGGTCGTGTTCCAGGGATAGCAATTCCGGCTGAGGCCACTCGTTGAGAGTGACAGTCCTGCGGATACTGTCAAAACTTATATTTAATTTTTCAAAATCATAGCCTATCGAAGCTTTGGCGGTCACACGGAGTAAGGCTTTTTTAGAAAACCAGTTAAAAATATCCATCGTGTAGCTTTCTTTATAGTCAAACAATTCCGAAAAACTGGCTTCTACGGCTATGAGCTTGGTGACCTTCTTTACACTTTCGAGCATCACAGTTGAGGAGGTGGAGGAGTTTTTTTCAAATAATGCAGATTTGGTACCGTACCACCAGCCGGCCAGGAGTGCTAATATTATCAAACCTGCTATTATTCCTGCTTTTGTAAGGTTGCGCATCATCATATTTTAGAATGCATAGGGTGTCTCAATCCGCTGCTTGATTTCAATACAGCTTTAATGGTGCCTACAATGATGGGAGATTCTACCATAAGAGGTATCCGGTTTTTGTCATCAGAAACCCAGATATTCATCACGTCTCCCTTTTTGAATACATAGCCCTCAACCAATTGTGGCTGTAGCTCAATGGTATGATAGGTGCCGAGGTCTTTGATCTCTTTGGTCGTCCTTTGTCCTGCCTTGATTGTGAGCGGGTACGCTTCTTTATCAAAAAACACCTTTATGGGTATGTCTGCACCGGGTTGAATGGCTTTTTCCGGAAGGTTGCGGAGCATATAAATATTGGACAGCAAATCATGCATGCATCCATCCAGATGATGTACCGAAAATCTGGCAGACGATTTGTCCCTGCCATGCCAGGTCATGGCTTTCCGGTTTTTCTGGTCAAAAGCTATACTGTCGTAAAGGCGGTATTTACCCTCTTCCAGTTTTCTGACAAAATTACGGGGTAGCAGGCTCTCTTTTTCAAATCGGGAATAATAATAATCATTGACTTTATAAAAACGATTATAGCCCGGGAAAGTCTTGCCCCAGGCAAAAATCTCGTAAAAATCACCGGATTCCTTGATTGTAAAGGTGACTTCTCCTGCAGGCACCCACACTACATTCCAGTTGTAGTAAATTGTATAGGTCAGAGACTCACCCTCCTGAAAGGTGAAGTTGGAAGTACGGCAGATTTCTGAGTTTTCGATCGGGCGAAAACTATAGGACATCCACCCTGCCGTCAGGAGCAAGAGTGCCAGAAATCCACTGAATAATTTTTTTGTCATGTGTGTTTGCTGAAATATTTTGAGTTCCATATTAAAACAAGCCCCGCAAAAGCCGGTATAAGCAGATTGATCATCCATAAGGTGAAAGTGGCTGCCATGGCCGTACCCGCATCTACCCCTGTGTGCCCCCACACCAGAATAGCCAGCTCACTTCTTGCCATCAGAGCAGTCAGCGGGGGTAACGGCATACCGGACTGCACTACATAAATGGTGGCAACCGCACCGCTGAGCAATCCGATATCTACATCTACCCTCAGACACCACATCACACAGAGGTACTGCAAAGTGTACACTCCGAATCTTAAACCTGACAGCCCCAGTACCTGCCATAACATCTTCCTGTGGTAAGATACTGCAAAGCTTAATTTTTCAATCCACTGCTGCTTATTCTTTAAAAGCGGCCATTTATTCAGGACACCGGCCAGTCCCGGCATATTGAAGTAAATACCCAAAGACACCAAAGCTATGACCAATGCCAAAAATACAAACGTCAAACTGTATCCGAAAGTAGCATCAGTCCATGAATTAAGAAAAAAATAACTAAGGGGTATGGCCAGCACAAGATTGATCGTATTTTGTGCCACACTGCCTGTAAAAGTGGCTCCCAAAGCTTTGGCATGATTTTGCGGGGATATCCGGGCCAATCGGCCTCCGTATTCGCCGATACGACCCGGCGTAAGAATACCTACACTGACACCCGACAGTACTGAGGCTAAAGATTGTCTGAGGTTTAGACCTTCGAAGCCTGAAGTAAGCATTTTCCATTTGCGGGCTTCCAGCAGCCAGTTGACCGGCATGAGCACAAAGCTGAGCATCAGGTAAGGCCAAGCCGGTGATTTATGGCCTGAAAGATAGGCCGCCATCAGATCCTGTAAATGTTTTTTTTCAAACAATTGCAGGTAAAGCAGATACATGAGACCTATGGTCACAGACCACTTTATCAAAGTGATAAACCACCTGATGTAGTGAGCCGGGATTTTTCGTAAGGCTGCCATCTGAAGATTTCTGAAGAGAGACAAAGTTGGCAATTATCCTGAGAAAATACCATTACCTTCCTACAGACTTTCAATTTTATCATTCCATAGCTAAAAATCCTAACTCCGGATCAATGCACCTTGTGCGGATTTTCCAGAATCCGCCGAGGATGCAATGTACACCCTTCATTGAAGCCTCAGAATGTTCATATACGCAGATTTATTGGACTTTGAGTGTGAAAAGCTATCTTTACACGGACAATTTTAAATGGAATGCTGATATCCTGTATTGTAGCCCGGTCGAAAAACAATGTCATAGGCAAAGACAATGAGATACCCTGGTATCTGCCCGCAGATCTCCAGTATTTCAAAAAAATTACTCTGGGGCACCATGTGCTGATGGGCCGTAATTGTTATGTATCTATTGGCAGGCCACTACCCAAACGTACCAATGTAATCATCACCCGGGATCCGTTTTTTTATTTCATCCAACTGTCTTGTGGCCAAAAGTATTGATGAAGCGCTAAATATGGCCTATGAAAATGGTGAAACAGAAGCCTTTATCATCGGTGGCGGCCAGATTTATGAGCAAACCAGAGATCTCTGGGACAGACTTTACCTGACTGAAGTGGATATTGAGACGGAGGGAGATGTTTTTTTTCCGGATACCGATCTGGAAAATGACTGGCAACTTGTCAGTGAATCCATACATGAGCGTGATGAAAAAAATGAATTCAATTATATTTTCCGGGTGTATGAAAGGAAATAGAATATGTTGCAATATACTGTGAAAGAAGACTTTCTGCATTATCTGTGGCGCACTAAAAAACTGAATCTGACAGATTGCTCCCTGACTTCAGGCGAAAGACTGGAGATTCAGGAGTACGGGATTTACAATACAGATGCAGGACCTGATTTTTTTAACGGGAAGATTAAAATCGGAGAGACTGTATGGGCGGGAAATATTGAGATGCATGTATTAAGCTCGGACTGGGAATTGCACGGTCACCGGCATGACAAAGCCTATGATAATGTCATACTGCATGTAGTATATGAGCATGACAGGGAGCTGTACAGATCTGATGGCAGCCTTATGCCAACGCTGGAGCTCAAAGGCAAGATTCCAAAGCTATATCTGGAAAATTACCTGAGACTCCGACAATCTTCTGATCCGATACCCTGTTCCTACGGGATAGCCAATACAGACAAGGACAAGCTGCAGTTGTGGTTGTACAAGCTGGTGGTAGAAAGACTGGAAAGAAAAGTAGTACCCATACACGCCATACTTGATGAAACCGCAGGACACTGGGACGAATGTATATACCGGATGATTGCGAGGTACATGGGTACGAGAGTAAATGCGGAAGCATTCAGTCTGCTGGCTCAAAAACTACCTCTAAGTATTTTGCTTAAAAACAGGGATAATCTGCATATGCTGGAGGCCCTGATGTACGGACAGGCAGGAATGCTGGAGGCCGGGTATGAGGACGAATATTTTAAGTCACTGCAGAAGGAATACCGGCACCTGAAGAACAAATATACGTTGAGTCCGATGCCCGGTGTCATGTGGAAATTCAGCAGAATGCGTCCTGCCAACTTTCCTACTTTGCGGATAGCACAATTAGCTGCGCTGATACATCATCAGGGTAATATCTTTGACACGATGATAAATGCAGCGAATATTGCAGAGATCAGACTACTCTTCAAAAATCCGGTTTCCGAATACTGGAGCCGTCATTACAGATTTGATCATCCTTCACAAAAAAACTATAGCGGTACCCTCAGCAGCGACATGGCAGATGTATTGATTATCAACGCTGTGGCCCCGGTACTTTTTGTATATGGCAGGAGAACGGGAGATGACAAATTTACGGATCGGGCTGTAAATTTGCTGGAGTCCGTACCGGCTGAAAAAAATCATATCATTGCTGAATGGGACCGTTTGGGCATAAAGGCTGCTAAGGCTTTTGAGTCACAGGCGCTGATCCAGCTGCGCAATGAATACTGCTACCACAAGAGGTGTCTGGAGTGCAGCATCGGCCATCAGGTGCTAAGCTTGTAGCAGACAGAAAATTCATTTTGGAGGGAATAGAATGAACATCGGTTGAAATGTCTGCCATGCCGGTTTATTGACTATATATCTGATGCTAAAATGAAAAAACCCTTGAAAATCCGGGGATCTTCAAGGGTTATTGAGGTCGGAAGCGGATTCGAACCGCTGTACAAGGTTTTGCAGACCTCTGCCTAGCCACTCGGCCACCCGACCTTTAAATTGCGGTGCAAAGATAATGCTATTTATCAGACTGGCAAGTTTTCGACCTGAAATAGTCTGGATTTGATTTTCATTTAGCCTTCAAAATATTAGAAAAAAGCGTTATTTTTACTTAATTTTGCACCCCAAACAGAAAAGCAGCAATAAGATCATGAGCGAAGATAAAAAGGAAAAGAACGGCAACGGCAATTATGGTGCCCAGAATATCCAGGCACTTGAGGGACTGGAAGCCGTAAGAATGCGTCCCGGTATGTATATCGGATCCACCGACAGCAAAGGTCTGCATCATTTGGTTTGGGAGGTGATAGACAACTCCATAGATGAGCACCTTGCGGGCTACTGCAGTCACATAGATACCATAGTACACAAGGACAATTCCATCACAGTAAAGGACAACGGCCGGGGTATTCCTGTAGGCCTGCACGAAAAATTGCAGAAATCAGCCCTTGAGGTGGTCATGACCGTATTGCATGCGGGAGGTAAGTTTGACAAGGATACCTACAAGGTTTCGGGCGGTCTGCATGGTGTGGGAGTATCCTGTGTGAATGCCTTATCTGATTATGTAAGGGTGGAAGTACACCGTGAAGGCAAATATTTTGAGCAGGAATACAGCAAAGGGATTCCGTTAGGTCCTGTAAAAGAATTGGGTCCGTCCGATAAAACCGGTACCATTGTCACCTTTAAGCCGGATGGTACTATCTTTGAAACACTGGAATACAGCTTCAGCACCTTAGCCTCCAGAATCCGGGAATTATCCTACCTGAATAAGGGGCTTACACTGACCCTGACAGATGAGAGAGAAACAGACGATCAGGGCAATTTTAAATCCCAGACTTTTTATTCTGAAGGTGGATTGAAGGAGTTTGTCAAATATCTTGATGAATCCCGCACACCCCTGATAGAAGAGCCCATCTACATCACCGGTAAGGAAGAAAACGTGGAGGTGGAAGTGGCCATGCAGTACAATACAGGTTTTCAGGAGAATATTTTCTCTTATGTAAACAATATCAATACCCGTGAAGGAGGTACACATGTGGGAGGATTCAGAAGGGCTATCACCCGACTTTTCAAGCAATACGGAGAGGAAAACAACCTTTTCAGTAAGGTAAAATTTGAGATTTCGGGAGAGGATTTTAAGGAAGGGCTCACTGCCATAGTATCAGTAAAAGTGCCTGAACCCCAGTTTAAAGGGCAGACCAAAGGTGAACTGGGCAATTCTGAAGTAACCGGTATTGTGTCCAGATGTGTGGGTGATGTCCTCAAAACCTATCTGGAAGAAAATCCGGTGCAGGCCCGCCGTATCATTGATAAGGTGATCCTTGCAGCTACGGCAAGACATGCAGCCCGCAAAGCCCGGGAGATGGTACAGCGTAAGAATGTGCTCACAGGCAGCGGACTCCCGGCAAATTGTCAGACTGCAGCTCCAAAGACCCTTCGGAATCTGAGATCTTTCTGGTGGAGGGAGATTCGGCAGGTGGTACAGCCAAGCAGGGTCGGGACCGCAATTTTCAGGCAATTCTGCCATTGAGAGGAAAAATCCTCAATGTGGAAAAGGCCATGGAATATAAGATATATGAAAATGAGGAAATCCGCAATATGTTTACGGCACTCGGTGTAAGCATTGAGGATAAGGACGGAGAAAAAGTGCTGAATATTGACAAACTTCGCTATCATAAAATCGTCATCATGTGTGATGCGGATGTGGACGGAAGCCACATTTCCACACTGATTATGACCTTTTTCTTCAGATACATGAGACCGCTGGTGGAGCAGGGATATGTGTACATTGCTGCGCCTCCGCTTTATCAGGTGCGCAAAGGCAAAAACTTTGTCTATTGCTGGAATGATGAAGAGCGTAAGCGTGCCATTGAGACTTACAGCAATGGCAAAGATGACAGCAGTATCAAGGTACAGAGATATAAGGGTCTCGGAGAGATGAACGCCGAGCAGCTTTGGGAGACCACGATGGATCCCAATACCCGCATCCTGCGTCAGGTCACCATCAGTGATGCACTCGAGGCTGACAGAATCTTCAGTATGCTGATGGGTGATGATGTACCGCCCAGACGACAGTTTATAGAGGACAATGCCCGCTATGCAAATATAGATGCCTGACATGGACATGCTTTCAGGGTGTTGAAACGGCTTGAACGAATTCATCGCCTTATTTTCAGATTATCAGAAATGCTGCATTCAGGCTGACAGGTAATGAATTATTGAGCATGTGGTTTGGGAAAATTCGTTATGAATGACTTAAATCATTATTGCAGGAAAAAAATAATTCGTTACTTTAGCCCAATAATCAAATGAAGTGATGATTTTAGGTGTCCTTAAGGAATTAAATTACAACAGAGTAGCCATTGTGCCGGCAGCATCCCGGATCCTCAACGGGTTGGGCATAGAGGTCAGAATAGAGTCCGGAGCCGGTGTAAAATCCGGATTTACAGATCAGATGTATGCGGAAGCAGGATTTACATTTGCCGACAGCGGGGAAATACTGTCCACAGCCGACATTCTGGTGAGTATATCTCCGGTATCCGTCGATCTGCTGCAAAAGATGAAAAAAGGGGCAAGCGTCATTTCCATGTACGCACCTTATCAGAATCCTGAAGTTACAGAGCCTCTCAAGACGGTATCAGTCAATGTGTTCAGCATGGATATGATACCACGTACTACCTTGGCACAGGCTATGGATGTATTGTCTTCTATGGCATCACTGGCAGGATACAAAGCTGTAATCAAGGCAGCGGATCATTATGACAATATATTTCCCATGATGATGACCGCAGCAGGTACCATACCGCCCACCAAAGTGATGGTGATAGGTGCAGGGGTGGCAGGCCTGCAGGCCATAGCGACCGCAAAAAGACTGGGCGCTGTGGTAGAAGCTTTTGATACCCGGCTTGCCGCCAAGGAAGAGGTACAAAGTCTCGGAGCCACCTTTGTGGAAGTAGAAGGAGCAGTAGATGACAAAAGTGCAGGAGGATATGCCGTACAGCAATCGGAAGAATACATACAGAAGCAGAGAGCTTTGGTACACGAAAGAGCTCTGCGTGCCAACATTATTATCGCCACGGCTCAGGTAAGAGGCAGAAAAGCACCCCTGATTGTCACTGAAAATACCATTGATCAGATGAGACCCGGATCCGTCATCGTGGATCTGGCAGCATCCACGGGAGGAAACTGTGCCTATACTCAAAACAACAAGACTATTGTACACAACGGTGTGACCATAATAGGAAATTCAGACCTTGCCGATGAACTGCCCAATGTGGCGAGTACCTTGTTTTCCAACAATATTCTGAATTTTCTCAAAATGCTGGTGGTCAATAAAAATGTATATATTGACGAAAGCAATGAAATTATTAAAAATGCGCTCATTTCTAAAGCCTGATATATGGATCAAGTAGCCCAGTTTATCAACGAAAATATACTGCTTATATACCTGCTGGTATTTATGGTAATACTCGGATTTGAAGTCATCTCCAATGTGCCGACTATACTGCATACACCTCTGATGTCAGGAGCCAATGCCATAAGCGGAATCGTCATCATCGGAGGTATATTGCTCATGAGACGTACAGCACCGGACGATATTCTTACGATTCTGTTTGCTGCCATAGCTATCATCCTGGGTATGACCAACGTCGTGGGGGGATTTGCTGTGACAAACCGCATGTTGTCTATGTTTAAAAAGAAAAAGTAAAAAACCGAAGTTTATGTATATAGCGGCGTTGGTAAAATTAGCTTATCTGGCAGGTGCCCTTGCCATAGTCTGGGGATTGAAATTTCTGAGTTCTCCTGCCACTGCAAGAAAAGGGAATATTCTGGCAAGTATCGGGATGGGTCTGGCCATACTTACAGCCATACTCGAACCCCTCGAGGGAAGCTACTCCAATTATCACTGGATCGGTATATCCTTAATCATCGGCACGCTCATCGGCTGGTACAAGGCAAAAACCGTACAAATGACTGAGATGCCACAGCTGGTATCTCTTTTCAATGGCCTGGGAGGCGCTTCTGCCATGGTACTGGCATTGATAGAATTTTCGAAAACCGGTGAAAGTACCCTTGGCATCGGAGCCGGAGTCATCCTGATATCCACACTGATCATAGGGTCGGTATCCTTTACAGGTAGTGTATTGGCATACCTGAAGCTGGATGGAAAAGTGGATGATAAAAAAGTGACCTTCAGGGGGCACAACATGGTAAATAATGTTTTTACCGTGGTTATTCTGGCAGTATCTGCCTGGTGTCTTCTGGCAGGTGAAGGACAGTACATGATGTTCGGCTGGATATTGCTTGTGTTATCACTGATATACGGATTTTCATTTGTGGCGCCCATAGGCGGTGCGGATATGCCGGTTGTCATCTCCTTGTTGAACTCCCTTACCGGAATTTCTGCAGCTACAGCAGGGGTACTCTTTGACAATCAGATTATGCTTGTGGGTGGTATTCTGGTGGGAGCTTCCGGTACAATTCTCACCATTTTGATGTGCAATGCCATGAACCGCTCTCTGTGGAATGTGATAGTAGGTAATTTTGGTGGTTCGGCAGCCGGAGGGCAGGCAGTAACAGGCACATACAAGGAAGTGACCGCCAGCGACCTTGCCATCCAGCTTTATTATGCACAGAGGGTCATCATAGTACCGGGATATGGTCTTGCAGTGTCACAGGCTCAGAAATTATGTCAGGAACTGGATGCACAGCTTGCAAAAAACAATGTGGAAGTATTCTATGCCATTCATCCCGTGGCAGGCCGTATGCCCGGACACATGAACGTGCTGCTGGCTGAAGCCAATGTCAGTTATGATAAACTCCTCACACTGGAAGACGCCAATGAAAAATTTAAAGGCACCAATGTAAGCATAATAGTCGGAGCCAATGACGTAGTAAATCCTGCGGCAAAAACAGACCCATCCAGTCCTATTTACGGTATGCCCATTCTTGAGGTGCTGGATTCGGATGCTGTGGTAGTACTCAAGAGATCCATGAAACCCGGATATGCAGGCATTGAGAATCCACTGTTTTTCATGGATAAGACCAGAATGCTGTTTGGAGATGCCAAAGATTCACTAACCAAGCTGGTACAGGAAGTAAAATCCGTAGCCGGATGAATGGTGGACTTTAGCTCAATATTTACAAAGCCTTTTTGGATATTCCGGAAAAATATTACTTTTGCACTCGCATTTAAAAGATGCAGGGCCTATAGCTCAGTGGTTAGAGCATCTGACTCATAATCAGTAGGTCCCAGGTTCAAGTCCTGGTGGGCCCACTTTCTTTAAAAACCCTTAGTCTTAATTGATTAAGGGTTTTTTCGTTTTATAGCTGAAAATCAATGGTTTGTGACTTAAGAGAAAGTTTTAAAGGGCATTAGAAAGTAATAAAAAGGGGGATAAAACGGGTAATAAAAAGGAAATCCATACAGGTGGTTCCGGTTTCACACCAAAGTCCTGAGCGAATGATGGCCACACCTCTTTAGTAGCCCCATGGTATTCATTGATCATAGCTTTTTTATTCAAAGGCAGAATACTTATAATTTCTTTTTGTTCAGATAGGTGTGGGGCATGCCGATATTAGTGCGAAAGTGCATCACCAGTTTATCACTTCTTTGTCCCTGAAAAACAATCCTGAAAACTCCTGTGGAGCTTCCAGGGCAAGCCATACCGGCGTTTCGGCACCCTCTTGTACGCTGCGGGGAGCTGAAGGTCCACCCATTTCAGTTTTTACCCATCCGGGACATACCGCATTGACTGAAATATTGTACCTACGTAGTTCAAAAGCTATATGTCTGGTGATGGCATTCAGAGAGATTTAGACACACAATAGGCAGGAGACCATCCACCTACCGGGTCAGTCATAGAGCCTCCACTACTGGAGATGTTAATGATTCTGGAGGGATTATTCATCAGAGGTAAAAAACTTTTGATAATCTGCAGGGGTCCGTATGCATTGGTTCGCACTGTTTTTTCCAGTAAAGCAAGGTCCTGTTCTGAAAGATCTTTATCCAGACTATCCATGATGGCTGCATTATTGATCAGTACATCCAGCTTGATGTTTAGGGATGAAAGATAGTTTGCCGCATTTGCTATACTTTCCGTATCACTTACATTCATTATAAGTATGCCTGGCTCATGGTTTTCTTTTTGAAGTTCCACTTTTGCTGTGGCGAGTTTTTCACTGTCTCTTCCGCTGATTATTACACTGCATCCCCGGGTCAAAAGCTGCCTCGCTATTTCCAGTCCGATTCCTTTATTCGCTCCGGTTACAAGGACTGTCTTTTGTGTCATATTATGTGTTGCTTTTAAAATGCAAAGTAGCGTATTTCGGGTTATTTGCAAAAAGTAAACAGTCACTTAAAGACCAAAAAAAAATGATTCTCTACGGATAGGCAATGTTAAGCCTGTACCAGTCTCATACCTCATACTATCCTTAAACTTTGTATTCATACTGATTTTTTGCAAATTTGCAGTTCTAAATGAGATTCATGTCTGAAGACTGGAAAATCCGTGGCCAGAAATGGGTATATTCAATTATAGACCCGGCAATACAATTTCTCGTAAAATCCGGAGTTCACCCCAATCACATTACTTTGGCAGGATTGGTGATCAACATTATTGCTTCCTGTCTGCTTATTTACGGGGCTGAGTATGGCGAAAGGTATGAACACAATTATGTAGGTTGGGCGGGCATTACCATATTGTTTGCCGGCCTGATGGATATGGTAGATGGCCGGTTGGCAAGGGTAGGTAAGATGGACTCCAGATACGGGGCATTGTTTGACTCTGTGCTGGACAGGTACAGTGAGTTGTTTATGTTTCTGGGTATTTGTTATTATCTCATTTACTATCAGTATTTTTTGAGTTCCATATTTGCATTTTTTGCCATGATAGGCTCTGTGATGGTGAGCTATACCAGGGCAAGGGCAGAGGGTCTGGGAGTGAAAATGTCGGATGTAGGCCTCATGCAAAGACCTGAAAGGATATTGCTCATAGGAATCAGTGGCATATTGTGCAGCGTGATGGCTGATATCCTCGGCCATGAGTTTAAAGTGACGGTGGATTGGTTGCCTTTTCCATTGATTGAAAACATCACCTTTTTTACATTTCCTCTGTTTATTTTAGCTGTTTTAGCCAACATTACCGCAATCAACAGGTTGTTTCACGCCAGAAAGTTGCTCGAACTTTAATGATGTTACATACGATAGCTCAGAAATATAAAGATCATTACAGTCCTTCTGCTACGGATCTGAAGGTAATCGGTGTGTTCAGCACCCTTTATGTACTTTGGAACAGTCTTTTTGTGGGATGGAGAAATGACCATTTTACATTCCTGCTTTTTCTGGTTTTATGTGTGTTGATCAGCCCTTTCACCCGAAAAGTGTTTTACGCATTCTGTTTTTTTACCCTATTCTGGATTATTTATGATTCGATGCGGGTCTATCCCAATTTTCTATTTAGCGAAATCAATGTAGAAAATCTTTATAATGCAGAGAAGGAAATATTCGGACTGACACACAATGATACAAGACTTACACCCAATGAATTTTTTGAAATGCATCACAATGTATTTCTGGATATCATCAGTGGCCTTTTTTATCTTACCTGGGTACCGGTACCGCTGGCTTTAGGCTTTTATTTTTTCTTTACGGACAGGAAAATGCTGCTTCGATTCAGTGCGGCTTATTTATTTACCAACCTTTTAGGATTTTGTATATACTATATCTATCCCGCAGCACCACCATGGTACTTTGATAAATTTGGCAATATTGTTCATCTCAATACTTCAGGGGATGCGGCAGGTCTGCTTCGTTTTGACAACCCTCATAGGTTTTCCTCTTTTTTCCAATATGTACACCCGCAATGCCAATGTATTTGCCGCCATGCCCTCCCTGCATGCCGCTTATCCTGTGGTAGCATTGTATTATGCATACAGGGCAGGATTGACCAAGGTCTCGTTGCTGATATTGCTGGATGTCGTGGGGATATGGTTTGCTGCGGTGTACAGTTTTCATCATTATGTACTGGATGTGGTGGCAGGACTGGCCTGTGCTGTTACCGGTATATTGATATTTGAGTATGGATTGATGAAAACCTCTCTAAAACCCTTGCTGGAGAGATATGTGGCTTATATTGACAGAGGACAGAGTTCTGTGTCATTACCAAAGGCTTAACATTGGCATGATATCTACTTAATACAGATTTAATGTAGCTTTGTGGCTGTTTTTTCAGAAAACAGAAGGATTCAATGGTTTCAAATTAATGTTCAAAATCAAATGGCTAAAAAAATCAAAGTAGAGAAAGCAAAGGGTAAACTGGGGATATTTGCCCGGTATGGGTGCGGTAGCTACCACCTTCATTGCCGGAGTGATAGCAGTCAATAAAGGTCTGGAATTGCCTGTAGGTTCCCTTACCCAGATGGGACGTATCAGGATAGGCAGAAGGACGAGCAATAATCAGCCTTTTATAAAAGATGTGGTGCCTCTGCAATATCAAAAATATAGTTTTTGGTGGTTGGGATATATTTGAGGATGATGTATATGAGTCAGCAATGCATGCCAGGGTGCTTGAGGAGACTTTACTGAAGAAGCTTAAGCCTGACCTCAAAAAATCAAGCCGATGAAGCCGTTTTTGATCATGAATATAATAAAACGTCTGGATGGTAAGCATATAAAAAAAGGAAAAACCAAAATGGAGCTCGCAGAAGCTCTGATGAAGGATATTGAAAAATTCAAAAAGGAGAATAAGTGTGACAGGCTCGTGATGGTGTGGTGTGGCTCCACAGAGATTTATATCAAAGAATCTGAAGTACACCAATCCCTGGAAGCATTGGAAAAAGGTCTGCATGAAAATCACAGGGATATACCCCCAAGCATGATTTATGCCTATGCTGCAATCAAAAGCGGGGTTCCCTATGCCAACGGTGCACCCAATCTTTCGTGTGATGTACCGGCACTGGTAGAGCTTGCGGAGAAAACAGGGACTCCGATAGCCGGCAAGGACTTCAAGACAGGACAGACCCTCATGAAGACGGTACTTGCACCCGGACTGAAAGCCAGAGCCCTGGGTATAGAAGGCTGGTTTTCCACCAATATTCTCGGTAACAGAGACGGAGAAGTACTGGATGATCCGGATAACTTCAAAACCAAGGAAGTGTCCAAGCTCGGAGTACTGGAGGATATGCTCGAACCTGAGCCGCACCCTGAACTTTATGTGGAAACCTGTATCACAAGGTGAGAATCAATTACTACCCACCCAGAGGAGACAATAAAGAGGGTTGGGATAATATTGATATACGTGGATGGCTCAATTATCCGATGCAGATCAAGGTGGATTTCCTGTGCAGAGACTCTATACTGGCAGCACCTATTGTACTCGACCTGGCTTTGTTTCTGGATCTTGCCAAAAGAGCAGGAATGTCAGGAATTCAGGAATGGTTGTCATTTTACCTGAAATCGCCTCAGACGCCTAAAGGTCTTCATCCTATGCACGATATATTCAAACAGTTGAACAAACTGGAGAATACACTGAGATACATCGCAGGAGAGGAGCTGATCACCAATCTCGGACAGGATTACAAGTAAGCATTTGAAGGTACCCCATAAGGTGTGAGAAATGTGAGCAAAGAAAAGTGGGCTCGGTGGATTGCCACATCCTTTGGCCTCGGTTTTATCCCGGTAGCGCCGGGCACCTTTGGAGCGGCCGGGGGCCTGGCTGTCGCCTTGCTGCTGAGTTTTATTGTTGACTCCTACTTCATACAGCAGTGGATTTTGGCAGTTTTGACGGTTGCCGCTTACTTTGCAGGAGTCTGGTCGTGCAGCGTATTGTACAAGGATTGGGGTAAAGATCCGTCTAAAGTGGTGATAGATGAAACCGTGGGATTCTGGATAAGCATATTTATGCTTCCGGTCTCTTGGCAGTATTATCTCGCCGCCTTTGTTTTATTTCGTTTTTTCGATATTGCAAAACCTTTGGGTATCCGAAAAATTGATAAAATGAATAATGCCCACAGTGTGATGCTGGATGATGTGGCGGCCGGTGTGATTGCCAATATTTTGATACAGATATTTTTGTATGTCCATGTTTAAAAACACATTGCTTTCTGTAGTGCTTGCCAACCCTGAGGGCGGAAAGCTCAGCTTCAGGAAAACCTTCCTGAGAGCGCAGATAGTGAGTTTGTGTGCCACAGGCGTGGATTTTATGATCTCCGTATTTTTATACCAGTTTTGTGCAGTGTATTATGTCAGTGCTACCACGATTGGTGCATTCTGTGGAGCAATCACAGCCTTTGCCTTGGGACGAAACTGGGCATTTCTCAATAAAAAGGGAAAAATCAGTGTTCAGTTTTTACGTTTTGTGGTGATTAACGCCTTCAGTATTTTTGGTAATACTACCGGAGTGTTTTTCTTCAAGGAAAATTTTGATCTGCCTTTTTTGACAAGCCGTATTATAGTCGCTGTATTGATCGGTATATTTTTCAACTTCTTTATGAACCGGTACTTTGTATTCCGGTAATCGTGTTTCATCCAAATATCAATTGCTGAATATGACCACACCGACAGGCTCTATCCGGCAGGGAAGACAAAGAGAAAATATTTTGCGTGCCCTGGAAATGCAGACCATCAAATATCTGTGCAGTATTATGCCCGGCTGGGTGACCTCAGATATGCTGACAGCCCTGGGTTTTTTGGGCAGTTTTATCATCGGGCTCGGACTCTATCTGGGCAACAACTGGAAAATCTGGTTGCTGCTGTCGGTCTTTGGGTTTATGGTACAATGGTTTGGAGATTCGCTCGACGGTCGCCTGGCTTATTATCGCAATACGCCGAGAAAATGGTATGGCTGGGCTCTGGATATCACGGTGGACTGGATATCCATGTGTATCATAGGATTCGGATTTTTTTACTATCTGGATTATTACAGGTGGATAGCCTTTATATTTATCTTTGGCTATGGCTGGTCTATGATCAATGCTTTGCTGAGGTACAGGATTACAGACAAATACTCCATAGACAGTCACCTGATGGGTCCCACAGAGCTGAGGATTATCATTTCATTCTTCATGATTCTGGATATTTTTGTCAGTCAGACGCTGGTGGTATTTGGTTTTGCAGGCAGTGTGATATTATTTTTTATAAATCTCACGGATACCATTAAAATCCTGAAGCTGGGGGATGAACGGGACAGGGTGGAGAAGGAAAAGTAAAAAAAACCAGACCAGTTTAATACAACTTTCAGAAATTCATTCATTACTCGTTCAGTCTCCCCCTTACCGTAAGCAAGGCACCTGTCGATATAAAAATATTTTTGGCAGCTCCTTCGAGTCCGGTTTCAATCACAGGCTGAAACGCAGCCGGATGTATATATACATTGTCTTTGGCTGTGGGCACTCTGTTTGCATCCCAGTTGGCACCGGTAAACCAATCCTGCGACAACTTTCCGATCCAGACTAAGATGCCCGACTCCAGATCGAGCTCAAAGGGAGTGTTGCGCACATCCACCCATTCGTCCGTTGCATTGGATTCCAGAGCCAGGACAGCACTTTCTATCCAGTAACAATCAGCTATTCCCAACGGAGCACTCACCAGATAACCTGCCATGGTGTCAAAATCTCTGCCGACTACCCATCGCTCCACCGGCATGATCATACCCATGATTTCAGTAGGTATGCCTACGCCTTCATCTCCTGTCCACCGGCAAAAATACTGAGCCTGTCTTACCCACCACATCGGAAATCTCTGTATTCCTGAATTATGTCTCGTAAGAATGGTGCCTGACAAATGCTCCGTCAGATACCTGCCCATTTCCGGACTCAGGTTTAGAAAGATATATCCACGGTACACCCAGTTGTCCTGTCGCTCCTCATATTCTCTGCCATAGGGGGCATTCCATCCGCTGAGCCCGTAGGCTGCTTGCTGGTCTATGGTGGATATATTCAGCCCCTGCGTAAGCCGGGTGGACAATTGAGAGGCAGCAACCGTAACCTGAGCGGGATCCTGAAAAATATGTGCCAGTCTCGCCATACCTATGTGTGCACTCATGGTGCCATACAGATTGCCCGGATCTATACCGGCAGCTGTTTTATTGTTGTAAAAATTTTTGATATCATTACAGTAAGGCTGTACCGAAGCTGTATCACCTGTCCGGTAAATATACAACCATATGCTGTACACATTCTGTATAGTAGGCCGGTATTGTCCGAAAGGAGCTCCGAGTCCCCATACCTGGGTAGTAGGAAAAAATCCCGGTTCAACCCATTATCTCCCGGCACCTGACCCGTTGCCCATGGTCTGTGTACAGTATTTTGAATCAACCTGGATACGAATATCCTCAGGCTGTCCTGCTGCTCGGCAGTGAGATAAGGATAGGCCATAGCAACGGTCTGCAGCAGGCGACCCGGTTCGTGATACAATGCATAGTGGTCGTACATTACGTCAGAATACCGGCAATTGACGGGTCGAAACATCAGGCTGCCACTGTCAATGATTTTTTGCATTTCGGTACGTATGGTGAAGGTAAGGTCTTCATCCATTATCAAATCCCTTTGCAGTGGATACTCCCAGAGATATTTGTTCACATTGATCTGGGCATCAGCATGGTATGTCAATAATGCCGCAATGGATACTGCTGTAATGATATATTTAAGTTTCATTTACAGATAGCTTTAGGGTTGATAGGATTCAAGTACAACAATACCGAAACTCTCCGCAAGGACAATATATTTTTTGGCTATGACCGGTGCTGTCCTTTTGGAAAAAGGTTGTTGTTTGAGTACCACCGGTGTCTGGAGATAGTGATTATTGGGCAATATATCTGTGTACGCTACATGGGCCTGAGTGAAAGACCCGCCGTCATGATTGCGGATGGGTACCTGTACCATTTGCCATTGGGAAGTATGCAGATGAATATTCTGTACCCCTCTGAATCTTTGACGCAACCACAGATAATCGCCCCCGACACTCAGACCATAGGTATTGTCGGTCTCCAGCAGCCACATGCCGGCAGTCTGTCCGTTATCAATGGGTATCCTGTTGCCGTTGTTTGGGTCTATGGCAGAAATGTCGATTGTGTGTCGGGTACCGAAAGCAGGACCGGCACCTGTCAGCCAGGCAAAGGCCGTCTTAAACCATCTGAGCACCCGGTTTTCATTGTCCACGACTACAGGTGGGGCCGGAGAGCCTACACCATCAACGGGACCGGCACCTATGAGGAATGATGATTCGAGTGTCTGCGCATCCAGAGCAAAAATATTCTGCCAATCCTGAGAGGCATAGGACCACTGGCCGTTATTGTCATTGCCTTGCAGCCAAAGCCGGATATTTGCCTCTTCTTCCGACAAATTGTTGCCATCATCCAGTACGTCATCCAGGATATATTCGCTGCCAACCATTGGAGCAGGACAGCTCGTCACCCAAAGTCTGCCGTTGGATAGCACCGGATGCGTCTGACGAAAACTCTGACCTCTCACCTGTCTTTCTGCTATGATTGATCCATCAGACAAATGGAGTTTATATACCTTCATATTTTCTGCCGGCACATAAACACTGAGATTGTCGGCGGCTATACCACCCACGATCGGATAAACTACATTCTGCTGCCACAAAAGTGTACCATTGGGGTCGAACCGGAATATTTTTCCGCGGTGATTGGCTATGATCACAGAGCCTGAGACAACCAGCGGATCACTGGTGATGGCACCTTTAGTATTGAAAGACCACAGTACGGCTCCGCTCAAAGTATCCAAAGCCATGACTATGCCCCGGATGCCGGCAAAAATAACTTTGTTGTCTGTCACTGCCGGACTGACCACTGTGCCACCGGCAAGATCTGCCGACCAGAGTGTAGTGCCATCAAAAAGATTGAGAGCATACACTTTACCTTCCATGGTACCAAAATAAAGTCTGTTACCCACTACTGCAGGTTGTACTCCCTGATCAATGGTCACAAAGGCAGTATCCGGTAGTGGAAAGGAATATCCGTTTCGGGATGTGAGGTCGTGTGTCCAGCCGGACTCACTAAGCTGATTTCTTAATATGACATTATCATGGCACCAGATCCAGCGGGCTCTGTAGGGTGGAGCTACTGACACCTGAGTTCTTCCGGTACGACCTGAGTCCCGCTGATATTGTCTCCAATCATCGGATACTGTAAGCACTACATTTTCATTAAAAAATTTGAAAGCAATATCTCTGCTTAGATTTTCAATATTTAATTGGTAAGTCCCTGTACTGTTAATGATAATGGTGTCGATCTGATAAGCCAGAGTGTCTTCTGCCCAACTGTTCCACCTCTCGAGAATCATGGGTCCGGGAGTAAGACCTGTGATAGATATGGTTCCCGATTCAGGTGGTGGGACACCGTTGAGCAGGACATTTTTCCAGGTATGATTTCGGTTTTGTACCCAGATGTGGGCCGCATTTCCGGAGGATTGTCTTTGTCCCCAGACCCGGAGGTTGGGATTGGAAGATTGTGCTGCGGCATTCTGATATTGTCCGGTATGTAGCGGAATATTTTTCATAAAATATTGAAATCCACGATACCTGTGGTAAAGTTGGTTATTACGGATATTGTCACTGTTCCATATGAGTGATTGCAGGCCACCGTGATTGATATGTGCCCAGTTGAAATTATGCAGCCAGACACCGGCAGTGTCTGTTGCCAGCAGAGGGTCCGGGGACTGATCTCCCGGCATATCCAGGTCGGTTTCTCCCAGGATCACAGGCTTATTTCTGTCAGGATCTGTACCTACCCGTACCGAATAGGCATATACCGCCGCCGCCGCATCATTCTTCAAGGCTTCTCTGTCATAAAACACTCCTTCAATCGTGATAGTATCTATCCAGCCTGTGGTCATCACATAGGCATGTATGTCTGCATAAGATGCCTCAGAGTCTCTCCAGTATGACGGAACCCAACTGCTCCAGAACGAAGTGGAAGCCATGCGTGGATATGGGCTTTGTGTGCTGAAATATCCGGATAATGCATTGGTAAGTTCAAAATACGAGCCCGGAGCACCCTCGTTGACCAGCTCCCATGAATGTATGGAGGTCGCATATCCCCATCTTGCCACCAGATGTCTCCAGTAATACTCATACAATCTCCGCAATGGCGTACCTGAAGCCTGCTCAAAATTGCCCTGAGTATTGCTCACAAAACCCGCCTGATCTATACGGTTGCTGATGAAGTCATTTTTTTCATGAATGACCACTTTATAATGAATATTGTGATTGTGTGCAGCATCTATCATGTAGTCTGCTTCTCTTGATTTGATGGGGTCCAGATAATGATGAGTGTTGGCATTCCATTTGGAGAGGATGTTTGCTTTGAGGCTGCCATCAGGATTTATTTCCTGAATGGTCAATTGGTCGAGAAATGCTTCGCCGGTGCAGTTTTCCAGTACCATGTATAAATAGTCCAGTGTGGTTTGGTTTGCTGCGGTTTGTATCGTACCGAACAGGTATGACCAGCCGTTATCACCTTTCATGTAAGGGGTAACTGCAGTACCTACTCCGGCATTGATTACTTCCGTACCCAGCCATCCTCCGATCTTGAATACCAGTCCTCCAGTGCCCTGGACATTGATGGTCTTCACCCTGGCAGTAAGTTTGTAGCTTGTATTGGGCCTTACCGGAATACTGCCATCCCAGAAGCCGCGGAAAATGGCAGGCGTATTCTGATTTTCTACCGCAGGCGAAGCAATCCTCCAGGAAAACTGCCCTGAGCCATACTTTTGCTGAGTGCTCAGTAATGGTGGTGGCATATACCCGTTATTCTCCATAAGATGATGCGTAGCCCAGGAAGACCAGGAGTCTGAAAATGGAGAGGATGACGATAACCAAAACCTGCCAAAATTCAGTTTGTTTTGTCTCCATTGCTGAAGTTCGGCATCTACATTGTCCGGACCACTTACCGAGGTGCCGTGACCCATCCCGAAAAAACAGAGCCGTCATCATACTGAAAATACCGATTATCTGAGACTGATACACTTACATAGCCTTTGGCCAGACTGTCGGTCATTATGGTGAATGTTGGCCCTGTAACCTGAGTGAGTCCTGCCGAATCTCTCGCCAGTATTCTGCTGGTCCAGATACCGGGCTCTTTGAAAGCCATACGGACAGTCCATTGATAGTCTCCGGAAGGAATGAGAATATTGCCGGAACGGCTGACTTCCATGTGATAGAAAGAAGGCTGCCTTTTTACAATACTTCCGTTGGTAAACTCCATATCCACTGTAATGCCACTTCCTGTGTGGAGATTTTCAGGCTTATTTTCATCAAACGGAAAGTATGGATTTTCAGCTATGGTGACGATATCGAATGTGATATTGATTCTTTCATATTGTTTTGCCTGTGTTTTGGTTGCGCTGATATTGTTTACCAAAGGACCGGAGTAATTTTGGGGTAAATAATAAATCCTGCTATTGTCAGTGAGGTGGGTGCCGTCTCCGTAGGCAGACTGGACTTCAATAACATTCAATCCCGGAGAGAGCTGAACTGCCGGAATTTGAAACAGGTTATTGCTCACTGTCACAGTGCCGCTTTGCCCGGTTTTTGTATTGATCCAGAATATATCCCCACTTCCGTTTTGTCTTATTCCGGATATAAGCACTGACGACTGATTTGTCAGATAATAATCTATGCCGGGAGAAGCTGTCGGAGAATCAATCTGAAGCACATGATTATTGGCACTGATTGCCTGAATGGAAGTGCTTAAGCGGTCAGTAGCAGCATTGTCATCCACTACGGTTACACTCAAACTGTAATTGCCGGGTACACGATAAGTATGCTGGAAACTACTGCTGCCTGAATATACGGCTCCGTCTCCGGTATCCACAACATAGTTTTGAATGACGCCATCAGAGTCAGTGGCTGTGATCTGTCCTGTGATTGTAAAGGGCACCACTCCCGACAGAGGAGTTACAGCGACCGATTGTATTACGGGAGGTGCGTTTTGTGCGATCTGTTCGTACAGTTGAATGTCGTCATAGCTGAAATCCACATTCCATCCGGAGCCACCAAAAAAGCCTATCTGAGCTCTGTATTGGGTTTGGGTAGGCTGGAACTCAATGATTTCCTGAAACCAGATGCCCACGGGTCTGTTTTGCGGGCTGAAGGCTTCGGAATTGTGCCATTCTGACCAGTTGTAGGATATGACAGAAAACCTTATTCCTCCCCAATCATTGCCACTCATGGCATTGATCCGGATACGGACACTCATTTTGTAGGTTTTGCCAGGCTCTAAAGTGATAATACTTTGATCAATACTTGACCTTACTGTAAATCTTGCACATTGATTGCCTTCATATGGATTATCAGAGCTTAAAGTAATGCCGCTGTTCCAACCGTTCCAGGCTGTCTGACCGTTTTCAAATCCTCCGTTGTTCAGCAGATTAATGGACTGACTATACCCGGTTACTAACACCAGGGCAAAGAAAAAAAGGAATAAGACGAGGCTCGTTTTCCAATATTTCATAAATACAGGAGATGTTTTACAAAAAATAAAGCTACTGAAACGGGATGTTATGAAATATAAGCAAAAATAAAGGTCTGGAAATGAAAACGTGTAAGTGAAACCCCTGAAATTTTATGTAACCTTCATAATATCCTTGTCGGGGTTTAATATTTCCAAACCCTGTGAGTATCTGAGGAAGGTATTATTTTACTCAATGAAATTTATAAGGTTTTCAAATCCTGATTTTTGAATCATTTTCACATGGTAAAATACAGAAATTTGCTACCTGTGTTTATATAAATGATGAAAAACATGAATGAATAACTGAAGAATCGCATTTTTCTTCAACTATTTTCCTTCAGGATCAATGTCGAAGGAATATCAGGAAGCCACGGGATATTGGCGTCTATCAATTTTTTCCAGCTTTCCACGCTCACGAGCATCAGGTTCTGGCCGGCAAGAAAATCTTTATTAATGATGTTTTCATTTTGTATGGTTATATGGTTGGGAGCTGTTTGTTCTATGGCTCTGATTTTTTCTTTGAGACCCGGGTTGTTTTTAATATTGCCCGATATATCAATAAATGTTATCTGAGACCCTGAATTATGAATCAGTTTTTGCGCAAGTTGGATCAGGAAGGTATCGTTTTCAGAAAAAACCGGTATAAAGACCTGATCTGCCGAAGTAAAATTATTATCAATCAGTACGCCTACCGGCACTTTACTTTTGTGCAATATATTCTGTGTCCTGTCGTCAAAGGGTGTATTTTCAAACAGACTTTCCCGTCCGGTGACCTGATTCAGCAATTTTTCAGGATTGATAAACCGGGTAGTAAATCCCAGAATTTTACCCAGCAGACTACCTTCAAATATCGATTGCCCAACTCCCACAATCAACAGGTCATATTCGCCCTTATTGGCCACTTCTGTGATTTCTGAATCAATATCATTGGAAGCTTTAAACATAGTGGTAATCTTCTGCTTCAGATTTTCAGATTCCTGTATGATAGGTGCAAAACTTTCTTTTTCATATTGCTCTATATTGTAAAAATGCATTTCGTTGGTAGGTACCAAATGCATGGCAGTTACTGCGGCATTCCCGTTCATTTTTTTGATCAGACTATTGGCCAACTTCAGAAGTGATTTTCCACGTTCGGGATTACCAAAGGATACCAGTATCTTGAACTTATTGATCTGACTTATTTCGGCAGGTATTGCATCCTCTTTGGATTTGAAGACAACATTGATCAGGTCCAGCGCTGGTCCGGTCATAAATGTAGTAACCAAAGCCATAATGACCATCATGGCAAAAATTTCAGGAGTCAGCACACCCAGGTCATATCCAATATTGAGGACCACCAGTTCCATCAATCCTCTTGTATTCATGAGTGCGCCGATGATCAGGCTTTCCTTCCAGTTTTGACCCACAAATTTTGCAGCCAGCGCACTGCCTATAAATTTGCCGGCCACAGCAACTGCCACGATAAGGCCGGTGATTTTCCACAGATAGGAATCATTGAGCAGCCCTATTTCCGTTCTTAATCCTGTGAAAACAAAAAACAGCGGTAGCAGCAGGACCACCGCTACATCCTCAACTTTTTCTATAAAAATATTTCTGAACTTTATGTTTTCAGGCATTATTGCCCCGGCCATAAAAGCACCGAAAAGTGCATGGATTCCGATGATTTCCGTGGCATAGGCTGAAAGCAGCAGAGTAAGAAAAAAGATAGCCACGATCGGTTTGCTCAGACTTTCTCTGGTGTAATAAAGATTACCTATACGAACAATGAAAGGCCGGACAATCTTTATCATGATAAAAACATAAACTGCCGAAAGCCCTATGATATACAATGCACTCACAAATGTCCCTGCCTTAACGATGGCTATTACTGCTGCAAGCAGACACCAGGCTGTAATATCATCTGCGGCAGCGCAGGTGATGACTATGGTGCCTAATCGGGTTTTGTGCAGCCCACGTTCTTGAACGATTCTGGCAAGTACAGGGAAGGCTGTAATACTCATGGCTATCCCTAAGAACAAGGCAAATGAGGTAAATTTAACGTCCGAAGGCGCAAAGGAACTGTATATATAGTAGGCAAGACCCATTCCCAGAGTAAACGGAATGATAATGCTTGCATGACTGATGACCACAGCATCATGTGCTTTGTTTTTCAGTACTTTTAAGTCCAGCTCCATCCCAATCACAAACATGAATAAGATCAACCCTATCTGACTCAGAAATTGCAGATTGCCTAAGGATTCTTTGGGAAATAGTACAGCAGAGATTTCCGGATGATACAAACCCAACAGTGAAGGGCCGAGGATGATTCCTGCCAGAATCTCTCCGATTACTGTAGGTTGACCTATTTTATTACATATCCATCCAAAAATCCGTACCACTAAAATTATTACAATCTGTGCCAGTAGTATGGCGAGAGGATGCTGCAGATTGTGAAGCAAAGCGTGTACAAACTCGTCCCATTGGGTCCTTCCGGTATCCGGTTCGGAGATGTTTCTTCCTGTTTCCAGTTTGCCACCCAGCAGTACTATCCAGTACATAATCGCTGTAAAGACTCCAATGATACCGATATAAAAAATACTGTTTTTGAATTTCTTCATATCGCTTATTTTTTTGGGTATTCATCCAATCTTAACCCTAATCCAATACCCGGACTCCATCTTCTGTTTTCTGTATCGGTTTTGGATGGTAATAAAATGGCAGTTGAATTACCAGTTTTTTATAACAATAGCTGATTCCGAATCCCAGTCCCGGTGTGATAAAGGAATGACCCGGAATTTCTCTGTCATTTCTGAAGCGAAGGGAAGGGAGCATTCCGAACATGATTTTTGAGTACCGGAAAACAACATGAATATTTGGCCCTGTAAAATTCAAATAGGCTCCGTTGCTGATGTATCCGCATGTAACGATACCTTCCTGGAGTGCATTATCAGTCATGATTTCCTGTGCGTTGCCCGCAAAACCCCAAAACCAGATTATTACCCACAGAAAACACCTCATATTGCCCGGATATTTCCTGTAAAAATCACAAATTTCACGGCTCGCTGATTTGATGCCGACAGAAGAACGCTTGTTTATGTAACAAGATGGAAAAATATGTAACAGATCAGATTTGTACTTTTTGAAGAAAGAGATTTTTATAGCTCTCTCCCAGAGAATTTCAAATTTTTGCCTGATTCAGATATCAGGGTAGTGGTAATTTCATCGTGAGAAAAAGCCTGAATTATTTTCAATGATATCATTACTTTTTTATTTATCCGGCAGAATTCTTTTTTGGGCAGTATTTCTGAAAGTTTATCAAATGAAATATTTTTTAGTACAAATTCTTCATTGCTGAAAAGTCGGGCAATTTTATCTCTGCTGTCAGGAGGAGAAGTTTCGATATAGGCAATTTTATCATAATATAGTATGGTTTTTCCTTTGTCGGTATTGAGTTGTACAAAGGGTTTTTCAGGTAGTTCCGGCGCAGTCTTTATTACTTTGTATGCTTTTTCCACTGCCTGTTTCAATCGTTCCAGACGGATAGGTTTTCTTACGTAATCTATGGCATTCAGGTCAAAAGCTTCAGCGGCGTATTCTTTATAGGCTGTTGTGAATATGACAGGTTTTCCGTTGAGTATGTTGGCAATCTGCAGTCCGCTCATTCCCGGCATTTCAATATCCAAAATACAAAGGTCAAATTTCAGGTCAGAAATTTCATTCAGGAACAATTCAGGATTGTTGAAAGACTTGATTACTTCCAGTTCAGGAATTTGTTCACAGAGCATTTTCAGGTAGGTCAGTCCCGGCAACTCATCGTCCAGCAGCAAGCATCTGAGCTTTGTGTTCAAGCAGATTGATTTTTAAATGGGCAATGTACACATCTCCTTCTACAAAACGATCCAGTTTGAAATGGTCTGAATAAATGATCTTCAGTCTTTGTTCAAGTGTTTCCACCCCGATGCCGGCTTTTTCTTTTTTAATGGATTTTTGGTCGATATTTTATTGGCCACAGTCAGTGAAAATATGTTTTCCTTCAATTGAAAGGTTACGGCTATAAACGAGTCAGAGCTCTGCAGATCAGCATGTTTGAAAGCATTTTCGATCAGGTCAATGGAAATGAGCGGTGCCATCAGACGCTGCTCATACAGAGGTTCGTAATCGTTAATTTTTGTCTTGACTTTAAGGTCAAACAAAGGACTCACTTTGATTTTGTTGATTTCAATGAGATTGAGTGCAAAGTCAATTTCTTCTTTCGGGGTCACAAATTTATTGCGGCTTTCGTACAGTATATAATCCAGAATGTTGGCCAGTTTGTCGAGAGCGAAATAGGTCTGATAGGCATGGGATTGGATGGAATTAAGTATGTTTTTGAATAAGTGTGGGTTGAGTCTGGATTCCAGCGTCTGAAGTTCAAGCTGATGTATTTTACTTTCTAATTGCTGAAATTTATATTCAGAATCTTTTTTCTGTTTTTCGGCCCTTGTAAGCCGGATAATAAGATAGAATATTGCCACCAGTAGGACCAAAATTGCTCCTCCCGCCAGGATAAATATTTCTTTGGATATGTTTGAAAAAGCCTCCATCTCTGTGCAAAAATAAGCTGTTTTGCATTGCCAATGATGTAATATAAATCCAAAAAATAAAGAAGGGTAAACTCAAATGACGTTAGCTCTTATTTTGAACAAGAGCTTCAACTTTACAAAATACCTGTATTGTTGTCATTCTCCGATTATTTCCGTGTTTATTATCCAGAATCAGTTCTGAATGCTTGTCAACCTGAATTTTCAATCAGAATTTTTTGCGAAATACTTCAAACAGGATTAGGGAAGAAGTTATCTCAGTCTGTATTCTGTTAATTTGTTAATTAAACCCGAATGATGCAATAGATAATCCCCACCTGCGGACGGGCAGGTATTACGGCCTGAAATGGCTGCAAAATAAGTCTCGGCCAGGGCGGATCACTTTCATTCTTTCACCTTATGGGGCTGCTAAGACTCATTCTCGAAAGTGCTTATTTTATTGCCATTTCAACCCTCATCACGAAGTTCTAAAGCATAATTGGGATTAAAAATGCCGGAAGGAAATGATTTTATTATTTTACCGGGCAGACTTACTTCATTGCTCCAGTGCCTCCTGAAAGTGGGCTATAAAAGCCTCCAGCGTCATTGCCCCCAAATCCCCCTGGCCTTGCCTTCTGACGGACACCGTGTTGTTTTCAGCCTCTTTGTCGCCGACTATGAGCATGTAAGGTACCCTTTTCAACTCGGTATCCCGGATTTTCCGACCGATGGATTCGGCTCTTTCATCTATAAAACCCCGGATATCGTGCTGTGCCAGAGCAGTTTTTAAGGCTTCGCAGTACGGTATCCATTTGTCTGAAATCGGCAATAATGCGTATTGGTCAGGGGTGAGCCAAAGCGGGAACTTTCCGGCAGTGTGCTCTATCAAGATAGAAATAAAACGCTCCATTGAGCCGAAAGGAGCCCGATGTATCATGACAGGTCGATGGGGTTTGTTGTCAGGGCCGATATACTCAAGCTCAAATCTCTCCGGCAGATTGTAGTCTACCTGTATGGTGCCCAGTTGCCAGCTTCGTCCCAAAGCATCCTTGATCATAAAATCCAGTTTCGGGCCGTAAAATGCCGCCTCTCCGTATGCTGTGGTCGTCTCCATGTCCACTTCGGCAGTTGCCTCGATGATGGCTCTTTCGGCAGCCTCCCAGTTTTCATCCGAACCTATGTATTTGTCAGGATTGTTGGGATCCCGAAGCGATATCTGAGCGGTAAAATTATCAAAGCCCATCTTTTTAATCACCATGGTAGTCAGTTCGAGTACTTTCAAAAACTCTCCCTTCACCTGATCTACGGTACAGAATATATGGGCATCATCCTGTGTAAAGCCCCGCACACGTGAAAGACCATGCAATTCACCGCTTTGCTCATATCTGTACACCGTACCGAATTCACCGATTCTCAGTGGCAGTTCCCGATAGGATCGCGGTCTGTGACCATAGATCTCACAGTGATGAGGACAGTTCATGGGTTTGAGTAAAAACTCTTCCCCTTCTTTGGGTGTGTGGATAGGCTGAAAACTATCTGCGCCGTATTTGGCATAGTGTCCTGAGGTCACATACAGCGACTTGCCACCAATATGCGGGGTGACGACCATCTGATAGCCTTGCTTTTCCTGTTCTGCCCTCAGAAAATTCTGTAATCTTTCTCTAAGCTGTGTACCTTTTGGCAGCCAGATCGGCAAACCTTGCCCCACTTTATCAGAAAACATAAAAAGTTCAAGCTCTGCCCCAAGCTTGCGGTGATCCCGTTTTTTGGCCTCTTCAAGCAATTCCAGATATTCGGTAAGCTCCTTCTGCTTAGGAAAGGTGATGCCGTAAATGCGGGTCATCTGTTTTCTTTTCTCATCTCCCCGCCAGTATGCACCGGCCAGGTTCATCAGCTTCACGGCTTTGATAGGTGAGGTATCCGGGATATGCGGACCTTTGCATAGATCGGTAAAATTGCCCTGAGTATAAAAAGTTATGGATCCATCCTCCAGATCTTCAAGCAATTCCAGTTTGTATTCATCACCTTTTTCGCGGAAATAAGCAATGGCTTCTGCTTTGCTTACCTCTTTTCGTTGATAAACACTCTTGTTTTTGGCCAGCTCCAGCATTTTTTCTTCAATTTTTGGCAAATCGGCGGGAGTAAGAGTGTAGTCTCCGGTATCCACATCATAATAATACCCGTTGTCTATGGCGGGTCCTATCCCAAACTTTATCCCGGGATAGAGTGCTTCCAAAGCTTCGGCCATAAGATGAGCAGAGGAATGCCAGTAAGTCGCCTTACCTTCCTTGTCATTCCACGTGTGCAGTCTTACAGTAGCATCAGCATTAATAGGCCGGGTAGCATCCCAGACTTCTCCGTTGACTGTGGCAGAAAGCACATTTCTTGCCAGCCCTTCACTGATGGATAATGCAATATCCATCGCCGTCACTCCGGCCCGGTAGTCTCTCACACTGCCATCGGGCAGGGTAATATGTATCATGGACATAATCTTACTTTTATAATCAGCCTGCAAAATTAGTGAAAAGGATTGAAATCCTGTCTCCAAGTTTTATATCTGATGCCGCCTTTTAAAGGCAGATACAGGATTTAATTTCTTACCATAGCTAATTTTCAGGGTATTTCAATCAATAATTTTACAATAACTGCCTCAATCGTGTATCGAATAGGCGGAGCATGGATATGCAATGGACTTATTTTTATACTTTTGCCTTCTTTTCAGACACCTTGTGGTCAGGATAAAATCAATTTTATGGCAGGTTATCGTGAGTTTAAACAACTGAATCTTCCCGAAATAGATAATGAAATCAGACAATTCTGGGAAGATAGAGACATTTTTAATAAATCAGTAGCACAGAAGTCTGAGGCCAATCACTTTGTTTTCTATGAGGGTCCACCGTCTGCCAACGGTATGCCCGGCATCCACCATGTCATGGGAAGGACAGTAAAAGACCTGTTTTGCCGCTATAAAACCATGAAAGGCTACCGTGTAGAAAGAAAAGGAGGATGGGACACTCACGGTCTGCCCATTGAACTCAGTGTGGAAAAAGAACTCGGCATTACCAAAGAGGATATCGGCACCAAAATCTCTGTGGATGATTATAACAGGAAATGCCGGCAAACGGTCATGCAATATAAAGACGTATGGGATGATCTCACCCGCCGTATGGGTTACTGGGTGGATCTGGACAACCCTTATATCACTTTCAACAATGAATACATAGAGTCTGTATGGTGGCTGTTGAAGCAGTTGTATCAAAAAGGTCTTTTGTACAAGGGATACACCATACAACCCTATTCACCGGCAGCAGGTACCGGCCTCAGCAGTCATGAGCTCAATCAGCCCGGCTGCTACCGTGACGTGACTGATACTACTGTGACTGCACAATTCAGGACTATTCCTGATTCTCTTCCCGAATTTCTTAAGGGATATGGAGATGTGTATATTCTTGCATGGACGACGACTCCCTGGACCCTGCCATCCAATACAGCCCTGACAGTAGGACCGGACATAGATTATGTACTGGTAAGCACATTCAATCAATATACCCACCTGCCCGTAAATGTAATCCTGGCTCAGGCATTGCTGAGTAATCAATTCGGCAACAAATTTTACAGCACAGACAGTGAGGAGGTGCTGCAGTCCTATAAAGCAGGGGATAAGCAGATACCCTACAAAGTGCTTGCTGCCTTCAAGGGAGCAGATCTATCGGGTATCAGATACGAGCAGCTGCTGCCCTACGCATTACCCTATGAAAATGCGGAAAATGCTTTCAGGGTCATAACCTCAGGTTTTGTCACCACCGAAGATGGCACCGGGGTAGTACATACTGCTCCCACCTTTGGTGCGGATGATGCTAAAGCAGCCAAAGAAGCAAATCCTCCTGTGCCTCCCATGCTGGTGCTGGATGAACACGGCAATGCTGTACCCTTAGTGGATTTGAAGGGAAGGTTCAGACCTGAATTGAAAGATATAGGCGGCAAATACGTCAAAAATGAATACTACGACGAGGGCAAAGCTCCCGAAAGGTCTGTCGATGTGGATATTGCCATCAAACTGAAGGAAGAAAACAAAGCCTTCAAAGTAGAAAAATATGTGCACAATTATCCACACTGCTGGCGTACCGACAAGCCTGTACTTTATTATCCGCTGGACAGCTGGTTTGTGAGGACTACAGCCATGAAAGATACCTTGATAGCACTCAACCATACCATCAACTGGAAGCCTGCCCACACCGGCGAAAAACGCTTTGGTAACTGGCTTGAAAACCTGCAGGACTGGAATCTTTCCAGATCCAGATACTGGGGTATTCCACTGCCAATATGGCGAACGGAAGACGGCACCGAGGAGATATGTATCGAATCCACCGATCAACTGACGGAAGAAATCACCAAAGCCAATGCTGCCCTAAACTTACAGCAACAATTGCCCAAAGATCTGCACCGGCCTTACATTGATGAAATCATTCTGGTATCTCCTTCAGGCAAACCCATGAAGCGGGAGTTGGACCTGATAGATGTATGGTTTGATTCGGGAGCGATGCCTTACGCTCAGTGGGGATATCCCAAGCAGCACAGGGAGCTTATAGATCAAGGCATTGCTTTCCCGGCAGATTTATAGCAGAGGGTGTGGATCAGACCCGTGGATGGTTTTTTACCCTCCATGCTATCGCCGGAATGGTCTTCGGAAAAGTGGCATTCAAAAATGTAGTTTCCAACGGATTGGTGCTGGATAAAAACGGGGTAAAAATGTCCAAAAGACTGGGCAATGTCATAGACCCTTTTGACACTATCAAAAATTTTGGAGCAGATGCCACCCGCTGGTATATGATCTCCAATGCCCAACCCTGGGATAATCTCAAATTTGATATAGAGGGCATAGACGAGGTGCGCAGGAAATTTTTCGGCACACTGTACAATACCTATTCTTTCTTTGCCCTTTATGCCAATATTGACGGATTTACATACAGCGAAACCCCTGTTCCTCTGAATCAAAGACAGGAAATAGACCGATGGATCATATCCCTGCTGAATTCGCTGGTGGCAGATTGCGGCAATGACATGGAGGATTATGAACCTACCAATGCTACCCGACGGGTAATGAAATTTGTGGACGAGTATCTCAGCAACTGGTATGTACGTCTGTGCCGCCGGAGATTCTGGAAGGGAGAATACACCCAGGACAAAATTGCGGCCTATCAGACCCTGTATGAATGTCTGATTACCATATCCAAACTCATGGCTCCGGTAGCCCCTATGTTTGGAGACTGGCTTTACAAAAACCTCAATGACTGTACCCGTCTGGAATCTCACGAATCCGTCCATCTGAGCGATTACCCTGCGGCAGATGTCGGGGCTATTGATGCAGCACTTGAGCAAAGAATGGATTATGCCCAGCGCATCTCCTCTCTTGTACTTTCTATCCGTAAAAAAGAAAAAATCAGGGTACGACAGCCTCTGACCCGAATACTGCTGCCTGTTCTGGATGAATCCTACACCGAACAGGTGGATAAAGTCAAGGATCTCATACTTGCAGAGGTAAACGTAAAGAATCTCGAATACATCACGGATACCGAAGGATTCATCAGGAAAAAAGCCAAAGCCAATTTCAAAACCCTGGGTAAAAAATTAGGGAAACATATGAAAACGGCGGCTCAGGTCATCAGTGAAATGGACCAGAAAACAATCTCCGGCATAGAAAAAACCAACCATTATCATATGGAAATAGAAGGAGAGCACTTTGATCTTACGCTGGAGGACTTCGAAATTATATTTGAGGACATACCCGGCTGGCAGGTGGCTGTGGACAGGGATATTACCGTAGCCCTCGACACTACCCTTACTCCCGAACTCGAAGCCGAAGGTATGGCCCGTGAACTGGTAAACCGTATCCAGAATATACGTAAAAACTCCGATTTTAATGTCACCGACCGAATCCGGGTAGAAGTAGAAGATCACGAAGCAGTGCGGGATGCCATCCGGTGGTTTGGCTCACTGATCAGCAATGAAGTACTGGCCGACAGCCTGACCCTCGGACCAGCTGCAAATGGTGAACTCACGGAAATAGACGAAGACCTGAGTGTGAAGATAGAGGTGCAGAGGTTGAAGTAGCCTGAAAGCTATATGGACTTTTGATTAAATTGATTTTTTGGAAGGAGACTGTTAAAGATTATCATTCTTTTTCTGCTACCACAAAGTCGGCTCTGCGAGTTCCAATGGGTTCTTGCAGTTCTTTGTAAAATATGGGTTGCTCAATTTCTCGTTCAAAGTTTAACCCTGCTTTATATAATTCATAAGCTAAGGCTCTTTGATATAATACTTCTTGAAAGCCATTGCCGAGAAATTTGTGCACTTCAAATGAAGCCCCAATTATTTTTTCGGTAATGTCTGTGTATTTATAGTCCTTCTGAGTCATCCTTTAATCTTGTTAATCTGCGATGCTGACCTTTGCACCAAACTTTTCATTTGTGTTATGGCTATTTGGTTGAGCTGTTTCAGCCTTTCTGTTTGTTGTAATCCTTGCTGTATCAATACGGCATTGATGCTTTCAAGATTAGAGAGTACCACCAATTGCTCTAAGGTGGCTTCATCTCTTATGTTTCCGTTGGCAGTTGGATTGGCATCACGCCATTGTTTGGCGGTAATGCCAAACAGGGCTACATTCAGCAGGTCGGCTTCATTGGCATACACAACGCTTATTTGTGCTTTGCTCAATTCTTTTGGTATCAGATTTTCTTTGATGGCATCGGTGTGGATGTGGTAGTTTACTTTGGCCAAGTGGCGTTGGTAGCTCCATTCTAACTTCAAACGATTATTTTCATCTTCTTTAAGACGCTGAAACTCCTTTATTAAATAAATCTGAAATTCGGGGCTAAGCCACATGGCAAAGTGAAATGCAATGTCTTTGTGGGCATAGGTGCCGCCATATCGTCCGGCCTTTACAAGCAATCCAACGGCTTTAGTTCTGTCTATCCATTGTCCAACAGACATGATGAATCGGTTAACACCTGCCTCTTGTTCAATTACCCCGAATTCTGGGTAATTGAAATCAGGATTATTAATTTTTTCCCAAATACCAAGATATTCAAGTGTATTTTTATTGGTTATCCATTTGCCGATTAGTCCACTACCTTCTTTAAAACTCCCTGTCATATCTGTCAGGCTGATGTAATCCACTTCATTCTGCACGAGAATGGAGATTTGACTACCCTTTACCTCAATATTTTTATTATTTGCCATTTCTCATTATTCATTGTCATTTTCAATATCTAATGCATCCAGAGTCATATCGGGCAATAAATTTTTGCTTTCAGCAGCCGGCAATGACTGTACATTACGGAGTTGCCGCTGTATTGCCCGGGTACGGGTACCCACTACATCATCGAGCTGTCCCAAGCCTGTCTGAATCTTTTTCTGGGCTTTTTCCAGCAGACCACCAAATTTTTCAAATTCTGTCTTTACGGCACCCAATACTTTCCACACCTCACTGCTCCGTTTCTGCAATGCCAATGTACGGAATCCCATCTGCAGACTGTTCAGGATAGCCATAAGTGTGGTCGGGCCTGCCACTGTGATATTGTATTCCGTCCTCAGCTGATCTATGAGGGCACTTCTTCGGATGACTTCTGCATAGATACTTTCGAAGGGTAAAAACATAATGGCAAAATCAGTGGTGTGCGGAGGATCGAGATATTTGTCCCGGATATCCTTAGCCATTTTTTTGATGACGGTTTCCAGATTTTTGGTTGCCTGCTCGATATCATCCGGGATAGCATTCTCGTAGGATTCGATGAGCTGCTCATAGGTATCTTTCGGAAATTTTGCGTCTATGGGCAGATATACGATTTCGTTTTCATCTTCCCCTCGTCCCGGAAGTTTTATGGCAAATTCCACGGCATCCAGACTTCCTCTCTTGGTTCTCACATTGGCATCATACTGGGTTGGAGCCAGAATCTGTTCCAGCAACATAGCCAGCTGCACTTCACCCACACCGCCTCGAAGCTTTACATTGCTGAGGACTTTTTTCAAGCCACCAACATCAGAGGCAATGTTCTGCATTTCACCCAATCCTTTTTGCACTTCTATCAATTGCTTACCCACAGTTTCAAAACTTTGGCCAAGGCGTTCGCTCAGGGTTTTTTCTAATTTTTCTTCTACGGTTAACCTTATTGTCTCCAGTTTTTTCTCTGTACCCTGTACCAAATCATTTTGCTTAGCTTCCATCTGGGCAAATTTCTCTTTTTGCAGCTCGTTGAATGCCAGAATATTTCTGTCAAAGGTCTCCTGAAATCCTTTGAAAGCCGTCACCAAAGCTTCTCTCATGAGTTTATTGTCTTCTGCTGCCTGATGGTTGACTTTTTCCAACTGTTCCACATTTGTTTTCGAAAACTCAGAAATATTTTTGGTGAGCTCTTCTCTGTTGGCCCTGTGATTTTCTTCCAGTTTGGTCGTCATATTACCGACTTTTTCTTCCAGTGTTTTATTGATATCTTTCAATGAAAACCGGATCTGATCGCTGATCTGCATTAAGCTTTGATTGAGTTCTGACCTGTTGTCTTTGGCCAGACTTGCATTCTCTTCGCGGTTGATTCTGAAATCATCCCGGATATTATTTTCAATCCTTTGCAGAGCATTCTGAAGCTCCAGTATTTTATTCTGCAAAACCGGAATATCCTTGTCAGGCTTCTGTCTGAAAACAAGGAGGAGTATAATGGCAATGACAATCAATACGATAATGCTGATCAATAAAATCTGCTCGAATTCCATTCTTTAAGTTTTAAAAGTCAAATAATCAGCAACAACACTGATTGAAATGACGGATATAAAAAGTATGCGTGCTCCGGCTAAATTTTAAAGTTGATTTAAGCCGGTTGGCAAATATATAAAAAAAGTACAATATTTAGACAGGCCTTATCAGGAATACCCCTTCCACGTCGGTCAGAGGGAGATCTAAAATGTACCGGAAATTTTCAGAAGCCGGATAGCGTGAAATTTAAGGTGTTTCTTATTCTATCACGGAACATTAACATTTTCCAAGGCAGATTTGGACCTCAGGTTGGCAGAATTGCTATAATTATCCGGTACATCGGTTAAAAATTTGATAAATGCTTTTATTTTTATGATAAAATCCCTTAGGTCATTGTTTTACATTTCGTATAAAATCTATTGGCTATGAGATACTTGTCAGGAGTGTTTTTGAGTTTGATCTTTCTGCAATCATTATCGGCGCAATATTTTGGCAGAAACAAGCCCCGGTACGAAACCTTTGATTTCAAAGTAGTGGAAACGCCCCATTTCAGGATTCATCACTACATCAAGAATCCTATGATGGTCCAGCGACTCTCCCAGATTTCAGAGCAATGGTATCAGAATCACAGAAATATATTCGGACAGGATATAGCCAGTAAGAATCCGATTATTTTTTACAACAGTCATGCAGATTTTCAGCAGACCAATGCGATTTCAGGAGAGATTGGCATAGGTACGGGAGGTGTCACTGAAGCACTTAAAAACCGGGTGGTAATGCCAATAGCCTTTTCCAATCAAAGCACCCACCATGTACTTGCCCACGAATTGGTACATGCCTTTCAGTTCAATAATATTATCAATAATGATACCACATCTCTCAGATCTCTGGCCAATATTCCACTATGGATGATTGAAGGGATGGCAGAATATTTTTCGCTCGGTAGGATAGACCCCTTTACTGCCATGTGGATGCGTGATGCCATCATCAACAATAATCTTCCGCAGGTCAGCAAAATGAATGATTTCAGATATTTTCCATACCGGTATGGACATGCACTGCTGGCGTTTATGGGTGGACTTTATGGAGATGACAGCCTGAATCCCTGGTTTATGAGTACGGCAAAGTATGGGTTGGACCTCGCTTTTCTGGAGATTTACAATACTGACAGCAAAAACATCTCCGGTATGTGGCACAATGCACTCAAGACGCATTATGCTCCCTATCTGAGAGATATGAAAGAAATGCCACAGGGTAAAAAACTGATTTCTTCGGATAATTCAGGCAGAATGAACCTCTCACCTGCTGTCAGTCCCAATGGCCGATATGTGATATTTTTATCGGAAAAGGATTTGTTTTCCTTAGACTTGTATCTTGCGGATGTACAAAAAGGACAGATTATACGCAAAATCACCAGTCTGGAACGCTCCGGAGATCTCGATTATATCAATGTACTGGAATCATCCGGTGCATGGTCACCTGATGGTAAGGAGTTTGCCTATGTGGGAGTAAAGAAGGGTAGAAATGTCCTTGTTATTGCCAATGTGGACAATGGCAAAACTGTAGAGACCATCACAGTGAGTAATCTTCAGGCATTTACCAATCCGGTGTATCATCCCGACGGAAAGGAAATTGTAGTCACAGGGCTTCAGGATGGTCAGACAGACCTCTTTTCCATCAATCTCCGCACAAAAAAGGCCCGTCAGCTTACCAACGATATATACACGGAAGCCATGCCGGATTTTTCAGCCAATGGCAGCACCCTGATATTCTCTTATGACAGAAAGAGTTTTGACACAGGCAGGACCAACGGAAGATACACCTTTGATATAGCGGAGATGGATTATGCTACGGGTTATATCACTACTTATGATTTCTTTTACGGAGCAGACAATCTCAATCCTGTCTATGATCACGAAGGCAATTTTTATTTTGTCAGTGACAGAGATGGTATGCGCAATATGTACAAGTATGTCAAATCCACCGGGGATATTTATCAGATGACCGATCTCCTTACAGGCATCAGTGGCATCAGTAGCGCTTCACCCATGATATCAGCCTCCAAAAAGAGAGACAAAGTAGTGTACACTCATTATTTCAACAGTCAGTACACTATCTATGAGGCCTCTTCGGATCGTCTTTTCAATCAGCCGGTAATGGATAAAAAAACAGTGGATCTTACTGCAGGCACACTTCCGGTATATGGCCTCGGTACCAATGATATTGTAGGGCGACATTTCAGGGAAATAGACAATACCGCTTTGATCAGCTCCAACGAAATCCGCAATGCCAGATACAGACCTGATTTCAAACTCGACTATATCGGAGGAGGCGCAGGTGTAGGCATGGGGGTAAACAACAATACCTTCCGTAATGCGGTGGGTCTGCAGGGAGGAGTAGATATGCTGTTTGGAGATGTATTGGGCAATAATCTGATATATTCTCAACTGGCAGTAAACGGGGAGATTCTGGATTTTGGCGGTATCGTCAGCTACATCAACCGCAAAAACCGATTGGCATGGGGCGTAGGTTTGTCCCATATTCCCTTACGTACCGGATTTCAGTCTTTCAGGCAGGGATTTCTGGAAGACAGAAACGGCAATCTGATACCTGCGGTAGTGAGCAGCACCAACCTCATCAGAATATTTGATCAGACGCTTAATGTTTTTGCACATTTTCCGTTTTCCAGAACCTCGCGGCTGGAGTTCGGTATTTCGGGCACTTACAGGAGTTTCAGATGGGACGAATACAATGATTATTATGTTGGGAATCAGTTTACAGGATATCAGCTGGTGTTGTCAGAAAGGATGAGAGTGCCTACCGGCGAATCCCTGAGACTGGATAATTACTATACGGTGCAGAAAGGTGCCGGAGCCAATGCCAATATAGCTTATGTAGGAGACAATTCATTTTTCGGTATGACCTCTCCGCTGGCAGGATACAGATACAGAATTGGGCTGGAACATTATACAGGCAATGATCGATATTCGGCAGTGCTCATGGATGGCCGAAAGTATTTCAGGATGCGGCCTTTCAGTCTTGCCGTGAGAGGTATGGGTTTTTTCAGATTTGAACAGGAGGTGAATTCTGTGTATCCGCTGTTTGTGGGGAATATCGGATTTGTGAGAGGACTTGGTTCCATTGTATCTGACCATGTACAGGAGCTCGGACTTACCTACAGCCAGTTGCTGGGCTCCAAGATGGCTTTGGGCAGTGTGGAGCTGAGACTTCCTTTTACCGGACCCCGCAATCTTGCGCTGATACCTGCCTCCGGATTTTTCAGTGACCTCAATATCTTCTTTGATACAGGAGTGGCTTTTGACGAGTTCCGGCAATTCTCCGAGGGAAAGGAAGTTTATTCGGTGGTACGTGATGAAAGGGGCAACATAGTCCTGGATCCCACCGGACAGCCGGTCTATGCCTATCAGAATCTCAAACCCACCATAGTACCATCAGTGGGATTTTCGGTGAGGGTCAATCTCTTTGGAGCTCTGGTCATAGAACCTTACTGGGCACGGGTACTGATGCAGGGAGGCAGATTCAACTTTGGCCTCAATCTAATCCCAGGGTGGTAAGCATCATGCAACTTTTGCCCAAAGTTTGACGTTGGTAGCTATGTTGCTCTTAATTTTAAAGGGAAAAATGAAAGTATTATTAATCCATTGCATGGTGTTGATTGCCCTACTGGCGGCACAACCGATGGCAGCCCAGTCACAGCAGAAAGCAAGATTGGCAAATGAATACTATTCTTCAGGAGAATATGAAAAAGCTGCCGTGCTCTACAGACAGCTGTTTATGGAAAGCAACCGCAACCGCAGCTATCTCAACCTCTATATTCAGTGCCTGATAGAGCTCTCTGATTTTGACACCGCCAACAAAACCATACAGGATGAAATCCGCCTGAACCCGGCCGATGTATCCTTGTATGTGCTCTCAGGTAATCTCCTGGAGAGAAAGTTTGAGCCCGACAAAGCGATGAAAGAGTACCGGAGGGCTATTGACAACCTCAACCCCGACCCATCCAATATAGCCAACCTTGCCAATGCATTTATCAATCTTGCCAAGTACGATCTTGCCATTGAAGCATTTGAAAAGGGTTCGAAATTGGCCAATTTTGATCAGCTTTTTGCCTATAATCTTGCAGACCTCTACAGACGGGTGGGAGATGTAAAAAATATGATCAAATACTATCTTGTAGCTGCCGAAAGGGATGCCAACACGGTCAATATCCAGACCAGCCTCCAGCGATTTCTGGCAGATGAAGATTATCCGGAATTGCAGACACAGTTGTATAAAAAGATACAGGAAAAACCCGAAGTCTATCAGTATCCTGAATTGCTGCAGTGGACTTTTGTTCACAAAAAGGAGTATGGTAAAGCACTAAGACAAGCCAGGGCACTGGACAGGCAGCTGGATGAGAATGGTTCCAGGGTGTTTACTCTGGCAGATATTGCCTTCAAGGACAAGGATTATGATACTGCCATAGAGGCCTACAATTACATTATCAACAACAAAGGGAAAAATACTGCTTATTATCTGGAGGCAAAGCGAGGTTTGCTCAGAAGTAAAAAGGCCAAGGTCACAGATAATTTCAATTATACAAAAACAGATCTGCTGGCGCTTAAAGAAACATATAAAGGCTTTTTGGATGAAATGGGCCGGAATACACAGACTGCTGCCCTGATGCAGGAATATGCGGAATTCGAAGGCTTTTACATGAATGAATTGGATACGGCAATAGCCGTGCTGGAGGAGCTGAAAAATTTTGGCGGACTTCGCAGGGAAGTGCTGGCTCAGGCCAAACTGACGCTGGGTGATTTCTACCTTATGAATGGAGACAGATGGGAGGCCAGCTTACTTTTCAGTCAGGTGGATAAAGACTTTAAAGAGGGAGTGCTTGGAGAGACCGCCCGATTTAAGAATGCCAAACTCTCTTACTATGCAGGTGATTTTGAATGGGCACAGGAGCAATTCAAAATACTGAAAGGCGCAACCTCCAATCTCATATCCAACGATGCGATTGACATGTCTGTTTTCATACTCGACAATCTTGGCCTGGATACTACGGAGCTTACGCTACAGATGTTTGCCCGGGCTGATTTGCTTATTTTTCAGAACAGGCTGGATGAAGCCATGGTCATGCTGGATTCTATCAAGATTTTATTTCCCGAACACGGCCTTGAAGATGATGTATATTATCAGAAGGCACAGATTTACAGAAAGCAGCGGAAGATTCCGCAGGCGATTCAGATGTATGAGCAGATAGTGGAAAAATTTCCGGAAGATATCAAAGCAGACAATGCCTTGTTTGAAATGGCCGAAATCTACGAACTGCAACTCAACGATCCTGAAAAGGCCAAAACGCTTTATGAAAAGATCTTTGTAGATTACTCAGGCAGTACTTTTGCCGTCGAAGCCCGCACCCGTTACAGGCGACTACGGGGTGATGCCATATGAAAATTCTGGGATTAGTACCCGTATTTTCGGATTTACTGCAAATTCATTTTACATACTGATTGTACATGGACCTGATAAGTTGTGCGCCGGTAAATGGTGTGCATTTACTTATTATGAAAGAACGGGTCATCAAAAATCGCCCTGATTATAAATCATTGCAGGGGTCAGTTTATTATACTTTTTGAGAATGAATTTTATGGTTTACCCAACATAATGGCCACCTGATTGTACTCTGGCTGAAAGTCAGGCACTATATTTGCACCCGTTTATACATACAGAAAAAACATTATATGAAAGTTTTGAAGTTTGGAGGTTCTTCTGTAGCCAATGCAGACCGAATCCGTGGCATTATTGACATTGTAAAGCCCAGAATCACAGCCGGCGAAAAACTTGCGCTGGTGTTTTCTGCCTTCGGAGGAGTGACAGATATGCTGATAGAAATGAGTGAACTGGCAAGTCAGGGTAAAGACAAGTACATAGCTTTGTTCCATCAGTTTAAAGACAGGCATCATGAAGCTGCCAGAAGCCTCTTGTCTCCCGAGCAGTATCTGCAGCTCAGTATGGATCTGGACGAAAATCATGAGACCTTGCGGGATTTGCTCAAAGGGATTTATCTTGTACGTGAAGCCTCACCCCGTACCTTAGACTATGTACTGAGTTTTGGTGAGCGCAATGCCAATTATATTATAGCACTTGCATTTCAGCAGTATGGAATAGACGCTTCCTATCTGGATGCCCGCAAAGTCATCAAGACCAACAAAGACTTTGGATCAGCCAAGGTCAATTTTGCATTGACAGATCAGTTGTTGCGGGATCATTTCAAAGCTGCCGGAGATACTGTACAGATTATCACGGGATTCATAGGGTCTGATGTGGGAGGACTTACTACCACCCTCGGCAGAGGAGGTTCAGATTACACTGCTGCTATCGTAGCCGGAGCCCTGGAAGCCGAAGTACTGGAGATCTGGACAGATGTGGATGGTGTGCTCACCTGCGACCCGAGGAAGGTAAAACAGGCATTTACCATACCACAGCTCAGCTATGCGGAAGCTATGGAGATGTCTCACTTTGGCGCTAAGGTGATCTATCCGCCTACGATACAGCCGGCATTGAAAAAAGGGATTCCAATTTATATACGAAACACTTTCAACCCCGCTTTTAAGGGTACATTGATAACCAAAGAACAGGATGCGTCCTTCAAATCCACCATCAAAGGAATCAGTTCGCTCAATAATGTATCCCTGCTCCGCCTTCAGGGGAGCGGCCTCGTGGGCGTACCGGGTGTTTCGGCCAGACTTTTTGGTGCTTTGGGCAATGCAAAGATCAATGTGATCCTGATAACACAGGCCTCTTCGGAGCATTCTATATGTTTTGCTGTAAGTGATAAGGAAGCTCAACGGGCAGTAGAGGCTGTATCAGAAGAATTTCACAAGGAAATAGAAGATATGCTGATAGATCCGGTGAAAGCGGAATCCGGATTATGTGTAATGGCGGTAATCGGGGAGCAGATGAAAAACGTACCGGGTGTGGCCGGAAGGCTATTCGAATCCTTAGGCAAAAACGGTATCAACATTATCGCTATTGCACAGGGCAGCTCTGAGTTGAATATCTCCTTTGTCATTGACAAAGCTGAAGAATCCAAAGCCCTGAATGCCATACATGACTCCTTCTTTCTGTCTGACACCAAGCGTATACACCTGTTTATGGTAGGTGTGGGATTGATTGGCGGCACGCTGCTCAGACAAATTCTGGAGCAAAAAGAGACCCTGCGCAAAGAGCATGGCCTGGAAATCAGGGTAGCCGGATTAGCTAACAGCCGCAAGATGATTTTTGACGAAAACGGCATGGATATACAAAACTGGAAACAAATCCTCGAGAAAGCAGAAACGCCTTCAGATCCTGCCCGCTTCGTACAGATCATGAATGAAATGAACCTATCCAATTCCATTTTTCTCGACAATACGGCCAATGCAGCCATTCCGGCTTTGTACCCACAAATATTGCAGGCAAGTATATCCATTGCTACACCCAATAAAGTAGCTACCTCGTCGGATTATGCCATGTATCAGCAACTCAAGCAATTAGCCAGAAAGCATAATGTGCAGTTTATGTACGAAACCAACGTAGGAGCCGGCCTCCCGGTAATCTCTACCCTGCGCAATATGATACACAGCGGAGACCACATCCTGAAAATAGAAGCTGTATTATCCGGTTCAGTGTCTTACATCTTCAACCATTTTGACGGAAGCCGCACTTTCAGTGAACTGGTGACCGAAGCTAAGGAGAAAGGATATACGGAGCCTGACCCCAGAGAAGATCTCTCCGGTGCTGATGTGCGGAGGAAAATCACCATTCTGGCCCGTGAAGCCGGCTATGCGCTGGAGCCGGAAGATGTGGAAATACAACCGGTTTTGCCGCAAAAATGTCTGGAAGCACCCGATGTGGAGACTTTTATGAGTGTACTGAAGTCAGAGGACCCATACTTTGAAGATATGCGGATAAAAGCAGATAAGAGCGGGGGCAAACTGAGATTTATCGCAAGATTTGAAGAAGGCAAGGCCTCCATTGGTATTGATACCGTGTTGGCAGACAGTCCATTTTACAATCTCGGAGGCAGCGACAATATGATAGTTTTTACCAGCAAGAGATACCAGAACAGACCACTCGTAGTGAGAGGTCCGGGAGCAGGAGCAGAAGTGACGGCAGCCGGTGTTTTTGCAGAAATCATCAGTGCCGGAAATTAAAATTCCCGGAAAGGAACCGTATATTTAGCTATATTATTTTACAGCAAATCAATCATCAATTTATCAGCAAAATGTCCAAACCAGGAATAAAAGTATTTGCACCTGCTTCAGTAGCCAACGTGGCTGTGGGATTTGATATCCTTGGTTTTGCCCTTGAAAGACCCGGAGATGAAATCATCATCCGCGAAGGGACAGCCCCGGGATTGATTATTAAAGAAATTCAGGGAGCTCATGGCAGGCTGTCGGTGGATGTCATGAAAAACACTGCAGGATACTCTGCATACAAATTGCTGGAGCATCTCGGGGAAACGCAAAGACCTCTTGAGATGGAGATACATAAAAAGATGCCGTTTGGCAGCGGATTGGGATCGTCGGCAGCGAGTGCAGCAGGAGGGGTTTTTGCCGTCAATGAATTTCTGCGTACCGGACTCAGCAAAATGGAAATACTCAGATTTGCAGTAGCCGGCGAACAGATAGCTGACGGAGCATGGCATGCCGATAATGTGGCACCCTCTCTGCTGGGAGGGATGATACTTATCAGAGATAATGAGAGTCTGGACCTGAAAAAGCTGCCCCTTCCACAAGGGTTGCATGTATGTGTGATATATCCTCATGTGCAGGTCCTGACTAGAGAATCCAGAGGTATTCTGAAAAAGGAGGTGGATTTTCAGGATGTCATACGACAACAGGGCAATCTTGCAGCATTTGTAGCCTCCATGTACACTTCGGACTTCGAAATGATGAAAAGATCTCTTAAAGATATATTGGTGGAGCCGCAACGGGCACATCTCATACCTCTTTTTTATGAGATGCAGAGACTTGCACTTGAGGAAGGTGCTCTGGGATTCAGTATCAGTGGAGCAGGTCCATCGATGTTTGCCTTGTGTGACAACAGCCTGATTGCCGAAAAAATAGGCGAAAAAGCAGGCACCCTGTACAAAGCAGCCAAAGTCGAAATTACCGTATATATCTCCAGGATAAACCAGGAAGGTGCTGTGGTATGCTGACGGGTCAGGAAATTCGGTTAATGAAAAAATTCCAACCAATCACAACAAATATTAATCGTACACCCAAAGAGAATGGATAGCCCGTTTATAAAATTTATAATTTTTTGACTAATAAAAATTTTGATTATAATTAAGATAGACCATTAATATATCATAAAATTACCAAAGGGAGCTTGAGCAGATATTTGCAGACGTTACTTATAGTCTTTGATTTATAGTCAACATATTCTGACTTTTGTCCCGTGGATGTAAAAGCAAAAATTGGTCAAAGAATTAAAGAACTTCGTGAGGCACAGGGAAAGTCTCAGAAGGACTTGTCTTATGCTGCCGATTTGGATAGAAGTTACATTGCAAGTGTCGAAAACGGTCAACGGAACATTTCCATTGTCAATATTGAAAAAATCGCCACTGCACTGGGAGTAACCCTTAAAGAATTCTTTAAAGATGCCAAATTCAATGAACATAAAACAAGGTCTTGAATCTATTAAGCAGATGATTGAAAATGCCATTATTACTAATGGTGAATCTGGTAAGAAAGCAGTTATAAATTCAAGCCAAACTATAAATATATTGCATGAAGTTGTAAAATCCGATTTAATTTTAAATGGTGTTAATTCAAATCTTATTAAACCTGCACAGGGATTAAGTTCACCTGAAATTCAACTTGCAGGTTTTTTAAAGTTTAAAACGCAAGATGTCTGCGTTTTTCCAAATCATCTTCAACCAATACCTGAAACAATAAATTTTAATGGATTACATACTGGAAAACATGACCCTTACGGAGAATTATTCTCAGAGCATGTATTAACTATCAATTTAAGAAGTCAGTTGAGTTCTTTGGCGAAAAATAAGGATACAATGTTTGAGAGGACATATGCAGAACCGTTAAATCTCCATCGTAGATTGCCAAAAATGGTTTTAGGTGAAGTATATCTTTTATCTGCAAGAGAATTGGATTCCAACCAAGTTAAACTTAAGAATGTTAGTTATAAACCCGTATCTCAAAAGATTGCAAAGTCGTTGGAAGAATATATCTACGGTTTTTCTGCTCTTAATTCACGAAATAATCAAGGAGACGATTTCTTTAAGTATGAACGTGTTGCTCTTCTAATTGTAGATTTTAGCCAAACCCCTTTAAAGATTTATGAGTCTGTTAGTGATTTAAAGACCGATGGATTATTACCACCATCATCAAATTGTTCGCTCGTAAACCTCACCTACACCGGATTTATTGATGATTTACTTTCAATGTATGAAAGGCGATTTGGAACAGGTAAATTGAGTTGATATATTTCAATCAATAAATCATTTATTTCTTGTTTGTCGGTTAAACTCCTAATCAATTCAATTTCTTTTTCTGTAAGTTCAGGAATGGTAAATTTTGCAATAAAATTTTTCTGATAGCAAGGATAGCCACCTTCAATCGATACACTCGTTTTACTTACGTAATAGTCCATAACAACAGAGTTCAAGATTTTCTGAACAACATCAATGTTCTCAACTTTGGAAATAGGATTTATTAGGTCGGAGAAAAGCTCATTTTTTACTTGTTCCTTAAAGTAAAAACCGTATCCGTTAGTAAAGTAAGCATCTTCTTCTTCAACTAATAAAAATCTTGGGTGTTGACTAAAAGTAGGAGTTAATATTTTCTTTCCTGTTTTTGTAAGTCCTTGCGTTCTACCCCAAACATAAAACGGTTCAAATTTTACTTTTCCCTTATCCCTGGCTAAAAGAATTTCTTTTTCTGAAAGCAAATACTCATAACACTTAGGAAATTTTTTCTTGAAATCATTTTCAGCGATTGGAGTCGCAACACCTTTTTTGATTTGGTAAGGAAAAATAATTTTTCGAGTGTTTTGCTCGGCTTCTTCTTGCGTTTTGAAATCGGAAATTTTGTAAACCGATTTTACAACTTCCTTCTCAATTTCAAATGTTCCACTTTCAGTTGATTTTAGATAATAGCCGTTTTTCTTTTTACTACCGTCAACAAAAAATACATCGTCTTTTAAAGTTGCAATTCCAACGCATATATCGAAGAGTTTACCAATTGGAGTTCCAATTGTTTCAATCGTTTTAATGTTTTGTTGTTCGTCAGTTTTGAGCAAGCGCCATTTTTTTACGTTTAGGTTCTCTAAATAATTTGGTGAGCCGTTTGCGTTTGCCAAAAACAGTTCGGGGCTATAATCTTCTTTTATTCTGTCGTATGTGATTGCTTCATTTTGTTGCTTATTCAAAAAAGTAATTGCTGTATAAGTTTGAGCATCAAAAACTTTTTTGTGACTAAAATCAATGATGCGGGTAACGCATTTTTGATGTTGAAAATATCTCCGCAATGCCTCTCCTGCAAGTGATGTGAAATAGTTATTTGGCGTTATGTAGCCAAGTTTTCCTGTCGGTTTGAGTAATTTGTAACCAAGTTCAAAAAATGCAAAATATAAGTTGAAGGTTCCACCTTCAACTGTTGTCCAATGTTTTGCTAAATAGTTCCTGTTTTCGTTAGATAAGTCCTGAAATTTAACATAAGGCGCATTGCCTACTATGTTGTCAAAGTTTTGCTTCCAATCGGCTCTTAAACTGTCTTGATGATAAAGATTGAAATCTGTTTCTTTCAAATGTTCACCAAATTGCAAGGCATAAATTGTCAAGATAAGTTTTGTTCTGTGAATATTGTATTCAAGTATGTCCGAGCCGAAAATATTTTCCTTAACAATTTTGCGAATGGGTTTATCAAAAGTTCGCTTGTAATAGTCAGTCAAGCCGACAAGAAATGCACCGCAACCACAACTTGGGTCAAGGTTTGTGTCGGTTTCCTTTGGTTGAATTTCATTGATAATAAAGTCAATGATGTAATCAGGCGTGAAAAATGCCCCATTAAACTTTCTGTCACTGTTGGGAATAATTAATTCCAGATAGTTTTCAAGTTCTTTAATGCTTGAAATGTTCAGTGAAGAAGTGTCAAAATAAAGTTGGGGGTTTTGCTCAAAATCCTTGAAATAGCTTTTTAGAATAGGGCTTTTGTCAAAAATCAGTTTGTTGTTTGTCAGGTAAGAATAAACCAAGTGCCGCTCAAGACTTGTCAAGTCGTGAGTTTGTATGAGTTGGTTTATCATTCCTTTTTTAATCATTGTCGTGCTGACTTTAAGTAACAAAGATAAAAAAAATATTTCATTATTTTAAATTCGGAGGTAAAAAGGTAAATAAGGTAGGTCAAAAAAAAATATCAATCCAATAATATAATCTTATTGTTTAAAATTATTTATTATAAAAATTAGAAAATGCTTTTATTTCTTCTGCCAAAATATGCATATCTACTTTTTCAAGAGGATGAGGAGTGGAATCCAGAATTTTGAAATTGCCATTGGGAATTTGTTTTGATACATAATCTGATTCCTCAAGGCTTACCATTTTGTCAAGGCTTCCGACACAGATTAAGACAGGGATTTGTATGCTATGTAAAAATCCGGGATCGTATTCGCCGGACTCTCCAAGTCTGTGCATCAGTTCCCGGGTGCGGTACACCAGCTTCTTCCAGCCTTGTCCGTTGTGTCTTTTGTCCAGCATTTCTGCAAATGCCGGCACCTTAGCCATCATGATTTCCGGGTCGAGCATAGCAGCTTCCCGGGCCGCAGCATCAGGAGACCAGGCCCATTTAGTACCCAAAGTCATGATTCGGTTTACTCTTTCAGGATGTTTTCCGACAAAATTCAGGGCAGCATATCCCCCCATACTATATCCGAAAAGGGTACATTCACTGATTTGATTTTTCTCCATATACCGGAGTATGTCCTCACAGAAAAGTTCCATGGACAGTTCATTGTCGTAGCAGTCAGCTCCATGCCCGCTGAAATCAAAACTATGCGTATGATATTGTGTATTTAGTAATGGTATTAAGGCATCAAATTGGCTTTTTGAACCTAAAGCTCCGTGCAGCAACAGCAAATGCGGTTTCATACTCATTTAAATGTTTTTATATAATCCGGCACTCCAACATTTTAGTGAAGTCCGGCTTTCCCGGTTTCTATGGTGTTTTGGATAATTTCAAATTGGTCCTTCAGTAATGCTACAATAAACAGGTCAGCTTCTGCCCAGTCAAGTGCTCCGATTTCATCAGGCAACAACCACAGGTGAGTTTTATGTTCATGCAATTCAAGCTTACCGCCTGCATAGTTACAAACGAAAGGCATCAGTCTTATCATCAGTCCTTTTTCTGCATACTCGTGGCATTGAGGATGGATCTCCATCAGGACTTCAATATCAATATTAAGTTCTTCTTTGATCTCTCTTTTCAGGCATTGAACCGCATCCTCTCCGGGTTCAATCTTTCCTCCGGGGAACTCCCATTTTAATGGCAGAGACATTTTTTCACTCCTCTGCACACAAAGAATTCGATTCTTGTCAAGGATAACAGCACAAACTACATCAATCACTTTCGTTCTAAAACAGTTTTAGATTTACCGCCTCTTAGACACTGCGTATATGAAAAGTACAACAATAAAAATGCGGCTGTGAATTATACATTAGGTTTTATTATTGCTTATTAAGTACTCCTTATTTCTCAAAATGAGACAGCATTTTATTGCTATCTGTCACCTGCCTGTAATGAGTACCCGCTGCACTTTGTATGTCTCGTTGTAATCCTTGATGGTTAGATAATATACTCCGGGACTCAGATCCGGAAGGGTAATATGGTTGATGCCTGTGTGGATGATGTTTTCGAAATGTAACCGACCTGTAAAATCCATCAGTGAGGCCCTGACTTTCTGCCTGTCGTCAGTGGGCAGCCATTCCAGCACTAATTGTTGCCCTGATCCTACAGGATTGGGGAAAATGGTATAAATCTCCGAGGTATTCTTTACAAAGGATACCCGTATCTGCGAATAGGTGAAATCACCGTCAAGGTCCACCATTTTCAGTCTGTAGTAATTGTAGCCTGTCCGTTGTTGGTTATAATCAAAACTGTATAGCACTTTCTTATTGATACCGCCTCTGGCAGATACGCTTCCTGCCGGATTGAACCGTACACCATCCTGGCTGTGTTGCACTTCGAAGTAAGCAGTGTTAAGTTCAGAGGAGGTTTCCCAAAACAACCGCACATGCCCGTCCTGGTATTCCTGCAGGCTGATGCTTTCAAGTATTACAGGAAGTGCTTTGGCCTGTTCATAAGCTCCGGCATTGATCCAGTCTCTTATTTTTGCTATGCTCAGATAGTCCAGCGCAGGTCTGTCCAAAGGCATAAGCGCACCACACTGAAGGGTGTGAATGCTTAGTTTGGTGTAGAGCAGACTTTTGGAGGCTTGGTGCGGATGGATGATTTTTTGATCATTGCAGTCGGTGGAGTACAGTGCGCCTCCCAGATGCTGGTAACTGCTGAAATTCCATTTTCCCTGTTGGTTATGGCAATCGCCGCAGGATGCGTTTTGCAGTATGGTCTTTATTTCATTAAAAGAGGGGATACAAAATTCCGGTGCTCCGGAAAGAATCCACTGTTCGATGGCAAAAAGATCTCCTGCACTTATGCTTTTCCCTCCGGGCGGCATGGCATTGCCACATTCTACCCACCCGCCGTTGAGTTTATCCACCAGCAGACTTTGATTAATATTTCCCGGGATAATCACAGGTGTCCTGCAGGCACTTTGACCTGTCATTGCTTCGTATGTTTCGTAATGCCAGCTGTGTATCGCAGAGGACTTGTAGTGACAACTGTTGCATTGATTTTTATCCAGTATGGACTTAATGTCCCTGTAGCTGTAATGAGTTAGAAGGTCTGTTGTACAGGACTGACCTTCCGCAGCATATTGACAGCAGATCAACCATACTATCAGGATATATTTCAGTTTGTGGACAAACATCAGTTTTTCAAATCAGTCTTCAAAGATACAGCAAAAATGTGTACGCTAATAGCAAATAGTTTGCAAACGGGTCATTTGTGTTATTGAAAAGCGTAAATAAATGATTGAAAAGAGTATTTTTCTATGAAATAAACCGGTGATATAGAATAAACCCACACAATTACATCAGAATTATTGCCGGATGTACCGGTAGAAGAATTGGCATCATATTTGGTATTTTAATCATACCGGAATTTTACAATTTTTAACAACACACACTTACACATGAGACAGGCCATGGCATTGGCAAGCCTGATACTTGCCATAATATCATCCACGCTGAGCTCGGCACAGGAGCGCAATTGCGGGACGATGGAATATTTTCAGCAGCAGCTGGAGGCAGACCCCGGATTCAGGCAGAGACTTGAACGCATTGAGAGGCATACTTCCTCATTTTTACAATCAGCAAGCGAGCGAAATGGCAACACAATAACGATACCTGTGGTATTTCATATAGTGTATGATGTGCTTTCGAAAAATGTAAGTGAAGCGCAGGTTATGTCACAATTGGAAGTGTTGAACAGGGATTTCAGACGACTGAATACCGACAGAAATAATAAATGGCCGCAGGCCGATGATATGGAAATCGAGTTTTGTCTTGCTGTCGTGGATCCGGCAGGCAATCCAACAAACGGTATTACCCGTACCAACACCTTGCGTAAAAACTTTCCAAACAACGATGATGTGAAACGCACCGCTACCGGAGGCAGAGATGGGTGGCCATCAGACAGCTATCTCAATATCTGGGTATGCGACATTGCCGGTTCGGTGCTTGGATACGCTCAGTTTCCGGGAGGCCCGGCTGCTACTGACGGCGTAGTGATAGATTATCAGGCTTTTGGTACTTTAGGTACAGCCAAAGCCCCTTTTAATCTTGGACGTACCGCTACACACGAAGTAGGTCATTGGCTCAATCTCAGACATATCTGGGGTGACGGTGATTGTTCGGCAGATGATTTTGTGGAGGATACCCCCAATGCATCCGGACCCAACTTCAAATGCTTTGAAGGTAAAATCTCCTGTGGCTCTGAGGATATGGTGGCCAACTATATGGATTATTCTGATGATGCATGTATGAATTTATTTACCAAAGGTCAAAAATCCAGAATGCGGGCATTATTTGCTCCGGGAGGATTCAGGCATGCACTGCTGCAGGCAAGAAGCTGTATGCAAAAATTACCTGATCCAGAGCCTGCACCGCCATATTGCAGTAATATATCCATCAGAATTACTTTGGATAATTATCCGGGAGAGACTTCATGGCAGCTCAGGGATGCTTCGGGCAAGGCCATACTCTCAGGCGCAAGATATACTTCAGCCATGCGGCTTAGAACAATCACGGCTGATACCTGCCTTACGGCAGGATGTTATTCGTTTGTCATTTTAGACAGTTTTGGAGATGGTATCTGTTGCAAGTATGGAAATGGCAGATATGAAGTCATTCAGGATGGTAAAGTGCTTTTTTCAGGGGGTACATTCGGCAAAACCGAAGAAAGACCCTTTTGTATCACTGCGCCTGATACCTGCAGTGACGGTATCAAAAACGGTACAGAAACCGGTATAGACTGCGGTGGGCCCAACTGTCCGCCATGCAGTGGCTCCAATAATCCGGGCACCGGCAATACCGGATCTCCGGGCCCCCAACTGCTGGGAGCTTATTATTTCGAATCGGGTTGGGATGGTTGGACCGGAGGTGCCTCAGATACTAAATGGTATCAGGGACCCTATGCTTTTGAAGGGCAGGGAGCACTCATGATTATGGATGATGCAGGGGATGGGTCGGCAATAGTTTCACCATCCTTAAACCTCAGCGCTTTTGGTAAAGTAAAAATTGATTTTGCCTTTTACCCCTTCAGTATGGAAAAGGATGAGGATTTCTGGCTGATGTATCATGATGGGACCGGCTGGAAAATTCTTAAGGAACATGTCAGCGAAACTGACTTTGAAAATGATCTTTTTTATGAGGCAAGTTTTACCATTAATGCAGACGACCATAATTTTCCGCCCAATGCAAGGTTTCGGTTTCAGTGTGATGCCAGTACCAATGCAGATCAGGTATATATCGATGCAGTAAGGATTACCGGCTTTCCACATGGTACCAGAATTTCAGAGCACGAGACAGAAAATTATGTGACAGTGTCCGGTTTATCTTCAAATCGTCAAAAACCGGTGGATGCAGCCTACGTCCATATACATCCCAATCCTGCATCCGGATTTATTCATATAGACACAGACCTGGAAGATGCAGAAATGGAAATTATCAACATGGCTGGAATTACAGAGGTCAGATGGAATATGCATAATGAAGGAAAAACGGCAGATGTGAGCCGGTTGCCATCAGGTATTTATCTGCTGAAAATTATCTCGGGTAAAGCATCGTACACCCGTAAGCTGATGATAGCTAGATAAAAATGAAAGGGACCGTAAGCAGCGGGTATTTCCATATCAGGACAAAAAAATCCGTTCCTGTACGTTATTCATGATTTCCTTCATTGTAGAGAGATTCATAATAGCGTTGAAGTTTGGTTTTCTCAAATGCATCTCTGGGCAGGAAGTAAGTCCTTTCGCTTTCTTCTTTTTCCCAGGGTGAGGAAACTTCTTTTTCGTCAGCTTCTTTCACGTTTTTGAGTACAAAAGCAACCCAAAGCCCTGAAAAGGCTCCAAACAAATGACTTTCCCAGGAGATCCTTACCACCTCTGAAGGAAATAACCCTTCGGACAATCCGCTGTACATGATGATGATGATCAATGAAAGCACAATAGTCTTGGGATGCTTTTTGAAAATCCCGGTCCAGAAAATGAATGAGACCAATCCATATACTACACCGCTTGCCCCGATATGATAAGACTCCCTGCCAAAGATCCATACCAGAATTCCGGTGGAGAGTGTGATGATGACAATGGCGGTAAGCGCCACCTTACGGTAAAATGCGGCCATCAATATTCCCAGAAAAAGGATTGGCGAACTATTGGAAATCAAGTGGGCCCAGTCACCATGTATAAACGGAGCAAACAATATACCCCACAGTCCGTGTACCTTCTGAGGATAAATACCATAATACATGAGCCCGAGTGCAAAGTGCTGATCCAAAATAAAAATCACCCACAACAGCAATACCCACACCAGAGGCCAGAAGAGAATGGAACGCCATTCTGAGGATGGAGTAGGTTCCTGCATGTTATGACACAAAGCGCCTTCTCACCATGCGGACAAAGGTGACAGCTTTTTTGATTTTATTATCGGAGGTCCAGTTGTACCGGGGTATTACTTCTTCCATCAGGTATGTCTTGGCAGTACTGTAATCGGGGCAATTGTTGAGATCCGTAAGCACTTTATTAAAGTGTTCCTGGTTATTGCCAAATAATTCCTGCATGGTAAATATCTTTTCGTTGATTCCCATGGCTTTGGTCAGGTCTTTGATGGGAGTTTGAGCAAGTTTGTCGGAAAGGTCTGTAACCTTGGCCTCCTGAAAGAGCTCAAGAACTGCCTGATCTGTATTGGCAGCTGAGGCACTTACTGCTGATGCAACGGATTTGGCTTCGGGTTCAGCTGCTCTGGCAGATGCCACACTTTCCACCACCGGTTCAGCTTTGGGGGAGGTTTTGATTACAGGCACGCTGGAAGATAAGTCAATGACAGGTCTCTCTTCGGGTATTTGAGTTACCGGAGTTATGTTTTCGTTTATTTTTACTTCTGCTTTTTTCTCAACCGGAATTTCTGTTTTTCTGATTTGGGAAGTTTCTGCATCTGCTGCCACCTCATACAGATCACGGATGTAGCTCAACAATAGGTCCTTCTCTAAATTCGAAACAGCCCCGTTTTCCTGAATGGTATCAAATAAGACACTAATTTTTTTAAGTTTTCTTCCAAATTCTCTGGTATCCATAATTTTTGTTTTGAAAAAATTTTTAGCTCTGTCCTAAAACTGTAATTCTTGTCTGAATAGTATGACAAATGTATAACAAATTTTGTGATATATAGATTTGAAGTTAATTACCAACAACTTGAATTCTGGTATCTAAAATCTAATAGTAGCAAATTGACTTCCTCATGATTGCATAAAAAACTTCTTCAATTTGATTTATTTTGCAGCCAAATGTTTGAATTATGTTTTAGAACCCAGTTTTCGGGGGCAGCGCAGCGATGGATAGAAGTGATATGCGGATCTATGTTTTCCGGCAAGACGGAAGAATTGATAAGACGCCTGAAGAGAGCCCGTATAGCCAATCAGCGGGTACAGATATTCAAACCTCAGAAGGATATCCGTTATGAAATAACTAACGTAGTATCTCACGATGAAAACAGTGTCGAATCCATACCTGTAGCGACTAGCCTGGGCATACTCGATCATATCCGAGATGTAAATGTAGTGGGTATTGACGAAGCACAGTTTTTCGATGAAAAACTTCCGGATGTCTGTCAGAAACTGGCTATCAAGGGTATCCGGGTCATAGTAGCCGGCCTGGATATGGATTTCAGGGGCAGGCCTTTCGGTCCCATTCCTCACTTACTGGCAGTAGCAGAATATATCACCAAAGTGCATGCCATCTGTCCGCATTGTGGCAATCTGGCTACGCACTCATTCAGGCTCAGTCAGGAACAGGATACCGTCGTACTGGGAGAGAAAGATAAATACGAACCCCGCTGCCGCCTGTGCTTTGAGATGGGTAATATTCTGGATCTGAAAAGCATTTAACAGACTTTTCGGCTCATTTGTCGTGCCGGGTCTGAACCTAATTCCTTTCCAATCCTTTATACTTTATAAAACCTGAAAAGTTTTGCGACTCTTCATTGTCATTTTTTTATTTCTGCTTACAGGGGAGATCTATGCTCAACGGATTCTGTTGGATGATCTGTTTGACGACTGGCAGGATGTACCTGTACTTCATACAGATAAAGGCGGTGATGCGGGACCTTCAGGGATTGATTTCCGTACCCTGAAAATGTGGCATTCTGAAGATTATCTCTTTCTTTACCTTGAAACCGGAAGAGAGATAAATCTGCAATCCGGCAATGCTATCACCATCTATTTAGATACTGACAACAGATCCAATACAGGTATGCAGGTATCAGGTATCGGAGCTGAAATCTCTTACAATTTTGGCAGTAGGGGTGGTTCGATACATGGCAATTTTGGTCCGGTGGCAAGCATAAGGCATGCCCAGATCGGTCTTATCACCTCTCCCACGGTTACTTCTGACCGGTTTGAAATTGCCATCAATCGCAGGTTTACCATCAATGGAGTAAATTATTTCTTACAAAATCAGCTCAGAATTGCCTTTGTCAGCGAAGAAGGCAATGGAGACAGATTGCCGGATCTAAATGGTGGTGTGGAATATAATTTTAATCCGATCCCACCTTTACTACTTCCCGAGTATTCTGTAGAAAGAAGAAATCCTGCTCATATCCGTTTTGTGGCGTACAATGTAGAGAGGGATAAACTGTTCAACCCTGCGGTGAGACAGGAATACACCCGCATTTTCAAGGCTCTGAAACCGGATATCATTGGATTTTCGGAGATTTATGACAATAATTCATCAGCTACCGCTGCTCTCATTGAATCCATGCTACCTTCCGAGAGCGGACAGCAATGGTATTCCGGAGGGGTATTTCCTGATATAAGATTAGTCAGCAGATACCCTATCGTAGATGTACGGAGAGTAGACGGCAACGGAATATTTCTCCTCAATATGGGTAGCTGGAGGCTGATCTGTATTGTAGCACATCTGCCATGCTGCGAAAACGAAACTGCCAGGCAGCTGGAGATTGACAACATTATGGCTTTTGTACGCAATATAAGACTGGGAGTTTCTCCCCTGGATGTACCTCAGGGTACTCCTATAATCATCGCCGGTGATATGAATTTTGTAGGATTCAGGTCACAACTTCTCACATTGATGACCGGAGATATTGTCAATAACAATATACATGGCCCCGACTTCAGGCCCGATTGGGATGAATCAGATATGGACGATGCTCTGCCTTATGTGACAGATGCACCATTTAGCTATACCTGGTATTCTCCTGCAGGTACATATTCGGCGGGTCGGCTGGATTTTATAGTATATACCGGATCTGTATTGGTTAATCACAACAGTTTTTCATTGGTTTCAGAAGTGATGTCTGCTGACAAAAGACAGTCTGCCGGATTGTCTGTCAATGATACCGGCACGGCATCGGACCATTTTCCCATTGTAATGGATTTTAGTCTGAAAGGTACTTCAGGCACTTCAAATAATATCAAGTCAAACAATTCCTGCAGGGTTTTTCCCAATCCTGCAGACGAATCGGAATTGAATCTCCGCTTTGATGCTGTATTGGAGAGGGAAATAGCCTGCAAGCTGCTGACATCAGAGGGGAAAAGCGTTTTAGAAAAAAATTTGACGAAAGGATTGGCTGAATTTCAGCTGAATTTGACCGGCATCCCGCCCGGAATTTATTTCTTAGTATTTGACAAACAAAGCGGATTGGATAATATCCGCATTATCAGGAACTGAGGTTTCAGCATTTGTTGTAGCCTGATTTTTAACAATGCAGTTTTTTCAAATAATTAGTTTACATAAATTGCAGGTTAATAACCTTTAGGGAATACATATTCATGCTATATACCTATAGTCTGATTTTATTGAAGAAATGTAAAACAATACACCCTTTTTTAACTATACTGCTCATAGTAATACGGGGCAGATTTTCAGGATTTAAGCAAGCGGGCAAATTCAGAAATCAAATTCTTCTTTGTGCAGACCACAGCATCCTGTAAGCTGTATTTTTCGATGACTTCTTCCAGGAGATAGTCTCTTACTACCAGAAACAGCATCTGTTCCGGCTTTAGTACATTTAATAGTTCTAAAACAAGCGGATGAAAGCCTTCATCACGCATTTCAAGTTTGCCGACTTCATCTACTACGATAATGGGTGTACCTTCGGTCGCATGACGAAGACAAAAGGCTTTAGCGCTTTCAAATGCTGATTTTAAAAGCGGAATTTCCCCACTTCAAGTACTTCCTCAGTACAGGACTCTGATGTCTGAAAATCAACTTTTTGCCCATTCTCCAGATTAACTATGATTCTCCGCCCATTTTCATCCGGGGTAAGAAATCCACCAGTTACATCACAAGGTACTCCAAAAAAATTGGCCAGATATGTAGTTTTTCCGGAATGCACGGGACCGCTAAAGAGTATGATTTTTTTATTCATCTGCTTCAAAATATAAGGTATAAAGCAGCAATTTTTCCAAAAACAGGACAATTCTGGCCGGGATATAGCCTGTGCTTTCTTTCCAGGCTATAGGAATGATCTGCTTTAAATACGGAAAATAACCAAAGGCATTTTCGGTGCCTGTTAATATGTCAGAGTTCTTTTTTTCAAGGATTTTTTTAAGGAACATATTCACAAAAGGACCAAGAATGCCAAACCAAAATATAAAAATCAGCAGGACCCGGATGATGTATTTCAAGATACTGCCGGGGTCTTTCAATCCAAACAACAATAAAATCAGGACAATAAACAGCAGTATCCAAAACAACCCGGGTCTCCAGAGTCTTTGTACCCAGGTTCTGTTCTTCTGTCCTTGGGTTTGTGTGATTTCCGGCCTTGATTTCAGAGACAAAGTTATGTACGGATGGCTGTCTAACAGCTTTTTTTTGAAAAATCCGGCAAGGAACTTCCCTATCAAAATACCATTCAGCAGATAAATCAACAGATAGCTGTATATCAATAGTTTGGAAGAAGAAAAATGAAAGAACCATCCCAATTCGCGGGTTGCCGTTTCGCCCAGTTTATCGATGGCATCCCATAGCGTCTTGCCGTAGAAAATGGTCAAGATAATCAGTTTTTGTAAAGCGGATTCAAGCATACAGATGATGCCTGTGACAAATGAAGCGATGGCTTTATTCTGTATCAGGCTGTAAAATATCCATGCAGCCACTGCCTGAAAACTTACAGCAAAATAGGCAGTAAAAGAGGCATGCGGACTTATGGCCATTTTAATAGCCAGCACTATCAACAGGGATTGTCCCACTACTTTCCATCTGCATCCGGATAAAACACAGATCAGGCTTACTATAATCACTGCGATACCACCCACAATCAGACCGGTAAAGGGTATCTTGATCGCATGCATGATGCCTCCCAGACCGGACTCACTGAGTGCCCACAGTGCCGTGAGACGCTCAATGGCTCTTTTTTGATGCACTGTCATTTTATTAAGTACTAAAAGTGATTTTATCCCCTACAGTTACCATGCCTTCCAGATAGCATGCCATATTCGTTCCAAAATAAATTTTATTTTCTTTCTTCCTGTAATGGGACAGACTTTTTAAAGGCTGTTTGGTGACCCGGGCACTATCAGGATCTACATTGACCATAATACATCGGGCGCAGGGTTTTACATTTTCAAATGCAGCCTGACCAATGCCAAGTTGCCGCCATGTATCTTCTTGATGAGCTTCACTTGCAGAAATGACCAGATTTGGACGAAACCTTTTCACACTGAATTCAGACCCGGCCTTCTGCTGTAGTAATTCCATACTTTGCCTTGATATCATTAAATAAGGATATCCGTCGGCCAGACTTACCGGATATTTCTTTCCGGAGGTCTCCGAGAAATGATATCTTGAAGCCTCATCAAAAATTCTGACCAGCTTTAGCTCTTTTTGCAGAATGTCAGAAATAAACCGGCTGGCACTTTTATCTGCTTCACATACCAGTGCAGTGTCATCCCATATCCGGGATTCAAAGATTTTCCCTTCGTTACTTTGGATGTAAAGCTCGGCAGACTGATCTTCGTAGGTAATACGCAGGATATTACCTTCAATTGAAGGAATAAAAAGGCATAATTTGGGTATTTCTCTCTGTGTGACAAAATGATTTTCTGCATCCAGAAGCATCCACCTTCTGTCATGCTCAAAACCGGAATGTAATGCCTGTGCATTTTCTACAGAAATGCCTGCAAAACTCTTCACCGGATAAATCCAAATTTCCTCGACAGTGTACATAATTTTTGCAATCAGGATAAAATAATGTCTTTGGCTGCCCATAGGTATCTGCAGGCTATAGAGCGATAAGGACGCCACACTTCTGCCACCCTTTCTATGTCGTGTACCTGAGCTTTTCCTGTGGATTGTATTCCGTACAGTCTGACTATGCTTTTTCGTATTATGAGGTCATCATAGGGCAGCACATCCGGTCTGTGCAAGGTAAACATGAGCAGCATCTGTACGGTCCATTTTCCTACACCTTTGATGGATGTGAGTTTGTCAATGATGGTTTCATCATCCCATAGATGCCAATCATCTTCCTTGTACTTTGCCTCCGCGAAGTGTCCGGCAATATTTCTGATATATGTGATTTTCTGAAAAGAAAGTCCGGCAGTCCTCATTACCTCATCCTCCAGAAGCAGGATAGAGTCACAAACATCAGCATTCGGGGGCAATAGACTTAAAAATCTTTTATAGATACTTTGGGCTGCCAGAGTGGAGAGTTGCTGTGATATGACAGACTTAATCAGTTGATCAGGCACCTTCCCGGGAGTGTAATCGATATAAAGAGGTAACTTTTCTGTCAATGCCTTTATTTTTTCATCCTGATTGAGATGCGATATTATATTTGGATGTATATTTGTCATGCATTGTTGTGGTTTCTGTGGTAGATGATTACTTTGCAAAATCAATACCCTGAGAATAAAAGCCTGCTTAAATCAATCTCCGGCGAGTAGGCAGTATGCTTGCATTAGCAATTCACCAAACTATTTCGAAAGACAAACTTATCTGTTTTTAATGAAAAACTGTAAAAACATGATTTTTATGTTGACCAGAATTCTCATCATTTCAATTTTTTTAATCAGCGTAAATACGCTCGTCTGTCAGGGTTTTAATATTGACCTGAAAGGACATGCGGCCTGTATGCCGGGTAATGAATATAGCGATGTTTGGGGATATGTGGATAGTCAGGGGCAGGAATATGCCATTATTGGCAGTGCGCTGGCGATCAATATTTATAATGTAACCGATTGCAGCAATCCGGTATTGGTGCAGAGCTTTATAGACGGGGCCAATGCCATATGGAGGGATTACAAGACTTACGGACATTATGTGTACGGGGTCTGCGATCATACGTCCGGACGGCCCTGTTATTCAGGACTACAGATCATCAATATGAATACACTGAGCTACACCAATCAAACCAATGTATTTACCAGTGCACATAATATATTTGTGGATACAGCCCATGCCAGACTGTATGTAGCAGGGTCTAATATCGGTGGCATGCTCATATATTCCCTGAGCAATCCGGCCAATCCAGTTTTAATAAGGCATTTTCCCACCAGCTACATTCATGACCTGTATGTACGCAATAACATCGTTTATGCCTCACACGGCTACAATGGATACTATATCTGGGATGCTACCAATGTGAACAATATCCAGCTGCTCGCATCTATCGATGTGACCCCCGGATACAATCATAGCAGCTGGCTGAACAATGCAGGCACCCATGCCTTTTCGGCCGAGGAAGTGCCCAGAGGCTTGCCTATCAGGGTCTACCAAATATCCGGCACAGGTCCCGGTACCAGTATTAATTATGTGCATAGTTTTAAGGAACCACTGGAAGTGAACGATACAGGATGCAGGCCCCACAATCCTTTTGTAAAAGACGACAGCCTCTTTATTTCCTATTATGAAGACGGCCTCCAGGTCTTTGATATTTCCAATCCACTTCAGCCCAAAAGAATAGCCTGGTTTGACTCCTATACCGCTCACAACGGCCAGGGTTATAATCTACCCCAGCACGACTGGAAAGGCCATTGGGGCACTTACCCCTTTCTGCCCTCCGGATGCATTCTGATGTCAGATATCACGCAGGGACTATATACGTTGAAACTTAAAGTGCCTGCAGACACTTCCGGTACGGTAAGCAAAATAACGGATGCGAGATATTCAGGGGCTTATTTTAATAGCCCTGCAAAAGGAATAGTATTGACTTCGCCCAAAGGAGATTGTTATCGCATCAAAGCCCTGCCAAACGGAAGTATCGGTGCAGAAAGAATAGTATGCTATCTGCCCAATCAGCAATATACTGAGCTTCACGACAACGATTTTGTACTGACAGATCCAAGAAGGAAATTGGTGCTCAAAGACAATAATGGTATATGTCGCTCTGTAAAAATAAATATCTCCGGATCATTATACGGCAATGCAGAATCCTATTGTCCTGAAAATGAAGAAGCCACCATCAAATGGGACAATACGGATCTGTGCATCCGTAGCTTTACCAAAGGTATCATTCTCAGGGGCGACAATGATCTGTGCTATAAAATCCGGGTGAATAATTCCGGAGTGCTCACGATTACACAGTTGTCGGATTGCCCATGATGACATTCTTCCCGGATTGGCACGGGATTTGAGAATATTTTGGTAAAACAATATTGCAACATGTCGTTTCTGAGATTCCCCGCACTCTTGATGAGTGTAATATTCGTATCCTTTAATTTTTCTGCTGAAAAAGCTGCAGCAGATTACATAGAGCAGTACAAGGATCTTGCTGTCGTGGAAATGTATCGTACCGGTATTCCCGCCAGTGTAACGCTAGCGCAGGGACTGCACGAGTCACACTATGGTACAAGCAAGCTGGCCAAAGAAGCTAACAATCACTTTGGCATCAAGTGCAAGTCCTGGTGGACCGGTAAAACCTACTACCACAAAGACGATGATTACAACAAAAAAGGACAGCTTATAGAATCCTGTTTTCGTGCTTACAACAGTACGGTGGACAGCTATGTGGACAGATCCAATTTTCTGAAAGAATCAGAGCGCTATCAGGCACTGTTTGGCATAAACCGTTTTGACTACAAAGAGTGGGCCCGCGGGCTAAGAAACAGCGGATATGCCACAGATCCGGATTATGCCGAAAAACTGATCCAAAAAATAGAAAAATATAATTTGCAAGTGTTTGACAGTTGGGAAGACCCCTTCCGGCACCTGCTGAAATAAAAACCCCCTGATGAATGAAAATGAAAAAAGGGCAACAGTGTGTAATTGTTGCCCTTTTTGTATTTCGAAAGGATAATAATCTATTAAATACGGATAATTCTTTGGGTGTGGCTTACCCCTTGATGCGTGAGCTTTAGGTAATAAATGCCGGGTTTAAGATGGTTAAGGTCTATGGATTGTGCAGAAGAAAGTTTTTGTGATGAATACATCACTCTCCCATCACTTCCGAATATCTGTAAATCATAATTTTCGATGTCCGTATCTATCCAGAGCCTTCCTTCCGTTTGTTTAGGGTTGATATCGAATGCCGGTGCAAGAGCAAACCTTACAGCTTTGATTTCAGAAAAACTGTAAGTGCCGTCATAGTCTGTCTGACGGATTCTGTAATAATTGGTACCCGGCAGCGGCTTTTCGTCTGTAAAATAGTAATGCCTTTCTTCCCTGCTGTCGCCTGCACCTTTAATCTCACCAATAGAGTGAAACTTTCTGCCATCTCCGGATCTCTCGATATTGAAGTGGGAGTTGTTGGTTTCGGAGGCAGTGGAGAAGGAAATCATAGCGTTATTCAGTGATTTGGTAAGCTCAAATGAATTGAATGTCACAGGCATCGGAAGACCCAAGCTCATATTCTGCCCGATGGCAAAGTCGTCAATTCTGGTGTTGCCTGAACCCATACCACAGGCAGCCATTCCAGAAGCGCCACCAGTTGTAATCTGAAATAAAAATACTACATTATTTTGGTTATCTAAAGCCGGTATGTCATATTGCAGATATTGCCAGGTAGTACCTGTACCTGAAGTAGTAGCTATGCTGACAGGAGATCCACCATTAATAGAATAAGATACGGACAATTCAATACCAGTATTAGTTCTTCTGATACCAAAGCCTATTCTAATACCTGACTTACCTGTGAAATCATAGGATGAGGTGGTAAGAGTGATAGTTGAGGCATTGGGGAGACAGTTAGTAAAAATAATATTGTTTCCTCCTGATGCGGGAACAGGGGATGAATAACCGCTGCTGGCAGAGGAAGACACTACATTAATTCTAGCGTCATCCGGGTTCCAACCGGTTGGAAATCCACCCGAAAAATTTTCCAATACGAATCTTTGCGCCGGAAGATTCAATAAAATAATAAATGCAAACAGAAAAGTAAGTACTACTCTCATCTCAGATTGTTTGGTTTGAAAAAATCAGATTATGGCATTTGGGGTACCGCAGAAACTGAATCTACTGCAAAGTTATGCCTAATCCGAATGACAGTAGGGTGTATTTGAAGCAATTAATGAAAACTTAACAAACTCATGCCTAAAGCAGATCTGTTTAATTAGAAGTATAGGAGTGTAATATCTCGATTCAAAAAGTCTAAACTACCTCTCAGATTTTCACGATCTTTATTACCTTAATGCTGTATTCGTCTCTGAAATGAAGGATATATGTACCGGCTTGAAGAGCATTTAAGGAAAATTTTTGGTCGCCGGATAAATTTACTGCACGTAGTCTTTCTTTTCCTCCTGTATCAAATATAATTATGTCGTATCCAGTAAGATCTGTAAAAATATTGATATTGTCTGTAGTTTGGGTTGGATAAAGGCTGAATTTTTTTTCAGCATCAAATTGCACTTTGGCTGCTTCTGTGATACGATAATTTCCATCTGTGTCCACCTGCCGAACACGATAGTAATTGGTACCTATGATTGGATTTTGATCAATATAAGTGTAATATTTGTTTTTCCGACTTTCTCCTGCAGCTTTGAGTCTTCCGATTTCTGTAAAAATACGACCGTCTCCGGACCGTTCAACAGAGAAATAATCGCTGTTGACTTCAGAGACCGTACTGAATCTAACTTCTGTGATACTACGGATTTTTGACACATTCAGGGAAGTAATAACAATCGGCAGTGGAGTATTGCTGATAATAAAATCATCTACGCTCAGACCATCGTCTTCATCCGTGGCATCAAAATCCAGCCAACGTAAAAAAAGCATGCCCCCGTCGGGTATATCCAGATCGGGAATGGTAAAAGACATCGTACGTCTGTTTTCCGGAAGATTGCCATTAAGTCTGCCGACAGGCCCTACTGTGGTGGGAGCTATGAAATCCAGATTGGTAAAATTGGTCCAGGTGCCGGTATGCAGACTATCTGCATCCAAACTGTATTGGAAAATAAGTCTGTCCATTCTGCCGGTGCTACCTATTCTCCATTGCTCACCGGTGTAAGTGATGGTTACAGAGGGAATGACACCTCCCGTGTTATTGATAAATTTAACCCCGAAAGTCGTGACCAATTCATCAGATCTCAATCCACCCAATGCTCTTTCACTGCTACCGGAAGAACCAAAACTGTAGGTATTGCCAGTGTTGGATGTTCCACTACCGGCAACATAAAAACTATCTTTATCAATCCCTATCTCTCTAAAAAACCAACCCACAGGCAAAATTGAAGATGAGCCAGAATTTGCCAATGAATTGAAATTTTGGGAATAGGTAAATAGTGGCGTATTGATGGAAATCTGACTCAACAGGGTAGTTTGCAGAGCCAAAATTAAACAGGAGATAATGAATTTTCTCATCACGGTTGGTTTAGGATTACACAAACCGGCTTTCAGGGTATTTGCAAAATTAAACAATATTTTGGAATATAGGCTCAATTATAAAATTTTAATTACAATACATATTATAACAAAAAATAATATATTGTGTAAAACCTTTCATAAGGGTTTCGGCATATCACCGGTAAGGAGTTTTGTAGAGATTCAGGAGTTTATCAATAAGGTAGAAAATTGGGGCTTCAACTGTGCAGGCTCTACATTTCCGCTAAGAATCATGATTTGCTGAAACCACAGGAATCAACCACATGCAGGGCTTTTTACCCTGACTTTTGATTCCGGATTTAAAAAATTCATCAAACTGATGTATTTATGCATCCTAAATACAAAAATGGGACTCAGAATTTTAATCACAGACAAAGTGCATACCTTGCTGATTGATGGGCTAAGAGCAGAGGGGTGTGAAGTGGTGTACGATACTGCGGTGGAAAATGCGCAGTTAAAAAACATCATTGCTGAATATGACGGAATAATCATCAACAGCAAAATACAGATGCACAAGGAAATGATAGATGTGGGCGGGAATTTAAGGTTTATAGGCAGGCTGGGATCAGGACTTGAAATCATAGATGTACCCTATGCAAAAAGAAAGAAAATCAAGGTGATCAATTCTCCGGAAGGCAACAGAAATGCGGTGGCAGAGCATGAGATGGGTATGTTGCTGGCCCTGATGAATCATCTTACGAGAGCAGACAGCGAAGTCAGGTCCGGAATCTGGCATCGGGAAAAAAACAGAGGCCTCGAGCTGATGGGTAGAACTGTGGGTATCATCGGAATGGGCAATACCGGCTGTGCATTTGCCGAAAAACTGTCTTCATGGAGACTGAATGTTCTATCCTATGACAAGTATCGGGAGCGATATCCGGCTGCATTGCGTTTTGTCAGGAAAGTTTCGCTTGAAGAAGTGATCCGGCAAAGCGATATTATTTCACTGCATTTACCTCTGACACCAGAAACTTATCATCTCGTGGATGAAAAATTTTTATATCAATGCAGAGACGGGGTGATAATTTCCAATACTTCCCGCGGACAGATAGTGGATACGGTTGCGTTGGTTGATGCACTTGAAAGCGGCAAAGTTTACGGTGCCTGTCTGGATGTATTTGAAAATGAAAAGCCTGAGAGCTTTACATCTTCAGAAAAGTCATTATATGACAGGCTATACAGGATGGATAATGTGGTACTGAGTCCACACATTGCCGGATGGACTGCAGAGTCATTATATCGTATTGCAGAGGTGATGTTGAATAAAATCAGAAAACAGGTCCTGACAAAAATGTAGCGCAGGATACAATCTTTCTTAAATTTTTACACAAAATTTGGCTGTGCCTATGAATATGTTTAACATTGCAGGCTATTAAGAAATTTTTAACACGAAAACCATCAATAATTTATGATGCGGAAATTTTTACTTTGGAGTGTATTTTCAATCCTGAGTGTTACCGGAGTCATTGCGCAGACTACCATTGAGGGTAAGGTGAAGGATTCTAAAAACGGGGAGCCTATCGCCTTTGCCACTGTGGCGTTGTACAGAGGAGGAGTATTGATTACCGGTACTGACACTGACCTTGACGGAAATTATTTTATTTCGGATGTTTTACCGGGTAATTACGACATTGAAGTCAGTATCATTGGTTTTGCTACCCAAAGGCAAACAAACATACCGATCAAAGCAGGACGTACCAACAGGGTAAACTTTGACATGAGTGACGATGCCGTATTGCTGGATTTGGGTATAGAAATCAAGGAGTTTAAGGTTCCGCTTATAGAGCAGGACAACACTACGCAGGGTAAAACCATCACAGCCGAGCAAATCAGAGTATTACCCACTAAAAACGTAAATGCCATAGCGGCGACTTCAGCCGGACTATCCACCCGGGATGGCGGTGCTATTTCCGTAAGAGGTTCCAGATCCAATGAGACTGTGTACTTTCTGGATGGTGTCAGGGTGACCGGTAACCTTATCCCTCAGTCTGAGATAGAGCAGCTCCAGGTAGTCACCGGAGGTCTGGAAGCAAGATACGGAGACGTAACCGGGGGGTTGATCTCTCTTACATCCAAGGGTCCATCCAACGATTTTACCGGTGGATTTGATATCGAGACCTCCGAATATCTGGATGGCTACGGGTACAACCTACTCAGTGGTAACCTGGCAGGTCCTATCCTCAGAAATAGCAAGAAACAATCCATACTGGGATTCAGGATTTCCGGACAGTACAGAAATGTAGCCGATGAAAGACCTTCTGCCATCGGAGTGTACAGAGCTCCGGAGTCTTTGATCAGAGAGTTGGAAGCCAATCCTACCTATCGTATCGGTACCACCGAATTTCCATCTCTGGAACAGGTAAGGTCTGACCGATTGGGCGGGCCATTGAAAGCCAGACCCAATAACGAAAATGTGGACCTCGACCTTACGGCCAGAATAGATGCCAGAGTATCTGACAATATTGACTTTACATTGTCAGGCAACTATAATGACAAGAAAAACCGATTTACCCCAAGTTCTGCCTGGTCTTTGCTCAATTGGGTCAATAATCCATACCAGTACTCAAATGTGTACAGGGCAAACTTTAGGTTCAGACACAAAATCGGAAGACAGGGCATCTCAGATTTGTCAGATGCGGATAAGGCTGCCAAGTCCAGCAGTTCCATCAGGAATCTTTCATACACCGTGACTATCGGATATCAGAAGGATAATTCCCGTACAGAGGATTTCAGACATCAGGACAGACTTTTCAATTACGGATATTATGGTAGAACTCTGAGAGACTGGGTGCCTGTTTTTGGATTGCTGGATCCGGATGATCCTGATTTTGAAAGAGATCCCTTCCAGCACGTAGGTTATCTGGAAAGAATCGGTGAGTTCACACTGAATGAAACCATCAATCCTGTATTGGGAAGATACAATGCCATCAACGGGGTGAATATCAATGGTCTGAGAAATCAGAATACCAATACTGCCTGGAGTGACCTTTACTCTAATGTAGGGCAGGTGTACAATACCTTCAACAAGGGAGACAATGATCTGTATTCCTTCAATCTG